>NC_017262.1:0-1497500 GCF_000175255.2 Zymomonas mobilis subsp. mobilis ATCC 10988 | reverse complement strand
TATCAACCGCTAATCCGACAGAAATCAGGCCATTGATAGCCATTTTCCGACGTTCCCCAATAGTGGGGCCATTAGCTGAAAGGATAACGTCTCCATCCAGCAAGAGACGACCTGTATTTTCATGACTGACAAAAACCGGCCCTTTCGGCGCAAGACGAATAAGATCGCCATTTCCTTGCACCAGACTGCGCGGAATACCGGTTGCCAAACCAAGCCGTGCCTGCTCGGCCATATGACGCAATTCGCCATGCACCGGAATAAGCATTTCTGGCCTTATCCAACGATACATCGCCTGTAAATCAGGCCGTCCCGGATGCCCCGACACATGAATCATGGCCTGACGATCCGTGACCATCCGTATACCCTTGGCAGCCAAAGCATTCTGGATACGCCCCACCGCCATTTCATTTCCGGGAATCTGACGAGAGGAAAAGATAACGCTATCGCCTGCGGATAATTTCAAATGATGGCTATCAAAAGCAATCCGCGACAAGGCCGCCCGAGATTCTCCCTGCCCACCGGTCGCGACGATCATCACTTTCTCGGCAGGCATACGCATCGCTTCATCATAAGAAAGCGTTTTTGGGAAGTCTTGCAAATAGCCCGTGCTTTGGGCGATTTTGATAATCTTTTCGATAGATCTTCCGGCAATCACCAAATGACGACCGACATCTTGGGCCACCTGCCCCAATGTCTGGATACGCGCCGCATTCGAGGCGAAAGTCGTCACCAAAACCCGTCCGGGAGCCTTACGGATAACTTCATCCAAACCTTTTCTGACATCACCTTCAGAGCCAGAGGTCTTTTCGTTAAAGGAATTGGTTGAATCGCAAACCAAGGCCAAAACGCCATTATCGCCGATTTTTCGGAGCATTTTCGCATTGGTCGTATTGCCGACCAAAGGATCATCATCCAACTTCCAATCACCCGTATGGAATACATTGCCATAAGGGGTTTCGATCAGAAGCGCGTTGCCTTCGGGGATGGAATGGGCAAGCGGAATATAATTGAAACGAAATGAACCGAGTTTAAAGCGGCCATTATTTTCGATAACATGGAGCTTTACCTTATCGGCGATACGCTCTTCTTGTAACTTGCTACGGATCAGTCCAGCCGTAAAAGGCGTTGCATAAATCGGAACGCCCAAATCAGCCGCAAGATAAGGAATGGCACCAATGTGATCTTCATGACCATGGGTGATAACAATACCCAAAAGGTCTTTGGCGCGCTCTTCTATGAATTCGATATCCGGTAAAATAACTTCAACACCCGGATAGCTGGCATCACCAAAAGTGATACCCAGATCGACCATCACCCATTTGCCATCACAACCATAAAGATTGGCATTCATACCGATTTCGCCTGACCCACCAAGGGCCAGAAAAAGGAGTTCTTTACCTGGTCTTTTCACAGACTATTATTCGCTTTCATCTTAACAGAGTAGTAAAAAATCCCCGATTACAGGGGGCTAAAATCTGCGGCAAACCCACCGGAATGCGCAGTGAATTTCGTTGGCGCTTTCTGTTCGTAAAGGAGCGCCATCCCTCGAATAGTCAAATCAGGCTCGATCACGTCAAAAACAGACGTATGGACCGCAAAGAGAGAGGCCAGACCACCGGTCGCGATCACAGTAACAGGCTGTCCTATTTCCTGTTTCATCCTCTCGGTTAAGCCTTCAATCATAGCGATATATCCCCAATAGATACCGCTATGCATACTTTCTTCGGTGCTACGGCCGATTACACTGTCCGTTTTTGGTATCTCGATCGCAATACGCGGCAAGCGAGCCGCTTTTCCGACCAAGGCATCCAAGGACAGGTTAATACCCGGGGCAATAATCCCTCCACGATAAGCCCCTTTTTCATCCACCCAGTCAAAAGTTGTCGCGGTTCCGAAATCAATCGCTATTTTATGGCCGGAATGAAGGTGATGCGCGGCCAACGCATTAACCAACCGATCCGCGCCCACCGTTTCAGGACTGATAACATCAATATCAATCCCCCAATCCAAAGGCGGTGTTCCGGCAATCAAGGCTTTCACCCCGAAATATTTGGCCGATAAAACCTCAAGATTATGTAACGTCCGCGGAACCACGGTGCAAATAACGACACTATCAATTTCTTCGCGTGTAAATCCTCCGATAGCCATTAGCTGTACTAGCCAAACGGCATATTCATCTGCTGTCCGCCGACCTTCTGTAGCAATCCGCCATCGCGCCCGAATTTCCCGCCCATCGACCAACGCAAAAACTATATTTGTATTGCCGGCATCAATAGCGAGCAGCATGTATCAATTCCTGAACAAAGAAAACATTTTATGACCTAGCTAACAAAACATCTCCGCTATGAAACAGACATATCCGATCATTTTGTAAACGTAACTTTAGAGCGCCGTCGGGATCAAGACCCGCAAAATATCCGGAAAGCAATTCACCGTTTTCCTTGTGGATAGTAAGCGGAGTATGAATATTATGTGCTCTTTTCAACCAGTTATCATGAATAATTTCAATACCCTGTTTACGCCAGATATCCAGCCAATCAGCAAAAGAAGCGACTAAGGCTTCAGAAAAAGCCTTTTTTTCTGGTATCTTATCCGCAAAATCAGCCAAAGCCGCTGTCGGCCTATCCAGCTTAACAGCCTGTTTCAGATTAACACCAAAACCGAAAATCATCGCATCCTGATGACCTTCGATCAAAATTCCCGCGCATTTTGCGCCTTTCAACATCAAATCATTCGGCCATTTCAAAGAAAGCCAATCCGCTTTCACAAAAAGACTAGCTGCCTGATATAGCGCCAAAGCCGCAACAAAAGCGAGGCCAGACAGGGAAGTATCGGTTTCTCTGATCCGAACCAAACCGCTAATAGCCAGATTACCTTCGGGTAATTGCCATTTGCGACCTTGGCGCCCCCGCCCTTTTGTCTGTTTATTGGCCAGCAACCAAAAACCCTCGGGAAGGCCTTGATCGGCTAAAAGCCGCATATCGCTATTGGTGGATTCTGTTTCTTCCACCACGCGGATACGACTATGTTCAGGCCATAAAGTAGTAATATCGACTTTTTCAGCAAAGGCCTTTTGATTAGCCTTCATTTCCAAAGAACAGGCTTTAACATGACTCATCCAAAAACAGGCCGCAATTGGAAACCGGGCTTCACTTTTATTTTGGTATCCGCAGGCGGTGTGACACTATCCGCAAGACAATTCTGAAATTTGAAGTCGGCATTATAGCATAACCGAATGCCGGTAAGCCAATTTTTGTGGTTAACCACTACTTTTATAGCCTTGCTATCTAAATGACGGTTAGCCTCAACAAAGGCATCTTTCAGCTTGGCAATCGTCAGATCAGGATCGCTGGATAATCTATTCATATCTGGAAAATGAATTTTCCGAAAAAGCGTTGATATGCGGGAGAAATAATCTTCGGCCTTAGAGGCCGTACATGCGCCGTATTTTGTCCATTGCTGCTGCACTAACTGCGCCGAAGGCGTGACATCAGCCATTTTATCAATCGTGGCAAGCGGTAAGGCCGTCGCTTCCTTACAATATTGCAACCGCTTCCCCGCGGCATCAACGCCCCATAACCCATCGGAAACAAAACTGAAAAAGCGCCCTGTCCCACATTGATACGCATCGGCGGCGTGGGTGGTTTTACCGCGACAATATTCCGGTGACCATTGCAGTGCCAATGTATAACCTGCAATATCGGCCTCATATTTATCAGATTTGTCAGACGCTTCGGTAACAATATCACTATGAGCAGGCGCTATTATTTTGGAAGGTCGCCCCCAAGCATGACTGCCATAGCTGCCCAATAAACAGCCAGCTAAAATTATTTTTCGAAGAAGGCTGAAGGTATTTTTCACTGATTTTTCCTGAAATAGCCGGCAGGAAACATCGGCTATGAAAACTGAAAACCAAAGACTAAATACCGCATCATCGGCTTCTGACAATAAAAAACGCGCGATCAAGCTGACGGCAAAAGGGAGAAATCCAAACCGATATCAACCGCGGGGGCAGACTGGGTTAAACGACCGACGGAAATATAGGTAACTCCCGTTTCTGCTCGCGACCGGATGTTATCCAGATTAACGCCGCCGGATGACTCGGTCGGAACTCGTCCCTGAACTAGGGAGATAGCCTTCTCAAGTGTCTCAGGATTCATGTTATCCAGCAACAGATGGGTTGCCCCCTCTTCCAAAGCAGGCGGTATCTGTTCCAAAGTATCAATTTCAACAATGATATAAGGAATAGCGGCTTCAACCGCACGACGGACAGCCAAAGCAACACTTCCGGCAACGGCGATGTGATTATCCTTAATCATCGCGCCGTCATCCAGACCCATGCGGTGATTTTGCGCGCCCCCCATGCGAGTGGCGTATTTTTCAAGCAGACGTAATCCGGGAATGGTTTTGCGCGTATCCAGTAAAATGGTGCCGGTGCCTTTAATGGCCTCGACATAATCGCGGGTCATAGTCGCAATACCGGAAAGATGCTGGCAAAGATTAAGAGCAGATCTTTCACATTCCAATAAAGCCCGCGCCTTCCCTTTTATTTTCAAAAGGGTCTGCCCTGCTGGCAGATAGGTACCATCCTTGGCTAAAATTTCAATTTCAGCCAAAGGATCAAGGGCTTTAAAAAATGCAGCGGCCAAGGGTAATCCAGCAATAACCATCGGCTCACGGCTGGCCATAACCCCCGAAAAGACGGCCTCTTCGGGAATAACCGCCATTGCCGTTATATCGCCCGCCTCACCCAGATCCTCGGCCAAGGTCGAACGAATAAAGGCTTCCGCATCAAAACCATCGATATCAAGCACCGAAGTTGTTGGCAGGTTGATATTCTTTGCCCATGAAGGGGCTTTGGCCTGCTTATCATTTTGCCATGGGGTGGTTTGATGAAAAGCCGAACGTGGTGGATGACCTGTTGTCTGCTGTGGATTATCCTGCATCAAATAAAGCCCTTCACATCGCTATTGAGCAGAAGCCATCGCGCCCAGATCACCCGCGCCGACGGTTGAAGCTGCCATTTCCAGCATTTTATCCAGCGGTTTTTTCGCGGCCAAACGCGTTTTTTCGTCCAGCGTGACTTCTGGTGCCTTGTTTTTCAAAGCCAGATAGAGCTTTTCCATCGTATTCAGCGCCATATAGGGGCACATATTACAATTACAGTTACCATCCATACCCGGCGCGCCGATAAAGGTCTTATGCGGTGCCGATTTTTCCATCTGGTGGATAATATGCGGTTCAGTGGCA
This sequence comes from Zymomonas mobilis subsp. mobilis ATCC 10988, assembly GCF_000175255.2. Classification (NCBI taxonomy): domain Bacteria; kingdom Pseudomonadati; phylum Pseudomonadota; class Alphaproteobacteria; order Sphingomonadales; family Zymomonadaceae; genus Zymomonas; species Zymomonas mobilis. Next base: position 1,492,250 of record NC_017262.1, on the reverse strand, counting down.
ACAATAATGGTATCTGAATCCGATTTCAGCGCAAATTCTAAAATAGCGCGGGTAGAGCCGACGACATCGGCATGATCCAAAATGGCCGCCGGACATTCAGGATGGGCAGCAATCGGGGCATTAGGATGAAGTTGTTTCAGCTTTAATAATTCGGTTTCTGAAAAATTCTCGTGAACAATACAGGATCCCGGCCACAACAACATATCCCGTCCGGTTTTCCGGTTTAACCATGCACCCAAATTGCGATCAGGCGCAAAGATGATCGGCTGACTTTCGGGGATCTGTGATAAAATCTTTTCGGCTGATGACGAGGTAACGATAATATCTGATAAAGCCTTCACCTCAGCCGAACAGTTGATATAGGTCAATGCGATATGGTCAGGATGGGCTTTACGGAAAGCCGCCAACTCTTCCGGTGGGCAGCTATCTTCAAGGGAACATCCGGCTTCCATATCAGGAACCAAAACTGTTTTTTCAGGTGATAGGATTTTTGCGACTTCTGCCATAAAACGAACGCCGCAAAAAACGATAACATCCGCATCTGTTTCAGCCGCCTTACGGGAAAGATCGAGACTGTCACCGATAAAATCGGCAATATCCTGAATTTCGGGCGTCTGATAATAATGCGCCAAAATAACAGCATTGCGTTCTTTTTTCAGACGCTTGATCTCTTGCACCCAATCGGTCTGAACCAAATTATCCAACGGCGCATTCATTCCCGATATACTCCTTAATTCCGAAAGCGGACTTCAACATTTGCAGTAACACCGACTGATTTAAGAGGCATTGAAAAGGCTCTCTCAACCGCGCGGCATGCCGCTTCATTTGCCAGCTTCATTGACAGATTATTCCTAGCCTGTCGTGATAAATCTTCTATAGCAGCTTTTCGGTTGGCTGAATCAAGCTGTTGTTCAGCATCCGTCAGTGCCATAAGCACGCCGCCGGAGTCATATTCGCGGACGGCGGCCATATCAACTTCGGGTTGGCTAATTTCCAGCGGGGGCAAATCTACCGTCAAAAGATGACGGTCATTATCCCAATGTAAATCTTTCGGAGTTAGAGCCGCCAGATTGACTTCATAGCGGACGTTGCCCGGCATAATCAGCGTTTTTCTCGCTGATAAGCCAAAATGCTGTTCACTCGCCGTGGAAACAGCGACATAACGCGCCATAAAAACCGTTAACCGGTTTTCTTCTCGGACGGATTGCAGGCTACTGCGGGTAATGCTTTCCAAAGAAGGACGGGGATATAAATCCCAAAAATGGCTTTTCCCCGTCCTGATCGTGAAAAGGATCATCCCTAGAAAAAGCAGAATGGCGATCAAAAACCAGACACGCTTTTTCGGAAAATTTTCCATAGACGATATACTATTCCCAGTTATTCGCCTGTCGCTTAATTTTTGCGGGCGATATTTTCTTTCTGCATCAATTCAGCCAATTCGCCGCTTTGATACATTTCGGTAACGATGTCACAGCCGCCGACCAGTTCACCTTTGACATAAAGCTGCGGGAAAGTCGGCCAATCAGAATAAACCTTAATGCCTTGTCTGATTTCTGGATCTTGTAAAACATCGACGGAATCATATTCAATGCCAACCGCATTCAGAATAGAGACGATCTGATTGGAAAAGCCACATTGAGGAAAAAGCGGGGTGCCTTTCATGAACAGCACTACCGGACTTTTTTCCAGAATTTCTTTGATCCGGTCGTTAATCGTATCGGCCATAAACAATATTCCTTATGTAGAGGGTAAATTTCTAAATTAAAGATGATCTTATTCAGGAATACGGGTCGTCAGCTTTAAAGCGTGCAGCTCTTCCCCCATGCGCCCGCCAAAGGCATCATAAACGCGGCGATGCTGTGCCAAACGCGATAATCCCTTAAAAGAAGCCGCTGTCACAATGGCACTGAAATGATCGCCATTCCCGTTCAAATCGACGACTTCAATATCAGCATCAGGAACCGCTTTTATAATATATTGTTCAATTTCTTCGATAGTCATCGCCATGATGCTACACAACTCCCAATAATTGACGCTTGGCTTCGACCGATTTCTGATCCAGCATCGCCCGAATTTGGCTTTCTTCTATCTCGACCTGCGCCGATAAAAGATCCCCCATCAATCGGGAAAGGATGCTCTCTTCATCCATCTCTTCAAAACCGGCACCGACAAAACCTTTGGTATAGGGATCGGCTTCTTCGGGGGTAAGATGCATCATCTCAGCCGCCCATGTTGCCAGCAAACGATTGCGCCTTGCTAAAAAGCGAAGCAGCATTGCTTGATCTCGTGAAAAAAGTTCCTCGGCTGTTTTTTGATGGAAAGAAGCTTCATGCGAATCAGAAGCAGCAGAACCTCTGTGACCGGAAGCGTGGATGCCCATATAATCTCCTGCTCTTTTCCAAGAATGTAGGAAGCCCGACAAAGCCACACAACAGGCTATTGATAGAAGCCAGACAGAATGGATAAAATAATCATATAAAAACCGATTTTATTATAAAAAATCTGAATATTTCTGATTGATTATAAAGACAACACCCCTAATCCAGTTGAAACATCAGGATTTTATGGTGTATTCTTGCCCAAGAATTCGGCTCAAGTGATCCGTTTTCAAGATAACCAGATCAAGAACCCTTCTTGTAAAAGGCCATTTCAGGCTAAAATATCACAGTGATAGGGTCGTTAATATAATTATACAAAACTATTCGTGACAAAAAAAACAGAAACAGGCACATTGTGAGCATGATTGATATGCGCCCTGAACCTTCGATGGAAGACATATTGGCTTCTATCAAACGCATTATTGCCGATGGTGATCGTAAACCCAATGGCCGAACTTTGTCTCCCGAAGGCGATCGTTTCGACGATCTGCGTCGGCGTGACTCAGATAGCAGTGTTTTGGAGTTAACGGATCCTATTTCCTCTAGCCCGTCGAAGGATCAGCAGATGAATAACGACCACCGCGATTATAATGAAAATAACACTCCGTTAAACGGCAATGCTTCGAAATCGCAAGACAGCTTGATGTCAGAAAGAGCCGAACAAGCCAGCCGTCAGGCCTTGAAAAATCTGTCTGCCATGATGGTCAGCCAGTCATCCCATCAGGATTTGACGCTGGAAGATCTTGTAAAAGATATGCTCCGCCCCATGCTGAAAGAATGGTTGGATTCTAACCTTCCTGCTATTGTCGAAGCGATGGTATCGCGCGAAATCTCCAGAATTACTGGCCAGCATTTCTGATTTTCAAACCGATTACGGCTTTTTACATAATAGCGTTCGTCTGTTGAAATAATCGCCTCCTGAAAATCCACTTTTCAGGCAGGGTTTGGCGATATTCAAGCAGGCTATCAGAAAAGCCTTTCAACCGAAGAACCATCTTATTGACGGGCAGTCATTACTTATGACCGCCCACACGCTGGGTCAGGGTAATTTCAAACACTTTCGGCCATAATTTTCCGGTTACAAATAACCGATGATGCTCTTTATCCCAGGCAATACCATTCAAAACATCAATAGGTGACGGCAAAGGCCCTGCTTCAGCCAATATACCGTTCAGATCAATAATTCCCGTGACCTTCCCCGTTTCAGGGTCAATCCGAACGATTTTATTCGTCTGCCAGACATTAGCAAAGATTTCACCATCGACCCATTCCAACTCGTTTAATTCCGGCAGTTCTTCGCCATGGGCTGTCACCGTAATCGTGCGGACAGGGGTCAAACTTTCAGGGTCAAGAAATCGCAAAACCGGCGTGCCATCACTCATGATCAGATATTGATCATTATGCGTCAGCCCCCACCCTTCGCCATCATAGTTAAAACTTCTGACTTGCCGAAGATTTCGGATATTCCAGACAAAGCCCAATCCGTTTTTCCACGTCAAGCCGACAATTTTATCTTTCCAATCGCTAATCCCTTCACCGAAATAGCGTTTTCCAAGCTCTATTTGCTGGAGGGTTTTGCCGCTTTCGATATCGACTTTTCGAATAGAAGAGCGACCATTCAAACCGGTGCTCTCATAGAAATAGCCGTTCCGATAAAAGAAGCCTTCAGTAAAGGCCTTGGTATCATGGGGATAGCTGTGGACGATCTGATAATCATAGATAGGAATAGAGGGAGTCGCGGCATGGGAAGCGACCGAACAGACAAGAATAACCGTACAAAAAAGCAGGAAAAAGCTGATAATCTCGGATATCACCAATATAATGGTGGGCGAGAGTGAAAGATCTTTCGAGCGTTTTCTAAACATTCTTTTTCCCTGAAATCGGGTTATCCGTCCTCTTTACGATCAGGCTATACGCCTTTCGAAAGGAAGAATCCTTCTAAAAAAGCGTATTAAAGGTAATATTGCGACTGGCATCCCCCGAAAGGAGGCGATAGAAACAGCCCCTATGACCATAGATAAGACGTTTGATCCTGCCGCGATAGAATCCCGTTGGTATACCCATTGGGAAGAAGAAGGCTTATTCCATCCGGAAAGACCGGGAGCTGATCCTTTCACTCTGGTCATTCCGCCGCCCAACGTGACCGGTTCCTTGCATATCGGCCATGCGCTTGATGACACATTACAAGATATTCTTGTTCGCCATGCCCGATTGAAAGGCAAAGATGCCTTGTGGGTCGTTGGCACCGACCATGCCGGTATTGCGACCCAGATGGTCGTAGAGCGCAATTTAGCCAAGATTGGCCAGAAGCGCACCGACATGGATCGCGAGACTTTTGTCAACAAGGTCTGGGAATGGAAAGCCGAATCAGGCGGCACGATCACCCGCCAGCTTCGTCGTCTGGGTGCCTCTTGTGACTGGGCGCATGAACGCTTTACTATGGATGAAGGCTTCTCGAAAGCCGTTATCAAAGTTTTCGTTTCGCTTTATAATGAAGGCCTGATCTACCGTGATAAACGGTTGGTCAATTGGGATCCTCATCTGGGAACGGCTATTTCCGATCTTGAGGTCGAAAACCGTGAAGTCCAAGGCCATTTCTGGCATTTCCGCTATCCGTTAGAAGACGGCTCCGGCGAAATTATAGTCGCCACTACCCGTCCAGAAACCATGCTTGCCGATATGGCGGTCGCGGTTAATCCTGAAGACGATCGCTACAAAGCCTTGATTGGCAAGAATATTCGCTTGCCGATTACGAACCGTTTAATCCCGATTATTGCCGATATCCATGCGGATCCCGAATTAGGATCAGGGGCGGTTAAAATCACTCCGGGACATGACTTCAACGATTTTGAAGTTGGAAAACGCGCGGGTATTAAACCGGCTGATATGCTGAATATGTTGGATAGCCATGCCCGCGTTATTCAGACGGCTGAAAATGATGTTCCAGAAGAACTGATCGGCCTTGACCGCTTCGAAGCCCGCCAGATTATCGTCGAAAAAATCGACGCGCTCGGTCTGCTCGATAAAATCGAAGATCGCGTTATTCAGGCCCCTTATGGCGACCGTTCAGGTGTTCCGATTGAACCTTGGCTGACCGATCAATGGTATGTTGATGCTGAAAAATTGGCACAACCGGCTTTAGAAGCGGTTCGCTCTGGCAAGATTAAAATCATTCCCGAAAGCTGGACGAAAACCTATTATAATTGGCTCGAAAATATTCAGCCATGGTGCATTTCGCGTCAGCTTTGGTGGGGGCATCAGATTCCGGTCTGGTATACCGATGATGGTCAGGCCATCGTTGCCGAAAATGAAGAATCCGCCCAAGAAAAAGCAGGCCAAGGCGTCAATCTCCGGCGCGATCCTGATGTTCTGGATACGTGGTTTTCTTCGGCTTTATGGCCTTTTGCCACTTTGGGATGGCCGGATACAGATCCAAAATCCCTAGGCCGTTACCCGAATGACGTACTGATTTCTGGCTTTGATATTCTGTTCTTCTGGGATGCCCGCATGATTATGCAAGGCCTGCATTTCATGAAGGATGTCCCATTCCCGAAACTGTATCTTCACGGTTTGGTGCGCGCTGCCGATGGCTCGAAAATGTCGAAATCCAAGGGCAATACCGTTGATCCTCTGGGGCTGATTGACAAATATGGCGCGGATGCCTTGCGCTTCACGCTTTGCGCCATGGAAAGTCAGGGTCGTGATATCAAGCTCGATGAAAAACGGGTTGAAGGCTATCGTAACTTCGCTACCAAATTGTGGAATGCTGTCCGCTTTGCCCAGAATAACAACTGCGCCGTCAACACGTCGAAACAGCCACCAGAAGCAACGTTAACAACCAACCGCTGGATCATTGCCGAAACAGCCAAAGTTGCCCGCGCACTGGATCAGCATATCGAAGATATGCGCTATGACGAATTGGCGAACAGCCTGTATCATTTCGTCTGGAATGATTTCTGCGATTGGTATCTGGAACTGATCAAACCGATCCTGACTTCAACCGAAGATCAGAATCAAGGTGAGCTTCAGGAAACCTTGGCGGTGCTCGGCTGGGTCATCGACCAAATTTTGATTATGCTTCATCCGATTATGCCCTTCATCACCGAAGAATTATGGCATGCCTTGGGTGATCGCGATCATGATTTGATTGTGGCGGCATGGCCGGATTATAAAAATTGGTCGGTCGATGAAACCGCACAAAATGACATTGATTGGCTGATCCGCCTGATTACCGCTATTCGGGCAACCCGATCAGAATTAAATGTGCCCCCCGCTTTAAAGGTGCCGCTGCATAGCCACGGTATCCCTGAAAAGGCGGCGCATAATCTGGAACGCTTTGATCCTTTCATCAAACGTCTGGCACGTATCGAGTCTATCCATGAGGAAGCAGCGCCCAAAGGCGCGGCGGCACAGATTGTTGTCGATGAGGCAACTTTCGTTCTTCCCTTGGAAGGAGTCATTGATCTTGATGCCGAACGGGGACGACTCAAAAAAGCGATTGAGGCCGTTGAAAAGGAAAAGACGGCGACAGAAAAGCGTCTTAGCAATCCCAATTTTGTGGCACGGGCAAAAGCCGAAGTTGTTGCAGAAAACAGGGAAAGACTGAATAACTTCACAGGTGAAATCACCAAGCTGAAAGCAGCGCTTGAACGCTTGATGTAATAGACGCCTAGAAATACCTCTCAAAAGACCCCTGCCCTTTTGTTCAGAACGGTAGGGGTTTTTTGTAGATATCTTCGATTCCATAGGATTCTGACTGGTCATTACAACAGAGCTGTTTTAAATAAATTAGCTATGTCTTTAGTCCCTACACAATATCCGGCAACGCGCCTGCGTCGCCTCCGTGCTTCCGCTTGGAGCCGGAGCATGCATTCCGAAAATGTCTTGACCCCTGCCGACTTTATCTGGCCGTTATTTGTGACGGGTGGGAAAGGCGTGAAAGAGGCCGTTCAATCTATGCCCGGCGTTTTCCGCTGGTCTGTTGATCTGATTGTTGAACAAGCCAAATTAGCGCACAGCCTCGGCATCCCTTGTCTGGCCTTATTCCCGAATACCGATATCGCCAAACGCAGCGAGGACGGTCGGGAAGCATGGAATGCTGATAATCTGATGTGTCAGGCTATTCGCGCCATCAAAGACGCGGTTCCCGATATCGGCTTGTTAACCGATGTCGCCTTGGATCCTTATACCAGCCATGGTCACGACGGCGTTATTGATGCGCAGGGCTATGTTCTGAATGACGAAACCAAAGAATTACTGATTAAACAGGCTCGGGTTCAGGCCGAAGCCGGTGCCGACATTATTGCCCCTTCCGATATGATGGATGGACGGGTTGCCGCTATCCGCGACATGCTGGAAAGCGAAGGCCATCGCAATGTCCAGATCATGTCCTATGCCGCTAAATATGCGAGCGTTTTTTATAATCCCTTCCGTGATGCGGTCGGTTCGGCTGGTATTTTCAAAGCCGACAAGAAGACCTACCAAATGGATCCGGCTAATAGTGATGAAGCCTTGCGCGAAGTCGCTATGGATATCGCAGAAGGCGCAGACAGCGTCATGGTCAAACCCGGCCTTCCTTATCTCGATGTGTTATATCGCGTAAAAGAAAGCTTTAAATTGCCGGTCTTTGCCTATCAGGTCTCTGGTGAATATGCGATGTTAGAAGCCGCCTTTGCAGCCGGTATGCTCGACAAAGATAAGGCCGTTCTAGAAACCCTAACCTGCTTCAAACGCGCTGGAGCCGCAGGTGTTTTAACCTATCATGCGGTTCATGCGGCAAAGCTTTTGAATGGCTAATCTTTCTTTTCTCAAAAAATCTGCCCCATCCCGCCTCCCTTACAGGCCATTTTATGGCCTGTTGGGTGTCGGCTTGGGTTGCCTCGGCTTGGGCCTTTCCGGCTGCAAAGCCGATAACCGTTTTCCGTCTTTGGCGGCGCGACCATTGGAACAACAGGTCACGCGGATACATATTGCCGAAGACGCGCCACCCCAAACGGTCAATCTACCGGATGATCCCGAATTTAATGGCCAGCTCGAAAAAATTTTGGAGGCGGCTGAAAAGGGACATCGACTTTTCGAGAAACAGGCCAACCAACTTTCGGCTCAAATCGCCAAACTTCATTTTTCCTGCAAGGCGGCTGATAATCAATGTCTTTCCGCCAAATCACAAAATGAAAGCTGGATTACAGCACAACAAAACCTCACCAGCCTCGCCTCTTCTGGGTGAGACCCTCTTCTCAATGCCTTGATGCAGCTAGAAGAAAAACGCGTTTCTCTACTGCAACATGCCCCGCCGATCAGCGGACAAAGACTAAACGAAATTTCGGATAGACTACAGGACATGGACAAAGCCGAAAAAGAAAAGGTCACAGAATTGGGTGAAACACTTCAAAATTAAGTTTTTTACCTGTCTTCACTGAAAAATCTGATTCTATAGATTTTTTTCAGGCACATTGTTCTTTCTCAAGAAAGCGTGACTATCCTCATTTTACGATAGTCACGCTTTTTTCTCTTTTTTCCTGACTTTATGGCTTTTGCAGCAAGGCGAGACCTTCTCAATGAGAAAAACAATGCCCTATTCCGAAAAGCGAGGTCTCTTTTTTCAAAAAAAATGACAAATCTTAAAAATAACGCTTGCATAAAGAAAAGAGTTTCTCTAAGTCTTCGCCACAGACAGAGACAAAGACCTTAAGTTTTTGAATTGTCTTTAAAATTGGTATGCGCCCGTAGCTCAGCTGGATAGAGCATCAGACTACGAATCTGAGGGTCGGACGTTCGAATCGTTCCGGGCGCACCATTTACTTTCTCCTTAAAATTTAAAATAAATACCTCCTTTTTGAAGGTTATTTGTCGCAATAGAAACCGTATCATAATTCAAGATACTGTCTATTTGACGCTATTTCTCTTTTCAAAAAATAAACTTTGTTTTTCTTGTTTGATTATAAACAAGAAAGCTTATTATATTTTATAATTATAAAATACTATACAGATCTTCCTTTAAACTATTTCCCGATTCGGATATCTAATAGGCCTTTATTACCACTGGATGGCCTGATATCCGGTTATCATCATAAAATTAGAATGGTGATGTTTTCCATGCGGCTCTTAATATTTTTCGGTCGCAGATGATGACTAGTATATTGAGATTTGAATGGTGAAATTTCTATGCCCGCCCTCCCGCTGGACATTAAAAAACTGGCCGGGGTTATGGCAATGGACAGGGCTGATTCTGGTGTCAGTTTTTTTCACCTTACTTTGGAATAGCCTTCATATGCCCGCGGCTTTGTTATTAGGGCCCATGTCAGCAGCTATCCTTTTTTCGGTCATGAACGGCCATGTCCATTTATCTCAAAAACCCTTTTCTTTTGCCCAAGGCGTTATCGGCTGCATGGTCGCCCATAATCTCTCCTTTAAAATATTGGGGGAGATCATCAAAGACTGGCCTATTTTCTTAGGCGGCGTTTTCTCGGTTATTATTATCAGCAATCTGATCGGGTGGTTGTTAACCCGCTTAAAACTCTTCCCCGGTACAACAGCTTTATGGGGGGCTGCCCCCGGCGCGGCAACTGTCATGACGCTTATGTCAGAATCCTATGATGCCGATATTCGCCTTGTTGCTTTCATGCAGTATTTTCGGGTGATCTGCGTTGCAGTCATCGCCTCCTTTATCTCCCAAATATGGATGGCTTCCAGTAATAGCGGCTATCAACTACCGTCTATTGTATGGTTTCCCCCTATGGATTGGACGAATTTTGCAAAGACACTTGCCCTTATTATAGTGGCTATCCCGATTTCCCGACTTTTGCATATTCCGAATGGCCGCTTGCTCTTGCCGTTATTTACAGGGCTGATTCTGCAATATCTGGGCTATATTCATTTAACCCTGCCCCCTTTATTATTGGCTTTCAGCTATACGATGTTAGGCTGGAATATCGGATTGCGCTTCTCCCGCGCGGTTGTCAGTTATGTGGCTCATTCCTTTTTTCAGGTTTTCGCAGCTATTATCGTTCTAATCCTGCTTTGTGGATGTATGGGCGCTTTATTGGCGCATTTTACCCATATCGACCCGTTAACCGCTTATCTTGCAACCAGTCCCGGCGGATCAGATTCTATTGCGATCATCGCGGCCTCATCTCCTGACAAAATAGACATGGCCTTTATTATGGCGATGCAAACCGTCCGCTTGATTGCGGTTTTATTGTCGGTGCCTTTTATGACCTTTCTTTCCCATTACCATACTCAGAAAAGCAAAGCCTGACAGAGACAAAATCTCTTTTCCAGACAGGCCCGAATATACCTTAATATTCGGGCATTTTTTTAAACAGCCTCTATGTTAAAATTGCCTAACATCCGCCTTTGCAGACTGCTCTTTTTCCCTGAACTAATACCCCAAAACCCGATTGCAACTGACAGGGATCACGCCTGTTTGGCGATAATGGTGGATATTTTGGGCAATAACCTTGGAAGCTGAAACCGGATTAGTCGTGGCAGCAATATGCGGAAAAACGGTAATCTTTGGATGAGACCAAAAAGGATGCTCTGTCGGCAAAGGCTCCTGCGCAAAGACATCTAAAAAAGCATGCCTTATTTTATCTTGTTCTATATAATCCAGAAGGTCGGCTTCAACCAGATGCGCCCCTCTTCCAAAATTGATTAAGCAGGCATCAGGGGCAAGAAACTGAAAAATATCTCTATTCAAAATAGCGCGCGTTTGCTCTGTCAAAGGTAGTAAATTCACCAGAATATTGGCCTGATCGACAGATCGCCGTAATCCCTCGTCTCCATGATAGCAGGTAATATCTTGTAAATTTTTGGGCGAACGACTCCAGCCATGAACTGAAAATCCCAAAGAAGCCAACATTGCCGCCGACACATGCCCCATTTCACCAAATCCCAAAATCGTGACAGAACGCTCACGGGTAGAAACGGGCGGATGCTGTCGCCATAATTTTTGTTGTTGCTGGGATTGATAAAGATCAAAATCACGATGGAAAGCCATGACAGCGGCAGTAACCGTTTCCGCCATGGCCTGCGCTAAATCGGGATCAATCAAACGACAAATGGGAATCTTCGGTAAAGTCTTATCCGTCAAAAGATTTTCGACGCCCGCCCACAGGCTTTGAATCCATTTCAGGTCAGGAAAATCACCTAAAACCCCAGAAGGCGGATTCGCAACCAAAGCAATTTCAATCCCGCGCCTATCCTGAATCTGATTCAAGCTAAGGATATTTTCTTCAGGCATTATCGCCTGTAAATTTTCTTGCCATTGCGCCTCAATCATCGGCGATAAGCGGGTCGCTAACAAAATAGGCGCTTTCTGCATTACTCTACAGCCTTCACATTATATCCCAAATTCATATCAGACTTTCAAAAGGCGTTATTCCTTACCGTAATATTTCCGCATTTTGATGGATGGGCGGCCTTGGGAATTTCGATGGGCATTGGCATCCCGCAATGAATGGGCGCAACCGCAATATTCCTGCTGGTAAAAATTCTCGCGCTTGCTGACTTCGATCATGCGGTTAGTGCCCCCTTTTTTGCGCCAATTAAAATCCCAATAGCGCAACCCTTCATAGCGTGCTGCCGCCTTCTGACCACAAGCAATTACCTGCTCAAAATTTTTCCAACGGGAAATACCCAAAGAGCTACTCATCAAAGGAAAACCATGCTCATGGGCATAAAGAGCCGTCTCCTCTAACCGGATATCAAAACATAAACTGCAACGCGCTCCTCTTTCCGGCTCATGCTCCAGACCTTTGGTGCGCTGAAACCAATAGTCGCTATTGTAATCACCATCGACAAAAGGCACGCCCAATTTGTTGGCAAAGCGAATATTCTCTTCTTTGCGTAACAAATATTCGGGTTCGGGATGAATATTCGGATTATAAAAGAAAACGGTATATTCAATACCCGCTTCAAAAAGTCTTTCCATGATTCCGCCAGAACAAGGGGCGCAACAGGAATGTAACAAGAGCTTTTCAGCTTGATCGGGAAGAAGCAGCGATAATGACATATATCAGCGATCGTGAACCATTATTGTTAAAAGCAAGGCTCTGACCTTAAGCGATAATCGCAAAAAAAACAGGCTATTGATTAAAACACATCTCCATAAAATCGGAAAATAAGGTAAAATCAGCCTATCAATAGGCCTGCCTATGAAGGGCATAGACAGGCCATAAGATCTTCTTTTTTATCAATCCCCAAGCAAAGGATAATCCGTATATCCCTTGGGGGTTTGGGTATACCAAGTCTCAATCACATCTTTGGTGAGGGGGGCTTTCTCAAAGAAACGCCGTGGCAAATCAGGATTACCGATAAAAGGCCTTCCAAAACTGATGGCATCGGCTACACCGGAATCAAGGGCAGCTTGCGCGGTTTCAAAAGTATAATCCTGATTAAGAACCAAAGGCGGTTTGAAAACTTTTCGGATTTCAGGCGATAATTTGGGCTGATCTGTTTTGCCAAAGGTGCCATCAACAGCCCCTTCTCGCATCCCTAAAAAGGCAATATCCAAATCAGACAACATTTTGGCCGCCGGTATAAAAACCTGTTCGGGATGACTATCAACCGTCCCCTGTATTTCACCATTCGGTGATAACCTAACGGCCGTCCGCTCTTTCCCAATGGTTGCAATAACTCGTTCGGTGACGTCTTTCAGCAAACGAATACGGTTTTCAACTGCACCCCCATATTCATCATGACGATGGTTGGTGCTATCCCGTATAAATTCGTCAATCAAATAACCATTAGCGGCATGGATCTGTACGCCATCAAAACCGGCCTTCAAGGCATGACGGGCAGCCTTTTCATAATCATCAAGAAGACGCGGAATTTCATCCAATCGCAAAGCGCGGGCAACATCATAAGGCTTTTTACCATCATAGGTATGCCCCAATCCGGGTGCCTGACTGGCAGAAGGCGCAACAGGCTGCATCCCACTGACATTAGACGGCACCATACGTCCCATATGCCAAAGCTGAGCAAAAATAAGACCGCCGGCATCATGCACGGCCTGCGTAATCGGCAGCCAGGCTTCTACTTGGGCATCACTCCAGATTCCCGGAGCATAAGGCCAGCCCAAACCTTCCTGACTAATGCCAGTCGCTTCTGAAATAATCAGTCCGGCGCTTGCCCTCTGGGCATAATATTCAGCCATTATTTCAGTAGGGACATGATCGCGCGTGGCACGGCCACGGGTCAGAGGCGCCATCCAAATTCTATTTTTTGCGGTAAAAGCGCCGAAGCGGATGGGATCAAACAAGCTAGGCATAAACGCAGACTCCCAAAATATCAGTCAAAAATCTGTTACCTTTATGGGCGTCTATTCTACTCTATTTTGCCAGATACACCATCCACCACGGTATAATATTATAAAAAATATAGTTATTATATTTATATATTATCTTACTCAAAAAACATTTTTATGTTTATCTAAAATGTTAATAATAGAATACTATTATTCTAACGGGATAGTTTCTTTCTGTTGCTCGGCTTTATTTCGACTTAAACGTCCGGCAATAGTCGGCGCGGTCAACAAAACCACCACAAAGCGGACTGTCTGCATCCCCATAACAAAAGGCATATCGACCGGACTTGAGGCAGCAACCACCGCCACAGAATCAACACCGCCAGGGCTAGAGGCCAAATAGGCAGTTAAAAAATCGACATGCGCAATTTTAGCCAGAATCAAAGCCAAGCCACTACATAAAAGAATCAGAGTCAAAATAGAGGCCAAGACTCGAAAGAAAGAACGGGCAGCATAGCGGACAATTGATCTCGAAAAACGAAGCCCGATACTCCATCCGACTAGACTATAGCTGATAGCAAGAAGCCATGTCGGCAATTCGATAGTGAACCAACCGGCATCCTGAAGCACCACTTCCCAGCCCCAAAGGCAATAAGATACCTCCAGCCGGAATCCGGAAACGAGCAGCAAAAAAGGTTGTTACCGCAATAAAAGCGAGTGTTTTCAGGAAAGCTGCCAGATGAATCGGTGGAAACCAGATAATATTTGAGACAACAGGATGATGCCCCATAAATATTTGGGCAATCAAAGAGGCAATCAACGCAACACAAACAACCCGTAAATATTGCATAAAAGCAACCAGCCGGACATCTGCCCCGTAGGATTCTGCCATCAGGGTCATTGTCAAGGCGGCTCCGGGTGAAGACCCCCATAATGCCGTGGTTCCTGGTACGACATTAAAGCAAACCAGCAACCAGCCCAGTAATGAGCTGACCAGAATAACAGATACGACCCCCGCCAAAAACAAAGGCCATTGCCGCAGCATCGCATCCAATATCGGAAGCGGCATACTATGGGCGATCATGCAACCGATCACCCCTTGCGATAGCATGAAAGGCCATCTTGGAACGGCAACCGTTCCTTCCATGACCGCAACTAAAATAGCCGCCGCCATCGCCCCCAGCAACAAGGCCGCCCCCAAATGGAGCACTTCAAACAGACTGATAAAAAGAACAGATCCCAAAAGCAGGCTAGCCCACTGGATCAGAACATGATGGTTAGCAAAGGAAAACCGGCGACAAGCAGAAGGAAGAATAAACATCCGGTTATTTCAGAACGATATTCTGACTTTGGACTACATGCGCAAGACGAGGAAATATCTGTTGAACCGCCATGTCATGCAAGGCTTGAGAAAAACTGGTGCAACCATCTTCTGTAATCACGAGATCATAGCCATGCTCCCATGCCTGCCTTGCGGTTGACTCAACACCAAAATTGGTCGCGATACCACTTAAGACAATCGTCTGGATTCCTCGCCGTCTTAGTTGAAGATCAAGCTCCGTTCCATAAAAAGCACCCCACTGCCTCTTCGTAATCACCATGTCACCGCTTTGCTTCAAACCATCTGCAAGCTGATCCCATTCAGGCGAATAACCACCTTCTGGATATTCGGCAGGCTGATCTACATTTCGTGGCGGCACATCAGGAAAGTTTTCCGAAAAGGTCACTCTGACCAGAAAAACCGAAGCGCCTGCCTTTCTAAATTTTTTAGCTAGAGTCTTACCAACAGAGAGCGCCTTCTCGCCACTATAAGGTTCCAATGGCAGATTGATGATACCATTTTGTAAATCAATTAAAACAAGGGCTGTCGTTTCGGGATTAAGGGAAAACATAGTAACGCGTTATCTCCATGATTCAGTGAGCGCATAAGACACAGATGTACGCAACTTATGAAACAGGTTGATTGCTTAATAGAAGCAATACACCCGATAGAATCGATCTGAATATAGACGCCTGCCTAAAAGCTTGCCAGTATCGCCTCTTTTCAGAATAGAGATCCACTTTCAAAGCCCGATAGCCTTGATCAGAAACAATTTTTAAGGGGAATGGGATAGATACAAAAAAAGCACCCTAAAGGTGCTTGTTTTTAGAAACTGGAGCGGGCAAAGGGATTCGAACCCTCGACCCCAACCTTGGCAAGGTTGTGCTCTACCCCTGAGCTATGCCCGCTCTGGCATTTCGGTTAACCGTTTCCGGTGCCGTGGAAGGGTCACTAGCATTGCTTTTTTATTCCGGCAAGCTCTTTTTGCAAAAAAAAATAAAAAAAACGCTTTTTTTTTAAATTTGGGGCAAAAAGAACCGAAAAACCAAGTTTTTCAGAAAGCTATGCCTTTATCAAAAACGCAAAATTAGGAATCAGTCATTTTTCCAACGGGCAAAAATAGCCGTTGGCAGATTAAGACCTCGC
This sequence comes from Zymomonas mobilis subsp. mobilis ATCC 10988, assembly GCF_000175255.2. Lineage (NCBI taxonomy): Bacteria > Pseudomonadati > Pseudomonadota > Alphaproteobacteria > Sphingomonadales > Zymomonadaceae > Zymomonas > Zymomonas mobilis. Next base: position 1,476,160 of record NC_017262.1, on the reverse strand, counting down.
GCTTCTTCTTTGATTGCCATTTCACCGACTTCAACACAGCCTCCCAAATGCTGGGTAGCTTGAGATAACAGTTCACCAATGGCTAAAGCTGACATTCTGACAGCATAGACAGTCAACACCAAAAATTTTGATTTTTGATCCAATAATTTGACAGCTTCATCAATTAAATCAGATAAATTTTCTTCAAGACGCCAAACTTCATGAGCAGGCCCCCGTCCAAATTTGGGTGGATCCATCAAAATACCATCATAACGACGATGGCGACGCACCTCTCTGGCTGTGAATTTCACCGCATCATCAACTATCCAACGGATAGGCTTATCCGTAAGCCCAGAAAGTTCAGCATTATTCTTAGCAGAAGCAACTGACTTTTTAGACGCATCCACATGGGTAACTTTGCCCCCTTTTGCAGCAAGAGCAAGGCTACCGACGCCCGTATATCCGAAGAGATTAAGAATTTCGGCATCTTCAGTAACACGTTCCCGCATCCAAGCCCATTGTGGTGCCATATCCGGGAAAAAAGCTAGATGGCGAAAAGAAGTGTTTTGAGCCAGAAAACAAACATCTTCCCATTGGAGAAGCCAACCGTCCTTAGGCACATAAGGTTTTAAATGCCATCTCCCGCCGCCATCTTCATCAGAAGCACCGATAAATTCGCCGTCAGCTTGCCAGTTATCTTGCGCAGGACGCCACATAGCCTGTGGTTCAGGACGGATAAAATGATAACGGCCATAGCGTTCTAGCTTACGCCCATTGCCACTATCAACCAGTCCATAATCTTCCCATGCTTCGCCTGTCAGGGTGATCAGGGAATCAATCGCCATTTTATCCTGCCTTTTATCTTTTAATTTTATGAAATCGTGAGGCCATCACCAACGCTGGCAAGCGCTTCACCTTGGGAAAGGGAATACTGTCCGACAGAACGAATGTCATCCAAAGAGACAGTATCAATCCATTCGACGACTTCTGAGGGATTCACAATACGGTTATGAATTTGAATTTGGCGACCCAGATGATCGCAACGAGCAGCCACACCTTCTAGGTTCATTAAAAGACCAGCCCTTGCCTGAGCCTTAGCGCGCTGCAACTCTTCTTCTGAGACAGATTCAACTGTATCAGCCATAATTTGCCGTATCAATGTAAGGGCTTTCGACGCATCTTTTTTGTCAGCCGCACAATAGATGCCAAAGATACCCGTTTCAATCCAAGATTGAGACCAGCTATAGACAGAATAGACCAGCCCCTCTTCTTCCCGAAGAATCTGGAATAAGCGGGAGGACATTCCTCCGCCGAGGATAGAAGCCAGTAAAGCCGAAGCGTGGGAACGAATATCCTGATAAGAAAAACCGCGATAGCCTAAGGCAATATGCGTTTGGTCACTGTCACGATGGTCATCATAGCGGCCGGTCGTGAATTTTGCTTTTTCAACAGCCAGTGGTTGGCCTTTGTCCCAGTCACTAAAACGACTTTCAGCCATTTTCAAAAAAGCATCTTCGTCTATTTTCCCAGCGGCCGCGAGGACAAAACCTTCTGGTTGATAATATTGCTTAACCCATTGGCTTAAAGCAGGACGATCGATAGCTTTTATGCTTGTCTCATTCCCTAAAACCGGTCGCCCCAAGGCTTGATCTTTAAAAGCAACAGATTGTAGGTAATCATGGATAATGTCATCAGGTGTATCATAGGATTCACCCAATTCAGATAAGACAACGCCCTTTTCCCGTTCAAGCTCTTCTCCATCCAAAGTCGGAGAACGCACCAGATCAGCAACCAACTCTAATCCCAAATCCCAATATTCGGAAAGCATTCTTGCCTGAAAAACAGTATGGTCTCTAGCTGTCCATGCGTTTAGTTGGCCACCACAATTTTCAGCAGCCTCGGCAATCATACGAGCATTTCGCCCAGCAGCCCCTTTGAAAACCATATGTTCGACCATATGAGCCAGACCACTATAACGATCTGGTTCGGAGCGGGCGCCCACATTAGAATATAGGCCAACGGCCATCGTCTCGACTCCCGACATCGGTTGAAGAGCGATGGCCAAGCCATTGGATAAGCGGTGAAGCCTAGGACTCAAAGCTGGAATCCGGCATCAATATAAGCCTGAATTGTCTGACGTGACGCAGGCAGTTCAACATAGCGTTCTTCACGGCTGTAAAGATCAGCCAAACGATGCGGCAGAGGAGCGTTTTTACCCGTAATACGGGAAACAGCATCAGGGAATTTTGCCGGATGAGCCGTTGCCAAAGTAACAACCGGAACATCCTTTGGAAGATCTGTTTCACGGGCGGCCGCCAAACCAATAGCCGTATGAGGATCAATAACCTGTCCTGCTTTATCGGAAGCCCAACGCATGGTCGCAGCCATTTCATCGGGATCAATGCGTTTGCTGCTGAATATCGTTGCAGCTTGCTGGCGCATTGCATCAGAAATCTGAATAGCACGACTCTGTTCAAATTGCGCCATTGTTGCCGCCAAAGAAGCCGCATCCCGACCATGAAGGTCAAAAAGCAAGCGTTCAAAATTGGAACTGATTTGGATATCCATCGACGGCGCATCGGTCGGGGTTACATTACCGACAGAATAATCACCGGCTGACAATGCCCGATAAAGGATATCATTGATGTTAGTCGCAACGATCAATTTTTCGACAGGAAGCCCCATTTTTTTGGCAGCGTAACCCGCAAAAACATCACCAAAGTTACCAGTAGGAACAGAAAAAGCGACTTTCCGATCAGGTGCACCAAGACGAACAGCCGCATAGAAATAATAAACGATCTGAGCCATCAAGCGAGCCCAGTTAATCGAATTAACAGCGCCCAGACGATGACGTTTTCTAAAGTCGCTATCGTTGAACATGGCTTTGACAATAGCCTGTGCATCATCAAAGCTACCGTCAATCGCGACATTATGGACATTTTTGTCGAGAACCGTCGTCATTTGGCGACGTTGAACTTCGGAAACCCGACCGTTGGGATGCAACATCACAATTTGCACGCCAGCTCGTCCAGCAACAGCAGATATAGCCGCCGATCCAGTATCACCGGAGGTTGCTCCGACGATTGTCAGATCCTGTCCTTTTTCTTCGGAAAGGAATTTTTCAAATAAATGACCTAGAAGTTGTAAAGCAACATCCTTGAAAGCCAAGGTCGGGCCATGAAATAATTCCAGCAAGAAATGCCGTTCATCTAACTGAACCAACGGCGTAACAGCTGCATGGTTGAACTGACCATAAGCGGCTCCGCACAGATTTTTTAATGCCTGATCGTCGAGCACACCGCTGACAAATGGCCGCATAACCGCAACAGCCGTATCGACATAGGACAATCCTGCTAATGCAGCGATATCCTCGCGGCTGAAGGCTGGCCAATTTTCTGGCACATAGAGACCACCATCCGAGGCAAGCCCGGTTAAGGTAACGCCCTTAAAATCCTGCGCGGCTGCCGCGCCCCTTGTACTGATATAGCGCATGATGTCCGCTCAATTCTGAAATATAACAACATGACCTTTGCCCCAGGCAAAAGACTTGATGCTTTTCTAACGAGGGGCAAGGCTTTCGGCAATCCGTATGAAAGGAAAATAAGGCGATAAAGGCCAAAAATCGAAGATAGCATAAAGGGCTATGTTCTTTTATTTCTCGAAAGGCTTTTATCCTTTTTAGCGGCTACCCAGACTCGCTATTCAGACAATCACTTATGATGTGGCTTCTGGACAAGCATTCTAAGACAATTTTCCTGATTGAAATCATTGCCTTGTAAATCTCGGACATCAACATGCCGCACCACCATTTCTTCATTCTTGTGTGGCGGATAAAGATAGGCATCCAAAACACAAACCGAACTCTGGAATTGCAGACGCCTTGCCCAAGGCTCATCAATATCCTGATCAGGAGAACCAAAAAGACCAATAAGATTACGGGCTGTCATTCCTTGTAATTTGGGTAAACGATCAGGTGAAGCCACCGGAGCAACCGGACGTTTTACAGGAGGTGGTGTCACCACAGGATGCTTTTCCCCTCCACCGCATCCAGATAGGCACATAAGGATCGGGACAAAACTTCCGAGCAACGTTCTTTTCAGAAAAGATTTGTCTAGCAAAATAGCCGGTGTCCACTGTCTATTGCCAATTTGATCCATAAAAATACGATACTTTCTAAGCCGTAAAGAGATTCGCCTAAAGAGAATAAGGCATATTTATCAAGGCTTCTTATTTTCCAGAAAAGGATATCCTGTCCATCGGCTTTCTTTACCGATAAGCCGATATCTGCCTCCTTTGACCGCAATGACAGAATTTTGTCTCTTGAGAGATATGAATAAAACCCTTTTCTGCTGTTTGCTCGCTTTTCTAACGCCGTTATGGCATCTGAAATTTTAAATTAGGCATATTTATTCAGGAAAGGCCGCTATGCCGCATAACCGCTATGATATTGTTGCTATCGGAAACGCCATTGTCGATGTTTTGGCAGCCACGGACGATCAGTTCTTATCCGAAAAAAATATTACGAAAGGATCGATGCAGCTGATTGATGCCGATTCAGCTGAAACCCTTTATCAGGAAATGAATCCCAGCCATGAAATTAGCGGTGGTTCAGCAGCGAATACCCTTGTTGGTGTAGCTGCCTTGGGTGGACGTTGTGCCTTTATTGGACAAGTCGCCAATGATCCGCTTGGTCAGGTTTTTCAACAAGATATTCGCGCTCAGAATATTCATTTTGATGTCCCCGTTCAGGAAGCAACTATTCCAACAGGGCGATGCCTTATTCTGGTTTCGCCTGATGGCGAACGGAGTATGAATACCTTTTTAGGGGTTGCCCAGACTTTACATCAAACTGCCATCAAGCCAGAAGTGATCGAGAATGCAGAAATTCTGTATCTCGAAGGCTACCTTTGGGATCCTGAAGTACCACGCTCAGCGATGAAAGAAGCGATCCAAATTGCAAGAAAAGCAGGCAAGAAAGTAGCTTTAACGCTTTCCGATACATTCTGCATAGAGCGCCATCGTGAGGACTTCAAAGAGCTGATCAATAACGGTCTGATTGATATACTCTTCGCGAATGAAGGCGAATTAAGATCATTGGTGCAACATGATGATCTAGATCGGGGCATTGAAGAAGTCGCAGCAAAACTGCCTTTGTTGGTGGTTACCAAAGGCCCAGATGGTGCTATTGCTGTCCAAGATATGGAACGGACAGAAGTATCCGCCAAGAAGATCGATCAAGTCGTCGACACGACAGGTGCAGGCGATCTTTTTGCAGCTGGTTTTCTTGCCGGTCAGGCCAGAAATCTTTCTATTGCGGCCAGCCTTGAAATGGGTGCCATTGCAGCAGCAGAAATTATCTCCCATTATGGAGCACGGCCTGAAAATGATATTAAAACAATGATTGAATCTGCATTGAACATTAGTCTGAATTAGGGCAGGGGAAAATTCTCTTTATCTGTTCGATATAAGGATAAAGAGGCAACCTGATCAAAGTAACAAAAAAGGCTCCGAATAGTTTTCGGAGCCTTTTTTTATTGGGATCGAAATCTGTTTTTATTCCGATTTTGCTGTCTTTGGTCGTAAATTTAGGAAAATCAGCAAAGAGGACGAGACATAGATAGAAGAATATGTGCCGACGATAACTCCAAGTAGCATAGCTGCTGTGAAGCTACGAACGGCATCGCCTCCAAAAATAAGTAAAATGCCCAGAACCAAAATCATGGAAAAACTGGTCATAACCGTTCGGGGTAAGGTTTCATTGACAGAAAGATCAATCAATGAACCTAAATCCATCTTGCGGAATTTTCTTAAATTCTCACGAATACGGTCATCAATAACGATTTTATCGTTAATGGAATAACCGGCAATCGTCAAAATAGCTGCTACAATGTTCAGGTCAAATTCCATACGTGTTAAGGCAAAAAAGCCAAGAATGACCAACACATCATGGGCAACCGACACAAAAGTTGAGACGGCAAACTGCCACTCAAAGCGTAACCATGTAAAAATTACGATACCAGCAATAGCGAGTAAAACAGCAATAATCCCACTGCGCATTAACTCACCAGAGACCTTACCGGAAACGGTATCAACACGCTCGAAATGCACATTAGGAAATTGCTGTGATAAAGAAGTCTGAACAATCTTGACCACTTTTTGGGAGGCTGATTCATCGCCGGGCGGCAATGGCAACCGGATCGACACATTGTTATTGGTGCCTATTTGCTGAAGACTGGCCTCACCGATATTCAGACGGTTAATATCCCGCCGCAAAGTATCGAGTTCAACCGGTTTTTCAAAATGGGCTTCAATCATCAAGCCGCCGACGAAATCAACACCAAGATTGAGTCCTTTTACACCCAACAAGGCTACAGAAGCCAAGGTCAGGATGAAGGTAAGCAAAAATGCTATCCCTCGTAAGCGGACAAAACGGATATTCGTGTTATCCGGGACAATACGAAGCAATGCCATAGTGATATGCCCCTTCCTAGATCGTCAGTTTAGCCGGACGACGTCTCAGATAGAGAGCCACCAACATACGGGTAAAGGTAACGGCAGTGAAAACCGAGGTAATAATCCCGATTAACAGAACTACGGCAAAGCCCTTAACAGGCCCCGAACCGAAACAGATCATAATCAACGCCGAAATAGCATGAGTCACATTGGCATCAAAAATCGTCCGGCTCGCTTCTTTATAGCCCATATCAACCGCATGAACGGGGGTGCGCCCACGGCCAATTTCTTCACGGATGCGTTCATTGATAAGCACGTTGGCATCAACCGCTGCACCAATGGTCAACACAAGACCAGCAATACCAGGCAGTGTCAGAGTAGCACCAAGAACAGCCATAACCGCCAATATTAAGAACAGGTTAAGGATAACCGCACTGGAAGCATAGATACCAAAACGGCCATAAACACTGATCATAAAAATGACGATCGCTACAATAGCGATACTGCACGCCAAAGTTCCGGCACGAATAGAATCCGCCCCCAAACCAGGACCTACTGTTCTTTCTTCAACTACCTTCAAAGCAACCGGCAAGCTACCGGAGCGAAGCGCGATAGCCATCTGATTAGCTGAATCAATAGTAAAACTACCAGTGATAATGGCAGAACCACCTAAAATAGGCTCATTAATCGACGGAGCAGAAAGGATGACGTTATCCAAAATAATGGCAAAGCGTTTACCTGGATTTTTCTGGGTCACTTCCGCGAAACGGCGGCCACCGTCAGCATTAAAGCTGATCGATACAGCCGGTAGGCTATTCTGATCCATCGTCTGATCGGCATGAACAAGATCAACACCCGTTACAATAGCGCGACGTTGAACAGCGACAGGCTGGCCAGATTGCGCAATCATCACTTGCGTCCCAATCGGCACTTTTCCTTGAGCCAGATCGGCTGATTTGACGCTGTCATCCACCAATTTGAATTCAAGTTTGGCTGTTTTACCAATCAAGGCCTTTAAGGCTGATGGGTTTTGCAAACCAGGAACCTGAACAACGATACGATCACTTCCTTGGCGGATAATAATGGGTTCTCTTGTTCCCAAGGAATCGATGCGCTTGCGAACGACTTCGGTTGCGCCTTCCATCGCCTGATTGACAAAAGATTGGATACCAGCCTTGGTTGGACGCATCACAATACGATTGCCGTCAACGACCCGAACATCCCAATCACGCTGTCCTGTGGCACCGATACCATTCGTTAAGGTTCTGACCGCTTCAACGGCGCTATCCAACTGGTGGTTATCGCGTACCATAAAGCTAAGCTGATCATTATCGGCAGACATATCGCCAATAGTAATAGCCGGTTGTGCTCGGCTGATCTGGGAACGAACCATTTCTTCCATGGTAACGATACGTTGATGAGCAACATCTGCCGTATCCGCTTCAAGTAGAATATGGCTTCCCCCAGAAAGATCGAGACCGAAATTAATACGGGGCAAAGCCCCTAAGCCGAATTTCTGGTCAAGATTTGAAGGCAATAGGCTGGGGATAGCCAAAAAGACCCCCAGCACCAGCACTAAAATAATCGACCAGATTTTCCAACGCGGGAAGTCAAGCATAACAGATTATTCAACCGTATTGGAATTGGCAGCCGTCAGTGGCTGAACACTTTGTAAGGTCGCTTTAACAACGGATATTTTAATACCCTTTGAAATTTCAATTTCTACTTCGCGATCGCTTACTTTTAAAACTTTACCAATGATACCACCGGCGGTGATAACCGTATCGCCTTTCTGAACAGCATCAATAGCACGCCGCTGATCCTTAAAGCGCTTCTGCTGCGGCCGGATCAACATGAGATAAATGATCAGAAAAACAACGAGGAAAGGCAACATAGAAAGCAACTGACCAGAAAAACCATTCAAGCCAGCAGAATTGCCCGCTGTCTGGGCAAAGGCAGGAGTTGAAAACATCGAAAAACTATATCCTGAAAAGGGAAAGAAAAGCCTTAGTTTATAGCATTAGATAAACCTCAGGCGATTATTTTATAATTATCACGATAAAAGCGATGGCCGCAACCGATCATTCTCTTTTATCCTCGGATATCATCCAGATATGATGGAGTTGTTTTAAGGCAGCGAGAAAAAATTTATAAAAACATGCAATCTTTACTTGCGTCTATCAAATAATTCCCCTAGATTTTGCCACCTCGGTCGGGGCGTAGCGCAGCCTGGTAGCGCATCACACTGGGGGTGTGGGGGTCGCTGGTTCGAATCCAGTCGCCCCGACCAGCTAATCTCAAATATTCTTCTTTTAAAAACAGATATATTAAGCGCAAGCCGTAGATAGCTTTTAGCCAACGCGCTTAAAAGAACAGCCCTGTATATTCAGGCTGTTTATGGCCCAAATTTGGGTTTCTTCTTAGAATTTTAATTATTTCGTGTGATTGCTATTAAACAATAATACAGTAAAATTCAAATTACCTAAAATAAACTAATTTAATAAAAAATAACTAAAACCTAGATTTCTTTATATTTTCATCTCAGAAAACAGCTAATTTCTTCAGCTAGGCTATACCAGCAATATCAAGACATATTTAGCACAAGCTTTTTAATAAGATAATTAACAAAAATCTTTACAGAAAGCGAGCTACAGGGATCAAAGCATCGTAAAAAGGCAGAATATTCATCAAGCCTTCTCCTATTCTTATATCGAAGGATTCTCTTTACCGAAGATTGCTATATCTACTAGATCAACTCTGAAAAAATACTAAGGGCTCACTTTACCCATAAAAAAATAGGCTATCCCTTGTCAGGGTATAGCCACTAAAGAATCCAAAGATAGAACGCGCGCTAAAAACGAATAACAGCGGCGCCCCATGTAAAACCACCGCCCATAGCTTCCAGAACAACAAGATCACCGGACTTTATGCGGCCATCTTGCACAGCAGCATCTAAAGCCAAAGGAACAGAAGCCGCTGCAGTATTAGCATGACGATCGACAGTCATGACCACTTGCTCAGAAGGAACACCTAATTTTTGAGCTGTCGCAGACAGAATTCGAGCATTTGCCTGATGTGGAACAACCCAATCAACTTGAGAAGCTGAGAATCCTGAAACCGTCAAGGCTTCTTCGGTAACAGAAACCAAATTAGTGACAGCATGGCGGAAAACCTCACGCCCTTTCATTAGCAGCTTTCCAACAGTTCCTGTCGTCGAAACACCACCATCACTGCATAGTAAATCTTTGTAGCGTCCATCAGCATGTAATTTGACCGTCTGAATGCCTTTTTCAACATCATCTGTCTGACGTAAGACAACCGCCCCCGCCCCATCGCCAAATAAAACGCAGGTCGTTCGGTCTTCCCAGTTTAATAAACGGGTAAAGGTTTCAGCACCAATAACCAGAGCTACTTTAGCGCTATCAGTCCGAAGCATGCTGTCAGCAACAGACAAAGCATAAAGGAAGCCCGAGCAAACAGCCTGAACATCAAAAGCAATACAATCACCAACACCTAAATCTGCCTGAACACTCATAGCCGTTGCAGGCAAAGTATAATCTGGTGTTGTAGTTGCAACGATGATCAGCCCCACCTCTTCTGGTGCGACATTTGCATTTTTGAGTGCACGACGGGCAGCTTCCGTAGCCAATGTGCCGGTAGTTTCATCTGAATCTGCAATATGGCGGAAACGAATACCAGTTCGCTCAACGATCCAGGCATCCGAAGTATCAATATGATAATTTTGCGCTAACTCGTCATTGGAAAGACGTGTCTTAGGCAAAACCGATCCGGTTCCGATGATTGCTGACCGCCGCATAGTCATGCCTGCAATTCCTTATTGCTCGCCTGAGAAAAAAACATATCCAGATCATCGGCGATGCAATTGACCAGATTAGAACGGACAAGCTTAGCTGTCAGATGAACGGCTTGAGCGATACCAGATACGTTAGCATTCCCATGGCTTTTAACAACGATGCCATTAAGACCAAGAAAAATTGCGCCATTATGATTATTCGGATCAAGATAAACTCTAAATAATCTGAAAGCAGGTTTTGAAAGCAGAAAACCTAATTTGGAACGCAATGAACTTGAAAAAGCACGCCGGAGAAGGTTAGTAATGAAACGTGCCGTGCCTTCGATAGTTTTCAATGCAATATTGCCAGAAAAACCATCTGTCACGATAACGTCAGCATCCCCTTGGCCAATCCTGTCTGATTCAATAAAACCAGTATACTGGAAAGCTGTCTGTTCAGTTTGACGCAAGAGAGCCGCGGCGGCTCTTAAATCTTCGGTACCCTTCATCTCTTCGGTACCGATATTGAGTAAGGATAGTCGAGGGCAAGGAATGCCCATAGCCGATTGAGCATATACAGCGCCCATTACCGCGAACTGGACCAGATTACGCATATCGCATTCTGTATTGGCACCCAAATCCAGCATAACAACCCCATTTTTGCCCAATGTTGGCAAGATGGTTGTTAAGGCTGGACGATCGATACCACGCATCATCCGCAAGTAAAGCTTTGCGATTGCCATCAATGCGCCAGTATTACCTGCAGACAGAGCAGCATCAGCCTCCCCTGTCTTTACTGCAGAAATAGCCATGCCCATAGAACTTTTGCGGGCACGGCGCAAAGCCAAAGACGGTTTCTCTTCACCAGAAATAACATCTGGTGCAGGGCATATCGTACAGGCCGGTGCAAGCTCAGGGAATAGATCCATCTGTGTACGCACAAGCGCTTCGTCACCATATACGCGGAAACGCAAATCCGGATCAGTTGATAGCGCAAGTGCCAAAGCTGCAATGACAACTCTCGGACCACCGTCCCCGCCCATGGCATCGACAGCGATCAGAGCTTGATCCTTACTCATCATTAATTAGACAGATCAGGCTTCTACAGCGATGATCTCACGCCCATTATAGTGACCACAAGCTGGGCACATATGATGCGGACGTTTTAATTCGCCGCAATTTGGGCATTCCTGATAAGCTTCTACCGTCAAGGCATGGTGACTACGGCGCATATTCCGCCGTGAAGGGGTAGTTTTTCTCTTAGGAACAGCCATCTCGGAACCTTAAAATTAAATGAAGCGATAAAAAATTTAGCGACGATATGAGGCCTATGTCATAAACCGGCAAGGAAAAATAACATGCGAGTTTATGCTACCAGAATCGTCGCGCATCAAAGCGCGTATAGCGAATTTCGCCTGAGTTACAAGCCCCAAGCGACAATTTGAACAAAATACGCCCGAAAATTGGCGTTGATTCAATTATATTTATCTTTGATGATTGTCTGGAATACTTGTTGAATGTTTTTCTTCTGTATCAAGCGAATCAGTATTTTTTTCCGAAGTCGGATTATCGATTGCGGGTTGATCTGGCGATAAAAGAGCTGAGGTTTCAAGAATATCTAATGCATTCCTTGCCAAAGAATAACGCTTAGCGGCATTCAGCCAATTTTGAGCATAACGAGCCCCTGGCAGCTTTGAGATATCAGCAATAGCTCCATCGACATTACCATTATTCAAAAAACGGATCGCCTCTTCTAATTGTTCAGAAGGCATCGTTGACACTTCGCCATGACGGTGGATAACAAACAGATTAGAAAAAAACTGGCGAGAATAACTCAACCACCCTTGTTGTTTGTCCGGCTTGAGTAAATCTCCCTTGAGCGGGATAAGTCCAGCGACTAATTGTTCAAGCGTAACCGGTTGCCGTGAGGCATTTAAAATAACAGAAACGGCTTGCTGCTGACTATTACCAAACCGCGATTGTAACAAGCCTTCTAAATAGCCTAGAGGTTGGCCACGATTAAGCGCCCGTCTTGCAGCAAAAGCAACAAGGAGACTCTCCGCTCTACCTGCATCCCCAATAGCAGCTTTGGTTTCCTTGCTGACATCATCAATACGATTTTCAAGGCGATCTATTCGGCCATTTAAGGCATCAATAGAGGCCGTTACATTCGAATTAGAAGAATCTGTTTGTGGGAGCGCCACAGTACCATTTTGAGATTGAGCATTTCCAGACATAGAAAGTTGCGAAGGTAACTGAGGTGTCTTCTCGGAAGATTGTTGATTATTGGGGACAGAAGCTGGAGCAATAAGCATTCTGGCTGGCTGCCAATGTGATAATGAGTAGATAGTAACACCGACGCCACAAAAGAATGCAGCACAGGAAAAAAGCAATTTTGATTGCCACGGCCGTTTTTTTGAAGACTGTGAGGCATTGACCAAAGGATCAATTGAAGAATTCGATTCTTTATTTCCGGCATAATTATGAATACCGTTGTTATTTGTCATACATCTGTCCCTGAATATTTGCCTCTGATTCCATTCAGAATCTGCCTTCATTCATTTTCTATCCGAGTTTCATTTCAAGCTAGCTGCCGCCTTTAACAAAGATGTGTCATCAGGATATTCAGCTATTGCCATTGCTCGCCACTCTTTTCCAATTTGTTCTGCTACTGCTGGGCTAATAACAGCAATCTGAACTCTGTCTGGATTGATATCCGTTTTCGCAAGCAAAAGACGAAATTGCTCTGCAAAACGAGAAGAGTGTAATAGGACTATGGCATTTTCTACTAATGCCTGACAGGCTTCTATCGGTAAACTGGCAATATTTTGCATTCTATAAAGAATTTTTATAAAGAATTGAGTGTTTTCTTTCAGAGAAAAATTTTTATAGTCATAATCTTTGTAAATCTCGCCGCAGAGCCTTAATATCCGCATTCTTTTGTCCCGTTCAAGACAACAAAGTACAGATGCGCCATTACCTTCGGCCGTTACAATATGCTGAAACCCTGCCTGACGTGCCGCCGCCTCAGTAGCCTTGCCAACCACGTAAAGAGGATAGTCTTTTAATTTATCCAGTTCACTTCCTCCGTGATAAATAGCTTGGGCACTCGTTACCATAACCGCATCAAAAGATAGAGATTCATTTATTGACCAAGGTATCGATATAGCCGTTGCAAGAGGCGTTTTTATTACTTGCCAGCCTACTTTTTCTGCACGCTTGGCTGTAGCGGTTGCCCCCGGCTCGGGGCGTAAAATCAATAATTTATCTTGAACACGATTATTTAATTGCCATTCTCTCAGCATATTGGACTCTGTTCAGATAGGGAGCAAATGCCGATTAACGTTCTGACAATACTCTGGGTAGGAAGAGAGCTTGCACCTCCGGCGGAGATTGATTCAACAATAAGCTACCAACTTCAAAAGCATCAGAAGGTTGACTAATTTCTTTATCAATAGACGCCGAAAATTTTCCATTTTCCGTATAGAGGCAAGCTCTCAAACGGATATTTTTTTCTAAAATCTCGGCAAAAACCGCAATCGGAGAATGGCAATCAGCATTGAGCCGAAGAAGAAGTTGCCTTTCTGACTGAACCGCTAAATGTGTAGGGTAATGATCAATTATAGATACTTTTTCCCAAGCAGCGGAATCTGCCAGAGCCTCGATTCCGATAGCGCCCTGCCCAGCAGCTGGCAGCATCTGATCTAAGGGAACATCATATCCCACATCATTTCTTCCGAGTCGAATGAGACCAGCGGCGGCAAGAAGGGTAGCATCAAACTGTTTATTAGCCAGTTTTTCTAAACGAGTGTCTATGTTCCCCCGTAACAGTTTAATCTCGATATCAGGTCGGATGCACCTTATCTGGGCAGCTCGACGTGGCGATGCCGTTCCAACACAACCAGAATAAGGCAATACTTCTAAGGAAGGGATTCCAATCAACCTGTCATGAACATCTTCTCTAGGAAGCATAGCCGCTATAGAGATATGTGAAGGACGAAAAGTTTCAACATCCTTCATAGAATGTACGGCAGCATCAATTTGACCTGTTGTCAAAGCGATATCCAGCTCTTTTGTCCAAAGCGCCTTTCCACCAATATCCGCTAAAGCCTGATGACGATTTTTATCACCAGAAGTGCGAATAGGTACAATGACAACAGCATCCTCTGACCAGCTATGTGCAGCACATAAAGCAGAGGCGACTGAGCGTGCCTGAATAAGGGCTAGAGGGGAACCTCGGGATCCGAGACGAAAAGGAAGTTGCATGATAGTTGCTCTACCGCCCCTTATGGTGGCAGAAAAGCCCCCTATGGCATTAGTTTTAGGTCTTGAGTCGAGTTGCGACGAAACAGCAGTCGCATTAGTTGATAATGATGGTAATATTATTTCCAGTCATTTGGCAACACAAGAAATTTTACATCGTCCTTATGGCGGTGTAGTTCCAGAAATTGCGGCAAGAGCCCATGTCGAGCGTCTAGAGCCGTTAGTAAGAAAGGTTTTAAATGAATCAGGAAAAAATTTATCAGAAATAGATGCCATTGCAGCAACTGCGGGGCCAGGCTTAATTGGCGGCGTTATGGTTGGTTTTGTAACAGGAAAAGCGCTTTCTCTTGCCTGTAAAAAACCACTGATTGCGATTAACCACCTAGAAGGTCACGCCTTAACCCCTCGTTTAGCAGATAAAACTCTGTCTTTTCCTTATTTATTATTGCTTATCTCTGGTGGTCATTGCCAAATTCTACTGGTTAAAAATGTGGGCGAATATCGCCGCCTAGCAACAACAATTGATGATGCTGGCGGTGAAGCCTTTGACAAAACGGCTAAAATTTTAGGATTAGGCTTTCCTGGAGGCCCAGCTGTAGAAAGAGAAGCTTTGAATGGCGATCCAATGGCGGTTCCCTTACCTAGGCCATTAATTAAAAGCAAAGAACCTCATTTCTCTTTTGCAGGACTTAAAACCGCGGTTTTAAGAGCATATCAATCTGGCATTTATAAAAGACACGATATTGCAGCATCATTCCAACAGGCTGTTATTGATTGCTTAGTCAATCGTAGCGAAAAAGCTCTCAAAAAGATTGAAGGCGAAAATATTCAAATCAACGCCTTTGTTATTGCTGGAGGTATGGCTGCGAATCAAGCCATCCGTCCTGCACTTACGGATCTAGCAGAAGCACATAATTTACCTTTGATTGCACCGCCGCCTTCGCTATGCACTGATAATGGCGCTATGATCGCATGGGCGGGCGTCGAACGGTTTCGTCTGGGAATGATTGATAATCTTGAGAGTCCAGCGCGAGCAAGATGGCCGTTAGACCCTCATGCTGAAAAAGCACGCGGTGCCGGAGTAAAAGCGTAGATGCCTGTTCTTGAAGAAAAGAAAACAGCCGATCATTTTCATCATATCGGTGTCTTAGGTGCGGGGTCATGGGGAACGGCTTTGGCAGCCGTAGCCAGTTATAAAGGTGCCGTCACTTTATGGGGCAGAAAAAGAGAAATTATTGATGCCATTAATCAGAGACACATCAATCCTGATTATTTGCCTGACATCATTATACCCCGAACTATCCATGCAACAGATGAATTAAATGATCTAAGTTCAGCATCTGCTTTATTGGTAGCCATTCCAGCCCAAAAAATGAGATCTGTTTTAAGACAGATTCCCAATGATAGTCGCCCATTAATTTTATGTGCAAAAGGAATAGAAGCGGAATCTGGCCTATTGATGTCTCAGTTAGCGGCCGATATTTTCCCTCACCGTCCTATTGCAGTTTTATCTGGGCCAACATTTGCAAGTGAAGTAGCACGCCATTTACCGACAGCCGTGACTTTAGCAGCCAAAGAGAAGGATATAAGAGCGGCCTTAATGCAAAGGTTAGCCATTCCAACATTTCGCCCTTATGCCTCGTCTGACGTGATTGGTGCGGATGTTGGAGGTGCTGTCAAAAATGTATTAGCGATTGCCTGTGGAGTCGTTGCAGGTGCAAAACTTGGCAATAATGCCCGTGCAGCCGTTATTAGCCGCGGTTTTGCAGAAATGAACCGCTTTGGTATTGCATTGGGTGCAAAAGAAGAAACTTTAACGGGATTATCCGGTTTAGGAGATCTTGTCCTGACCTGCTCGTCGGAATTGTCTCGTAACTTCACTTTTGGGAAAAAACTTGGTGAAGGCTATAGCTACGAAGAACAGCAAAAGAAAAGAGCAGTTACAACAGAAGGCGTTTTCACAGCGCCTGTCTTACAAAGAGTTGCTAATAAACTAAAAGTAGAAATGCCGTTGGTTTCAGCCATTTGTGATTTGATTGAAGGTGAATCTGTCAATTCAGTCTTAGAGAGATTGTTATCCCGCCCGCTCAAGGGAGAATACAGTTTTTCGGTCTAAATTATATTAAAATATATCTAACAGATTATCTGGATAGCGCGTGACGCGGCATAATACCGCGTCATCGCTGGGCAATATTACTTCGGAGCTACGACCATCAGCATCTGACGTCCCTCCATGCGAGGATGTTGCTCTACCTTCGCAATTTCTTGAGTATCAGCCTGAACGCGCTGCATCACTTGCATACCAAGCTGACCATGAGCCATTTCACGACCACGGAAACGTAAAGTCACCTTAACTTTGTCGCCATCTTCTAAGAACTGGACGATTTTTTTCATCTTGGTGTCATAATCATGCTGGTCAATATTTGGCCGAAGCTTGATTTCTTTAATTTCCTGTGTTTTCTGGGTCTTTCTGGCAAGATTAGCCTTTTTCTGGGCTTCATACTTGTATTTGCCAACATCCAGAAATTTGGCAACAGGCGGATCAGCATTCGGAGAGACTTCGACTAAATCAAGGCCTACTTCTTGTGCTTGCTCCATTGCCTGACGCGTGTACATGACGCCAAGATTTTCACCATTTTCATCAATGACACGGACACGGGGACTTTGTATGAACTCATTGTAGCGTGGGCCACTCATCGGCATAGCTGCCTGTCCATGAGGGCGCCTCATCATCGGCGGACGTATAGCGGATTCTCCTGTTATTATTATGACGCATTAAGCCTCAAACAACTCTCACTTATTCCAAAAAATTATTGAGAAAAAGCCAGAGAATATATTTTTCTTTTACATCACCTTATCCTTCGCTGCCAGTTCTTTCAGCCGATAGATAACATCCAAGGCTTGGCGAGGAGTAAGCGCGTCGGCATCTAATTCTGAAACTGCATCATAAAGTGGATCATTCTGCGGTAAAACAGTTTGAAAAGCCTGTACTCCGAAAAGAGGTAAATCAGAAAGATTAGCTGAAGAATCGTTATTTTTACCGGAAGAATTTTCTAATTGAGCAAGAACCTCACTTGCCCGTTTTAAAACAACGGGTGGCAGTCCTGCTAAACGAGCAACTTCGATACCATAGCTTCTATCTGCGGCACCTTCTGCCATTTCATGCAGCAAAACCAGATCACCCTGCCACTCTTTGGCACGGACATGGTGAAGCGACAAAGCAGGAAGACGCGAGGTCAGTTGCGTTAGCTCGTGATAGTGAGTCGCGAATAGACAACGACATGCATTAATATCATGCACAGCTTCAACAACGGCCCAAGCGATAGCCAGTCCATCATAGGTTGAGGTTCCCCTGCCGACCTCATCAAGAATCACAAAACTACGATTGGTTGCCTGAGACAAGATGGCCGCCGTTTCTACCATTTCAACCATAAAGGTTGAACGCCCTCGCGCTAAATTATCTGAAGCTCCAACTCGACTAAAAAGACGATCGACCAAACCGATCCGTGCTTTTTCTGCCGGAACAAAACTGCCAGTCTGAGCTAAAACAGCTAAAAGAGCATTTTGACGCAGAAAAGTGGATTTACCTCCCATATTGGGACCGGTTACTAACCACAAACGGTTTTTTGGATCTAAATTAGTATTATTGGCAACAAAGCGTTCACCTGATTTTACTAAAGCATTTTCGACAACAGGATGACGACCTTGAATAACATCAAAGCAGCAAGAATCATCAACGGTTGGCCTTGTCCAATTTTTTTGGACAGCGCAATCTGCAAATCCTGCTGAAACATCAAGGCGCGCTAAGGCGTCCGCACAAGCCGCTATATGGTCACGTTTTTCTAAAGTGCTTTCGATTAAACACGCAAGATGCTTGCTTTCAATTGCAATCGCCTGAACGCCGGCCTGTGTTGCTCTTATTGCCTGTTCATGAAGTTCTGACGCGTTAAAACGTACAACGCCAGCCAAAGTTTGACGATGCGTAAAACCAGAATTCGCTTGCATTAAAGCATCAGCATGTCTGGAAGGTACCTCAATATGATAACCCAGCACATTATTATGACGGATTTTTAACGTATTGATACCTGTCTTTTCTCGATAGGTTGCCTCTAAGGCCGCAATGGCACGTCGACTTTCTCCACCCATCGACCGCAATTCATCTAAAGCATGATCGTAGCCTTTGGCGATAAAGCCACCTTGAGTGGCATCAATGGGAGGCTGTTCGATTAAAGCCCGCTCGAGAAGATCAACCAGAGATCCATGCCCACGAAAAGCAGGGAGAATCTGCTCCAGAAGCGCAGGTTTAGGTTCAAGAGAGAATAATTTTTCATAAAGAATAAAAGCCTGTTTCAAGCCATCTCTTAACAGACTTAAATCACGTGGAGTTCCCCGGCCGGCGACTAAACGCCCAAGAACCCGGGCTAAATCGGGAGATCCTTTTAAAAGGTCCCGAACATCCTCTCGTAATAATGTATCATAAAAAAAGAATTCAACAAGATCGAGTCGCTTATGAATAACATCGATATCCATAAGTGGTGCACCAAGATCCGCTGTCAGAAGGCGAGCCCCAGCTCCGGTAACGGTATGATCAATAGAAGAGACTAAACTACCATCCCTCCGGCCTTCTGTTGAGGCAGTTAACTCAAGGCTAGATCTGGTAGCCGCATCAATCAACATATGATCAGCATAAGCCCGCCTGACAGGCTGCTGCAAAAACGGTAGTTTACCCTGCCCTGCACGATCCAGCCATGCCAATAAACCGTCAATTGCAGCAAGCTCAGCACGAGAAAAAATCCCAAAGCCGTCAAGTGTTGAAATCTTGAAGAGTGATTTTAGTCGAGCTTCTCCATGTGGACTATTGAAACACTCATTACTTAACGCGACAGCTTGGGGAATCCGATTTTTATAAGCGGCCTGCTGAACTAAGGATTCTGGAGCAATAACTTCAGCAGCTGAAAGCCGTGCTAACTCAGAATCGAGACGGCCTTCTGACAAAGTAATGGTTTCAAAACGGCCTGTCGAAATATCAGCGGCAGCTAGCCCAAAATCACTACCAGCACGGGCGACTGCAACAAGCCAGTTTGCAGCACGAGAATCTAGCAAAGCTTCTTCTGTTAAAGTACCTGCCGTTACGACGCGGATAATCGCTCTTTTTACGAGCGCTTTTGATCCACCTCGTTTTTTTGCTTCTGCTGGCGTTTCAACCTGATCAGCAATCGCAACGCGGCAGCCGGCTTTTATCAGGCGTGCAAGATAAGATTCCGCTGCATGAATGGGAACACCACACATCGGAATCGATTCTTCGATATGAGTGCCTCGGCTAGTAAGAGCAATATCAAGAATTGCTGAAGCCTTCTTAGCATCATCAAAAAAGAGTTCGAAAAAATCCCCCATACGATAAAAGAGCAAACAATCTTGAGCTTGCGCTTTCAGCTCGTAATATTGCTCCATCATCGGTGTTACATTCCGCGATTTTGAAGCAGCGGTATTCTTTGCAGCTTTAATCTTTTTGACAGTCACGATTACCAGATTTAATTTTCAAAAAACGATACAGTAAAATATTGGAATAAAATTACTCATTTTTAAGGTGTCGTACCACCGGGACCAGCTCCTACAGGTGTCATCCCTGCCATACCTCCAACAGCGGCTACGTTATTAAATAGCTCAGCAAAGAAACCACGATGGGTACTGAGGGTTACAGTTTGGTCTCTGATTGGATGGATATGGGAAACATGTTCAAGCCCCATAGTCTCAACACGAGAAACATTTCCTCTTGGATCAAAATGAACAGCTAAAACATTTTGTTTGTAAGCTTTCGGCAAAGAGAAGACGAGCTGTTTTGTATCAGTGCTGATGTAATACCATACATTAGGATCGAACTCGCCTGCTAAAGTCGGGCGGCCTAAAGTTTTTTCAACAGATTGCCGGTTGTCCACACCCGGGGAAACAGACTGAACCATGGCTTTATCGACCATATATCCGCGATGGTCTCTTATTCTTGTGCATCCGACAGACAAGCCGGCCAGCATAAGAAGTATGCCTGCTTTGCCTTTTTTTCCCAACCGGTTAATGGTCATATTGAGTTATGTACTCCATAGGCCTTTGTTTCAAAGTAAAGGCTATCAGCAAAATATATGAAAAATCCAATCCATCCCCTTCATGGGAAGCTATGATTGAACTATATTACAAACAATAGCTATATTCTGTCTGGTTAAAGCTTTTTTTGATTTGAACAAATGGAAAAAGCCTAATCGAACAGATATTTCATTCCTTTTTTCGGGAGAGACCCGATGGATACATCCGTATCCCCAGAATTTTCGCGCATTTTTAACCTAAATCAGATTAGCGAGCAAGCACAGCATGTCAGCTTACAGGCGAATGATATAGAAAAATCGGCTTTAGCTAAACGCTTTTCGTTGAAAGCTATAGATTCACTCCAAGCGAATATTGACTTCTATCGTGAGGGGACAACCGTTGTTGCGCATGGTAGAATAAAAGCTTCTGTCATCCAAAATTGCTCTGCGACAGGTCTACCTTTACCGATAATGGTTGATGAAGACTTTGCTCTAAGATTCCAACCAGAAGAATCTGAAAAAGACTTCGAAGAAGAAATAGAACTATCACCTGATGATTGTGATACTGTTTTCTATAGCAACAGTCGGATCGATTTGGGCGAAGCTGTCGCTGAAACATTACTCCTCGTTCTCCCCTCTTTTCCCCGCCATCCTGATGCCGATCAGATATTAACAAAAGCTGGCGTCTTGCCAGAAGAGAAAGCCTCGCCATTTTCCATATTAGAAAAGCTGAAAGCAAAAACAGCAAACAAATAAAAATTTGTCCGTTTTCCTAAAGAATTTGAATAATAGCGCCCGAAAGAAGCGGTTTTCTTTGTATAGCGGCTTGCTCGAGAGGAGGTCCTCCTCTATGAGCCTTTCTACGGGTCGATCATCCCTGGAGGCGACCCGTTTTTTCTAATTTAAAATTTTGGAGACTAACATGAGCGACACGCTCAACCTGTTGGCTAAAAAGCGCGACCGGGCTGGTAAGGGAGCCTCCCGCGCTATCCGTCGCGAAGGCCTCGTTCCTGCTGTTATTTATGGCGATAAAACCCCTGCAATGGGTATCACTGTAGATCATATTGCCTTGTTTAAAATGTTAAACACTGGCCATTTCATGAACTCTGTTGTTACCATTGATGTTGATGGTCAAAAATTACCGACCATCCCGAAAGATGTTCAGTTCCATCCTGTAACGGATCGAGTACTGCATGTAGATTTTCTGCGCGTTAGTGCAAATAGCCTGGTCGAAGTGGCTATTCCAGTTTCGTATGTTGATGAAGAAAAATCACCGGGCATCAAGCTTGGTGGTGTTCTCAACATTATTCATCACGAACTGAAGCTTAAAGTTAAAGCGACAGCTATCCCTGAAGAAATTGTTGTTTCTGTCGCTGGCCTTGAAGTAGGCGATTCTATTCATCTGAATCAGATTAAGCTGCCAGAAGGTGCCGAATTGGCTCATGATGAACATGAATCAACGGCAGCGACGGTGATTGCACCGTCAGGCATGAAAAGCAATGCTGATGACGAAGCCGATGCAGCTCTTGCTGCTGCAGCTTCCGCAGCTTCTGCTGAAAAGAAAGAAGCTGAAAAATCTGAATAAGGATAATGATCCGCCTGTCATACGGCAGGCGGATTTTTCTTCATATTTTTATATTATTTTCTAGGTAGAACAGAATGCAGATTTGGGCAGGCCTTGGTAATCCTGGGTCATCTTACGCACTTAATCGGCATAATGTAGGCTTTATGGCAGTTGATATGCTAGCCAGCGAAAGATCCTTCGCGCCATGGAAAAGAGCTTTTCAAGGTCAAATCTCCCTTGGCCAAATTGATCAAGAACGTATCCTGCTTTTGAAACCAGCCACTTTTATGAATGAAAGCGGACGCGCGATTGGTGAAGCCATGCGTTTTTACAAATTAACACCCGAAGATGTAACAGTTTTTCATGATGAATTAGATATTGCCCCTATGCGGGTTAAGGTGAAAAAAGGCGGCGGGGCGGCTGGACATAATGGACTTCGATCTACGATTGCTCACATAGGACAAAGTTTTCGGCGGGTAAGATTGGGTATCGGACATCCAGGAGAGAAATCTCGCGTTCATGATTATGTTCTTGGCAATTTTGCCAAAAGTGAAACAGATAGTCTCGCTGACATGTTAAATGCTATAAATCAAGCAATTCCGTGGCTAGCAAATGATGACGATGCCCGTTTTATGAGTGAAATTGCTTTACGTCGTCAGTCCTAAGCTATGGTTTGTATCCATTAAACGGAATTAAAAATAGAAGGATAAAGATATGGGTTTTCGTTGCGGTATTGTGGGTTTGCCAAATGTCGGGAAATCAACCCTTTTCAATGCGCTGACAGAAACCGCGGCAGCTCAGGCGGCCAACTATCCGTTTTGCACCATTGAGCCTAATGTCGGCCAGGTTGCTGTACCCGACCCTCGCTTGAACCAAATTGCAGAGATTGCTAACTCTCAACGTGTTGTTGAAACACAGTTAGGCTTTGTCGATATTGCAGGTCTGGTTCGAGGCGCATCAAAGGGTGAAGGCTTAGGAAATCAGTTTTTAGGGCATATCCGTGAAGTTGATGCTATCGTCCATGTATTACGTTGTTTCGAAGACGATGATATTACTCATGTCGAAGGCAAAGTTGATCCAGTCGCAGATGCAGAGATAATTGAAACAGAATTACTGTTAGCGGATCTCGAGAGTCTTGAGAAAAGAGTTCCCAACCTCCAAAAAAAAGCTCAAGGCGGAGATAAAGAGGCGAAAGTGGCCGCCAGTGTTTTGGGGCAAGCCCTTGATTTATTACGTGATGGGAAGCCGGCGCGTTTGACACAACCTAAAGACGTAGATGAAGAGCGTCATTTTGCTCAAGCACAGCTTATTACAGCAAAACCGATCTTGTATGTATGTAATGTTGATGAAGCGGCTGCAGCTGAAGGCAATGAATTTTCTGCAAAAATCTTTGAACGCGCAAAAGCTGAAGGATCAAGAGCTGTCATTGTTTCGGCTGCCATTGAATCTGAAATAGCGACAATGGAACCCGAAGACCGATCTGTTTTCTTGTCTGACCTAGGATTAAAGGAAACCGGACTAGGTAGAATTATTCGCGCGGGCTATGACCTGCTTGATCTTATTACGTTTTTTACGGTTGGTCCAAAAGAAGCTCGTGCATGGACTATAACAAAAGGCGCAAAAGCACCACAAGCCGCTGGCGTTATTCACACAGATTTCGAGCGCGGTTTTATTCGGGCAGAAACTATCGGCTTTGATGACTATATTGCATGTGGTGGTGATGCTGGAGCTCGTGAAGCAGGTAAGCTGCGTCAAGAAGGCAAAGAGTATGTTGTTACTGATGGTGATATCATGCTGTTCCGCTTCAATGTCTAAAATCTTTTACCCCACCATTTCTAGGCTCAGGACCTGTTAATTTCTTGAGTTGAGCGGGCTGTTGTGATTCACAGGTTTACCGATGGAGGTGAAGCTGTGAGTGACGTGTTTTTGCTGTCTGAGCACCAGATGGAACGGATTAAGCCGTTTTTTCCACTGGCGCATGGTGTGCCGCGTGTCGATGACCGTCGTGTCCTGAGCGGGATCGTTTACGTGATCCGCAACGGCCTTCAGTGGAAAGACGCCCCGAAAGCGTATGGCCCGCACAAGACTTTATACAACCGGTTTATCCGGTGGAGC
This sequence comes from Zymomonas mobilis subsp. mobilis ATCC 10988, assembly GCF_000175255.2. Lineage (NCBI taxonomy): Bacteria > Pseudomonadati > Pseudomonadota > Alphaproteobacteria > Sphingomonadales > Zymomonadaceae > Zymomonas > Zymomonas mobilis. Next base: position 1,451,919 of record NC_017262.1, on the reverse strand, counting down.
CGCCTGGGTGTCTTTGACCGGATCTTCGTCGCCCTGACGGAGCAGGCAGGCCGTTCAAAGCGTCTGATGATCGATGCAACACATCTGAAAGCACACCGGACAGCGGCCTCCCTGCTCAAAAAGGGGCTTTTCCCCGCCATATCGGACGCACGAAAGGCGGACTGAACTCAAAGCTTCACGCTGTATGCGATAGTCAGGGCCGCCCTGTCCGGCTGCATCTGACCGCAGGTCAGGTCAGTGACTTCAAAGGCGCGGATGTTCTGCTGGCAAATCTGCCGGAAGAAACACAAGAAATTCTCGGGGACCGGGGATACGACAGTAATAAAATCAGACAGTCTCTCGCAGACCGGAATATCACCGCCTGTATTCCGCCGAAGAAGAACCGGAAATCAAAGCCGCCTTACGACTGGCATCTGTATAAAAAACGTCACCTCATCGAAAATATGTTCGCAAAGCTCAAAGACTGGCGGCGTGTCGCAACACGATACGACCGGTGCGCTCACACATTCATGTCAGCAATCCATATCGCAGCAAGTTTCATCTTCTATCTCAAAGAATGAGTCCTGAGCCTAGTTAAAGAGTATTTAATCTGGTTAGGAAGCACCCAAGGGAATCAAGAAAAACTGGTTTCCTTGGGAAGGAATATATTTTTTAATAAAGTAACTAATTCGAATTCTTTTATTTTTGCCATTCAAAATAAAACATTTCACCATTTTGCACAAAAAATTTTGTAAATTTCTCCAAAAAATTCATTAAAATTAAAAAATAATTCTTATAGCTTAGATATTAAAGCTATAATCTTCGATTTAATGGCTTGAAATAAAAGAGCCTGAAAGGCAATTCTCTATAAGAGAGTTTGAATTTTGGGAGATATATACGGTGCATCTTAAAGTTGCGGTTCAGATGGACCCTTTGGAATCTGTTAAGATAGCGGGTGATTCTTCCTTTGCTCTTATGCTAGCAGCTCAAAAACGTGGTTATAAATTATGGCATTATCTGGCTTCAGATCTCAGCTATAAAGAAGGTCGAGTTGTTGCAAAAGCGCATCCCGTTCAAGTTAATGCGGTTCAAGGTTCTCATTATACCGAGGAGCCTGAAGAAGAGATTGATTTAGAAAGTGATGTTGATGTTGTTTTAATGAGGCAGGATCCTCCTTTTGATCTTGCCTATATTACAGCCACCCATTTGCTTGAACGCATTACGAATAAAACTTTAGTGGTTAATAATCCCGCAGCTGTAAGAAATGCGCCTGAAAAATTATATGTTCTTGATTTCGCTCAATTTATGCCACCGACATTGATTACGCGCGATGTCGAACAATTACGGGCTTTTCATAAGAGGCATCATGAAATCGTAGTTAAACCCCTTTATGGTAATGCTGGATCCGCTGTATTTTATATCGGCCGTGACGGGAAAAATATTGGAGCACTGTCAGAATTATTTGGCGAAGTCTGGAGAGAACCTTATATGGCGCAGGCTTTTATCCCAGATGTTAGTAAGGGTGATAAACGAATTATTCTAGTCGACGGAGAAGTGGCGGGCGCTATCAATCGAGTCCCCCGTCAGGGTGAGATTAGATCTAATTTAGGTGTCGGAGGAACCGCCGAGGCGGCTTCTCTTACTGAGAAAGAAAAAGAAATTTGTCAGATTTTAGGGCCAGAATTAGCAAAACAAGGGCTCCTATTTGTCGGAATTGATGTGATTGCAGGATATCTGACGGAAATAAATGTCACATCTCCGACTGGGATTGTCGCGATGGATCGTTTTAACGATAGTAATGTTGCCGGTATGATATGGGATAAAATCGAAAATAAAATCAAAAGCCTATAAGATGCTATTTATCGGCGCGGGGATGTGCCGCCCGATAAACATCTAGCAAACGAGCTGCATCAACTGCTGTGTATATTTGCGTAGAAGAAAGGCTTGCATGGCCTAGTAACTCTTGCAAGCTACGGAGATCTGCCCCCCGCCCCAGTAGATGAGATGCAAAGCTATGACGTAACGCATGTGGTGTTGCCTTGTTATCAAGGCCAAGGTGGTAGCGCGCCTTGCGGACTGTCCGTCGTAGAACGTCAGCAGAAAGAACACCCCCTTTTGCACCTCTAAAAAAAGGCTGACTTCCAGAAAAAGCATAGGGGCAAAGCCGGACGTAGGTTTCCATTGCTCTTTTTACTTTTTCTAGCAAAGGCACAATGCGTATTTTAGATCGTTTGCCTACAACCCTTAAAGTCGTCTGTAGGGGTAATATTTCACATGTCAAATTAAGCGCTTCGCTTATCCGAAGACCAGAACCATATAAAAGAAGCAGTAAGGCTAAATCACGTGCTTCTATCCATTGTTCTGAAGCCTCTTCGCTGGCTTCCTTTGCTAGCGCGACAGCATCTTCAGGTGATAAAGGTCTTGGGATGCCTTTCTTTACCCGTGCCCCTTTTATAGCCGGAATGGGATCTAGACCTATAAAGCGCAAAAAAGCACGTATCCCTGAAATTTCGCGAGCGACAGAACTATTAGCTAGGCCGGATTGACGACGATAAGCTAAAAAAGCTCTAATTTCTGCAATATCAGTTTTTTGGAGCGTATTTTTATCAATTAAATCACCGCGATGATTTCCAAGAAAGCTAATAAAGCGATGGACAGTGGCCATATACGCCCGAATACCATGAGGCGAACGCCGCAATGAGAATTGCAAATACTGTTCCCATTGCGTAGCCAGCAACCGTGCAGGGTGACTGTCTTCAAACCAATTCTTATTTTTCATTAGACAGTTTTCAGCAATCTATACTTGGACGAATGGTATCAAAAGCAGGCATGTTACGCGCAACAATCTCGATCTGCTCAGGATTAACCTGATCTAGACATGGTATTTCTGCTAGGATAGATACTTTACCATATTTTTCGATAGCCTGTCTGTTTTCTTGATTTTGGGTACCGCTTAAAATGGCACCTGCTATCGGGATTTTCCGTGAACGGAGTGCTTCCAAGCTAAGAAGTGTATGGTTGATTGTTCCTAACCCGCTTCTGGCCACCAAAATAACAGGCAATTGACAATCCTGAATAAAGTCAATCATCATTTTATCTGGTGAGATGGGCACCATCAAACCACCAGCACCTTCAATCACTAGAATTTCGTTATCCTTTAAGGACGGAAAACTAATATCATGTTTTGTTATAATGCGATTTTCTTGTTTTGCGGCAGCTTCAGGTGATAACGGCGCGGCCAAAGTAACGGCTGGGGGGATTAATTGATCATCAGAGATTTTAGCCAATCGTTTAACGACTGCACTATCACCCTCTTCTTCCGATAAACCTGTCTGAAAGGGCTTCCAGTAAAAAGATTTCCAAGCTCTAACGAGGCATGCTGCTGTTAATGTTTTTCCAATACCGGTATCTGTGCCTGTTACAAAGACACCTTTTCTTGATGATTTTCGAAAAGAGCCATAGCCTACGTGATAGGTAATCTTTTTCTCTCCCTGATCAAATAACTTTAAAAGAGTCCTCAATTTAGATGCAGACAATGGAGGAATAGTCTCCTCCGGTAGAGAGGCTCCTATTTTTTTAAAATGGCGAAGGAAGGTAAATCCATTTTGAGGATAGTCGATAATTTTTTCCGATATCCATTCGCCCTGTCCTAAAGCGGGCCAATCGGATTGAAGCTCACTTATTGAAGCACATTCCATTATAGGACAAAGCAAGTTTCGTTGATGGTATAGCTGTCGCCACTCATGAAAGCTATTTTCGCATAAGGTTGAAACCCACAACTGACCATCGGGGTTAAGCTGGTCAATAAGACGGCGTAGTCCTTTCTGTCTATCAGCAAACCACTGCAAACTAAGGCTGGAACAAATCAGGTCATAGAAAGGATATTGGGGAGGATTCTCGCCATCTAACACCTGAAAATTGAGAGCATTACGAAGAGGATCAAATTTTGTTTTTGCTCGCTCTAACATCGCAGGAGAAATATCTGAGACAGTAATCTCGGCCTTTGGAAAAAGACGAGTAAGCTCTTCCGTCAAAAAGCCAGTTCCACAACCAAATTCTAATATTTTAATTGGTAAGAATGTAGAATTTGGGAAAGTTAATTTGATTTTTTCAGCTAATTTCTTAGCAACAATTTTTTGGACAAATGCAGCTTGATCGTAAGCGCTTGCCTTTCCAAAGCGCTCTATAATTTGATTTTTCCGCGACTTATCCTTCATTTTATACATTTCACTACATCACGAATAAAATTAGCGCAGGAATCGGGATCTGTAATCGGGAGTAAATGGCCGCCGTCTTTATTCCAAAGAATAGGTGTGGGTGTTGGGAAGCAAGCTTTAGTCAAAGAGACGGGAACGATGGGGTCTTGATCGCTGGCCATAATAGCTATTTTATGCGCCTGTTTCTTTGCAATACTACGATTGTCTTGCGTCATCAAAAATTCTAAACCATTATCCAAAGCAGCGAGATCATATCGCTTTTCTGAGGTATCAAAGAATCCTACAGTCTCATAAAATTGATCTAATGTTTTTTTTGCATCTCTATGAAGTGCTAGCTGCATCCGCTTCGTCACTCTTTGAGGCACTCCAAAAGGCCAGTCAGAACCAGCAAAAAAACGGGAAAATCCATTAATCGAAATCAATTGAATACAAGCGGCAAGAGGTTGCTGTAATAACCAAAGGAAACCAAGGGAATGCCCTACGGCTATAAAAGGCTGCGACCAATCATACTCTAACTTGGACTGGCCAAAATAGCCAAAATCAAGGCTATCGCCATTATGCTGTCCTATAGCCCGCCGCACAGGTTCCCAAAAATTTCGATCGAATCCCCATCCATGCACAAAGAGAAAGCGAGGGATTTTCATATCGAAGATCCTCTGTGTATTTCAGCCGCTAATTTTTTCATAACATGACTCAGATGTTCTAGCATGGCATCGTTATGAAGAGAGGTTATAGCAAAGCGAAGACGTCCAGCATGAAGCGGCACAGTGGGAGGCCGGATTGCAATAGCGAGAATACCCTCATCTTTTAATCTCTGCGCAGCCAACAAGGTGGCTTCATTATTACCGATCACAACAGGAATAATATGAGTAGAAGATAAGCCAGTATCTAACCCCATAGATTGGAATTCTTTTCGGATATGATTCGATCTTTCAATAAGTTGTTTGCGTTCTTTTGACAAAGTCGGAAGAATATCCAAAGCAGCGTCCATTGCTCCAATCATTGATGGCGGTATAGCTGTGCTATAGATAAATCCAGAACAGCTATTCACAAGCCAATCACAAAGCAATGTAGATCCTGCAATATAAGCTCCAAAGCAGCCTAACGCCTTACTAAATGTTCCCATAACCAAATCAGCCCCGTTAGCGCCTCCAGCAAGCCCTTGGCCATTTTCTCCGAGAACACCTGTTGCATGGGCTTCATCCACATAGAGAAAGGCATTATATTTATCAGCGATTTGACGAAGCGTTCCGATCTCTGCCTGATCGCCATCCATACTAAAAACGCTTTCGGTTATAATAAAGCGGAGTCCATCTACCTGTTTTTGTTTTTCTAGAAGCTGTTCTAAATGAGGCAAATCATTATGGCGAAATCGGATTTGCTTGATACCGGCAGCGGAGCATCCAAGATGTATACTTGCATGATTTAGCTTATCCGTAAAAACAAGAGCCTTATGACCAGTTTGTTCAAGCGAGAGTCGAAATAAGGCGGGTAAAACTGAAGCATTAGCTTGCCAGCCAGATGGAAAGAGTAAAGCCGCTTCCTTGCCTTTTAAAAGAGCCACTTTTTTTTCGACTTCAAGATGTATCGGTAGCGTTCCAGAAACCAGACGCGAAGCCCGAGAGCCAACTCCGAATTGATCTGTCCATAACTGGGATCGCTCTTTTAGAAGCGGATGGGAAGAAAGACCAAGGTAATCATTAGAAGAAAAATCACATAAAAGCTGATTATCAGAAAGAGCTCTAATCATTGCCCCTTCTTCTGGCTTGATACCAGATATCGTCCGTCTTAACTTTTTTTGATCAAGACCAATAAGGGCTTGATGAAAATGATGGTCAAAACACGTCATAACAATATTCCAATCAAGCAGCCCGATTACCATTCTATAGATAAAATCTTAGCTAAGGTCGTGACAATGAATAATCCCAGTTGGTTAAAAGACGGTCTTTCTCACATTTGGTTACCCTATACACAAATGCAGACAATGACTGCACCGATTCCAGCTATAGCAACAAAAGAAAGCCGTATTTATTTAGCTGACGGGCGAGAACTGATAGACGGTATCGCATCATGGTGGACCGCCTGTCACGGCTATAATCATCCTTATATTTATAAAAAAGCTGAAGAACAGCTTCGAGAAATGCCTCATATTATGTTTGGCGGGATTGTCCATGAGCCTGCTTTGCGCTTGGCAAGTCGCCTAGCGAAAATTTTGCCAGATAATCTCAATCACGTTTTCTTTAGTGACTCTGGATCAGTAGCGGTCGAGGTCGCCTTAAAAATGGCTATGCAATATTGGCTGAATAAAGGCGACACTAAAAGAAAGAAGCTATTAGCTTTTAGAGGGGGGTATCATGGGGATACCATGGCGACCATGGCGATCTGTGATCCAGAAGAAGGGATGCACAGTCTCTTCACGGGGATTTTGCCAGAGCATTACATTGTTGATTTACCAAAGGACGAAGAGAGCATAGCGCGCTTTGATCTTTTTCTGGAACAGCATCATAGCGAAATCGCAGCGATTATTACTGAACCTTTGATACAAGGTGCGGGAGGAATGCTGTTCCATTCCCCAGAGGTTTTAAAGCGTCTGCGTTACTTTGCCGACAAATATAATCTTCTTCTAATCTTTGATGAAATTTTCACAGGCTTTGGAAGAACAGGCAGCATGTTTGCCTTTGAACAGGCAAATGTCGCACCAGATATAATAACGCTTTCCAAGGCTTTGACGGGGGGGACGATGGCTTTGGCGGCAACCGTTGCGACAACGTCTATTTTTAATAGTTTTCTGTCGGATAATCCCATTCATGCGTTAATGCATGGCCCAACCTTTATGGCAAATCCCCTCGCTTGTGCCTGTGCTTTGGCCTCTTTGGACTTGTTTGAACAAGAAAACAGGTTGGAGCAAGTTGCAAAAATTTCACAACAGATGACTGACGAATTAGCCCCCTGTCGGGCATTGCCCGGCGTCAAGGATGTCAGAGTGATGGGTGCGGTAGGTGTTGTCGAGTTGGAAAAGATAACCGATATGAATAAGCTGAAAAGCCAATTATTGGAGCAAAATGTTTGGATACGCCCCTTCAGAAATATCGTTTATCTGACACCAGCCTTTACGATTACACCTAAAGAATTACAAAACCTAACCACAGCCATCTACAAGGTGCTGTCACAAGCTATTTAGGCTCAGGACCTGTTAATTTCTTGAGTTGAGCGGGCTGTTGTGATTCACAGGTTTACCGATGGAGGTGAAGCTGTGAGTGACGTGTTTTTGCTGTCTGAGCACCAGATGGAACGGATTAAGCCGTTTTTTCCACTGGCGCATGGTGTGCCGCGTGTCGATGACCGTCGTGTCCTGAGCGGGATCGTTTACGTGATCCGCAACGGCCTTCAGTGGAAAGACGCCCCGAAAGCGTATGGCCCGCACAAGACTTTATACAACCGGTTTATCCGGTGGAGCCGCCTGGGTGTCTTTGACCGGATCTTCGTCGCCCTGACGGAGCAGGCAGGCCGTTCGAAGCGTCTGATGATCGATGCAACACATCTGAAAGCACACCGGACAGCGGCCTCCCTGCTCAAAAAGGGGCTTTTCCCCGCCATATCGGACGCACGAAAGGCGGACTGAACTCAAAGCTTCACGCTGTATGCGATAGTCAGGGCCGCCCTGTCCGGCTGCATCTGACCGCAGGTCAGGTCAGTGACTTCAAAGGCGCGGATGTTCTGCTGGCAAATCTGCCGGAAGAAACACAAGAAATTCTCGGGGACCGGGGATACGACAGTAATAAAATCAGACAGTCTCTCGCAGACCGGAATATCACCGCCTGTATTCCGCCGAAGAAGAACCGGAAATCAAAGCCGCCTTACGACTGGCATCTGTATAAAAAGCGTCACCTCATCGAAAATATGTTCGCAAAGCTCAAAGACTGGCGGCGTGTCGCAACACGATACGACCGGTGCGCTCACACATTCATGTCAGCAATCCATATCGCAGCAAGTTTCATCTTCTATCTCAAAGAATGAGTCCTGAGCCTAGTGAACCCACTGTGCCAGCCAGTCGGCAATAGCCTGGGGCGTCATCGAGCGGGCATCAGCCAAAGCCGTGACATGCCCCGGGTTCAATAATTTATCTGTTTTTGGGTCAACAATCAGCAAGGTCGGAGCACCTTTTAAACGATCATTTAGACCGTAATGCGCGGGAATAGACAGATTTTTATCGAAGCGTCCCACATCAACCGTAACGATTTCATAATGTTTATCCATAAACCGTTTTAAATCCGGCTGATCGAACATGCCGCCCAAGATTCGGCAGTCAGGGCACCAATTGCCGCCGAGATCAATCAAAAGGAGCTTATTGGCTTTTTTGGCTTTGGCTCGAGCCTCGGCAACAGCTTTCTCAGCATGTGCCCGTTCATTGTAAGGCATAGGCAAGGGATGCGCTAGTTGATCAAAATTGGAGATAGCGATCTTGGGTGCTGGCACCGCATTGGCTGGAGAAAAGGCCATGAACATAAGCAAGGACACGGGAATCAGACGACGCATATCGCAACACCTCAAGCCAAAAGCGGATAATATTACCTAAGGTTATAATAAAAAATATTAAAAACAAGCGTCTTGTAAAAGGGAAGAAAGCCAAAAGGTTAAAATATATCAAAAGCTTTAAAAAGAGATATTTTTAGTTGAATTATGAATGAACGGAACATTCTAAGCCCATTCACATACTATATTATATAGTGTTTGTAATCGGAACAAAGCTCGTGATTATGCCATTCCGGTCTTTGTTCAGTTATCGGATTCTGTTCCGGAAAAGAGGCAGTAATGTTAAAAAATATCTTGCGATTACTTGTAGCAGCCATTGCTGCTTCCTCATTGACAGCGACCGTTGTGACCCCAGCTTTAGCGCATCATCATGGCGGTCCGGGAGGCCCCGGCGGTTGGGGAGGTGGACCAGGACCCGGTGGTTGGGGCGGTGGCCCCGGCGGTTGGGATGGCCCGAGACACCATCATCACCGCGGTGGTGGTTGGGGCCCCGGTGCAGCATTTGGCATGGGAGCGCTTGGCCTTATGACGGGAGCGATTATTGCAAATGGCTCCTATAATCGTGGATATTATGATGGCGGTGGCGGCTATTACGGCGGTTACTCCGGCTATTATGGCGGCGGCTACGCCAATTGTAACACCCGTATGCAATGGGACCCATATATTGGGGATTATGTCTCAATGAGGGCATGTTACTAGGATATCGGAATAGAGCTGTTAGGCAGGCGAGAACGCCTGCCTATCCGCTATAGAGATTGAAGCTTTTGCATCAAGTAGCCATAATCAGATATAAATGCTTTTTTCTTTATTAAGCGGATCAAATCTACGTGAAACGCCGCATCTCTGTTTTGACCACCAATCCTTCTTTGGGGATTTTGACCTATAGCTTGCCAGAAGGAAAAGCGGTTACGGCAGGTCAGCTTGTCAGTATTCCCCTAGGTCCTAGGCAAATATTAGGGATGCTGTGGGAAGAGGACGTTTCAAATCAGATAAAAATCGCAGATAACCGACTACGTCCGGTGAGCAAGATCTATGATTTGCCCGAAGCGAGTCATTGTTATCGGAAATTTATTCAGTGGGTTTCCTCCTATTATATGGCACCGTTAGGTGCCGTTCTTCGTATGGGAATCCCCTTTTCACCTGCAACGATAGAAAGCAGGGAAATCAAGAATTATTATGTCCCCAAAAGAGAATGGCCTAAATTAACGCCCTTAAGACAACAGGCTTTAGAAAAACTTTCAGGGGAAAAAGGCTCTGTCCGTGAGCTGGCAGAAAAGGCAGAAATATCACCTGCTGTTATTCGCGCTTTGATCAAAACGGGTTTGATAACAGAACAAAAAACATCTTTAGAGATAGTATTATCGCTACCCGATCCTGATTTTAATGCCCCCATTCTTTCAGAGACACAAAGCAAAGCGGCTGAAATCTTAAAGGAATCCATAGCGAAAAAGAGCTTTGAAACTTTCTTATTGGATGGCGTGACCGGATCAGGAAAGACCGAAGTCTATTTTGAAGCCATTGCCCAGACTTTGCGTGACGGCAAACAATCCCTGATATTGCTACCCGAAATTGCTTTAACAGAACCTTTTTTAAAACGCTTTCAGGCGCGTTTTGGCTGTGAGCCTGTTGTTTGGCATTCCGATTTATCGCAAGCCCGCCGCAGAAAAAATTGGCAAGCGATTGTAACAGGCCAAGCCAAAGTGGTTATTGGCGCGCGATCAGCCTTGTTTTTACCGTTTAAGGCAATCGGTCTCATTATTGTTGATGAAGCACATGAAACCAGTTTCAAACAAGAAGACGGTGTTTGTTATCAAGCGCGGGATGTCGCAGTCATGCGCGCCAAATTCGAGAATATCCCTGTTATCTTAGCGACCGCAACACCCGCGATTGAAAGCGTTATGCAGGTACGTTTGGGTAATTATAAAGAAATACGATTGGCAGAACGCCATGGATCAGCAGGGTTACCGACTATTCATGTGATAAACATGACCGAACAAGCCCTAGCTAAAGGTCGGTGGTTAGCCCCGCCGCTGGTCAAAGCGTTGACCAATGCAGTGGAACGCCATGAGCAAGGTCTGCTTTTTCTCAATCGACGGGGCTATGCGCCTCTCACCCTGTGTCGTCATTGCGGTCATCGTATAAAATGTCCCCATTGCACCGCATGGATGGTTGAGCATCGCCAATTGGGACAAATGATTTGTCATCATTGCGGTTTTACGATGCCTGTCCCAGACAAATGTCCCGAATGTCAAACAGCCGATAGCCTTGTTGCCTGTGGCCCCGGAGTCGAAAGAATCGCAGAAGAAACGGCTTTGCTTTTCCCAGAAGCCCGCATTGAAACGATTACATCGGATACATTAGCCACCCCCAAACAAGCCGCCGAATTTGTTGAAAAAATGGATCAAGGTGCCATCGACATAATCATTGGCACCCAGCTGATAACGAAGGGATATCATTTCCCAAGATTAACCGTTGTTGGGGTGGTTGATGCGGATATCGGTTTGCAAGGGGGAGATTTAAGAGCATCAGAACATAGTTTTCAGCAAATTGCACAGGTTGCTGGACGGGCGGGAAGAAGTGCTCTGGACGGGCATGTTTTTATCCAGACATATGAACCGGAGACGCCTGTTATTTCGGCCTTGGCATCAGGGGATCGTGAAGCCTTTTATCAAACGGAATTAGAAATCAGAGAAATAACGGAAGCACCGCCTTTTGGGCGCTATGTCGCCTTGATTATCTCTTCTGAAAAACAGGAAATAGCTGAGGCGGTAGGCCATCAATTGGGGCAGAGAAAGCCGGAGGGCGATGGAATAGAAGTCTTTGGCCCCGCACCTGCCCCGTTATTACAGTTAAGAGGTCGTTATCGGTATCGTTTTCTGATCCAAGCCAAGAGGAATATCCCGATACAACGAGTTATTCATCAATGGCTTTCAAAGATTTCTATTCCGTCTTCTGTCCGCATTACAATTGATGTTGATCCCTATAGTTTCTTTTAATGTTATGACCGTTTGAAAGCGATATTCCGTTTATGGCTTGCAACGGCAGTGACTAATTTTGAAGAAGGTCTTCGCTGTAAACTGGCTGATAAATCATGCATAAGGCTAGGCTCAATTGGGCAGGCAGATTGCAAGCGAGTAAGAACCCCTTCCATCACTTTTTCAAGCGCCTCTTCAGAGAAAAAGCCACCTGCGACAAGGCATCTTTCAATTAAGACCCGCCGGAAAGCCCCAAAAATTTCTTGATCCGGTTTGCCAGGGTTACTCCAGAAATCATCCAGACTACCTTGATAGGTAACGCCTTCCATATCATAAACAGCCTGCCCCAATGTGATGACCGGCACGTTACAATTTAAAGCCAAAGTGCCACAGGTACTATTGATAGTCACCAGAGCTTGGGCTTTTTGGGTCACAAGGGCAATGTCACCGAGTTCCATATAGTCAATACGGTCGGTTATACCGAGCCTGTCCGCGATCACCCGTATTTCGGCGCACCAGTCACGGACACCATTATCCAGAGGATGCTCTTTTATAACGAGCCTGAGATGTTTGGGGGCATGGAAGGCAAATGAACCTAGAACCAGTTCAATGGCATCGAGCATTCCGTTGAAAGGAGAATGCAATCTGACCTGAGAATCGCCATCCAATTGCAACGGGAATAACACATAAGGTGTCTGTTCCCGTTCCAGCCTTTCTAGCAACATATCGGTACGAGCCTGTGCTTTTTTGCGGCGACATAAACGTCTTAACCAACCGACACCTTCGACCAAAGGGGGCCAAGGGCGGTAGTCCTTCCAATGGGGATAATGCCATTTTAAAGCTGCAGTAGCGAGGCTGTAAGCAACCCCTTCATAGGCACGCCGGACAAAAGAAGACGGCACGGGTCGGTGTTCAGCTATGGGCGGTAATTTAGCGGCCTCGGCCTTATACCATTCAGGATCTTTCGGTAAGGAAGAGTGACCATTGACGCCGCCTAATTCGAGCGTAACCCAATCCGGACGGATATAGCCTTCTTCAAAAACATGCACAGGGATATGAAGTTTACGGCAAACATGAATAGCTGCCCGATGTAAAGCCCGACAATCACCAAATAAAACAACATCGGTGATATTCCGTTTTTTGACGGTTTCCTCAAAAAAAGCAGGCCAATCGTCTTCATTTCCGCAAAAATCGATACCGTTAGGCAAACGCCAAAAAAAGCGATCGCCACCATTAAAGTTAATTTTATAAACGGTATAACCGTGCTTTGTCAGAGCTTGACCAAGTCGGCGAAATAAAGGCCCCATGAGCCCTTGCAGCAATAAAAGATTGCGTTTGGGGAGCGGCACCCGAGTGGCAGGCGCAGCAATTAAAGGCGCGTTATCACTCTCGGCAATCGTCTTCCGATATTCATACATGGTTTTTGTTCTCTGGAATACGCCTGATGAAATATCTGCTTGGGGATAAGCTTTGAAGGACGATTTCGGCCATACGGCCCCTTTCATCTACGCGACAGGAATAAAACAATTTCTTGTCTTGATTTAAAGACAATCGTTATACGAATACTTCTGATAATAAAAACAAATCGAATTTAATAGCCCTGTTCATAGGCTATTTATGGAATTTATGGCAGGAATTTCACAATATTCTCATCATTCTAGAGAATTATTATGAGATGAGGTGTCGCTGCAATAGTGGAAAGCGCACAGAATATCCCCTTAAAGCTTAAGAGGCATAGACAGAGTCACTATAGCGGCTCATAGACGTTTTTCTTCACCCATTTATTTTCTGATTTGATCGTAGTTTAAGGCAGTAATCCAAAGTGATAAATGACCTACTGTTTTTGGCAGTAACCCTTATTATAAGCTTTGTTATAGACCATTACTCCCTACCTTATGGTAGAAGAAGCGGCGGCGGTCTTATCCTTCATAGCGGTGTCGTCACAGCAGCCTATAGTCTATTTCTGTTCTTAACAGGTAATCCTTTATTATCATCTATTATAACTTTATCATTACAATCCGCTTTAACCGCTATTTCAAATACAAAATATAAAATGCTTGGAGAACCCCTAATTTTCTCCGATTTTTTAGTTTTGGTTTCTGTCGCGCGTCATCCCAGATTTTATTTAACGGCGCTTTCTTCTTTAACCTGTTGGTTACTTGCGACGGTAACACCTATTCTGCTTCTGTTTTTTATTATTTTCAATAATAGACAATTTTCAGCCCATTTAAGAGGTTTTCTGCTTTTTGCGCTCGATTGTTTGTTTTTGTATTTTGCTTTGAAAACACCCCTTTTCAATCAGTTAGCCATAGAGCCGTCTTTAGAAAAAGATTCAAAAAAACTAGGCATGATTGCTGTTCTATTTCTCTATTGGCAAAGATGGCGGAAAAGTCCCGATCCAACGCCTTTAAATTTCCAAGAAGAGTGTGAAGAAGAATTAGATTTATCGAGAAAACCCGAAATTATTCTGGTTATTCAATGTGAGTCCTTTATGGACCCAGCCCATCTTGTCCCAGAAGGCACAAGAGCCCCCTTGCCCGCCCTGCAAGAAGCGCAAAAATGGGCATGGAAAAGCGGTAAATTACACGTCAACGGTTTCGGTGCCTATACCATGCGGACAGAATATGGCGTGTTATTTGGGAGAGAAGAAAAAGACCTTGGCTTTCGCCAATTCGATCCTTTCATGACAGCCAAAAAAGAAATTACTTACGCCTTATCGGCACGTTTACAGCCTTATGGCTATCAATCATTTTTTGTCCATCCGCATGATATGCGTTTTTACAACCGTGACGATATTATGCCTTCGGCAGGGTTCTCTCGTTTAATCGGTCTAGACTATTTTTCATCGCCGAAAGCAGGACAACGCTATGTCGATGATGTGACTTTGGGTAAAAAGATCATAGAGATTATAGAAGGGAATCAGCATCCAACCTTTATCTATACGGTAACCATGGAAAATCATGGCCCTTGGGATGCCGATGGTAAAGCGACACCGGAAGCCTTACTTCTTTCCTATATTCGTCATGCTGAAAATAGCGATAAAATGTTGGGTGGGTTAGTATCTTATTTCAAAGAGGCCAAAAAACGGGCTGTTATTGCCTTTTTTGGAGATCATAGACCCAGCATCCCTGAAATTAGTGTGCCAACGCCTGAGCGATATACACCTTATGTTTTGCTCTGTTTCGATGAGGAAGGCATTATAACGCCACCTCAAGGCCAAGAGGAAGATTTGACTCCTGCCGGATTGCATCGGCATATTTTTGAATACAGTCAAAAATTACCCGACAGGAAGTCATAAACGCGTCTTTATCAAGCACTCTCTGTCTTTTTAAGGGGTGACGGATTTAAAACAGGGCCGTCCGTGATAAATTTATGCCCAGGTTGGCCATAGAGAAAACCATTGGCAAAACCTGGCATTTCAGGATGATAGCTTGCCAAAAGCGTGCTTGCTTCTGTCGCATCGATTTGACCCGCCAAACATTGTCTAAACAGCGAAGCCGTTGCGACCATATCGCCTGACTGAGGCGACAAGCGGAAACTGTGGATTCCGGCTTGCTGTAATTCGGGAATAGCCTGAATTAAATTACCGCAACCATAGGTCAAAGTTTGCATACCATTGACCGTTAAAAAGGGCTCATTTTCGAGAGTGCTGATCGTCAATCCATCCCGATGATGGAGACAAGCAAAACGACAATTATCTTTCGTCCGGCCTTTAGCCCGGGCATCAAAACAACGAGCAGAAATAGAAATAGGTAATCGCCCAAAGACAATCACCTCTAAAGGAATAGCGCTTTTCTGGGCGAGTTCTTTAATAACCGTGGCGGGTAATTCAGGATTTAAGCAAGCCTTTTCAGCTCCTAAGCGCGTTAAGAAATCAAGCGCACCTTCGTTATAGATATTAACAAAAGGCCCCAAATGATGAGGCTTGCCCTGTAATAAACGGACAAGGCTAACGTCATTTGCCTCGATAAGCCCATCGGTCTTTTCGACCAGCGCTTCCATTTCCCTGACTTCATCAGCGGTTCCGACCAAAGCCATAGAAGAAAAGACAATTTTCTTACCGCCTTTTGTAAGGCGATCGGTAATTTCCGGCAAATAATGTTTTAAGAAAGGCGAGCGTTTGGAGCAGATAACCTCACCTAGATAAACGGTATCGACATCGCCTTCATCGGCAATACGAAAATAGAAATCCCGTAACATCTTAGCAGGCCACGGAAACATAACCGCGCCTAAAGACAAATGATCGCTAGTAGAACTACTCATCGCCACCCTTTCCGGTATGCTCCGCGGGTTTCTTCGCCCCCCTCGGCCAAATCACGTAACCTGTTCAGAACATCAGGTAAACTGTCAGCTGATTTACCTGAGGCTTCGGCATCCAGAAGTGCACGAAAACAGGAAACAACTTCTGTCGTATAAAAACGACTACGCTGCCGACCTTCGATTTTAAAAGAAGTGACCCCCGCTGCCCTGAGGCTGGCAATATATTCAGCAGCGTTCAGGCATTCCGGTTTTTCAAAAAGATAAGAGGCTTCACCACCTTTGGGGATATAGCGCCCCTTACAAAGGGTCGGATATCCTGCCGCTTCATCTTTTCCAAAACGATTGATCACAAAATCGCCAAGCTGCGAAATAAGAACACCATCCTCATTCTTGTAACGGACATGTTCCGCCGGAGAGCAAACGCCGCAAAGATTAGGAGAACGACCCGTCGCATAGGCTGAAAGCGCGCAGCGCCCTTCGGACATCGGAGATAAGCTACCGAAAATAAAGGTCTCGATTTCAATCGGCACTTTCTCTTTTAAAGCCGCGATTTCATCAAGCGTAAACATTCTTGGCAAAACCATACGGTTAATACCAAACATTTCATAGTAGAACTGAATGGCCGCAGGGGTAGAGGCCCCTGCCTGAACCGAAAGATGCCGCGACAAATCAGGGTAATGCTGGCTGGCATAAGAAAGCAAGCCCATGTCAGCCATAATAAGGGCATCAGCCCCTAATTCTGCCGCCGTATCAATGGCTTTATACCATGAATCCATATGTCCGGCGGCCGCATAAGTATTGATCGCGACATGAACACGCCGTCCTCTTTGATGCGCGTATGCGATCCCTTCTTTCAAATCTTCCCGAGTGAAGTTTAAGCCGGGATAATTACGGGCATTCGTCTCATCTCGGAAACCGAGGTAAACAGCATTGGCACCAGCATCAATCGCGGACCTTAAAGCAGCAGGCGTTCCGGCAGGTGCTAATAACTCGATTGCATTTTTTGCTGTCCCACTAAGATCAGCGTTATTCTCTTGGTCTTTTTCGATAGAATTATGGACGCTCTTTAAAGGAATATCCTCTTCTTTTTGACGCAAAGCATCGATTTCAGCCTGAATTTTTGAGAGGCGATTTTCCAGTTTTGCTGTTTTTTTTAAAAAAGGGTCGATTATTCGATCGAGACAGCGATTGGCTACGCCACCGGCTCGGTTAAACAGGCTGCGGAAAGGCTGTGGCAGCGTGAAAACATCTTTGAGCAAATCTTCTCCAAGACCATCCATCGCATTTCTAAGCGCAACAACGACAGACATATCGCCATCCACTTTCAGATCGCGTGAGAAGAAAAGAGCATCTCCATCACTCTCACCATGAAGCAAATGGAAAAAGACTTCGAGTGAAGCTTCTAAACGCGCATCCATATCCGTCTTCTTCGGCAAAGATTCAGGAGAAATCGCCGTTAAATGAGGATGTCCATTGGAAATAGATAACAAAAAGCCAACCGTTAAATCTTTCGGCTGAATAAAAACTGTTTTGCCATCCAGTGGGCGAAGTCGCTCTTTCAAACCGGGAATTCTATGCTCTAATCGTGCAACTATTATTCTGCATAAAGGTGTAATCATTGGCCGCGGTAATGCGGTTAAGGCCAATGAGAAAAATAGATCCTGTCTTTCTGCTGACATAGAAAGAAAGGGGAAAGATCGTGCTGACGACGACGCACTGCGAAAAGATAAAGTGGAGGCATCCATAAATACGAATTCAGCCTTTAAAAATATTGCCTAAATTATTCTATGAAAAGCGCATTTAGGCAAGTCTATACAGGAATAAATTACCGAGAATAACCGGACACAAAGCGAACTGATTTAATTATGTGGCATTACAGCCTAATTGAAAGCCGATTTAGCATTGTATCAAAGATAAAAAAAGGCAGAGAAAAATCCTCTGCCTTTTTATGTAAGGTAAAATTGGAGCAAATTTCTTAGGGTCGTAGTGCCGTTTGTGTAATCAAACGATCGGCAAGATAGCGGTCTTGAGAGGTGGGTTTAACCTCAACAACACATTCCAGACAGCGAGCCTGCATTGTAGAAGTCTGCGCTATGCCCCTTATTGCAGCCACTATCCGAACCAGTTGCTCCTGACTGTTGCCCGCCATAGAACCATAAGCGTCTATATTAGGATTACGCGCTACTATTTTGGCGTCTGAGGCCTGATGCTGAAACAGATTTTTTAAGATCATCTCAACAAAAGAAGGCTCTTCATCAATAAACTGCATATGCGTATGGCTGGGGTCAAGATGAGCTCTTTTCGCAGCCTCGGTGACGGCATCCTGTAAAGAACCATACTGATCTACAAGACCTATTTTCTTGGCATCTACACCAGACCAAACGCGCCCTTCGGCAATTTCACGAACCTTGTCCAAAGGTAAATGTCTTGATGAGGCAACAATCGAAGTAAAGCGATCGTAAATGGTATCAACACCAAATTGCATTAGCTGATCAAATTCGGGCGTCGTGCCACGGAAGACATCTGGCTGGCCAGAAAGGGGTGTTGTTTTGACCCCATCAGCAGAAAGACCAATTTTGTGTAGCGTTTGCTGAAAGGTTGGAATCAGTGAGAAAACACCGATCGAACCGGTGATTGTGGATGGATCTGCAAAGATTTTATCGGCTGGCGTCGATATCCAATAACCGCCGGAAGCGGCAACCGATCCCATCGAAACGATGACAGGTAGACCTTTGGCTTTGGCAGCAAGGATAGCAGAGCGCATTTGCTCAGCAGCAGAGACTGAACCACCCGGAGAATCCACTCTCACAACCAAGGCTTTGATGTCGCCCTTTGCCAAGGTATCTAAAATGAGAGAAGAAATAGTGGAACCACTTACCTGACCGGATCGAGTTTCGTCGTCAACAATTTCGCCAGAAACGGTTACAACCCCGATAGCACTACCAGCAGAAGACGGCGGATTGGAACCAATAAAAGAAGCGAGGGAAACGGCCTTGAAACTCCCTGGCTGTTTGTCTTTGCCGACAAGAGAAGCGACCCGATTTCCGAAGTCTATCGCATTACCGATATGGTCAATCATACCCGCAGATTGGGCTAATTCTGCAAAGCTATGACCGCTCTTTAAAAAGCTTGTTGGATTAAGAGCCCATTCAGCGACATGTGCCTTGGGGCGGGCATGGGCTATATCTTGAAGGGTCGTTTGCCATAGAGAATTAGCCAAGGCCTGATTAGCGGCTTTAGCATCTGGGGATTGTTCGGTACGCGTAAATGGTTCGACAAAGGATTTAAAACGGCCCACCCGATAAATTTTGGTTTCGACACCTAATTTATCCAAGAGACCTTTATAGTAAAGTTGGTTACCCCCTACGCCTAATAAAGCGACTTCACCTAGATTAGGCAGCCAGATTTCAGTGCCATGAGCGGCAATACGGTAGCGGGCATCGTTGTAAAAACCAGCAAAAGAAAGAACAGGTTTACCGGCGGCTCTTACCTTATCTAAAGCGTTATCGACCGCGCTGATAGCGGCGCGTCCACCACCGGAAAAATCCGATAGATCAAGGACAACGGCTTTGATTTTAGGATTACGGGCGGCCTGCTCCAACCCATAGACAACCTCTCTTAAGAGGATTTCATTTTGATTGTTGTTATCTTGAATAAGATCAAGAAAGCTGGTGCCTTCCGTTTTTTCGACAAGATTGCCTGAAAAATCAATAAGGAGCGCCCCGTCCGCAGCTGATGCGGCACCAAGATTGCGGCTTGAGATTGCGCCATTTTTGGTGGTTAGGCAGAGACCAACAAAAATAGCTCCAAAAAATAAAACGAGTAGTATGAGAGCCAGCACATCTTTTATGCCGACTAACATTTTCCAGAACAGCCGCAGTAATTTCAACGTTTTGGCTCCTTTGATTTCATGATTTATTTTCGTTGAGCCTGAGCCTTAATAAAATAAAGAGTCAAGCGTAATAGCCAGTCTAATCAGACCAAAAGCCAGATAATGCGATGAACTTGGATTACATTTTAAACGGTGAAAATCTATATTTCACGCTCTTATCTGTAAGAATTAGACGGCTATATCATATGCAAAAATGAGCGAAGATTTTTATAAAAAGATGAAACAACAAATTTTTATAAAAATTTTTAAAGGATAGCTTGACGTCCCGAAATACTACCCCATATGGGGGACATTGGCACTTCGTAAGGGAGAGTGCCAGCAGGAATTCCCCCTAGTTTTCGCAAGGGAAAAGGTGAAGATATGAATTTTCGTCCGCTACATGATCGAGTTTTAGTCCGTCGCGTTGCTGCTGAAGAAAAGACAGCTGGCGGTATCATTATCCCTGATACAGCCAAAGAAAAGCCGCAGGAAGGTGAAGTTATCGCAGCTGGTAACGGAACCCATAGCGAAGACGGTAAAGTCGTTCCTTTGGACGTCAAAGCTGGTGATCGGGTTCTGTTCGGCAAATGGTCAGGCACCGAAGTTCGCGTTGATGGTGAAGACCTCCTCATCATGAAGGAAAGCGATATTCTTGGCATTATCAGCTAAGATTTCTTTCTGACCTAATAGCTGGGCGCAGTTTAACGCTTACTTACTATAATTAGCATGATGTAATTTTCTTTTAGAATACATAATGCTTAGCTGGAGATTTTAAATGGCAGCGAAAGACGTAAAATTTTCGCGTGATGCGCGTGAACGGATTCTGCGCGGCGTTGATATTCTTGCCGATGCCGTCAAAGTAACCTTGGGCCCGAAAGGCCGTAACGTTGTTTTGGACAAAGCCTTTGGTGCTCCCCGTATCACCAAAGATGGTGTTTCTGTCGCCAAAGAAATCGAACTGAAAGACAAGTTCGAAAATATGGGCGCACAGATGCTTCGTGAAGTGGCTTCCAAAACCAACGATCTGGCTGGTGATGGCACGACCACGGCAACCGTTCTTGCTCAGGCGATTGTTCGCGAAGGCATGAAATCCGTTGCAGCCGGCATGAACCCGATGGATCTGAAGCGCGGTATTGATCTTGCAGCAACGAAAGTTGTTGAAAGCCTCCGCAGCCGCTCCAAACCGGTTTCCGATTTCAACGAAGTGGCTCAGGTTGGTATCATTTCTGCCAATGGTGACGAAGAAGTAGGTCGTCGCATTGCAGAAGCCATGGAAAAAGTCGGTAAAGAAGGCGTTATCACGGTCGAAGAAGCCAAGGGCTTTGATTTCGAACTGGACGTCGTCGAAGGTATGCAGTTTGATCGCGGCTATCTGTCGCCTTACTTCATCACCAATCCAGAAAAGATGGTCGCAGAACTGGCTGATCCGTATATCCTTATTTACGAGAAGAAGCTTTCTAACCTGCAGTCGATTCTGCCGATCTTGGAATCGGTTGTTCAGTCCGGTCGTCCGCTGTTGATTATCGCTGAAGATATCGAAGGCGAAGCCTTGGCAACATTGGTTGTCAACAAGCTGCGTGGCGGTCTGAAGGTTGCTGCGGTTAAGGCTCCTGGCTTTGGTGATCGTCGTAAAGCTATGCTGGAAGATATCGCCATCCTGACCAAGGGTGAGCTGATTTCTGAAGACCTCGGCATCAAGCTCGAAAATGTTACCTTGAACATGCTGGGTTCCGCAAAACGCGTTTCCATCACCAAAGAAAACACCACCATTGTTGATGGTGCTGGTGACCAGTCAACTATCAAGGATCGCGTTGAAGCTATCCGTAGCCAGATCGAAGCGACCACTTCTGATTACGACCGCGAAAAATTGCAGGAACGCGTTGCTAAATTAGCCGGCGGTGTTGCAGTGATTAAAGTTGGCGGTGCAACTGAAGTCGAAGTCAAAGAACGCAAAGATCGCGTTGATGATGCTCTGCACGCTACCCGCGCAGCTGTTCAGGAAGGTATTGTTCCTGGTGGTGGTACGGCACTCCTTTATGCAACGAAAACGCTTGAAGGTTTGAATGGCGTCAATGAAGATCAGCAGCGTGGTATCGACATCGTTCGCCGCGCCTTGCAGGCTCCGGTTCGTCAGATCGCTCAGAATGCTGGTTTCGACGGTGCCGTTGTTGCCGGTAAGTTGATCGATGGCAATGATGACAAAATCGGTTTCAATGCCCAGACTGAAAAATATGAAGATCTGGCTGCAACCGGCGTTATCGATCCGACCAAGGTTGTTCGCACGGCCTTGCAGGATGCCGCTTCTGTTGCTGGTCTGCTTATCACGACCGAAGCCGCTGTTGGCGATCTGCCAGAAGATAAACCTGCCCCAGCTATGCCCGGTGGCATGGGTGGTATGGGCGGCATGGGTGGTATGGATTTCTAATCCACACCCCGCTCTGTCGGGATGGCCTGTCCAAGACAGGCCATCAAACAAAAAGCCCCTGCGATGCAGGGGCTTTTTTTGTATCTTCTGATGGGTTGAATTACGCCAATTGATAAGCGCGATATTCAGGATGCCAGTAATAGCCTTTTATCAGAGCCAAAAGAGCGGTTTCGTCTTTTTGCTCGGCAACACCATCTTTCACGGCGGCTTTTGCTACGGCTAAGGCGATAACATAGCTTACCTCTTCAATATCATCGAAAGAGGGTAAGATAGCATTACCTTTATTCTGTGCTGCTGGTGCTGTGTCAGCCAAGGCATAGGCTGCGGCAACCATCATATTATCGGTTACCCTTGTGGCTTTGGCCGCCAAAACGCCAAGACCAATACCCGGGAAAATATAGGCGTTATTACATTGCGCAATAGGGAAGCTCTTGCCGTTAATAACGACAGGCGAAAAAGGACTTCCCGTTGCGACAAGCGCCTTACCCTCTGTCCATTTCAAAATATCTTCTGGAATGGCTTCCATATGCGAGGTGGGATTGGACAAAGGCATCACAAAGGGGGCTTCACATTGCGAAGCCAATGTTTTGATGACCTCTTCTGTAAATAATCCTTTTTGGCCGGAGACACCGATTAAGACGGTTGCTTTACTCTGCTTGACAACATCCAGCAGGAAAAAGCCTTGGTCTTGTGATTTCCAATTTTTCAGCTTGCTAAGGGGCTGTGCCAGTTTTTTCTGGAAATCAGGGATATCCTGCATATCGTCAGTGATAAGACCATTGCGATCAACCATATACACTTGACCGCGCGCCGTGGCTTCATCCAATCCTTCAGCCACCATAGCAGAGACAATTTGTTCTGCGATACCGCAACCAGCGGAACCGGCACCAAGGAAAACGATACGCTGATCTCTGATAGAGGTTTTTCGCGTTTTACAAGCCGAATAAAGAGTTGCTAAAGCGACCGCAGAAGTTCCCTGAATATCATCATTGAAACAGCAATATTGGTCGCGATATTTTTCCAGTAATGGCAAAGCATTTTTCTGGGCAAAATCTTCAAAATGCAAGAATACATCAGGCCATTGCTGCATCACAGCCTGAACAAACCGATCAACAAAGCTGTAATATTCATCCCCCGTTATCCGTTTATGATGCCATCCTATATAAAGCGGATCATTCAGAAGATTTTCATTATTCGTCCCTACATCCAGAACAATCGGTAAAACCGTTGCCGGATCAATTCCGCCGCAGGCGGTATAAAGAGCCAATTTCCCAATAGGGATGCCCATACCCCCGACCCCGAGGTCACCCAGCCCCAAGATACGTTCGCCATCAGTGACGACAATAATTTTTATATTTTCCTGTTCCGTCTGTTTCAGGATATCGCCAATTTTATCGCGATCAGGATAAGCGATAAATAAACCGCGGCTTTTACGGAAAAGATGAGAATAATTCTGGCACGCGCTGCCTACTGTTGGTGTATAAAGAATAGGCATCATATCGGCGATATGATCGGCAACAAGATGAAAGAAAAGCGTTTCATTTTCATCCTGAAGCGCGCGCAAAAAGATATAGCGATCTAAATCTGTTTTTTGTTCTTTATACTGCTGGTAACAGCGTTCGGCTTGAATATTGATACTTTCGATTTGGGCTGGAACCAGACCTTCTAATTGAAAAGCCTTTCTCTCTTCGGCAGAGAAAGCACTGCCTTTATTTAAAAGAGGGTTTCGAAGTAAGGTAACACGACTTTCTTTTACCGGAATAGCCGGTTGCGATTGATAGCTCATAAAAGTCTCCACCATCACAATATAATAAAAATATTTATAGTTGTTATATAATAACCATAAATTTCATTTTAGCTTCGGCTGTATAACCATGATAAAGATTGAGAAACAAAACGAATTGTCCGCACGCCTTCAATCCGAAGAATTTGTTATAGATTTTTAATGACGCAATAGACGGCGCGCCTGCGCGCGGGCTTCGTCGGTTACCTCTGCCCCTGAAAGCATACGCGCTATTTCCTCTCGCCTTTCATCAAAAGTGAGCGCCTTGACCTCTGTCCGAGTAGCAAAAGTCTTTTTAGCAGAAGATTGAGGATGGTGTTTTTGGATAAGCCAATGCTGTGCCGCGCGCGCTGCAACTTGGGGGCTGTGCGTAATAACAAGTAATTGCGATTTTTCAGATAATCTTGCCAAGCGTTCGCCAATGGCACTGGCAACAGCACCGCCAACCCCTTGGTCAATTTCATCAAAAATAATAGTTTCAGTTCCTTCAGCCCCCGCGAGAACGACTTTCAATGCCAGCATAAATCGCGAGAGTTCTCCTCCGCTGGCTATTTTCATCAAAGGCGCAAAATCGGCTCCCGGATTTGTCGAAATCGTAAATTCGACGCGATCACATCCTTCACTGCCCCATTGCGAAGCTTCTAATTTTTCAATTTTGGTTTGGAACCGTGCCGCTTCCATTTTTAAGGGCGGCAATTCGGCCATAACCGCTTTATCCAAATTTTCGGCTGTTTTTTTGCGGGATTGGTGTAGCTTTTCCGCTGCCTGCTGATAATTCTGTCGCGCTGATTTATTTTCGGCCTGTAATAGAGCGATACCTTGCTCGCCGGATTCTATCTGTTCTAGTTTACCTTGAAGCTCTTTTACAAAATTGGGTAGTTCATCCGGTGCAACCCGATGTTTACGCGCCAAGGCACGTAGTTCAAACAGACGGGCTTCGATAGCGTCCAGTCTGTTTGGATCGTTATCAAGCATCATGGCAGCGTGGCCTAGCCTTTCGCTGGCATCCCCTGCTTCATTCAGGGCTTTATCCAAAGATTCGAGCGCTTCCGCCAGAGCCGGATATTCAAAAGAAATCCGCCCAAGACGCCTTCCAGCCTGTCGCAAAAGCGAAAGCGCGCCATCCGTACCATCAATCCACTGACCAATGGCTTCCATATCTTCAGCGAGTCTTGCCCCTTTTTGAAGCATTTTGCGTTCATCAGCGAGAGAGGCTTCTTCCCCATCCTGTGGAGCGAAAGCCGTCAATTCCTGAACGGCATCTTCAAGCCATTCTTTGTCCTGCTCTCGCTCTTCTTTTAAAAGCAAGGCTTGCTTGAGGGCTTTTTCTGTTTCCTGCCAGTAAGCATAAGCGGCTGATACTGAAGAGGTGTCAATATGGCCAAAATTATCGAGCAACAGACGATGACTGCGCGGGTTAAGAAGCCCCCTTTCATCATGCTGTCCATGGATTTCGATAAGATAACTGGAAACGTCTTTGAGCAGAGAAACCGAAATAGGCTGATCATTCAGTAATGCCCGACTGCCGCCGTCAGCCTTGACTATTCTTTTGACAATCAGCGCCTCGCCTTCCTCAACCGTCAAAGCATTCTGCTGTAAATAGCGATAGAGAGCATGATCAGGCGGCAATGTGAAACAGGCGGTTACGATGCCTTGCTTGGAATCCGGTCGGACAAGGCCACTATCAGCCCTTGCGCCAAGAGCTAACCCCAAGGCATCAAGAAGGATTGATTTTCCAGCCCCTGTCTCACCGGTAAGGACGCCTAGTCCTTCAGAAAAATCAAGGTCGAGTGCATCAATCAGCACGATATCACGGATGCTAAGCGAAATAAGCATAACGTCTTTATCTAAAGTATTTCTGTTTCGAATCCATCTGAAACAGAAAATTTTATCAAGAGCGTGGTTTTAGCCTTGGAGCTTGACCACTTTGCTGGCGAGCCTGAATAATGCTGAGATAATTATCTGCCAAAATTTGGTTTACATTATCCCAACCGTAACACTCACTCCTTTTATAGCCATTGTAGCCCGCTTCTTTGCGAAGTTCTTTATTCTCGCAATAGCTTTGCAGCGCATCGGCGAAATCCTTGATAGCCCCCGGCCGAATAAGACGCCCCATTGAAGGATCATCAATAAGGCTTTCACTGCCTGTAGCTTGTGCGGCAACCACAGCCCTGCCGGTTGCCATCGCTTCAAGTGTTACATTCCCAAAAGTTTCCGTGACAGAGGGATTGAATAGAATATCGGTTGAGGCAACGGCGCGTGCCAAGGATTCCCCTGTTTGGAATCCGGCGAAAATAGCTTGTGGCAAGCGGCGGCTAAACCACCCTCTGGCAGGCCCTTCTCCAATCACAAGCACTTTATGCGGAATTTTACGACGCACCAATTCATCAATAGTGTCAGAAAAAACGTCTAACCCTTTTTCCATGACCAGTCGTCCGACAAAACCGATCACGACCTCATCTTCTTTTATGCCGAATTTATGACGTAAATGGGGGTCGCGGGCTTCGGGTTTGAATAAATTCCGATCAACCCCTCGCGACCAAATTCTTACGTCATAGCTCATCCGTTGTTCCCGAAGGAGTTGAGCCATAGATTCAGAGGGTGCAAAAATAGCATCACACCGCCGGTAAAGCCTTCTTAAAATAGCTTCTATAACGGGCTCTAGAAAAGGCATGCCGTAATAACGGGGATAGGTTTCAAAGCGGGTATGGACAGAGGCAACAACCGGTAGGTTAGATTTACGTGCCAAAGAGACCGCGCGATGTCCCAGATATTCAGGACTGGCGATATGAAAGATATTCGGATCAAATTTTTTGATATCGCGACGGACACGAGAAGGAAGCGCAATCGGGATACAATATTCGCTTCGCCCAGGGAAAGGCACCGCTGGGACGCTGATAACTTCACCGATTGCAGGAAAGGCGGGTGTTTCACTATGGGGAGAATAAATTCGGACGGAAGCACCTTGCTTCATTAAATAACCGACTAGTCGGTTAAGAGCTTGATTGGCTCCATCTCGAACATAGTTATAATTACCTGTGAACAGGGCAAGACGAAGATGACGAATATCCATAAATTTCTTTAAAATAACACGCTAAAAAGCGTTTTTAAAAATTCATATGAGATAGCTATCCCATATAAAGGCTTTCATTTTTAGAAAATCATTTTGATTGAAGGGCGTTATAAATGATTTTCTATTCAATATAGATATCAATGTTTAGATTTCTGTGTTTTATCTTTTTCTAGAGTATCAGACAAATGACAGGCCGGAAGGTTTAACGACTGAGTATCTTTGCATTGTCGTATCTGAGCAGAACCATCGGGCCCCAGAAATACAGCAAAATCCTGAAAATCAGTTTTGTCATTTTGGCAACGAACGCTCCACATCGCCAAATTATCATAGCCTTCTTTATTCGGCGAAGCGGAAGCTACCCGACGGCAGAAATAGCCGGAATCATTTAAGGCTCCCCGCAAAACCGCAGAGCGTTGCATTTCGGGCAGTTGTTGTAGCCTTTGACTATAGGCCAAGGAGGCCGCGACGGGCACGGCTTGCGCTGCCTCAAAAGAAGGCAAGCTAAGCGATAAAGCCATGCCTAGTGGTAATATAATTTTTATAAAATTTTTCCCTGACATGGCTTATCCTTTTCCCATCAATAAGAAGTATAAATGTATATTTTACTGACGATATTTCTGGATCGCCTGCGATAAGGCCGCATAGAGCTTACCAATATCAGAAGACATCAAAGTGACACTAAGTGCCGTGCCGTCACGACTATTGACCACTCGTCTTAACATAGACTCAAAATCATGAATGTAATAATTCACATGCTCACGAAAATCTGTATTTTTTTCGTATTCTCTCTGTATCACCCTTAACTCGTTATTATCGAGCAGGCGGACAGCTTTGCGTGAGAATACCCCGCGATCCCCTTTCAGATAAGACAGCCATGCCGTATCTGAAATATCTGACGACAAGAGACGGGTGATATCAATAGTTTTTGACCGTAATGCATCAATTAACCATGCGACATGACGGGTAAAATTACCTTCGTCATGATTTTCAATTTCTTCCTTGGCTTCATTGATACGTTTTTCGATACCTGCTGTAATATTGGTAATCGTCAGCATTTGTTGCATCAGTCGTTCAGTGGCCTTGCGGGTTGATTCCACGCTTTTTTCAGCAACAACATCAATCGAAGATAGCCCCGATTTTACTTTTTCAACCAAGGTATGATCAAGCGCCTCGGTGACTTGCTGTTGTAGCATCTTGCTAAAATCGGCACCAAGAGAAGTCATTAAGGCTTTTTCTTCTTCTCTCGTCTCGGTTACCAGCTTCTGAATATTTTCGATTTCAGATTTAAGGACAGGGGTCGCCTTGGTTACCAAACCATGATTTTGCGTCTGAATATTCGCGATTAAATCACTTAGCTGACCTAATTTCTGAACAAATCCGCTTAATTGCGTATTGGCCGATTCAATGATCTGATCAAAAGACTGCTGATATTGATCATAATTTTTTTGAATTTCTTCTATAAATTCACGGATTTTATTCTGGCGCTCATCGAGGCCTCTATCCGTATCATCAATCAATTCAGATAATTTGTCTTTTTGGCTCAGCAGATGTTGTCCTGCCTGATCAAATTTTTCAGCCACATTAGCCGCTTGGGCTTCGATTGTAACAATCTTTGGAGCCAATAAATCGGCAGCCTTGTTATTTTCGTTAAACTGTTCAGCGATACGGGTTAACGCTGCCGGCATATGAACATCCATAGCCTGAACAGTTTCTGTAATTTGTTCTGACAGACCTCTGGCGCGCTCGGTTAATTTAGAAATGCCCCAGTCGCTATTCATCAAGATGGCACCGGTTTCATTGATCTGTTCTGATAAATGCCGGATATCTTCACCAAGGGACTTCAAGTGAACAACGCTATTTTCTTGCAGACCGTTAAATTTGGAATCTGCGCTGTCTATCAGTGAACTAATTTCAGCAAATAAAGGTTGGGACTCTTCAGTATATTTCGCCAGATGATGGCTTATTTTAGCCAGATGCTCACTGGCCATTTTTTCTTGGTCTGATAAAGAATTGTTTAAGTTATCATTCCAATGACCAAGCGTTAGAGTCATCTGTTGCTGCTGCTGCTCGAAGACATCCTTCAATGATAAAAGATTATTTTGAACAGTATCAAATTCAGAGGTTAGAGATTTAGCAAAATTTTCACCGGCATCGGCTAAATTCTTCTGCCCTTTCTGAATGTGATTTTCAAAATACTGAACAATATCCTGTGTCTGATTTTGAATAATTTCTAAGCGTTGGACAAAATCAGTCGTTATTTTTGAAGATAATTGATCAAAAGACAGGCGATGTCTGTCGATATTCTGTTCAAACACATGACCGATCTCTTTGCTCTGATCTTGGATTTTTTGAAGTCTATTCTGTAATTCTAAAACAAAATTCTGGCTAGCCGCTTGATAATCATCTCGACTACCTTGGATAGAGGCTTTCACTTTTTGGGAAATTTCGAGCGTTTGCTTCTCTATACCCTGTAAATTCTGATAAAAATTATCAGACATTTGGGTGTAGAAAGAGGCAAGCGTGTTTTGACTGACCTGTATTTGTTCAGCAAGCTTGTCTGAAATGCGCGTGGCATATTCATTTACTTCGCCTAGACGCGCCGTCATATTAAAAGAAAGATGCCCGGCTAAATCATCCAAGGCGGTTCGGCTATTCCGAATTCTTTCGTCAAGAAGATCTGCCATTTTTACAATCTGGCGATCAGATTCCTGCATTCTTTCGGCAATTAAATGCTCGATCTTGTTGCCAAAGGCTGCAACAGCCTGAGCGCTGGCCTCAAGACGGCCATCAATCTTTGTATCCAGATGGCTGAGATGCTCAATTTCTGTTGCCAAATTTTTGGCGGCTATAACGGTGGCATTTTCAACCTTGGGTGCCAGAGAATTTAATGTTTGCAGATGCGATAATAAGGAATCTACTTTTTCAGAAGTAGATTGATAGGAATCTTGCAACTGCTTGGTTAAATTTTCAGATTCTTTTCTGGCTTCGGGAAGAGAATCCAATAAAGGCCCGAGACTTTCACGGGCTTTATCCGTCGCTTCTGTCAAACGATCGGTATGGCGTTGCAGGCCAACGGCTTCAGCCCGCATATTCATGCCGATATCGGCTAGGCGTTCAGAAGATTGTTCCCCTACTTTTAGGAGCTGGTCAGCTTGAGCCGCTAAAATTTTCTGATTATTTTCTACCTTGGCACTAAGTTGCCGGATGATCTCATCAAGAGCATCCGTTTCTTTCCTGACAGAAGAAACCATGCGGCTAAATCGGTGCGATTCCTGATAACTGAAAGGCCGGAATATAAGATAAGCGATACCAATGATCGATATAGGCCCGCTTGCTATGCTTAAATATTGCCCAATATTATTAAAAGAAAGAAGGTCTGTTTCAATAGCGGTAACAATGAAGGCCGCAAAGATGATACCGAAAACAGCTAAAATGATTTTAGGAAGAAGGCTTTTTGATCTTATCGCTGGCAGAGTATTTTCCGCCATTTTACTTGCTTCTTGAGAAATTTGTGCTGTTTCTGGTTGCGCGATCTCTTTCTCTTGAGCCTCGGATTCTTTTTTTTGTTCGATACCAGCCAGTTCTGCTAACTGTTGCTGTCGACGATATATTTCCCGCAGCCTAGCTGCGCCATCAACCCCTATTGCCATAGAGTCGACAGTATCAATTTTAAATTAAAGCGAATAGCCCCTATACTTCCTATTTAATGGATTAGAAAAAATACTTTTCCAAAAATATTGGCGAATTTGTAAAGCAAAATAATCTGATTTATAGTTGCGCTTTGGAATTCCGCACCTAACTTTCAAAAAATATTTAATTCTGGCGGTATTTTATAGTGAATCCTAACGCAGAGGCGACCATCAATAAAAAGACAAACCGAGACGGCATGATTCCAAAGCCTAGCGCTCTTATTGATGTTAGCAACCAATCCCTCAATTCTCTGGGAGAAAATCTCTCCTTTTTCCCTATCGCCGGAATAGCTTTAATTGAATATCAAATTCGGACAGTGGCAGAAGCCGGTATTGATCATGTTGTCTTATGGACAGAAGATCTTTTTTCTGAAGACAATGAAGGGAATAATTCTGCCCTAGAGACTAAGGCGCATTTTAATTTCCAGCTTGTTAATGTGATTGAACGGCTTCGCAAAGAAGCTATTCATCTATCTTTGATTCATGGTCGCCAAGAATTGTCAGCGGCTTTTTCAGATAATCAGTCTGTCCTGTTACTAGAGGGAGACTGTTTACCTTCTGTCCATTTAGTAGAGACCTTAGTCAGGAATACTGCCCCTACCCTTTTAACCATAGAAGATGGCATATCTTCCCAAGAATTTGAACGGATTGATGCCTCCGAAAGATGGGGAGGCATCGCCCTTGTTGAAGGGAAAATTATTAGGGAAGCAAAGAATATTCCCGATGATTGGGATCTTATCCTGACTATCATGCGTCAGACGATGCAGTCTGGCTGCAAAAGAATTACGGTTAAAGCCCCGGTTAATGGCAATGATTTCATTTTCAAAATCACAAAAAATAAAAATAACGCATTTATTTCAAAGGGTATTTATCAAGCTACAGAAAATAAATGTGATAAAAATATTTTTTACAAAAAAATATTTTCAAAAATAATAGATAAAAATATAATTTTACTCACAAGAAAAAGAAATATTTCTTTATATTTATTAATAACCACCTTTGTTTTTATATTTTTATCATTACTCTTTTCGTTAACCAACATGCCCATATTTTCAGTATTATCACTGATTTTATCGGGATTATCAGGATATGGATCTCATCGAATAAATGAGATGCAATTAAATCCAGGAAGAAAAAAACAAAGAAAATTGATATATTATAGCCGTCGAATGGGGGCCTCTCTGGCACTTATTTGTAGTAGCTACTATATAAGCAAACATGTCGGTTGGGGGATATTCCCGTTAGATATAATTATTATTCTTGCTAATATTTCTGCCTATCAAGACAATAATTATTGTAATAAACTATCACTAGAGGATAGTGATAACCATTATCTTTATTTTGAATATATACTGTGGATTATCTTACCCTTTACCCTTCTTTCACAATATAATGTCTCTTTTGTTTTATGCGGTCTTATTCTGTTAGCAGCATTATCCATTGTAAATTACGGATTCTCGACCAAAAAGCTTCAGCAAGGTTTAGAGAAGATATAATTGAGCAGGCTAGCCCTAAAATTATCTTAACCTAATTTTAGGTTTTCACTGTTAGATTAAAAATAAGAATTACTTTTTCTGAAAAGAAAATATCTTTTTTTGGCTGGCAATGATTATCTGTCGTTAACGGCCATCCGTTATGGTTGGCATTTATGGTAGCAGAAAAACATAAAAAAGAAACACAACCATCCCTGATAGAATACGCCCGAGATGCGTTAATTCATGAGAGAAAAAGAAAAAAGCAAATTTATGAAGATTTGCTCATTCCGACTTCGCTTCGATTAAATGAAATTGAACGCTATCATATTATAAAAATATTTGAGCATATCACGATTGCCGCAGAAAATGAGATTCGACTGTATTTGGTTGATCTTTTAGAGGATGACGCCCCTCTTTCTGTTATTATGCTTTTGAATGATCCAACCAAGCATTTAACTTTAGAATGGCTTTCTGACAGTATTTTACTGCGAGATCAGACTTTTGTTGCCATGCTTATTCGCCGTATGCGAACGTCTTTTCTGCAGAAAAATTGCCATAAGAAACAATACCATAAATCGCCCAAAAATTCGGATATTATAGACAGTTTAATTGGCCAGATGGATGCTGATATTGCTTTATCAGCGATGGTTCTGCTGATTGCAGAAAGTCGCCAAATAAGCCATTTAAATAACCCTATTTTATCAAGAACAGATCTATCCGCTGAACTACAATATAAACTGTTATGGTGGGTAGCAGCCTGTTTAAGAAGCTGTTTATTGGAAGCCCAGTTATCAGAAGAACAGGTAGATCAGGCTCTATCAAAGGCAGTGAGACAAGCCCTAACACAATATGATGAAGGCAGCACATTAGAAGCCAGAGCCTTAAAATTGGCGCGTCATTTACATAAATATAGAAAACTCTCGGATGAATTTATTCTGCAATCCGCAATGGATGGACATACAGCCTTGATGGTAGCGGCCTTGGCCATTCGGTCAGGAGTCAATCATCATTATATTTGGGATATCGTCTTGAATGAGGATGAGAGTCCTCTTTTGCTTTTGTTAAAAGCGATCGGGATGCCCCGACAGATAGCAGCCAGCCTTGCTTTTCAATTGACCGGACATAGTCTTGATAACCATCAAATAGCTGAAAAAGTAAAAGCCTTTGAGGCTCTAAGCCAATCTGATGCAGATAAAGCCTTAGCCTTGTGGAGATTAGATGAATGTTACCGTGAATCAATTTGTGAAATAGAAAACCGATATAAAACAGCTAGAGAGAAAAAAGCATATATCGCTAGCCCTGATTTTTTCCAGCAGGATTGCCTTTGATGACAGTAGAGATAGCCTCGAACCAGATTTCGGATAAAGAAAAAGGGACTGCTATTGTTGATAGTGAAGATAAGCTGGTCAGAGCTGACAAGCTTATTGAAGAACTGCAAATAGATAAGAGTGGCGCTCTTAACAAAATAATCCATCTGGCAAGGCGGCTGCAAACAAAAATCTCTCGGCGTGTCCTACTGAAAAATAACGATATAAATTTTGATCTATGGGTTGATGCTTACCCTAAAGAGGATGGGTCAGTTCTGATCGAAGTAGAACATTATCGTCAAGAAGAAGCGCTATCTGAAAAAGAGCAAGATATCAGCCAAGATCCGTCTTCTCTTCAGGAAGCGGGCGAGAAAATTGAATCTTCAGTTTTGCCGGAAAATGAGGATCCAGAGATTGGAAATTGGAAATGGCAGGTTGATGCCGAATTAAATTTAACCAGTTTTCCTACGGCATTAGCAGATCAAATCGGGATAGATTCCCAAATCTATTTAAAGAAGCCTTTTGCGCGGCTTTTTAAATTAGAAACCGATGAAGAAGGGCGATTCCCTATTATGGAAGCCTTGGCTAATCATCACGATTTTTCGGCGCAACCAGCAAAAATCACCAATAAAGGCCCTGCTATATGGTTGTCTGGTCGCCCTATCTTTGACGCATCAGAAAGATTTAAAGGCTTTTCCGGAAATATTACGCTCGCCTCTTCTGCATTGGAAGAAGACCTGTTGGTAGAGACAACCACAGAAAACAAAATTAAATTACATTTACCCAATCGAATTGACCATAGTTTCAAACCATCCATTCATCGCATTATCGAAGATGCGGATAAAATTTATTCACAGAATGATGGATATTTACATAGTAGCTATGTTCGGTATGCGGCCGATATTACAACGGCTAGTCAGCATTTAATGATGTTGATTGATGATCTGGGGGATTTACAGGAATTAGAAAATACCGGTTTTCGCGTCGAGCCACAGCCTGTTGATTTAAGTGAAATTGCGAAACAGGCGATCGCGCTCCATAGCTGGAAAATCCAAAATCAGGATATCAAGATTGATATTCCTAAATCGGGAGAAAGCGTTGTCGCTTATGCCGATGCCCATAGGGTTATGCAAATCTTGTTAAACCTTATCAGCAACGCTTTAAGATATTCCCCAGAGCAGGCCAGTATCTGGATCAGAGTGGAACAGGATGAGGATAAAGCCTATATTACAATCGCAGATCAGGGAAAAGGGATCGCGGCAGAAGATCAACGGCGTATTTTTGAAAAATTTGAACGCTTGAATCCCCAAGATAGCAATGGCACCGGTTTAGGCCTTTTTATATCGCGAGAACTGGCTCATGCTATGCAAGGGGATATTGTTGTGGATAGTGCGCTTGGTCAAGGCGCACGTTTTACCCTTATTCTACCGCTTCTGTGATCAACGGTTTTCGATATTAACGTAATCCCGAGTAGAGACACCTGTGTAGATTTGTCTCGGACGACCGATTTTTTGTTCAGGATCGGTAATCATTTCATTCCATTGAGCCATCCACCCCGCGGTTCTGGCCAAGGCAAATAAAGCGGTAAACATAGAAGTCGGGAAACCGATAGCTGACAAGATCAAGCCTGAATAGAAATCAACATTGGGATAAAGTTTCCTCTCGATAAAATAGGAATCTTTTCGAGCGATTTCTTCCAAGGCGCGAGCCGTATCAAATATTGGATTATTGGCGCCTGTTTTATCCAAAATTGCGGCAGCTGTTTTAGCCAGAACACGCGCCCGAGGATCATAATTTTTATAGAGGCGATGGCCAAAGCCCATAAGACGGAAGGGATCATTGCGGTCTTTGGCACGATCAATGAAATGAGGAATATTTTCAGGCGTGCCGATTTCTTTCAGCATAGCCAATGTTGCCTCATTGGCGCCGCCATGCGATGGCCCCCATAAGCAGGCAATGCCAGCCGCAATACAAGCATAAGGGTTAGCGCCTGAAGAACCAGCCAAGCGAACCGTCGATGTCGAAGCATTTTGTTCGTGATCGGCATGTAGAATAAAGATTTTATTCAAAGCTGATTCAATTAACGGATCGACATGATACGGTTCCGCAGGAACACTGAAAGTCATCCGAAGGAAATTACCCACATAGCTTAGGCTATTATCTGGATAGACGAAGGGTTGGCCTACTGAATATTTATACGCCATTGCCGCAATAGTCGGCAATTTAGCCAGCAAACGATGACAAGATGCCATTCTTTGCGCGGGATCATGAATATGGATTGCCTCTGGATAAAAGGCCGATAAGGCACCTACAACCCCACAAAGAACAGCCATAGGATGAGCATCTCGCCGGAAGCCCCGATAAAAAGCGGAAAGCTGCTCGTTAACCATCGTATGATGGGTAATTACATCTGAAAAAGTAGAAAAATCATCGGCTTTGGGCAGCTCGCCATGTAAAAGGAGATAGGCGACTTCGGGAAAGTTCGATTTTTCTGCTAATTGCTCAATAGGATATCCTCGATAAAGCAAAATGCCTTTTTCGCCATCGACATAAGTAATCTTTGACTGGCAGCTTGCCGTCGACAGAAAACCGGGATCATAGGTCAGAGCGCCGCTCTGGCTATGAAGCTGACGGATATCAATTCCTAATGTGCCTGCCGTGCTTTGTCGCACGGGGAAACGATACTCTTCGTTATTTAGGCCAATAATCGCTTCATTAGGAGAGCTCATGTAACTACGTATCCTATTCTCTATTCTTATTATCCTTTTGAATGG
Source organism: Zymomonas mobilis subsp. mobilis ATCC 10988 (assembly GCF_000175255.2). NCBI lineage: Bacteria > Pseudomonadati > Pseudomonadota > Alphaproteobacteria > Sphingomonadales > Zymomonadaceae > Zymomonas > Zymomonas mobilis. The sequence continues at coordinate 1,415,558 of NC_017262.1, read as the reverse complement.
GTATAAGAAATAGTCTTAAAATTTAATAACACTCCCCCCTATCCTTCCAAGAGGTCTAGTATCCTGATTTTAAAAGGAAAGGGAGGGTGTTTTTATTTTATTAGCTATGTGTGGGTGACAACGATAATTGATCGTCCAAACGGGCTAGACTTTCATCCTGCCCTAAAAGAATCATGACATCAAAAATTCCCGGAGAAACCGTCCGTCCAGTTAAGGCTGCCCGCAAAGGTTGCGCCACCTTACCCATTTTTAAATCGGCCTGTTCAGCGACATCGTGAAGCGCTTTTTCAAGGCTTTCGCTATCCCATGCAAGAAGATCACCAAGCGTTTTTCTTAAAATGGCAAGCAAGCTACCGCTCGTATTTTCAAGCTGCTTGGCCGCTTTTTCTTCCAGCTTTAAAGGGCGTTTTTCAAAAAGAAACAGGCTATTTTCGGCTAACTCGTTCAAATTTTTGGCACGCGGTTTTAAAAAAGGCATCGCCTGCAACAGTAAAGCTTGTTCGGTAGAAGAAAGACCTTGCTCAAGCGTTTTTTCAACGCGCGGCTTTACCAGATCGGTTAACCGCTGATCATCAGCCTCACGGATATAATGACCATTGATATTTTCGAGTTTTTTGAAGTCAAAACGAGAAGGTGACCGACCAACAGAAGTCAAATCAAACCATTCGATGGCCTGTTCACGGGTAATGATTTCGTCATCACCATGTCCCCAGCCAAGGCGGAGAAGGTAATTACAGATGGCTTCGGGAAGATAGCCAAAATCATCACGATAGGCTTCAACACCTAAGGCACCATGACGCTTGGAAAGTTTTGCACCATCAGCCCCGTGGATAAGCGGGATATGAGCATATTGTGGCGCGTCCCAGTTCATTGCCCGAATAATACCTAATTGACGGAAGGTATTATTAAGATGATCATCCCCCCGAATAACATGGTTAACGCCCATATCATGATCATCGACAACAACCGCCAGCATATAGGTGGGCGTTCCGTCCGAACGAAGCAGAATCATATCATCCAATTCTGCATTTTTGACGGTAACATCACCTTGCACCAAGTCATGAAGCGTGGTTTCGCCTTCTTGCTCGGCCTTTAAGCGCACAACATAGGGGGCACCGGCCGGCGCTTCGGATGGGTCACGATCACGCCAGCGACCGTCATACCGTTGGGGCTGTTTTTTGACGCGCTGTTCGGCACGCATCGATTCTAATTCTTCGGCCGTTGCAAAGCATTTATAGGCTTTTCCAGCCTTGAGAAGTTCTTCAGCTACTTCTGCATGACGAGGGGCGCGTTCAAACTGATAGGTGATATCGCCATCCCAATCGAGACCAAGCCAGCGCATACCATCAATGATAGCATCAATCGCTTCTTTGGTAGAACGGACGCGATCGGTATCTTCTATTCTAAGCTGAAACTGGCCACCATTATGGCGGGCAAAAAGCCAGTTAAATAAGGCAGTACGAGCGCCACCGATATGTAAAAAGCCAGTCGGCGACGGCGCAAAGCGGGTAACAACGGACGGATTTTTAGCTGGACCTGCGCTCATGCGCTACACTCCTGAAATAGATAAACCGGCTGATTGAATAGCGGTTATGATAAGAAAATTTAAATAATGATTGTCCGTAAAACATTTAGGGTATTAACGGCAATATCTGCGTGAAGCTTTCTTCAAGATTTAAGTCTTGGTTTTTATGCGCCTTTAGCATGGATATGAAAAGGAATGAAACGTCTTAGCCTCCGGTTTCTCGAGTGGATGGGAGTAAAAGCAGACAAGGTTAGAAGAAAGATTTCTTCTTTCGATATTTGGCTGGAAGAGAAACTGGAGCAGGAGAGAGATCAGTTACCGTTATGGTTGCCGATCGCCTTTGGAGGTGGAATTCTTTTATGGTTTGCGATTCCTGATATTTCGGGATGGCTGGGATGTGGTTGTTTGTTACTGGCCTTGGCGTTGGCTGCGTGGATTTGGGCGGATAAGAAAAGAGCGGCGAAGGCTGTCTTGATTATGGCGGTAGCGGCTTTTTTAGGTATGGTCGATATCAGCTTTAGAGCCTATAATGTCGCACCGATAAAGCCCCGAAATTGGGGTGTTTTTGATATTCGTGGACAAATCCTTCAAAGTGAATACCAGCCTTCTCGAAAACGGATGCGCTTGGTTATAGCCGTTCCGGCTTTTCAGGATGGTTCTTTATCACCGCCACCATCACCCCTGTCATCAAAACAGGCCTCTTCATGGCCACCGATTTCATCCCTGCCACAACGATTTCTGCCTTTATTATCGCGCCACCCACCCCAGATACAACAACCTTCATCTTTATTGTCCCGCACCCTGCTCCTGTCGCAGCAAGCCTCGTCTTTATCGTCATCCCTTCCATCTTTATCACGGCCATCCACCAAAACAGTAAGGCCGTATCAGGCTTCTTTCGCGCCTTTTTTATTTATGGCTCAGGTTACCCCGCCTTCCTTTGTTAGGTCTTCGCCTTTTGCATCGCTTTCATTCCCGTTTTTATCGGAAAGATCGCCCTTTCGCTTTTCGAAAGAAGACTCCCCTGCCCGCCCATCCCTGATGCGTGTCAGAATATCGGTTAATGATCGTTTCGATTTTTCAGGTCTAGAAGCGGGTGCGAAAATAGCGGTTAGAGTTAAACTGACCGCCCCGATGCCTGCCCAGATTCCAGCCGGTTATGACTATGCTGAAATCGCCTGGTTTCAGAGAATTTCAGCGACAGGTCATGTCTTGGATCAGCCTGTTATTCTTGAAAAGCCGGTTTTATCAGGATTTTCTTTGATAGTGGCCTCGATCCATCAAAGATTGACCCGCCATATTATCGAAAAACTAGGTGCAAGATCAGGGGGTGTTGCAGCGGCCTTCGTCACTAATGACATCGGATCTATCAGCGAAAGTGATACGGTGGCGATGCGAAAAGCCGGATTAACCCATTTATTGTCTGTGGGTGGGATGCATATCGGCGTTGTAATCGCGGCGGTGATGTTTATCACGATCAGACTTTTGGCGTTGTCGCCCTATCTTGTGCTTCATTTCCCTTTGAGGATGATAGCGGCTTGTAATGCGGCTTTGATAGGGATGCTTTATACCTTTGTCGCGGGCTGTGAAATTCCGACAGTTCGATCGATGCTGACCGCCTTTTTTATTCTTTTCGGGATGATGATCGGGAGGCGGGCTGTCAGCTTGCGATTGGTGGCTGCGGCCGCCATGCTTATTTTACTCATCCAGCCGGAAAATATTTTATCCCCGAGTTTTCAATTAAGCTTTGCCGCGGTCGGCACGGTCATTGCCTTGGCAGAAGCCCCGATCATATCTATTTTCGGTGACAGGCGTGAAGCCGGATGGTTGAAAAAAACGGCTTTAATTATCGCAGAAATCATCATTGGCGGTGTGATGGTCGAAGCCGTGGTGTCGCCTATTACCCTCTATCATTTTCACCAATCCGGTTTTTATGGAGCATTAGCTAATATTCTGGCTATTCCCTTAACGACTTTTGTGACCATTCCAGCAGAAGGCTTGGCCTTGCTGACTGATCTTATCGGTTGTTCTGCGCCTTTTTGGTGGGTAACCGATCAATCCATTCGGTTGTTGCTTGCGATTGCCCATTACGTCGCATCTCTGCCCATGGCGGGTTTTATGCTGCCGATGATCGGGGCTTGGTTATGCCTCTTTATGATGGCTAGCTGGTTGTGGTTAGGATTGTGGAAAACATCATGGCGGTTATGGGGTGTTGTGCCTTTGGTCTTGGGTGTACTGATGATTATCCTCAACCCAAGGCCAGATTGGGTTATCAGTCGGGATGGCAAAACAATAGCTTTTAAAACCGACAATCCCAAGCAGCCTTATCAGTTTATTTGGCCTGAAAAGGATAGTTATAGTCAGGATCAAATCGCGAATTTGATTGGCTTTGACCAAGAAGAAGAAAAACGACTTTTCGGGACAAATCTTTGTCAAAAGGGATTTTGTGAAATCGCTTTGGCGCAGCAACATTATAATTTGCTAGCGATAAAAGGCAAAGCGGCAGGGTTATCACCTGAAGAATGTAGCCAAAATGATTGGGTTATCAGTTCAGGCTATCTCCCTGCGTCATGTCGTCCCAAGAGATTGAAAATAGACCGCTGTCTTTTAGAAAAACGAGGCGGGTTGGTTTTCTATGGAAAGTCGCCTTTTTTAAGAAGGCCGGTGATGATTGCCAGTTACTCGGCCAATGACCAGCATCCTTGGATGCGAGGCATGGAGACGCGGGGATGTGAGCGGAGGGTAGAAAATCGAAGGCTTTATTCCTCAAATAATTAGTTAATATGTTACCATGCTATACCATAGGGTAATAGCTATTATTAAAAAGGGTATTTTAGATCTGGTTATTCTTAATAGGAAAACAGCAAAAAAAGCGACGGCGGTAATCTGAAAAAATTTTGGAAGGATAGTCGCAGGATAGAAAATCATTTCTCCCAAAGATAAAAGTGTCATTTGCAAACTAATGGCAGCTATGGCAGCACCACTCCATTTCCAACCGCCTAGAGGCAGCGTCGATTCCAGTACAGCAAACGCTTTGCCTTTGACCAAATATCCTAGGCCAGACCATTCCGTGATATAGAGTCCCCAAGCGACTAATGAAGCTTTTTCGGAAAGAAGGGGCGGCGTGACCAATTGTAAAATCAGCAACAGAGCGGCCAGAGTAATCTTAACTTTACTTTGAAAAAGGAAGAATATTAATCTTGATAGCAGAATAGTCCATGCTGTGAGAGGGGATAAAGAGATAAACCCTTTAGGTTTTATTTGAGAAAAATCTGTTTTAAGAGAAGTTGACGTCGTAATTTTTAATACTAGTTCTTGCTTTCCAAATAAAAAAAGAATCATTATTCCAATAAAAGAGATCAGTATTTGGTATAAAAAATAAATTTTTGTGAATTTTATTTCATTAAAATTTGAAATAAAATCAGCCGATTTTTTTATAGGAATAAAGCCGATATTGACATTACTCTGATGGAATATGTTCAAAATAGGAAATTTTATGCCTGAAATATCCCATCCCTGCCCATTAAGACTCAAGCCTATAGCAGAGACCCAGACAAGCCAGATGGCGACTAAGATTAAGGATGGGGTCTTATCATTATTAAAGGGAATATATTCTACTATCGAAGCCGAGATAGAGGTCAAAATAAGCGCGGGACAAGAAATAAGAAAACATGAAATTATTATAGAAGGGATTTGATAAATTAAATTAAAAGGAAGATTGTTCACGCTTCCTATAGCTGTAATAAATATTAGATGAAGACTGATAAGGATGAATGAGGCTATAAAATGCCCCATTAGAAAAGTAATTTTTTTTAACGGGAAAAGAAGACAAAAGATTTTCTGGTATTGGTCTTTTTATTGTTGGTGAAATTAATAAAAACCCTATTAAAGGATATACCAAGGAGAACATGCTACTTATTATTACAATAACACTGTCTCGGTTATAAAATACAGCCTTATTGGAAATAGAGAATGTTGTATATTCGTAGCTATGATTTGGTAATATTAATAAACCACAAATAATAGCGATAATAATATGAGCAGAAACAACTATAGGTTTTCTTATGGTATTTATTAGCAATATATACGCATAGCTCATCGCTGTTTTTAAAACACACCTATTCATAGGTCGAATATCCCATTTTCATATTTTTCAAAATTTGCGGGAGATTCAAGCGGTGATAAATTTCCTGCCGACATAACGGCTATTTTATCAGCATATTTCACGACAGAAGGCAGATCATGGCTGGCAATAATTACAGCGTGATTTTGAGAATATTTTTTTAATTTTGACCATATCATTTCAGAGGCAGAGATATCGACCTCTGAAGTAGGCTCATCAAGAATAAGTAATTCAGGACTACCTAATAAAGATTGAGCAATAAGTATCTTTCGGAGATTACCACCTGAAAAATGATTTAAGGGCCTGTCTGCAAGGGAAGATAATCCAACATTTTTTAAAATATGAGCAATCTCTACCTTCATTTGAGATGAATAAAGGCAACGCAAAGCCGCACAAGCAGACAAAAATTCTATGGCTGTAAGATGAGAATCTAGACTACGACCTTGAGGTGCACATCCTATAGAACGGCGATAATTACTGAGTTGCTGATTTATAGGCTTATTTTTCCAAAAAATGGAATGATCACTTGTTTTTAATGAAGATGAAAGACAGCTCAATAATGTTGACTTACCGGATCCGTTTCCTCCGACAATAGCAAGAATACCACAAGACCATTCTAGGCTCAGGACTCATTCTTTGAGATAGAAGATGAAACTTGCTGCGATATGGATTGCTGACATGAATGTGTGAGCGCACCGGTCGTATCGTGTTGCGACACGCCGCCAGTCTTTGAGCTTTGCGAACATATTTTCGATGAGGTGACGCTTTTTATACAGATGCCAGTCGTAAGGCGGCTTTGATTTCCGGTTCTTCTTCGGCGGAATACAGGCGGTGATATTCCGGTCTGCGAGAGACTGTCTGATTTTATTACTGTCGTATCCCCGGTCCCCGAGAATTTCTTGTGTTTCTTCCGGCAGATTTGCCAGCAGAACATCCGCGCCTTTGAAGTCACTGACCTGACCTGCGGTCAGATGCAGCCGGACAGGGCGGCCCTGACTATCGCATACAGCGTGAAGCTTTGAGTTCAGTCCGCCTTTCGTGCGTCCGATATGGCGGGGAAAAGCCCCTTTTTGAGCAGGGAGGCCGCTGTCCGGTGTGCTTTCAGATGTGTTGCATCGATCATCAGACGCTTTGAACGGCCTGCCTGCTCCGTCAGGGCGACGAAGATCCGGTCAAAGACACCCAGGCGGCTCCACCGGATAAACCGGTTGTATAAAGTCTTGTGCGGGCCATACGCTTTCGGGGCGTCTTTCCACTGAAGGCCGTTGCGGATCACGTAAACGATCCCGCTCAGGACACGACGGTCATCGACACGCGGCACACCATGCGCCAGTGGAAAAAACGGCTTAATCCGTTCCATCTGGTGCTCAGACAGCAAAAACACGTCACTCACAGCTTCACCTCCATCGGTAAACCTGTGAATCACAACAGCCCGCTCAACTCAAGAAATTAACAGGTCCTGAGCCTAGATTGATATCATGCAGTATTTCTTTGCCTGAAACAGAAAAATTTAAATTTTTAACTAAAATCATAATTTAATTTCTTTTATAATGTTAAAAATTTTATTCGAATTTAAATTCTTTCTCGATAAAAAAGAACTAGAAAGCGCTTTCTTCTCAATAAAACTTCTTCCATATTATCCCTTAGAAAGAGGTTATGATGCGAAAGATCTATTTGTTTCTGTATGATGCAACGGCATTTTTGGGGACAAGGCCATCGCATTTATGGAACCGCTAATAGGCAGTAAAACTGTTGAAATAGTAATGGCTGACTTTAGCTTTGCCATGACGATTATCCTATTATTAAAACACATAAACATAATATATATTTTTTTTAAAAAGCAAATATAATATATTTTATTTTAAATTTTTATAAAAAATAAAAACATCTTTCTTTTATTCATTTCATTTTTCAGAAGAACAGATTGAAGCTGGATTGATCTCTTTATGCTAGCCAGAAGGCTTGTCTGAAAGATATTCCAAAAGAAAGCGACGAGGCATTGTCGAGCTTAATGCGCTGTGCCAAGAATGCGGGATAGCAGTAGGGAGTCATATCAATGCGGAGGCGGGATGTTTTGGCTTTGGGGACAGCTGGGACGGCGGTTCTGTTTCCATCTGTTTTTTGCCAAGCGCTATGGGGCAAACGGGCAGTTCCTGCGGAAAGGGCTGTCAGTATTGAGGAGATTGCGCTTGAATATGAGCAGGCAACCGGTGGGCATGTCGGGATTTATGCCCAGAATATAGCGACAGGAAAAAGCCTTGCTTGGCGGGCGAATGAACGCTTTCTCATGTGCAGCAGCTTTAAGGTTTCTCTTGTGGCTTCTGTCTTGTTGCGTTGTGACCGTGGGCAAGACAGCCTTGACCGGATTATTTCTTATAAGCCTGAAGATATTGAAGATTTATACGCGCCTTTTGCCAAGGCTCATCTTGATAAAGCAGAGATGTCGGTTGCTGAACTCTGTCAGGGAGCGATTGAACAAAGCGACAATTTCTGTGCCAATAAACTGTTGGAACGTAGTGGCGGGGCTTTGGCTTTGACAGCCTTCTGGCGGCAGTTGGGGGACGATCAAAGTCGGTTAGACAATATCGAGCCATTTTTAAACGAAACGCCTTATGGTGGCGTAGAAAATACGACAACGCCCATAGCTATGGCGCGCAATTTGCAAAAAATGCTTTTGGGTTCTCTATTATCACCTTCCTCCCGCGATCGGCTGACCGGTTGGATGGTAAGATGTCAGACAGGCAGTCAGCGGTTGCGGGCAGGCTTGCCCAAAAACTGGGTCATCGCGGACAAAACCGGCACCAATGGCCATGATGCCGCCAGTGATATTGCCATTCTTTGGCCTCAACCGAATAAAGCCATTATTCTCTCTGTTTATGTTTGGGGTGGAACACCCACAAAAGACCAGCTTCTCGGTCTATTTTCCAAAATAGCCCATTATGGTGCAGCCGACATCCTCCAATCGGAAAGTTAGAAATTATCCCTAGAAAAAGCGGTTTTAAAATAAGCCAAAAAACAGATTGGTGGATTGTAGCAAGAAGGCTGCCAAAAAAAATATTCAGGCGCTATTCCAAGCCCTGACAACCGAATGATATTCCAGCTATTTTTGGGTAGTTTCACTAGCGTGAGCAGATGCTTTTTGAGAATGATAGAGGCTTTAGACTGATTGGCGGCAAGGCTATCTCTGCTGTAATATAAAAGCCTCAATGATATTATGCGTGGATCATAGCCTTTATTGGACACGGTCAGCACCCAACAAAAAGCTTGGAATTATCAGTCGCGACAGCATCGCCTGCACGGCAGAAACAACCCAGAGTATATTTGGCTTTGCGGGTTAGTCGCTTGCTCATGCTAGAAAAGGGATTTGGGTTTATCAGCCGCCATGACATCGCGAACAAAACCCACCTAGATTCAAGCATTCATGAATTGTTCTCAGTATTATATGATTAACTATTACAATAGCTATTATAATTTCATTCTTATTTTTAAAGATTACATTGCAATTAAAATAAAATTTTTAAAAAAATCAAACGACTTAAAAATATAATAATTATTTATTCAAAGAGAATTAAATACATAAATTTACTTATTATTATTTTTTGTTTAAAAAACAACTATAAATCAAATGTTTTTAAATAAAATATCAATTTATTATAGTGAATGATTTAAAAAATAGGGCAAAGGATAAAATATCCCAAGATCAAAAAAGACAGAAAAGCCGTCCATGAAAGGAAATCAGAGGCGGCTTTTTGTCATTTTTTCATTACTTTTTTACCGTTTTTATAATTTTTTATAACGACCTAAGAATTAAACCATAATTTCAGTTGGTATTTTGCTGTATCATTCCCATGATTAGCAGCTTGTTTCAGCCAATAGGCGGCGTTATTTTTATCAACGGTAACGCCTTCGCCATTATAGAACATAATGCCAAGAGCAAGTTCAGCTTGAGCGAGACCATGATTGGCCGCTTGTTGATACCAAGAAAGCGCTTTGGCTTTATCAACGGCAACGCCGTCACCATTATAATACATATTGCCAAGAATAAGTTCAGCCTGTGGATTACCTTTATCAGCGGCTTGCTGATACCAGTAAAGTGCTTTGGCTTTATCGAGAGAAACGGCATCCCCACGAGAAAACATTAGGCCAAGATTTAACTGCGCTTGGGCATTGCCCTGATTGGCCGCCTGTTGATAAAGGTCAACGGATTTGGATTTGTCGGGCGCAATACTATCGCCATTATAATACATATTGCCCAAAGCAAGGGCGGCATCGGCGTCCCCATGCGTAACCGCCTGTTGATACCAATAGAGGGCTTTGGATTTATCCGCCGCGACCGCTTCGCCTTTATAGTAAAAAGTACCAAGCGCATATTCAGCCGGAGCAAAGCCTTTATTGGCGGCTTGCTGGATCAGGGTCAAAGCCTTGCTTTTATCAATATTCGAGCTATCGCCATGCGCATATTTCAGCGCGAGCTTTAATTCTTCCTGTGGTGTTTTGGCTGTTGGCCTATTCAGCTTGAAGGCACCCCAAAAAAGCAAAGCACCCAGCGCAATCGCGGCCAAAATGATTGCCGCTTTCCATCCTGTTTTTTTCACTATTCTTGAAATCCTACTGCTTCTTTGTCGATTATAGCCGCCTTACACCTCTGTTTATTTATGCAATATTACAGAGTCAGAGGAGGACTATTTTCCTTGAAAAGAACAGCCTTCTTTTAAAATAAAAGTGAAAAACAGCTTTTAGAAACAGACCAACAATCCCGAAGAAACTGACATTTGAACAATCAGGTCTTTTTAAGATTTTGGCCTGTAGATGTTGTCTTCTGCTGGAAAACTACGATTTGAAACCGCAGTGGCATAGTCTGAAACCGCTTTTTTGATGTCATCCCCAAGATGAGCAAATTTTTTGACGAAACGCGGCACCTTGTCATTGAAGCCCAGCATATCTTCCAAAACCAAAACTTGGCCATCACAATAAGAAGAGGCACCGATACCAATCGTTGGTATCGCGATATTATCCGTAATTTCACGGGCAAGCGGTTCGGTCACCCCTTCTAGCACGACGGAAAAAGCACCGGCGGCCTCAAAATCAAGAGCGTCCTGTTTAATCTTGTCTTGTTGTTCCGAGCTATGGCCTTGTATTTTGAACCCGCCCAAAGTCTGAACATATTGAGGCGTCAACCCAATATGCCCCATAACCGGCACCCCTCGTGCTGTGAGGAAGGCGATAACAGGCGCGAGATGAGAGCCGCCTTCAAGTTTTACGGCTGAACATCCTGTTTCGGACAAAATACGGACAGCATTATGATAGGCTTCCTGTGGACTCGCTTCGTAAGAACCAAAAGGCATGTCGATAACGACAGCGGCCTTCTCGGAACCGCGCATCACGCTTTGACCATGTAAAATCATCATATCAAGCGAGGCGCCAATAGTCGTCGCCATACCATGTTCGACCATGGCAAGACTGTCCCCGACAAGAATGAAATCGGCGTAAGGATCAACAAAACGGGCGGTTAAAGCACTGTAAGCCGTCAAAGCAACGATCGGCGACTTGCCTTTACGCGCGCGAAGCTCGGGAATAGTCCGGCGCTTATTAGAAGAAGGGATGGCTGACATTAGAGCGCTTTCTCCTTGGGCGTAACGAGCTGCTGATCGATCAGAACGACGTCACCAAAAGCGACAGCGAGTAGAATAACAATCGGCTGATTATCTATCCTGTCGAGAGTATCTAATTTTGTAGCATGGCAGATATCAATAGATTGAATTTTTGCCCGTGCTTCGCTTTTGATATTGTCTTCTATTAACTGGCGGATAGTGGAGACATCTTTTTCGCCTTCCAAAATCCTTTTTTGGGCTTTTTTCAAGGATTGCGAAAGAATGACCGCCGCAGCGCGATCTTCTTTGGTCAATCTTGCATTGCGCGAAGAACAGGCCAAGCCGTCCTCTTCACGAACTATAGGCACCCCAACCACTTCGGCTTTGTAGGAAAGATCGCGGATCATCCGACGGACTATAATAAGCTGTTGATAGTCCTTTTCTCCGAAAATAATCTTATCGGGTTCGACAATATTCAATAACTTTGCGACGATCGTCGTCACGCCACGGAAATGATTGGGGCGATGACGACCAATCAAAATATTGGAAAGTGATTGAACCTCGACCGAGGTCATTATCGGTTCTGGATAGATTTCAGCCACCGAAGGCGCAAAAAGGATATCCACCCCATTTTCTTTACATAATGCGATGTCATGAGGTAAATCTCTTGGGTAAACATCGAGATCTTCATTAACGCCGAACTGTATCGGGTTAACAAAAATACTAAGCACCACAACATCAGATTCTTTCCTCGCTTTTTGCGCTAAGGCCATATGTCCCTGATGTAAGAAACCCATTGTAGGCACCAAGCTGATTTTGCGGCGATTTTGGCGATGTTCATCAAGATGGGCGCGAAGTTCGGCTATGGTATGAATAACGAGCAAGATATTTCCTTTACGGCCTTTGATAAAAGCGCAGAAAGTTATTTTAGCGTTGGAATCAGGCTTTTACAAAAAATTTTGAAGATTTTATCCGGCGCAAAAGAAAGGTTACTTTAGAAATCAGTTCAAAATAGACAGTCATTCATAGAGATAGAAATGGATGAAGGATGCCTTGCCAGAGCAATAAAAAAGCAAGGAAAAGCATGACGCTACCTGTAAGAATATCAAGCCTTTGCCACGAACGCGGATGCTGGAAAATAGGTTGTAAAAAACGGGCGGCATAGCCAAGCGCAAAAAACCAGACAAAACTGGCCGCAGAAGCCCCTATCCCAAAAATAGGCCGTAAAGAATAAGGTTGTGCCGAAGCGGCTGTCCCCATCAAAAGAACCGTATCAATATAAACATGTGAGTTGAGCCATGTAAAAGCCGCGACTGTAAATAAGGCTTTTGCAAGAGAGACAGAATGGCCTTTTGATAGATTAAGGCTGTCTTCGGGCTTCATCGCGCGGCGTAATGCCATGATGCCATAATAGGAAAGAAACAGAAATCCAGCGAGGGTAAAGATTTTCGATAATTGAGGTATTTTTGAGAGGAAGGCACCTACGCCGCTGACGCCTAGAGTAATCAACAGAGCATCAGATAACCCACAAAAAAGAACGATTGCGCCGATATGTTCTTTTTTCAATCCTTGGCGGAGAACAAACAGATTTTGGGCACCAATAGCCATGATTAAAGAGGCGGATAATGCAAAGCCAGACAAAAAAGGGATCAAAATATAGGACATAAGATTTTCTATATTTCAGCCCTATCATGAAGAAAAACTTGTTTTTCTAAGTATGATGAAGGAAAACTTCATCTATGCTAGATTATACCGCGCTTGTCGCTGTCCATGCTGTGATACAGGAAGGCTCTTTTGAAGCGGCTGCCCGATTTTTGGGGATTACGCCTTCTGCGATATCGCAGCGTGTTCGAGGATATGAAGAAAGATTAGGTGCCTTGTTGATTATCCGAGGCCAACCTTGCATGCCAACGGATATTGGACGCGCTTTATGTGCTCATGTCGAAAAAGTACAACTACTGGAAGCTGAAATCGCCGAGCTTTCTGGCTCAAAAGAAGCGCTGCCTGTTCATCTAAAAATAGCGGTCAATGCAGATAGCCTTGCAACGTGGTTTCCCGATGCTGTGGCCGATTTTATTAAACAAGAAAAAGTCTTTTTGAATCTTTTCGTAGAAGATGAAACAGTGACGGCGGATAAATTGCGTTCTGGTGAAGCGATGGCCGCCATTACTGCGCAAACAGCCCCAATAACGGGATGCCGGACAATTCATCTGGGAAAAATGGTCTATATTGCCTGTGCGACCCCATCTTTTATAAAAAGCTATTTCCCAGATGGTTTCACCAAACAGGCATTTACTCAAGCGCCGTGCATCTGCTTTGAAAAGCATGACGGTTTACAAAGTCAGTGGCTACAGCAAAATTATGCGATGCCGCTTCCCCCTAAGATTCATTACATCCCCACAACACAAGGTTTTTTAAATTTTTTATTGGCTGGAGCGGGATGGGGGATGCAGCCCTTACCCTTAGTTAAAGTCGATATAGAAGAAGGGCGATTAATAGAATTACAGCCAAAAGGAGCGGTAGAAGTTGATCTGTATTGGGTCGTTCCAAGGCTAAAAAGTGACTTATTTGAAAAATTGACGCATTATCTCAAGGTCTTTTGGTCTAACAAAGAAAATCCCACTCGAAACAAGTTATTAAAAATATGAAAATCTACTCGGCTTCAGAGACAAAGCGCCTTTTGACCTATCCTCTTTTGGTCGAATCCTTGAAAAAGACGATAATAGCCTATGCGCGAGGGGAGATAATTTGTCCTGAACGGGTAACGATTGCGGCGCCGGAAGCGCGCTCGGATAATCCAGCTTTGTTCATGGTGATGCCTGCGGCTAGTTCCGAATTATTTGTCACCAAAATATTGACTATCTGCCCTGATAACGCAGCGTCTGATCGGCCTGTCATCCAAGGCGCAATCAATTGTGCCGATGTCCGAACGGGTAGCCCGCTTTTTACCCTAGATGCGCCAACGGTTACGATGTTACGGACTTCGCTTTGTCGATGCTGGCGATCGCCTTATTGGCACGGCAAAGTGTCAAAAATATTCTGATTATCGGCACTGGTGTTCAGGCGATTGCCCATTGTGAGGCTTTGGCTGCCCTTTATCCTGAAAGTTCGGTTTTTATCAGAGGACGCACCAAAGAAAGCAGTTTAGCCTTTTGTCAGAAATTATCTGATTTGCCTTTGCGGTTGCAGCCGGATTGCCAAGAAGGACGGGTTTTTGACGTGGTGATTACGGTTACCTCTAGTCGGGAAGTCATTTATAATGAAGCGCCGTCGGCCTGTCCTTTGGTCATTGCAGTCGGCGCTTTTAAGCCGGAAATGGTCGAAATCGCACCGGAGATCGTCAGAAACAGCCTTGTTTATGTCGATGATCCAATCGGTGCGCCTAGTGAAGCGGGCGATATTATTCAGGCTGGCCTTGAATGGTCGAAAGTGCAACCTTTGGCTAAGGCATTGGAGGTAACACCGCCTATTGGGATGCCTGTTTTATTTAAATCGGTAGGCTGTGCGGCTTGGGATCTGGCGGCCTGTCAGGCCATGATGGTGGCAAATAAAAGAGAGAATTCCAAAGGATTATAAAAAAGAAGACTAATTTTTCTCTGTGGTCAGAGTGATATTAAAAAATACAAGAGCGATAATCTTCTTCAAGGTAATATCTTGAAGAAGATATATTCACCATCGCTTTGTTTATATTTTTCAAATACAAAATAAAATTATAAAAAATATTCTTTTTATATCATCTAATTTAGATATATTTTTTCTTCCTATTTCTATTTTTACTTTCAATAAAAATGTTTCTTCATTAGGTTACCCCGATTTTTACATTATTTGACAAAAAACAGGGGAATTTCATGAAAATCAGGCCGCTTATTCTGGCTGCGCTTATCAGCTGTGCTATGCCCGCCTTGGCAGAAACACTGAATAATGAATCCGTCGTGACCTTGACCAATACCGGCCTTGGCGATGAAGCGATCATTGCCAAAGTCAAAAATTCGGATGCGGATTTTGATCTTTCGACCGACCAGCTTATCTCTTTACGGAAGCGCGGTGTTTCCAGTCCAGTTTTGGCGGCTATGCTTGAGAAAAGCGCGCCAAAAGCGGCGGCTTTGTCGATGGACTCGCCCGATCCGATGGTGCCTCACGCCTCCGGTGTTTATCTTCTCAATTCACATTCTTATCCGCCCAAAATGCAGCATATCGATTCCACGATAACCAATCAGGCTAAAACCGGTGGCACATGGGGCTATGCTTTGACGAGCGGTATTGCCTCGATGAGTATTAAGGCTTCTATCCAGAGTGAGCATGCCCGCAATAAAAGCGAAGATGAGCAGCCGGTTTTCTATTTCTTCTTTGATGAGGCGAATAACCAGCAGACAACCAGCACATGGAGTTCCGGTTTACAATCGGTCATCAATTCACCCAATGCCTTCACCCTTATCAAGATGAAAAGTAAAAACGGGCATCGCGAAATTCGTGTGGGTAGCCAGAATTTGGGCGGCATGAAAAGCGGTGTCATGGATAAAGACCAGATCCCCATCGATTCCGAAATGGTTAGACCCGGTGTTTATAAAGTGACCCCCAAATATGCCATGAAACCCGGTGAATATGGTTTTCTCTATGAAATGACCAGCAATGGAGCGCGGGGTGCCTTGGGTGGTCGTATTTTTGATTTCTCGGTTATGGCTGACCGTGATTACGACAAAGACTAAATTGCTTTTTGGGGCTGTCTTTCGGAACCTTCTGGACGAAAGGCAGCCTTGAAAAAACGATTTTTCGAGAAATAATGTTATATTATTTAATAAGGCTTACTGAAAATATTTTATCCGTTAGGTGCTGTTACCTTTTGATGACAAGGCCTATATAGCCGCTATTACAAAGGACTTTTTGTTCTAAAAAGCGCGATAATTGAAGCGGATTTTTCATGACGCCCCCGAAGCCGAAAACCGGTTTTTTAACCCCTGATCGCTATTTATTCCTGTTATCTTTGTTGGTGGCTGGCACCTCCTTTATGGAGAATTTAGACGGTAGCATTATTGTCACCGCCCTGCCCGCGATGAGCAAAACTTTCGGTGTTCCTCCGATTGATCTCAATATCGGGGTTTCTGCCTATTTGATGACTTTGGGAATTTTTATTCCAGTGAGCGGGTGGATTGCTGACCGCTTTGGTATCCGGCGCATCTTTACCCTTGCTATCGCCATTTTTACCTTGGGATCTGTTCTTTGCGGTCTGGCGAATGGCTTGGTCGAATTCGTTCTGTTGCGGATTATGCAGGGTATGGGCGGGGCGATGATGATTCCAGTCGGGCGATTGGCTGTGCTTCGCAATCTGCCCAAGGAAAAGCTCGTCAAAACGATGGCAACTTTGATCTGGCCTGCTTTGGCGGCGCCTATGTTGGGCCCTGTCCTTGGCGGGTTGATCGTCACCCATACGACATGGCGGTGGATATTTTACCTTAATCTGCCTTTGGGACTAATCGCGATTGTTTCGGCGTTGCTGTTAGCGCCTAAATCGGGCGAAGTGGAAGCACCACCCTTTGACTGGCCGGGCTTTTTATTGACCAGTTTTTCCTTATTTTTCGTGATGGCTTCCATTGAAATGGGGGCGCAGCCAGAACCGCAATGGATGATGATTGGTATCATGATCTTGATCGGTGGCTTGCTGTTGACCTTGGGATATCGTCATCTTAATCGCGTCGATCATCCGATGATTCATCTCGAAACCCTGAAAATTCAAAGTTTTTCTGTCAGCATTTTTGGCGGTAGCATTTTCAGGATTACCATCAGTGCGACACCTTTTTTATTGCCTTTGATGTTTCAGATAGGTTTCGGACTTAGTCCCTTTTTATCGGGGTCGTTGTTGACCGCTATTTTCGCCGGAAACCTGCTGATGAAGCCCTTTACCACCCAGCTTGTCGAGCGTTTTGGTTTCCGTCCAATTTTGATCTGGAACAACGTCCTTTGCAGTCTGTCTATTTTGGCTTGCGCTTTTCTGTCGCCGCAATCCGAATGGTTGATTGTGCTTGTTCTTTTTGCAGGTGGGCTATTCCGGTCATTGCAATTCACCGCTTTGGTGACGTTGGCCTATTCAGAAGTCCCCAAAGAATTGATGAGCACCGCCAATACCCTCTTTAGCACCCTCGTCCAGATTTCTTTGGGTTTGGGGGTTACTGTCGGTGCCATCGCTTTACGAATGAGTCATCTTGCAGTTCGGTGGTTTCATTTGGGACAGCAAGCTGATTTGCCCTTCAGAATAGCCTTGCTTCTTGTGGCCTTGCTGTCTTGTCTGGCTTTGATAGACGCGATTAAACTAAGCCCGACCGCAGGGTTTAATCTATTGAAGAATAAAAAAATGCCTGAAAAAGCCTGAGAGAAAACCACATCAATTACGATTGGCGGATTTTAGAAATCAGAGCCGGAAAGCCGTTGGAAGAGAAAGTCTAATTCATCCATCGAGCTGTAATCTAGGCTGATCGTACCGCTTTCGCCATTATAGGCGATGGTGACGGGTAGTTTCAGGGATTCTGTCAATAATTGCTGCAAGGCTAGAATATCGGCATCATCGCCGTCAGCCGCCAGCGTTTGGCCTTTTTTCGCTTTGCTGGGTGGTTCTTTACTCTTGCCGTTTTTAATTTCCTGCACCAGCTTTTCGGTATCGCGCACCGATAAGCCTTTTTCGATGACCTTTTCAGCCAGCTTTTGTGGGTCTGGAGCGGTAATCAGGGCGCGGGCATGTCCCATAGTTAATTGTCGCGTAATCAGCGCATCCTGCACCACCTCGGGCAAATCGAGAAGGCGGAGCAGATTGGTAATATGGCTTCTGGATTTCCGAACGAGCTTGGATAATGCTTCGGGGCTGTGGCCGAATTGTTCGGCAAGGCGTTGATAGGCCTTGGCTTCCTCAATTGCGTTTAATTCCGAGCGTTGGATGTTTTCGATCAGAGCAACTTCCAGCGTTTCGGATTCGTCAAATTCCCGAACAATAACAGGAATATCATGCAGCCTTGCCCGCTGGGCAGCCCGCCAGCGGCGTTCGCCTGCCACGATTTGCCAGCCGCTTCCTTTCGGGCGGACAACGATCGGTTGCAAAACACCCCTTTGGGCAATGGATTCGGTGAGTTCGTTTAAGGCCGTTTCGTCAAAAATCCGGCGGGGCTGGTCTGGATGCGGGAAAATAGCAGCAACAGGTAAACTACGAACTGCGCCGGAGGGGGCATTTTCGTTGCCAGTATCTGGATTATCGCCCAATGTTTCTTCGGCAATCTCGCCTAATAAAGCGGAAAGACCGCGACCAAGGCCGCCTTTTTTACGAGGACGGTTTTTCTTGTCGAAACTCATGCAGATACCTGTGATTGATAAAAAGTTTTCTTACTGGAAAGTCGATCGATGACTTCACGTGCCAGAGCCATATAGGCTTCTGATCCGGCACAACGATGATCGTAAATTAACGCGGGGATACCATGGCTCGGCGCTTCGGAAAGTCGAACATTACGAGGAATAGTCGTGTTAAAAACGACCCGCCCCAAGACTTCCCGCACATCATCGGCGACCTGATCGGACAGCCGGTTACGGCGGTCATACATGGTAAGCGTAACCCCGAGGATAGACAGGCTGGGATTAAAGCGTGACCGCACCCGTTCGATAGTGGTTAGAAGCTGGCTCAAACCTTCGAGGGCAAAAAATTCACATTGCAGCGGCACCATCAATTTATGGGCAGCAACAAGAGCATTGACGGTCAAAAGTCCCAATGAGGGCGGACAGTCAATCAGACAGGCATCCCAACGGTCAGGCGGCGCGGTGTCGAGCACATGCGCCAGTCGATGGGTTCTTTCCCCGATACTGAGAAGATCAATTTCTGCACCGGAAAGATCGACCGTTGCCGGAATAATCTCCAATCCCGGAACCGCCGTTTTCACCACACCTTCGGTCAAAGCCGCCTCGCCGGTTAGCACCTGATAGGCAGAAACCCGACGATGTTCGTGTTTGATACCGAGGCCAGTTGAGGCGTTCCCTTGAGGATCAAAATCAATGACCAGCACCCGCCAGCCAATAGCCGCCAAAGCGGTTGAAAGGTTAATCGCAGAAGTTGTTTTTCCAACGCCGCCTTTTTGATTGGCGATAGCGATTCTGATCACGTTTTCTTCCCCGTTTTTTGTTTTTTGGGGTGAATATGGGTCGCGACAATAATCGCCGATTGCGGATCGGTGACGCTCCCCTCTATTCGGGTATCACCTTGCCATAATTTACGGGTCTCTTCTAGTTCCGTCCGCGCATTTTGCCCTTTGGGAAGCAGCCATAGGCTTTCCTTGTGAGAGAAAGGAAAGGCCAGTCGCCATAATTTATCCAGAGGCGCGAAGGCGCGGGCTGTAATAATATCAAAGGCTTGGGGTTCGATATTTTCCAGCCTTTGCCCTAAAATAGTGACAGGTGTTCCGGCAGCTTCAGCGGCTTTTTCTAAAAATTCAACTCTTTTTCGGCGGGATTCAACCAAAGTCACCGCCATTTCGGAAAGAATGGCAATGATGATGCCCGGAAACCCCGCACCGCTGCCCAGATCGAGCCAGCTTTTAGGAGAGGCTTTTTTGTTAAAAGCGGCTTCCTTTCTGGCCAAGGGCAGAAGTTGGGCGGAATCAATAATATGACGCCCCCATAAATCATCGACCGTCGAGCGAGCGATCAAATTTTGATGCGCCATTTCCGCATGAAGGCAAGCGACAAAAGCATCGAGCTTTTCCACTGTTTCACGTGAAATACCGATATGCTGGTCGAGCCAGAGGAGCGCTTCTTCCCGTGTCATAAGGTCACTTTTTTTGCATGAATTAAAATAGCGGCCAACGCAGCCGGTGTAACGCCTCTTACCCGTGAAGCGGAGGCCATGTCAGGCGGACGGGCAGCCGAAAATTTTTCGACCATTTCATTAGAAAGACCCGCAATAGTCGCATAATCGAGTTCAGCCGGAAGCGGCATATTGTCATGCCCCGCCAAACGCGCCAGTTCGGCATCCTGTCTTTCAAGATAAGGCGCATAACGCCCGTCGTCGATTATTTCAGAGACGACCGCATCCGAGAATTCTGTCAGTTCCGGTATAAGCGCTTCGAGATGTTGCCGCGTCACCGCTGGGAAACGAAGCCATTCAAATAAGCTATGCGATGCCCCTTCGGTGACATTAGCACCGACGGCTTGCATATCCCGACTGCTGGCTGCTTTTTCCAATAATTTTTGGCATTTTTCACGTTCTGCCAATCTTTTGGTAACGAAATCCGTCATTTCAGTCCCCAAGGCACCGAAGGCCTTGGCCTGACCAGATAGACGGGTCACGGCATTATCGGCACGGAGACCAAGACGATATTCGGCTCTGGCCGTCAGCATCCGATAAGGTTCGGTAACGCCTTGTAAAACCAGATCGTCGATTATTACCCCGATATAACTATTACGACGGTCGAAAACCGGAGGCGCTTTTCCGGCGACCGCGCAAGCCGCGCTGATACCCGCCACCAGACCTTGAGCGGCGGCCTCTTCATACCCCGTGGTGCCGTTAATTTGACCAGCGCAGAAAACGCCCTTCAAGGCCTTTAATTCCAGTTGATGGGTCAGGCTGCGCGGGTCAATAAATTCATATTCGACGGCATAGCCGAATTGCACGATTTTGGTATTTTCAAGGCCTTCTATGCTGTTGATAAAGGCTTGCTGCACGTCTTCCGGTAGAGAGGTTGAAATGCCGTTCGGATAAATCAGCGGTGTATCAAGTCCTTCTGGTTCAAGAAAAATCTGATGCCCGTCACGATCACCGAATTTCATGATTTTATCTTCAATAGAGGGGCAATAGCGAGGCCCCCGCCCCTCTATCGCGCCACTAAAAAGTGGTGAGCGATCCAGTCCAGCCCGAATAATATCATGGGTTTTTTGATTACTGCGCGTCAAAGAACAAGCAATTTGAGGGGCTACCCGCCCCGTGCCATAACTGGCCATTGTCCAAGCGTCTTCATCAGAAGGCTGGCGTTGTAATCTTGCCCAGTCGATAGTTCGACCATCCAGTCTTGCCGGTGTGCCAGTTTTTAATCTGCCCAGAGGTAAATCAAGGGCTTTCAATTGTTCAGCGAGACCGATGGAAGGTTGTTCACCGATCCGGCCGCCCCGCCATTTCTTTTCGCCGCAGAACAACCACGCATCCAAAAAAGTACCCGTTGTAAGCACCACGCTTTCAGTCTTTAGCGAACGACCATCCGCTAAAAGAACAGCTTTGACCTTGCCTTTATCCATCTGGAAGGATTCAGCCATGCCTTCAATAATGGTAAGATGCGCTTGTTCTTTTAAGGCCGTCTGGATAGCTTTTTTATAGCGATTGCGGTCAGCCTGTATGCGGGGCCCTTGCACCGCGCTGCCTTTACTGCGGTTGAGCATCCGGTAATGAATAGCCGCATAATCGGCCGCATGAGGCATCAAGCCATCCCATGCGTCAATTTCACGCACCAGATGACCTTTTCCCAATCCACCGATTGCAGGATTACAGGACATTGCCCCGATCTGTTCGCTGTCCATCGTCACAAGAGCGGTTTTCGCCCCCATACGAGCGGCGACCGCCGCAGCTTCACAACCGGCATGACCGCCGCCTATGACTACAATGTCGAAAAACTCTTTCATAACAGGGATAAAAATCATCCAGACGGGAGAAACAGAAAAAAGCTATCAAACAGTTTTCGGGATGAAAAACAATCATCAACCTTGTTTTAAGCCTGAAAAGAGCCTGTAATTTGTCGGAATGCGGCCTTTTTGTTTCACGTGGAACAGAGAGAGAAAGCAAAAATTGATAGAGAGCGCATCATCTCGATATTTTTGAAATGGCCTGCTTAATCTCTATAAATAACAATATCCGTTAATAACAAAGCCTAATAATACTATTTCAAATAGAGGATTTTTAATCTCAAAAAATATTCATGAATCATATTCATAACTATCTTTTTAATTATATATCTAATCAAAAATATATTTTAGAATTAAAGTGTTCTCGTAGCAGGAGAACACAATGCTTGCTTGTATTTTTAAACTTTTTGGTCTTGCTTGTACTTTAGTGTTTTCATATCTCTTTTTCGAACAAAAAGGATATGCTGAAAACTACCTAAAAAAAGAGTCTTCCCTTGCCCCAATTCCCGCTTCTGAGCAGAATTTACAGACTGTTTTTGCAGAGGAATGGCTAACTCTGCCAGACGTTCACGGCGTTGAAGGCCCTGTATTTGAACAAGATGGCAAGCTTCTTCTCTCTGATTTGAGCGGGAAAAGAATATTACGCATCAGCAAAAATAAAGAAATATCAACGCTATTTCACCGGAATGATATCAGTCTTGGTGGTTTAGCCATTGATCAAACAGGGCATATTATTATTGCCTCATTGGATATTGCCCAAAATAAAGGGGCGATATTGAGCCTTGATCACGAAGGAAAAAATCTAAAAATACTTATTCCCGTATCGGCTGGCCTGCTACCAAATGATGTTGTTTTTGATCGCTTGGGTGGTCTTTATATATCCGATTTTCGCGGTAATGCGACTGACCCTTCTGGCGGGATTTATTATCTTCCGCCTGAAAAGAAGAACGCTGTTAGCGTTTTTCCCCATCTGGCAATGGCAAATGGCATTGCTATCAGCCCAAACGGAAAAGAAGTATGGGTGACGGAATTTGCCCGAAATATTTTATACCGCTTAACCCTCTCTGATCCGACACATATCGTCCCTTTAGATACTAACGCGGTTTATTATTTTACGGGGGCGGCCCCCGATTCCACCAGAACCGATAAAAACGGCAATATTTATGTCGCGATCTATGGTCAGGGGCGCGTTCTGGTCTTCTCTCCTCAAGGGATAGCCTTTGCTCAAATACTACTACCTCGTCGAGATGAAGGCCATAATTTAAGAACAACAAGTATGGCTATCAATAAAGAGAGTAATGAAATCTTCATCGTCACCAGTGATGACAAAGATAATAATTCCAGAATATTTAAAAGTAAAATTCCTTTATAGATTTTAATTAAAAATAAGGATTATTAGAAATGGATTATACGTATTTGGGTCGTACCGGATTAAAAGTAAGCCGGTTAGAATTGGGTACAATGAATTTCGGATATTTGACCGATGAAATTACCAGCTTCGAAATAATGGATGAGGCTTTGGAGCATGGCATCAATTTTTTTGATACTGCCGATGTTTATGGTGGCCCCCAATCGCCTGATATGGAACAAGGTTTTGGCCTTTCTGAAGAAATTATCGGTAACTGGTTATCCCAAGGAGGCCGTCGCGACAAAATCGTTCTGGCGACCAAAGTCTATCAACCCATGGGAACAGGTCCTAATGATCGCCATTTGTCAGCCTATCATATCCGGCGCGCCTGTGAAGATAGCCTGCGGAGATTAAAAACCGATCATATCGATCTGTACCAGATGCATCACGTTGATAGACATACGCCATGGGAAGAAATCTGGCAGGCCATGGAGCAGTTAATCCGTGAAGGCAAAATTACTTATGTGGGTAGCAGTAACTTTGCTGGCTGGGATATAGCCACTGCACAAAATGTTGCGACCTCGCGGCATTTGTTAGGATTAGCTTCCGAACAAAGCCTTTATAACCTTACCCAGCGCAGTATTGAATTAGAGGTCATTCCGGCATTACGTTATTATGGAATAGGGCTTATCCCATGGAGTCCGGTCGGGATGGGTTTGCTAAGCGGCGTATTGCAGGATCTTAAAAAAGGTACCCAAAAAGCACCTCACATTTTTCAGCAAGTGGATAAATTTTATCCACAATTAGAGGCCTATGAAGATTTATGTCGTGAATTAGGCCGCCATCCCGCAGAAGTGGCCTTGGCATGGGTGCTGCATAATCCGGTCGTGACAGCCGCCATCACAGGCCCCCGCACAGTTGAACAACTCCATCAAAATTTTAAGGCCTTATCCTGCACTCTTTCGCCTGAAATTTTACAAAAACTTGATGAGATTTGGCCGGGGCCAAAGGGAGAAGCGCCTGAAGCCTATGCATGGTAGGAGACTATTCTATGTTTGTTGTTCACTATGAATGGAATTAAATTTTTAAATATTTTCTAGATTTTATAGCCAATATCCCAAGTAATTTTGGTATTATACTGGTGAACAGTAAAATAAAACGCGAGGATTTGGAAAAAATTTTGTTAGAAGATCCCTTCTCGATAGAGGGAATAGCTGATTACGAAATCATTGAATTTGTACCGAGTAAATATGCGGCTATTTTAGCTGGTAGTATTTAATTAAATTAAGGCTATATCTGATGAATAAACAATATATTTTTCAATAATATAGCCTTCTTGTTTCCTTATATTTATTTTTAATCAGATTATTTTACGATCTCATCCGAGAAATTTATATTTTTTTGAGATTTTATCTCAATTTATCAGCTTATTAATATAAATATAAATCTTATTTTTTCAGGTTAATCTGTAATAATTGCGCAGTATTTTATATTTTTAAAAAACTTAAGCAATATATTTTTATTTTAACATCATTTAAATATTATTACTTTAAATGTAAAAAATTGTTATATAAATTTAAAAACAAGGAGATTCTTATTTAAAAATTAAAATGGGGGTTTGGTATGAAAAATTTTATACCAAAAGGAGGATTATATCTTTCTTTTTTATGCGGTGTTTTTCAATATCCTTATACCGTTTTAGCTGCCGACAAAAATAATATCACGGTCAATAATGGAGATGCCATTATTGTTACCGGCACCCGAGAGACGGGTAAAAAGGCAAGTGAAAGCATTTCTCCAATTGATATTATTTCAGCGAAACAACTGACCCAGACGGGGATGCCCAGTTTACGCGATGCTCTGACGCAATTATTGCCTTCCTTAAGCGTTCCCAATGCTGGATTTGATAGCGGCGCCTTGACCGATTCTTTGAGTTTGAGGGGGTTAAATTCTAATGAAACCCTTGTTTTGGTAGACGGTAAACGCCGTCATACCACAGCTAATCTTTCTGCTGTCGCAGGCCCGCAACAAGGGACAACGCCCGTAGATATCGATATGATTCCGATGGCGGCCATTGACCATATTGAGGTTTTACGAGATGGAGCTTCTGCCCAATATGGTTCCGATGCGGTGGCCGGTGTTGTCAATGTTATTTTGAAAAAACAGGATCACGGTTTTCACGCCCAGACTTTGACGGGCATTACCGCGGCTAAAGACGGCTTTCAGCAAGGCGTTTATCTGGATGGTGGCACCAAATTGGGATCACGCGGTTATTTGCATGTCAGCGGTGATTTTTTACGCCAAAATCATACCTATCGCAGTTCAAAAGATTTACGCACCAACAGTAAAGACAAATTTTTGGGTCAGCCCGAACAGACACGGGAAAGTTTTGCAATCAAAGGTGGTTACGAAATTACCGATAATATCGAGGCCTATGGTCTGGTTACCTATGCTCATCGTTATGCCGAAGCCAATGAAATCACGCGTCTTGCTTCTACCTTGACGGATTATCCGGCTTATGCCGCAATTTATCCCAATGGCTATTTGCCGGTTGATACCATTAATGAAAATGACTGGGAAATAACGGGCGGATTAAAAGGCCAGATCAAAGGCTGGAATTGGGATGTATCCAGCGTTTATGGTCGTGATTATGATAGTATCGGAGTCAAAAACTCGGCTAATCTTCAGCTTTCAAAAGATACCGGTCTAGCCCCGACGAATTTTAAAAATGCCCAGCGTTTCAATAATCAGCAATGGAGCAATAGTATTGATTTCAGCAAGGCTTTCCATATTAACGGCTGGCCCCATGTAATCAATGTAGCAGGAGGCGCAACCCATCGGTATGAAAGCTATACTATTGGTGCAGGTAGTTTTGAATCTGCCTATGGCAGCGGGTCAGAAGCTCTTCCCGGTATACCTGCCCAAAGTGCAGGCAAATTCAGCCGAAATGTCTTTGGCGGTTACTTCGATGTAGCGACCCATTTGGTCAAACAGCTACAGATTGATGTCGCAGGACGTTACGAGCATTATTCTGATGTCGGGGATACCAAAACCGGAAAGGTTGCCTTGCGCTATGATCCTTTCAAATGGTTAGGATTCAGAGGCACTATTTCAAATGCCTTTCATGCTCCAACCTTGGCACAGGAATATTATAGCGCCGTTACTTTTTATCCAACCCAAGCGGGGGGTATTATCAGCCCGAGTTCTGTCGGGGCTTTGGCCAATGGTTCTGAAAAATTGAAGCCGGAACATTCAACCAATATAACGGCCGGTGTCACTTTTGAACCGATCAAAAGGCTACATATTACAGCCGATGTCTATCAGATAAAATTACGGGGGCAGATCTTACCCGGTGGTAATATCTATGGAGATCAAGCCTCTAGTGCCTTGGCCTTAGATGGCTTTAATTTGCCAGCGGCAGCGGCCAGTTGGACACCCGCTTCTATTTATGCCCATTGGTTTGCCAATGTCGCCAATACCCGCACTCGAGGTATTGATATTACCGCCAGCTATCCAACCTATTTAGGCGATATCGGCCATATCGATTGGAGTGTAGCCGCCAATATCAATCGCACGATTTTGACTCATCAGGGAAAAGATGCTGATGGCAATGATCTTCTGACCAAGCAAAGCATTGCCTATATCACCAGCGCTTATCCACGCAGTAAAATTATCTGGGGCGGTCAATTCACCAGTGGCGATAAAAAATGGATTGTCGGCCTGCATGAAATCCGTTGGGGACATACAACCTCGCAGCTTTCTTACTATGGCGGGGCGGCCAATACAAATCTGTTATCGAATTATGAATTCTTTCCTTTTCATAATCGGGTTAAATATACCACCAATCTTGATATAACCTATCGAGTGAATGCCAAGCTGGCTTTGACAGCTGGTGCCAATAATTTGTTTAATCGATATCCAACACGTTTGCCTTTAGCGCATCGCTATATAGGTATTCACAAATATGACATGAATACCTCACAATTAGGCATGAATGGCGGATTTTATTACTTTAAGGTCGATGTCAGTCTGTAGATTTTACTTGCCAATACAAAAGCGGCTGAACAGATTGTCGAGCATATTTTCAACACCTGCTTTTCCGGTGAGCCGGTCGTAACAACGACAGGCTTGCCGGATAGCTTCGGCCATGATCAGCATATCTTCGGCCTCCAAGGCCAAAGCGAGGCTATCGGCGGCCTCCTTGACCAATTGGCGTTGGCGGCGGTTTAAAGTAACCTCATCTTCTTTGGGGAGTATTTTTTTCCCGATTTCGACCAGCTTTTCTTGCAAGCGATCAATACCTTCGCCAGTGACAGCCGAAACGGCGATGTCAATTTTTTCTGGTATCGGATGACGTTTCGGCAAGTCTATTTGCGGATAAAGCACCAAGACTTCGCCGTCTGTTTTGGGAGCCTCTTCCGCTTGTCCGAGCCATAAAAGAATATCCGCTTCTTCAATGGCCCTTTGAGCGCGTTCGATGCCCGCTTTTTCGATCAAATCATCGGATTCATGCAATCCTGCCGTATCAGAAAAGCGCATCGGGATGCCTTTTAGGGCAAAGCTGACCTCGATCACATCGCGGGTTGTGCCTGCTATCGGAGCTGTGATCGCTATATCCTGTCCGGTAAGGGCGTTGATCAGCGTTGATTTGCCTGCATTCGGGCGACCTGCCAAAACAACCCGCAAACCATCCCGCAATCTTTCCATCGTGGGACGATTTTCAAACTGACGATGTTCCGCGATAAGAGCGGCTATTTTGTCTTTCATCACAGCGAGATGCTGGCGGCTTTCGGTTTCGTCTTCTTCAATGTCTTCGGCAAAGTCAAAACTGGCCTCAATTTGACCGGAGAGAGCCAGAAGCCTGTCTTGCCATGCGCTGATTTGTCGCCCCAAGGCACCCCCGCTCATCATCAAGGCAGCGCGTCTTTGGCTGGCGGTTTCCGCTGTTAATAAATCGCCTAGGCCTTCAGCTTCGTGAAGGCTGATAACTCCATTTTCAAAAGCACGGCGGGTAAATTCGCCTGCCTCGGCAGGGCGTAAATCCGGCAGTTTTTCTAAAGTTTTTAGCACGGCATCAATCACTGCCCTGCCCCCATGGACATGAAGTTCCAGCAGGTCTTCTCCGGTCACGGTTTTTGGGGCGGGTAACCAGAGCAAAAGGGATTGATCCAGTTGCTCGCCGCTATCAGGATCATAGAGATTACGCAAAACCGCGCGTCTGGCTTCAGGGATTTTTTTGCGCGTGAGAAGGCAGGCGGTATCCGCAGCCGCAGAGCCGCTGATCCGGATCACTGCAATGCCTGCCGGTGGACGACCTGAAGATAAGGCAAAGATGGTTTTCATAGCGGAAAAGCCCTGTTGATCGCGGATATGTATTGAGGATGGCGGAAGGATTTTCTGAACTTTTAGCGTGAAGCGTGACTTCTGTCACCCGTTATAGGCTTTTGATTTATGGGAGAAGAACAGCAGAATAATAAAAGCAGCTGTGGATTTTTTATGGTAAGATTTAGGCCTCATTATCAAAGACAAAAATGATGCCACAGCTTTATTATCCGACCATTATTGGTTTGTTTTCTCTTCAGGCTTCTGACCAATATCTTGAGCGGGTGGCTATTATGCCGCCTGCGATGAAAAAGCCCGAAAAACAGGATTTGGCCGCTATTCTCAAGCAATCACCGCTATTGAAGGAAGTGGTTGCCCAGATTGAAGCCTATTTTACCGGAAAAGTTTTCAGTTTTGATTTGCCGCTTCAACCTGCGAAAACGGCAAGAGGAGAAGCCATAAGACAGGCATTATGCCAGATTCCTTATGGTGAGACCGCCAGCTATCGCCAGTTGGCTATAAAGGCAGAATCCGGTGCGCGGGCAATTGGACAGGCCTGTGCCAGAAATCCTTTGGCTCTGATTGTGCCTTGCCATCGGATTATTAAGGCCGATGGGAGTTTAGGACAGTATTCTGCCGGAGAAGGTATCACCACAAAAGCATGGCTGATTGACCATGAGCGGCTTCATCGCGGTTCCTTTTCTTTATAAAATAAGCGTGTTTTTTCGGGCTTTGGGCGTATTTTGACGGGATGGCCGCTTTCTATCCGGCGAGCACCGCTTATCTTGATAAAAAAGCAGGCTTTCAAAGGATATGATTTTGGGTCAGAAAATAGCCATCCCTTCTGTGGATAAATGCCATCAGATTCCAGCCTATTACGCCCTTCCCGATCACAAACCAAAGGGCGTTATTGTCGTTATTCCCGAAATATTTGGATTGAATAGCGGCATCCGTTGGCGAGTCGATCGCTGGGCCAAGGCCGGATATTTCGCCATTGCAGCTGATCTTTTCTGGAAAATTGCGCCGGAGGTCGAGCTTGATCCCGATCTTCCCGAAGAGATGCAGCAGGCGATGCTCTATTACCAGAAGTTGGAGAATGAAGCGGCTTTGGCCACTGTCGAAGCCGCTATTCAATATGCTCGATCAAAACAGCCTGATTGTAAGATTGCTACTGTTGGATATTGTCTTGGCGGCTTTTTATCTTTCATTCTGGCAGCCAGAAAAAAAGTCGATGCCGCTGTTTGCTATTATGCTGTCGATATTGACCAGCATCTTTCTGAAATAAAGGCAGATCATCCGCCTCTCTTGCTGCATTTCGGAGATCACGACAATTTTGTTTCGGAGCAGGCCATTAAAACCATCCGTTCTGCTTTTGCAGAGCAAAAACAAGCATTGCTTTATGTCTATCCCGAAGCGGGTCACGGTTTTGCGACCGAAAAAGGGAAAAGACGCGCTGAAAAATCGGCCGAATTAGCCGATCAGCGGAGTCTCGATTTTATTGAAAGGAATTTATGATGAGTGAAGCCTATGCGATTATCGCTGAAAAAGCCGGAGGCCCTGAAGTTCTGGTCAAGAAACCGCTTGATCTTAGCAAGATGAAGCCAGAAGCAGGCCAAGTTTTATTACGGCATCAGGCTATTGGTCTTAACTTTATTGATATTTATCATCGTTCCGGTCTGTATAAACAGGATTTCCCCGCGAATTTAGGCTGTGAAGCCGCAGGTGTTATCGAAGCTGTCGGTGATAAGGTTAAGGGTTTTAAAGCCGGTGATCGGGTGGCTATTTTTACCTCGAAGCCCGGTGCCTATGCAACCCATCGGATTGTCGATGCTAGCGAATTAGTGGCTTTGCCAGATGATATTTCGGCAGAGACGGCAGCAGCCGTTCTTTTAAAAGGCATGACGAGCTGGATGCTTGCTGAAAAATGCCTTGCCCATGCTGCAATCGAAGGTGAAGCACCGAAAGTCATGGTTTTGGCAGCCGCTGGCGGTGTCGGTAGCTTGTTGATACCTTGGCTGAAATATTTGGGTGTTACGGTTTTTGCCCATACCAGCACTGAAGAAAAACCCGCCAAAGTAAAGGCGAATGGTGCCGATTATGTGACGACCCTGCCCTATAGCGATTTACCAGATTGGGTGCGGAAACAGAATCACGGCGAAGGCGTTCATGCCGTGCTTGATAGCGTCGGTGCCGATAGCTGGAAAAGCTCAATCGCCTCTTTGAGAAAAAAAGGATTATGGGTTGTTTACGGCAATGCTAGTGGCCCCGTTCCCGCTTTATCGCCTTTAGAATTGAGCAAAGCCGGATCCATTTATACAAGCCGTCCGCGCCTTATTGATTATGTGGATAACTCTGTGGATTTAACCACAGCTAGTCAGAAATTATTCGCCTTATTACGTAAAAATATCCTGAAAGTCGAAATTAACCAGCGTTTCCCTCTGACTGAAGTGGCGAAAGCCCATCAATTACTGGAAAGCCGGAAAACGACCGGATCTACGGTACTTATTCCTTAAAAGCCGCCTTAATTTCAGGGCTAATCGCAAGGTTGTTTTGAGAAAAACCGACGGTTCAAAGAAAAGACCCGTCGGTTTTCTTGAAGAAGAAAAAACTATTCCACAAAGTTATCCCCAGCCTGTGGATAACTTTGTGGATTAAACAAAAGATAAAACAGTTTTGACGCTTGGGATGCCAGTCTTTCTGAAAAAACAAAAAGAAAAAACAGCGATTTTTCTCAAGTTGAAAAGAGAGCCTGTAGGAGATGGCTCTCTTTTTCTTGTCATTAAAAAGTAACGCTTCTGTTTTATCCTAGTGATTCATTGACGCGAAGAAATCTTCATTGGTTTTGGAATCCTTCATCTTGTCGAGCAAGAATTCCATCGCATCCACCGTTCCCATTTGCATCAGGATACGACGCAGCACCCACATTTTGGAAAGCGTGTCTTTATCAACCAGCAATTCTTCCTTGCGGGTACCAGATTTACCCACATCCATAGCTGGGAAGATCCGTTTGTCAGCGACTTTGCGATCCAGAACGACTTCGGAGTTACCCGTTCCTTTGAATTCTTCAAAGATGACTTCGTCCATACGGCTGCCGGTGTCGATCAAGGCCGTGGCGATGATAGAAAGCGAGCCGCCTTCTTCGATATTACGGGCTGCCCCGAAAAAGCGTTTTGGGCGTTGCAGGGCGTTGGCATCAACACCCCCCGTCAAGACTTTACCGGAGGACGGCACCACCGTGTTATAAGCACGGCCAAGGCGGGTCACGGAATCCAGCAGAATAACCACGTCTTTTTTATGTTCGACCAGTCTTTTCGCCTTTTCAATGACCATTTCGGCCACCTGCACATGGCGTTGTGCTGGTTCATCAAAGGTAGAGGAAATCACCTCCCCTTTAACTGAACGCTGCATATCCGTGACTTCTTCAGGACGTTCATCAATCAGCAGCACAATCAGGAAAACTTCGGGGTGATTTTCCGAAATCGCCCGCGCGATATTCTGTAATAAGACCGTTTTACCGACCCGTGGTGGCGCAACGATCAAGGAACGCTGCCCTTTACCCTGTGGGGCAACAATATCAATAACGCGTGCCGATTTATCCTTGTTGGTCGGATCACTGATATCGAGATTGAGTTTTTCGGAAGGATAAAGCGGCGTCAGATTGTCAAAATTGACGCGATGACGGACATTATCGGGATTGTCGAAATTAACCGAAATCAGCTTGGTCAGGGCAAAATAGCGTTCGCTATCTTTGGGCCCCCGAATTTCGCCTTCTACGGTATCGCCCGTCCGTAGGCCAAATTTTCTGACCTGATTGGGAGAAACATAGATATCATCGGGACCGGCTAGATAGTTAGCCTCGGGGCTGCGCAAAAAGCCGAATCCGTCAGGCAAAACCTCGATCGTCCCCAAGCCCATAATCTGGTCGCCTCTTTCGGCCTGAACCTTGAGAATGGCAAAAAGGAGGTCTTGCTTGCGTAATGTCGAAGCCCCCTCGATTCCAAGTTCTTCGGCCATTTTGACGAGTTCAGAGGGCGTTTTTTGTTTGAGATCTTTTAGATGCATGTCGGGGAGTCCCGTAGGGGCAAGATGAAAGTTATTGCCTGAGAAATGATAGAAAGGATCAGAATAGTGATGTGAAAAAGATTACCCTTTGGATAGAAAAGCGGGCACCGTTGGGAAACCCGCTTAAAGATATTATTTTTCAGAGTCAAGATCAGGAAGCCGGACTCTTTTTGCCTTTGGCGTCAAAAAGGTTTGATGATCGCCAAGATCACCGCAATGGCAGCGATAATGCCCGGGACTTCGTTCATCAATCGGAGACCGCGCTCACTGGCCGGACGAAAACCCTTGGCCAGCTTTTTGGCATAAGCGACAGACCAGCCATGATAGGCCGTTAAAATGATGACGGCCAGCAATTTGACATGAAACCAATGGCCGATCACGAAAGCACCGATATGCACAGCCAATAACAGGCCAAAAACCCAAGAGAGGATAAGCGAGGGTGTCAAAATGATATGGCGCAACCGAGTTTCACGATTTTGCCATTTCAAATCCTCGACAGAACCCGGGGTGGTTTGGCTGTGGTAAATGCAATAGCGCGGTAAGGTAAAAAGACCAGCCATCCAGAAAATCACAAAAATAACATGAGCCGATTTGATCCAAGGGTAAAGATTATCAAGAAAACCCATCCATTCAATCACAGGCTAATCCTCAAATTATACGTCTTTGTTTGGTCTATTCTTTACCAAAATTTGAAAAATTGGCATAGAGAACCGCCAGCCTCTTTTGGTTTTCAGGTTATCCCCGTATTTTTTCCAGAAGATGGCTGACATGGGTGAGCGGTGTTTGGGGAAGAATCCCGTGACCTAGATTGAAGATATGCGGCCTTTCGGAAAAAGCGTCAAGAATAGTCGTGATAGATTGATCCAAAGCCTCGCCACCTGCAAGAAGCACCAAGGGGTCGAGATTGCCCTGAACCGGAAAATCAGCGGGTAGATATTGATCTGCCCAATAAGGGTCGATAGTTTCATCAAGACCGATCGCCGTGACTTGGGTATCGGCAATATAAGCCTTGATCCGGCTAGCGGCACCTTTGGGAAAGCCGATGATCGGAATATTGGGGTGCTTTTCCCGTAATTTTTCAACCAGACGTGCCGTTGGGTCGATGACCCAGCGTTCAAATTGTTGTGGCGATAAGGTTCCTGCCCAACTGTCAAAAAGCTGCACCGCATCGACACCGGCTTCGATCTGACCATCGAGATAGAGAACCGTCAGATCAATGATCGCTTCGATAATTTCTGAAAAAGCCTGTGGGTCACGATAGGCCATTGCCCTTGTGACCGCTTGATCGCGGCTACCTTCCCCTGCGACCATATAGGTGGCGACAGTCCAAGGGCTGCCCGCGAAGCCGAGAAAGGTTGTTTCAGGAGAAAGTCTATGGGCTACCCGACGGACGGTTTCATAAATCGGAGTTAGGCGATCGGGAAGCTTTGTCAGAAGATCCAGACGATGATTGACCAAAGCCGGGGTAAGCTTGGGCCCTTCCCCTTTGACGAAAGTAAGATCCTGTCCAAGGGTATAGGGAATAACCAGAATATCCGAGAAAAGAATAGCGGCATCGAAATGAAAACGGTTGATCGGCTGCAAAGTCGCTTCAGCGGCGGCTTCGGAATCTTCGACCAGCGGTAAGAATCCCGCCTTCTGTTCTCGTAATTTTCGGTATTCGGGCAAATAGCGTCCCGCCTGCCGCATAAGCCATATCGGAGGCGTTGTTAGCTTTTGGCCTGCGAGGAGCTTTAACAGGGGTGCGTCAGGCTTTTTTCGCGATTTACCCATAACTATCCTTAAGAATCTTTAAATGGTTGTTGCTGTTGTTGGGGCTGTGGATAATGGGGATAACATTTTTATCCACGGAGTTATCCACAATTTATGCTTGTTGCGACTCATTGAGTCTTACGGAGTCGTATGAGTTATACACATAATAGATTGTCTTTGTATAAAATGGCTTATCCTGTGGATAACTCTGTGGAATGGATGTGGATAGTTGGGATAACTTTGTGGATAACTGGGGAGTCAGTAGTTATCCCCATTTTTATACCTTAGTTATCCACAGGCTTATCCACAGAAATTGAGTGGATAAAAGGGCTGTCCTTTTTTCTTTCCGAAAGAGGATGAAATTGAGCACCTCAGGGCGTTCCATAGGGCTGAATGAAGGATAAATAACTGTCGAGTCGTCGCTATCCGACTCGAAAGAAGCGACTCGATAAGGGAAAGCTGTCTGTGGATTTGTCTCTTGTTAACGGCGGTATATTTTTTAGATGAAAATAATCTGAAAATTTTAGGTTATTGAATAGGTCTTTTTCAAAAAAACTCTTAATTCCAAATAAAGTTAATTTTTTATTTTTAAAATTACTGTAAAATAGATTTTGTTTTATTTTTTTATTTGTTTAATTATTTTAATTTTAATTAGTTTTTTATTTTTAATTTAGGGTGATGGCATCCTTTTTTATCCTTTATTGTATAGTCGATCTCTTTATTTTTCAAAAGATGAAATATAATATAACATTATTTAATAATTTATATCCAATAAATAAATACTTTATACCCATAAATTATATTTAAATTTTATCATTAAATAAAATAATTATATTAAAAATTATCGAGGAGAAGCAAAATTATCTAAAAATTAAAGAGGGGGCGTATGAAAAATTTTATTAAAAAAGGAGGTTTTCTTTTTTCCTTTTCATGGTTTTTCTTACAATATCCGGTAGAAGCCGCGACTGATACTGTTAGTAATACTTCTAATAATGATGCCATTATCGTTACCGGCACCCGTGAAACGCATAAGAAAATAAGGGATAGTCTTTCCCCTATTGAAGTTTTGAATAATCGAGAATTGCTGGAAACCGGCCAGACGAATGTTACCTCGGCTTTGGCGCAATTAGTGCCTTCTATTACGCAACCGGCTGTCGGGCAATTTGTTGCCGCACCTACCAATTTTGTCAGTTTACGGGGTCTTAATCCAAATCAGACCTTGGTTTTGGTCAATGGCAAGCGCCGTCATAATAGCTCTTTCCTCTATATTGATGGTTTTGCCGATGCGGCTACGCCAACCGATCTTGATTTGATTGCCCCCGAATTGATTGACCATATTGAGGTTTTGAAAGATGGCGCCGCTGCCCAATATGGTTCCGATGCCATTGCCGGAGTCGTCAATATCATTTTGAAATCTGACAATCATGGTGGCAGTGCCAGAAGTCAGATCGGACAGACCTATGCCGGAGATGGATTGGTCGGACAGGCCGGTTTTAATAAGGGATTCAAAATTGGTCATTCCGGTTTCTTTGATGTTGCCTTCGATTTTCGTCATCAAAATCATACCAGCCGTGATGGTATCGATAGCCGAACCCAGCGCCATAGTTTGAAAGTTGTCGGTGATCCGATGGCGACCCGCTATAATCTGGCGATCAATGCCGGTTATGATTTTGGAAATGGCATCGAAATTTATACGACTGATAGCTATTCGCATCGCAATAGTGAGGTTAATCAGGTCTATAGAACGGCTGATCGTTTTCCCGAAGCCTATCCTGATGGCTTTATGCCGATACAAAAATTGTCTGAAAACGACTTTTCGGCTTCTCTTGGGTTGCGTGGTGATAATGCCTTGGGAATCCATTGGGATGTCAATTCCACCTATGGCGGCAATTTCATTCGGAATGACCTCGATAAAACCGCCAATCTTGGCCTTTATGCCGCAACGGGTTCGACCCCTTTATCGGTGCATCTGAATAATTATTCGACCACTCAACTGAATAATACCCTTGATCTGAGCAAAGAATTGGCTTTGCCCATGATCTATAGCCCGCTGACCGTGGCGGCCGGTTTCGCCCATCGTTATGAAACCTATAAAACCGGAGCGGGTGATCCGGCCTCCTATTTATATGGCGGAACCCAAGCCCGAACCGGTATTATACCCGCTGTTGCCGGATCTCATTCCCGTAATGTCTATAGTGGTTATCTTGATCTTTCTGCCCATTTGACAAAGCGTTGGCAGGTCGATTTAGCCGGACGCTATGAATATTATAGCGATTTCGGTAGCACGCTGAATGGTAAAGCTTCGACCCGATATGACTTTACCGATCAATTCGCGCTTCGGGCGACCTTTAGCAGTGGGACAAGAGCGCCAAGCCTTGCCAATGAATATTTTAGCACCTTGTCAGTGGGGCCTGATAGTGCCAGCGGCACTTTGGGCGCTAATTCGGCTGCGGCCAAGCTATTGGGGGCGGTGCCATTAAAACCGGAAAAGGCTACCAATATTACGGCCGGACTGGTCTATTCACCTTTGAAAAATCTTCATTTTACCCTTGATAGCTATCAGATCGCTATCCGTAACCGGATTGTCAGTGGCCCCGGTATATCCGGTGAGGCGGCTTTGGCGGCTTTGAACGCACAAGGAGTGACCGTAGCTTCGACGCTTGAGGCTCAAAATATATCGGCATGGTTCTTTACCAATGGTGCCAGCACCCGCACCCGCGGTTTGGATTTTACCGCCAGTTACCATAGTCGTTTTGAGAATTTCGGTATTGTTGACTGGGATATTGCCTTGAATATCAATGCGACCACCATTCGGCATGTCAACCAACTGGCGAATGGGATGTCAGCCTTGAATGCCCAGACACGGGCTTATTTGACCAGTAGCACCCCGAAAAATCGGATTACTTTTGGCGGAAGATGGGAATCTTTTTCCAAAAAATGGGATGTCAGCCTGCATGAGCAGCGTTTTGGCCAGACTACCGATGAAATGACCTGGTATCAGGGCCCGAATGCCTATTCGATGACTGATTTTAACCGCATTCATAATCATCCGCGTTGGATTACCAATTTAGAAATTGGATATCGTCCTATTGAAAAATTACGGGTCGCTATCGGCGCCAATAATCTTTTCAATGCCCATACCACCCGTATTCCCGCCGCCAATGGCTATTATGGTTCCGGCAAATATGACGGGGCTGCCAGCCAGATCGGGGTGAATGGCGGATTTTATTATCTCCAGACTTCTTATCAATTCTGATTTTATCAGAGCTTTATCAGGATGAAGCCTTTGTCCAGCATCAATAAACGGCAATTTCTTTCGCTTTCTGCTCTGACTGCTTTTTTACCGATGGCAACCCAAGTCTTGGGTAAAAATTCCGGTAAAGAGGCCTCGAAGAATTTGGTCTATGCCAATTTGAACGAGAATCCTTTCCCGCCATCGCCCTTGGTGAAGCAGGCGATTGAGGCTGAGCTAGATCAGATTGGGCGTTATAGCGAACCAGCGGCGGCGCAAAAATTGGTCAACCAGATTGCTAGCCTGGAGAATATTGATCCCGATCAGATTATTTTGGGTGAAGTGTTGGGTAGCCTTGGTCTGTTCTTAGCCGGAATAAAGCCCGATCAGGGGAATATTGTCTATTCTGTTCCGGGCTATACTGCCCTCGTCGATGCCGGAAAACCTGCTGGTTTGAAGGGTATTGGCATAGCCTTGAATAAGGCGTTGCAGAATGACCTGCCTGCCTTGGAGAAGGCGATTACAGCGGAAACCAAAGCGGTCTATCTGGTTAATCCCCATAATCCCAGCGGAACCGTCAATCATCATACCGATTTTAGTGAATTTTTGGCGAGAGCCTCGCAAAAGACATTGATTATTGTCGATGAGGCCTATCTTGAATATGCCCGTTTTGCCCAAACCGCGGCCAGTTTTACCCAGAAGGGTGCCAATGTCGCTGTTTTTCGGACTTTGGATAAAATTTATGGTTTGGCCGGTATGCCGATAGGCTATCTTTTGGCACCGAAGGCCTTGGCGGCTTCCTTGCGGGAAGCGGGTTTAGGTGATCCCCATGATTTGGGTCGTTTGACGGTTGCCGCCGCGAGAGCGGCATTATCCGATCAAAAAAGGCGGTTGTTTATCCATGACTATACTGTGAAAAATAGAGTAAGGCTGACCGCTGCTTTGGATAAGTTAAAGCTAACCCATACAGAAAGTGAATCCAATTTTGTGTTTTTTAAAACGCCGATTCCGTTTTCTGAAGTACGAGAGAAATTCTATCAATCGGGTATTGTTGTGGCGCGGCCTTTCCCGCCTTTGAATGACTGGATCCGCTTGTCTTTGGGGCGTGATGAAGAGGTTAGCCGTATTATCACGGCGCTTAATCGGATTTTCGGGGCTTAATAGGAAAAAAGCCTTCCCGTTTAAGGCGGGAAGGCTTGGGATTTTATAAGGTGATTTTAAGATAGGGTTCCAAGGCTTCCAGTAATTGCGCGGTAAGCGCTGTTAAGGAATCTTGTCCGTTGAGGTGAATTTCAGGATGTTCCGGCGCTTCATAGACGGAATCAATACCGGTGAAATTTTTCAGCTCCCCTGCCCGCGCCTTTTTATAAAGACCTTTGGGATCGCGCGCTTCGCAAATAGCCAAGGGCGTATCGACAAAAATCTCGATAAAGCGGTCTTTGCCCATCATATCCCGCACCATTTGGCGTTCGGCCTTGTGAGGCGAGATAAAAGCAGTCAGCACCACGAGACCGGCATCCGCCATCAATTTCGCGACTTCGCCGACGCGTCGGATATTTTCTTTGCGATCGGCATCAGAAAAACCGAGGTCGCGGCACAGGCCATGCCGGATATTGTCACCATCTAGTAAATAGCTGCTGACATTCCGGCTATGAAGCACTTGCTCCAAGGCTCCGGCAACGGTTGATTTGCCCGACCCCGAAAGGCCGGTAAACCACAAGACGAGCCCTTTATGATGGTGCAATGCCTCGCGACTGGCTTGCGTTACCGGATGATGATGCCAGACGATATTATCATTATCGACGGGCTTGTTATCACGGGAGGACGGTTCAGTCATAATGTCCCCCCCTTAGCGTCCAGCGAGGAGGTCGCGGGCTTCCCAATGAGGGAAGTGGCGACGGATAAGGGCGTTTAATTCCAGTTCAAAAGCGCTGTATTCACTGGGCGTTGTCGTCTGGTCTTCGATCAGTGTTTCTACCAATCCGGCACCGACCGTAACATTGCTGAGACGGTCGATAAAGATCAGTCCGCCGGTTACCGGATTATCTTGATAGCGATCGAGCAGAAGCGGTTCGTCAAATAAGAGATCAACAAGACCAATCCCGTTTAACGGCAATTCTGTTGCCGGTTGTTGGGTCAGGTTATTGATGTCGAATTGATAATGAATTTGGGTAATGCGCGCGCGGCTTTTTTTGCCCGCAATCTTGATATCGTAGCTTTGTCCGACGGTGAGAGGCTTTTCAGCCATCCAGACGACATTGCATTGTGCCGATTGAACCGCTTGCATTGTTTCGCGGCTGTCGACGATCAGATCGCCACGGCTGATATCAATTTCGTCTTCCAAAACGAGGGTTACAGCTTCGCTGGCAACGGCCTCGGTCAAGTCCCCGTCAAAGGTAACAATGCGGGCAATGGTTGATTCAACGCCGGAGGGTAAAACCTTGATACCTTCGCCTACGCGGACAATACCGGATGCAACGGTTCCGGCATAACCCCGAAAATCCAGATGAGGCCGGTTCACATATTGCACCGGAAAACGCATCGGTTGTTGTTCGGCCGCTCTTGCGACCTCGACCGTTTCCAATATTTCCAAGAGCGACGCGCCTTTATACCAAGACATATGCGCGCTTTCATTGACAATATTATCGCCTTCCAAAGCGGAAAGCGGCACAAAGCGGATATCAAGATCAGGGACAAGTTTGCCCGCAAACTCAAGATAGTCTTTTTCGATCTGGCGGAAGGTGGCCTCGCTATATTCCACGAGATCCATTTTATTGACCGCAACCACCAGATGTTTAATGCCCAATAAAGTGGCAATAAAGCTGTGGCGGCGCGTTTGTGCCAGCACGCCTTTACGAGCATCAATTAATAAAACCGCGAGGTCGCAGGTTGACGCGCCTGTTGCCATATTGCGGGTATATTGTTCATGGCCGGGGGTATCGGCGATGATGAATTTCCGCTTTTCAGTCGAGAAATAGCGATAGGCAACGTCAATGGTGATGCCTTGTTCACGTTCCGCCTGTAAGCCGTCGACCAGCAAGGCAAGGTCGAGCTTTTCCCCCTGTGTCCCATGCCGTTTACTGTCGTTATGTAAGGAAGATAACTGGTCTTCGTAAATCTGGCGAGTGTCATGTAATAAGCGGCCGATAAGCGTGCTTTTGCCGTCATCGACGCTACCGCAGGTCAAGAAACGTAACAGCCCTTTATATTGCTGGGCTTTCAGATAGGCTTCAACCCCGCCCTTTTCGGCAATCTGTTTGGCAATACTATTATTCTGCATGGCTTGAATCCTAGAAATAACCCTGACGTTTTTTCAGTTCCATTGACCCTGACTGGTCGCGGTCGATAACACGGCCTTGGCGTTCACTGGTGGTTGAAACCAGCATTTCTTCGATGATTTCGGGAAGCGTTTGGGCTTGGGATTCCACGGCTCCCGTTAATGGCCAGCATCCTAATGTTCGGAAACGCACCATCCGTTCTTCGACTTTTTCGCCTTCTTTGAGATCAATGCGGTCATCATCGACCATCATTAACATGCCGTCACGTTCGATAACCGGGCGTTTGGCTGCGAGATAAAGCGGCACAATGTCGATATTTTCGAGATAAATATACTGCCAGATGTCGAGTTCCGTCCAATTAGAGAGCGGAAAGACGCGGATGGATTCACCCTTGTTAATCTGACCATTATAATTGTGCCATAATTCGGGGCGTTGGTTTTTGGGGTCCCAGCGGTGGAATTTATCGCGGAAAGAGTAGATTCTTTCCTTGGCTCTGGATTTTTCTTCATCCCGTCTGGCACCGCCAAAGGCTGCGTCAAAGCCGTATTTGTCCAAGGCTTGTTTGAGGCCTTCGGTTTTCATGATGTCGGTATGTTTGGCGCTGCCATGAATGAAGGGATTGATGCCTAAGGCCTCCCCTTCGGGATTTTTATAGACGAGCAAGTTGAAATCGTATTCTTTGGCTGTCCGGTCGCGGAATTCATACATTTCGCGGAATTTCCAGCCGGTATCAACATGCAAGAGCGGGAAAGGCAATGTCCCCGGGAAAAAGGCTTTTCGCGCCAGATGGAGCATGACAGAAGAGTCTTTGCCGATGGAATACAGCATAACCGGATTGCCGAATTCGGCGGCGACTTCGCGGATGATATAGATGCTTTCCGCTTCTAACTGCCGTAAATGGGTGAGCCGTTCTTCCTGCATCACTAATCCTTTAAGCCAGATTGATAAGAGAAGACTTGGTGTCTTCTTTGTCTGTTTTTGAAGAAAACCATGAAAGATCGGATTGTAATCCGCCGACCTCGCCAATGATTAATAAGGCTGGTGTTTCGGCCTGTTTGGCGAGGCTTTCCAACTGATCCAGCCGACCATTTAATATTTGTTGATTGGGAAGGGTTGCATGGGCAATAATCGCCACCGGTGTATCGGCTTTCCGGCCATGTTTAATCAGGGCTTCGCTGATTTTACCCGCATTCATGACCCCCATATAGATAACCAGCGTTTGATGGGGGCGCGCCAAAGTTGCCCAATCCAGTCCGTTGCCGTCTTTTTGGCAATGGCCAGTAATGAAAACAACATTTTGGGAATAATCACGATGGGTAAGCGGAATACCCGCATAAGCCGCCGCCCCTGACGCCGCCGTGATACCAGGAACGACTTGGAAAGGAATACCGGCCTGTTTTGCGGCCT
The DNA here is from genome assembly GCF_000175255.2 of Zymomonas mobilis subsp. mobilis ATCC 10988. NCBI lineage: Bacteria > Pseudomonadati > Pseudomonadota > Alphaproteobacteria > Sphingomonadales > Zymomonadaceae > Zymomonas > Zymomonas mobilis. The sequence continues at coordinate 1,373,286 of NC_017262.1, read as the reverse complement.
GTAACTCTTCCCCGCCGCGCCCGAAAATAAAAGGATCGCCACCTTTCAGGCGGACAACTTTTTTTCCCTGCTGCGCCCATTCAATCAAGCGGCGGTTGGTTTCTTCCTGCGCTACCGAATGATGTCCGGCGCGTTTCCCGACACAGATTTTTTGAGCATCGCGACGGATCATTTCCAAAACGGCCGGACTAACCAGATAATCATAGAGCACAATATCGGCTTGTTGTAAGGCCTGTAAGCCACGCAATGTCAGCAAGCCTGCATCACCGGGCCCTGCCCCGACAAGGATAATTTCGCCTTGTTTCGGGTTGTCTTTTTCCAGTTGTTCGGCCAGCGTTTTTTCAGCGGCTTCCCAATCACCGCTAGCGACTTTATGGGCGAAGAGGCCATTAAAGGCTTTCTCCCAGAAAAGACGGCGGTCTTTGATTGCAGGTAATTTTTCTTTGATTCTTGGCCGCCATTTCCCCGCTATTTCGGCCATTTTCCCCAAAGATTGCGGTAATAAGGCTTCCAGCTTTTCACGGAGCATCCGCACCAGAACCGGAGACGTCCCCGCAGAGGATAACGCCAAAGTTATCGGAGCGCGGTCAACAATTGACGGGAAAATAAAAGAGCATTTTTGTTGGTCATCAACCACATTGACCAAGCGATGGCGTTGTTCCGCGGCTTGATAAATCTGTTGATTTAAAAGGCTGTCATTGGTGGCAGCGATCACTAGAAAGACGTGGTCGAGCTGTTCCGGTGAAAAACTTTTCGCCAGCCATTCTATTTCGTGACTTTCCTGTAAAATCTGTAATTCAGGGTGGATATTTTTCGCGACAATTTTGATGATTGCCCCTGCTTTTTTGAGCAAGGCCACTTTCCGAGCCGCCACTTCACCACCGCCAACGACTAAAACCGGACGTTGTCTGATATCTGCAAAAAGAGGAAGATAATCCATAACAACCTTTGGAACAGAGCCCCTAACCTATTATCCAGTTTTGTCGCAGATTGCAGCTCTATTCCTGTTCATTCAACGAAGCCTGAAAGTAAATAGAGAGGCAAGCCTTTGATTTTGAATAGGACTTAGCAGTCCCTATCTTTGAAAGGACAGTTAGCTTTTCTTTACTGCCCTAAAGTTTAGGTAAAACGCCTTTGGCCGGCATTTAAAATATTTAAAGCCGGCTGTCTTTTTCAGGTAATTTTTTAAAAGGCGGTTAGGCCAATTTACTTATCCTTCATGTAGCCCACATTCCCTTTTTAAACCGAAAAAGCGGGTTTCTTCCTCGCTCATCCCCTCTTCCCATTTGCGGGTTGTATGGGTGTCGCCGACAGAGAGATAGCCTTCATCCCAAAGCGGGTGATAAGGGAGGTCGTGCTCTTTCAGATAATAGTGGATTTTGCGGTTATCCCAGTCGATGATCGGCAGGAATTTGAAAACCCCGCGCTGGATTGCCAAAATCGGTAGATGTGACCGACTTTTCGACTGATCGCGCCGTAATCCGGCAAACCATGTTCCAGCTTCCAAGGTTTTTAAAGCGCGGTTCATGGGTTCGACTTTGTTGATGTCGTTATACCGTTCGATACCTTCGACACCCTGTTCCCATAATTTACCATAGCGAGCTTCTTGCCATGCCGGAGACAAAGCCGCCCGAAAGACTTGAAGATTCAAATCGAGTTTTTCGGTCAGGGCATCAATAAAGCGATAGGTTTCAGGAAAAAGATAGCCGGTATCGGTAAGGATAACTGGAATATCGGCTTTCTTTCGGGTCACCAGATGCAGCATCACAGCTGCCTGAATGCCGAAGCTGGATGACAGCACAAATTGACCCGAAAGATTGTCAAAAGCCCATTTGAGACGATCTTCTGCGCTCATCTCTTCCAATTGCCGATTGGCTTCGGACAAAGCCGCCTCTTGTTCGGCTTTGGGGAAGGATTTTAAAGTTTCGAGATGAAACGCAGACATGAACGCCTCCTTAGTCATAAAAGTCGATAGCAGGATCGGTAACGGCTTTGACGATACCGGCGCGGACAACAAAGTCGCCAAAGGCTTCTTTGCCATCGCGTTCTTTTGCCCAACGGCCAATCAGGCTATCAACTTCGGATAAAATTTCGTCTTCGGTGATATTTTCGCGGAAGAGGCGTGGAATACGGGTGCCGACCCGATCGCCACCGATATAAAGATTATAGCGGCCTATTGCTCTTCCGACCAAACCGATTTCAGCCAGAAGCGAGCGGCCACAATTATTCGGGCAGCCTGTTGTCCGGAAAACGATATATTCATCGGCAATATCGTATTTCGTCATGACCGCTTCGACCTTGGTCAAGAAATTCGGCAGGAAACGTTCCGCCTCGGCCATCGCCAAAGGACAGGTCGGGAAAGAAACGCAGGCCATCGAATTTTTGCGCAATTCGGAAATATTTTCCAAAAGGCCATGATCGCGGGCGATCTTTTCGATGGTATCTTTATCTTCTTCCGAAACGCCAGCGACAATCAGATTTTGGTTGGCTGTCAGGCGGAAATCGCCTTTATGCACCTTGGCAATTTCGGCAATGCCGCTTTTCAATGGTCGATGAGGATAATCCAATAGGCGACCATTTTCGACGAACAGCGTCAGATGCCACTGATTATCAATGCCTTTCACCCAGCCGAAACGATCACCACGCCCCGTCAATGTGAAGGGGCGTGAGGCTTCGAAAGTGACGCCTGCCCGTTTTTCGACTTCGGCTTTGAAAACATCAAGGCCGACCCGTTCCAGCGTGTAACGCAAGCGGGCATTTTTACGGTTGCTCCGATTGCCCCAATCGCGTTGGGTCGTCACCACCGCTTCTGCAACGGCGAGGACTTTCTCTTTCTCGATATAGCCGATGTCTTTCGCCACCCCCGGATGGGTGGTTTTATCACCGATCGTGATCGACAAGCCGCCGCCAATCAGAACATTGAAGCCAACCAATTGGTCATTTTCAGAAATAGCGATGAAGTTGAGATCATTAGCGTAGATATCAACATCATTCTGCGGCGGAATAACGACGGTGGTTTTGAATTTCCGTGGCAGATAGGTCGCGCCCAGGATCGGTTCCTGATCTGTCGTTGCCAGCTTTTCCTGATCGAGCCAGATTTCTGCATAAGCATGCGTTTGCGGCAGCAAATGTTCTGAAATCTTTTTTGCCCATTCATAGGCTTCGGCATGGAGATCCGATTCCACCGGATTAGAGGTGCAAAGCACATTCCGGTTAACGTCGTTGGCCGTTGCCAGTGAATCCAGACCGGAGTCATGCAAAAGATGATGAACCGTTTTCAGGTCTTTTTTCAAAATACCATGAAATTGGAATGTCTGGCGATTGGTTAGGCGGATGCTGCCATAGAGCGTTTTTTCGCTGGCAAAGCTGTCCATCTTTAACCACTGTTCGGGGGAGATAATGCCCCCCGGCAAACGGCAGCGCAGCATCATCGCATAGCGCGGTTCCAGTTTTTCCTCTGCGCGTTCGGCGCGGATATCGCGGTCATCCTGCTGATACATGCCGTGAAAGCGGATCAGGGTTGAATTGTCGCCGTTAAATCCGCCGGTCAGGCCATCATTCAGGTCTTCGGCAATGGTGCCGCGCAGAAAATTGCTTTCCCTTTTTAGCCTTTCAGCATCGGATAAGGGGGCATCGACCACCAGCGTCTGGGGATGTTTTTGGGTCATTAGTAGACATCTCGCTGATAACGGCGCTCTAGGCGCAGCTCGGTTAAAAATTCGTCGGCGGCTTCTTCATCCATGCCACCTTCTTGGCGGATGATATCAATCAAGGCTTTATCGACATCTTTTGCCATATGTGTCGCGTCACCGCAGACATAGAGATAAGCGCCGTCCTCTTTGATCCATTTCCAGATTTCGGCTGCTTTCTCGCGGAGTTTATCCTGCACATAGACTTTTTTTGCCTGATCGCGTGACCATGCAAGGTCAATATGGGTCAATAAGCCCTGTTTGACATAAGCCTGCCATTCGACCTGATAGAGGAAATCTTCGATAAAATGAGGATTGCCGAAGAAGAGCCAGTTTTTACCCTTTGCCCCGTCATTATCCCGTTGTTGCATAAAGGCGCGGAAAGGGGCGATCCCCGTGCCGGGCCCGATCATGATAACGGGAGCATCGGGATTATCTGGCAGCCGGAAATTGTCATTATGTTCGACAAAAACCCGAAGATTGCCATTTTCAGCAAGCCGGTCAGCCAAGAAGCTGGAGGCACCGCCTGCTCGTTTATGGCCGTCGATTTCATAACGGACAACGCCAACCGTCAGATGCACTTCGTTTTCGACTTCGGCCTGTGATGAGGCGATCGAATATAAGCGCGGCGTTAAGGGGCGCAAAAGGCTGACAAATTGTTCTGCCGTCAGTTTGCCGCCCGCTTGTCTAATCATATCGACAATAGGCGTATTCTGGGCATAATCCTGTAACGCGGCTTTATCGGAAATGATTTTTTCCAAAGCCTTGTTTTGCGTCAAGGTCGCGTAGCTTTCTACCAGTCGGGTATTGTTGACCGTCAGTTCGAAAGATTGCTGTAAGGCCTGTGCCAAGGGCAGGATTTTGTCATTGACCTTGATGCTTTCTTCGCCGGACAAGCCGAGAAGATCAAGAGATTCGCGGATAAGTGCCGGATCATTTTCATACCAGACACCCAAGGCATCGCCCGGTTTATAGTGTAATCCAGAATCCCCCAGATCAATTTCGATATGGCGGACATCTTTATCCGAATGACGACCGGTGATTTTCTGGTTCACCGAAAGCGTGGCCGTTAACGGGCTTTCTTTGTCATAAGGCGTGCTGGAAACTTCATCTACCGGACTAATGGCTGTGGCCGCTATCTGGGCAGAATTGGCCGATGGCACCCGTTTTTCGAGAAGTTCGGTGACTTCTTTCCGCCATGCTTCGGCGGCTTCTTCGTAATCGACATCAGCATCGACGCGAGGCAATAGGCGTTCACCGCCTAATTCCTCAAAACGACGATCGAAGTCGTTACCAGCCTGAGCAAAATGTTCGTAGGTGATGTCACCCAATCCGAAAACGGCAAAAGCGGTATGCGTCAGTTTCGGGGCTTTTTTCGAAAACAGGAATTTATAAAAAGCGACCGCTTCTTCTGGGGGTTCGCCTTCGCCTTGGGTTGACGTGACCATCAGAATGATCTTTTCGCGATCAATCTGTTTGAATTTGTAATCGCCCGTATTGATCAGATTGACCTTGAGATGCGCGGCCAGAAGGTCATCGCGCAATTCTTCGGCAATCCTGCGCGCATTCCCTGTTTGGGAAGCCGACAAGATCGTGATGACGGTCGGTTCAACGGGCTGTTCTGTGGCTGGAGAAGTGGGAAGCGATTGATTCGTCGTATCAGCGCCGCTGCTTCTGCCCCAGAGATAGCCTGAAATCCACGCTATCTGTGCGGTCGACAGGCCATTGGTAACTGTCTGTAATTGTGCCAGTTTTTCCGCTGGCAACGGAATAGGAGTGAGAGATGCCTCATTCGTCATTATACAAGGACTTTCAGTATCAGCGATCCGTTTTTATAACAGATAAAGAGGGATTAAAGATGAGGTGGCATCATAGACTTTGAAAGTTGACCTGTCGATCCACAAAGAATGTTTATCCTCTTTTTATCGTTATGGAGGGGGTGAATGATAACAATATTTTGTTTACACTCTAAAATATATTTTTTCTTTCCTAGGCTAAGGCCAGAGCGGCTGTCTTTCTAAAAAAGCTGTGATGAGATGGAAAGGCGGTAAAGCGCAAATTATCTCCAAGATTATTCGATAATGCGTCTTAAATACCGAGAAATGGGCGTGAAATTTTTTTTGAGTGTTAGATAAGAGCCTATGGCAAAAGAAGCGGCGAGCGATATTATTCTTGCAGGGGTTGTGATCCATATCCTGCGGAAAGAGATTAAAAATCTTTATATCCGGTTGTCCCCTGATGATGGTTCGGTTGTGGTTTCGGCACCCCGAAATATGAAAGAGGCGACGCTTCGTCATATTCTCGCTGGCCGCATGGCATGGATAGAAAAACGTCAAAAACGCTACCAAAAAGCAATCGAGATAAAAGCCCAAGATCGCGGTGAAGAAGCCTATTGGTTATGGGGTGAGAGATATCATTTGGAAATAGTGGCAGGTTCGTTGCAATCGAAAATTCTGCCGCTGTCACCCTCTCGATTGCAAATGCATACGGCGATTCCGCCTTCTGCCGAGAAGAAAGAGAAATGGTTAGCCTTGTGGTTTCGAGCGCAATTAGAGCAGGCTATCCCCGATTTAGCGGCGCGTTGGGAAAAAATTATCGGCGTGGAGGTCGCTGTTTGGCGGGTTAAGACCATGAAAACCCTGTGGGGTAGTTGTAACGTCAGGGCAGGGCGTATCTGGTTAAATAGCGAATTGGTGAAAAAACCGCCTGAATGTCTTGAATATGTTGTGGTGCATGAGATGGTGCATCTGTTGGAGGCTTCCCATAATCGCCGTTTTTATGCCTTTATGGATCGCTTTTTGCCCGATTGGAAAGAAAGGCGGAGGCGGCTTAATCATTTTCCGATTATGTGAGTTTTATTAAGGGACGGTTCTTTTTATTGTTTCGAAACCGCCATCAATTTTTGGTAATTTTATTTCTATATCTTTTGCATAGAAATTATCGCCGTTGACGAAAACAGATAAGAATTTTTTTATGCCTTCCATATTTTCTTTAGATAAAAGAGATATTTTTCCTGCTAATCCCAATGTTTCTAATATTAAAGGTTCTCTTTTTTGAATAAATTCATGAAATTCATTTTCATTTTGAGAAAAATAATCCAGATCAGCATCTCTCCAAAATAAATCGTGTTTATTAATATATTTTTTAATATAATTAAAATTATTATTTATTTGAAGAAATAAATTTTCATACATATTTGATGTACAAAAATCTGTAATATGAAAAATATCATATATTTCATTATCTGATATATCGCTTTCTTTAAAAGAAAATTCTATATCTTTTATTAAAGAAAAAATACGTTTAGGTATTATTTGTGGATTTTGGTAAATTTTTTGATTAAATTTATTATATAGTTCTAATGAAATATTATAATATATATTTAAATTTCTTATAATTTTTATTGATTTTCTATTAAGTTTTTCTTGTAATATTTTTTTCGCTTTTCGTTTTCAAAAAGATAGTTAGCAAAATAAGTTGCCCCTACACCAACGGTAGTGCTAATTAATGTAGTAAAGAAAGTAAAATAATCATGGTTAGCCATTATATTAATCATCACCATTCGAATAATGAAAGTAATAGGAAATATCATTATCAATAAAATCATAAACTAATTTCTCTTATTAAGGCATCTGTTAATAGAGCGCCTTGCTCGGTAATGCGTAATAAGCCGTTATTGAAGGTGAGTAATCCTTGGTCGCTGTAATATTGAATAGCGGCGATATCGAGAAATTCGGAGATATCCAAGCCTGTGCGTTTTTGGATATTTTTGGGATCGATGCCTTCAGTTAAGCGCAAGCCCATCAAGACGGCTTCTATGGCCTGATCTTTGGGTGATAGCGGGGTTTCTTCCTGAATACCCTGTTGCTGTTTTTGAACTGCAGACAGCCAGTTTTCTGGTTTTTTATGGCGGATAGTGACGTTATTCAGTCTTCTGCCATGGGCGCCTGCCCCGATGCCGATATAATCGCCATAACGCCAATAGGTGAGATTATGGCGGCTTTCCGAATTTTTGCGGGCATGGTTGGATATTTCATAAGCGGGGATGCCTGCCGCTTTGGTCATATCGCGGGTGAGATCGAAAAGATCGGCGGCTTTGTCGCCATCCATCGGGGTAAATTGGCCTTGTCTTACCAGACTGTGAAAGCGGGTGCCTTCTTCAATCGTTAATTGGTAAAGGGACAGATGGTCACTGCCAAAAGCCAAGGCCTGTTTTAATTCTTCTTCCCAATCTTTGAGGGATTGGTTCGGGCGGCCATAGATCAGATCAAAGCTGACACGGGAGAAGTTTTTCTGGGCGATATCGAGCGCGGATAAGGCTTCTTGGACATTATGGATTCTTCCTAGAAAATGCAGGCTGGTATCGTCTAAGGCCTGAATACCGAGAGATAGACGATTAACCCCTGCCAAAGCCAAGGATTGGAAACGGTCAGCTTCAACTGAAGAGGGGTTGGCTTCAAGTGTGATTTCGATATCGGGGGTCGGTTGCCAATAGCGGGTGGCGGCATCAATCAGCGCGGCTACCGTTTCGGGAGGCATCAGAGAAGGCGTGCCACCCCCGAAAAAGATCGAACTGAGCCGGCGGCCTTGGGTGAGGGCAGCTTCATGCGCCATGTCAGAAAGTAAAGCATCCTGCCAAAGGGCGGCATCAATATCTGGCCGAACATGGCTGTTAAAATCGCAATAAGGACATTTTGCAAGGCAGAATGGCCAATGGATATACAAAGCCAAAGGCATATCCTGTTTTTCCTGTCTTTTGTCCTTACCCAAGGCCTGTTCTGTCATGGCCGATTAACGGAGACAGGCGGCTAAAAGTTGTTTGAAGGCTTCGCTTCTATGGCTGATGGCTTTTTTGGCCTCGGCACCGATTTCAGCAAAGCTTTGCTGGTGACCATCGGCGACAAACATCGGATCATAACCGAAGCCCCGATCCCCCCGTGGCGGCCAGATCAGATTACCCCAGACATGGCCTTCGAAATTTTCGACATGGCCATCTGGCCAGCAAAGGGACAAAGCACAAACGAAATGCGCCCGTTTGGAAGCCTCTGCGCCCTTGGCCGTTAATTCCTGATGCACCTTTTCCATGGCCTTATCAAAATCACGCGGCTCACCTGCCCAGCGGGCGGAATAGATACCGGGGGCTTCGTCCAGCGCTTCGACGCAAAGGCCGCTATCATCGGCCAAGGCAACCGAGCCGGTTTTTTCCGCGACAAAGCGCGCCTTGATTTCGGCATTGGCGATAAAGCTGTTCCCGTCTTCGACAGGTTCGGGCAGTCCCAATTCCGCCGCTGAAACGGTTTCTAAGCCAAAGGGGGACAGTAGTTCGCGGATTTCCCGCAATTTGCCCTGATTATGGCTGGCAAGCACCAGCCGTCCCGGTTCGAGACGGCGGCGTTTTTCGGAAGAGTGCGTCTGGGTCATCTTAGGCGACCGCTTTCTTCTGTTCTGCGAAGATTTGTTGGCAGCCCATGCGCGCCAGACGCAACAGACCTTCTTCATCATAAGGTGCGCCCTCGGCGCTGGCCTGAACTTCGATCAGGCGGCTATCGCCCATCATCACGAAATTGGCATCAGCTTCGGCGGTTGAATCCTCGGCATAGTCAAGATCAAGCACCGGCACCCCTTGCGAAATACCGCAGGAGACGGCGGCCACTTGGGAAATGATTGGGTCTTCGGTCAGTTGGCCGGATGCCAGTAATTTATTGACGGCGAGGCGAAGGGCTACCCAGCCGCCGGAAATCGAAGCGGTGCGAGTGCCGCCATCGGCCTGCAACACATCGCAATCGATGGTGATCTGTCTTTCACCCAATTTTTTGAGGTCAATACCGGCGCGCAAAGAGCGACCGATCAAACGCTGGATTTCCTGCGTCCGGCCTGACTGTTTGCCGCGAGCCGCTTCGCGATTGGTGCGGCTGTGGGTAGAACGGGGTAACATCCCATATTCTGCCGTGACCCAGCCTTGGCCTTTACCGCGTAACCATGAAGGCAGGCGTTCTTCCAGTGAAGCCGTGACCAAAACGCGGGTGTCGCCAAAGCTGATCAGGCAGGAGCCTTCGGCATGGCGGGTAAAGCCGGTTTCGATGGAAAGTGAGCGTAATTGATCCGGCGTTCGACCTGAAGGACGCATGGGATAACCTTTCTTTGGGGAGTAACCCTTAAATTTATAACGGGGAAGTTTCTGCAATTCGGAAATTCCGGTGTCTGTCCAGAAAATACCGGCCGCAGAAAGAATAATCAAATGATAGAGCGTTCTCCTGCCACGAGGGCAGGCATCATTCAATCAAAACCGACAGATTTTCTTGTAAAAATGGCATGAAAACAGGATATTTATTCCTGTCCGAGGGGTGACGAAACGCCTTTTGATGCTTATTTATAGCCTATGTCATCCATACCGGTCATAGAATTATCATCGCGGGCGCGCGAGATTTTCCAACTGGTGGTGGAAAGTTACCTTGGAAGCGGGTTGCCGGTGGGGTCAAAAACACTGGCAAGGCAGGGGGTAAATCTTTCTCCCGCCTCCATTCGTTACGTGCTTCAGGAACTGGAAACCAAAGGCCTGTTGCTAAGCCCGCATATTTCAGCGGGACGTATGCCGACAGAATTGGGCTTGCGTCTGTTCGTCAATGGCATGATGCAGCTTTCGGAGCCGAGTGAGGAAGAACGTTCGGCCATCGAAGCCGATGTTATTCGCGGTCATTCGCCCAAAGAAAGACTGGTCAATGCCACGACGACTTTGTCGGGTCTTTCGGCCTGTGCCGGATTGGTTCTGGTTCCAAAACAAGAGCTGGTTTTAAAACAACTGGGTTTTGTGGTGCTGGATGATAATCGGGCTTTGGCCATTATTGTCGGTTCGGATGGGTCGGTTGAAAACAGGGTAATCGAATTATCATCGGGCTTTCCGGCTTCTGCTTTGACCGAGGCGAGTAACTATATCAACGCTCATTTTTCGGGATATAGTTTTTCCGAAGCCAAAAAACGTCTGTTTAGCCAGATTGATCTGGAGCGGAGCGAGCTGGATTCAGCGGCTTCCGATCTGATTAAGCGCGGTTTGGCTGTCTGGTCGGAAGATAGCCGGAAAAGGCCTGTCCTGATTGTCAGGGGGCAATCCCATCTGCTTCAGGATGCCAGCGAAGACCTTGATCGCGCCAAACAGCTTCTTGAAGAACTGGAAGATAAAAAGGAAATCGCAGGCTTGTTGGAAAAAGTTTCCGAAAGCGATGCGGCACAAATTTTTATCGGTTCCGAAAATAAGTTGTTTTCGCTTTCCGGTTCTTCCGTTATCGCCTCTCCCTATCACGGGGAAGACGGGCATATGGTCGGGGTAGTGGCGGTGATAGGCCCGACAAGGTTGAACTATGGCCGCATCGTCCCCATGGTTGACTTCACAGCAAAAACCTTATCGAGAATAATCGCATGACCGAAGAACAGAAAAAATACGAAGATGCCGAAAATCTGGAAAGCAAAAGCGAAAATCCAGAAGAGGCCTCGGCTGAAAAATCAGAAAATGGGGTAGAGGATTTGCAGGCTGAAAATGAAAAGCTGAAAAAAGACCTACTTTATAGTAAAGCCGAAGCCCAGAATACCCGCCGCCGTCTTGAAAAAGAAAAATCGGAAGCAATTGCCTATTCTGTGACCGGTTTTGCGCGCGACATGCTTTCAGTAGCGGATAATATGGAACGCGCTTTGGCGGCTATTCCTGATGACATCAAGCAGGATGAAAAGATCAAAAATCTGGTCACCGGTATTGAAATGACCGGCAAGGAGCTTTTGAACATCTTGCAGCGTCACGGTATCAAACGGGTCGAATCCGTTGGTCAAAAACTTGATCCTAATCTGCATCAGGCGATGATCGAAATCGAAAGCGAAAAGCCGGAAGGCACTGTCGTTCAGGAAATGCAGGCCGGTTATACCATTCATGACCGTTTATTGCGTCCGGCGATGGTGGGCGTTGCCAAGGCTCAATCTGGTGAGACGAAATCCGCGTGATCCAGTCTTTTCCTTGTCAACATAACCTTCGGTTGTCCATTCGGGCGGGAATTTTATGAATACTACACGGCCATCCCGTCCCAAAGGGAAAGACAGCCGGAATGAGGCGCGTTCTTTTAAAAAAGAGGGACGCGCCTCTGCCTCGTCAGCGAAACGTCCTCCGCAAAGAAAAAATGCCCAGCCTATCGGCCTTCCTGTCAGAAAAGCGGCTTTACAACTTCTTGAAGCGGTATTGCGGCAAGGCTTGCCACTTGAGCAGGTTATTGGCCGAATTACCCAAGGTCTGAAACAAAATGCTGATCGCGCCTTGGTGCATGCTTTGGCGGCGGCGGTGTTGCGTTGGTGTCATGATCTCGATCAACTGATTGATAGTGCGACCGCTAAGCCCCTTGCCCCCGATGTCAAAGCGCGGATGGTTTTGAGAATGGCTCTGGCTCAAAAGCTGGTTTTGAAACAGCCCGCCCATGTAGCGATTGCAACAGTTCTGCCTTTGGTGGATGGAGGCCCTCGCCGTCTGGTTCATGGTGTTTATGGCAGCCTTGATAGACGGGAAGGCGTGGCTTTGCCGGAATATCCGACTTTGCCGGATGAAACCGCCTATCGTTGGGAAAAAGCCTGGGGTGAGCCCATGTTGGCTGCCGCTAGTCGGGCTTTGGCAGACCAGCCGCCGGTTGATCTGACCCTGAAAAATCCCGAAGAGACCGCTTTCTGGCAAGAAAAATTATCCGGTGAAAGCCTGTTTCTAGGTCATATCCGTCTTCCAGAGGGGCATCCCCCGATTGCCGAATTGGCGGGCTATCAGGAAGGCGCATGGTGGGTTCAGGATATTTCGGCTTCCCTTGCTGCCCGATTATTGGGCAAGGGTAAAAATCGCACAATTCTTGATCTTTGCGCTGCCCCCGGTGGCAAGACCATGCAACTGGCTTCTCAAGGGTGGCAGGTCACGGCTGTTGATATTGCAGCCAAAAGATTGACCCGACTGCATGACAATCTGAAACGCATGGGCTTGTCTGCTGAAGTGGTGACGGCTGATCTGGCTGACTACACCCCCAAAGAAGCCGTTGATGCGATTTTGTTGGATGCGCCTTGTTCCGCTAGCGGGATTTTCCGCCGTCATCCTGATGTGCTTTATCGTGTCAGTTCCCGCATCATTATCGATATGGCTGAACAGCAGAAAAAGTTGCTTCACCGTGCATCGCAATGGGTCAAAAAAGGGGGGAAGCTCGTCTATGCCGTCTGCTCTTTGGAGCCGGAAGAAGGCGAAGCGGTTATTCGCGACTTTTTAGCCCATCATTCCGATTACCGGATTGATTCTTTGGAAAAAGAGACGCTGCCTGCCGGTTTGTCACCTTCTGAAGAAGGCTGGCTTCGGATTTTACCAGAAAATCTGGCCGAAAAAGGCGGAAATGATGGCTTTTTTATAGCGTATTTTACACGGTATGACGAAAAAGAAGCAAAATGATTGAATTCAGGCTATTTTTTCCAAATGGATTTATAATAGTCTGAAGCCTACTGGTTCGTCATTTCAAGATACGGTAAAGACTTAAGGTCGCTTTTGTCCCAGAAGGCGGCCTTAAAAGTTTTTGTCTCTATATTCTGTCTGGCTATATTTTATGAGTAAATTACCCCTGATTGCTCCCTCTATCCTTTCGGCGGATTTTGCCCATTTGGGAGATGAGGTCGCGGCGATAGATCAGGCCGGTGCCGATTGGATCCATATTGATGTGATGGATGGCCATTTCGTGCCGAATATCACCATAGGCCCCATGGTTGTGAAGGCTTTGCGTCCCTATAGCCAAAAGCCTTTTGATGTCCATTTGATGATTGCGCCTGTCGATCAATATATCGAGGCTTTTTCTGAAGCGGGTGCTGATATTATCAGTTTCCATCCCGAAGCGGGCGCGCATCCCCATCGCACTATTCAGCATATCAAATCATTGGGCAAAAAAGCGGGATTAGTTTTTAATCCGGCGACCCCTTTAAGCTGGCTTGATTATCTAATGGATGATCTTGATCTGATTATGGTGATGAGCGTTAACCCCGGTTTTGGCGGCCAAAAATTTATCAAAACCCAATTAGAAAAGATTAAAGATATCCGTCAAAGAATTACCGCCTCTGGGCGGGATATCCGCTTGGAAGTGGATGGCGGAATTGATGCCACGACTGCACCGCTTGCCGTCGAAGCCGGTGCCGATGTTTTGGTCGCGGGAACGGCCAGCTTTAAAGGCGGCGCAACATGTTACACCGATAATATCAGGATATTGCGTAAATCATGAGAGAAAAGGGAGATCCCGATCTTAACGGAGATGAAAACTCCGGCGAGCCGAAACCCGGTAAATGGTTGATCCGTGTCAATAGTGACAAGCAGCCTTCTTTAACCGAACGGATTGTTAACCGTTTGAGTCGCTTGTCATGGCACACCCCTTTTTATGCCCTGCGTTTGCGGGGGCGACCGCCTTTGCGGTTGATGGCGGTGCCACGCGATCCTTTTTCCGGTAATGCCGAAGCCGGTAATGCTATCCGTCATGGAGAAATTCGGTTTTTCCATGAAAAGATTAAGCTGGATCACCCTCTCTTCCCTGTTACAGGGATTTCGCCTGAATTTACGGATTATCTGCATAGCTTTATCTGGCTGCGCGATTTGGCGGCAGCCGGAAATCGGCAGGAAGTCGCCAAAATTGCGGAAAAACTGACCCGAAACTGGCTTGAAGTCCATGCTGATGAAATTGATGATAAAGCGTGGCAACCCGATATTTGGGGACGCAGGATTTTATTTTGGGGCGCTTATGCGCCACTTATTTTATCCTCGACCGATTTGGTTTACCGATCGAAATTATTAAACAGCCTTGCCCGTGGAGGGCGGCATCTGTCCCGCAGTGCTGATAAAATGCCAAACGGCCTTAACCGTGCCATTGCATGGATGGGTTTGGTGGCAGCAACCCTATTATTGCCGGATGAAAAAACCTTCCTACAGCGGCATGAGCAGGGTTTGTTAAAGGCTTTGAACCGTTGTCTTTTTGAAGATGGTGGTATCATCAGCCGCACCCCCTATGACCAGCTTGAGTTGGTTGAATATAGTGCGATGCTGTTGGCGGTGTATCATTCCCGCGATATGCAGCCCAACACCATGATTACCCGTATGATGGCGCGTGCTGTCAGGGCTTTGTTAGGTGTAACCTTGGGCGATGGTGGGCTTGCCAGTTTCCAAGGCGGTGTTCCAGTCGATAAAAAACGGGTCGATGCCGCTATCTATGCCGCGGGTATTCGCAGTCGCCCGTTAAGTCGTGCCGGTGAATGGGGTTATCAGCGTTTAAGTCATGGTCAGACGACTTTGGTGATTGATACGGCTCCGCCGCCGGTTATTCATCGTGCCGGATTGGCTTCGGCTTCGACATTGGCTTTTGAAATGTCGGATGGTGCCGATCGCTTGATTGTTAATTGCGGCGGCGTTTTGGGAAGTGATCTTGACCAAGGCGATACCAGCGAAGCCTTGCCGCCGGAATTAAGCCAATTATTGCGGGCAACCGCTGCCCATTCAACCCTTGTTTTGAAAGACAGCAATTCGACCGCTTTGATGGAAGATGGCAGTCTGGGGCGCGGTGTTAGTGAAGTCGAGCTGGATCGCCATGAAGGCCAGAATGGTAGCCTGTTAGAAGCTAGTCATGACGGCTATATGCGGCGTTTCGGTTTTATTCACCGCCGGAAGCTGGCTTTATCGGCCAATGGTTGGGAATTACGGGGTGAGGATATTTTGTTGCCTGCGGGGCGCAGAAGAGCCAGCGAGATGCCCTTTATTCTGCGTTTCCACCTCGCCCCTTGGGTAGAGGTGACCAATACGGCTGATGGCATGGGGGCTTTGTTACGAATTGAGCGGGGCGCCTTGTGGCAATTCCGTTGCCGTGGTGGGAAATTGGGATGCGAACCCAGCATCTGGATTGATCCGACAGGGTGGCCGCGTTTGACCAACCAGATTACGATATCCGGTTTAACCCCAGCTGGTGGCTGTAATATTGATTGGGTGTTGAAAAGAGCGGGATAAATTCGGCTGTTTTCGGATAGATTGATTGAAGCCTATCTCCGTATAGCCTGAATGATGGAATGCCCTATCAAAGGAAAGCCTTTTGGGTTGAGAGGCCTTCTTTTGATAGGGTGTTTTTTTAAGTTTAAAGCCTTTCAGCTTGCGGGGATAAAGATTTCTTCCGCCTTTTATCGGATTAGAAAAATTGATTTTACCCGTCTCTAATCTGGGAAGAGAGACGGGTAAGAAATTACGCTTGGCGCGGTTGCAAAATCACCAAAAGAGAACGGACACCTTGCGCACCGTGGATAAGAATCCCTTCGATGTCGGCCGTGGCGGAAGGCCCTGTATGGAAAACAGCATAGCCATGTTCGCGCCATTCTGGCCGTTGATAGGCATTATGCAGGTTAAACAGGATATCAGCCGGATCGACCAAAACAATCAGATGTTGCGGCAGATAACCCAATGTATTGATACCAAAATTGCTGTCTGTCAGGCAAAGTGAACCGGTTTCAGCGACCGCGAAAGACGCTCGGACAATGCCGAAATCAACATCTTTCAAATCGGTTGGTTGGGTGTCGGTGGTTAGCGGGAAATTGCCCTTTATTTCTTCGACATGGGAGCAGATGATTTTTGCGTCTTTGGTCTTTTTATCAACCAATTCCGCCAAGCTTTGACCTTCTAGCGCGGCAACCTCACCGCCCATATTGATAACCGCTTGGGTGAATTGGCTTACCAGATCGGTTGTCGCCGCTTTGTCATCGAAAAGCGGCACCTTCGGTAGAGGATGTTCGGCATCATGGCGGGCAAGCGCGATATTGTCGAGAATGCGTTGACGGCTGGTCATGCTTTTTTCCCTCTGTTTTTCTGATACCACTGATAGAAGGTTTCGCGTTTTACCTCCGGCATTTCCCGTCCGGTTGTCCAACTGTTCAAGCGGTTATAAATCGCAAAATGCGGTAAATGCCGCAGGATGCTGTTCGTGATCGGTAGGGCTTTCCGATAGAGTTTCGGACTGGAGAGTAAGGCTCCGGCTGATTTCATCATTGCCTTTTTCACAAAAGGTAATTCGTGATTTTCTGAAATAAATTGCCGCCAAGACGCGATCTGTTCATGGATATTGATTTTGACCGGACAGACATTGGCACAACTGCCATTCAAGGTCGAAGAAAACGGCAAGCGGCTATATTTATGGAGATTATAGGTCGGGTCGATAATCAGGCCAATGGGACCAGCATAGGTTGCCCCATAGCTGAGACCTCCCGAGCGGCGGAAAACCGGACAGGTATTCATGCAAGCGCCGCAGCGAATACATTTCAGTGAATGGCGAAATGTTTCGTTTTTCAGTCTTTCCGAACGGCCATTATCAACAAGAATAATATGCATTTCGCCGCCTTTTCTCGGCGCGCGGAAATGTGAGGTATATTGCGTAATCGGTGATCCCAAAGCGCTGCGTGATAACAGCCGGACAAAGACCGGCACATCTTCAAGGCGGGGGATGACCTTTTCAATCCCGACAGAAGCGATATGGAGTGGCGGGACATTCGCCGAAAGATCGGCATTGCCTTCATTGGTGCAGACCACAATGCTGCCTGTTTCGGCGACCGCATAGTTGCAACCGGTCATGCCGGCATCAGCCGAGAGAATAAGCGGCCGTGTCGCTTCCCTCTGACATTCGGCGAGATAATGGGCATCGGCGTTATGTTCGTCCGAGCCATAGCTTTTGTGAAAGACCTGTGCGACATCTTCGCAGAGTTTATGCACAGCCGGAACCACGACATGGCTTGGGTCTTCGTTATCGAGCTGTTGAATCCGTTCGCCAAGATCCGTTTCAACAACCTCGATATCCGCTTTTTTAAGATAATCCCGCAGGCCACATTCTTCGGTCAGCATGGATTTGCTTTTGATGAAGCGTTTGGCTTTATGGCTGTTCAGAATGTCGAGGACGATTTTGTTATGTTCTTCGGCATCTAATGCCCAATGGACATGCACCCCGTTGGCGGTGGCGTTCTTTTCAAATTCCAGCAGATATTCATCCAGCCGAGACAGAGTATGGCTTTTGATATCGGATGCCAGTTGTCGCAATTCTTCCCATTCTTCGATGGAATGCATCGCGTGATCGCGTCTTTTCCGCAATTCCCACAATCTTTTATCATGGGATTTTTCATGACGGGGCGCGGCAATGAAGCGGTTGGCTGCTTCTGATTGATCGACCGGATGGTTGCCTTTGATAACGGCACCTCGTGGTTGGGCTTCGGTTAAAGCGGTTGGATCCGATTTTTCCATTATTCACGCGCTCCGTTCAAGATTTGGGCAATATGAATATATTTTAACGGGAGTCCCAAGCGTTCAGCACAGCCCTGTTGATGCATCATACAAGAGCTGTCGGAAGAGGTGACATATTCTGCACCTGAGCGATATTGGTCTTGCACCTTGTCGTAGCCCATGGCGGTCGAGACCCCTTCTTCAAAGACAGAAAAAGTGCCGCCAAAGCCGCAACATTCGTCAGGGCGTTCCAATTCGGTAAAGGTCAGGCCTTTGACCTTTTCAAGAAGCGATTTGGGCTTTGAGAAAAACGGCACCCGCAATTCTGACATGCTGGCGATATTCAGGCCGCGAAGGGCATTACAGTTATTGTGCAAGGCTACTTTGTGAGGAAATTCCGCCCAAGGAAAGGCTTCGACTTTCAGAATATCATGGAGAAATTCGACCAGTTCAAAGCTACGGCTGCGGACTTCTTTCACCGCATCACTTTGTTCGACCGCATCCATATTGGCACGGACATGATGGGTACAGCTTCCCGAAGGGCTGACAATATAATCATAACCGGCAAAATTGCGGACAAAATTGGCTTCCGTTGCCGCCGATTCCTCATGACAGCCAGAATTGGTCATCGGCTGACCACAACATGTCTGTTCTGGTGGATATTCGACATCAACCCCCAGCTTTTCTAGCAATTCGAGGGTGGCGATGCCTACTTCTGGATGAAATTCGTCCACATAACAGGGAACAAACAAAGCAACCCGCATAATATTATTCCAAAATAAGTCTTGAGAGAATCAATGCTTTTTAGGCTTTGAAAAGAATAGTCTCAAAGACTAATTTTTTCCATTATGGGGTTTAATCAATATACTGATTTAAGAAAGCGTAATATTTTGGAAATGTGAATGATATTATTTCATCATTTAATAATATTGGTTTTGAATGAATATTAAGAAAGCCTTCTATATTATTTTTGATAGCGTTTTAATGATAAAGATTTTCATTATATATAATGCTTTTTATTTTTAGGATGCCTGAAAAATTGATCCTGTGAGCAATCTTATAAAACTAGGCTCAGGACCTGTTAATTTCTTGAGTTGAGCGGGCTGTTGTGATTCACAGGTTTACCGATGGAGGTGAAGCTGTGAGTGACGTGTTTTTGCTGTCTGAGCACCAGATGGAACGGATTAAGCCGTTTTTTCCACTGGCGCATGGTGTGCCGCGTGTCGATGACCGTCGTGTCCTGAGCGGGATCGTTTACGTGATCCGCAACGGCCTTCAGTGGAAAGACGCCCCGAAAGCGTATGGCCCGCACAAGACTTTATACAACCGGTTTATCCGGTGGAGCCGCCTGGGTGTCTTTGACCGGATCTTCGTCGCCCTGACGGAGCAGGCAGGCCGTTCGAAGCGTCTGATGATCGATGCAACACATCTGAAAGCACACCGGACAGCGGCCTCCCTGCTCAAAAAGGGGCTTTTCCCCGCCATATCGGACGCACGAAAGGCGGACTGAACTCAAAGCTTCACGCTGTATGCGATAGTCAGGGCCGCCCTGTCCGGCTGCATCTGACCGCAGGTCAGGTCAGTGACTTCAAAGGCGCGGATGTTCTGCTGGCAAATCTGCCGGAAGAAACACAAGAAATTCTCGGGGACCGGGGATACGACAGTAATAAAATCAGACAGTCTCTCGCAGACCGGAATATCACCGCCTGTATTCCGCCGAAGAAGAACCGGAAATCAAAGCCGCCTTACGACTGGCATCTGTATAAAAAGCGTCACCTCATCGAAAATATGTTCGCAAAGCTCAAAGACTGGCGGCGTGTCGCAACACGATACGACCGGTGCGCTCACACATTCATGTCAGCAATCCATATCGCAGCAAGTTTCATCTTCTATCTCAAAGAATGAGTCCTGAGCCTAGAAGGCTGTTCCGAAGTCGGCGGTTTATTTTTACATCCTGATCACCGTACCGGTGGCCTTGGTCTATTGCTGGCACGATCCCGCTATCTTTTTATCAAATTACATCGCGCCCGCTTTGCAGACCGTTTTCTGGCTGAATTACGCGGCGTTATTGATGAGAATGGCAAATCTCCGTTTTGGGACGGACTAGGTAACAAATTTTTCGGAATGTCTTTTCAGGAAGCAGACTATCTCAATTCTATTAAGGGTAATCATTTTATTTCGGATTTAATGCCTGACTACCCGATCTATACTGCCTTGTTACCAGAATCTGCACGCGAAGTTATTGGTCATCCCCATACAAGTGGCAGGCCAGCCATGCGGATGCTTCAAAAAGAAGGCTTCTCTTCAAATGGCTATGTCGATATTTTTGACGGTGGGCCCACAATGGTCGCTGAAACCGATCACATTATTTCTGTCGCCCATGCAAAAGAAGCCACGCTAGAAACCGCTGCCCTTAATGAGGGTGAAGGACAACTATCCGTCGTTGCAACAGGTCGCTTAAAAGATTTTCGAGCCAGCTATGCTTTTCTTAGCGAAGAGAAAAAAGATAGCACACAGATAAGACTTAACAAGGAAGCCATCGATAATTTACAGCTTACATCCGGCGATAATTTCGTTCATATCCCTCGCTGAATAATCCGACAAATCATGAAAAATAGGATATAGGCTTCCCTTTATGTATCATTTCCCTAAACGGAATATTGAGTATTATGGCGCAAATTGAATTTACCCATATCGATAATGAATCTTTTATCAGTGATGTAAAATCGCTGGCTAAAAAAGTAGAAAACAGCAACGAATATCCCGATTTTGTAGTCGGGGTAGGACGAGGCGGTTTGGTTCCAGCCGTTTACTTGTCCCACTGCCTAAATGTCCCAATGCTTTCGGTTGATCACTCGTCTAAAGTCTTTGATTTTGCTGATGAGTTGCTCTTAAAACTGGCGCAATTAACCATTGCAGGACGTAAGCTGCTTTTTGTTGATGACATCAATGATTCCGGCGGCACCATCGCCTATTTGCGCCAAATGATGGATAAAAATGGTGCCGTTACTCAAAATGTCCGTTTTGCGGTTTTATTAGATAATATCCGCTCAAAAGCGCGGGTTGACATCACTGCGCGCAGCATCGACCGTGATGTCGATAAAAGCTGGCTGATCTTCCCTTGGGAAGCCATGGGTAGTCAGGATACAATTAACGAAGAAGCCAATTCTATTCCAGAACGGCTGGCCTAATAGGCTTGGGGCAATAAATATTCACAAGATATGTGATCTTTATTGCCCCCTTAAAAACGATAATAGTCGTTTTAAACAGTCCGTTTTTAGGCAATTTGAGTACCTAGGTTCTGTTGACAAAGGGTATAATTTAAGATTTTTAGAGATAACTTGAGAACAAGTTTTGTAGGGTAGATAGGATGCGAGGAGATCTGACGGACGCGGAGTGGGAGATAATACAGGGTCTTCTTCCAAGCGAACGAGGCCGCTGCGCGCGTCCCGCCAAAAGTAATCGGTTATTTCTCAATGGTATGCTTTATGTGCTTCGAACAGGCTGCCCGTGGCGAGATATGCATGAACGTTATGGGAAATGGAATTCGGTCTATGTTCGGTTTCGTAGGTGGGCAGAACAGGGTGTGTGGGACGCTCTTCTTGAAACTCTCGTTGACCTTGGCCTGACAGATGACTGGCAACATATGATAGATAGTACGATTATTCGCGCCCACAGCCAAGCGGCTGGCGCAAAAGGGGGACGTATAAGGAAGGCTTTGGTCGCAGCCGCGGAGGCTTTACGAGCAAGATCCACGCCCGTTCCGATGGTCAAGGCCGCCCTCTAGCTTTCGCACTAACCGGTGGTGAGGTCTCTGATTATTCTGGCGCTGATAGCTTGATCGATATCCCTGTCACAACACCCCACTGTTTTCTCGCTGATAAAGGATATGATAGCGATAGGTTACGCGAAAAACTGCTTTTTCGAGGCATTCTTCCTGTTATCCCGCCTCGTTCCAATCGAAAAAAGCCTATTCCTTATAATCTCCAGCACTACAAAGATCGTAATCGTATTGAGCGGATGTTTAATAAGCTAAAGCAGTTCAGGCGCATTGCCACACGCTATGACAAAACCAGAAAATCTTTTCTCGCCTTCCTTCATCTCGCGGCCGTAAAATTGTGGTTACCTTTCTTTGTCAACATAACCTAGTCCGAAAAAATTGCCTTAACTTATAAAGCCCCTTCCCTGACCTGTTCTTCATAACGAATAAAGGCTGCTTCCAATTTCCACTGCAAGGCAGCTTTGTCATTCTTTACCAAGAAATCAGCGCATTTGCCTTGGGGCATAGCTGTAAATGCTATACCATTACAGACAGGCTTCACGCTCTCCCCCGTATTTTTCTGCCATAAGCTTTCTCCTGACAAGAAAGCATATTCCAAACTGTCACGGGAAAGCTTTTTCAAGTCACTATAAGAAACATGTTGCTCTTCTATCGCTCGCATATATTCCGTGGTCAGATCATTACGAGAGACACCGGCATCATCCGTCGAAATAACGACAGGTACATTATACTGACGATAAAGAGCAAAAGGATGCTGATTACCCTTGATATTCAAGATAGCATCATTGCTGGATAAATTGATTTCAACTGGCACAGGACGTTCAGCCATATGATGCAAAATTTCGACCGGATTCATTTCTGATCCAATATCAATTCCGTGACCGATACGGTCAGCACCTGCAACAAAAACCGCTTTCCGGATATGATCTCTCAAACCGGCAGTAGGCACTAATGGTAAAGCCAGCTCACCTGCATGGAGTGTGATTTTTACATCAGGATATAACTGCCTTAAAAAACGGAAAAACTGCATATGTAGGTCATAATCTTGCATAGAAACCGCACCGTCCTCTGGTGCGACAATATTCACCCCGACCCATCTTGGATCACTATGCGCCAAGGCAAAACCCAACGCTAATTGCGCAAAAACCATTTCAGGCGGCATCGCTCGTACAGCATAAACCATATAACGCATTGTAACCGAACAAGCAGGATCTGGCTGGCGACCATCGCATTGTAATATCTGACGAGATTGCGCCTCCGCTTCCGTGGTTTCAGCCTTTGCTGCCGCTACCGCCGCCGGAAGACGATTTTTCACGACTTTCCATAAATCCTCCGGCGAATTTTTGCCTTTTGCGTCTTGCAAAACACTTCGTGCAAAAGTCGACACCACCTTCGGATTCTGCATCGTTTCAATATAGAGCAGGTTATTCGCCGCTGCATCACGACGGCTATAGGCAATCATCCGGCCAAAATTATTATCTAAGGCTGCTGCAAAATGAAAAAAGCTAGAGAAAAAATGATCGTGACCAGAATGTTCTCCAGCGGCAACATCAAAATGATAATTCCGCATCGAGAAAACATCTATTAACTTATTCCATAGAATCGGATCTTGGCGCTCCAGATTTTTTGCTAGCTTTTTATTCACAGCCGCGTCACAAGGGGACGGAATTACAGATAGCTTTATAGTATCAATGCATAAATTTTGATCTCCAGCCCATTGAAGCATTGTTTCTGCATCAATAGCGCCAGCCAAATGGTGATGAAGATCGCCGCCTTTAGGAAAAGCAGACACAAGCATACGCAAACGAGGCATATTGCCTTTGGCTTCTTCTATTTTGGTGGCTGCTACGCTTTCATTTTTAGAATTACTCGATGTTTGGGGAACAAAAGCGTAACTTTGCGATACAGGGAACAAAGAAAAAATAAGAGAAAGAATGGTTGTCTTTGTTTTTAAAGGGGATAATGACATTTTTAAAAAATTCTGAAGAAACAACCTGCCAGTTCCTTTTCGTCACCAAATTGCATAAAGATTTTCTATAGAAATCCATCAATTTCCGATACATCATTTATCTTATAAGAACGTATCATTTTTATTAAAAAGATGCGCGTGAAATAAAAATATGAACAAAAAACCAGTATTTTATGATTCATCAGGGAAAAGAAGAAGGCGTTTTGCTCTCGCAATCGTTGCTTTTTTTGCTTTACTCTTTTTAGCTATAGCAACCCTTTTTGCGACAGTTGCGATTCCGTCAATCGGGCAAAATTTACCTTTTTCTATTGGCCGCGCCCCCATCAAAGCACAGCCTAACGGGATTACATCCCACACGCGTATCAATTTTCATCGGGCTTTATCTCGTATTGGTTTAGTAAAAACACCTCCTAAGCCTCTAAAAGATACTTTGAGCATGGCCTTCTATACGCCGTGGGATGATGCCAGCATTGCATCACTGTCACGGCACATCAATGACATTGACTGGCTATCGCCAGGCTGGCTATCTGTTACAGGAGCAGACCATCACTGGACAGAATTCCCGGATCCCCAAGGTCATGCGATTATCAATAATGCCAAGCAGAAACCTAAAATTTTGCCTATGGTGCAAAATGTTAGTAATGGCGAATGGGATGGCAAAAATGCAGCTATTTTAATGCGAGACCCAGCTGCACGACTACAATTTCTTAATAATATTGAAAAATTTTTAGTTAAGAATCAGGCTGACGGCGCTGTTTTTGACTTTGAATCTCTGAACAAGCAAACACTGCCTTTTTATTTACAACTTCTAAAAGAAACCCACGATCGTTTTTCTGCGCATCATTGGATTTTGACCGTCGCCGTGCCTGTTGCCGATGAGGCATGGAATTTATCAGCCGTTGCTAATGTAAGCGATAAACTCATTTTAATGGCTTACGATGAACATTATCCAGAAGGTGAACCGGGCGCAATTGCCTCAAATGACTGGTTTCTTGATGTTGTAGAACAAGCCACCCAAAATCTACCACCAGAGAAAGTGATCGTTGCCTTAGGCTCATATGCCTATAATTGGAAAAAAGGTAGCGATACCGATGCTATATCTATCGAACAGGCATGGCTTACCGCACATGAATCAGGGACAGTTCCAGTCTTTGATAAGGAGACTGGAAACACGCATTTTTCTTATAGTGAAGCCGGTATTTTACATGATGTGTGGATGCTAGATGCTGTCAGTTTTTATAACCAGACTAAAATGTCGCACCATCTGGGATTCAATGCTCTAGCCTTATGGCGTCTTGGTTCAGAAGATCCGTCACTGTGGAATATTTTTGGGAAAGGTCATTTAATCCATAATGGTGCTAATGACACAGCAATAGTTGCTGATCCCGTCAAGGCATTAAGTCATATTCCAGCAGGTACTGAAGTTGATATCGAAGGCACAGGAGAAGTCCTAAGAGTTGCCAGTCGTCCAGTTGCAGGAGAGCGCCAAATTGACCTCGACAAAGAAGGTCTAATTACGGATGAAAGATTCTCCTCTATTCCCCTTCCCTATGCTATTGAACGGGCGGGTTATCGTCCGGGCATGATTGCTTTAACTTTTGATGACGGCCCTGACCAGAAATGGACACCTAAAATTCTCGATATTTTGAAAAAGGAACATGCACCAGCGACCTTCTTCATTATCGGTGAAAATGCGCTTACCAATCGCAACTTATTATTACGAGAAATAAAAGAAGGCCATGAAGTAGGTAATCATACCTATACCCATCCTAATTTGGGTATGGCCAGCGCCAATAGTACAATTATTGAAGTTAATGCTACTCAACGCCTTTTCCAAGCTTTTACCGGACATTCATTGCGCCTTTTTCGCGCTCCTTTTTTCGGAGATGCTGAACCGACAACAGCCGACGAGATTGATCCCGTCTATGCGGCGCAAAAATTGGGCTATCTTTCTGTTGGACTCCATGTTGACCCCAATGACTGGCAACGGCCAAAAAAGGATGAGATCATTGAGAGAGTTATGGAACAGGTCAAACAGGCAACTAGCCAGCATAGTGCCCAGATCGTTCTTTTACATGATTCTGGTGGTGATCGCACACAAACCATAGCAGCTCTGCCTGATATCATTCATCAATTACGGGCAAATGGCTATAAACTGGTTTTAGTTTCAGATCTTATCAATCTCAAACGTGACGATGCGATGCCCCCCTTGAGTCCGGTTGAACGCGTTTCAGCAAGATGGAATTTTGCTCTTTTTTCTTGCCTTGGGGCCTCCGTTATTGCGCTTCGGTGGATATTCGCAATTGCAATCACCTTGGGTATTTTGCGTGCTTTATTTCTTTCCGCTTTTTCGATCATCCAAGCACGGAAAGAAAATCGGCTAATTTTCCCACCTATCGATCCAGATCGCACTATCAGTGTGCTTATCCCCGCCTTTAATGAAGAAGCTGTTATTGAAGCCTCTATCCGGCGTGTCCTAGCCAGTGCTGAGGTTAATAATATCGAGGTAATTGTTATTGATGATGGCTCTACCGATAACAGTTCTCAAATTGTTGAAAGCCAATTTGCTGATGATCCTCGTGTTCAGCTTATCCGGCTTTCCAATGGCGGGAAAGCGCGCGCATTGAACCACGGCGTTCAAAAAGCGAAAGGTGAAATTATTATAGCTCTTGATGCAGATACGCATTTTGAGCCACGGACAATTGCCCGTCTAACGCGATGGTTCTCTGATCCAAAATTAGGAGCAGTTGCTGGTAATGCCAAAGTTGGCAATCGGATTAATCTGATCACACGTTGGCAAGCACTAGAATATATCACAGCTCAAAATCTTGAGAGACGAGCAACGGTTCTTTTAAATGCTATGACGGTTGTGCCCGGTGCCGTCGGGGCATGGCGGGCAGAGACTCTGCGTCAGGTTGGAGGTTTCCCTGATCAAACTTTGGCTGAAGATCAAGATTTAACCATTATTATCCAAGAACATGATTGGGCAGTACGTTATGATCCCTATGCTGTTGCTTGGACAGAAGCGCCAGAAACCATTCGAGCTCTTGCACGTCAACGTTTCCGCTGGGCTTTTGGAACATTGCAATGTCTTTGGAAACACTGGTCGATTATCAAAAATCGCCGCCCGAAAGGATTGGCTTATATAGGGCTGCCACAATCTCTAATCTTTCAAATCGGGTTCGCAACTATATCGCCTATTATCGACCTTGCTTTAGTTATCAGCATTATGGCTACTGTTTTCGCAGTCTATCAACATGGCTGGGTGCAACAAGGGGACGATCTCCAAAAAATGGCGGCTTACTGGAGCGTTTTTACACTTATCGATTTAATGTCTGGAGTCGTCGCTTTTGCCTTGGAGCGGAAAGAGAAATGGTCTCTATTATGGCTCTTGATTCCACAACGGATCGGTTATCGTCAGATAATGTATTATGTTGTCATTAAAGCCTTAACACAAGCTATCCGAGGCCCCAAGGTCGGATGGGACAAATTGGAAAGGTCAGGTCATGTCCAGACAGAAAGTAATAAATAAATTACTAATATAAATTATATAAAAATTTACTGATTTTTTATCTCTCATATGGATTTCAATATGGCAAGCCGGCCTCAATATACTTTTAGATTTATTTTTTTTGCGGGCATTATAGGCTTAGGACTATGGACAATCCGTCATTTTTGGCCGGCTCTGATCTGGAGTATTGTGATTGCCATTGCCTTTTGGCCGCTATGGCTCAAACTCAAAGAGTCCATGGGATCAAAACATGAAAAAATACTGGCACCAGCTTTGGCAACCCTTGCAATTGGTGTCACACTTATTTTGCCGCTATTATTTTTTGCATTTGAAATCATGAATGATTTTCAGGCTGCTATTCATTTTTTCCAAGATTTAAAAAATCAGGATACAGCACCCCCAGACTGGCTTGGCAGGATACCTTTTTTTGGTGGGAATCTTGTTAATAAATGGCACCAGTTTTTTGCGCCTTCTTCTGATGGCAGCCAGATATCGCTGCATCAGCTATTAAATGGGAATGTAATTAACCATAGCCGTGCTTTCGGCATGAATGTAGCAAGACGTATTACCACTTTCTTTTTTACACTGATGAGCCTCTTTTTTCTTTTTCGTTCGGGCTCTGAATTACAAAAAATGTTCTTGAATGTTAGTCGTCGTTTAATGGGTCCGGATATGGAGCGTTTTGCCCACCAAGTTGTTTTATCTGTTCGTGGCACGTTAGACGGGCTGGTGCTGGTTGGACTGGGCGAAGGCGTTCTGCTGGGCATCATTTATGTTTTTACCGGCACACCTCACGCTGTTATGTTTGGAGGAATGACAGCTATTGCAGCCATTATTCCTTTTTGTGCACCAGTTATGTTTTGTATTGTTGCGGCTATTTTGGCCTCACAAGGTCATATAGGGGCAGCGATTACAGTTGTTGCTCTAGGAATGTTAATTCTGATGATTGCCGATCACGTAGTACGCCCGATTCTTATCGGTGGTGCAACCCGATTACCTTTTTTATGGGTTCTAATCGGAATTCTTGGTGGCATAGAAACTTTTGGATTATTGGGCTTATTCCTAGGTCCTGCACTGATGGCCGTCCTGATTATGATATGGCGCGATATTGCAGACCCGCCCCATTTAAATGAAGGCTAAAGAGCCGCGGACACATTCTCTCTAAAATATAAAAAGGCTCACTTCATTAGAAGTGAGCCTTTTTATTACAAAATTATCTTGTTAATCAAGCGCTACTGACCGATTTCTGTCCAAGCAGAAAGCAAATCAGCAACAGCTTTTTGGGCGTCTTTCAGCGGCACAGGATCTAAAGTCTTAATCGTCTGTCCAAAATTATGTCTTATATAAGCATAACTCCGAAAGAGGCTTCTTGCGACTTCGCCCCCCTTTTCAAAATCCAGAGAACTTTCAAGGTTACCAATCAGACGAAAAATCTTTGCCTGTGCTTGATAGCGTTTTTCCCGATCGCCCTGTTCCAAGGCCGATTTATAAACATTAAATTCACGGATCAACTCTTCATACAGCAATGTAATCAACCCATGAGGCGTTGCATTCATTACCTTTGAATCAATATCTACATCCCGATATCGGGCTGCAGCCCGTGAAAAAGGTGAATAACTCATCTTCTACGGTTTATAACCTCCCAAGCCCTTGACGTTTCCACTAGCTACTAGAACTGTCTTTCGTCCACAGAGAAATCTGCTGTTTCAGGAAACTCAAGGTCGATTTATAGCCAGAAACCGCCGTATTCATAGCTGTAAATTGTGTCGTCAATCTAGTCCGATACGTGCTCATTTTGGAAGTAAGATCGGTTTCCTTCTGAGTAATAGCGGAAGCTACCTTCGTATAAGTATTCTTACTGGCCGTTAGAGCTCCGCCAGAAGAGGTCATCTGAGTATAAAGCTGATTAACAGCACCTCCGACCCCAGCATCAATTGAAATCGTCGAATCAGTAACACTCGTACCACTAATTTTTAAGACCAAACCCGCGGCAGTGGAATCAGAAGAAGCAATCAAGCTTTTCCCCGAGACCAGCATGTCCTTACCATTCAACTTGGCACCGGTAATATTACCGGATTCATCATAAGTCACATCAGACAGTTTGTAGGTACCCGGTGTAACCTTACCAATGCTACTGGTAATAGAAACCGCTGAATTACTCGTACTTTGGGTCGGGTTGAATAGGGCTTCAACAGAATCGGGATCATTTGCCAGGGCTGTATCCAATTGCGTTGTATCAGCCGTCAACGTTCCATCACGATTGATAGAAACACCAATCTCGCCTAAAGTCGAATAGCTGCCAGTCGAAGACAGCTTCTGGTTAATCATACTGTTCAGAGAACTTTTAAGAGTACGTACCCCAGCATCATTAGCCAACGCACCAGCACTGCTTGAAGATGTTCCAATCGCGGTATTAGTGCTGATATCAGAATAAAGCTCGTTATAAGCATCGACAAAGTTAAGAACCGCCTGCCGAACATTGCTTGTCTGACGCGTTGATCCCAAAGTCACGGGTTGTGATGAAGCCGATTTCAAATTGATACTAACACCCGAAATCAAATCATCAAATGTATTAGAACTACGAGTAACCTCAACATTATTATAAGAAAGCTTGGCATCCTGCGCGGCAACATTGACAGTCATGCTACCACTATTGGCACTTTTATCATAATTGATATCAGAAGCACCACCTGAACCGGATACGCTAAAACCATAAGCGTCACCGGTCATACCGGTAATCATCAACTGTTGCTGGCCAGACGACTGGGTTAAAACTGTAGCCGTAAAACCAGCCTGCTTCTTGTTGATAGCTTTGGCTACATCTGAAAGCGATGAACCGGCATCAATTGGAACTGTTGCACTACCATAGCTGTTTGTAAAAGTGAGCGTGCCAGCATCAAAGGTCTTGCTGCTATCATAAGCTGTTGTGCTAATACTTTGTGCCTGTGCTAACTGCTCAACTTTAATAGATCCAGAAAGGTTGCTTAATCTCGATCCGCTTTCAGCAGTTGCGGTTAAAACAGAGGTATCAGAAACGCTAGGCTGCGTTAAAAGAGACCCCCCACTTACCAAAGAAGATAAAGAAGTGTTTAAAGCACTAAGATCAGAAGTAATAGTGCCTAAAGCTGATATCCGATTGGAGTTGGTTGTGCTTTGCGTATCCAATTGTTGTTGGATTGGATCTTGAGACGCAGCGACAAGCTCATTAACTAAATTTGTGGTATCAAGACCTGACCCAGCACCCAAAGTTGTCAAGATAGAAGACAAGGTAGACGTAGAAGACGAAGACGTTGTTGCCGCCGTGGTCGCTGCCGTCGATGAGGATGTAGATGTTACGCCAGAAGTTGAGCTTGTCATAAAACAATCCTTTCACCCTTCATAACGACAGAAGAGGCCTAAAGTTAAATATTACCAACCAATCATAATCTTTGGTCTGTTTGGTTCTTTGTTTTTTCGGTCTATTTTTTTGCCTGATGGCCATTTTCATCGAAACGGACTTCTTCTGGAACATCAATAACAGGCAGCGTTAGACCTTCCTCTCCAGCATTCAAGCGAAAGATAAAAGCTAAAATAGATGCAACAGCTTTGTATAACTCTTCCCGTATCAACTCACCAGAATTGGACGTAAAATAGATAGCTCTCGCCAAAAGCGGATAATGCAAAACAGGAACATCGCTTTCATCCGCCATTTCCCGTAAAGCTAGCGCCAGCTCATCTATGCCTTTTGCTGTCACAATAGGCGCAATATCTTCTCCAGCCTTATACTTTAAGGCCACAGCAAAATGAGTCGGATTCGTAATAACAACAGTAGAATCTTGCACAGCCTTACGATTAGAAGCCCGAAACACAGCAATTTGTCTTTGTCTAACTGCTGCTTTTATTTCAGGAGAGCCTTCTGTCTGTTTATGTTCATCTTTAATTTCTTGTTTACTCATACGGAGACGGCGATTACGTCGAAAAATCTGAATAGGGACATCAATTGCAGCAACGACAGCCAAAGCTACCGACATCACCAATACCAATATCAAAAATATATGCCCAATTTCGTTTATCGCTGCTTTTAAGTCGTGACGGCCCAATTGCATAATGACAGGCAGGCGTTGCCATAAAATCCAAAGTCCGAGGCTTCCTATCAGAAGGACTTTTACAATCGACTTGCCGAGCTCAAAAAGCCCTTGCATGCCAAAGACACGGGAAAAACCGGCAATAGGATTCAGTCTTTCAGGTTTAAAATTCAAGGCTTCCCATCTAAAGCCTAAAGATCCCAATACTGCTGGCGCTGCAATTGCAGCAAAAGCCATCAGAACAAACAGCATCGAAAAAGGCAGAATAATGCAAGTAATCAGACGGATAAAGACCGAGAAAGGATCAAATTTACTAAAAGCATTAAAATCGAAAGAGAGTCCCATTTTTAGCATGATGCCTAAGTCATAAACCATCCTATGACTAATCATTAAAAACCATGCCAAAGAGGCCAACATCGCAAAGGCAATCCCCAATTCCTTTGATTGGAGGACATCCCCTTTTTCAGCAACCTCTCTTAAACGTTTTTGAGTAGGTGCCTCGGTTTTTTGGTCTTGATCGACGTCACTATCCGCCATGTCCCGCCCCCGTTTTTGCTAGCTTATCGGCCATATCAAGACCAGAGCGAATAGCATCAATAACACCTTCACTAATCGCTGGGACAGAAATAGCGATTAATAAAATACCAATGATAAGCGCCATCGGCATGCCTACTGCAAAAAGATTAAGGGCTGGAGCTGTTCTCGACAGAAAACCCATCATGACTTGAATAAGAATAATTGAAAATGTCACGGGCAAAGCAATCAGCATGCCTATCGAAAAAAGCTGCCCCGCAAATTGGGTTAGCTTTAAGAAAAGCTGATTATTCAGTCCAGGACCTCCAACAGGCATTGTCTGATAACTTTCGACAATAATACGAATCAAAAGTAAATGGCCATCGGCAGCCAGAAAGAAGAAAGCCCCCAAAATAGTAAAAATTTGGGTTAAAACGTTAGAATTGCTACCGTTGACAGGATCGATCATAGAAGCGAATCCTAGCCCCATAGCATTACCAATTAACTCACTGGTGCAGTATCCAGCAGCGTAACCAATCTGAACAGCGAAGCCTATGGCAATACCTGTAATGATTTCCCCTACCACCAGAAATAATCCTGTAAAAGAAACCAGTCCAGAATCAGGTAAAATCAAATGGGCGTCCATAACTGACGGTAAACCTACTGCTAATGCAAGCATAACACGCACCGTTACTGGAAAAGCATTTGCCCCCAATAACGGTGCTGCTACAAAAGCAGCTCCAGGGCGTAGCAAAGCAATTAACCAGATCCAGAGATAATTCTCTATTTCTGCAAGATGCGCGGGTATCATCGCCAAGCACTCATTAGCGCACTAAATCTGGAATTCGACCATAGGTTTCATGCATGAAATCAACAATCAAGCCAAAGATGCTGCCACCGAATAAAGCTAAAACTAGAGCAATAACAACCAGTTTTGGTAAAAAGCTTAATATCTGCTCATTAAGAGAGGTTGCTGCCTGTATCATACCAATAAAGAGGCCAATTAACAAAGCCGGTATCAATATCGGCGCAATAGCCAAGGCTGTAATCCACATCGCCTGTTGGGCGACACCAATGAAATAATCGGGATCGCTGCTCATTGAATAAATGACCCTGCCAAAGAGCCGACTGTTAAAGCCCAACCATCGACCATAATAAATAATAGCAATTTAAACGGTGCAGAAATGATTTGTGGTGACAACATCATCATACCTAAAGCCGTTAATGTACAAGCCACGACAATATCAATAATAATAAAAGGCAAAAAAATCAGAAATCCGATTTCAAAAGCGGTCTTTAACTCACTGGTTACGAATGAAGGCACCAACACAGTAAAGGGAATAGATTCTGCATTTTCATAGCGTGGATGGTGAGCCAAATCTGTAAAAAGCTGCAGATCATTTTTACGGGTCTGCTTAGTCATAAAACCATGCAAAGCCGTACCAGAACGCATAATAGCTTCTTCTATTTGGATTTCGCCCCGACCATAGGGAGAAAAAGCCGTTGTATTGATCTGATCTAAAACTGGTCGCATCACAAAGAGTGAAAGAAATAAGGCTAATCCAATCAATACCTGATTAGGCGGCGTCTGTTGCAAGCCTATCGCCTGACGTAATAATGACAGCACAATAATAATGCGGGTAAAGCTCGTCATCATGAGGATGATAGACGGCAGCACCGTCATTAAAGTCATCAGCAATAAGATTTGCAGCGATAGAGTCAGCGGCTTCCCATTATTGAGGAAAGTATTCATTCCTTTACTAAATGCGGCACTACTGGCTCCCGCATTGCGATCATTTGCCGGTGAAGAAGGTGGCATTGGTGGTGCCGGAGGTTTTGGTTGAGAAACCACCGATGATTTTGCTGCAGCGGAAGCATGAGGCGCTGTTGGCGCATGTTGCGCCATTGCAGGTGCCAATGGGGATAAGAAAAATAATGAACCAATTAGAAAAAGCCGTATTTTTGAATTGCTCAATTTTTCAAACTGTTTTTTCTCCCATTGATCAGGAAAAACAGTGATAGGCTGTTTATAATTAGCGGCCGCCATTAGATTATTTATCCCCTATTTCGGGTATATCAGGTAAAGAGAAAGATGGTGATTTATCAGTTTCGGATAAACAACTGACTTTTGTATCTGTTACTGCCAATAATAATTTTTTATTAGAAAATTCAATGACAACCAGTTGCTGTCTACGACCTAACCGAAGGGTTTCAATCAGCTTTATTGCACTTCCCTTCTGCGGAAAATTTGCTTGCAAGGATGGCAATAGGTTGAATTTCTTCAGTAGCCAGAGAGACAGTATTATTAATCCGGTAACAATGATTAGCGGAATCATCATATGGAGGAGATAGCCGCCGATCATGGTGATCAATCATCCCCGACTGAATTGTTTTCGTTAGAAACAACATCAACAATCCGCACGCCAAAGCGACCATTAACCGTTACAACTTCACCTTTGGCAATTAGCTTACCGTTTACCACCACATCTAATAGTTCGTTAGCCTGACGATCTAGCTCAACAACACTACCTTCAGCAAGGTCTAACAACTCTGCCAAAGATAAAGACGTAGAGCCAACTTCAAGTGACATCTTGACAGGAATATCAGATAGAAGACCTAAATCTTTGGTACGATTAGATTTTGCTGATTTACTTCCTTTTGCTGTCGATTCATCACTCATATTTCCGGCTCCTCTTCAAGCTTTTCAATCAATAAAGCAGTTTTCCCGTCACGATCCCCTATGCTGCCATAAGCAATTTTTTTTGTGCCAGCAATCAAAGGGAGCTGCTCCGGCATTTCAATCGGAATAACTTCTCCGACCTTTAAATTTTTTAGTTGCCCCATAGTAATCTGAGGACGAGCCAAAATTGTTTTAATAGGAATAGGGATGGCAGAGGCCGCCAGCCGCATCCGCTTCGTCCAATTTTCATCAGCGGGCCCCGCATCATCATGCACTTTTGTGTCAAGATGCATTTCGAAAGGCCGAAGCGTCGCCCGAGGATAGACAATTGATATTCTGGCAGCACGACCATTACCGGGAACAATTGTAAAGCGTTGTACAACAACAGCTTCATCATTCCGTATCATAGTAACATAGGCACCGTTCGTCTCTCTCGATAGAAACTGAGACTGCAACTGCACAACATCAGACCAAGATTCAACAACGCTATCTGCAATCGTGTCAGATAGGCGGACGAGTAACCTCTCTTCTGCAGGTGTAAATTCCTTGGCGCGAGACGGGGTAACAATACCAGTGCCGCCATAAAAAGCATCAACCAATCCGGTAATAAACTGGGGATCCATAACGATCATAGCACCACCTTTCAGCGGGGCTAAACGGTACAGGCTAATGCTAACAAACTCTGGTAAATCCCGCCGCCATTTTTCAAAATGATGGATATCGACGCCGTCAACCGTTACTTGGGTACGAGCACGAGCAAAAGGCTCAATAATAAGCCTTAACCTACGTGCCAATTTTTCAGCGATCCGCTCCAGTCCAGCCATCCGGACGATAGGATTGAGGGTTTCCTGACCAAAGACGAACTCCGTTTTTTCCTGTGGAGATTCTTCTTCGATATCATCGCCCCCCAACTCGGCCAACAGGGCATCCATTTCTGCGCCGGACAAGGAAGTTGCTTCTTCCTGATCTTTTGGAGATTTCGAGGATTTACTCATTGGATAAGAAAACTTGTAAAATAGACGCTGTCAACACCACCAAAGCCTTCTTTATCCTTAAGAACATTATTGATAACATCCTTAATTTGATTCTGAAGTTGTTTCTTACCGGCTTCTGTCGATATTGTCTGGTTGTCCTGATTGGAGATAGTCATCAAGATGGCTGATCTAATCGGCAGTTCGTCTTTTTTGACGTTATTAATCACCCTATCATCATAATAGGTTGAAATGCCAATACCGATTTGCACCAGATTGCCGCTATTCTGCACATTTGAGATAAAGGGCTTATCAAAAGCAAAATAGCTGGCCTTAAATTGACCTGAAGAAGCATCTTTTTCATCCAAAGGTACTTTTTTAGGTAAATTTTCATCAGCCTTTGATGCTGCGGCTTTATTATTAGCCGTCGCGGGCGCAAAGATAGCTGGCATGTATCTGGGCAAGAAATACCCGCCTGCAACACTGCCCAAAGCAACTAGCACGACAATAATCACTACTAAAATCAGGATTTTCCCAATAGATTTTAATAAACCGCCTTTTTTGGGCAATTTCGCGTTATCTTCGCTCACTTACATCCCCTGTTAAGCGTAACGCGCACGATTTTTTTGCTCTTCAGCAAGATCATCGTCCGGTTGTTCATTTCTTGTATTGTTAGTTATCGGAGCCGTCACAGCAGATCGCTGTTGATCAGCCATTTGTTGATGAGACGGCTGGCCATTTTGCCCCGATTGTTGGGACATTGTCTGGCTGTTTAAATCAATCCGAGCATCTGTAATATGTACTCCTTGGGCATGAGCTTCATTCATTAAATCATGACGAGCCCCTGCGATAATAGACTGAGCAGCTTCGCTACTCGCTGTCATATGAACAGCTACACCATCACCCGCTGATTGGATGGATACATGTAGCATACCAAGATGATCCGGATGTAAATTAAAAGTCAGATTACTGTTAGATCCTGACGCAGTAGCAATATCACGCGTCAATTGATCGAGCCATAGGCCTTGATGTACCAAGTCAAGCTGGTTATTAATGCTAGCTTGATCTTGACTAGGCATTAAATTACCTAAGGTAATAGTATTACTATCCTGATTTACTGCATTATTGGAAGAAACAATATTGGCTGCCAATGCCATTACGTTAGAAAAATTATTCTTTTCACTTCCTGTTACATTGTCTTCAGAATGTAGATTCTCAATTTCCACATCCTTTTTAAGACGTGGCTGTGTTTCATTTACTTGATCTGTTGAGACAGAGCTTGTGGAATTGTTTGGTTGATAGATTTCTGTAAGCTGACGTCTACTCACCGGAGTATAGGCCGTGTTTTGCGTATTATCGCCTGCAA
This sequence comes from Zymomonas mobilis subsp. mobilis ATCC 10988, assembly GCF_000175255.2. Taxonomy (NCBI): domain Bacteria; kingdom Pseudomonadati; phylum Pseudomonadota; class Alphaproteobacteria; order Sphingomonadales; family Zymomonadaceae; genus Zymomonas; species Zymomonas mobilis. Next base: position 1,336,473 of record NC_017262.1, on the reverse strand, counting down.
AAATACTGTTTGCATTGTCAGATTGGTTACTAAAATCAGCAGATCTATCCATAGTCTGATTGAGCGTTTGCAAGTTACCTTCTGCTAGTTTGCTACTGCGCTCCACAGTCTGTGTGCTATCTACCTTATTTGTATGACTATCATTCCCTTTAGTAAGAGATGCACTGACTGCCATCATATTTTGGACTGTATTGGATGGCGGAATAGACGAAGGCGCTGTCGTTTTTATCGTGGCAGCAGGTGTTACTGAATCACTAGCCATCAGACTTGGCTGTTGCCGATCAACCGCTTCAAGCACGGATGTTGCACTATCTTTCAGCTCTGTTGTTATAGGCGTGTTTGAAATATCGCTCCGACTTAGTGCTAAAGCATCAAGCTTACCACTCATCATAACATTACCAGCTACAGAAACAGGCTGATTATCCCTATCCGAAGACTGATTTTTGCTGCTATCATTCGCTTTGTCAGTAAGTACAGAGGTCAAGTTCGCAAGGACAGATGGTGAAGCATCAGCTTTTAAGGCTAAGGCAGGTTTATCTTCTGTTGTATGAGTTATTCCTGCAGAGTCTTTGACTCCGGTTGACATCAGCTCCGATGAAAAATTGGTCAGAGCTAATTTTGAATCATCATCAGTTAAAGTAGCTTTAGGTTTTAAACCAACAGATGTCGTTGCGGATAATTCCGTATTTGAAACAGAAGTCAGATACGCAGAGCCGTCACTAGCCAAAGATGACGATGGCACTTTTAAACTCTTCACTGGCTGTGGAAGTGAAGCATCCTCACTATCGACACGATTCTGTCCAGTAATGGTCGCTTGCACAGCAGAAGCCAACACAGGTGCGGCTGCCAAGGTAGCAGTTAAACCAATAGATGCGTTAGCTACAACATTATCAGCTGACTGCAGCTGGTCATCATTATCTGATAACTCATTTTTATTCGAATGAGAGTCGGAAACTTCGACATCATCAGATGACGCGACATCATTATCTCTAAGGCTATATAAACCCACTGATAAAGGAGTGGTTTTTTCACCCATATTCTCCTGTGGTATGATTTCTGGAGATTGAGAATATGACTCTTGCCCTGGTAACCAGTTAGAAGTTGAATCTACATTTTCTTGATCGACATACACTCCAACAAAAGCCAGTAAATCAGCTGAATTTTGAGACAGTTTTTTAACAGAAGGCAATGAGTCCGAGTCCTTGATCTCATCATTTGATGATGACGCAAGGGGAATGGCTTCACCGTTGTCTAAATCGTCCTTGCCTGAAACCTCCGGTAACGTAGGTTGGGCATCTACTATTTTTTTGGTATTGCCTTTAGAGCTAGCACTTACAAAATTTTGTTTCGAGACAGAAGACGTCATAGAATTAGAGGGCGTATCGGTTTCTACCCTTTTTATTGATGAAGCAGTAGAACTACCCTTATCTGTATTTGACGGCGCAGTGGCTGCTATTAGATTAGAAACCGTCGTTTTTTTATCCGTAACAATTTTTTTTGTATCAGGAACAGATACTGTCTGGACAGAGTTAAGCATATCATCAAACGGATTAGCTTTATCCGCTTTCTGTGCGCTACTGGCGGGTGAAGCAGATGAGGCCGAAGAAGATCCAGCGGAAGGTAGAATTGGCGTGACATCTGTCATAGTGCTTCACCTCTTTTAATGGGGCGCTGTCCGGTTATAGTCATCAGGCGACGCTCCTGCGTCTTCTGTATTTCTTCTTTTACGGCATCATGTAACTTTTTTGCGGTCTCATGCTGAATTTTTGTGTGAATTTTTTTCTGCCGTTGACGCTCTACGACTGTTTGCGCCTGATCTAACATAGCTGTTAGATCTTTATAAGCTGTATCCAGACGCAGCATCAGCTCTCCAGCATTGGCCATAGCCGCACCATTTACCCGACCCGTTACAGGCTTTAATGAGGATTGTATTTCAGTTAACCGGTCAACAGAAGCGGACAAACTATTAACCCGCCCTTGAGCGCGCATTAATTCATTCTGCGCCTGCAAATGTTGGACATGACGCACTTTGGCTATTCTCTTTCTGCGTGCAAGCTTCTGCGTCATACGGCAAACCTTTCCATCAAAGTCGCAATAGACGTGGCGAGGTCAATTCTTTCATTTTGCCCTTGGCGAATAAAGTCTAAAACATCATTGTGACGATTGATGGCTTCATCAATAGAAGCATCTGTGCCGCTACGATAGGCACCCATTAAGATAAGATCACGATTTTCTTCATAAACAGACCATAAACGGCGCAGATGGGCTGCTGCCTGTCTATGTCCAGGCGAAATAATATCGCTCATGACACGAGAAAGCGACTTACCGAGATCAATAGCAGGAAAAACGCCTTGTTCTGCCAGTGAACGAGATAAGATAATATGCCCGTCAACAATGGCTCGTGCGGTATCAACGATTGGATCGTCAGGATCATCACCGTCAGCCAAGACCGTATAAATAGCGGTAATCGCGCCTTTTGAATGAATATCGATACCCGCTCTTTCAACCAAACGAGGAATAAGCCCTAAAGCCGAGGGTGGATAGCCTTTGATCGTAGGAGGTTCACCAAGTGACAGACCTACTTCCCGTTGTGCATGCGCAATACGGGTCAAGCTGTCGATCAGTAAAAGAACATTTTTACCCTTCGCTCGAAAATATTCGGCAATCGCAGTTGCCCGCATTGCCGCCCTCAAGCGTAAAACTGGAGGATGGTCAGCAGGAACTGCCACGACAACACTTTTTGGTCGAACATCATCACTAATTTTGGTTTCAACGAAATCAGTTACTTCACGCGATCGCTCTCCGATCAACCCCGTTACAATAACATCAGCCTTCGCGCCGGCAATCATCTGCCCCATCAGGACAGATTTACCAACCCCTGACCCCGCCATGATAGCAATTCTTTGCCCGACACCAGCCGTTAGCAAGGCATTGATTGCCCGAACCCCCATATCAAAAGGCTGCGTTACACGCCCTCGATTGAGAGGATTCCCCATTTTTCCGACCAATGGCCAATATTCGTCAGTGATAATAGGGCCTAAGTTATCAAGAGGCTCGCCCAACGCACCTATAACACGTCCTAATAGACCATCGCCAACATGGACAATGCTTAACTGTCTATCCGGCTCAACTCTGGCTCCAGGATTATGAGGTGCATCAGCATCTAACGCCATAAGCAACGTTGTATTACCACGGAACCCAACCACTTCAGCACGTGATGATTGGCCATTAGCATCCATAATAAGAGCACCATGCCCAATAGGCATAGGAAAGCCTGTTGCTTCCAGCATCAAGCCATCATAAGCAACAAGTTTACCAATCCACCGAGGTGTTCCTTCATCAATCGAGACATGGCCAAGAATACGTCCGGCATAAGCGGCTAGGCTTTCACTCATGCCTCTGCCCCCACTTCGACCAAAATCGCATCCAATTTTTCTAAAAGACTTTTGGTTCCGTTTTCAATATAACCTTGGCTAGTTTCAAGACGCACGCTTCCTTCTTGCAAAGAAGAATCTTCTTTAATCTCTACCGGCAATTCAACGCCGCCCAATCTTGAGATGTCCGCAGGATTAAGAAACAGACAGCAAGGCTTCATTTCTTCAGGAATCATTGCTGCGACTGCATCGACTCGTTTTCTTAAACGGACAGCATCTATCGACACTTCACCTATAATCTGGTGAATCAGCCTATCAACGACATCCGCAAAGACAGAAGCCAAAGCTCGCGGAGGTTCGGCTTTTAACACTTCCAAAGAACGTGCCAACTGCCCCACAGCCTGCCGTTCTTCTTTGACTTCGATCAGCGCACTATTTCGCCCTTGCTGAAATCCTTGATCATAAGCTTCTTTTTTTATTGCTTCGATATCAATAGGTGGTGGCAGGTCAGCTTCGGCTTTAGGCTCGACTTTTTCCTGTTCTGTAAGTTCAGCCTCTTCTTTTTCTAACGAAAGTCTTTCTTTAGAAGATTCAGCTTCCTGCTTTTCTTTTTCCGTCGGTTCTTCTGGAACCAGGCCGAAACGAACGACCCAGGGGACAAAAGGAGGCTTTGCCTTTTTTATCGCAACAAAAGGCGTTTTTTCAGCAGAAGCCGTTTCTTCTGGAATAATCGCTTGCGCTTCATAGGGTTGGATGTCTTGTCTGGGGTCATCAGACATAGTCATCCCCCTTACCTAACATGATAGTGCCACTTTCTGCGAGTTTGCGGGCAATATTAAGAATTTGTTTTTGCGCATCTTGAACTTCAGATATCCGCATCGGGCCACGTTCAGCCATTTCATCTTCAATAGCTTCGGCAGCACGCTTAGACATACAACCAAGCATCCGCGATTTGAGTTCTTCCTGTGCGCCTTTAAGAGCAACAACCAGAATGTCGTTATCAATTGCTCTAAGCAGCGTGCCAAGGTTACGATCGTCAAGATCATTAAGATCATCAAAGACAAACATTTCGTCTTCGATAGCCCTTGCCAGCGACTTATCCATTTTAGAAACAGCCTTCATCAAGCGCTGTTCGCCATCGCTCATATTATTGACGATCTGAGCTGCCTCAGCGGCGCCACCACGATGAGCGCCACCAATAGCATTGGCACCACCACCATTTGTTGACCCCACTCTGGAGACTTGTCCCAAAAGCAGACGTTCAAGTTCTTCCAAAGCTTCCACTGAAACGGTATCAAGCGTCGCAATACGATAAATGATGTCCGGCTGGAGCGCATCGTCGAGCTGTTCCAGAACATCCGCAGCGACTACAGGGTCAAGGCAAGCCAAGACCAAAGCTGCAATCTGTGGATGCTCATTTTCAATCAATGTCGCGATAGTCCGCGCATCCATCCATTTCAGGGTATCGAGAACTGTCGTATGGGCGACTGGCGTTATGCGCGCCATCACATTCTCAGCGCGTTCTTCACCTAATGCTAATTCCATGATGCTACGGATTTGCTTGTCGGCATCAAAACCAAGCGTTGTTCTGGCTCTTGCCCGCGTGGTAAAATTATCAAGGACGGTTTCGATCTGCTGTTGCGAGATATCTGAAACCGCAAACATGGCTTCACCCAAACGCTGGACTTCGTCGGGATCGAGACGGCTTAAAATCGAAGCCGCCTCTTCTTTTGACATCAGCATCATCAGAATGGCTGCGGACTGAGTGCCGCTCAGTTCTTTTCTGCTTTCGTTGTCATCAGCCATTGTGATTCTCCAGCGATTTGAGGTCGGAACGCATCATGTCATGGACAACCAAGGCGGCACGGGCGGGGTCTTGTTTGACAAAATGTCGCACCAGATCAACCCTCGCTTTATAGCCCGGAGCGGCATCAATCATATCAAGCGTAATGGCTTGGCTTCCGGCTTCTTCGGCGGGTTGTTCGCCTTCGGCGATCAGATTATCAATGTTGGTCTGTTCCAACTGTGGCAACGGATTTTCAGCTAGCCGTCTTCTTTCAGCCGCTTCCGCACGGGCTTTCAGGAAAGGTCGTGCAAAGCCGAAGATAACCAAAGCGGCGACCAATAGGGCAGACAGATTGCGCGCCAGTAATGGCACCCAACTGTTCTGATACCAAGGCATACTGAAGACACTGCCACCCATGAAGTCGGAAGAGCTAATAGCGACCACGTCACCACGGGAAGCATCAAAACCGATTGCGCCTTTAATCAGCTTTTCGAGCTGGGCGACCTGTTCAGGGGACGGTGGTTTGCCATGATTGATTTGGCGAAGCGCAATAGCGACAGAAACCCGTTTAACAGAGCCAGTCGGATTGCGAATAACCGAGACTTCGCGTCCTAATTCATAATAACGGTTGAAATTTTCAGATGTTCTGGCCTGTGCCTGCTGTGCCGTTTCTGCCGGAACAGATCCCGGTGCACGGGCATTTTGCCCTTGCTGAGCGTTTTGACCGTTCGGCTGGCCTTGTGCATTCTGCCCCTGCTGGCCATTCTGCGCATTTTGCTGGTTATTCGGTTGAGCCGGTGGCTGTAAATTCGGCGGCGGGTTTTGGGTTGGGTTGGCGGGTGTTGGCGGCATATTGGACATAGCCCCCGGAATACCGCCATTCTGGTCGGGCCCACCGTCTTTGTTCCAGCTACCACTTTCGGAACGCAGAGAGCCTTCTTTTGGATAGCTTTCTCTGGTCGCCTGACTTTCGGTAAAATCAAGGTCGGTATGGACTTCGGCCGTATAGTTATTTTCGCCCAGCAACGGCACCAGCAATTTATTCAAAGCATCCATATAACGGGCTTCGAGGGTTTGCTGTAATCGTAGCTGACGATCATTGATGTCATTATCAGCGTTAGAGGTCGCGGATAAAAGATGCCCTGCCTGATCGACAACGGAAACTGCCTCTGGCGCCATTCCCGGCAACGAAGCGGCCACCAAATTCTGAATAGCTTGAACCTGTGCGTTTGATAGGTTGCGACCCGTCATCAGTTTCAGCATAACCGAAGCCGTGCCATGAACCTGTTCCCGAACAAAGGGGCTGGGTTGTGGCTCGGCAATATGGACTCTCGCCTGATTAACGACATCTATGGTTTCGATAGTACGGGCAAGATCAACTTCACGTGCAGCCCGTAATCTTTCGCCTTCAACGGCGCGGCTGGCACCGAGTGGCAAAGAGCTGATAACATGATCGCCATCAGGTGCCGATTTCGGCAAGCCTTGCTGTGCCAACAGCATCCGCGCCTTATAATAGTCCTTTTCAGAGACTGTAATAACGCCGTTACCGCGGTTAATATTATAATGGATACCGCCGGTTTCTAACGCGCTGGCAATAGATGCCCGATCAGCGTCCCCTGCCCCCGGATAAAGATCACGCTGGGGTGGTGCAGACAACAAAAACCAGATCAGCGCACCGATAGCCGTCAAACTAATCAGCCTCATTAAAGGTAAGCTGCGTTTGATAGCGGGTTGCTGGACAAAGTCTTTCACCCGTTCGTAAACTTTGTTTACGCGGTCATTATTGGCAAGAAAATTCGCCAAAGCGCCCGAGGGTGCCGGAACGGCGACACTGCCCGCCGCATCATCCGGTGTAGGAACAACATCTGCCATTTATTACACCGACATATTCATAATAGTTTTATAGGCATCCATCAGGCGATTACGCATTTGCAAAGTGGCCTGAAAAGCGACGGAAGCTTTTTGGCGGCTCAACATCACCGAAGCGATATCGGTCGTTTCGCCTTTCTGATAGGCATCCTGTGCTTCTGTGGACTGAATGTAGGAATCGTTTACACTCGACATCGCTTCGTTAAGGGCATCGTTAAAACTGAGGATACCCCCGCTTTTGCTGCCATCAACGACAGAGGAGACGCCCCCGACATCCTGCGCCGCAGAAGTTGATAATCCGGCGGCATTTTTTAACGTGCTGGCACGCTGCAAAATGGCGTTTTGCATCTCTGTAAGGCTGGATGTATCAAGCGTGGTCATAATTTTCCCCGAAGATATCGGTTATAATCCGATTTTATTTTAATAGTTGAATAGCGACGAATAGAATGGAGTGTTATGAAGCGGCGCGCATATCCGCGAGCCGATACCGCAGGGTTCTTTCACTGATCCCCAGCCTTTGAGCGGCTTGACGACGGTGACCATTGGTAGCCAGCAGGGCTTCTTCAATTACTTTATGTTCTGCCGCGCGGGCGGCATCAGCCAGACCAAAAGAGATATTCTTCTTGCTGTGATTTTCAGCGGGCGGTGACATCATACCGACCAGCTTATTATCAGATAAAGGTAGCGTCATATCAGCAGAGTCAATCAAGAGATCGCTGGCTTCAATCCGCATACCCCGATGCAATAGAATAGCCCGTTGCAAACAATTCTCTAGTTCGCGAACATTCCCCGGCCAGCTATGTTTTTGCAAAAGATCAAGGGCAGCATTCGTGAGCCACGGGAAATCTGTATCAGCCGGAGCATGGCGCAACAAAAGAGCCGCCGCCAAAACGCGGATATCCTGTTTCCGATGTGCCAACGGCAACAAAGTTACCGGCACAACATTGAGCCGCCAATAAAGATCCGCACGGAAATTTTTTGCTGCCACTTCTTGCGCCAAGTCACGATTAGCCGCCGCGATAATTCTGACATTGATCGGACAAGGTTCAGAAGCCCCGATAGGGAGAACTTCTTGTTCTTGGAGAACACGCAATAGCTTGGCTTGCAATCCAAGCGGTAATTCCGAGATCTCGTCCAATAGAAGCGTGCCGCCATTAGCCGAGCGAAAGAGGCCTTTGTTATCGGCCAATGCCCCCGTAAAGCTACCCTTCGTATAACCGAAGAGCATTGCTTCCAGCATCGTTTCAGGCAAAGCCGCGCAATTAACCGGAATAAAGGCCTGATTAGCGCGGGGCGACATTTGATGAATGAAGCGGGCGAGACCTTCTTTTCCGGTACCGGTTTCACCCTGTACCAAGATAGTCGCATTACTATCAGCAATACGGGCAGCGATATTTAACAGGTCGACGGTTTGTTTATCCCCGACAGCAGGCCGTCCAGCCGGTCTGACCAATCCAGCGATCAGAGCAAAGCCAAAAGAGCAATCCGAAGAACCAAAGCTGATTTCAGCAGGTTTCCCTGCCCGATGGAATTTCAGTTTGGGTAAATCTTCTCGGAAATGGATGAGAACGTCGCGTTGACCAGCTAAATGCCGCTCTTGTGGTGAAAGCAGACGGATAATAAAGGCTGAAGGTGTTTTCCCCAATGGAGCGCAGCTTAGTCCCAGACTATTCAGCCATGGTGCCAATGCAGGCATTTGTTCAGCCACAATGGGGCTGACACCTATAGCCGCATCTGCCAGACTTTCGATCTGGCCTTGTTTTCCCCTGTTTTTTTCCATCAGGATTTCCGCCTTCTTAAAAGGATGCTTCCATCCGCCGAATGCTGTTTTTACAGTCACCCGACCGTGATTGTTGGAAAAGCAAAAACTATGCCATTTTATTTTTATTGTTTCGGCTTTACCGTCAAAAAACCTTTTGCAGCCTGAAATCCAGGAAGATTTTTTGACGAAATGTTGCTGACTTATTGGGGTATATAACCCGTAATCGGGGCTATTTTAGAATATTTTCAAAGACTTGGATGTCTCAAAAGGACGCGATCAGTCAGAATCCGCTAAGGGCGTTTAGGCAGTTATGATTGTAAAGGCTTTTTAAAAGATAGCTCTATTTTGGATAAGGCTGATTAAAAAATGACACCTAGCTCTGATAAGGCAAGAATGGGTTAGTAGAAGCCTGTCAAAATTCCGACAGTATTTGGGTAGAGTATTTTTATAGTAAAGTTGCCCCTCTTTTTATTTTAAAATTAGCCATCTGTTATTTTTCTATGGCTTGGGCTTTTGTCCTTAAAATCGAAATTAAAAAAATAAAATCATTAAATTACAGTTAGTTACGATAAATTTCCTTCTAAAAATTAAAAATAGTGAAAGCATAAATTTAAAAAAAATCGGGATAAGCCGTTACTCAATTTATGGCGGTCACGGACAACAAATTTAGTCCTGCTGCCCCTCTCTAACGGCTCTAATTTTTGAGAAGGAATTTATTTGTGACCGTTATTAATACCAACACCAGTGCTCTTCGCGCCCAGAATGCTTCCCGTTTAGCTGACAACAACCTGAACACCTCCATGACGCGTTTGTCCAGCGGTAAGAGCATCAACAGTGCTTCCGATAACGCTGCTGGTCTTGCTATTTCAAGCTCCATGACCGCCCAGATCAATGGTATGAATCAGGCTATCAAGAACTCCAATGATGGTATTTCTTTGGCTCAGACCGCTGACGGTGCTTTGGGTGAAATCACCAACATGGTGCAGCGTATCAACCAGCTGGCCGTTCAGTCTGCCAACGGCACCTATCGGGACACTGATCGCACTGATATGGACATTGAAGTTAAGCAGCTTCAGGGTCAGATCAAACAGGTTGTCACGGGCACAAAATTTAATGGTTCGGCTCTCTTTGCCAGCGCTGTAGTTACAGTGGGTAGCGACGGTACTACTACAGCAGTTGCATCTAAACCTGCTACAAGCTTTAAAATTCAGACTGGTGCAACCAATGCTACGTCAACCGATCAGGTAACTATTACGATCAGTGCGCTTACTGATTTGTCAATAGTCATGAACAGCGGCGTCCCCGGCACCGGCACCCCCCCCAGCGGCGGCCAAAAACCTGGTTTGACTGTTTCGACTTCAACTGGTGCTCTTGCAGCACTTGACACGATTAGCAAGGCCTTGACTTCAGTTAACAAAATCCGTGCAGGTCTTGGTGCTTCCGAAAGCCGCCTGAACTCGGTCGTCAACAACCTGACCACCAATGTTACGAACTTGTCTGATGCTCGTAGCCGTATCGAAGATACCGATTACTCTTCTGAAACGACCAATCTGGCCCGTTCTCAGATCCTGAGCCAGGCTTCCACCGCTATGCTGGCACAGGCTAACCAGTCTCAGCAGAATGTTCTGTCCCTGTTGAAGTAATTGTTACTTTAAACAGTTTCAAAAGAACAAAAAAGAAGCCGCCCGAATTTCGGGCGGCTTTTTTAATATATTATATAAATTTTGAAAAATTCAGTCAGAGCCAAGTGTATAAGGTAATTGGCCGATATGTTTTACTTTCTGAGTAACATCCATATCAAACCATAATTTATATCCAGCAGCCATCGCCTTGACGCTAAAAACATAATCTTCTCCGAAGATAGCCTTTTCCTCGTTATCCTCAAAGTCACGCAGCGCGAATAAAAAATAAGGGCGAAACAGATGGTCAAAAACCGACATTCTAATCAGTAAACAGCCTGTTGGAATAAATAGTGCTGGTAATAATCCATGATCTGTTAAATCTTCAAATTTGTTAACACTTTCAACTCCCGAAAATAAAATGTTTTCAGTTCTTTTACGATAGTTAACCCCGATAATATCTTTGTCATGAGATAATAATCTTGTGATGGTATCGGGGGGGATATCCATATCACTGTCGAGAAAGAAGAGATAATCGGCTTTTGCTTCCTGTGCCATAGCCACGCAGGCATTACGGGAAACAGCGATATTCGGCGATTTATTGTTAATCAGGATGAATTCAACATCAGGGGTATGTTGCATCATGATAGCGGTCGAAATCATAAAATCGACATGCACCATAGGCCCTGATGGAAAACAAATGGCAATTTTTATAGGCAGATCGGGCTTGTTGGCTGTCATCAGACAATCCTTGCAGCAAAGCGGAAAAAAGAAATCTGGCCAAGTAGCCTAAAAAATTAGGCAGAAGGCGGCAGTAATTTTTCTTTCTCTTTTTCCAATAATTCCCGCTCCATCAATAAGCGACGTTCTTCAATTTCTGGCATATGATAGACCCGTTGACCAATGCGGCCTATTTCGGCTGACAAATTAGTATCGCACCAGATATCATAGCCCAATTCACGGACGCGATCACAAAAAACAAAGTCGTCGCCCATCACGTCATCTTGGAAAACATCATAATAAAAATGCGGTAGATTAGGATCGAGTTTTTTGAAAACATCCATTTTTACTAATAAGAAACCGCCCGGCATATAGCGCATTTTCAACAGGCCTTTTTCTAATTCTGCCTGATCTTGATTATCATCGGCGATACCCAATAAATTATAGGGAGCAATAGGTTTTGGGTAGGTTGCACCAATAATGTCTTTTTTCTGTGCCAAAAGATGGTGCAGAGCATTATTAGGGAAAGTGATATCGCCGGATAATAAAAGAATATAATCAGCACCCCAATTAAGCGCATCTTTAACGGCTATATTTTTGGCACCAGCCAATACCGAGGAACGACCACAAATTATATTGGTATCCAAATCTTTGGCATGTTGAATCATGCCCATCGCACTGATTGAGAATTCAACCAAGATCATGTCACCTGGTGCAATAACCGCGATTGCAACCTTTGGATTAGTGATATTTATATTTTCGCCCTGTTCCATATTAAAGTTCCCCTAAAAGGCCGTAGTTTGCCTTGCATTAAGAAAAAATAAATCTTTTGATAGATAATAGCTTTTTTAATATTGGATCAATTCTACTTATTTTTATTGAATTTATATTTTTATTATCTTTTTAATGCTGCCAATCTGTCATTTTTGGGCGCAAATGATCGACTGCCGATTTTTTGATTTGGCTAATTCTGGCTGTGCCTAGATCAAGCACTTCCCCGATTTCTTTCAGGTTTAATTCTTCGACATAATAAAGCTGTAAAACCAAGGCCTCCCGCTCTGGTAGAGTTTTGATCTGTTCAGCCAAAGCCGATTGCAACGCCTCGCGTTCCATCTCGCTTGCTTGATCGGCATTATCGTCGGTGAATATGCTGGAATGATCGGAATAAACGTCGTCTAAAGATTCTTGCCGAATATTGATCGCCCCATCCGCCCATTCGCGATATTCGCTGGGAGACATATTCAGCTTTTCAGCTATTTCAGCCTCTTCGGGACGACGACCAAGCGTCGCAGATAACTCTTCACGCGCTTTGTTCAAGGTTTTTTGGCGAACAATACTGGAACGGGCCGTGGCCGCATGTTGACGCATATAGTCAATCATCGCGCCCCTTATCCGCATCGAGGCGTAGGTTGCAAAGGCAAAACCCCGATTTTCAAAGGCATTGGCCGCCTCTATCAAAGCAACCATGCCAATTTGTATCAAGTCTTCCACTTCAATCGCAGAAGAAACACGGCCATGTACATGCCATGCAATTTTCCGAACCAGTTGAAGATGGGTTTTGATTAACGCTTCGACATTCTTTTTTGACGGGTTGCGGCTGTAGATATCTGGCGAGGGATCGGAAGCGTCAAAATCATTAAGATGCACTCACCATCTCCAAGCTGGAAAAGAAATTGCTACGCTTTGTTTTCTTGAGCAAGCTATAGTCATTAAGCCGATGCGCTAAGCGTTCAAAGGCTTCTGATGCCCGTGATCTGGGGAATAAATCCAGACAGCAGCGTTTTCTTAATACCGCTTCACGAATATGAGAATCCCGAGGCACTGAACCCAAATGATGCAGTTTTATGCCAAGAAAACGGGCGGAAACATCCGAAAAACGCCGAAATAGATCGCGCCCATCGGTTTCATCCTCGACCATATTGGTGACGACCAGAATCTCTTTCACCTTATATTCAAGCGCCAACAGCTTGATAAGGGCATAGCCATCCATAAAAGATGTCGGTTCAGAAGACAGAACCAAAATCACCTGATCGGCAGAAGCCATCAAAGAAAGCGAACTGGAGGAAGCGCCGCTAGGATTATCTAGCAGAATATAGTCAAAAGACTTTGTCCAAGGGCGCAAACTATCAACCAATCGGCGTTTGGCAACCGCGTCCATTTCCATGATACGCCCAGCGCCATTGACCCCCGGCACCAAATTCAGTCCAAAGACCCCTTGTTGCACGACATCTTCATATTGCCGCCTGCCGGTTAGAATATCTTCAATCGTTCGATCAGAATTCATGCCTAGCACAATACCGGCATCAGCCATGCCCAGATCACAATCCAGTAACAGAGTGCGCTGCTTTATTTTAGAAAGCGCTGCCGTCAGATTGGCAATCACATTGGTTTTGCCAACACCGCCCTTGCCACTGGCAACAGCGATGACTTGAAGGTTGCGTGTCACTTTTAAGGACATTTAGGACACCGCCTCCGCATTATTTGCTGGTATCGAATGTGATGATTGGCCATCCCCAACCACGGCAACGACCTCTACCGGCTTTCCATCTGGGATTTCAAGAAAAGACAGCACAGAAATTTCAGAAAAATGCGGTTTAAGCAAACGTGCCAAAGGTCGCCGGATAACCGGCGAGGTCACAATTGCAAAACGCTGCCCATTCGACAAAAGCGGCTGGGCTGCCGATTCAAGTGCGGTCACAATCCTGTTTGCCAAGGCGGGTTCAAAAGGATGAGCGGCTTGGGGGCCTGAACGCACGCCTTGAGAAAGCAACGCCTCTAACTTGGGTTCAAAAGTAACCACTGGCAAAGGCATTTTTACAGGAACGATCGACTGAACGATGATACCACCAATACGTATTCTGATCGCTTCCAACAGGGCATTCGGTTCCGTTTCCTCTCGGACAGCATCAACCATCGCTTCAACAATACGCCGGAATTCGTGAAGAGAAACACCTTCCCATAACAGAGAGCGGCAAATCAGCGTAATCACTGCCAAAGATAACGGTTGAGGCGTCACGGCAGATACAAGCTGGGGAGCGGTTTCTTTCAACATATCAAGTAATTTTTGGGCATCATCCATGCCAAAAAGATCAGCGGCGTTATTGATAATAGACTGATTAAGATGGGTTGCAATAACTGTTGCTGCATCAACCACTGTATAACCCGCTACAATAGCATCAGAACGGCGATTTTCAGGAATCCAGACCGCATTCAGACCAAAAGTAGGATCTTTTGAAACGCGGCCTACTAATGTGCCATCCGCATCACCATTATTGAGCGCCATAAGTTGATCTGGCCAGACTTCATCTTCGCCAGTCACCACACCGGAAACGCTAATCCGATAGCTGTTTGCCCCTAGTGAGAGGTTATCACGCACACGCACCAAGGGGATAACAAAGCCTAAATCGCGGGATAATTGCCGTCTAATACCGGTAACACGCGCCATAAGAGGCGCTTTTTTACGGTCATCCACCAATGGAATAAGACCATAGCCAATTTCTAAAGACAAAACCGCCCCATCAGAAACATCATTCCACGAAACAGGCGGTGGCGTATCTGGCACCACGACAGGCGGCGGTGCTTCTTTTTTGGCGGCTTCGGCTTGGGCAGATTTGTGCAATTTCCACGCCGTCCAGCCGGAAAGACCCGCAGCAGGTAAAATAACAAAATGCGGCATGCCCGGAACAATGCCTAAAAAACCCAGAATAACCGCAACAGGTGTCCATGCTCGGGCAGAGTTAAACTGACTAACAATCTGGCCGGTCAAGTCAAAGCTGGATGTAACGCGGGTAACAATCGAGGCTGTTGCAAAAGACAACAGAAAAGATGGTATCTGTGCGACCAAAGCATCACCGATAGCCAGCTGGACATAATTTGATGCCGCATCGCTAAGGGTCATATTATAGCTAAAAACGCCTAAGATAAGGCCGCCAATAATATTGACCAAAAGAATAAGAACGCCCGCGACAGCGTCCCCCTTCACAAATTTAGAAGCACCATCCATTGAGCCATAGAAACCAGCCTCGGTCGCGACTTCCTGTCTTCTGTTTTTGGCTTCTTCAGGTGTAATTAAACCAGCATTTAAATCGGCATCAATCGCCATCTGTTTACCCGGCATTGCGTCCAAGGTAAAACGGGCAGAGACTTCTGAAACGCGCCCTGCCCCCTTGGTCACAACGACCAAGTTGATAATCATCAAAATGGCAAAGATGAAAATCCCGACAACATAATGTTCCCCGATCAAAAAATGACCGAAGGATTCAATCACCATGCCTGCCGCATTTGCGCCAGTATGACCATTTACCAAAACAACGCGGGTTGAGGCTACGTTAAGCGACAGTCGTAACAGTGTGGCAAAAAGCAAAACGGTCGGGAAAGAAGAAAAGTCTAATGGTTTGGCAGCATTCAACGACACCATCAAGACCGCCAGCGAAATCGTGATATTGGAAATAAAGCCGATATCCAACACCGCTGTTGGCACCGGCACAACCATTAATCCCACCAGAACCAAAATAGCCACAGGCAAGATAGCCGTGCGTCCAGCGGCAAGCCAGATCGTTTTTCTGACCGCTGCGGTAGCCATTAAATACTTTCCTTTTTCAAAAGACGACTAATTTTGCCTTTGCCGGTCATCCCCGCTCCTGCCAAATTTACGACATTTTTTAGATTTATCTCTGAAGGTAAGCAATTTTTGTGCCATAATTTGTTAAGATTTTTAAACAAAAAAACAACATAATATTTAGAAAAATAAAACGTTCTTTTTTATGCTCTCTACATTTATTAGTGAAATTTTTATATAAAAAAGGATATTTTTATATACCAAAATCCTCATTACATTGCATTTTGGGACAAAAATGCGCTGAGGAGACTTTATTGGCCGTCCATTTCGGAGTAAAAATAATATCGGGAAGCTAGCGGGGAAATCCGTCACTTTCGCGGTAAAGTGACGGCAAAGTTGACAGTTGGGTAAGGAAAATAACTAGGGCTGTCAGAAAATTATGAAAATTTGCCTGTGCGACGATAAGCCAAAGGCGCATCTGTTAAGCCATAAATAGCCATCTGACTTAACAGCTTTTGCATCATATCGGCACTGTAAAGACTACGCTGCCGGCCTGCTTCGGCCTGCTTCATGGCTGTCTGCAAAGATTCACGCAAAGAATCCGTGGTATGCCACGCATCTTGCTCTTTAACTTTTTTGACTGCGGCAGAAACCTCCGCGCAGGCAGCTTCGATGTCATCGACGCTCCGCCCGTCAAGGGCTTGCACCAAGGCAATGATCGCGTTTTTTAATTCAGCCAGCTCACTCATTAGAATCAGTTGAAGCAGAAGCCGTCACAGAAGAAGCTGATGACGTGCTATCTGCCGTCTCATACTGAACCATCTTTGACGCAATCGCGCTTGCACTGATAGGATAACGACCTTCGGAAATTAAAGCCCGAATGGCCTGAATTTTAGCCTTGTTGACAGGGGGTCCTGCAACCGCAATCGCTTCGGCAAAACTTACCGCGCTAGAGGTTGTGCTTTTTTCTTTTGACTTGCTGCTGTCAGTCGATACCGAGGTGGATTCTGTTGAGGAAGTATCCGTTACAGAAGAGACCGAGGAGGTTTTGGTCTTTTCATCAGCCGCCGGTATCGCTGTCTGGACGGAATTGGCATCCCCAGAAGAGTTTGAACTGTTTAATGATACAGCGCTGACCGCTTTTAATGCGCTGCTGGTTCCGATACTGTCGACCATTCGATTAGCCCCGATTTTAAAATACTAATAATAAAAAAAGCTCCTGATACCCCTATAACGGCAAAATTTCCGATTATTTAAATCATTTTAATCATTCAAATCCGGGAATTCTTACTTTGCCAGATTCGACCACGACCGCAATAACAGGTGGTTTGCTCGGATCAGACTTGACGCGGATATGATCGCCTAATGCGCCGTCTTGTTGTGCGATGCCCTGAACAGACACGGTGAAGCTGTTATTTCCTGCTACTAATTCGACAGGATCACCCCTCTTAACCAGAATAGCTCCTTTGCTATCTTCCTTGGAATTTCCTGAATTTTGGCTGTTTTGTGGATTTTCTCGGCTGTGTAACACACGAGAAGCGGTTCTGACTAAAGGCACACGGATACGCCAGCCAAGGGATGGACAATGGACAGAAACAGAACCTGCAATCGGTTTATCCACCACAACAGATTCTGGGCATTGTGCCAAATGTAAACGGCGATCGACAGGGGTTACGGCACCGCCTTCCGCCCCGATAGGAACACCGAGACTGGTCGCAATTTGTTTATCCAAGGCTGATAAGTCCTGAAAATCAGCAGCCAAAACGGATGTATTCGGTAATAAAAAAGCAAAACTACCTAAAAAAAAGCCTAAACATGAATATTTATTTTTCATTATTGCCTTTTATCCCTCTGTTTATGCTGCGTTTTTCAGGATTTGCTTTCTATATTTTTATATCCACTGAAAAAGCAAAATTATCTCTGGCAGAAAAGTCAAAATAACAGATACCTCATCGAGATATCATCATATAATTTTATGGTTTCTGCCTCGTGACATTCTCAATCAGGCAGCCGTTATACTAAGCGGCATCCAATCCGCTAAGTCTTATTTTGATCTTTGACTCCTATTTTTTTCAATAGCCTTTAGATAAAGATTTTCTGACTGATAGCATTTTTCATTACGGAAAGAGCAATTAGGCGCAGGATTCCTGTTGGGTGCGCGCAAAATCACCATCTGCCCGACCCATTTTAGTCGCCCGATTAAATTTTAGAGAAAAATGTATCTGCCCTGCGATAACCGCTTATTCGCTTTAACATCTTATTATGCGATGATTTCAAATTTCATCGCTAAAAGATACGGCTTTTTCATACGGTTTTTTTCTTGAAATTCTGAGCATTCTTAAAATGGCTGTTTCGCCTAGGGCTTGTTAGATCTTGAAATAGTTTCTGTATTATAGAGATGGAAAAAGTAGACGTAGGCGGTATTTTTACGGATGAGACATGGGCAACCTGGGGACCTCTGATTGAGGAAGTTCGCCCGATTGGCAAGACGCCGCCCCATGATCTGCGTCGGACTATATCCGCGATATTTTGGCGCCATGAGAATGGCACGAAATGGCGGAGCATTCCCGTTGAACTGGGTCCGTGGTGGCATGTGGCGCAGCTTTTCATCCGCTGGGCAAAGCTCGGCGTATGGGAACACTTGTTAGAACGGGTTTAGAAACAACAGGGAGTGGCACTCGGAATGGCTTTTCTAGATGGCACGAACATAAGGGCTCACCATAAGGTGGCGGGAGCCGAAAAAAAGGGCTTCTTTCGAAGAGCGAGACCATCGTGAAGCGCTTGGCCGCTCTCGCGGTGGCTATGGCACGAAAGTTTGTGTAATTGCTGATGGACACGGGAAAGCTATAAATTTTACTCTTGCGCCCTGATAGGCTCATGGACTGCCAATGGAGCCAGTCATGCTCGAACATCTCCCCTCTGTTCCCATGTGGGTCGTAGCTGACAAAGGCTATGCTTCGGATGCTTTCCGTGAACGGATCTGGGACATGGGGGCTCGACCAGCCATTTCTACAAAACGACGTGATGCACCGGTCGCCTGCCATAAATGGGCTTATCGTTGCCGGCATCTCGTTGAAAACCTCTGGGCTCGCCTCAAAGAGTGGCGCGCTGTCGCTACCAGATACGAAAAAACAGCAACCTCGTTCCTCGCTGTCATCCATATCGCTGCCGTCGCAGACTGGATCAAGATCTAACAGAACCTAAATTAGCGTGAAGAAAGGGTGCAAAGAGCCTTCTATCGTTATTTTACAGGCATCGTCTTATTCTCTTTACTAATGGTAATGAGTAAATGCTGGCCGTTATCCGCCAAGGGGTTATCGGGTGCCATCATGATTTTTAAATGATTTTCATCAACGCCTGATGATTTGAGCTGTCTTGCCACCGAAGCTGTTCGTGCCGCCGCCAGTTCCCATTTATCAAATCGGGCAGTGCCATTACCAATGCCATGGCTTTCAATCATAAAATAAGCTGATGCCCGTGCCGCTTTCTTGGCAAATTGGGCTAATGCAGCCTTCCCTTTATCTGTCAAAATGGCATCTTGAGGCGAAAATAAATCATCCGCCAGAAAATCTTGCGTCGGACAAGCGGCACCTGTTTTAGTTAAACAATTGTCGGTTGTGCTTTTGTTATCGTCTTTGGCATTGCTTGTATTTGTATCATTGGCTTTCATTGCATCAGCTGGCGAAGCCGTCTTATTGACATCTGATTGAAGAGCGCTGCCCCCTGCCCCATTATTTTTCTGCCTATTGTGATCTTCGTGATTAAAGGCAGAGCGTAAGCTATCCGCAACTTCTTTCGGGTCATGCTCTCGGGCATAAAGCAGCACAAAAAAGCCGAGAATCGTCATCAAAAGGTCGATATAGCTGACTGTCCAGCGTGAATTTCTTTTCAGCTTCACGGGATTTAGTCCTCTATTATACTGGTTTTGACGGGGGGCAGTTTGATAACCGGCGGCTTCAATTCATCCGTAACAGAAGAAATCAGAGTGTCCGCCACTCTTTTCCACCATTGCCCTTCCATGTCCGATAGATATTCCAACCGTCCGGCGATCGGGGCAGCAATCAAGGTTGAAAGACATAAGCCATAAAGCGTGGTTAAAATAGCCATCGCCATAGAAGGCCCCAGACTGTTAACGTCGCTTAGATGGGAAAACATGTTGACCAACCCGACAACCGTCCCAATCATGGCGACAGAGGGAGCAACATCGCCCACGATATACCAAAAATTGATTGCCCCTTGATGCCGATTCTTCCGTTTTTCCAATTGTCCCGTTATCCATTGCCGGAAATCATCAGGGTCACGGCAGTCAGTCAGCCGACCTACCGCCTTTTGTAAAAAGAGAGGCGCAAAAGTAATATCTATCCGATCAGCCGTCGCGATACCTTTTGCCTTGGTTTGCTGTAATACCGCCTGCAATGCCCGATCGGCAACTTCGCCATCATGTTCTGGCTTGGCCGTGAGTAACGGCTGGAAGGCTTTAAATGCCCGCAGAATGTCAGCCGCTGTTGATCGGAATAGGGCAATAAGAAAACTTCCCACAAGCACCAGCAGAAAGGCGGCGGCGTCAAAAAAATGACTAACTGACGTCAGAAGATACATTAAGCCCCTCTTTTTGTAAGAAAAATAAGATGGCATCCGGCAAAGCAAAGCGGCAACTATCGGCAAATTTTTGCCGCTTCCGGCAATCGCTCGCCTTTTTTCTATTAAAAACCTGCCGAAGAAATCGCCTTTCCGCGACATTTAACCATTTGGCACAGCTTTTGAATAGAAATCCACACATTCTTTTTGAGACTCTATTTTAAGGGGGCGACATGGCGATCAGTTCAACTCTGTTCGGTATTCAGGGCGATGCTCTTGTGTTGAGAAATCAACGCATGGCAATGCTGGCTTCGAACATCGCCAATGCGGCAACACCTAACTATAAAGCGCGGGATATCGATTTTAACAAAGCATTGGGCGAAGCCACTTCTGGCAATGAGACTGAAGAAGCCGTCAATGATGCGATGGGATACCGAGTGCCGATTGACAAATCTATCGATGGAAACACGGTCGAATTGCCAACCGAACAAGCGCAATTTGCCGAAAACGGTTTGAAATATCGTTCGACATTGACCTTTATCCAAGATCGTATGTCTGACGTTATGTCATCCTTGAAGGGAGAATAAGGCGTTTTATGGATCGGCCTCTTTCTATTTTTGATATTTCTGGTCGGGCTATGTCCGCCCAGTTGGTTCGTCTGAATACCAATGCGTCCAACCTTGCCAACGCCAATTCCGTGGCGAGCAGCAAGGAAGCAGCCTTTCATCCCTTAAAGCCTATCTTTTCAACAGTGACCCAATCGCCCGGCATTGCCACTGTCAAAGTTAACAAGGTAGTCGCAACAGGTAGCCCGCCAACCCAAATTCACGATCCGACGCATCCCTTGGCGGATGAAAATGGCGATGTATGGGCGGCAGGTGTCGATACAGCACAAGAAATGGTCGAGATGATTGAAACCGCACGTGACTACCAAAACAATGTGCAGGTTATGCAGACGGCAAAATCGCTCACGCTCGATACGTTAAAAATGGAACGTTAATTAAAAATTAGAGTAATCCGAGTTTAACATTTTGCTTATCTGCGACCTTTAGGAGAATATCATGTCATCAACATCGTCGGTATCCGGCCAAAGTTATATCAACCAGCTATCCAGTGGTTCCAGCACCTCGTCAAATAGCACAAGCAGTTCAAAAGACCCGACGGCAGCTTTAAGCTCGACCGATTTTTTAACGCTTCTGACGACGCAGCTAAAATATCAAGATCCTGATAGTCCGGTCGATAACACGCAAATGGCCGCCCAGATGGCGCAGTTCTCCAGTGTTGCCGGTATTAACCAGTTAAACACGACGGTCAGCTCTATTCAAAGCGATGTTTCTAATTCCCGCCTTGGCAATGTATCGAACTGGATCGGTAAAGCTGGCTTGGTCAGTTCCAATATTGCGACCTCGATTGATGGCACCTTTGCCGGACAGGTCAAATTGGATAGCGCCGCTTCCGATGTCAAAATCAGCCTTGCCGATAGCGCCGGAAAAGTGGTCTATTCCAAAGATTACGGTTCGCAAAGCGCAGGCGATGTTAGCTTCTCATTCTCGGGCAATGACAGCAGCGGCAATGCCGTATCAGGGCCTTTGACTGTCAAAGTCAATGCAACCAATAGCTCTGGTGGTAGTGTCAGCAACTCTACATCCACATGGACAATGATTGATGCCGTCAATTCTCCGGCCAGTGGCACGACGCAAATCGTGACATCGCTTGGAACCTATGATCCCAGCGACATTACCAGCATCAGCTAAATCCTTTAACCCTTTGCCCTTCCTTCAGGAGAGCTTTTAAATGGCTTTTTATACCTCTTTAACGGGTCTTAATGCTGCCCAGACTGACCTTTCGGTTACGTCAAACAATATCGCCAACTCCGGTTCTTATGGTTTTAAGAAAACCACGACCGATTTTGGTGAATTGGTTGCGGATTCTCCGCTTGCTTCTGCCAAAAATATTGGTCAGGGTACTCGCCTCCGTGCCACTATTCAGGATTTTACCTCTGGTAGCATGAAGACCACTAACCGCGCGCTTGACATGATGGTCAATGGTGATGGTTTCTTCTTGGTTAAATCCCAAGGCGCTTCCGGCACGATTTCTTTGACCCGTGATGGTAGCTTCCTGACCGACAAGAATAACAATGTTGTTACCTCTGATGGCCATTATCTGCAGGTCTATGCAACCGATAATTCTGGCAATATCTACACCAATGGCGATACGGCTTCGGCAACGGGTGGACGTACGGTCAAAAATTTAACTCTGCCGTCTTATGAAGACCAGATAACGCTTGATTCTACCGATAAAGGCAGCTTGGTCACTGTAGGCAATAGTTTAGCTGCAACTGGAAATGTTACGGTTGATGGTCACACGATCTATGGTGCAAAAATTACGCTAGGCGGTGCCGGATACACAGATACAGCGAACACGAAACTTTCAGGTGGCGTATTAACCATTACAGGCGGTAGGGTAGATAATGCTAGTACGCGTGTGGCCAATACGGTTACCTACACGTCAACCAATGCAACCGCCACCGTAAACCCGTCAGCTACGGGAACAACTTTAACTAATATCACTAGCCTTGGCACCCTGGCTTCAAATGGAAGCACTTATACTGGAAAGATCATGGATGCCAGTGGCGCAGAAGATACAACCGGCAAGGTTTCCCCTATTCAGAAGGATGAAAGCGGCGACACTTCTTCAGCCCTCAGCAATATTGCCGTTGCAACTGACGGTAAGGTAACCGCTACCTTTGCCAATGGTAACCAGTATATTTTGGGTGCCGTTGCTTTGGGTGATGTGAACAACCGTAATGGTCTTCACTCTACGGGTAATGCCAACTGGACGGTAACCGGTACGTCCGGCAACCTGAACTATCGTGAAGCCGATACTTCCGGTTTGGGCTCTGTGCAGTCCGGTGCTTTGGAATTGTCGAATATCGATCTGACGCAGGAATTGGTTAATCTGATTTCTGAACAGCGCAACTTTCAGGCGAACTCCAAGGCTATCAGCACGGATAACCAGATGGTCAGCTATGTGATGAATATCCAGTCATAATTTTTGGCTGAATAATCACCGACAAGCATAGGGAATAAAATGGACCGTCTTCTTTACACTTCACTGTCTGGTATGCGGGCAACGATGCGGCAGCAGATTGCTACCGCATCCAATTTGTCCAACACCGAAACCCCCGGTTTTAAAAAGGAACTGTCAACGCAGGCAGCTTTCTGGCTGCGGGGCGGTAACAGTAGTCGGGCTATGGCATCGCAGGGCATTTATTCGGCTGATTTACAAAAAGCCGAAGTGCAACAAACCGGACGGGATTTAGATCTCGCGATGGGGGGCGATTCCATGATCGCAGTGCAGGCAGAAGACGGTTCAGAAGCCTATACGCGTCGGGGTGACTTGCAAGTCACCAATTCGGGCGTTCTGGTTAATGGTGAGGGGCATCCCTTGGTCGGCGAAAGAGGCCCTATAACCATTGGGGCGGCTGACAAAATTACGATTGATAAAGACGGCACCGTCTATGTCATTTTGCCGGGGCAAAATCCGGTTCAGCCCGAAGCCATTGACCAGATCAAATTGGTTTCACCTTCTACCCAGCCCAGAAATCGCATTGCAAAGGGATTGGATGGTTTATTCCGTGTTGTCGATGGCGGCACATTAAACCGTGATCCGGCGGCCTCTGTTCAGGCGGATAGTCTCGAAAATTCAAATGTCGAACCGACACAAGCCTTGGTCGATATGATTCAGGCCAGCCGATCTTATGAGCAATCGGTCAAAATGGTCGCAACCGCAAGACAGCTTGATGAAAGCAGCACCAGCCTGATGGATATCCCTGAATAGGTTTGACTTAAGTCCGCTGCATAACAAGATTAGACTGTAAGGAATACAAAGAATGCCAACGACGCCGCTGCAAGTTGCAAGAACCGGATTGGATGCCCAAAACACCCGTATGCGGATTATCGCAAACAACCTTGCGAACGTTAATACGACCGCTTTTAAACGTGATCGGGCAGCCTTTGAGACCTTGGCTTATCAGGCAGAAAGACAGCCGGGTGCCCAGTCAACCAACAGCTATTATTATGCAACGGGTTTAACCTTGGGTTCTGGTGTCCAAACTATCGCCACTGAACGGCAGGAAACCCAAGGGTCTTTTGTGAATACCGGCAATTCCCTTGATCTTGCGGTTTCAGGTGTCGGCTATTTCCAGATTCAGTTACCAGATGGAACCATTGGTTATACCCGCGCCGGTAACTTTCAGTTATCTCAAGATGGTCAGATTGTGACCGATGATGGTAAGCCGTTAATCCCGAATATCAATATTCCGCAAAATGCCGAGCAGATCACAATCGGTGAAGATGGAACGGTTTCTGTTCAGCTGCAAGGCCAAACGCAGTCGAACCAAGTAGGACAGATCCAGACTGTCCGCTTTATCAATCCAGCGGGTTTGCAGGCAACAGGTCAGAATCTTTATATTGAAACCCAATCATCGGGACAGCCGCAAATCGGTCTGCCGCAGCAGGATGGTATGGGCTATATTTTGCAGGGCGAGCTTGAACAATCCAACGTCAATATTGTTCAGGAATTAGTCGATATGATCGAAACGCAGCGCGCTTATGAAGTGAACTCGAAAATGGTCAAGGCTTCTGACGAGATGCTGCAATATATCAACCAGCAGATTTCTTAATATGGCGCATTTTATGAAACCTTCTTTTTCGGCAATGTTGATAGCGGTTGCAGTCTTGGCTGTTTCACCGCTCCATGCTCGTAAGAAGGTTACCCAGCCAGATCCGAATTTTGCAGCGACCTATCCCGATGATCCAAGGCCGGAAGTCGTACCGAATGGCGCTATTTTTCAGCCGTCTTATGGTTATATGCCGATCATTTCAGGCGCACGCGCTTCGCATGTTGGCGATATGGTGACGATTACGTTGGTTGAATCTTTTGCCGCCAGCAAATCTGCCAATACGACGACCTCTCGTTCTGGAGGGGCATCGATTATTCCACCAACGACCGGCCCCCTTTCCTTTTTTAAAGCGACAGATGCTACGGCTAGCAGCTCTCATAATTTCAAAGGAACAGGCACGACTGGACAGTCGAACAGCCTGTCCGGTGAAATTACGGCAACCGTCGCCCGCGTCTTTCCTGATGGGACTATGCTTATTCGTGGTGAAAAAATTATGACCATCAATCGTGGGGATGAACATATCCGGATTTCCGGTCTTGTTCGACCTTGGGATATTGATGGCACTAACCATGTCTTGTCTACCCGCATTGGTGATGCTCGCATCAGCTACACCGGAACCGGAGATGTTGCGCGTGCCAGCCGTATGGGTTGGTTGGGTCACTTCTTCCAAATGATCAGTCCTTTTTAATGGGCAGAAAGTCTATGGATATTTTTTCATCTGAAAGAAGCCTGATAGGCAGACTGTTCCAAAAAAGTATTTTGGGGCTGTTTCTCGCTTTTTTGGCACTGATTTCGCCCTTTATGGGGGCGGCAAAAGCAGACCGGATCAAGGATCTTGGTTACTTCCAAGGGATGCGAACCAACCAATTGACCGGCTATGGTATTGTTACGGGTTTGGCCGGAACGGGTGACTCCAGTTTGCAATATACCATTGCGGCAATGACGGCTTTGTCCGCTCGTTTTGGTCTTAGCATGCCGAGCAATGTCAGCCCGACTTTGCAGGATGCGGCAGCGGTTATTATTACCGCAGATTTGCCACCTTTTGCGAAACCCGGACAAACTATCGATATCACCGTTTCTGCTTTGGGGCGTGCGCGCTCTATTCGCGGTGGCGCGTTGATGATTACGCCTCTTTATGGTGCTGATGGTCAAATCTATGCCATGGCACAAGGCAATCTCGAAGTCGGTGGTCTTGGTATTAGTGGCCGCGATGGTTCCAATCTAACGGTTAATATTCCAACCGCTGGGCGTATTCCTTCGGGGGCTACGGTTGAACGAGCGGTTGATCCCGGTTTCGCTTCTGCGCCGTATTTACAGTTTAACTTGAGCGAAGCTGACCTGACCAATGTGCAACGGGTCGCGACAGCTATCAACAATGCATTGGGCCCTGGACGGGCGCATGTCTTGGACGGCGTTTCGGTAGCCATCACGGCACCTGAAGGGGCAGAAATTCGCACCGCTTTAATGGGTGAGATTGAAAACCTGCCGGTCGATCGTGCTGATGCTCGCGCTCGGGTGACGATCAATGCCAGAACCGGTACGATCGTGATCAATGGCGCTGTTCGCATATCGCCTGCCGCTATCACCCATGGTCGTTTAACGGTTCGAGTGGATGAGAATTATGGTGTGTCCCAGCCTAATGCTTTTGGACAAGGGCAAACAGCTGTCACACCTAATAGTACAATTACAGCGGAACAGACGCGTTCTCCGATGTTCCATCTTCAAAACGGTGCCAATCTGACAGATATCGTGAAAGCGGTTAATGCCATTGGTGCAACCCCGGGCGATTTGGCCGCCATTTTGGAAGGCTTGAAACAGGCCGGGGCTATGAATGCGGATTTGATAATCTTATGAGCAGTATTTCAAAAATTACGAACGCCCAAGATTTGGCTGCCAGCTTGGCAGTCAGTCAAAATACGATGGCTTCGAATGGGGCATCGGCTTCTGCAACCAAGGCATATGGAGAAGCGGCTGCCGCAAAGGGTAAAACCGGCGTGGCAGCGGTCGCCCAAAAATTCGAAGCTATTTTTAATCGGCAAATGCTTTCTGGAATGCGGAAAGCCTCTCTCTCTGATGACGATCCTTTTGGCAATGATGCTGGCGATCAATTCCGAGATATGCAGGATGCTAAACTTGCAGAAAATCTTGCTGCTCATTCAGGGAAGCATGGCATTGCGGCTATGTTAATCCAGCAAATGGGTGGGCAGGTTGCTACGGATGGAACGGCCGCAACCAATAGCTAACTTTGGTCAGTGTGATTATTACTGCCGTAGTTCTTTATTTAGTAATAATTGACATAATTTTTCTAAAAAATTTGGCCATTAAGCCGTAGAATAAC
The DNA here is from genome assembly GCF_000175255.2 of Zymomonas mobilis subsp. mobilis ATCC 10988. Classification (NCBI taxonomy): domain Bacteria; kingdom Pseudomonadati; phylum Pseudomonadota; class Alphaproteobacteria; order Sphingomonadales; family Zymomonadaceae; genus Zymomonas; species Zymomonas mobilis. The sequence continues at coordinate 1,309,185 of NC_017262.1, read as the reverse complement.
AAAAGAACTAATGCGGTTGGTATCCCATACCTTGCGCGGCGTGGTGACAGGATAAGTGAAACGATATGAGCGATATTCTTCAAATTGGAGCTTCTGGCGTCCTTAACTACGGTAAGGCAATAGACGTTATCGGCGAAAACGTTTCCAATGCAAGCACCACTGGTTACGCAAGACGCGATGTTTCTCTGATTGAAGCCCCTAATGGTGGTAGTGGAATCCTTGGCCTTAATCAGGTCAGTGGTAATGGGGTTACAACCCAGTCTGTTACACGGGCATGGGATGGTTTTGCAGCAACCCATGTCAGAAACACGGCTAGCGATGCGGGCGAAGCCAGTGCCGTTTCGCGTTGGATGTCTTCTGCTGAAACGGCTTTGAATAGTGGAGATACTGGGACAGACAGCGAGCTGACATCCTTTTTCACTAGTCTGACTACTCTGGCATCGAATCCGACCAATGCAACGCAGCAGGCCGCATCGATAAGTGCGCTTAACGATTCAGCTAAAGCGATAAGCTATTCTGCTTCGAATCTAAAAAATGTCTCTGACGGGATTAAAGATGAGGCTGATGGTAGCGTATCCGTTATCAACTCAGATCTTAAAACCTTGGCAAAGGTCAACGCAGCAATCATCCGCACCCCGAGTGGTACCGATTCAGCTGCAGGCCTTGCTGATCAGCGTGACCAGTTATTAGACGATTTATCCTCTAAAATCGGTATTAACGCAGATATTGCCTCCAACGGTACCGTCAAAATTACTTTAAGCGGCACCAGTAATGGTCAAACCCTGTTGTCGAGCACGGCAGCAGGTCAGATGGCTGGATCGTTTACGGCTTCTATGGATTCGTCTGGTAAATTGACTATTGGGGTGAAAGACGCTCTTAATAGCAATAATAACCGCGATATGAGCAATAGCGCAGGCGGTTCTCTTAGCGGCTTGGTAACAGTTGCATCTACAGTCGCTGATGAACGTAGTAGCCTTAATAGCGCGGCAAGCGATTTTGTAACGCAGGTCAATGCGTGGAATAGCCAAGGCACAACACCTTCCGGTGCAGCAGGCGGTGATCTGCTGACCATTACAGATGGTGATGCCACCACGATTGCGACAACAACGTCTGATGGTAGCAAGATTGCGAGCGCAAACAGCTCTAGCCCGAATGGAAACCTTCAGAATGTTTCCAGTGCTTTAAGGGGCAGCAACGGTATCGAAGCCAATTATGCAACCCTTGTAAGCAATAATGCTCAGGCAACATCTTCGGCTGCAACAAACGCCACCAATACAAAGAATTTATATAATACTGCTGCGAAAACGCGCGATAGCTTGTCAGGTGTCGATTTAAGCACCGAAGCGGCTCAACTTCTGCGTTACCAACAGGCTTATAATGCTTCTGCAAAAATATTGCAGACGGCGCAGACTACCATGCAAGCTATTCTTGAACTGTTCTAGGAAGGGTTAGACTAATGACAACCATGTTTGGTATTAATTCTTCTATCAGTAGCATGCTATCTACTGATAGCGCGATCGCCAGCTATCAGAATCAAGTTAATACAAAAAAAAAGATACAGCAGCCCTCTGATGATCCGGTTGCTTCTCAACAGATTGACACCTTACGGCGCAGCTTGAGCGGGAATACCGCTTATCAGAAAAATGTCTCAACAGCGACTGCCGTTTCTGATCAGTCCAATGCGGCTTTATCCGATATCTCAACGCAGCTTAGTTCCATCCAGAACAAGTTGCAGCAGGCAATGAATGGCACCAGTTCATCTTCTACTCGTGACATTTTAGCTAAAGAAATTAGCACCGCGACAGACCAGATAGACAGCTACAAAACGACAACTGATACCAATGGTAATTCGCTATTTCCTGCCAATAGTAGTCAGTTGATTACCTATCCGATTGGTGACAGCCGTTCGGTTGCGGCAACCCTTACGCAATCTCAGGTTTTTAACTTTACTGCTAGCTCTGGCAGTAGCGCAGGTTCAACCGTTGATCTTTCGACTCTGTTACAGAATACGCAAACTGCGATCAAAAATAATGATTCAAGTGCAATGGGTGATGCGCTTAATCAGATACAGGATGCAATCTCTCATATGTCTGATGCACAGGGTCAGCAGAGTGTTCTGGCTACCCAGATTAGCGATCAGGATAACCGCCTTGCCAACCAAGCGCTCACAATGAAAACGACAAAATCATCTTATGAAGAAGTTGATTACAAGGAAGTTTTACCTGAGATTGTGGCAAGTCAGACCCAATTAGAAGCACAGCAAGATGTCTTTTCAGTCGTAGCCAAATCGTCTCTTTTCGATAAACTTGGATAATAGCTGATTAGATAGCTTCAAATAATTGACAAAAATATCGGTTTAAAAATACAGCCTTATGCTAAGAATATTTTAATATCTCTAACCTTAAAATATTCTGAATAGGCTGTATTTACTTGCCGCCCTGTCTTTGTGAAAAGGCAGCTTAAATATTTGATAATTATAAATCGGGAATAGACATAACCCGAGGGAAAGGTTTTTCATGTTTGCGGCAATCGGCTTTACCATCTTGCTGGTCATGGTATTCGGTGGCTTTGCTATTACGGGTGGCCATCTGGGGCCAGTGTTGGAAGCTATTCCGCATGAATTGATTGTTATTGGTGGCGCCTCGGTGGGTAGTGTCGTTGCCGGTAACTCGATGCTTGAATTGAAACTTTTGCTAGGCGGGTTCAAATCTGTTTTTAAAGGTCCCAAATTCAACAAGGAAGATTATCAAAATACGATTTTCCTTGTCGGAAAGCTGATGCGCACCCTTCGGACTGAAGGTCCAGTGGCATTAGAAAGCCATGTCGAAAACCCTGAATCCAGTGCTTTTTTTGCAGAATATCCGAAATTATTGACGGATAAAACCTTGGTTAGCCTTATCACGGATACGCTAAGGCTGGTTGTGGTTTCTTCAGGAACGCTTGATCCGAATGCTGTTGAAGATGTCATTGATAATACGATCAAGACCCATCATAGCGAGACCTCTCTACCGGCTGATATTCTTCAAAATCTTTCAGAGGCTTTGCCGGCTTTCGGTATTGTTGCCGCTGTTTTGGGTGTGGTTAAAACCATGGGCTCCATTGACCAGCCACCGCCTATTCTGGGTGCGATGATTGGTTCAGCCTTGGTCGGAACCTTCCTTGGTGTGTTGCTCGCTTACGGTATTGTTGCCCCTATGGCTAACCGTTGCCGCGCCGTGATTGATTCAGATGCCCATATTTATCAGGTCATTAAGCAGATGATTATTTCATCCATGCAAGGGCATCCTCTTCCTCTGGTTATTGAAGCGGCACGCTCGGATATTCCAGAAGAGAATAAACCAGAATTTGCCGAAATATTTGATGGAATGCGTGGGCGTTAAGCCTTGAATTCCGAGTTGATAACAAGGCATTAAATCCGAAGGCAAAAGACGGTGGCAAGAAAAAGCAACAAAAACGAGCCAGAAATACGCCCCATTATCGTCAAAAAGATTATTGACGAAGGGCATGGTGGTCACCATGGCGGCGCGTGGAAAGTCGCTTATGCCGACTTTGTGACGGCCATGATGGCCTTCTTTCTGTTGTTATGGCTTTTGGGTGCTACCAACGAAAAAGAGCGTAAAGGTATTGCCGACTATTTTAATCCATCTCTGACACCAGAAAGCGCAGCGGGATCAGATGGAGGTATGGGATTCTTGAAGGGGGATTCCATCACGGCACCTCAAGATATGCCAACCCATTCGAAACTAGCCCCTAATGGGCAAAAGTTGGTTGCGAAAAATCCTGACGTTATTGCTCAAGCGAAAGAGATCATTAAACAGAATGATCGGCAGCGTTTCGAAAAGCTGCGCGAAATGCTTGAAGAGCATATGAAAAAAGACCCAAGTCTTGCCCGATTACAGCAAAGCGTTCGTCTGGTTGAGACGCGCGAAGGCTTGCGCATCGACCTTGTTGACCAATCTGATTTTGCCATGTTTACCCTTGGCACAGAGAATATGGTCCCTGCAGCACAGAAACTTATTGCCGAGGTTGCGCGGGTTATCAAAGATGTTCCGAATATGATTATTGTTCGGGGACATACCGACGCCCTGCCCTATGCTTCGGGTCAAAATGTCAATAACTGGACCTTGTCAGCTGCTCGTGCGGATGCAACCCGTCGTGGTCTTATTGCCGGTGGAGTTGATATAAACCGTTTCGACCGGATTGAAGGGGTTGCTGATCGCGAACCTTATGTCCCCGAAAATCGGATGGATCCACGAAACCGTCGTATGTCTATTACGCTTAGCTGGCTTAATAGCGATGATGCCCGGAGTCATCCGGTTTCACCGACTTCTGGTCATTCCGACCCGACACCGGAAGAACATAAAGCAGTTGTCAAAATAAACACGCCTTCGGATAAAAAAGTCTCGAAATAAGGTCTGATGTTCGGTTTTGAAGAAAGTATTCTCATTGAGAGGGATGTAAGCCTTTTAAAGGCTCATCCCCCTTTGGGGCGTTATTTGAAGTTTGTTTTTCCGTAAAAAATATTGGGCGACATTAGGTTCTGTTAACAAAAATAGACCGCAATTTTTCAGCCGCGGTATATAATATATATAGGAAGGTGATGAAGGCTTGTCTGGCTTTGTTATAGCATGTGGCGATACGTCTGAACGGCCTTAACTTATTGAATATTCGCTCGATACGATCACGATCTTTGTAAGATTGAAGATCGCAAGGAATATGCTTTTTTCGATTGGAACAGCGGTGAGATAACAGGAAGGATGCCTCAAAAAGCAGTTTTTCCTGCAATCTGTCGCTATCATAGCCTAGTGGCGAGAAAAGGCTGGGGCGTTGCGACAGGAATAGCTATCAAGCTTATTGGCTCCAGAATAATCGGAGACTTCACTGCCTGTCAGTTCGAAAGCGACAGGGCGTCCTTAATCTTTAAATCGAAACAGGCATAGGTCTTGCTCGTCAAACTACCGCCCCTTCGACCGAAATTTTTCTTATGTATCCCCTTTTGCGCCAGCTGCTTGATTGTGAGCGCGAATGACCGTGCTCTCTATCAATATTTGCCCGTCACATTCGTCAGGCCAAGGTCAGCCAAACTGTCCAAACGAGCATCCCAGATACTTTATTCTGTCCATCTCTTGAACCGAACATAGACCGAATTTATTTCCTATAGCGTTCATGCATATCTTACCATGAATAACCTGTTCGAAGGGCATAAAGCATAGCATTGAAAAATAACCGATTATTTTTTGTCGGCTGTGCTCAGCGTCCGCCGTCGCTAGGAAGAAGGCCTTTCTATCATCTTCCATTCCGCATCTGTTAGATCTCCACACATCCTACCTGCCGCGCAAAAACTTTATTTGAAATGACCCTTTCAAATTTTAATTTATATCCTTTTTCAATGGAACCTCGGCATTTTATAGCTGTCATCGGAAAAGTCAGAAGAAAGAAGGACTCTCTTCAAACAAATTATTCTTAGAAAAGATTATCCTGCCTTCTTGAGAACTTTACTGACAGCAACGGCTAAATCCTGAATAGAAAACGGTTTGGGTAAAAAGGCGACATGCTCAAGGCTGATCGAGCGTCTTAACTGTTCTTCTGCATATCCCGAAATAAACAGAACAGGTAAATCCGATTTGATTTTGCGGGCTTCGCTGCCCAAACGAGGCCCATCCATACCCGGCATGACGACATCAGAAATCAGGAGGTCAATTTCAGGATTTTTTCTTAGGATAGACAGCGCTTCTTCGCCATTTTCTGCCGTTAAGACTTCATAGCCCTGCCGCACTAATCCAAAACTGGCAACGTTACGGACAGTTTCTTCATCTTCGACTAACAATATTTTACCGCTTCCCCAGACCATAGAGGGGGTTGGAGTATCTTGTGGCGAAATTTCTTTTTGAGGTAATTCGCCTTCGTAAATAGGGAGATAAATCGTAAAACAGGTACCAACGCCTAATTCGGAATCGGCAAAGATAAAGCCGCCGGATTGCCTTACAATGCCATAAACAGTTGCCAGACCTAATCCGGTTCCCTTGCCGACCTCTTTCGTTGTGAAAAAAGGCTCGAATATTTTGTTCAAAATTTCGGGAGGAATACCGCTTCCCGTATCCGATATGGCCAAGGCGGTATAATCCGCAGGAGGAATGGCATGATGCCTTTTCCTAGAAGATTCTTCAGCTAATACGCGGTATGTTTGAATAGTGAGATGCCGTTCTTCGCGACTATCCAGCATGGCATCACGAGCATTTACCGCGAGATTAACAATAACCTGTTCTAATTGTCCGGGATCGGCTCTGACTAAACCCAAATTGCGACCATGCTTGACTGTCAGCAAGATTTTTTCACCCAATAGCCGCTTCAAAAGATTGGAAATCTCTGAAATAACATCAGGGAGTTGCAATATTTGAGGTCGCATTGTCTGCTGACGGGAAAAAGCCAGTAATTGTCGGGTTAAAGCAGCTGCCCGATTACTGTTATGTCTGATCTGTTGAATATCATCATAGTCACTGTCGCCCGGGACATGACGCATACGCATCACATCACAATAACCGATGATAGCTGTCAAAATATTATTGAAATCATGCGCCACACCACCTGCCAACTGTCCGATAGCCTGCATTCGGGTGGTTTGTGCCATTTGTTGCTTGATTTCATTTTCGCTGGCGGATTCCTGCAAACTTATCATCAAGGCAGATTCACCCAGATGACGGATACCAGTTAGCGTCAGAATAACCGTTTCTTCTGGCTTGGCGATCAATCTGACAGAGATCTCACCGGAAAGAGCGCGCCCCGAAGAATAACGCCGAACCGCATCGGCAACAGCGGCTTTATCCTCTTGCACGACCCAATCGCTTGGATACATGACGAATTGTCGGAGCGACATTCCTGTAATGCGGGACATCGGCGGATTCATCAATAGGACTTGGCCATCTGCCCCGATAATAGCTAAATTATAAGGTAAGACAGGGAGTAATCGTCCGATAATATCGAGATAATCTTGTCCTGTTTGATCGCTATTTTGAACCTCGTCCAGTAATAAGATCAGATTAAATTCGGCATAATGCTGACCTTTGAGATGCCTCTTGGAGGTGTTCGAGGCGATATCTATTTTAACAAAATGAACAGGATGCTCTTTTTCGCCTGCATTTTTAAAGAAAAACTGTCCATGACGATTAACCTGAAAAAAAGATAAAAAGTCAGCGCCTTTTATATCGCTGTCGATCTGACCGGTGCTTCTGAAATTGAAAACAGGATTAGTCATAACAATCCGGCCTTTTTCGTCCAGCAAAACGGCTATAATACCCGCTTCTGCAAAAAGCCGGCCTAAATGGCCTTCGATTAAAGCCGATAGGGTCTCGCCTTCAGGAATAGGATGTTGCGACTGAATCCGCCATATAAGATAATTATGATGGATGCCTGCCCTGCGGATTGAGAGCGTATAAATCTGCCGATTAGCGGATTGCCATGTCAAATTGGCACCACCATTACGCCAAACAAGACGCAAGGCTTTATCAAGCGATTGCCGCGTTTCTGGTGGTAGGTCAAATTGATCGGGTAAAAGCAAAGAAGGAAAAGCGTGATTATAAGCCGCATTTGAAGCCAGCATTTGTCCAGAACGGTCGCTAATAGCGACGGCGGCTTTATCACTATCAATAATGGAATGAAGTAAGGCCAGATCTGGCAACTGGGAAGTTGAATGAATATTAGGAGAGATAAAGGTTTTTTTTCGAGAAAGCAGAATAAAAAAAGTAATCCCGAAATAAGTCACTAACGATAAAAATAAAAGGCGTAAGTCCCCGATAACCCATCCAAAAACAAAAAAACAAAAAAAGGAAATGATTAAAAAGGCTATCACAAGCCATCTGGTTGCAGGAATATTTTTAATTCCAGCCAAATAAGAAAATATGGCAGATTTCATACATATTTCATCGCTGAACGAACAAAAAAGGTCAATCAAATCACTTTATAGAAAAAGAAAAGATAGAGTGCATTTTATTTATGAAGAATTGATTGCTTTTGCCAATTCCACGCTGTTTTTTCTCGGACGCAAAAACAGAGCCTGTAGAATATTCTAGCGACGTAGGCCGGAAAGGCTAGACAGAAAAAAGCCTGTCCGATTTCATTTTAGAAATGCCGTTACGGACAGGCTATAGATTCGAAATTCGGAGGAAAGCCGAATTATCCCCCGATATCCAAGAATTTTTTACGCCGCATTGACCGCAAAGCATCACGATCCATCGGTTTTAAGAAAGCTAATTCTTGAAGTAACGCCATTTTAAGAGCGTCAATCGCGGTTTTGGGGTCACGATGAGCGCCGCCGACCGGTTCGAGAACAATACGATCGACAATACCAAGACCATAAAGGTCAGTGGCCGTCAGCTTCATCGCTGTTGCCGCATCACTGGCCTTCCCTGCATCACGCCATAGAATAGAAGCGCATCCTTCAGGGGAAATGACAGAATAAACCGCATGTTCAAACATCAAAAGACGATTAGCCGCAGCGATAGCGATAGCACCACCAGAGCCACCTTCCCCGACGATAACGGAGATCAGGGGCACGCCTAGAGACAAACAGGTTTCTGTTGAACGGGCAATAGCTTCTGCCTGCCCCCGTTCTTCGGCATCAATGCCCGGAAATGCCCCCGATGTATCTACCAGAGTAATAACCGGCAAACCGAAACGATCCGCTAGCTTCATTAAGCGGATAGCTTTGCGATAGCCTTCAGGACGAGCCATGCCGAAATTATGTTTAAGACGGCTGGCGGTATCATTGCCTTTTTCTTGGCCAATAATCATGACCCGCTGCCCATCTATACGGGCAAGCCCCCCAATGATGGCTTCATCTTCACCAAAAAGGCGATCACCGGCCAAGGGAATAAACTCTTCACACAAAGCCGAGATATAATCATGGAAGTGAGGCCGTTCGGGATGGCGGGCGACCTGTGTTTTTTGCCAAGGCGTCAGATGTGCGTATGTATCACGCAGCAGTTTTTGCACCTTGACCTCGAGATCAGATATCTCACGGTCAAGATCCATTTCATCCGAAGTAGCTTTGCGAAGTTCAGCGATGCGTGTCTGTAACTCAGCTACGGGCTTTTCAAAGTCGAGATAAGAAACCATTATTGCTCGGTTAGGCTGCGTTTACAGGAACGTCAACGAGTGGATGACGTGAATTGACTAATTCAACCAATTTTTGGCTGTCAACATGGGTATAAATCTGGGTAGTCGAGATATCCGCATGGCCTAATAAAAGCTGCAAGACTCGCAAATCTGCTCCCCCTTCGAGTAAATGTGTTGCAAAAGCATGCCGTAAGACATGGGGACTCACTCTTTCGCGTGGTAAATCAGCTTCGACAGCCAATTCTTTGATAAGCTGGTAAAGTCTGATCCGGCTAATATGCCCCTTTCCTGAAGGAAAAAGCCATAGGCTTTTTTCAGGCACATGCACCAGCCACGCGGCGACCGCATCCGTTGCCCTATCTGATATCGGCACCAGACGTTCACGACCACCCTTTCCTTTCAAAATTAAAAAGGGCTGTTTGCGGATAAACGCCTGTTTCGGTAAAGAAACCAGTTCACTGGCTCTTAAACCAGAACCATATAATAATTCGACCAAAGCCATCAGCCGTAAAGTGGATGGGGTTGCTGCACGCTCGTAACGTTGTTGCAAGGTGACAAATAACCGTTCAACCTCGGCCGTTGTCAGAATTTTGGGCAAATTCCGCGAAATACCAGCATGAGGCAAAGAGGATGACGGATCATCTGTTCTCATGCCTTCTTCTAACAAAAAACGATAAAAATGCTTTAGCGCTGCCGATTTTCTAGCAACCGTATTACGGGCATAGTCAGACCACACAACGCCCAGACTGGCAAGATCATCTGTATCAGCTTTGACAAGACCGTTTTCAAGCTGTTGTGAAGCCAGTCTTAGATCGCTGCCATAGGCCATAAGCGTGTTGGGAGAAGAGCCGGATTCCGCCGCCATCATTTCAAGGAAACGGAGAATAAGGCTTTCATCTTCGATCCGCGCTTCATTTTCAGATTTTTCTGACATTAGCCCATTCTTAAAACAAAATAGAGATTAAAGGCTATCTTTTATGTGCGGCTCATCATTTCAACCGCCATCATCCGCGCTTCATTTTCAAGGCCGACTTTTTTCATCGCTTTCAACATATGATAAAAAGTCGAAGGGGCGACCGACCGCCATGAACGATTTTGCATACCGATCGCGACAAGTAAAGCGACCGTTGCCGGAGCATGCGACAAAGCGGCCTTATCAAGGGCTTTGACCCAAGAATTTTCGTCATGCAAAAAATTATCATAATGGATTTGGAACCACCAGCTTTCTTCTTCGTCAATCCGATCGAGGCCTGCCAAAGCCGCTACAGCCATACGACCACGCCAAGGGTCACTCTGGTTGGTTTGCTCGATAAAATGCCGAATATGATTACGGCTTAAATCCATGACTTTATCCGGCGATCCCAGTGCCAATAATATCCATGCAGGATCGCTCTGCTCTTTATCCATGTCTTTGACAGCCGATGCCCATCGGGTAGCCGCTTGATCGAAACCGGCTGAGAACATAGCCCCCAACAAATCGGGAATAATATCACGATAGCGTTTATTGGGGGTGATATAGCTTGCGGCTCGTGCAGTGAGAATCATCCCCGCATAATGCTCATCTGCATCATCGCCATTGCGTATCAAATTCTCAATCGCTTTGACACGGCTTGTCTCATCCCTGTTGATATAAGCCTGCTTTAAATTGGGAATATCATCATTTATGACAAGATCATTATTATCATGTTCATTGTCACTAGCAGACAGGGATGAATAAAAATCGACAAGAGCCGAATTTGAAAAAACGCCAAGGACAGCGGCTTTTCTAATAGCGGTTACCCTTGATCTTGCCGGAATCATCGTTGATCGTGCAAGGAAAGCCCAATAGGCTGGATTAAGACTGCCATAAAGATAGTCAGGTAATAAAAGACCGGCGGCAGTCGCCATGCCAAAACGCCATGGTGTTAAGTGACCGACTTCACCCCGATTGATATGGATCGTATGATTGTCATGGCTGCCTGCAAGAGCAAGCTTTTGCGCCAATTTTCGGTCTGTTTGGTCACCTTTATAATTGGCACGGCTGAATAGCCAACTAGAGACGGCATCATCGCCACCCAACCCTGCACATAAAGCACGCACCAAAGTTTCATTGGCATCTTTTAGGTCAGTATTGGCAAAATAAGGTAGTAAAGGGCAGAGTCCAGCCGGATCAGCCGTCGCCAGAACCGTTTTAACGGTTGCGTCTAGCAAAAGAGCATCAGGGGCAAGCCCTGACTTTTGGATGAGCGCTCTCGCTGCATCCGCCTCCCCTAACTGCAGCAGCAGATTCGCCCTTGCGGCTATCCAGCCTTGGGGCGAGACATCTCTTGGTAACGCTTTTAAGATCAAAGCGCGCCGCAGCATGATTTCTGCCCAGCGTGAGGCCAAAGGCGTATCCACATGCAGCATCAGGCTGGTAAGATAACGACCAGAGGGGTTATTGCCCCAGCCATCTCTTAAATTACCTGCCTTTGCCCCGCTGATAAGGCCGCTATTCTGCCAAAAAAGATAATTTCCGTCTTTTTTTTCGGTTTTTTCTTTTTTTTCTATCCTAATAGGATGTTTTAAAGCATGAACCGAATAAGAATGAGCAGATGATGTTTGACTCTGTCCGAAACAAACGCCACTGCTCATTATTCCAGTGAACATGCCAAAAGATAGGAAGAATACCCATTGCCGCCAATAACGACCTGTGAAGGGCTTCCGTCTGTCTTTAGCCAAATTGTTACAAACAGTTTTAGCGAGCAAGCACGTCATTACCGACGTCTTTTTCGATAGAACGAATCGGAGCTTCAAAATGCATGAAGCCAAGGCTGAAAAAGCCAACGATCACAATAAATATGATTCCTAACAGGAAAGCGCGTAAAATTGACATACCCATCCTCAAAAGTCAGCCGATTTTGCTCATTTATTCATTAACCTAGATAATTGTGTAATCTCATTTCTTTCGTGTATAGCGTCTTGGCCATGCTGCAAAGCCCTTCTTCTCCATATCCGCGCACAATTACCTTGATCGGTATGATGGGCGTTGGCAAGTCTACTATTGGTCGTCGTCTGGCCAGCCAGCTTAACATGCCTTTTTCAGATTCAGATCTGGAAATCGAAGAAGCTGCCGGACAATCCATAACAGAGATATTTGCCCGCTACGGTGAAAACTATTTTCGTAATGGTGAACGCCGTGTCATTTCACGCCTTATTGCTGGCGAACCCAAAGTCTTGGCTGTGGGAGGTGGCGCCTTTATGGATGAAGAAACACGGAAACTGGTTCTTGAAAAAACATTGGCGATCTGGGTCAAAGCCGATATTGATACTTTGGCCGAAAGGGTCACAAAACAGGCTGATCGACCTTTGTTAATCGGACATGATGTCCGCACCCGTTTGCAGGAACTGGCCGATATCCGCGACTCTTTTTATGCAATGGCACCTTTACATGTCTGGACTGGGGCGCAGCCCCATGAAGAAATAGTGGATGCAATAATAATGGCGTTACCGCGATGAGCAGTGAAGTTTCAAAAACCGTCACCGTGCCGATTGATCTTGGCAATCACAGCTATAAAATCGACATTGGCGCAGGCCTTTATCAGCAGGCGGTCTCTATTTTGACCCCTTATGTCCGTAATCGGCGTTTTATTGTCATTACGGATGAAAATGTTGCCCGCTGTCAGCTACCTGAATTTGAAAAATCCTTTCATCAGGCAGGTGTTACGGTAGATTCTATTATCTTGCCAGCAGGTGAAGCCACTAAGAGTTGGCACCATCTGGCTGAACTTTGCGATCAGCTTATCCGGCGTGGTGTTGAACGGCGGGATGCTATCATTGCTTTGGGTGGTGGCGTGATCGGTGATCTGGTCGGATTTGCTGCCGCTATTTTGAAAAGAGGCTGCCAATTTATTCAGATACCCACCAGCCTTTTGGCGCAGGTGGATTCTTCGGTTGGCGGAAAAACGGCGATCAATTGCGAAGCTGGGAAAAACCTGATTGGTGCATTCCATCAACCTGTTTTTGTTCTGATTGATCCTGATGCCCTTCAGACATTGCCTGCTCGGCAGCTTCGTGCTGGCTATGGCGAGATTATCAAATACGGTCTTATTGATGATCCTGATTTCTTTGCATGGTGTGAAGAGCATGGTGCGGCTCTGATCGAAGGGGATAAAGCCAGCCGTCTGTATGCAATTGAACATAGCATCCGTGCAAAAGCCCTTATTGTTGCTGATGACGAAAAAGAAATCAGCGGGAAACGCGCTCTCTTAAATTTGGGTCATACTTTCGGTCATGCGTTAGAAGCAGATACCGGATTTTCTGATAAATTATTCCACGGTGAAGCCGTGGCTGCTGGTTCTGCTCTGGCCTTTGGCTTTTCCTATGTCAAAAATCTGGCATCTAAAGAAGATGTTCAGCGGATTATTACGCATTTGAGAGAAACGGATCTTCCCGCCAGCCTTGAAGAAGCCGGTGTCAAAGCCTCTGGTAAAGAGTTGGTTGCCCATATGATGCATGACAAAAAAATGGAAGCTGGCCGCCTTCCCTTCCTTTTGGCACGGGGCATCGGGAAAAGCTTTTTGGATAAAGAAGTTAATCTTGAAGAAATTGCAGCCTTTTTGGATAGCCCATTGGCACGTAAAGGCACGATTTAATTCTATATTATTTTTTGAAATGAAGGCCGCCCTGATATTTTGTCACGGGCGGTCTTTTTTGTTCATATGCCTAGATTGACCTAGCCAGAAAAAGACAGCGGTCACCAACCATCCCGCAATCATCAAAGACCCACCTATCGGAGCTATATGCGCGACGATTTTGGGCGCATCCAAGGCAAGGCTATAAAGAGAGGATGAAAAAAGAAAAGCACCGATCAAAAGAAGAAGGCTTGGTAATTTATTGGGCATTTTTATCCTGATAGCCAGCACGGCGACAGCATGGATTAACTGAAAATCAGCCCCCGTTTTTGCCCATAAAGCGGCCTGATCATGGAATAGATGCGCACCGGCAGCACCAAAAGCGACAGCGATTGCCGCTGATAAGGCGGCTAAAGCAGAGATATAGTCACGTTTCATAAAAGGCTTTACTCCTGACATCCTGACAAGGTCAAATTCAGGCGGGCAAAGCCTCTGTTTTTGCGACCATAGCCGCTTCAAAGGCAGCGATAACCGTTTCAAACGGCAAACAGATGGCTCCATGACGGCCCTTATGAGGACGTGCTGCCGATAAAGCCATTAAGCTAGGCCAGCTTGTGATATCTTCGATTTCTCCAGCAAGATATGCCTTTAATTGCCGAAGTGTTTCTTTTAATTCCGGCAAAGAACGCCCGATAATATCCTGACCCATTAAAGCTGCCGAAGCCTGCCCCAAAGCACAAGCTGAAATGTCTAGCCCTATTTCTGTGATATGTTGGTTATCATCAAGACAGACATCACAGGCCATTTGACTACCACAAATAGGCGCACGTTTTTCGGCGCGACCATCGGCTATTTCCAACCGTTCTTCAAACGGGATAGAGGTCGCTAATTTAAGAATATCTCGCGTATAAAGTGGTTCTGCCATAGAAAAGCTACCCCAAATTAGAGCCTCAAAATATGGAAGAATTTACCAGATATTTTTTAGGCCTAAAAAAGAAATTTATTAAACGCCCTTATAAGCGATTAGAAAATAGTATTCTGTTTTTTTAATAAATTTTTGCCCTAGCCCTTCAAAAGGCCGCCGAGGAATGGAAGATAAGACAAGTCGACAACCGTTAGAATGCACTATTTTGGCCTATTCATTCTTTAAGACGGGCTTTTTAGGATGATTTTTCTTTTTAGGTAAGCTGGGAGTAGCATCCTCGGATGCCTTGCTGTCATTATCGGTATCAGTAGGAAAAAAAGCCTCTTCAATAGGCTTGGACATCATCTTTTTTCGATAAGAAGTTACTTTATCTATCGGCCAGCTTGTTTTTTCAGATTTCCCATTTTCGCGAATATGCTGCCCAATCCAGCTTGGGTCAGGAATACCGGCATAATCGAGAATAGCCGTGCTGCCATTTTGTAGCCACGGATAACTAACAGCCGATTCTAACCATAGCGGGACACGATGTTTATAATGGGTCGAAAAAGTTGCATTTATCAGGATGATAACAAGGAACAGACATTCGGCAATAATGGCGCCCTTTATAGCCCCAAAACCCGCACCCAGCACCCTATCTGGAAAAGCCAGAAAAGAGCGTCTTACCTTGGCACCGATACTATCTGATAACCATTGACCCACAAAATAGACTGTCACGAAGAGTAAGACGAAAGAAATTAAATTCGCCCCAAAAAGACCTACACCCAGCCAATTATGGACAATATTGGCAGCCGAGACATGTCCTATTCTGACAGCGATAATTGCGGCAACCCAAGCAAAAAGAGAAAGTGCCGCGCCAATGAAACCGCGCCAAAAACCTGTAAAGCCACAAATAATCAGTAAGGCCAAAACGGCTAAATCGACTGGATGAAAATTGGTCATTAACGTCCTAGTAAATAATCCACACATTGACGAAGGGTTGAAAAAGAAGAGAATGCAATATTCTCCTTATTTTCAACCATTTTCGGTATCAGAGCCTTGGTGAATCCCAGCTTAGCGGATTCCCGTAATCGCAACCGACTATGGGCAACCGGTCGAATTTCACCCGATAAAGCGATTTCACCGAAGGCCACGGTTTCAGAGGGAATAGGCCGTTCTGCCAAAGCAGAAATAAGCGCCACGGCAACCGCAAGATCAGCGGCAGGATCGGTTACACGATACCCGCCCGCGACATTCAAATACACTTCAGCCGAGGAAAAATTTAACCCGCAACGCGCTTCTAACACGGCCAAAATCATCGCTAAACGTCCAGAATCCCATCCAACGACAGCGCGTCTAGGTGTGGCACCACTAGAAAGCCGAACGGTCAAAGCCTGCATTTCAACCAGAACGGGGCGCGTGCCTTCCATTGCCGGAAAGACAATGGCTCCGCTCATATTTTCATCTCTTGTTGTTAGGAACAGACTGCTGGGATTGGAGACTTCGGATAATCCCTGATCGGCCATGGAAAAAACGCCGATTTCATCCGTGCCGCCAAAACGGTTTTTTGTGGTGCGCAATATTCGATATTGATGGCTACGCTCGCCTTCAAAAGCGAGAACCGTATCCACCATATGTTCAAGCACGCGGGGCCCTGCGATAGCGCCATCTTTGGTAACATGACCCACAAGAATTAAGGCAACTCCCGCCTCTTTTGCGAAACGAATCAATTCTTGCGATGAAGCGCGCACCTGACTGACAGTTCCCGGCGCGCCTTCGATCATATCCGAATACATCGTCTGGATAGAATCTATAATCAGGAAATCAATATGCGGTAACTGTTCCAAGGTGGCGAGAATATCGCGAACCGAAGAGGCCGCCGCTAATTGCACGGGCGCTTGCCCGAAACCCAGTCTTTTTGCGCGTAGCCGGATTTGGTCAACGGCTTCTTCACCAGAAATATAGACAACTTCTTTGCCCGCTAGAGCCAATCGAACGCCGGCTTGAAGAAGCAAAGTGGATTTACCGATACCGGGATCACCGCCAATTAAAGTAGCCGATCCAGAAACAAAGCCGCCGCCCAGCACCCGATCAAATTCGGCGATACCCGTTACCATACGTTCCGGTAAGGGTTGTTCCGTTGCCAGATTGCCCAATCTGACAATATTTCCACCAGTTCGGAGATTATGACGATTCGTAAAAGGCGTTTTAGGCGCTATCTTTTCTTCAACTAAACTATTCCATGCGCCACAATCGGCGCATTGTCCCTGCCATTTGGTGGCAACAGCGCCACAGGATTGGCAGATATACCGTTTTTGTTGTTTGGCCATATTTTTTCATACGAACATAATGCAAATATGACAAGTAACGCCTCTAATTTGACCTTGCCTGATGAAAAACAATAAGAGAGAATAGCCCTATGCAATTTTTACGTACAATGTTCGCGGCGGTTCTTTTCGCCATTTTTCTTACTTTTTGTGCCAGCAATTATAACATTTCTGTCAAGCTCCAAATGTGGCCGGGATGGGAAGCTGATATCAATATCGTTTTGTTATTATTGATAGTCTTTTTAATTGGGCTGGTTCCGGCATTGCTTTATCACAGCGCTTCCCGTTGGAATTGGCGTAGAAGGATTGACAAGCTCAACCGTCAGATTGCAGATATGCAGCCAGAAAACCCGCCGGTAGAGACGCCGTCACTCACGAAGAATGACTCAGCTTTCACTGGCCAATAGAGTTTGATGCACTGTGCCCAATACTGACTTTTTATCCAATCCCGTTTTTGTTGCCCTCGATACACCAGACCTGAAAAAGGCTGAAAAGCTGGCGACGATCCTCCGCCCTCATGTTGGCGGGATCAAGCTTGGTCTGGAATTTTTTATGGCGCATGGCCATTACGGGGTTGAAAAAATCGCAGATCAAGGGCTGCCTATTTTTCTTGATCTCAAATTTCATGATATTCCGAATACAGTGGCTTCTGCGATTGAGGCTTTGTTTCAGGCGATCAAGTCGCCGCCTGCTATTTTAACGGTTCATACCGAAGGCGGTGAAGCCATGATGCGCGCGGCCAAAAAGGCCGCAGACAAAGGCTCGAAAGTGGTGGGTGTCACTATTCTGACCAGTCTCGATCAAAGTGATCTTGGTGTGATTGGCATGACGGGAACGCCAGAATCGCAGGTTGAAAAACTGGCACGTCTGGCACGTAGATCCGGTCTGGATGGCATTGTCTGTTCTGGTGAAGAAGTCGAACAGGTGCATGAAGAATGGCGCGATGGCTTCTTTGTTGTTCCCGGAATACGGCCTGCCGATAGTGTCGTTGGTGACCAAAAACGGGTTTGCACGCCTGCCGATGCTTTGGATCGGGGCGCTTCTATTTTAGTTATTGGCCGCCCGATTACCCGTGCAGATGAACCTGCCGAGGTGGCCTCGGCTATTGCCAGACAATTGCGCCGGAAATAATCGTCCGAGAAGCATAAAAACACTGTGACCCGATGGATAATATCCTTTAGAGGTATCTGGACTTTCAGTTTATCTGAAGGGATCAACGGGTTTCTTTCCGGATGTAATAACAATGTCGGTTCGTACAAAAATATGTGGTTTATCCACAGAAGAGACAGTCGCGACTGCCGTCAGATATGGCGCAGACTACATCGGCTTTGTCTTTTTTGAAAAAAGCCCACGGTCGGTAACACCAGAAAAAGCGGCTATGCTGATCCGGCAGATCCCCGACCACGTCCAGAAGATGGGCGTTTTTGTTGATCCCGATAATAATTTACTGGAAAGAGCCTTGGCTTCCGGCCTAACGGGTTTTCAGCTACACGGCCATGAAACGGCTGAACGGATAGCTTCCATCCGCGAGACATTTCCTAAGGTAAAAATATGGAAAGCGCTTTCTATTGCCAACAGCCAAGATTTGGCACAGGCACCGCATTATCGCGGTTTAGCCGATCGGTTGCTTTACGATGCACGTACCGATGGCGTATTGCCGGGCGGTATGGGCAGGCGCTTCGACTGGCGTTTACTCAAAGAGTATAAACATCCTTTGCCTTGGGCTTTATCCGGCGGACTTGATGCCAATAATATAGCCCAAGCCGTCGCTATCACTGGTGCAGAACTGGTCGATATTTCTTCGGGTGTCGAAACATCACCCGGTATCAAGGATATGGACAAGATTGCCCAATTCCTTCAAGCGGTTCGTCTATTATGAAACAATCTAATTCTGTTCTTCCGAATTCTCTTCGCGCCCAACCTGATGCAGGAGGGCATTTTGGCACATTCGGCGGACAATATGTTCCCGAAACCCTGATGCCTTTAATTCTTGAGCTTAATCAGGAATATCGGCGCGCATTGAAAGACCCGTCATTCATAGCAGAAAGAGATGATCTGCTAGAGCATTATGTCGGTCGTCCTAGCCCGCTTTATTTCGCGCCTCGCCTGACAGAAGCCTGGGGCGGCGCAAAAATCTATTTGAAGCGTGAAGATCTTAATCACACGGGTGCGCATAAAATCAATAACTGCATCGGTCAGGTCTTATTAGCGAAAAGAATGGGTAAAACCCGCGTTATCGCGGAAACCGGTGCCGGACAGCATGGTGTCGCAACGGCGACCGTTGCGGCTCGCTTTGGTCTATCTTGCACGGTCTTTATGGGTGAACTGGATACAGAGCGCCAGCAACCCAATGTCTTTAGAATGAAATTGTTAGGTGCCGAGGTTCGTCCCGTTAAAGCGGGTTCCCGCACCTTAAAAGATGCCATGAATGAAGCCCTGCGTGATTGGGTGGCTCATATTGATGACACTTTCTATATTCTTGGCACGGCAGCAGGCCCCCATCCATATCCTGAAATGGTGCGTGATTTCCAATCCGTGATTGGACGCGAAGCCAGAGAGCAGATTCAAAAAGCAGAAAAGCGTTTACCGGATTTATTGATCGCAGCCGTTGGCGGTGGATCAAATGCTATGGGGCTTTTCCATCCTTTCCTTGATGATACAGATGTCGCTATGATTGGTGTCGAGGCTGCCGGTGAAGGCATGGAAACCGGTCGTCATGCAGCCAGCTTAACGGGCGGCGCACCGGGTATCGTCCATGGAAACCGCACCTATCTTCTTTATGATGAGAATGGTCAGATTAAAGATGCCCATTCGATTTCAGCCGGTCTTGATTATCCGGGTATTGGCCCTGAACATAGCTGGTTAAAAGACATAAAACGTGTCCGTTATGAAACCATTACGGATAACGAAGCCTTGGCCGCTTTCCAGCAGCTTTGCCGATTAGAGGGTATTATTCCGGCATTGGAATCTTCCCATGCTTTGGCAGAAGCCGCCAAAATAGCCCCGACAATGGGCAAAGACAAAGTCATTATTGTTAATCTTTCAGGGCGTGGCGACAAAGATATCTATACCGTAGCCAGCCATTTAGGGGTCGCGTTATGAGCCGGATTGCCAATACTTTTGCCAAAACAAAAAAAGAAAATCGGGCTGCTTTGATTGCCTTTCTGACGGCAGGTGATCCCTCTATTGAAGCGACCCCTGCCCTGTTGGATAGTCTGGTTGAAAATGGCGTCGATATTATCGAATTAGGGATGCCCTTTTCTGATCCGATGGCAGATGGCCCCGCTATTCAGAAAGCCAATCTTCGGGCTTTGGCGGCTAAAACTGGCTATAATGACATCTTTAGAATAGCCACGGAATTTAGAAAACGACATCCGGAAACGCCGCTTATCCTTATGGGATATGCCAATCCGATGACGTTTAAAGGCAGCGACAGCTTCGCCGCCTCTGCAAAAGAAGCCGGTGTTGACGGCATTATCTGTGTCGATATTCCGCCAGAAGAAGACGCAACCCTTGGTGTCGCAGTGCGCGAAAAAGGCATGGATATGATCCGGCTCGCCACCCCGACCAGTGATGAAGCGCGTTTGAAAATCATCCTCGATGGGGCTTCCGGTTTCCTCTATTATGTTTCTGTCGCGGGCGTTACGGGTCTGCAACAGGCAACTGAAGCCAGCATTGATGCCGCGCTTGATCGGATTAAAGCTGTAACAGATTTGCCGGTTGCCGTCGGTTTCGGTATTCGTTCACCAGAACAGGCCGCAGCGATTGCCAAAAAGGCTGATGCGGTTGTGGTGGGTTCGGCCTTTGTGTCTTGCATCGAAAAGGCTGTGACCAATCGCCAAGATCCCAATGCCGCCTTAGAAAAATTGGCTAAAGAATTAAGCACGGCCATTTCCGATGCCCGTAAGGAGGCCGCCCTATGAGTTGGCTCGAAAAAGTCCGAAACAAAATACCTTTTATTGTCAAACGAGAAACGCCTGATAATCTGTGGCATCGCTGCCCCCATTGTCAGACGATGATTTTCAACAAAGATTACGAAGAAAATCTGTCTGTTTGTCCAAAATGCGGCTTTCATGGCCGCATCGGGAGCCGTGCGCGTTTTGATTCCCTATTTGATGAAGGGGATTACAGCGTTCTTCCTCCGCCCGTCGTGCCGGAAGATCCGTTAAAATTCCGCGATACCAAACGTTATGTTGATCGTCTTAAAGCAGCCCGCCTTAAATCGGGCGAAAATGATGCGCTGCTTAATGCCAAAGGGCGGTTGGCAGGGCGTCAGACGGTTATTGGCGTTCAGGACTTTTCCTTCATGGGCGGTTCTATGGGCTTGGCGGTCGGAAGCGCTTTTGTGGCTGGTGTCAAAGCTGCAATAGAATGTCATTCGCCTTATATCATCTTTACGGCGGCAGGTGGTGCAAGAATGCAGGAAGGCATTTTGTCTTTGATGCAAATGCCCAGAAGCACGGCAGCTATTGCGGAGTTAAGAGAAGCCGGACTGCCTTATATTGTCGTCTTAACAGACCCGACAACGGGGGGTGTTACCGCCTCTTATGCGATGTTGGGTGATGTTCAGATTGCGGAACCCGGTGCCTTGATTGGCTTTGCCGGACAGCGTGTTATTGAATCGACCATTAGAGAGAAGCTCCCCGAAGGATTCCAGCGGGCAGAATATCTTCTTGAGCATGGTATGATTGATATGGTTGTTCCCCGTGCTGAAATGCGTGATCGTCTGATCTCGCTTGTGGATTATCTGCTTCCTGCCAATGAAGCGGCCTAAACATTCCTTGCTGTTCGAGATATAAATTATGGCCGATCACGCCCGTTCCGATAATCCAGATGTTCAATTCCAATTAGACAGATTGGCACGCCTCTCACCGGGAAGTGACATCTTGGGTCTAAGCCGTATCAGCGAATTGCTGGAACGGCTGGGACATCCAGAGCATCACCTGCCCCCAGTATTCCATGTTGCTGGAACCAATGGCAAAGGCTCTACTTGCGCCTTTCTAAGAGCGGCACTTCAGGCCGCCGGTTTGTCTGTCCATGCCTATACCAGTCCGCATCTGGTACGTTTTAATGAACGTATCAGAATAGCTGACAAGCTGGTCGATGATGATACCTTGGCTGGTTTATTAAAAGAAGTATTGGATATTGGTGAGGATGTCGGTGCTAGCTTCTTTGAAGTCACCACGGCGGCGGCCTTTTTGGCTTTTTCTCGGAACCCTGCGGATGCCTGCGTCATTGAAGTCGGTTTAGGGGGCAAGCTCGATGCGACCAATGTCATTACCAATCCGATTGTATGCGGGATTGCCCAGCTTGGGGTCGATCATCAGGCTTTTTTAGGCGATAATGCCGAAGATATTGCAGCCGAAAAAGCTGGTATTGCCAAAGAGACAGTGCCTCTGGTCACGCAGACCTATGAGCCTTCTATTGCGGCGCAGATCAAAAAAATAGCTGATGAGAAAAAAGCGGTTTGGTTGCCTCGTGGCAGCATATGGGAATGGACAGTTTACCAGAATGAGCTGCATTATCGGGATAAGGCTGGACGGCTCCATTTGCCTTTACCGCGGTTAAACGGCAGTCATCAGAATGAGAATGCGGCCTTGGCCGTTGCGATGCTGCGCCATCAGAAAGTTATTCAAATACCAGAGGCGGCTTATAAAGCGGCTATGGGATGGGCTTTCTGGCCAGCCAGATTGCAGCATGTCTCGGATGGTCGTTTGGTAAGCCAATTACCGGTTGGGGCAGAATTGTGGATTGATGGTTGTCATAATCCCGCCGCCGCCCCTTCAACGGCAGCTTTCTTCCAAGAACATGTCGAAAAAGAGAAGAAGCCTTTCCATCTTATTATGGGCATGCTCTCTAATAAAGACGCCGAAGGTGTTCTTCAGTTTTTTGGATCGACACAGGCTCGCTTCTATGCGGTTCCAGTGCCAAGCCATCCCTATCATTCGCCTGAATATCTGGTGTCTATCGCCCAGAAAAATGGAATGTCAGGGCGGATTGCGGCTTCACCGGAAGAAGCGCTTCGCTTGATAGCCCGCGAAGCCTCTCCCGATTATCCGCCGATCATTGCTATCGTTGGTTCTCTTTATCTGGCAGGCTCTGTCTTAAAAGCGAATGAAACACCACCAGAATAAGAATTTACTATCATGGGAGGCTATTTTTGATAGCCTTCCGTTTCGCTTATCGAGCGATCAACCATTCCAGACCGCATCATAAAAGCGTAAAGCAGGATACTGGGTAAGGCGATCACGGTCGTCAGAATATAATAATTCACGTAGCCCATGGCTTCTATTAGCGCCCCTGCTGTGGTGCCAGTCAGGAAACGCCCCAAGACACCCGCTAAAGCGCTCAATAAGGCGAATTGTGTTGCTGTAAAGCGAAGGCTGCATAGCGCAGATAAATAAGCGACAATGGTCACGCCGCCGATACCGCTTGAAAAATTTTCAAAGCCAACGGCAAAAATTAGCATTGGCATTGAATGCCCACAAGCCGCCAAAATAGCGAAGCTCACATTCGATATAGCCATTAACACAAGACTTAGCAGAACAGAACGCTTCATCCCCATACGGACAAAGAGAATGCCGCCGGCAAAAATACCGGCTAAAAGCGCAAAAAAGCCGATATTGACATCGCCTAATAATATTTCCTGCTTTGTGAAACCGAGGCTAACCAACAGATTGCGAAGCATCAGATTGGCCATTGTATCCCCGACTTTATGAAGAAGGATGAAGAGTAGAACCATCCAAGCGCCTTGCCGTTGCAAAAAATCACGCAGAGGATTGATAAAGGCTGCAACCATATCGCTGGGCGTTTTTAAAGGCTCTGGCTCGCGATATTGGTTAGGCTCGCCCATAAAAATAGAGGTTATCGGGGCAATCAGGACAAAAGGTGCGCAGGCAATATATCCGATATGCCAATTCCATTTATCAGCGAGCAGCAAGACGCCTGAGCTGGCCAGAAAAGACCCAATACGCCACCCATATTGAGATAATCCTGATCCGACACCTAAACGGGACGGATCTAATAATTCAATACGATAGGCATCTAAAGTGATGTCTGCTGTTGCTCCACAGAAGCCTAAGAAAATCGCCCAGAAAACGACTTGTTCCAGATTTCTATAAGGATCAGCTATGCCGAGCATCACGATAGCAAAGGCCGTTAGAATTCCACTCACCCAGAGCCAAGCGCGTCTTTGCCCGATCATTTTTGTGAGGAAAGGGATTGGACAACGGTCGATTAAAGGCGCCCACAACCATTTCAGGCTATACATCAACAAAGTTAGGGCAAAAGCCGATATTGATTTTTTATCAATCCCCGCATCTGACAATCTATGCGTCAAGGTTGCAGCGAGTAAAGTGTATGGTATACCGCTTGCAATACCGAGAAAAAATGCCGCAAGGGATGCTTTCTCAAAATAGGGCATAAAGGTATTTGCAATACGTTGCGCCCAATCCTTCATTCTCTTATGAATGGCTTGTTTCCTGCTAAAATATCAGATTATGTCTGCTTACGGCATAGCCTTAGCCGGAATTGTAACGAACATCCATATCGGAAGGGATGACTTTGAAATAGAAAATATCGAGCCGTCTTCTTTAAAAGAATTTTGTTTATTTGCAAAAATAAAAAAATAATTTTTAGTTTTATAAAAAAATTTCCTTCCTAAAGGAAATATTTTGGTTAAAAAACACAATCATATCAATTTCCGATAGGGAATTTCTTCTATCTTGTATTCAAGTTAAATTATTGCTCTAAATTAGTGGAATTTAAAAATTTTTCTGTTTGAAAAATAAAATTAAACATTTAATTTTATTCAAAATATTGAAATTATATTTTTGGAGAAGAGAGTGGCAAAAAGGCTCACCTTTTGGATAGTCGTAGCCTTGATCGCAGGCTTGATTATTGGCGCGATTATGAATTTGACTATCCATGACAAAAGCTGGATTGACTATCTGGTAGAAAATTATCTGTCGTTATTGACGGTAATTTTCTTGAAACTGATCAAAATGATCCTTTCCCCTTTGGTCTTTGCCACATTGGTTACCGGTATCGCCCATATGGGGGATGGCAAAGAATTAGGCCGTATTGGTCTTAGAACCATGTGCTGGTTTATCGGGGCAAGTTTGGTCTCGCTGGCCTTGGGGCTTTTGCTTGTTAATATTCTTAGACCCGGTGATGGCTTGAATTTTGTGCCGCCTGCGGCTTCTGCAAATCCTGTTGCCTCATCCGCCCCTGTCTTTTCGTTAAAAGATTTTATCAACCATTTGGTGCCGCAATCTGTCGTTGATGCCATGGCGCATAACGAAATCTTACAGATTGTTATCTTTTCGGTCTTTTTCGGTTTGGGGCTGGGTTCGCAGGGTAAAAAGGCAAGACCTATTTTGCGGGGTATCGAAAGCCTGTCCCATGTGATGCTTAAAGTGACCAATTATGTCATGTGGTTTGCGCCTTTTGCCGTTTTTGCGGCGGTGACATCGGTCATTGCTCAACGCGGTTTTGGCATTATTCTGACCTATGGTTATTTTATTGGCAGCTTTTACCTTGGTTTGGCTGTTCTTTGGGGTGTTATCCTCCTCGCAACGCGATTGGTTGTCGGGAAAGGTGCGCTTAACATTATACCGCTGTTGAAAGCGCCAGCGCTGATTGCCTTTACGACATCTTCTTCCGAAGCCTCCTTGCCGCCGACTTTGGAAGCGCTGGAAAATTTTGGTGTGCCGCCTCGGATCGCCGGATTTGTTTTACCATTGGGTTATTCATTCAACCTTGATGGCACCATGGTTTATTGCACCTTTGCCACGATGTTTATTGCACAATCTTACAATATTCATCCGCCAATGGGGCAACAGATCATCATGCTTCTTTTGTTGATGATTACCTCAAAAGGTATTGCCGGTGTGCCGCGCGCCAGTTTGATCGTTATCGCTTCTGCCCTTTCTTTTATGCAGATCCCAGAAGCCGGTATTTCCCTTATTTTGGCCGTGGATCACTTCCTCGACATGGGACGTTCTGCCACCAATGTTATTGGTAACGCTGCCGCGAGCATGGTTGTTGCCAATTGGGAAGGTGAACTGAAAATCCCCAGCAAAGAGGAAATTGCAAAAATAGGGGCTGAATAAATTTTTCATTTTTTATAGCCTGACCTGTGACAGGTCAGGCTATAGATGGTTGTTTGACAGAAGCTGTGATTCGCCTATGGCTGTTTCCGGTATTCCACGCCTCTTGCTACGGCCAAGCATTCAACCAGATAAGGACTTATGGTTTTCAATCGCCCCCCGAAATCCGGCAAAGGCCGGTCTCCGTCATCTAGAAATCCGGCTCGCTCCCAAACGACTTCAGAAAATAATAGATCACAAAAAACGTTACGCCCTTCTTTTGATAAAAAGAAGGAAGACAATACTTCCTTTCGGCATTTTGATTCTTCTGCTCGCAAAGATAAGCCTTATAAAAAGGCCGCAGGCTATTCTGACAACAGATCGCGTCAGGATAGAGCGCCTCTAAAAGCACGGCAGGATCGGCAAGAAAACGACCGTTTTTCGCGTCACAATCGCCCAGATTCAAATGACCGTTTCCAGCGGAACAACCAAAGACAAGATTTTTCAGAAAGACCGCGTTCTTTCCGTGACCAAAAGCCAGCGCAAAGCCGCTATTCTGGCGATAGAAAAACAGATAATTCTTATGGTTACCGCAAGGAAGCTGGCGATCGTTTCTCACGGAATGACTATCCGCGCACTGACTCCCCACGTGGAGAAAGACCTTTCCCAAATCGAAAAGGTGAAATGCGGAATAACGAGAACCGTCCTTCGCGCTTTTCTCGTGAGCCATCCGATCGTTCCGACCGTTTTTCGCGCAATGCTGGCTATCAAAATACTAGGTCTGATAACCGTTTTTCTGAAAATGCTTCGCGTAATTATGGTTATGCGGGAGAAAGAAACGACAGGCGTTCTGAAAGGCAAGGCTATAATCGCAATCTTGCCGTTAATCCGTCTTATTCACCGAATGCCCGCCCTTTCAGAAAAAAAGGGGCAAGTGAGCCGGCTTCGGCGCGGATACCGCGTGAACATGGCGAACAACGTATCGCCAAATTGTTATCACGGGCAGGTATTGCCAGCCGCCGCATGATTGAAGCCATGATCGAAGAAGGCCGTATTGCCATTGATGGCGTGACGGTTGAAAAACCCGCCACCTTGTTGACCTCGCTTGACGGTGTCACGGTTGACGGCAAACCGGTCAATGCACCGACAGAAACGCGGCTCTTTTTATATCATAAAGCTACCGGCTTATTGACTACTGAACGCGACCCCGAGGGACGCAAGACGATTTACGATCGCCTGCCCGCAGATTTGCCAAGGGTTATGCCGGTCGGTCGATTGGATATGAATACAGAAGGCTTGTTACTTCTGACAACCGATGGCGGATTCAAGCGGATGCTGGAATTACCGGCCACCCACATCGAACGTTGCTATCGCGCTCGTGTTTTCGGTGATGTTTCCCAAGATCAATTGGAAGAGTTGATCGAAGGCGTCACTATCGACGGGATTCATTATGGTTCGATTGATGCCAATTTGGAACGCCGGACGGGTCGGAATGGCTGGGTCGAAATGAAGCTGCATGAAGGCCGCAATCGTGAAGTTCGCCGTGTATTGGGTTATCTGGGATTACAAGTTTCGCGCTTGATCCGTATCAGCTATGGCCCTTTCCTTCTCGGAGATTTACCGGTTGGGGCGGTTGAAGAGGTTGATCCTGCGACCTTAAAAGCTTTTAAGAACACTCTGCCTGAAATGTCTTAGAGGATAATTTTTCACAATGAGAATTATTGCCGGAAAATGGCGGGGACGCAGTTTAAAAACACCCAATAGCGACACGACCCGCCCGACCAGTGACCGCGCCCGCGAAGCGCTGTTTTCGATGTTAGAAAGTCGTATGGGATCACTCGAATCCCTACGAGTAGCCGATATTTTTGCCGGAACGGGGGCGCTTGGTCTAGAAAGTCTGTCGCGCGGGGCGGCCTTTAGCCTGTTTGTTGAGCAAGACCCCGAAGCCTGTAAAATATTGAAGAGCAATATAGAAAAAATGGGCGCACAAGCGGACACCCGTTTAATGGCGCAGCCTGTTTCTTCCCTCGCGCCGATTTCGCAGCCTTTTGATCTTTTGCTTTTTGATCCCCCCTATAACAGTGGTGGAGCGGGTGCTTTATTAGAAAAACTGACCCGTCTGGGCTGGGCATCACCCTCCGCATGGGCAAGTATTGAAACAGCCAAGCAAGAGACAACCTCTGCCGGAGGTTGGGTGGTTGAAGCCGAAAGGACATATGGCAAATCCCGTGTCACCTTACTTCGGAGAGTAGCGGAATCTTAATTCCTATGGAATTCCTTTGCCTCATCCCTTGCTGATAAAGTTTTCTAGGCGTAATTTAACGAAGTGACTGACTCCTTGTATTCATCTTTTTCAGCCGAAACCCCACCAGAACCTGATTATCTGGCACGCCTCAATCCTGAACAGAAAGAGGTTGTCAGGACGACAGAAGGCGCCCTTTTGGTTCTGGCAGGGGCAGGAACGGGTAAAACGGCCGCTTTAACAGCAAGGCTGGCTTATTTGGTCGAAACCCTGAAAGCATGGCCTTCGCAAATCTTGGCGGTGACCTTTACCAATAAGGCGGCCCGCGAAATGCAAATGCGGGTAGGTGATTTGCTGGGCAGTCAGGCAGAAAACATGCCTTGGTTGGGCACATTTCATTCCATCGCAGCGAAAATGCTGCGCCGTCATGCCGAATTAGTCGGGTTAAAATCCGATTTTATTATTCTTGATACTGACGATCAAATTCGGCTTTTGAAACAGCTTATCCAAGGGCAAGGCATTGATGAAAAACAATGGCCAGCCAAACAATTGGCAGGCATTATTGACCGTTGGAAAAATCGGGGTTTAACACCCGATAAAATTGCAGGGAAAGAAGAAGATAGCTTTGCTGATGGTCAAGGTGCGGCGCTTTATCTGGCCTATCAAAAAAGACTGTTAAGCCTGAATGCCTGCGATTTTGGCGATCTGCTTTTGCATATGCTGGTTATTTTGACCCAGCATCGAGAGGTTCTGGACAGCTATCATGATCGTTTCCGCTATATCATGGTAGATGAATATCAGGATACCAATCAGGCACAATATTTGTGGTTAAGGTTATTAGCCCAGAAAAACCGGAATATTTGCTGTGTTGGCGATGATGACCAGTCTATCTATAGCTGGCGGGGTGCTGAAGTCGCCAATATTCTTCGTTTTGAGGAAGATTTTCCGGGCGCAAAGATTATCCGTCTGGAACATAATTATCGATCAACACCGCAGATTCTCGGTGCGGCATCAGGGCTGATTACCCATAATAATGCTCGCCTTGGGAAAACCTTGTGGACGGAAAGGGATCAGGGCGAAAAAGTCAAAATTATAGGCGTTTGGGATGGCGCAGAAGAGGCAAGGCAACTTGTTGCCGATGTCCAAAATCTGAGGCGTGCCAATATTCCCCTGAACAAGATGGCAATTCTTATTCGCGCCCAATTTCAAAGCCGCGAATTTGAAGATATTTTTATAGCAAAGAACCTCCCCTATCGTATTATCGGTGGCTTCCGTTTTTATGAAAGAGCGGAAATAAGGGATGCCTTGGCCTATCTTCGAGTTATTGCCCAACCGACAGACGATCTTGCCTTTGAACGTATTGTTAATGTGCCGAAACGCGGTATTGGCAAAAAGGCGATGGAAAAGCTTTATCAAGCGGCTTTTCTCGATCGCATTCCCTTAGCCGAGGCTGCTGAAAAACTGGTTTCAGAAAAAACACTGGGAAGCAAAATAACCCAGTCGCTTGGCCAGTTAATGAACGATTTTTCTGAATGGCGAAAAAGCCTGTCCGTCGTCAGCCATGCGGATGTTACCCGAAAAATGTTGGATGAATCCGGCTATAAGGCGATGCTTCGCGCCGTGAATGATGTCCAATCTGCGGGGCGGTTGGAAAATCTGACCGAATTAGCGCGTGCAATGGAAGAATATGATGACCTTGGCAGCTTTCTTGAGCATGTCAGCTTGGTCATGGATCATGAAAACGATCCGATAGATGATAAAATCACCCTTATGACGATGCATGCCGCCAAAGGCTTGGAATTTGACCATGTCTTTTTACCCGGGTGGGAAGAAGGCGTTTTTCCATCGCAGCGGTCATTAGATGAAGGTGGCCTCAACAGTCTGGAAGAAGAAAGACGCTTGGCCTATGTCGGTATTACCCGTGCCAAGAAATGCTGCACCATTTTTCACGCGGCCAATCGCAGAGTTTATGGTCAGTGGATAGCTTCGACACCTTCGCGTTTTATCAGCGAGTTACCAGACGACCATATAGATGAGAAATCACTTCTTCGAAAAAAGGCCCCTATATGGCGTGACATATGGGCAGAAGATAGATCCAAAAATCCGGCTTATAATTCTGCAAAAGAAGCTATTACGCCGCCATGGCAATTAGCTAGTCGTCGGGGTGCAGGTTGGCAAAGGGCGCAAAAAGCGGCCGCTTCGCCCTCTCCTGCGGTTAGCCATCCATTAAAGAAGAAGGACAGCCCTCAATATAAGATTGGCGACACGGTAAAACATGCTAAATTTGGTCAGGGTGTCGTCAATGAAGTGGATGGGGACAAGGTAACGGTCGAATTTCACGATAAGGATGTCGGCATCAAAAAATTACTTTCGCAGTTTGTCTCCTTGTAAAGATTCATAAAATAACAAAA
Source organism: Zymomonas mobilis subsp. mobilis ATCC 10988 (assembly GCF_000175255.2). NCBI lineage: Bacteria > Pseudomonadati > Pseudomonadota > Alphaproteobacteria > Sphingomonadales > Zymomonadaceae > Zymomonas > Zymomonas mobilis. Next base: position 1,278,512 of record NC_017262.1, on the reverse strand, counting down.
GATTTGTTGTTTTTTAGTTATTGCCATTAAATCTACACTGCAAATTGATCGAGAAGACCAATTTTTGATGCTTTTGACATCGCCTGAAGATAGGTGGCAACCTCGACTGGATAATAGACATTTTTGACTATCGACAGACTGCGCAGAAAAGCGAAGAGATGGAAATCATCGGTAGATAATTCCCCATTAACCGCATTGGACTCATCAATTAAGGGTGCCAATTCTTCTAGGCTCAGGACCTGTTAATTTCTTGAGTTGAGCGGGCTGTTGTGATTCACAGGTTTACCGATGGAGGTGAAGCTGTAAGTGACGTGTTTTTGCTGTCTGAGCACCAGATGGAACGGATTAAGCCGTTTTTTCCACTGGCGCATGGTGTGCCGCGTGTCGATGACCGTCGTGTCCTGAGCGGGATCGTTTACGTGATCCGCAACGGCCTTCAGTGGAAAGACGCCCCGAAAGCGTATGGCCCGCACAAGACTTTATACAACCGGTTTATCCGGTGGAGCCGCCTGGGTGTCTTTGACCGGATCTTCGTCGCCCTGACGGAGCAGGCAGGCCGTTCGAAGCGTCTGATGATCGATGCAACACATCTGAAAGCACACCGGACAGCGGCCTCCCTGCTCAAAAAGGGGCTTTTCCCCGCCATATCGGACGCACGAAAGGCGGACTGAACTCAAAGCTTCACGCTGTATGCGATAGTCAGGGCCGCCCTGTCCGGCTGCATCTGACCGCAGGTCAGGTCAGTGACTTCAAAGGCGCGGATGTTCTGCTGGCAAATCTGCCGGAAGAAACACAAGAAATTCTCGGGGACCGGGGATACGACAGTAATAAAATCAGACAGTCTCTCGCAGACCGGAATATCACCGCCTGTATTCCGCCGAAGAAGAACCGGAAATCAAAGCCGCCTTACGACTGGCATCTGTATAAAAAGCGTCACCTCATCGAAAATATGTTCGCAAAGCTCAAAGACTGGCGGCGTGTCGCAACACGATACGACCGGTGCGCTCACATATTCATGTCAGCAATCCATATCGCAGCAAGTTTCATCTTCTATCTCAAAGAATGAGTCCTGAGCCTAGCAACAGATTCATTTCTTCGCGTAAGGATTCACTTTCCCCTAGCCAACGGCTAAAAAGCCCTGTCTGGGCTTCTTTCTTGGAAATGAAATAAGCGCGCGCGGCAGTGGTCGCAAAATCCTCAAAAGGCGCGCAGGCTATTCTCGGAATAATCAAAGAAGAGAATAGAGGCGTCACCCGTTCCAGCCAGTTTGCAATCTTGGATGAATTTCTTCCGGTAACAATAGGCGTGCCTAAATGGTCAATATGAGCCACAATATCCATACTTTCGGCGATAAAGCGGCCATCGTCTTCTAAAATCGGCAACATTTTTTTGCCAATCATCCGTATAGGATCAGTTTCATTGTCATTCAATAAGACTATTTTTTCGAAATCAATGTTTTTCAGGCCAAAAATCATGCGCGCTTTGACACAGAAGGGGCAATGCTCATAAATAAATAGCTTGAAAGCCATAAAATACGGTCTCTTTTTCAATCGGGTGGTTAAGACATCCCGATCATAATTCTGATAAAATAGAAATAAATGACCGTTACATCGGTTTGGCTTGTTACAGAAAAAACGGCTGGGGTAAGGACAGTTATCTATCCTGTCCGGTAGAATGATACCTGCCCTCTACCCTCAAAGAAAAAGTGGCTTAGCTTGGATTATCCAAGGTAAATAGATCGGATTCTTCATCATAGGCGAAATATTCAGCATAGCGTGCCATACTAGTAACTGCCTTGATCGTATCATTGGCAGCCTCTTCTGACATGTAATCCTGAAGCTCCTCACGGAAACGTTGTGCCGAGGCTTTGTGGCTAGGCCTTTCATCCAAGATACAACGAATATGAGCCGCCAATGGCACATAGACGGAAAGCTGTTGCGAAAAGAGATGCTTACGATCGTCAAGCTCGCTTTCGACAAAACGCTGTCCCAAAGGCGTAAGACGGATATCGCCTTTTTCCATCTCGACAAAACGCAATAATTGCAGCGTTTCACCAACCGGAAATAAATCGTCAATTTCAAGGCGCAGACTGGCTGCAAGAGGGGGAAGGTCAGCCTTGCCGTTATAGGGAGGTGCGGCAATCGTTTCGATCAAACCAGCCAATTCGTTAACCGAGACCTTGGGCAAGACAATAGCGATACCATTGCCGACAAAAGGTTCGGAAGGAAGCGTAGCGGTGCCATCCGTTTTTGAGGTCATCAGAGAATAAATTTCTTCTAAAATCTCTCTGAAAGCAGGATCAAGCCGATTTCTGGGCTGAGGTAAATCAACATGGATTTCTCCAATGATATGCCCCGGATTTGATCCAAAAATCAAAATATGGTCACACATCAATACCGCATCTTCGATATTATGCGTCACCATCAGAATGGCTTCTATTGGCATTCGGCCTTCTGACCAAAGATCAAGTAAATCATTCCGTAACGTTTCGGAAGTCAGCACGTCCAAGGCAGAAAAAGGTTCATCCATCAATAAAAGTTTAGGATGAACGACAAGAGCGCGTGCCAATCCAACCCGCTGGCGCATACCTCCAGACAATTCTTTAGGATAAGCACTCTCGTAACCATCAAGGCCAATCAGATCGATAGCGGACAAGGCTTGCCGCCGCCGCTCTGCCGGTTTGATACCCCTCGCCTCCAGACCGATTTCAACATTTTCAAGAACCGTTAGCCAAGGAAAAAGCGCAAAATTCTGAAAGACCACAGCGACATCGGAAGATGTTCCTGAAATCAGTTTACCTTCAAAAGTAACCGTGCCTTTCGTCGGCTGAATAAGCCCCGCAATAGCCCGCAAAAGGGTTGATTTCCCAGATCCAGAACGCCCCAATAACCCGACGATTTCACCCCGACGGAGTTCCATATTGATGTTATCCAGCACAGTGATTTGGCCAGATGTTCCATTGTCATAGCTCTGACAGACATCTTGCACTGAAACGAGTGGCGGATTTTTAACAAGGACAGAATTATCCATAACCAAGCTCCCATCAGGAAAGGCTTTTAATTGAAACGGATACGACGCTCGGCAAAGGCATAAAGCGGCCGCCAAAGGATCCGGTTAAAAAAGGTAACGAAAAAGGCCATGACAACAATGCCAAGGACAACCCGTCGGACATCGCCTGCGGTTGTCGCGTTAGCAATATAAGCACCAAGGCCATAGGCTTCGAGTTGAGTGTTGCCCCAACTAGCGACCTCGGCAACAATGCTGGCATTCCAAGAACCGCCAGTCGCGGTTAAAGCGCCCGTAATATAATAAGGGAAAATACCCGGTAACATGACCCGACGCCACCATGTCCACGACCGTATTTGATAGACGGCGACAGCTTCCTTTAAATCTGTCGGGAAAGAAGCGGCTCCGGCAATAACGTTAAACAGAATATACCATTGCGTGCCGAGAATCATCAAAGGTGAAAGCCAAATATTGGGATTGGCACCTGTGACAACAATCGCAATGACGACAAAGGGAAATAGGACATTGGCAGGAAAGGCCGCTAAAAATTGGGCAATGGGCTGGATATGCTGTGCCAAGGATGGACGGAGTCCAATCCAGATGCCAACTGGCACCCAAAGCAGGCTGGCGAGCATAATTAATACGGCTACGCGCAGTAAAGTCATCAAGCCGCAGCTAAAAGATATCCAGACATCCTGCCAAGAAAGTGCCTGACGTAAATAATCAAATGTAACCCAACCACCCCAAAGGATGGCGGACAAGACACAAAAACCCCAAACATAATCCCCTATTTTACTATGCGTATCGGAATTAGCCGGATTGACCTGATTTTCAGCCGAGGAAAACCGGATCATCATCAATTGCTGGCCAATCCATAGAAAGGGAGTTGATAAACGCTTTATCAGACGCGTATGGCGAATAATGTCATAGACCCATGAATTGACTTTTTCTTTGCTCGTTGATTGTTCAACTTTGAATTTTTCAGCCCAAGCCAAAATAGGTCGAAATAAGAGCTGGTTATAAAGAAGAATGATAACGACCATTGCCAAAACAGCGGCGGCAATGGCGGAGAAGTTTTTCTCATCGATCGCTAACGCCAGATATGACCCGATGCCCGGTAAACGAATATCCGTATTCCCAACGGTGATGGCTTCGGAAGCGACAACAAAAAACCATCCCCCCGACATTGACATCATCGTATTCCAAATCAAACCGGGGGCGGCAAAAGGCGCTTCTAATCGCCAAAAACGCTGCCATGCAGATAGTTTAAAACTACGGCATACCTCATCAAGATCAGTCGGAATACTGGTCAGTGACTGATAGAATGAAAAAGCCATATTCCAGACTTGGCTTGTAAAAATAGCAAAGATAGATGCACATTCAGCACCGATTTCTTGCCCTGGGAATAGCCGAAGGAAAAACGTCACGGTAAAGGTCAGAAAGCCCAGAACTGGCACTGATTGCAAAATATCCATTGCCGGAACAATAATTTGCCCTGCCCTGCGATTTTTAGCCGCGAAAGTGGCAACCACAAAGGTAAAAACCAAGGATATTAAAATACCGGCAAACATGCGCAGGGTTGTCCGCAACGCATATTCTGGCAAATGACCAATCCCTAAAGAAATGGGCTGTTTTTCCAAGAGTGCTAAAGAGCCGCTCATATCAGAAGTGCCATGGACAACAAGCGCAATAGCCCCGCCGAGCAAGGTAAACGCGACCAAGTCATAAATATTCGGCAATATTGGGACACGGGAAAAGGCCGGATTTGCACGCGGCTCTATGCTATTATGAGGAAGAAAGACCATAATAGACCTCATCATCCATGATAGAATAAAATAAGCATACCTTATCTATATTATAGAAAAATAACTTAATTTTACTCAATACGATAAATATAAAATCATTCATATTTTAGAAAAAATATGAATTTACGATAAATTAATAAAAAATGAGGTAAATTTTATCGGATTGGATCAAGAAAAGGGTAATAATAAAAAGATTGCATTATTGAATATGCAATAAAAAAGCCGTTATTGATCATTCTATCTCTCCCGAATCTATGGGGAGCCAAGGCAGCCTTTCAATCGGCTTTCTTAGACAAAAACAGCTGGAAAAATGCCTCATATTTGGGACATTCTAAAAGCCGGATAAAATCAAAATCATTTCGGCATTAGAAACATTTTGAAACATGGACATCCCTGCTCTGTTACCTGACTTTTGTCAAGATTAGATCATTCTAAAAAAGATACGGGATAATTTTGTTACAAAGTCTTTAATATTCTCATTAGGATGCGAATTTATAGATGTCGCTTTGGCGGTTAGCGGGTCTAAAACTCTGGAAAAAAGTTTTAAAGAAGGAAGAGAAAACTCTACCAAAACAAGAATATAGATAAGGGAAATATGGAGCAGATCGCAGGATAGCTAGGGTATTTAGCTATCTATTTAATTTTAAAGGAAAGAAATAAACTCGACGTGTTTGGTACGGGTGGTCGGACTCGAACCGACACTCTATCGCTAGAAACGGATTTTGAGTCCGTCGCGTCTACCAATTCCGCCACACCCGCACAAAAGCGCTACTTGAAGCGTTTCGCTGTATAACCAGCTAAGGTCAACGCGGATGCCACAAGTAACGCCTTCCGTCCAGTCTATTTTTTACTTTTTTTGCATTTTTTATCAGAAAAGCTCAATTTTTTTAGAATCTTGGCCGTTTCACTAGGCGAAGTGTTGGCCAATCACCCAAAACAACCCGATCAGCCAAACGCATACCCAAATTTTTATAGGCTCGACAGACGGCTTGCTCTTGCTCTGCAACGAGCCCGGCAAGAATCAGAGAGCCACCTTTCTGTAAAGCTGGGACAAAGGACGGTGCCAATTCAATCAAGGGCCCTGCCAAGATATTGGCAATCAACAAATCATAGGGCGCACGCCGTTTTAATTGGCGATTATCCATACCGGCAGCCACAACCATTTCAACCTGCCGACATCCCATGCCCAAAGGCACATGGTTAACGACTGCGTTTTCTTTGGCGACTTCTACAGCGACCGGATCAATATCTGAAGCGATTACGCGCGCGGAATGCCATAAATGGCGGGCGGCAAAGGCCAATAAACCCGTGCCGGTGCCGATATCGGCGACATTATGAAAATTTTGACCGGCCTTCTTCATCCGGTCAAGCATCGTCAAACATCCAGTTGTTGTTTCATGATGTCCGGTACCAAATGCCCGTCCGGCATCAATAACAAACATCTTTTTGCCTTCTTCAGGCGCAACCGCATTGCTGGGCGTGCAGACCAGAAAGCGTCCGGCGCGAACCGGTTCCAGTCCGGATTGGGACAAAACAACCCAGTCTTCTTCTTCGATATGTTCTATAATTTCTTTTTCTAAGGCCGAAGTCGGAGCCAAAGCCCGTATAGACTTAATTTCTTCAGCCTTTGGTTCATGGTCAAAATAGACATCCAAACGCCATTCTTCGGGGCGTTCTGGATCAGGTTCAGTCACCATAATAACAGGCGGCTCATCCAGCAGGGCAAAAGCCCCAATTTCACCATCAGCAACCGCCTGCGCTTCGTCTTTGCTGCAAGGTAAAGTCAGTTTCCAGCTACCGTTACAAGGGGCGTTAAAAGGGAATCCTGTTATCATATCTCCATTCCCTTGTTTTCTATTACCCATGGCGCCCAATCCATCCTTTTTCTATTTCGTGTTTTAAAAATTTAAACAGTTCATCATTTGCTTGATATCATCTATCAGCTAAAAGATATTTTTTGATATTTCCCCTGTTTAATCGGAGTATTTCTTGTGGCTCGGTCGACGGCTTCTTCTTCCTCTTCTCGCAAGACAGCATCGCCCGACTTTCAAAGAACGGCGACTTTGTTGCATCGCTTAACGGCACTGGCAATTGCTTTTATTGGTTTTCCGCTTTTTACCCTATGGTTATTAGCGGTATCAACCAGTCCAGAAAATTATGCGCTCTTCTGGCATTATATTATTCATAGCCCTGATAAGAACAGCTTTGCCTTTTCCGTTAATATTATCAGCCGTATTATAGGGGTCATGCTCACATGGTGTTTTTTCTATCATGTGATGTCTGTAATAAGGCTTAATACCCTTAAACGGCTGCAACGCCCTTCCCTTTATAAAAATTACTTTTTTTACTCTGCCACAAATATGGTCGCTCTTATTCTAACCTTGCTGGTTTGGGGCATTATTTTTCTCGGGGCATAATGATGAATTCTTACAGTGACAGCCCGCTATCTGGAAATCACCGTTATCGTGATAGCCATCGAACCGATTTTTATAAAAAACTCACGGCGGCGGCTAATCTTCTTTTATATGTTTGGTTGATCGTCTCTTTTCTGGAATTACCGGTCTATGATTTTAATGTCATTAGACGTTGGGTAGCCCAGACCATAGTCGCCTTGCCGATGATTTTTCTGGCCATATCGACCTATGGCTATGCCTGCTCTTTTGTGGATAAGCTGTTTTCAGAGGAGCGTTTTCCAAAAGCAGGGCTGTATTTCCAGATAGCCGCCTATTTTTACATGATAATTTTTGCAGCGATCGCGGTCTTTTCAATTCTGAAAATCGCTTTTCATTCTAGTATAAGCTAATTATTCAGAAAACTAATCCCTAATTCTCTATTATATAAAATATTAACACGAGGTCTGTGCGCAGACCGCAGACCTTTACGGGTCAGGAGAAAAAACAGATGTCCATTCTTGCCAATGCGACAACCAAAGTGATTACGCAGGGCATCACTGGCCAACAAGGCAGCCATCATACAGCCCAATCTTTGGCCTATGGCACAAAAATGGTCGGTGGTGTGACCCCAGGCAAAGGGGGGCAAACCCATCTTGATCTGCCGATTTTCAATTCGGTAGCCGAGGCAAAACAAAAAACCGGTGCCGATGCTTCCATGATTTTTGTACCGCCTGCTTTTGCAGGGGATGCTATTCTTGAAGCTATTGATGCGGAAATTCCGCTGATTGTAACGGTCACCGAAGGTATTCCAATTTTGGATATGGTGCGGGTAAAACGGGCTTTGACCGGTTCCAAATCGCGTTTAATTGGCCCGAATAGTCCGGGATTATTAACCCCCGATTCCGCCCGTATCGGCATCATGCCGGGTGCGATTTTCAAAAAAGGTTCTGTCGGTATCGTTAGTCGTTCTGGCACCTTGACCTATGAAGCCGTTTTCCAAACCAGCCAGTTGGGTCTGGGACAGTCAACGGCTGTCGGAATCGGTGGTGATCCGGTTAATGGCACCAATTTCATCGATATTCTCGACATGTTCCTTGATGATGATGCAACTGAATCCATTATCATGATTGGTGAAATCGGTGGTTCGGATGAAGAGAATGCCGCCGAATTTTTGAAAGAGCAGGCCAGAAAAGGCCGCAAAAAACCAGTAGCTGGATTTATTGCCGGTGTTTCTGCGCCTCCGGGGCGGCATATGGGACATGCTGGGGCTATTGTTTCCGGTCATTCCGGCAGTGCGGCTGCTAAAATAGAAGCCATGGAATCGGCTGGTATTGCGATGACGCCTGATCCATCAAAGATTGGCCATACGTTGCTCAATTTGCTTAAAAAATAGAATAAAAAGCCTCTTCATAGGGGCTTAGAATAAAAATATATGGCTGATTTTGATTTGAAATTATTATTTTTTATCTGTCAGCCATAATTTTCATGTCAAAAAATTAAATCAAAATCTATTTAATATTACAATTTGCGCCCTATCCAGATAATTCTATTTTGCCCATTCTTAAAAACGAACCGGTTACCAAACGGTATCAAATCCTGAATAGGGGACAAGATGGGCAGCATCGATAGCCATCAAGCGAATAAAACGCCTTTTCATAAAGAAGAAAGCAAAATTTGGACAGAACGGGGCAGTAAAGATTATTTGGTAACCAGTTTTGCCTTGTTTCTAGGTTCTGTTGACAAAGGGTATAATTTAAGATTTTTAGAGATAACTTGAGGACAAGTTTTGTAGGGTAGATAGAGATGCGAGGAGATCTGACGGACGCGGAGTGGGAGATAATACAGGGTCTTCTTCCAAGCGAACGAGGCCGCTGCGTGCGTCCCGCCAAAAGTAATCGGTTATTTCTCAATGGTATGCTTTATGTGCTTCGAACAGGCTGCCCGTGGCGAGATATGCATGAACGTTATGGGAAATGGAATTCGGTCTATGTTCGGTTTCGTAGGTGGGCAGAACAGGGTGTGTGGGACGCTCTTCTTGAAACCCTGGTTGACCTTGGCCTGACAGATGACTGGCAACATATGATAGATAGCACGATTATTCGCGCCCACAGCCAAGCGGCTGGCGCAAAAGGGGGACGCATAAGGAAGGCTTTGGTCAAAGCTGCGGAGGCTTTACGAGCAAGATCCACGCCCGTTCCGATGGTCAAGGCCGCCCTCTAGCTTTCGCACTAACCGGTGGTGAGGTCTCTGATTATTCTGGCGCTGATAGCTTGATAGATATCCCTGTGACAACACCCCACTGTTTTCTCGCGGATAAAGGATATGATAGCGATAGGTTACGCGAAAAACAGCTTTTTCGAGGCATCCTTCCTGTTATCCCGCCTCGTTCCAATCGAAAAAAGCCTATTCCTTATAATCTCCAGCACTACAAAGATCGTCATTGTATTGAGCGGATGTTCAATAAGTTGAAGCGGTTCAGGCGCATTGCCACACGTTATGACAAAACCAGAAAATCTTTTCTCGCCTTCCTTCATCTCGCGGCCGTAAAATTGTGGTTACCTTCCTTTGTCAACAAAACCTAGTCGGCTTCATTACCTTTTCTCTTTTATATTGTGTTCAGCCTATTCTGCCTGAATTAACCCGTTATTTCCATGTAAGCGTTACAGAGAGTTCTTTTGCAATTTCGCTGACAACCGGTTTTCTTGCCGTTTCTATCTTCTGTTCAGGAGCAACGGCTGAAAGTTTGGGGCGAAAAGGCATTATGTTCTTTTCGATGGCTTCAGCCTCTTTCATGAATATTTTTGCGGCCTTTTTACCGTCATGGAATGTCTTTCTGATTGCGCGCGCTTGTGAGGGATTCGTCCTTGGCGGGGTTCCTGCTGTCGCCATGGCGTATCTATCGGAAGAAATACATCCCAAGAATTTGGGCTATGCCATGGGCATTTATGTTGGTGGAACAGCTTTCGGTGGTATGTTTGGCCGTGTTGCCGTAGGTATTATGACTGAATTCACAAGCTGGCAAATGGCGCTTAGAATTCTTGGAACTGTTGACCTGCTGGCAGCTATCATTTTTGGATTATGTCTGCCCACTTCCAAAAACTTTATCAAAAGAACGCGTTTTGATGTGAAATATCATGCCAAAGCATGGTCACAGCACATCACCCGCCCCGATATGTTTTTGCTTTTCGGCATTGGAGGGCTTGCGGTTGGTAGCTTTATCACAATTTTCAATTTTATTGATTTCCGTTTGGTATTACCGCCCTTCTCGCTGTCATCTTCGCAAATCAGCTTTATCTTTCTGTCTTATATTTCGGGGATGATGGCTTCCCCTGCCGCCGGTTCATGGTCAGACAGGATAGGCCGAGGGCCTGTTCTTATTGCCGGTATTGCTATTATGCTTTCCGGTATGTGGTTGACACTGAGCAACCATCTACTTTTGATGGTTTGTGGCATTCTTATCTTCACCACCGGATTCTTCACTATCCATTCTGTCGCCAGTGGTTGGGTCGGGCAGCTAGCGCGCCAAAATAAAGGCCATGCGACATCGCTTTACCTTTTATGCTATTATATGGGTTCTAGCATTTTCGGTTCTTTGGGTGGCGTATTCTGGACATCTGGCGGCTGGCCAAGACTGATCGCCTACACATCCTGTTTATTGGCTATTGCCACTATTTTCTCGACCATTCTTATTCGCCGTCATGCGCTATCTATAAAATAAGAGAAGATATACTATCATTTATAATTTTATTTTTATGCATATTGAATAATATTCACAAAATATATAACCTTTAATTGTATTAATTATAAATAAAAAGAAAAATTATGGTTGACAAATACGGATTTAATAGGGGGGGATTTCTATCCCCAAAGTTATTCATGTCATTTGGGTTGGAGATGAGAGCAAACGTCCTAATCATTTTATCAATAGCTGGGTTGATCAAAATCCTGATTGGGAAGTAAAGGTCTGGGGCAACGACATTCTAGCCAATCATAATTGGTATAATGCCAAACATATAAAAACTCTGTTAGAATGCGGGCGGTTAGACGGGGTTAGCGATATGATGCGCTATGAAATCCTGTTTATTGAAGGTGGTTTTTATGTAGATGCCGACTGCTACTGTATCCGTCCTCTAGAAGATTGGCTGTTTGATAGTGATATCTGTTTAGGTTGGGAACATGAGCAGATGCGTCCCGGACTCATTGGCAATAATGTGATGGCTGCTGCGCCGCAGCAAGAATTTATGGCAAAGCTGATAGAGCGTATTCACAATCGAGAATCTATTACTGATGGTTGGCCATGCCATATCACAGGTCCCAGATTGGTAACAGAAATCCACCAAGAAAATCCGCAATATAACTATACATTGTGGCCAAGCCATTATTTTACGCCTGTCCATAATACAGGTGCGCGCTATACAGGACAGGGGCATGTCTTTGCCGATCACGTCTGGGGAACAACCAAAGGCCATCCACAAAGTGTTTGCGATATTATTATCGACTAAATCTTATTTTGTGTCCTCTTCCTTCGGGAAGAGGGTTTCTGTCTGACCTATTTTGATGGGCACTTGGTGGTAACGGCTAGAAAAGGCCGTCATAAACAACAATTCATTAAATCTACTGTTAAACATTAGCTTATTTTTCGGCCTTTTTGTGTTCTTAAGGTAGGTTCTGCTGAGGCGGGGTCTTCTGGCCAAGGGTGGCGTGGATATCGACCGCGCATTTCTTTCGCAATCATATTCCAACTACCCGCCCAAAAATCAGTTAAATTTTGGGTTGTCTGGATAGGCCTACCGGCAGGAGAAACCAGTCTTAACACCAAAGCCACCCGACCATTTAAAAGCATTGGATGCTTTTTCATCCCAAATAGAGCCTGCGGACGGACTTCAACCGCGGGCCCACCGTCTGCTTTGTAATCAATGACATGACTACTACCGGCAGGCGTAATCAATCTAGCCGGAACCCATTGATCGAGCTGCTGTTTACCTTGCCATCCCAGTATATTTTCTAAGGCCTGTGTCAGGTCAGACGCCTTTATCTGATCCAAACGACGGCATCCCAACAGCAAAGGATAAAGCCATTCATCGACTTTAGACAAAAGGGTATCATCACTTAAGCCGCCATCAGAAAAGGCTCCCCCTTCTGATTGATGTGCTGCCACGAAAGCCCATCTTTCCTGCAAAGCTAAAGCTGCATCCGACCACGGTAAAATATCAAGACCATATTGCTGGACAGCCGCCATCAGAGCCGATGCGATTGCTTCTTCATCAGGGGAATCATCCTGTCCCCGTGATAGAATAATGGCACCCAATCGCTGTAGGCGTTCGGTTTCAACAGATTTGGTTGCAAAATTAAAACGGACATTTTGTTCAACCACTATCTTTTCAGAAAAAAGAGCGTTGATTTGCTCTGTCGTTAAAGTTGCAGCTGACAGAATACGTGCCGATTGTGCCGAGCCTTGCGCCTCGGCCACGGCTAACCATTCACTTTGTGCCAAAGGCGATAACGGATCTAGTCGGAACCCCCTGCCGCCAGCGGAAATCCATTGTTCGCCTTTGGCATCACGCCTTTTTGCGACACGATCAGGAAAAGCCAAAGCCACGCAAGCCCCGACATCGCCCATCTCGATCACGTCCCTTTTGGAGGAAACGGTTAACCCGACCTGTTTTCTCCATCGATTGGCAAGTTGACGTGCTTTTTGTGATCGGAGTGTTTTTTCACGATAAAAACGATTGAGACGGTTTTCGATGTCAATATCCATGCCGCCGATGCCGCGCTCGGAAAGCAAAACGGCAACATCAACGGCCAAAGCCCCCCAGCCCTTTGCCTTTGCCTTCAATATCATATGACCAAAAGGTAACGGCATTGGGAAAGCTGCCAGATCACGGCCATGCGGCAAAGGACGCTTATCGGAAGAAGTCGCCTGTAAATTTTCCAAGCGTTTATAGGCTTCTTCTATCGCTTTTTCCGGTGGGGAATCAATCCAACGTAATTGATTTGGTGTTACCCCCCATAAAGCACAATCCAATGTCAAAGCCGACAAATCGGCTTCTGTTATTTCAGGAGGATCGTAAGGTGACAAACCGACTTGGGCAGCTTCTTCCCATAATCGCCAGACATAACCGACATCTTGCCGACCAGCACGACCGGCGCGCTGTTCAGCCGATGCCCGACTGACGCGTTCAGTAACCAATCGCGTTAAACCTGATTGACGATCGTAACGCGCCCGTCTTGTCAAACCGGAATCAACAACGATGCGGATACCATCCAATGTTAGGCTGGTTTCAGCAATCGCACTGGCCAGAACAATTTTGCGATATCCTTTTGGCACGGCCTGAATAGCCGCATGCTGTTCCCGAAAATCAACTGAACTATGCAAACGATAGAGCAGGATATTGGAAGGTAGATTTTCCAATAAAGCCGCAGTGCGTTCTATCTCGGCGATACCCGGTAAAAAAGCGAGAATACCGCCGTCATTTTCGAGTAAAGCCCGACGAATAACAGTCGCCATATTCTGCTCAATTGAAAGATCAGGACGGCGGCCTTCATAGTAATAATGTAAGGGATAACATCGCCCTTGGCTTTCAAGAAGAGACGCTTTACCAGCGCCCTCTTCTGCCATGAGATCGGAAAAGCGTGTCCCGTCCATGGTTGCCGACATTGCGATCAATCGTAAGTCAGGGCGCAAAGCAGATTGCACATCCAAGGCCAAAGCTAAGGAAAAATCGCTATCAAGGCTTCTTTCGTGAACTTCGTCAAATAAAACTGCCGAGATATTCGGTAATTCAGGGTCTTGTTGAATCTGATGGCGAAATATCCCTTGGGTCACGACCAAGATGCGGCTTTTATCTGACCGTTGCGATTCCATTCTGGTCAGATATCCGACCGTCTGGCCGACAGGTTCCCCCATTATTTGCGCGATGCGTTCAGCGGCTGCCTTGGCTGCCAAGCGACGCGGCGAAAGCAGGATAATCTGCCCTTGGCACCAATCTTCTTGTAACAAAATCGGTGCAATCGCCGTTGTTTTACCTGACCCCGGAGGTGCTATGATAACCGCATTGCTTCGATTTCTGAGTGTTTCAGCCAATGGCTCAAAAATAGAAGAAACCGGCAATTCTTTCAGAAGGGCATTATTCTTCAACATAGAGAAGGCTTTACGGTTATCAGAAATTATTCGTCCTTCTTTTAATAAGCGCGGGCGATTGTAAATTCGACGGCTTCTATCAACGCCTCTTTCACTGCACCGTCAGGAAAAGCCTTCAAAGACTGGATAGCTTTTTCACCATAAAGACGAGCGCGTTCCAAGGTGTCCGACAAGGCATCCGTATTTACCAATAGAATTTTGGCAATATCAAGATCACTGTCAGCGACGCGGCGGCCTTCTATAGCTTCACGCCAGAAATCGCGGTCAGCCTTTTCACCCCGCTGATAGGCTAGAATGACCGGAAGGGTCACTTTCCCGTCGCGGAAATCATCGCCGACACCCTTACCCATGGTCTGGCTATCCGACATATAATCAATAGCATCATCGGTTAGCTGGAAGGCGATACCTAAATACTGACCATAATCGGCAAGACTTTGTTCTTTATCTTTCGAACAGCCCGCCATGACCGCTGCGATCCGACAGGATGCCGCAAATAAGACAGCCGTTTTTGCACCAATAATAGACAGATAACGCGCTTCGTCTGTTTCCACCTGATATTGAGAAACAAGCTGATCCACCTCACCTTGGGTAATAATTGCCGCCGCATTAGACAGAATTTCAAGCGCCCGTAGTGAGCCGGATTCAACCATCATTTCAAAAGCGCGGCTTAGGAGAAAGTCGCCAACCAAAACAGTGGGCCCATTGCCCCAAATATTATTGGCCGTCCGCTTGCCTCGCCGTAAATCGCTATGATCCACAACATCGTCATGCAACAAAGTTGCCGTGTGAATAAATTCGATAGCAGCCGCTAATTTATAATGAATATCACGCGGTTCGCCTATCAAACGGGAACAGGCCAGCATCAGCATAGGCCGCATTCTTTTCCCGCCGCTGGAAATAAGGTGGCCTGCCAATTCAGGGATAAGGGGAACTTCGCTTTGCATCCGGTCAAGAATGACTTGGTTTACAGCCTGCATATCAGAGGCGACCAGATGCATTAACGGCTTCAAAGAGGCCGCCTGATTTCGATCTGTGGCAGAATTGATGGCGGTCATGCTGAAAAGACTACACTGTGAAGCATGAAGAAATACAAGCGTTGACACTTGCTCAACTTGTTTGCAACCGTCAAAAAGATACCTCCATCGCTTCGATAACTAAGGATTTTCATTTATGCCCAATGATCGGTTGCAGCGCTATCGCAAAAGTATTGACAATATCGATACGGCTCTCATCTGCCTTTTAGCAGAAAGATTCAAGATTACTTCAGATGTCAGTTATTACAAGGCTGAAAAACAACTTCCTCCTGCAGATCTTGCCCGCGAAGCCGAACAGGCCAAGCGGCTGCGTCAGTTAGCCGAATCAACGGGATTAAATCCTGACTTTGCAGAGCGCTTTTTACGAATGGTCATCGAAGAAGCAACCCAACATCACCGTCTCATCAAAGATGAGATGGAAAAAAGCTGGTCTAACTAACTCTACAAGAAAAGCGATGGAAGAAAAGGCCTTGATTTTCAAGGCCTTTTCTTTTGAAACAGAAAAAATATGGCGATAACAAAAGAATAAAAATTTAATCCAAAAGAGTGTCTTTTCAGGGAATTATGCCGAATTCCGGCGCTTAAGCTGAGGCCATTACCTTTTCAAAAGCCGCCTTAAAGGCATTCATTTCCGCAAAACTACCTACGGAAACGCGCACCCAATCAGGATAGCGCGGTCGAGTTCCAGAAATAAAAATTTTATATTTTTTTAAAGCATCCGTGACTTGTTGCCCCGGTCTTCCAACATGAAGCATAAAAAAAGAGGCCTCTGACGGCGTATATTTGTAACCTCGTTTCGAGAGCCAAGCGAAAATATCATTTCGAACCGCTTTGTTATAAGCCTTTCGCTCCGGTAATAATTTTTCATCTAAAAGGCTGGCTTCAGCCGCAGCAAATGCCGGCATGGGGGGATTATTAGTATCGAAATAGGTTATTTTCTCTAACAAATCAGGGCGAGCGGCTGCAAAACCAAGGCGCATCCCTGCCAAGCCGTAAATTTTAGAGAAAGTCCGAAGCACGACCACATCTTTTCCCTGGGCAACAAGGGACATTGCCGAAGGCATATCGCTGTAATGAATATAGGCTTCATCGACCAAAACAACGGAATTAGCGGGTTTATGTGCGAGCAGCCATTCTATGTCGCGCATTGGCGTAACAACACCGGTCGGATTATTTGGATTACAAATATAGTAAAGACCGGCATCTGGTGCCGCAGATAACATAGCCGCGACATCAATTTGATGCTTCTCATTGACCGGCACCGGCTTTAGAGGCGCAAAATTTTTACCGTCCGGCGCTTTGAAAAAAATATCAAAAGTAGGAAGCGGATAAGCAATGGCATGGTCTTTATCAGAAAAAGCCATGGCGGCGGCGTGAAGGGGAACCGTTGATCCCGCAAAAAAATGGAGATAATCGACCGGAATATTTTCTTGCTGACTGATAATTTTCGAAATATTTTCAGCAAAATTCATCCCATAGCGACCACTAAATGGAATTGTTTTCGCCAAGGCCTCTCTCGCATTAGCGCAGGGACCCAAGGGATTTTCATTATAATTGATAAAAACGCCGTCACTCATTTCACCAAGCAGGCTATCCGGCGTTTCAAAAGACGAATTAGAAGATAATGGCGTTGCCGCTGATAGAGCGCTTTTCTGAACGAAAGGTGCAGCAACAATACCCCCTACGGCCATCTGCATTAAGCGGCGACGAAATAAATTGGCCTCACTCATATTACCCCCTTCGTGAAAAATAAAAATTTATTCCTCTAATAAAGGGAAGTAAATACTAAAATTACATAAATAAATATTTTATTGCATCAAAATACCAAAAAGGAAGGATATGGATATATCTATACCCTTCCTCAAAGGATTATCTGCCGATAAAAATCAGCTTTTAAAGTGTAATATTGCGCCCCTGTTCACCCGCAATTTCAATAATATATTGCCATGCCATACGACCAGAAAGGCCGCTTCTAGAGCGCACCCATGACAAGGCATGGTTTTCATCTAACGTTAAACCGAAGCGCGCTGCATATCCTCTTATCATTTCGAGGTAATTGCTCTGGTCACAAACATGGAAACCTAAATTAAGGCCAAAACGATCAGCCAAAGCCAATTGGTCATCAAGACTGTCACGGGTAAAGGATTCTGCAGTATCCTGTACTTGGCGCGCAATGATATGACGACGATTGGCGGTAACATAAAGCCGCGCGTTATCAGGACGAGCCTCTGCCCCCCCTTCTAAAAGTGAACGTAAGATTCTAGGGGCTGAACTACCTTCTTCAAAGCCGAGATCGTCAACGAATAGAACAAAACTACGCGGTTGATCAGCAATATAGCCAAATAATTCTGGTAGCGTATCAACTCTTTCGCCAGCGACCTCGATCAAAGCTAAGTCGGCGCCTTCTTTCTGAAGTTCACCAACAACGGATTTGCATAAGGCTGATTTTCCGCTGCCTCTAGCACCCCATAGCAAAACGTCATGGGCTGCCAGATGATTAGCCAGCCTTGCGGTATTATCGAGCAAAGCTTTTTTCTGGCTATCTACTCCGGTCAAGCAATCAAGCGGAAAAGGTTTGAAAGAACGGGCAGCGATTAAATTTTGACCACGCCAGATATAGGCCGGTGAAGCCATCGGATCAGCCCATACGGCTGGCGGTGGTGCCAGACGTTCCAAGGCATCCGCAATCCGTTTCAGGTTATTATCATCAGCAGAAAGCATTTGAGTTTATTCCCAATTTTTTAAAAATATCGAAGCAATCCCTATTCATCATGGAATAGCGATCGCACGCAAAATTTACCGTCCCGGAGGTGCCAAGCGGATGAGCTTTCCGCCTTTGTTGTCATCATACAGAACCCACAAAGCGCCATCGGAACCTTGAGCGACATCACGAACAGGATGCCCCATTGGCCAGCGATCTGCCTCACGGACTTTGTCGCCCTTTATCTCCATTCGGACGAGCATTTGGCTAGCGAGACCGCCGATAAAAGCATTGCCTTTCCATTCAGGAAACAGATTTCCTGTATAGAAAAGTAGGGATGACGGCACGAGACTAGTGCTCCAACTCCATTTCGGCTTTGTAAATTCAGGATGAGTGGGCGTGGTAGCGGTAGAAGAAGACGGTTCGGCTGCCGCTGTTACGATAGGCCAGCCGTAATTAGCCCCCTTTTGGATGAGGTTGAGTTTATCACCCCCATTTTGGCCAATTTCATTTTCCCACAACCGTCCATCAGGAGAAAAGGCCATACCTAAAGGATTACGATGTCCTGAAGTCCATATCTGGGATTTTAGAAAACTGCTTCCGTTAAAAGGATTATCGGCAGGAATCCGGCCAATGTCAGTAATTCTGACAATCTTCCCGAGATTGATACTCATATCTTGAGCGGCGGCAGGCTGTGATCTGTCACCACTTGAGATGAAAAGGCTTTTATCCGGTGCAAAAGTCATTCTGGCACCAAAATTGACGTCACCTTCGGTTTTAGGCTCTTGCCTCCAGATAACGGACAAGCCTGCGAGACGCCCCCCGCCCTTGTTATCACAAACCAATTCAGCTCGACCAATAACGGCACCCATAGCTGATTTGTCTTCACCGGATAGATCATCTACGCTTTCGCCATTCCGAAGCGCGGCTTTTTCTTTCAACAGCTTTTCGGATTCTGTCCAGCTGAGATAAATAAGGTGGTTCTTTTCAAAATCGGGATGCGGGGCAATATCAAGCAAGCCACCTTGGCCATTACTAACAACATCAGGCAGATTACGAATAACGCCGATTTTATTGTCAGGATGCCATAATTTAAGCTGTCCTGATTTTTCAGCAACCAGCAGCGTACCATCCGGTAAAAAGCTCATCGCCATAGGATGATTGAATTGGGCAATTTCATGAATAATAAAGGGGCGTCGATCAACAGGCGTTAATTGTCCCTGTAAAACGCTGGAAGAATCTCCGCTTTCATCGCGACCGGCTGCAAATTTTTCATCGACCACTTTGTGATATTTTTTAATCACATTACAACCGCTCAATAAAAAAGCAGACAGGCATAACTGCCCCAACATAAAAGCAGCCTTACCGGATGTCCGTTTTTTAGAAAAATGACCTGACAAAAAGCCTTTCGAACGACAAAGCATGGCTATTCTTTCTTCAAATTATCCTGAAAGACACAATTTACAGGCGACATAGCAGAAATTCAGAATAGAAAGGGCGAAAATAATCCCCGATTAACGAATGATCCCTTCACGATTAAAAAACACATCTTTTTCCGAACAAGGTAAAAGGGGAAAAGATCGTCGTAAAAACGGCAATATTCTTTATTCTCCTCTTGTAGAAATACCGCGCAATCTGTATATAATTCGTATCTCCTCGACATCGACGGTCTTTGTTGGGGCTAGTGTCTGAATTGATACTGGCACGATAATCTGTGCAAACAGATATTGAAAAGACATCGGTTAAAACAACAAGCGAGAAAACGAGGCTCGCGAAACGTCCTGAAATCTTTTGATTTTATGACACAACGGAACAAGCAAAGTTATGACTGATACGGCTCCGAAAGCCCCTGTTGTTGATATTCCAGCGATTACCGCCTTGGTCGAACCTGAGGTCAAGGCATTGGGTTTAGAGCTTGTCCGTATTGCGATGTTTGGCGGCAAAAGTGATCCGACCTTGCAGATCATGGCTGAACGCCCCGATACGCGACAGATTGGTCTTACCGAATGTGAAGCTTTGTCCCGCCGTCTTTCGGAAATATTCGACGAACAGGATCCTATCGAAGACGCATATCGTCTCGAAGTCAGTTCCCCCGGTATTGACCGGCCTTTAACGCGCCGGAAAGATTATCAGGACTGGAAAGGTTTTTCTGCTCGCATCCGGTTATCAGCACCGCTTGATGGCCGGAAACAATTTGACGGAGAAATTATCGGTATCGACGATGCTGATAATGTTATATTGGATTGTCCTAAAGTAGGGCAGAAAATTTTGCCGTTTTCAGCTATAGAACGGTCAAAATTATTATTGACTGATGCGCTCATCGCCGCCACCCAACCGCTAGACAGCGAAGGCGCCGACCAGATTGTAAGAGAAGGATGATCGATATGGCTAGTGCCATTTCTGCCAACAAGGCTGAGTTGCTTGCGATCGCCGATGCCGTGGCGCGTGAAAAGCTGATTGACCGTGCTATCGTTATTGAAGCGATGGAAGAAGCTATTCAGCGTGCAGCACGCGCCCGCTATGGCGCCGAAAATGACATTCGGGCAAAAATTGATCCGAAAACCGGCGACATGCGTCTGTGGCGTGTCGTTGAAGTAGTCGATCAGGTCGATGACTTTTTCAAACAGGTTTCTGTCGTCGACGCTCAAAAATTACAAAATGGTGCTTCGGTTGGGGATTTTATCGTCGATCCTCTGCCTCCGATCGAATTTGGCCGCATTGCCGCACAGGCTGCTAAGCAGGTTATTTTCCAAAAAGTCCGCGATGCTGAACGTGAACGGCAATATGCAGAATTTAAAGACCGTATCGGTGAAATCATCACCGGTATCGTCAAGCGTATTGAATTTGGTCATGTCGTTGTTGATCTTGGTCGCGCAGAAGGTGCTTTACGCCGTGATCAACAGATTCCGCGTGAAACTTTCCGTGTCGGTGATCGGGTTCGTTCCTTGATCATGAATGTCCGCCGTGAAAATCGTGGCCCCCAGATTTTGCTTTCGCGCTCTCATCCGAATTTCATGAAGAAGTTGTTTGCGCAAGAAGTGCCGGAAATTTACGACGGTATCATTGAAATCAAAGCCTGCTCCCGTGATCCGGGCAGCCGCGCCAAAATTGCTGTTGTCAGTCAGGATAACACGATTGATCCGGTCGGTGCCTGCGTGGGTATGAAGGGTAGCCGTGTTCAGGCCGTTGTTCAGGAAGTTCAAGGCGAAAAGATCGATATTATTCCGTGGTCGGAAGATCTTGCAACTTTCGTCGTAAACTCCTTGCAGCCAGCACAGGTTTCTCGCGTTGTTATTGATGAAGATGACAGCCGTATCGAAGCCGTTGTGCCAGATGATCAACTTTCATTGGCTATTGGCCGTCGCGGGCAGAATGTCCGCCTTGCCAGCCAGTTGACGGGGTCTGCTATCGATATTCTGACCGAAGCCGATGCTTCGGAACGGCGACAGAAAGAATTCGTTGCTCATTCGGAATTATTCCAGCACGACCTTGATGTTGATGAAACCTTGGCACAATTGCTGGTAGCCGAAGGCTTTGGTAGCCTTGAAGAAGTTGCCTATGTTGATCAGGCTGAAATTTCCGCTATTGAAGGTATCGACGAAGAGCTTGCTTCTGAATTGCAGAACCGCGCTCGCGAAGCTTTAGAGCAGCGTGAAGCGGAAGCACGTGAAGAAAGACGCAAGCTTGGTGTTGAAGACGCACTGGCCGATTTACCCTATATGACAGAAGCAATGCTTTTGACCTTGGGAAAAGCTGGTATTAAGACGCTTGATGATCTAGGTGATCTTTCAACTGACGAACTTGTTCACAAAAAACGTCAGGATCAAAGACGCCGTCATTCGTCTGATAACAATGAAGAAGACGGTATTCTGGCTGAATATGGCCTCAGTCAGGAACAGGGGAATGAAATTATCATGGCAGCACGAGCCCATTGGTTCGATGACGCTGAAGATGAAACCCATTCCTCGGAAGACACTGAAACAAGGTCGGAGAAAGCCTAATAATGGTTTATGGAATAATTTTCCATTGCCCCAAGGCTCCTTTATGTAAAGGAGGCGCCTTGGCGTATGGAAGACAATGAAACCGTCAATGATGAACTGAAGACTGATTCGTCCCGCCGGTGTATTTTAACCGGTGGTAAGGACTCGCGCGATTATCTGATCCGACTTGCCCTTGCCCCAGACGGATCGGTGCACCCTGATGTTCGGGCTCGTGCGCCCGGACGCGGGGCGTGGATCAGTGTTGATCATACGGCACTTAGTCGGGCAATTACCAAAGGCAAATTGAAGGCGGCATTACAACGCGCCTTCAAAACCTCTGATATCACTATTTCTTCTGATCTCCCTGTCCGTATAGAAAATGCGCTTCAACAGCAGGTGTTAAACCAGCTCGGCATAGAGGCGCGTTCCGGACGACTGCTAACCGGTTTTGAACGCATCATAGATAGTTGTCGAAATGGGCAAGCCGCCCTTTTGCTTCATGCCTCGGATGCGGCACCGGATGGTTGCAAAAAACTGGATCACGCTTTTCAAAGCGGAAAAAATAGAAATGCTGAAAGACAAGACTTCCAGTCTGTCAAAGGTTGGGTTTTGCCTGTCGACCGCATGATTTTGTCATTGGCCGTTGGACGCGGAAATGTGGTACATATTGCATTAACTGCACCAACAACAGCTGACCGTATCAAGAAATCTTTGATGCGGTGGTGCCGATTTATAGGTTGGAACTGGGATACCGATATTTGCATCGACGAGAATGCAGATACCATGGCTATCGCTGGAAATAATGTGAAGGGTTCGGATTAACAGATGAGCGATAACGACAAGCCGAAGCTCGGGATGCGGGCGCCGCTGGGAATAAAACGCACAGTAGAGACCAGCAAGGTGAAGCAGAGCTTCAGCCATGGCCGTTCAAATACCGTGATTGTAGAAACCAAAAGAAGACGGGTTATCAATAAACCGGGCAGTGGTGATGCAGCAACGGCTGCTGAAACGGCCAAAAAACAGGCTGCACCGGTAGAAAATACCCCAAATAAGGATACAGCCGTTACTCAAACTGCTACCAAGAATGAAACCGTGGCAACGCCTGCTGCTGCTCCGGCTCCGGCGCCAGCGCCAGCTGCACCTAAACCAGTTGCAGCAGAAGCGACCGCCCAAGAAACAAGCAAAGCTGCGCCTGCCGCAGCACAGCCTGTAGCTGAAAAAGAAGCCGCCGCTCCGGCAAGTGCAGAAGCCGCGAAACCCGCAGCCATAAAGGTTACGGATCGGGGTGCCAAGAAAACGACCGAAAAGAATGGCGCGAATGCTTCCGGCAATCGCCCGTCGGGTAATCGTTCGCAGGACAATCGCGGTCGCCAAGGCGGCCGTGGCAGTCAGAATAAAAACCAGACGCGTTCAGGCGGTCAGCCGCGTCAGCCACGGACATTGGCACATCGTGATCTCGCTTCGAGACAGGAATTACAGGCTCGCCTTTTGCGTGAAGCAGAAGAAAGCCGTCTTCAGGCATTGGAAGAAGCCCGTCGCCGCGAAGATCGCCTGAAACAAGAAGCCGATCTTGAAGAACAGCGCCGGATTGAAGAAAAACGTCGTCTTGAAGCCGAAGCGAAAGTTGAAGCTGAAAAACAGGCTGCTCTGAAAGAAAAAGAGAAAGCTGAAGCAAAAGCGCGCGCTAAAGCTGAAAAAGAAGCCAAAGCGGCTCAAGCCAAAACGGCAGGGGCTGCTGAAGGCGAAGAAAAAACGCGTCGTCCAGCAAAAGCCGCGGCACCTAAAGCCCGCGAAGAGCGGAGCGAATCGCCTCGCTCTCCTGCCCCAAGACGCTTTACACCGGTATCACCGCCAAGACGCGAAGCCCCTCGCCCTGCTATGCGTGATCGCAAGGGTGAAGATCGTCGTCAATCAGGTAAACTGACTGTCACCAAGGCTTTGTCGGGTGATGAGGGTGGCGCACGCGCCCGTTCTTTGGCGGCTTTACGACGCGCCCGTGAAAAAGATAAACGCGCAAACCAGAACAGAGCCCAACAGGTTCGTCAGATACGTGACGTTGTTGTTCCAGAAGCGATTACGGTTCAGGAATTAGCCAACCGTATGGCTGAACGGGGTGCTGATCTGGTCAAAGCCTTGTTCAAAATGGGCGTGGCTGTAACGCTTACCCAGACGATCGATCAGGATACCGCAGAATTGTTGGTCACTGAATTTGGCCATAACATCAAACGCGTTTCTGAAAGTGA
Source organism: Zymomonas mobilis subsp. mobilis ATCC 10988 (assembly GCF_000175255.2). Taxonomy (NCBI): domain Bacteria; kingdom Pseudomonadati; phylum Pseudomonadota; class Alphaproteobacteria; order Sphingomonadales; family Zymomonadaceae; genus Zymomonas; species Zymomonas mobilis. The sequence goes on along the minus strand of NC_017262.1, from coordinate 1,254,209 downwards.
CGTCGAAATCGATAGCTCGAGCGACGTCGATCCAGAAGAAACGCTGAAATCACGTCCTCCGGTCGTGACGATCATGGGACATGTTGACCATGGTAAGACCTCCTTGCTCGATGCTTTGCGTGGCAGCGATGTGGTTCGTGGTGAAGCCGGTGGTATTACCCAGCATATTGGCGCTTACCAGGTAGAATCACCTTCAGGTGAGAAAATCACCTTGCTCGATACGCCGGGTCATGAAGCCTTCAGTGAAATGCGTGCACGTGGTGCCAATGTTACCGACATTGTTATCATTGTTGTTGCGGCAGATGATGGTTTAAGACCGCAGACGGTCGAAGCCATTGACCATGCTCGCGCAGCGGATGTTCCGATTATCATTGCCATCAATAAGATGGATAAGCCGGAAGCCAATCCCCAGCGCATTCGTGAAGCCTTGCTGCAATATAATGTGCAGGTCGAAGCCATGGGCGGTGACGTACAGGATGTCGAAATTTCTGCAGCGAAAAAGACCGGTCTTGATGAATTGATCGAAAAGATCCTGCTTCAGGCAGAAATGCTTGAGCTTAAGGCCAATCCTGATCGTGCCGCAGAAGGCACTGTCGTTGAAGCCAAGCTGGATCGCGGTCGTGGACCGGTCGCAACCATTCTGGTTCGTCGCGGCACCTTGAAGGTTGGCGATATCTTTGTGGTCGGTGAATTCAGTGGCCGTGTAAGAGCCATGACCGATGCCCAAGGAAAGAACCAGAAAGAAGCTGGCCCTTCTATGCCGGTTGAAGTCCTCGGTCTTTCCGGCGTTCCGCAGGCCGGTGACACCCTTACGGTTGTTGAAAGCGAAGCCCGTGCCCGTGAAGTCGCAGCTTACCGTGCTGAAATCGCCCTTCGTAAGCGGACGACGGCACAGCCAGCCAGCCTTGAATCCATGTTCTCGGCATTGAAGGACAAGCAGGCTGTTGAATATCCTCTGCTTATCAAAGCCGATACGCAGGGTTCAGTCGAAGCAATCGCCGGTGCTCTTAATAAAATTTCGAATGAGGATATCCGCGTTCGTATTTTACATCAGGGCGTTGGTGGTATCACTGAAAGCGATGTCTCCTTGGCCGCAGCTTCTGGTGCGCCGATTATCGGCTTCCATGTTCGTCCGAACAGCAAAGCACGTGATATTGCCCGTCGCGATGGCGTAGCCTTGAAATTTTACGATGTGATCTATGATCTGATCGATGAAATTAAAGCCGCTATGGCTGGCAAACTTGGCCCAGAATATTTTGAAACTGTGGTCGGTAAAGCCGAAATTCGTGAGGTCTTCTCTGCTGGTAAACATGGCCGCGCCGCCGGTCTGTTGGTTCTGGAAGGCTATATCCGCCAGAAATTGCGGGCACGTGTGCTGCGTAATGACGTTATTATTTATAACGGTTCAATCGCATCACTGCGTCGCTTTAAAGATGATGTTCCCGAAGTTCGGGCTGGTCTCGAATGCGGTATCACGCTGGAAGGCTCAACCGACATCAAAGCGGGTGATATTGTCGAAACCTTTGAAGTTGAAGAACGGGCACGCACCCTTTAATTTTTCAACAGATTATCTATTTTGCGGTCAGGGTCATCGACCTTGGCCGCAATTCTTTTTCATGCCGATTTCTTTTTAAAGTCTGTCTCTCTCAGCCCTTAAAAAGATACCGTATTTTATATTTTGTTTTTTAAGGTCTGTAGCCCATGCGTCGCAATCAAACGCCAGAAGGTCACTCCATCCGCCCGTTACGTGTCGGAGAACAAATCCGTCATGTTTTAGCTGAAATGCTGATGAGAGGGGAAATCCATGGCGATACATTAGACAATCTATTTGTCTCTATCAGTGAAGTCAGAATGACTCCTGATTTACGGATCGCCACCGTTTTCGTAAAATCGTTAGGCGGCGCGTCTGATGACACAGTCATCGGCGTTCTGTCAAAAAACGCTTCTTTTCTCCAAGCCGCTATCGCTAAAAAAATACGGCTGAAATACGTGCCTAAGCTCCGCTTTTTAGCCGATGAAAGTTTTGAACAGGGTAGTCGGATTGACTCACTGTTACGCTCGCCTCATGTGCAGCGTGATTTACAGGAAAATGACGATCAGGAAGACGACAGCGAAGGCAGCCTTTAAGCGATCAAGCGGGTATTTCACGCATGGCTAAGTTGTATTTTTATTATGCCTCGATGAACGCCGGAAAATCGACGAATCTTTTGCAAGCGGATTTCAATTATCGTGAACGAGGGATGCAAACCTTATTGTTCACGGCCGGAATTGATACCCGCTATAAACAGGGTGTCATAAAATCCCGTATCGGTTTAGAAGCGCCCGCTATCGCGTTTTTTGAGGAAAGCTCTCTATGGGATATTATCCAAGAGCAGCATGTTAAAAATCCGCTGCACTGTATCTTGATAGATGAAGCGCAATTCCTGAACAAAAATCAGGTATTTGAACTTGCCCGCGTCTGTGACGATTTGAATATTCCAGTTTTATGTTACGGTCTTCGCACTGACTTTCAGGCTGAATTATTTGAAGGCTCGAAATATCTGCTGGCGATTGCGGATAAATTGGCAGAAATCAAATCGGTCTGTTTTTGCGGTGCCAAGGCGACAATGAATTTACGGGTTGATGAAAATAAAAAGCCCATTCGTCATGGACAACAAACGGACATCGGAGGGAACGAGCGCTATATCGCGCTTTGCCGCCGCCATTTTATAGAAAAACTCAATAGCTTATGACCCTTACGCCCTCCCCGACCGATGCGCTCCATGGCTGGATCATTCTCGACAAGCAAGAAGGCTTAGGCTCAACCCAAGCCGTCTCTGCTGTCAAACGCGCTATCCGTATCGCCGGATTACCGAAAGTAAAAGTCGGTCATGGCGGGACGTTAGATCCCCTTGCCTCTGGCGTTTTACCTGTTGCCTTAGGCGAGGCGACGAAATTGGCGGGCTATGCGCTTAATTCCGACAAAGTCTATGCCTTTACCCTCGCTTTTGGAGCGGAAACGGATAGCTTGGATAGAGAGGGGCACATCACCGCTCAATCAGATAAACGTCCCACAAGGGAAGAAGTGGAATCTGTTCTATCTTGCTTCCGAGGTGAAATACACCAAATCCCCCCCGTTTATTCTGCCTTGAAAATCAATGGGAAACGCGCCTGCGACCGCGTCCGCGCCGGAGAAACGGTGACCGTCAAAGGACGCGATATTACTATCCATGAATTGACCTTAGACGATTTTAGCCCCGATCAGGCTACTTTTATCGCCAAGGTTTCTAAAGGCACCTATATTAGAAGCCTTGCCCGCGACATTGCCCATAAACTGAATTGTTATGGTCATGTCAGCTATTTGCGTCGATTGAAATCGGGGCCATTTACGAGTGAACAGGCAATTTCACTGGACAAATTAATGGAAATGGCGCAAGCTGGAAAGCTGTATCAAATGCTTTTGCCTTTAACAGCAGGGCTGGACGACATCCCGGCTTTAGCAGTTTCCTCCGATCAGGCAAAAGCACTCCGTCAGGGGCAGAAATTGATCGGAATTAACGCAGAATCCGGCTTAAATATGGCAATGGAATCACAAATTCCGGTTGCTCTTATTGAAGTCACTGGGCAAGAAGCCCGGGTTTTGCGCGGTTTCAATTTTTAAAATAGAAAGGACGACTGATGTCGATCACAGCAGAACGCAAAGAAGCGTTAATCAAAGAATATGCACGCGTCGAAGGCGATACGGGTTCTCCGGAAGTCCAGGTTGCTATTCTGACCGAACGGATTGTTAACCTGACCGAACATTTCAAAACCCACGCCAAGGATAACCATTCCCGTCGTGGTTTGCTCCGTTTGGTTAACAAGCGTCGTAGCCTGCTTGATTACGTCAAGAATAACGACAAAGACCGCTACAGCAGCCTTATCGCAAGACTGGGTCTTCGTAAGTAAAAGACGGTGCGGCCTCCTTATCGGGAGGCCGTTTCGCATCCGGTTATCTCGCAATCCGGCGAATCCGGAAAAAGGCAGCTCCTGACATAGGGTCGGAGCCAGAAGGAAATTGAATGTTCGATATTAAACGCCAGGAAATCGATTGGGGCGGGAAAAAACTGACACTGGAAACCGGACAGGTTGCCCGTCAGGCAGATGGCGCCGTCATTGCGACCTTAGGTGAAACGGTCGTATTATGCGCGGTAACGGCAGCAAAAACGGTAAAAGAAGGTCAGGATTTCTTTCCTTTGACCGTCCATTATCAGGAAAAATATTCAGCAGCAGGCCGTATTCCCGGTGGCTTTTTCAAGCGTGAACGTGGCGCAACCGAACGGGAAACGCTGATTTCACGGTTAATCGACCGTCCAATCCGTCCTCTGTTTCCGGAAGGTTTCTATAACGAAACCTTGGTCATTGCGCAGGTCATGTCCTATGACGGCGAGAATGAACCGGATATCTTGGCGATGATCGCCGCTTCTGCGGCCCTTGCTCTTTCCGGTGTGCCTTTCCTTGGTCCCATCGGTGCTGCCCGTGTGGGTTATCAAGATGGCGAGTTCATTCTTAACCCGACCTTGGAACAGCTTGAAAAAAGTGATCTTGATCTGGTTGTCGGGGCTACCCGTGATGCCGTGATGATGGTTGAATCGGAAGCGAATGAGCTTCCCGAAGAAGTCATGCTCAATGCCGTTTCTTTTGCGCATGAATCTTTACAGCCGGTTATCAAAGCTATCATCAATCTGGCAGAACAGGCCGCTAAAGAGCCTTGGGAACTGGTCAGCTATGATGACAGCGCATTGGCTGCCAAAGTCGAAGAACTCTGCTACGACAATTTCGATAAGGCCTATCGTCTGACTCGTAAGGCTGAGCGTGTTGAAGCCTTGAGCAAGGCCAAAGCGGTTCTTGACGAAGCCTTCCCAGAAGCTGATCCGACAGAAAAGCTGCGTATCCAGAAGCTCGCGAAGAAGCTGGAAGCAAAAATCGTCCGCACCGCCATTCTGAAAGAAGGCCGGAGAATTGACGGACGCGATCTGAAAACAGTTCGCCCGATCCGCTCTCAGGTTGGATTCTTGCCCCGCACGCATGGTTCTGCTCTGTTTACGCGCGGTGAAACACAGGCTTTGGTTTCAACCACCCTTGGAACGGCGGATGCTGAACAGATGATCGACGGTTTAACCGGCCTTCATTATGAACGCTTCATGCTGCATTATAACTTCCCTCCTTATTCGGTCGGTGAAGTTGGTCGTTTTGGGGCTCCGGGTCGTCGTGAAATCGGCCATGGTAAACTGGCATGGCGTGCGCTTCATCCGGTTTTGCCGAGCAAGGCTGATTTCCCGTATACCATCCGCGTTTTGTCGGATATCACCGAATCTAATGGTTCCTCTTCCATGGCAACCGTTTGCGGTGGCTGCCTTGCCTTGATGGATGCCGGTGTTCCCTTAACGCGTCCGGTTTCCGGTATCGCCATGGGTCTTATTCTGGAAAAAGACGGCTTCGCTATTTTGTCGGATATCATGGGTGATGAAGATCACTTGGGTGATATGGACTTTAAGGTCGCCGGTACCGAAAAAGGTATCACCAGCCTCCAGATGGACATCAAGGTTGCTGGCATTACCGAAGAAATCATGCAGAAAGCTTTGGAACAGGCTAAAGGTGGCCGTGCTCATATCTTGGGTGAAATGTCCAAAGCGCTGGGTGAAGTCCGCTCCGAAATTTCTAATTTGGCACCGCGCATTGAAACAATGAGCGTACCAAAAGACAAAATCCGTGATGTTATCGGAACGGGCGGAAAAGTTATCCGTGAAATCGTGGCGACCACAGGTGCCAAGGTCGATATCGAAGATGACGGCACGGTTCGTCTGTCTTCTTCCGATCCGGCCAATATTGAAGCAGCCCGTGAATGGATCAATGGTATTGTTGAAGAACCGGAAGTAGGCAAAATCTATAACGGTAAAGTCGTCAATATCGTTGATTTCGGTGCCTTCGTAAACTTCATGGGTGGCCGTGACGGCTTGGTACATGTTTCGGAAATCAAGAACGAACGTGTCAACAAGGTCAGCGATGTCCTGTCTGAAGGTCAGGAAGTCAAAGTCAAGGTTCTTGAAATTGACAACCGTGGCAAGGTTCGCCTGTCTATGCGTGTTGTCGATCAGGAAACCGGCGCAGAGCTGGATGATAACCGTCCGCCACGTGAGAACGCAGAACGTCGCGGTGGTGAGCGTCCTCGTCGTGATCGGGGCCCTCGTCGGGAATCTGGCGATCGTCCGGCAAGACGTGACATGGAACCGGAATTTGCTCCGGCATTCCTGCGCAAAGATAGCTAATATCTTTCATATTTTGTATCGAAAAAGGAGGGTCTTTAAAGATCCTCCTTTTTTTTGCATAAAAAGAAGGCCATAGAACAAACAGTGATAAAGATAGTCTCAAACTGTCTTTTTATAGGAAATACCAGAATATTGTATCTGGGGGAGGATGCATGGTCTTAATCCGGAATACCCCGGTCATGCACAGGATGTTAGAGCTTTTGCCTTTATGGCAAAATAAACCATGGCTCGGGAATATCTGCGCTTTGATTTTTGTAGGATGTGCCTTCCTTGTCCGTAGTATTATTGGGCATTTTTTACCGGCAGGTTATCCTTTCGTGACCTTTATGCCGACAATGCTTGTGGTTACTTTCCTCTTTGGGACAAGACCGGGTATTATCGCGGCTATTCTTAGCTTGATGGTTGCGCCTTATTTTATCGAAGAAGGAAGCCGATTTAACGGTGTATTGGTCTGGTTTCTTTGTCTGCTAGAAACAGTCACGGATATGGGATTGGTGATTGCGCTACAGCAAGGTAATTACCGCCTCCAGAAAAAGCGTGCCTATAATCAGATGCTGGCTGAACGCAATGAATTGCTGTTTCATGAATTACAGCATCGCATTTCAAATAACTTACAGGTTATTGCGTCATTATTGCGGATGCAAAGCCGCAGCATCACTGATGAAAAAGCCAAGGAAGCTATTGATGCCTCTGTTCGGCGGATTCATATGATCGGTGAATTACAGCGGGCGCTTTATATTAAAAACGGGAATCAGCTTGGGGCAAAACTGATCCTTGATCGCTTGATCAAAGAGGTCATTGCGTCCAGTAATCTCCCGAATATCCGCTATAAAATAGAAGCTGAAGACCTGATCTTACCGTCAGATATGGCAATCCCTTTAGCGCTTGTATCGGCTGAATCCGTTTCAAACGCGTTAGAGCATGGCTTTAAAGGCGATCATAAAGACGCGTTTATTGAAATTAAGCTTCAAAAAATTGGCGGGCAAATCGAGCTTACCATTTCCAATAATGGCAAACCTCTTCCCCAAGGCTTTTCCCTTGAAAAGGTCGATAGCTTAGGCCTGAAAATTGCGGCTATGTTTGCCCGCCAATTCAAAGGAAAATTCACCTTAAGTAATCAGCCTAACCGTTATGTGGTTTCTAGCCTTATTTTGCCTTGCGGTTAGGGAATGACCATTTCCATTATCCACTGACTTGACTTTTGGCATTATTTTGGCCTTAATATAGATAAGGTAATGGAATCTACCTGATCCTTTCTATGGATCGAACCGCCCTTTAGGCTGATGACTCCTGCTCAAACATATTTTTATGATTGAGGAGTCATGCCTGCTGATGATCGTTCTTGGCGGAACACGGTTTGGCTCCTTGATTAAAGGATGCCAGATGTATCAGTTATTTTTAAAATACAAACCCTATCGGCTTATTTTGCTGTTTAAATGGCTCGCTATCATTTTCCCATTGGCAGCTATTATCGGCAGTTGTTGTGCCCTGTTCCTATGGTCATTGGAATGGGCGACAAAAACGCGTTTTCTCTATCCAGCGCTTCTTTTCGGATTGCCTATTGCTGGTTTTATCACTTCATGGCTTTACAGCCGTTACGGTAAATTGGCGGCTGGTGGAAATAATCTCATTTTGGAAGAGATTCATAAGCCGAATGTAGGTGTCCCGTTACGAATGGCACCCCTTATTTTTATATCGACCGTTATAACTCATCTTTTTGGTGGCTCGGCAGGTCGAGAAGGCACGGCTGTCCAGTTAGGCGGTAGTATCGCCAGCGGCATAGGCAAAATCGCAGGGCTTGATAAAAAAGATATTCGCTTGCTCCTGATATCAGGTATTGCCGCCGGTTTTGGTGCTGTTTTTGGAACGCCTGTCACGGGAGCGATCTTTGCCCTAGAAGTGCCGGTTATTGGTCGATTAGAATATCGCGCGCTTATTCCAGCTTTAACAGCGGCGATCTTGGGTGACTGGGTCTGTCGCCTTTGGGGGATGGATCATCTGCGTTATAGCATGGCCTCCTTTAGCCAGATGGGGCATTTCCAATTAAATATTATTCTCTTTTTTAAAGTTATTCTGGCCTCAATCGCCTTTGGTGTTATCGCCCGCCTCTTTTCGGAAAGTCTCGCCAATAGCGCCCAATGGTTTAAAAAAGTTATTCCATCGGCACCTCTTATCAGTTTTACGGGCGGTCTTATTGTGATTGCTCTCGTTTATATTACCGGAACGAGAGACTATCTTGGTATAGGAACGATTGCAGCTCAACCTAATGGATTACAGTTAGGTAGTTTTTTTGACCCCCAACAGCATCATTATTGGAGTTGGTTACTCAAATTTATCTTTACAGTGGTTACTCTTAGCACTGGTTTTAAGGGGGGTGAGGTAACGCCCCTTTTCTTTGTCGGAGCCGCCTTGGGTAGCACCATTGCCCATATCATTGGCGCGCCTGTCGATCTTTTTGCTGGCATTGGTTTTATTGCTGTCTTTGGTGCCGCTGCTAACACGCCCCTCGCCTGTATTATCATGGGGGTAGAGATGTTCGGAGCCGATAACATCGTTTATTTCGCCGCCGGATGTTGCACCGCTTATATCTTTAGCGGATATTCAGGGATTTATTTATCCCAAACCATCGGCACAGAAAAACCGGATATTCGTTCAGACACAATTTTGGCACAAAGCCTCAAAATGTTGCAGAGAAATTGGTGGACACCTGCCAGTGATCCTTTGATCTTTGCTAAAATTGATCCATCAGAAAAAGAGCCGAATCCAGCGGAGAAAGCCAAAGAAGAAGCGACTGCTGCAAGTGATCATGCAAAGTTTTTATAAAAATTTACGGACAGCTATTGCCTTTATGGCTGTCCGACCTTAGCTAGAGAGCGTCACTTCGGTGACTACGATGGTAGACTGTTAAGTGAAATAGACTCGACGGACCCGGAGGGCAGTACTCCGGCGCCTCCACCAACAGCCGCGGATAGCAAGCCACTGTTGTTGATGGGGGCGAAACAGGATCGACGTGTGTAGTAAAGACTTGATTGCCATCCGGCGTGATTGAGCCGTTAAACCGATCATTTTTATAAGTGCCAACGATAACGAGGTACTCGCTGTTGCTGCGTAATGGAAACCTTCACGGGTAGACATTACTAAGTAAGAGCGCGGTTGGGCTGCACCGGGCAACAGAAGCAGATTCCAGCGGTTCGGGAAGCACCGGGCAACAGAAGCTTCCCATTTCTATTATCAAAAGCCATCATGGCTTTTTCTATCTATGTATTTCCCACACTGATTTTCAGCAAAAGTCTCTTTTAGCGCTTCTGCCGTCCTACTGATGAATATCAATCTGTTAGCTTATCAATCAAAACTGAACTGGCTTTATTCAGGCCAATAACCGTCAACTCTGCTTTGTGATGGCTAAAGCGCTCCTGCACCTTTTGAAAGGCTTCTACAGCAGTTACATCCCATAAATGGGCATGCGTCAGGTCAATCGTTACCGAACGTCCCTCAATATCCTTCATATCAAACGCATCAATAAACATATCGGCAGAGGCATAGAAAACCTGTCCCCTGACTTGGTAGATACGCTTATTCTCTTCATCAACAGCCTTTACCTTGATTAAAGACGCAATTTTAAAGGCAAAGAATAAGCTGCTTAACAGCACCCCAACAATGACACCGGCAGCTAGATTATGAGTCAGGACAGTAACCAGCACTGTTGCGATCATCACGATAATTGAAAGTTTCGGCTGCCGTTTAATATCCGAGAAAGATTGCCAGTTAAAGGTGCTGATAGAAACCATCACCATAACAGCGACCAAGGCAGCCACAGGGATTTCAGATACCCAAGACCGAAGTCCTAGCATAAAAATCATCAAAAACATGCCAGCGGCAAAAGTAGATAGTCGCCCCCTGCCCCCATATCGGACATTACCAACGGTCTGTCCGATCATACCACATCCCGCAATGCCCCCGAAAAGGCTGGCAGCGATATTGGCAATGCCTAATCCCCATGATTCCCTATCTTTATCGCTGCTGCTATCGGTCAGATCATCTACCACAAAAGCGGTCATGATCGATTCCAATAGCCCGACCATCGCTATCGCCAAGGCTGGCATCAAGATAATCTGCAAGGTCTGCCAATTATGGGGAACATTCGGCAATGCCCAATGGGGCAAAGTAAGCGGTAATTGTCCTAATTCGGCGACAGTTTTTACCTGTAAATGGAAGAAATGAGAAATCAGAGTGAGAATAACAATCGCAATCAAGGGCGATGGAATGCTGCGAATTAAACGGGGCGCGGCATAAATAATCACTAGCCCAAGCCCGATCAAAATCAGCCCTTGGGTATTCGCGCCCAATATTTGGGGAAGCTGGGCTGAAAAAATCAGAATAGCCAAAGCATTAACAAATCCCGTCCGCACTGGACGAGCAACGAAACGCATCAGAATAGATAACCGCAGCAGACCAAAAATAATTTGGAACACCCCAGCAAGAATACCGGCGGCTAACAAATATTGTAATCCATGGCCATGAACCAACGCCGCTGCAACTAAGGCAACCGAACCGGCAGCCGCCGAAATCATGGCAGGCCTTCCGCCCGAAAAAGCAATAACAAGACCAATGACAAAAGACGCATATAATCCGACTTGCGGATTAATGCCTGCAACCGAACTAAAAGCAATGACTTCTGGAATAAGCGCGAAGGTCGCTACCATACCCGCCAATAATTCTCGTGTAACGTAAACGGGCAGGTTTGCTTTTGGACTCTTTGCGCTGGTCATCGGGTATCCTTAAAAATGCTAGGCCTTGCCGAAGAATTGAGATTGCCATCTTTTACCAGAGCTCAAAATTTTACCGAAAGATTTTAGCTCTATTTATCCGGCTTCCTCGAAGGAAAATCTGCGATGGGAAATATCAATTCAGTTTTTTGGGCAAGATCAAGGTTTTGGGATTTAGCAAGGCTGAGCCCGATCGTCAAAATATCAGGAATATTGCCGATAATATGACCAAAATTTCACTTCAAATGATGAAGTGAAGGATAATTTCTTTATACTAAGACTTCTAAAGATCAGCTTTAAGATCGGCTGATTATCCCTTATGGGAAAGGATATTTTCAAAAATCTATCTATCAGTTCATTTTTAAAAATGGATATAGCAGATTTCAACTCTCCCCTTTTCACGGATCACCGATGTCAAATATTCTTACAGAGATCTGCGCCACCAAGGCAGAATTCGTGGCAGAACGAAAAAAACAGATTGGGAATAATGCCCTTCTTGATTTGATAAAGGCACAGACGCAACCCCGTGGTTTTCGAGCTGCCCTAGAAAAAAAGAGAGCGCGAGGGCAATTCGGGCTTATTGCAGAAATCAAAAAAGCTAGCCCTTCAAAAGGGTTAATCCGTTCTGATTTTACACCAGCAGCCCATGCCCGTGACTATGAAGAAGGCGGTGCAGCCTGTTTATCCGTTTTAACAGATCGCCCCTATTTCCAAGGCCATGAAGATTATTTAATCGCGGCCAGACAAGCGGTAAAGTTACCCGTCCTTCGTAAAGATTTTATGATTGACCCGTGGCAGGTAACCGAAGCTAGAGCCATCGGTGCCGATGCGATCTTGATTATCGTTGCGGCCTTGGACGATCAACAGATGCAGGATATTGAAGCCGCCGCTTTAGAATATGGCATGGATGCTTTGGTAGAAGTCCATAGTCATGATGAGATGGAGCGGGCGTTAAAATTGAAATCCCGTCTTATTGGCGTCAATAATCGCGATTTGCGAGACTTTTCGGTCAGTTTTGACCGCACCTATGAATTAGTGGGTTCAGCCCCCAAAGATTGCACCTTTGTTGCGGAAAGCGGTATCCGCAATCATGATGATTTGGTGGCTATGCAGCGTCATGACATTGGCTGTTTTTTAGTAGGTGAAACTTTAATGCGGCAAGATGATCTGAGAAAAGCCACAAAGGATTTATTGGGATTATCCTAAAGACTTTTGACGATAGGATAATCTGCCTTTCATAAAGGCATTTTCTGTAGTTATTTATTTTTAATAAAAATTCCGGCCACCTAAATCAGGCAGCCGGAATTTTAAAATTTATAGATGGGCCACCATCTCTTCTGTAAATTGGCTGGTAGGCAGCGCAACGCCTTCTGGCATGAATCGCGCCAAATCAACCGTAGCATGTCTCTTCTGGAACAGTTTTTCCATAGCCTGACTAATCAGCTTGCCGACTTCGAACCATCCAAGATAGTCAAACATCATGGCACCTGACAGTAACAGCGAAGACGGGTTAGCCTTATCTTCCCCAGCGATATCCGGTGCCGTGCCATGGGTCGCTTCAAAGATCGCATGTCCGGTGGCATAGTTGATATTAGCACCCGGTGCGATACCAATACCGCCAACCATGGCGGCCAACTGATCGGAGATATAATCGCCGTTCAAATTCATGGTTGCAATAACCGAATAATCTTCAGGTTTCAGAAGAGTATTCTGCAAGAAGGCATCGGTAATCACATCTTTAACGATAATTTTTCCAGCAGCCTTGGCCGCCTGCAAAGCCTTGTCAGCAGCTTCGGCACCTTGTGCCTTTTTCAGCTGATCATATTGGTTCATCGTAAAAAGTTTATCGCCAAATTCACGTTCAGCTAAGGCATAGCCCCATTGTTTAAAGCCGCCTTCTGTGAATTTCATGATATTGCCTTTATGCACCAAGGTAATCGATGGTGCTTTCTGGGCAATAGCATATTCGATAGCCGCACGAACAAGCCGTTCAGAGCCGTCAATAGAAACGGGTTTGATGCCGAAAGAAGAGGTTTCAGGGAAACGGACCTTGGTAACGCCCATTTCTTCATGCAAGAATTTATAAAGCTTTTTGGCATCATCCGTGCCTTCCAGCCATTCAATACCCGCATAAATGTCTTCGGTATTTTCCCGAAAAATAGTCATATTGACTTTTTCAGGGTGTTTGACCGGTGTTTCGACACCTTTAAACCAGCGAACTGGGCGCAAACAAACAAAGAGATCCAGTTCCTGCCGCAAAGCTACATTTAAAGAACGAATACCGCCGCCGATAGGCGTTGTCAGAGGGCCTTTAATACCGACAAGATAGTCTTTGAAGGCAGTCATCGTTCCATCAGGCATCCATGAGCCTGTTTGGTCAAAAGCCTTGCCGCCAGCTAAAACCTGTTTCCATTCAACGCGGCGTTTGTCGCCATAAGCCTTTTCGATGGCTTTATCGAAAATCGTCTGAGCAGATTGCCAGATTTCGGGTCCGACACCATCGCCTTCAATAAAAGGAATAACGGGATAATCGGGAACCTGTAATTTACCTTCGGTAAACGTTATTTTTTCACTCATCACTATTCCTCATAGCAGGCCTATCTGCCTCAAAAGAGGCGATAGCCCCGCTTTCTTCACCCCAATTATGAGGCTTTATATTCAGACTTTAATTTATTCAGTGCACTACCGGCGCGGAACCATTCAATCTGTGTCTGATTATAGGTATGGCTCACTTCAAAAGACTCTGTGGAGCCGTCTTTATGGGTCAACTGAACCGTTAAATTCTTACCCGGTGCAAAAGAGGTTAAACCTAAAATGCTGATTTTGTCTTCTTCTTGGACTTTGTCATAATCGGCTTTATTGACAAAAGTCAGCGCCAACATGCCTTGCTTTTTCAAGTTGGTTTCATGAATGCGGGCAAAAGATTTAACAATAATCGCCTTCACATTAAGAAAACGCGGTTCCATCGCCGCATGTTCGCGCGATGAACCTTCACCATAATTTTCTTCGGCAACAACAATCGAGCCTAAACCTTCGGCTTTATATTTTCTAGCCAAAGCAGGGACAGCCATATAGTCGCCTGTTTCAGGATCAATCACAGAATTGGTTTTATGGTTAAAGGCGTTTACCGCACCAATCAGCATATTATTGGCAATATTATCCAAATGGCCACGGTAACGCAGCCAGACACCTGCCATAGAGATATGATCAGTCGTGCATTTACCCGTCACCTTAATCAGCAAAGGCTGATTGATAATATCTTTGCCATTCCAAGGCGCAAAAGGTGCCAGTAATTGCAGACGCTCGGAATCTGGTGCGACAGTTACCTTAATCTGGCTGCCATCTTTGACAGGCGCAATATAACCTGCTGATTTAAGGGTGAAGCCCTTCTTCGGCAATTCATCGCCAATCGGTTCTGCCAGTTTTACCTGCTCACCCTTTTCATTGGTTAGGGTATCTTTAAGCGGGTTAAAGTTTAAGCTCCCCGCGATTGAAAAGGCCGCAACCATCTCCGGTGAGCAAACAAAGGCATAAGTATTGGGATTGCCATCATTTCTTTTTGCAAAATTGCGGTTAAAAGAAGTGACAATAGAATTCTTTGGCGCTTTATCAGCGCCTTCACGCCGCCATTGACCGATACAAGGGCCGCAAGCATTGGCCATAATAACGGCACCAGCCTGTTCAAAATCGCCAATCAGACCATCGCGCTCGGCTGTTTCTTTGACCTGTTCGGAACCCGGATTGATAATAAGCTGGGATTTAACCTTAAGATCCAAAGAATTTGCATTTTCAATAATCGAGGCTGCTCGGCTTAAATCTTCATAAGAAGAATTGGTGCAAGAACCGATAAGGCCTGCTTCCATCTTTTCAGGATAGCCATGCTCGGCAACTGCTTTGGCAAATTCTGATACAGGATATGCGAGATCAGGCGTGAAAGGACCATTGACGTAAGGCTCAAGGCTACTGAGATCAATTTCAATCACGCGATCGTAATAAGAAGCAGGATCAGCCAAAACCGCGTCATCGGCTCTGAAACAGTCTTCTAGAGACTGCCCAAGATCAGCAATTTCACTACGATCAGTCATTTTCAGATAATCAACAGATTTCTGATCGAATGGGAAAATCGAAGTCGTAGCCCCAACTTCTGCCCCCATATTGCAGATTGTTGCCTTTCCGGTCGCGGAAAGAGCGGCGGCGCCATCGCCAAAATATTCAATAATTGAATTGGTGCCACCTTTGACGGTCAAAATACCAGCAAGTTTTAGGATAACATCCTTAGCAGAAGCCCATCCTGACAATTTACCCGTCAATTTTACCCCGATAATCTGGGGCATTTTCAGTTCCCATGGCAAACCAGCCATCACATCAACGGCATCCGCGCCGCCAACGCCAATAGCAATCATCGAAAGACCGCCTGCATTGGGAGTGTGGGAGTCGGTTCCAATCATCATCCCACCAGGGAATGCATAATTTTCTAACACGACCTGATGAATGATACCTGCGCCCGGTTTCCAAAAACCGATACCATATTTATTCGAAACGTCTTTTAGAAAGCTGTAGACTTCCTGATTGCTCTTTTCTGCTGCGATCAGATCATCATGGGCGTTTTTATAGGCTAAAATCAGATGATCACAATGAACCGTAGAGGGAACAGCAACCTTGTCCCGTCCAGAATTTAAAAGCTGCAATAACGCCATCTGGGCGGTGGCATCTTGCATCGCGACCCGATCAGGGGCGAAGTTAACGTAATCAACGCCTCGTCGATAAGGCTTAAGTACTTCGCCTTCAGCTAAATGGGCATAGAGTATTTTCTCTGTCAGCGTTAACGGCTTACCTAATGCGATTTGTATTTTATGGATTTTATCACGATAGCCCTGATAAACACGCTGGATCAAATCAACATCAAAAACCATTTTACGCTTTCACTTCTATAAGTTCACTCTCTTTGCAAAATTCTCATATCATTCAATTGTCAGGATTTATATTTATTTTTTTATCTAATGGCACATTGTAATAGATATATTTTAAAAGACATAAATTGTAATAATATTACATTTTATCAAAAAAGACGCTTTGTAAAATTATAGAAATCTTGGGCTGGGATAAAAATTTAATTACAAAACCTTAATTCAGAAATACTGACCGATAAATTAAAACAAGACTAATGGATATATGATCGAATAATTTGAAAAATTTATTGCTATCTTATGGCAAGACACAAGGGCGCGTTTCAGCAGAGCTGATATATAATTTAGGAAAACGCCACTTAGAAAAATTACAGAAATAATTGGGGCTGAATAAACTATCGGAATTTTAATATTTTGATTGGCTAGACCCAAAAATTCGATGAGAAAATGAGGATTACCTTAGCCGATTAAAGCTAGTCCTCTATTTTTTAAAATAAGGGGAAAATGGAAAGTCAGGAAACCAGTTTCAAAAAACTGGCGGAGCGGGTGGGATTCGAACCCACGAGAGGCGGTTAGCCCCTACACACTTTCCAGGCGTGCGCCTTCGACCACTCGGCCACCACTCCGCATTTGTGTTGCGGGGTGCAGCTCTAATCATCTCGAGCAAAAAAGGCAAGCCCTGCTTTGATTTTTTTGAAATTTTTTAGAAAAAAACAAAAAGAAAGGGGCTAATAAGCCCCTTCCCTTTTTAAAATAAGCTTTGAAAGAAATCAGGCTTCTTCATTTTCCTGTTCTTCAACCTGAACAGGGCCAGAATCCTGACCTTTTGCCGTGGTATCGCGATCAACCAATTCAATCACAGCCATCTGGGCTGCGTCGGAAGCACGGATACCGGCTTTGATGATACGCGTATAGCCACCGTTACGATCTTTGTAACGTTCAGCCAAAACGTCAAACAGCTTTTTCAGCTGAGTATCGTCCAGCAACCGGCTATGAGCTAAACGACGGTTAGCCAAGCCACCTTTTTTAGCCAGCGTGATAAGCTTTTCGGTGTAAGGACGTAATTCACGTGCCTTAGCCAAAGTCGTGATGATCTGTTCATGCTTAATCAGAGCCGCTGACTGATTGCGGAACAAAGCCAGACGATGGCTGGAAGTACGTTGCAGCTTGCGGCCGCCTACACGATGACGCATTTTAAATCCTTTCGTTTGTTCTCAAGGCCGTTTCAGGTACCTTGGACCACGCTTTTTTAAAGAGAGCGCCTAACTCTGCTGCGAAAGACCGGCCTGATTTTCAGGCCGGTTTACAGAAATCAATATTCCTGTTCGAGCTTTTTGGCCATTTCCTCAATATTTTCAGGCGGCCAACCAGGGATTTCCATACCCAGACGCAATCCCATACCGGACAGCACTTCCTTGATTTCATTCAAGGATTTACGGCCAAAATTCGGGGTGCGCAGCATTTCTGCTTCAGTCTTCTGGACAAGATCACCGATGTAAATGATATTGTCATTCTTGAGACAGTTAGCAGAACGAACAGAGAGTTCTAATTCGTCAACCTTCTTGAGAAGGTTACGATTAAGCTGATTAGCACTATTTTCAGCTTCGCTGCTGGAAGAAGGCAGCGAGCTCTGTCCAATAGCAGAGGTTGGCGGAGCCAGACCATCATCAAAGTGGACAAAGAGCTGAAGTTGATCCTGAAGGATACGGGCTGAATAAGCAATCGCATCTTCCGGCGAAATGGTACCATCGGTTTCGATCGTCAACAAAAGCTTGTCGTAATCGAGTTCCTGACCAACGCGGGCATTTTCGACTTTATATGCAACCTGTCTTACCGGAGAATAAAGCGCATCAACTGGAATAAGACCAATAGGTGCATCTGCCGGACGGTTAGCCACAGCGGCAACATAGCCTTTGCCGGTATCAACGGTCAATTCAGCATTAAAGACGGCACCCTGATCAAGATGACAGATCACTAATTCTGGATTCATCACCTCGATATCACCGCTAACAGCAATATCGCCGGCAGTAACCACACCTGGGCCGGTACGAGAAATATGAAGGCGACGGCTACCGTCTCCCTGCATTTTAATCGCGACCTGCTTGATATTAAGAACGATATCGGTCACATCTTCACGAACCCCATTCAGGGACGAGAATTCATGCAACACATTTTCGATCTTGATAGCCGTAATGGCTGCCCCTTGCAGTGAAGATAACAGCACACGGCGCAGTGCATTACCAAGCGTCAGACCAAAGCCGCGCTCTAATGGCTCGGCAACAAAAGTTGCCTTGCATTTGCCGTTCCCGCTCGCTTTCTTTTCCAGGGCGTTGGGCTTTTTAAGTTCCTGCCAGTTCTTAGCGTTGACAGCCACGTTCGTCCCCTTGTGAGTTGAGCCGGCAGGGCTGCCCGCCGGCCACCAAAAAAATGGAAAAGGAAGGACACTGATGCCCTTCGCCAGATCGATCAGACACGACGCCGTTTAGAAGGACGCACGCCATTATGCGGAATCGGGGTCACATCACGGATAGAAGTGATATGAAAACCGACAGCCTGCAAAGCGCGAAGGGCAGATTCACGACCTGAACCCGGACCTTTAACTTCGACTTCTAAAGTGCGGACACCATGTTCAGCGGCCTTTTTACCGGCATCTTCTGCGGCAACCTGTGCAGCATAAGGCGTCGATTTACGGCTGCCCTTGAAGCCCATCATACCAGCAGATGACCAGGAAATAGCATTTCCCTGTGCATCGGTGATGGTGATCATTGTATTATTGAAGCTGGCGTTAACATGAGCTACGCCGGCTGAAATATTTTTACGCTCGCGTCTTTTAACGCGCTGCGGTTCGCGTGCCATATCCTAAAATTCCTCAGGCTGGATGATGCAAAAGCAAAAAGATATCTTTTAAGAAGATATCTGCTTATTTCTTCTTGCCAGCGATGGGCTTAGCTTTACCCTTACGCGTGCGTGCATTGGTGTGAGTGCGCTGGCCACGGACAGGCAACCCTTTACGATGACGCAAACCGCGATAGCAGGCAAGATCCATCAAACGCTTGATGTTCATAGCGACCTGACGGCGAAGATCACCTTCAACCGTATAGTCAGCATCAATAGCTTCACGAATCTGCAATACTTCGTTGTCAGAAAGATCCTGGACACGCCGTTCCGGCGCGATACCAAGCTTGGTAACGATTTTCTTAGCCGTGGTCGGACCGATACCATGAATATAGGTAAGTGCGATCTCTACACGTTTGTTTGTCGGGATATTGACACCCGCAATACGAGCCATGTCTGTAATCTCCTGCTCCACGAGATATGTGGCACATATCTCATCTCAGCGCTTTTTTTATTACAGCTATCACCCCAGACATGCCGAAACACCCCTGCGATTGACAACTGCAAAAGAGCAAGCTTGCTAACCGTTAGGTAGGCATGAGTCAAGGACAACTGATACAAAACCAGCAATTATTCTCTTTTTCTATAAAAAATCTTTAAAAAAATAGCAATAAAAAAGCCCACTCAAAAGATCATAGAAAATGAAGCGTGGAACAACCCTATTTTAATATAAAAAAGGCAGGCCATAAATGACCTGCCTTTGAGATATAAAAGCAGAAAAAGCGCATTATGCAGAGATAGGTTTAGCACCCTTCTCTTTCAGAATTTCTGCGATTTTAGTCGCGACGTCTCCCATGGGGAGCATCCCGTCTACGTAAGCGACAATGCCTCTCGCTTCATAAACCGGCAAAATTGGGGCAGTCTTTTCGTGATATTCTACTAATCTTGCCCGAACGGCTTCTTCATTATCATCAGGGCGACGTTTGAATTCAGTAGAACCACAGATGTCACAAACCCCTTCTTTGTGGGGGCGTTTGAATTCATCGTGATATCCAGCGCCACATTGAGCACAAACATAGCGTCCGACAATCCGCTTTACTAAGGCGTTTTCATCGACTTTGATCTCAATGACGCAATCAAGTTTGCTGTGGCGTTCTGCCAATAACTTATCGAGCGCTTCAACCTGAGGTTTTGTCCGAGGAAAACCATCAAAAATGACGCCATTTTTGGTATCGGGTTTATCGAGACGCTCGCCCAAAATTCTGATCATCAGGTCATCAGGAATCAGCTTACCAGCCTTCATCAATTCGCCAGCGATTTTGCCCACTTCAGTACCTTCTTTAACGGCCTGACGCAAAATATCACCTGTAGAGAGCTGAACCATCCCAAAGTCATGGACTAATCGATGGGCTTGTGTTCCCTTGCCAGCCCCCGGCGGGCCAAAAAGAATAATGTTCATTGTAAAGATTCCGATTTATTAAACAGGAAAACCTATTTCAATCTTTGGCGCCGCCGAATGCTCTTACCACGCAATTTCGACTTACGGATTAAGTCACCATATTGATGGGCAATCAAATGGCTTTGGATCTGGGTGACCGTGTCAATCGTCACATTAACAACGATCAACAGACTGGTTCCGCCAATAGCAAAAGAAGTCATACCCAACTCGCTAGCCATAAATTCTGGCACTAAACAGATGCAAGTCAGATAAGCGGCTCCGATAACCGTAATACGGGTCAGCAAATAATCGAGATAATCTGCGGTGGCTTTACCTGGACGGATACCGGGAATAAAACCGCCATAGCGCTTCAAATTATCAGCTGTTTCTTCTGGATTGAAAACAATGGCCGTATAGAAGAAGCTGAAGAAAACGATCCCGATCCCGTATAAAAGCATATACAGCCATGTGCCATGTGCCAGATACTGGTTGAGCGTAATCAGAATATTGCTCCACCGTCCCCCTGCAGTCACCCGCTGGCCAGCAAATTGCGTAATCGTCAATGGCATTAATAAAACAGAAGACGCAAAAATGGGCGGGATGACATTAGCGGTATTTAACTTTAACGGCAGATGGCTTTTATCCGCCTGCATCATCCCATTAGCAGATTGGCGTTTAGGATACTGAATTAAAACACGCCTTTGCGCTCGTTCCATAAAACAGATGAACAGAACCAAGGCCGCTACAACAGCAATAACAGCAATAATCAGAGCAGGATTAACAGCTCCGCTTCTTGTACGTTCCAGCGTATTCAGAATAATAACCGGAAGCTGTGAAACAATCCCCGCCATAATGATAAGCGATGTTCCATTCCCCACGCCGCGGCTTGTAATCTGTTCACCTAGCCACATCAAAAACATGGTACCGCCAATCAGGGAAATCACGCAGCTGATGCGGAAAAGTAAACCCGGATCGACGACGGCAGATAAGCCCGCAGGCGTTTTCCAGTTTTCTAATCCAACGGCAATAAAATACCCTTGAATCGCAGTCAGAAGAACCGTGCCGTAACGCGTATATTGGTTCAGTTTTTTTCGGCCACTTTCACCTTCTTTTTTCAAAGCCTCAAGATGTGGGCTAAGAGAGGTTGAAAGCTGAACGACAATAGAAGCCGTAATATAAGGCATTAATCCCAAAGCGATCAATGACATACGACTTAGAGAACCACCGGAAAAAGTATTAAAGAAATCCAGCACACCACCATGTGTCTGCGCAAAAAGCGCGCCCATAGTGCGCGGATCAATCCCCGGTAACGGCACAAAAGAAAGTAACCGAAAAACAATCAAAGCCAGAAAGGTAAACCACAAGCGCTTTTTAAGGTCAGTGGCCTTCCCAAACTGGGATAGATTGAAATTAGAGGCAAATTGATTGGCTGCTGATGCCATTATTCAGTCGAACCCCGAAAAAATTGCTGATAGATTTTAAAAAACTATCATGACGTATGATCGACATGCCGCAAAAGATAAAGAGAAAGCTCGAGCCTTATCTTCTTTCCACGACCTCTTGAGTAATAAAAACTCAAGAACCGGACATAGAGGGTTTAAGCAGTGAATGCAAAGTTGACAACCAAGCCTTTGCCTAAAATGACGTTTATTCCAGAAAAAACGGCCTGCAAAGGTAAATACCTTAACAGACCGTCCTTCTTTTAATCAGGCTTGGTGCCTAGCCTATTAGGCGTCTGTCTTTTCAACATTGCGACGAGCAATGATTTCAACCGATCCGCCAGCCTTTTCAACGGCTTCGCGGGCAGCTTTAGAAATGCCAGCAACTTTGAAGGTTACTTTAGAAGCAATCTCACCTTTACCGAGGATACGAACACCATCTTTACCACCGCGGGCAACACCAGCCGCTTTTAAAGCCTGGTGGTCGATCGGATTTTTGGCATCAAGACGGCCAGATTCAATCAGCTTTTGAACAACGCCAAGGTTAACTTCAGCATAGTCTTTGCTGAAAACATTGTTAAAGCCGCGTTTCGGGAGACGCATATAGATGGGCATCTGTCCACCAGCGAAACCATTAATCGAAACACCAGAACGGCTTTTCTGACCTTTTTGACCGCGACCAGCGGTTTTACCAAGACCAGAACCAATACCGCGACCAACGCGGACACGACCAACGCGTGAACCGGCGTTATCTTTCAGACTATTTAATTTAAAAGACATATTAAAAGCACTCGCTTTCGCTTTTGGCGCGCAGAAAAATTTTCAAGGAAAGCCTATGCGCATCAAAGCTTTCCAAAACAAAAACAGCGCCTCTCTTATCGAGACGACGCTGTTCTTTGCCAATTTCCTTATCAAAAGACAAGGAAAAGATTAGTTCTCAACTTTAACCAGATGAGCAACCTTGCGAAGCATACCCCGAACATCGGGCGTATCCTTCAATTCGCGGGTGCGATGCATCTTGTTGAGGCCAAGACCAATAAGCGTTGCACGCTGATCTGGGCTACGACGGATAGGAGAACCAATCTGAGTAACTTTAAGAGTTGCCATCACATTTTTACTCCACAACCGCAGCAGCTTCAGCTTCAGCCTTAGCTGCAGATGCACCACCGCGACCGAAGAGATCAGCAATCCGTTTACCGCGGCGCTGGGCTACGGCTTTCGGGCTTTTCTGATCGTTCAGTGCTTCAAAGGTAGCACGAATCATATTGTAAGGGTTGCTGGTGCCAACAGACTTCGTCACGACGTCAGCAACACCAAGGCTTTCGAAGATGGCGCGCATTGGACCACCAGCGATGATACCGGTACCTGACGGTGCCGAACGCAGATAGACCAGACCAGCACCGAAACGGCCACGACCATCATGATGCAAGGTACGACCTTCACGAAGCGGGACGCGAATCATCGTCTTTTTAGCTGCGGCAGTTGCCTTGGAAATAGCTTCCGGCACTTCGCGAGCTTTACCATGACCAAAGCCAACGCGGCCTTTACCGTCACCAACAACAACCAAAGCGGCGAAACCGAAGCGCTTACCACCTTTAACCGTCTTAGAAACACGGTTAATGTGAACCAGCTTTTCAATCAGCTCTTCACCAGCTTCTTCGTTGCGACGGTCATCACGGCGACCACGACCATCACGGCCACGACCACCACGACCACGGCCACCACGACCACGACGTTCGTTGTTCGGATTGGTGCCGTTAGCAGCATTGGCAACTTCGGCATTTTCCGTTTTCTGGATTTCGCTTTCGTTAGCCATTTAGAACTCCAATCCGCCTTCACGGGCAGCATCAGCCAGAGCTTTTACCCGCCCATGAAACAAAAATCCCCCGCGGTCGAATACAACCTTGGTAATACCAGCCGCTGAAGCGCGTTCGGCTAAACGTTTACCCGTTTCAGCCGCAGCTGCAACAGTCGCACCAGATTTGTCTCTTACAGCTTTTTCCAGTGTGGAAGCTGCAACAACGGTGCGTCTCTGATCATCATCAATAACCTGAGCATAAATATGCTGGCCAGAACGGTGAACAGATAAACGAGGACGATGATTACCCTTGGCACGCAGCGTGGTACGAACCCGCTGACGACGCCGTTCAAAAAGAGAAAGACCTTTGGCCATTATTTCTTCTTCCCTTCCTTACGGAAGATGAACTCACCGGCATACTTGATACCCTTACCCTTATAGGGCTCAGGACGACGCCAGCGACGAATCTCAGCCGCGACCTGACCAACTTTCTGCTTATCAATACCAGAGATATTGACAGTCGTTGGTTCCGGCGTCTGGATCGTGATACCTTCCGGTATAGCAAAATCGATATCGTGGCTGTAGCCAAGCTGCAGTTTCAGGGTTTTACCCTGTGATGCAGCACGATAACCGACACCCGTGATCTGAAGGGTTTTAGAATAACCTTGAGTCACACCATCGATCAGATTCTGTACCAATGTACGCTGCATACCCCAGAAAGAGCGGGCACGCTTCGTGTCATTGACAGGCTGTACAGAAAGCTGACCATCTTCAAGTGAATAGGTCACTTCAGAAGACAAAGGCATAGAAAGCTCGCCTTTGGGGCCTTTTACTGAAAGTACACCGTCTGCAATATTTGCGGTGACGCCCGTCGGGATAGCCACCGGTTTTTTACCGATACGGCTCATCAGAACACCTCCGCAAGGACTTCACCGCCGACATTCTGGTCGCGGGCTTCTGCATCAGAAAGAACACCTTTCGGCGTTGAAACGATCGTGATGCCAAGGCCATTACGGACACGCGGTAATTCGCGAGAACCAGAATAGATACGACGACCCGGTTTTGAAACACGAGCCAGATGATGAATAGCCGGCTGGCCTTCAAAATATTTCAGCTCAATGCGCAGTGCGTCATGATTGCCAAGCTTGGCTTCAGTATAACCGCGAATATAGCCTTCACGTGCCAGCACATCTAATACGCGAACACGTAATTTAGAGGCAGGAGATACCACGCTATCTTTGCGGGCATGCTGGCCGTTGCGAATGCGGGTGAGCAAATCACCCAGAGGATCGGACAATGCCATTTTATATATCCCCTTACCAGCTCGACTTGGTGACGCCTGGAATCAGGCCTTTATTAGCCAGATCACGCAACTGGATGCGGCAGAGCTGGAACTTACGATAATAACCGCGCGGGCGGCCGGTTAAAGCACAACGATTGCGAACACGCGTTGGATTCGCATTTCGTGGCAATTCAGCCATTTTCAGCCGTGCAACAAGACGATCCGTCTCATCAAGGCTCTTGTCATTGGCAGCAGCCTTTAACCGAGAATATTTACCGGCATAGGCTTTAGCCATTTTTTTGCGCTTTTCGTTCTTGTTAATCGAACTCAGTTTCGCCATGACTTAAGTTCTCTTTCCTTAAAGAGCTGCCTGATTCATGAAATCAGGCTGCCTTTTTCTGTGTAGTGTCAGCCGGGAACGGAAAGCCGAACAAACGAAGCAATTCACGTGCTTCTTCATCCGTCTTAGCCGTAGTGGCAACAACGACATCCATACCGCGGATGGTGGAAACCTGATCATAGCTAATTTCCGGGAAAATCAGCTGTTCTTTGATACCGGTAGCATAGTTGCCACGACCATCAAAGGATTTTGGGTTCAATCCACGGAAGTCACGCACGCGAGGCAGCGCGATCGTCAGAAAACGATCGAGAAACTCGAACATACGTTCACGACGGAGCGTTACCTTGACACCGATCGGCATACCTTCGCGCAATTTAAACTGCGCAATGGATTTTTTTGCACGGGTGACGACAGGCTTCTGACCAGCAATCAGCTCCATTTCAGCTGCGGCTTGGTCAACCTTTTTCTTGTCCTGCGTCGCTTCACCAACGCCCATATTCAGGACGATTTTCGTGAGTTTCGGGACTTCAAAAGCATTTTTATAACCGAATTTCTCGGTCATTGCTTTGATGATCTCGTCATCATACTGCTTTTTCAGGCGCGGAACATAGGCTTTAGCCATTGATCGTCTCCCCTGATTTTACAGCGATGCGTACTTTCTTACCATCGCGAACATCAAAACGGACCCGGGTGGCTTTACCCGTTTTCGGATCTTCGATTGCAACCTTAGAGGCAGCAATCGGCGCTTCCATACGATCCAGCCCGCCCTGGGGGTTAGCCTGGCTTGGTTTACGATGACGGGTAATAATATTGATACCCGAAACGATAACCTTGCCTTCTTGTGGCAGAGCCTGGGTTACTTCGCCATGCTTACCTTTGTCCTTGCCGGACAAGATAACCACGCGATCACCTTTTTTAATTTTAGCTGCCATTACAACACCTCAGGCGCAAGTGAAATAATTTTCATATGGTTACGCGCCCGTAACTCACGTACCACCGGACCAAAAATACGAGTACCAATAGGTTCGCCACTCGTTTTATTGATCAGAACAGCCGCATTACCGTCGAAACGAATCACCGAACCATCGGCGCGATGAATATCTTTGGCAGTGCGAACGATAACGGCACGATGGACGTCACCCTTCTTAACGCGCCCGCGCGGTGCGGCTTCCTTGACTGATACAACGATGACATCGCCAACAGTCGCGGTACGACGCTTAGAACCGCCCAGCACCTTGATGCACTGCACCCTCTTCGCACCGCTGTTGTCGGCAACGTCAAGGTTCGTTTGCATCTGGATCATATAATTAGACCCTTCTTTTTAACCCGGACTAGCCGGGAAAGCCTCTCTATACCTGCAAGCTTAAATAATTAAGCAGCAGACGCTTTATCTGCTTTTTCAAGCACACGCCATGATTTAAGTTTCGAAATCGGCGCGCATTCTTCAATACGCACAGTTTCGCCTTCATGATAGGCGTTTTGCTCGTCATGAGCATGATATTTTTTCGACAAGCGGATGATCTTACCGTAAAGGGGATGTTTCACTTTACGCTCGACCAAAACCACTACCGTTTTGTCGGTCTTATCAGAGACCACGGTTCCCGTCAGCACACGTTTGGGCATGATGAGAAATCCTTACTTGGTTGCCGAGCGCTGACGCTCGGCCTGTAAAGTCTTAATCTGAGCAATAGTGCGACGCACTTCGCGAACCCGGGCGGGCTTTTCCAGCTGGCCAGTGGCTGACTGGAAACGCAGATTGAACTGCTCACGCTTCATTTCACCCAGCTCGACGGCAAGTTGATCGTCACTCTTTGCTTTGAGATCGTCAATCTTCGCCATATTTAGGCCTCTTCATATATGGTCTCACCCAAACGGGCAACGACCTTCACTTTGATGGGCAATTTCGCTGCGGCGCGTTCAAAAGCAACGCGAGCGATCGGGCCAGGAACACCATCTAATTCAAAAAGAATCCGACCGGGTTTCACACGAGCGACCCAGAATTCCGGTGAACCTTTACCGGAGCCCATGCGGACTTCAGCAGGTTTGCTGGAAACGGGAACATCCGGGAAAATACGGATCCACAGCCGTCCCTGACGGCGGATATGACGGGTAATAGCACGACGAGCAGCTTCGATCTGGCGCGCGGTAATCCGATCTGGCTCCATAGCCTTCAGACCATACGCACCGAAATTAAGCGTAGCACCGCCAGGTGCATTACCATGAATACGACCCTTGTGGGCCTTACGAAATTTAGTTCGTTTCGGTTGCAGCATTTTAATTCGCCTTCTGACACCGATTATCCGGTCGATCAGGCGACGCTGATAAGGGAGTTACCCTTATCGCGTCGGCCGGACCCCCGACGTCTGAGCTTCTACCATCAGCCGATCTTGGGCTAAGGGATCATGAGCCATGATTTCACCCTTAAAGATCCAGACCTTGATTCCACACACACCATAAGCGGTATGCGCTTCAGCTTCGGCATAATCGACATTTGCGCGCAAGGTATGCAACGGCACACGGCCTTCACGATACCATTCAGTCCGGGCAATTTCAGCACCACCCAAACGACCACCGCAAGTGATTCTGACGCCCTGAGCACCAAGACGCAGAGCAGACTGAACAGCACGCTTCATCGCGCGCCGGAAAGCAACACGCCGTTCAAGCTGATCGGCAATGCCCTGGGCGACCAACTGAGCATCGATTTCCGGTTTACGGATTTCGACGATATTCAGAGAAACGCCACTTTCAGTCATGGAGTCCAGTTTCTTACGCAGCTTTTCAATATCTGCGCCTTTTTTACCGATGATAACACCGGGACGGGCAGCATAAATTGAAATGCGGCATAATTTAGCCGGACGCTCAATCACCACTTTCGAAATCGCTGCCTGCGGCAGCGTTTTCATGATGAATTTGCGGATCTTGATATCTTCAAGCAACAGCTGGCCATAATCGCCACCTTGGGCAAACCAACGGCTGTCCCATGTACGATTAATCTGCAGCCGCATACCGATCGGGTTAGATTTATGACCCATCTTATTCAGCCTCTTCCTGTTCGCGGACAACGACACGGATGCGCGAAAATGGCTTGATGATCTGAGTCGAACGACCGCGAGCACGGGTTGCGAAACGCTTCATCACGATCGACTTACCGACCGATGCCTCTTTCACAATCAGAGCGTCAACGTCGAGATTGTGGTTATTCTCGGCGTTAGCAATAGCAGAAGCAAGAACCTTGCGGACATCTTTTGCCATTGCCTTCTTGGAAAAGCTCAAAATGTTCAGGGCTTCACCAGCTTTCTTGCCACGGATTAAACCCGCAACAAGATTCAGCTTGTAAGAGCTACCGCGAACGGTGGTGGCGACGGCTAAGGCCTCCTTTTCACCGACGCGACGGGGAGCTTGCGGCTTAGACATTAGCGCTTACCCTTCTTGTCAGCGGCATGGCCAGGGAAAGTACGCGTTGGCGCAAATTCACCCAGTTTATGACCAACCATTTCTTCATTGACTAGTACCGGCACAAATTTGCGGCCATTATAGACATTGAAAGTCAAACCAACAAACTGTGGCAGAATCGTCGAACGACGCGACCAGGTCTTGATGGGAGCCCGGTTGCTGCTGTCCTGCGCTGTCTCTGCTTTTTTCAACAGAGACAGTTCGACAAACGGACCTTTCCAAACGGAGCGGGCCATGCTTACCTCTTCTTCTTCGCGTGACGCGAACGGATAATGAACTTGTCCGTCGCCTTATTCGAACGGGTGCGAGCACCCTTGGTCGGTTTACCCCAAGGCGTTACCGGATGACGACCACCAGATGTGCGGCCTTCACCACCACCATGCGGATGATCGACAGGGTTCTTTGCAACACCACGGGTCAACGGGCGGCGACCAAGCCAACGGTTACGGCCGGCTTTGGCAAAATTCTGGTTGGCATTGTCAGAGTTGGATACGGCACCAACTGTAACCATGCAATCAGAACGGATGTAGCGCTGTTCACCTGAATTCAGGCGAATCATTACCATGCCTTTGTCACGACCAACGATCTGAGCATAAGCACCGGCTGCGCGAGCGAGCTGGCCACCCTTGCTGGGTTTAAGTTCGATGTTGTGCACAATGGTACCAAGCGGAGCTTGGCCGATTTCCATGGCATTGCCGGGTTTCACATCGGCTTTGCGAGAAGCAACAATGGAATCACCAACACCCAAACGCTGCGGAGCAAGAATATAAGATAAGGTTTTATCTTCATATTCAACCAGGGCAATAAAAGCTGAACGGTTGGGATCGTATTCAATCCGCTGAACCGTAGCTGGCATATCCCATTTACGACGTTTGAAGTCGACAAGCCGATATTTCTGCTTGTGACCACCACCGATACCGCGTGAAGTTCTGTGACCTTTGTTGTTCCGGCCACCGGTTTTATTCTTCCCTTCAGTGAGGGCTTTAACCGGGCTACCTTTCCACAAAGACGAGCGGTCGACCAGGATAAGGCCACGGCGGGCCGGGCTGGTCGGATTATAATGCTTAAGAGCCATCGTCCTAGACCCCTGTCGTCACATCGATTGACTGACCTTCAGCCAGAGTCACGATCGCCTTTTTGACGTCTGACCGCCGATAAGGACGGCCTTTCCACTTTTTGGTCTTGCCTTTGGTGATAACAGTATTCACCGATTTGACAGAAACCCCGAACAAAGCTTCAACAGCTTCTTTAATCGCAGGTTTGGTCGCATCAGCGGCTACTTTGAAGACCACCGCGTTAAATTCAGAGACCATAGTCGATTTTTCAGTGATGTGCGGACCGAGCACAACATCATAGTGGCGAATTGCCACCCCATCCTGACTTTTAGCCATTGAGACGAGCCTCCAGCTTTTCAACAGCGGCGCGAGTCAGCACCAGCGTGTCATGTTTCAGAATGTCGTAGACATTGGCACCTACGGCCGGCAATACATCAAGACCGACAAGGTTGCTTGAGGCACGAGCAAAATTTTCATTGACCGTATCGCCATCAACAACCAGAACCTTTGGACCAAAGCCTAAAGACTGAATCTGTGCGGCTAAGAGCTTGGTCTTTGCTTCAACGTCCAAAGCTTCGATGACAACTAAAGTGCCCGTTTTTGCTTTGGAAGACAGAGCCATACGAAGACCAAGGGCGCGAACCTTCTTGTTTAAAGAAGGATTGAAAACGCGCGCTCTTGCACCATGAGCTTTACCACCACCGATAAAGATAGGTGAGCGACGATCGCCATGACGGGCGGTACCACCACCTTTTTGACGGCCGAATTTTTTACCAGAACGTGCAACGTCAGAACGTTCACGCGTAGCGCGGGTCGGCGCACGGCGTTTTTCCAACTGCCATGTTACGACACGATGCAAAATATCAGCACGCGGTTCGATACCGAATACGGCATCGTTAAGCTCGATGCTACCCTTCTTAGAGGCATCGAGGGACTGAACTTCAACCTTCATGATCAGCCCTCCTGACCTTCTGCGGCCACCGGCGCAGCCGGAGCCTCGTTGCCATTCGCGGCTTTAATGGCGGCCGGATAAGGAGCGTCGGTTGGACGTGCTACTTTAACGGCATCACGAATAATCAACCATGCACCCTTTGAACCGGGGACAGAACCACGAACAAAAATCAGATCGCGTTCAGCATCGGTAGAAATAACTTCCAAATTCTGCTGAGTCCGCTGGCGGGCACCCATATGGCCAGCCATTTTCTTGTTTTTGAAAACGCGACCCGGATCCTGACGATTACCGGTAGAACCATGGGAACGGTGAGATAAGGACACACCATGGGTGGCACGCAAACCACCAAAGCCCCAGCGCTTCATAGCACCGGCAAAGCCTTTACCCTGAGTCTGACCAGAAATATCGACCAACTGACCAGCAATAAAATGATCAGCTGAAATTGATGTTCCGACTTCGAGGACGGCGTCTTCGGAAACGGGGAATTCAACCAATTTTGCCTTCAGCTCTACTTCGGCTTTGGCAAAATGACCCCGTACAGGCTTGGTAACGTTTTTAGCTTTTGCAGAACCTGCACCAAGCTGAACAGCAACGTATCCATCCTGATCTTTATTTTTGACGGCCACGACCTGCACATCTTCGAGTTTCAGGACGGTTACCGGCACATGCCGACCATCTTCCTGAAACAGACGCGTCATTCCGACCTTCTTGGCGATCACGCCAGTACGCATGATCCATTACTCCTTCAGAGGCTCGCGACAGCGGCGAGCATGATAAACGAAAAGCTCCTACGTCCGAATGACGAAGGAGCCGGCCCCTTTACAATAGAAGCCCCCGCCAGGGCCATATACTATGAGACATAGTAAATAAGGCGGGGACGCATGACACCAGATAAAACTGGTCGGTATCCCTGCTTGTCTACAATGGTGAATATCGTATTTCGCTCGAGAAATCTACCCTTCCCTTTCAAAGAAAGAGAAAAAATATCACCATCGCAGAAATGGGAGGAAAACCGGTTATCTTAGTATCCGGCTCAAACGCTTTATTAAGCTAATTTGATTTCAACTTCAACACCTGCCGCGAGGTCAAGCTTCATTAAAGCATCAACGGTCTGGGGGGTTGGCTGAACGATATCCAGAAGGCGCTTATAGGTACGCACTTCAAACTGTTCACGCGACTTTTTATCGATATGTGGACCACGGTTGACCGTGAACTTCTCGATGCGCGTCGGCAAGGGAATCGGTCCGCGAATAAGAGCACCAGTCCGACGAGCTGTGTCGGCGATATCTCCTGTAGCCTGATCTAAAACACGATGATCAAACGCCTTGAGGCGAATGCGAATATTCTGCGTATCCATATCCCTAACCATTTCAAAGAACGAGGAGGCGCCTAAGACAAACTGTCTTTCGGCGCCCACCTAAAAAATGAGAGCTAACCGGCAGGATGCCGGTTAGCTAACGAAATTATTTAATGATGGAGCTGACAACACCAGCGCCAACGGTACGGCCACCTTCGCGAATAGCGAAGCGAAGACCCGGATCCATAGCGATCGGAGCAATCAATTTCACACCAAACGCAATGTTGTCGCCTGGCATAACCATTTCGACATCTTCAGGCAAAGTGATTTCGCCCGTAACGTCGGTGGTGCGGAAATAGAACTGCGGACGATAGTTCGCGAAGAACGGGGTGTGACGACCACCTTCATCTTTCGACAGAACATAAACTTCTGCCTTGAATTCGGTATGCGGCGTGATGGAACCCGGTTTAGCCAAAACCTGACCGCGTTCAACTTCCGTACGTGCCGTACCACGAAGCAGAGCACCGATGTTATCACCGGCCTGACCCTGATCCAGCAATTTGCGGAACATTTCAACGCCCGTAACGGTGGTCTTTTTGGTGTCACGAAGACCGACGATTTCGACTTCTTCACCGACCTTGACGATACCGGTTTCAACACGACCGGTAACAACCGTACCACGACCAGAGATGGAGAAAACATCTTCGATCGGCATCAGGAAGCTTTTGTCCAAAGGACGTTCCGGCTGCGGAATGTATTCATCAACAGCTGCCATCAAAGAAAGGATGGCTTCTTTGCCGATTTCCGGATTTTTGTCTTCCAGAGCAGCCAGAGCAGAACCCTTAACGATAGGAATATCGTCGCCCGGGAAGTCATAGCTGGAAAGAAGTTCGCGGATTTCCATTTCGACGAGTTCCAGAAGTTCTGGATCATCGACCTGATCGACCTTGTTCATGAAGACGACAAGGGCAGGAACACCGACCTGACGAGCGAGCAGGATGTGCTCACGAGTCTGGGGCATAGGACCGTCAGCAGCGGACACAACCAAGATTGCGCCATCCATCTGGGCAGCACCGGTGATCATGTTCTTCACATAATCGGCATGACCCGGGCAATCGACGTGGGCATAATGCCGGGTTTCGGTTTCGTATTCAACGTGAGACGTTGAAATCGTGATACCGCGTTCACGTTCTTCCGGAGCTTTATCGATGTTGGCATAGTCAACAAAGGTGTTGCCGCCACCAGCTTCAGCCAAAACTTTGGTAATAGCTGCAGTCAGGGTAGTTTTACCATGATCGACGTGACCAATGGTACCGATATTACAATGCGGCTTATTCCGCTCAAACTTAGCTTTCGCCATTAGTTACCTCTTTTTGTTACCGCTTTTATCACTATTGTATTGAGCGCGCCGCGCTTCTCCGGCGCGCTCATAACGACATTTTTCGGTTTATGCCAGTATTTAATTAAGCCATCTTCGATTTTAACTCATCCGCGACGTTAGCCGGGACTTCGTCATAATGCGAAAATTGCATCGAATACTGGGCGCGTCCCTGGGTGAAGGAACGGAGCTGGTTCACATAGCCGAACATGTTAGCCAGCGGCACCATCGCTTCTACGACCTGGGCATTACCGCGTGTATCGGTGCCCTGAATCTGGCCGCGCCGCGAATTCATATCACCGATCACGTCACCGAGATAATCCTCCGGCGTGATTACCTCAACCCGCATTACCGGTTCAAGGAGCTTGATTCCCGCCTTCTGAGCGGCTTCACGCATAGCACCTCGGCCAGCAATTTCAAAGGCAAGAGCCGAAGAATCGACATCGTGATACGCACCATCGGTTAAATGGATTTCAAAGTCGATAATCGGGAAGCCGATTAAAGAACCTGTTTCTGCGGTTTCACGCATACCTTTTTCGACGGAAGGAATATATTCACGAGGAATATTACCACCTTTGATCTCGTCGAAGAACTGGATACCAGCGCCTCGTTCGCTCGGAACAAGGTTGACTTTTACGCGACCGAACTGACCGGAACCACCGGACTGTTTCTTATGCGTATAATCAACTTCGACCGGACGGGCGAGTGATTCGCGATAGGCGACCTGCGGAGCGCCGACATTGGCTTCCACCTTGAATTCGCGCTTCATACGATCAACAAGAATATCAAGGTGAAGTTCACCCATTCCCTTAATGATCGTCTGGCCGGATTCAAAATCAGAAGCAACGCGGAAAGAAGGATCTTCAGCCGCCAAGCGGTTGAGAGCCAGACCCATTTTTTCCTGATCGGCCTTCGTCTTCGGTTCCACTGCGACTTCGATCACAGGTTCCGGAAATTCCATCCGTTCCAGAATGATCGGTGCGTTCGGAGCACAAAGCGTATCACCAGTCGTGGTTTCTTTCATACCAACCAGAGCCACGATATCGCCGGCATAAGCCTCTTCGAGATCTTCACGGCTGTTGGCATGCATCAAAAGCATACGACCGACTTTTTCGCGCTTATCTTTCACTGAATTCAAAACGGTACCCTTAGTGAGTTTACCGGAATAAATACGAGCAAAAGTCAACGAACCCACAAAAGGATCGTTCATAATTTTAAACGCAAGTGCCGAGAAAGGTTCGTCGTCAGACGGCTTACGACTATCTTTCGTTTCGCCATCCATTTTCACGCCTTCGACCGGAGGAATATCCAACGGGCTCGGCAAGAAATCAACGACTGCATCCAAGAGAGGCTGAACACCCTTGTTCTTGAAAGCAGAACCACACAGAACCGGAACAAAGTCTTGAGCCAAGGTTCCCTTACGAATCAGCTTTTTCAGCGTATCAGCATCAGGCTCATTGCCTTCGAGATAAGCTTCCATAGCCGCATCATCTTGCTCGACTGCCATTTCAATCATTTCAGCACGAGCAGCTTCGGCCTCAGCTTTATATTCTTCAGGGATTTCCTGATATTCGAATTTTGCGCCCAGGCTTTCTTCAAGCCAAATGATAGCGCGATTTTCGACCAGGTCGACCAAGCCTTTGAAGTCGCTTTCGATGCCGATTGGCAAATAAAGAACCAACGGACGAGCGCCAAGACGATCACGAATCATATCAACGCAGCGCATGAAGTTAGCGCCGGTACGATCAAGCTTGTTCACGAAGCACATACGTGGAACGTGATATTTTTCAGCCTGACGCCAAACTGTTTCTGACTGCGGCTCAACACCAGCCACACCATCAAAACAGGCAACAGCACCATCTAAGACGCGAAGGGAGCGTTCAACTTCAATGGTAAAGTCAACATGCCCTGGCGTATCAATGATATTGATTCGATGGTCATTCCAAAAACAGGTAGTCGCAGCAGACGTGATCGTAATCCCGCGCTCCTGTTCCTGCTCCATCCAATCCATGGTCGCCGTGCCTTCATGGACTTCGCCGATCTTGTAGGACTTACCGGTATAGAAAAGAATACGCTCGGTTGTGGTCGTTTTACCGGCATCAATATGAGCCATAATACCGATATTACGATATTTATCGAGCGGATATTTGCGGGCCATAGATCCTTAGTCTCCGTGACCGGACAGGGTATAAGCTGTCCGGTATAGGGTAAAGCCGTTACCAGCGATAATGCGAGAATGCACGGTTTGCTTCAGCCATGCGATGAGTATCTTCACGCTTCTTGACAGCATTGCCGCGATTGTTAGCAGCGTCCAGCAATTCGCCAGAAAGGCGAGCGGACATGCTGTGTTCCGAACGAGCACGGGAAGCAGCGATCAACCAACGGATAGCCAATGCCTGTGCACGGTCAGGACGGACTTCAACCGGAACCTGATAAGTAGCACCACCAACACGACGGCTGCGGACTTCGATCCCTGGTTTTACATTGTCCAAGGCTTCATGGAACACTTCCAAGGGAACGCGCTTTACGCGTGCTTCGATAGAATCCAGAGCCGAATAAAGAATACGTTCTGCAACGGATTTTTTACCGTCAAGCATCACAGAATTCATAAATTTCGAAAGAACCACATCCCCGTATTTAGGATCTGGCAAAATTTCACGTTTTTCCGGGCGACGACGACGTGCCATATCAGTTCAACCTTCTTACTTGGGCCGTTTGGCGCCATATTTGGAACGGCTCTGCTTGCGATCTTTGACACCCTGGGTATCGAGAACGCCGCGCAGAACATGGTAACGCACACCTGGAAGATCGCGAACACGACCACCACGGATAAGCACAACCGAATGCTCCTGAAGGTTATGACCTTCACCGGGGATGTAACTGATGACTTCGCGCTGATTGGTCAGACGCACTTTTGCCACTTTACGAAGAGCCGAGTTCGGCTTTTTCGGGGTCGTGGTATAAACACGGGTGCAAACACCCCGCTTCTGCGGGTTTGCCTCCATAGCAGGAACTTTAGAGCGTTCCTTCTGTAACTGACGGCCCTTACGGACCAATTGATTGATCGTCGGCATGAAGCCCTTCACCTCAAGAGTTACTTTACCAAATATACAAAATGCGCCTGACCATAATTAAATTATGAAAATAGCACCGAGCAAAAATGACTAAGCTCGCCTGCGTGAATTCTTTAAAAGGAAGACGCGCATATATGGCAATGTTCAAGCGCACCCGTCTGACGCCAAAGATTCACCGTCAACAGGAGATGTAGACGGGCGCTATAGCGACGATAACGGCAAGGGTCAACGGAAAGCATCTTTCCGCTAACAAAATTACGCCATTTTACGAAATGGAAACCTTACATTGATCAGAATCGATCTTTCATGCAGTGTTTCCACGGTAGGATATAAAGAATTTTATTCTGTCATGCTAGGGCAATTTTAGGAACACCCATTTTCTTTCACTTATCCTGCCATCAAGACATGGATTCATGATGTTTTAAATGGGCATTTACATCCTCGTCCTCTTCATCTCTCATTTTGACAGATAACGGATCTGAATGGCGCAGCCCCCATTGTTCGCAGATTTCATAGCAGACAAGAAGCCATGCGCTGCCAGCCACCCATCCAGCCATAACATCGCTAGGCCAATGGACAGCCAGCGCGACACGGGACAAACCGACAAAAACCGCCAAGACAATAGACGCATAAAGCCAACCGAGGCGGCCACCATGGCGTCTAATTAACAAAGCAAGCATCGGATAGACGATCATGGCATTGGTGCTGTGACCACTTGGAAAACTAGCGCCATCAACATGATCCAGATGAAAAAAGATCAAGGGTCTGGGGCGGTTAATAACCAATTTCAAGAGCGAAAAAAAAGCCCATCCCCCCAAAGGCGCCAAGATAGCAAAAATAGCCCCTAATTTATCCTTAAGGGCTACCATTGTTATAACCGCGACAAGAATACAGCTAACACGGACAGAAACATTACCGGCAAAGCTACCAATACGGGCGATACAGGCCACCCAATGATGGCGAGAGGCAAAGCCACCGATTAAATGCAGTAGGGTAAGGTCGAAAGCACCAGGCGCCTCACAGGCAGTCAGAAAACCGATCAGAAAGGCGATGATACAAAAAAAGACAATGGCAACCCAACGCCAGCCACTCAGAAAAAAAGGCAACGCCCCTCCCCTTAAAAATGCAGTGCGCGCCCGTAGGCAGCTAGCACACTTTCATGCATGGCTTCCGAAAGAGTCGGATGAGGAAAGATCGTTTCCATAATTTCCGCTTCAGTGGTTTCCAGCGTTCTGGCGACGGTATAGCCCTGAATCATTTCAGTTACTTCAGCCCCAACCATATGCGCGCCTAAAAGCGCACCACTGTCGGCATCAAAAACGGTTTTAACAAAGCCATCAGTTGCCCCTTGAGCAATAGCTTTCCCGTTAGCGATAAAGGGGAAATTGCCTATTTTGACATTATAGCCCTGTTGCCGCGCTTTTTCTTCAGTGAGACCCACACTGGCAACTTGTGGCCTTGCATAGGTGCATCCCGGAATATTTTGGGTATTTAAAGGATGGACATGGTCACAGCCTGCGATGGCCTCGGCCGCAATAACCCCTTGATGGCTAGCTTTATGTGCGAGGCAAGGTGCTCCAGCGACATCTCCGATTGCCCAGACATGATCAACATTGGTACGACCAAAGCCATCGACGGCGATAAAACCGCGATCAAGTTTAATTCCGAGTTTATCAAGACCGATATTTTCAACATTGGCCACCACACCGATGGCGACAATAGCATGAGAAAAACGTTCTTTCGTAACCTTGCCATCAGCTCCGGCGATTTCAGCCGTTACGCCTTCATCATCTGGCGTCAAATTCTGTAAAGCCGACTGTGTCAGAATACGGATACCGCGCTTTTTAAAGGCTTTAGCGACATAAGCGCTCACCTCGGCATCTTCCATCGGCAGAATTTGGGGCGCATGTTCAACGATGCTCACTTCAGCCCCAAAATCAGCATAGAAGCTGGCGAATTCGATACCGATAGCCCCCGACCCGATTACCAGCAATTTTTTTGGCATGGCAGGTGGTTTTAAAGCATGATGGTAAGTCCATATATGCTTGCCATCAGAATGAACATTGGGAAGCTGTCTAGCCCTTGCTCCGGTTGCGATGATAATATCCTTGGCTTCAAGGATTTTTTCTTCACCTTCGGTCGTTTCTACCAGCATTTGCTGATTACCCGTCAGTTGACCGACGCCGCTAATGACTTCAACCTTATTTTTGCGTAATAATGTTTTAACGCCGGAGGCTAGACGGGTGGCTACTTCGCGCGAACGTGCAATAATTTTATCTAGATCAAAGTCAGGTTTGAAAGAGGTTAGACCATAGGCTTCGGCATTTTGCATCTCATGATAGACTTCAGCAGAGCGCAAAAGCGATTTGGTCGGGATACAGCCCCAATTCAAGCAAATACCACCTAGATGGACGCGTTCAACCAAAGCGACTTTCAGGTTTAACTGAGCCGCCCGAATAGCCGCAACATATCCTCCTGGACCCCCGCCCAAAACAATCAGATCAAAATGATCAGCCATGAGTTAAGTTCTCTTTCCTTTGTAATTGCCGCTGTTCTTCGGAGGCTATTTATCAGCTTTATCGGATAACAACCGCGTTCCATTCATCGGCGGCACCTGACAAGGGCGACGATCTTCATCAATGGCAACAAAAGTAAACAAGCCAGAAATAGCTTTTATGGTTTCCAGCTCATGCCGGACACGCCGCCAACCTTCGACTTCAATTTTCATTGAAGTCCGGCCAACTTTTACCAATCGAGCATAAAGCGACAATTCATCGCCGACCTGAACCGGCGCATGAAAAGTGATAGAATCGGCAGCGACGGTTACAACCCGAGCCAAAGCATGGCGAGCAGCAACCAAACCGGCGGCTTGATCCAACATACCCATGAGCCAACCACCAAACATCCGGCCATCGGCATTCGTATTTGCTGGCATAGCAATAACGCGAATGGCGGGTTCTCCGGCGGGAGCTAAGGGTTCTGAATTATCCGATTTCGTGACCTGATTACTCATTGTGCTAAAATCCCTAATGGTTTTTCAACCAAATGCTTGAAGGCTGACAT
This sequence comes from Zymomonas mobilis subsp. mobilis ATCC 10988, assembly GCF_000175255.2. Lineage (NCBI taxonomy): Bacteria > Pseudomonadati > Pseudomonadota > Alphaproteobacteria > Sphingomonadales > Zymomonadaceae > Zymomonas > Zymomonas mobilis. Next base: position 1,214,845 of record NC_017262.1, on the reverse strand, counting down.
AAAGGCAGCCGCATCGGCACCATCAATAACACGATGATCAAAACTACCGGTGATAGTTGCAACGGTAGCAATGGTGATCGCATCATCAATCACCCAAGGCCGTCTTTCACCGCTTCCAATCGCCAAGATAGAAGCCTGTGGCGGGTTGATGACAGCATTAAACTGCTTGATACCAAACATCCCCATATTAGAAATACTGGACGTTCCGCCTTGATATTCCTGAGGTTGCAAGCGCCCTTCCCTTGCGCGAGCAATAAGCTCTTTCATTTCGACAGAAAGCGCAGACAAGCTTTTGGTATCAGCTTGTTTCAAGATAGGCGTAATCAGCCCACCTTCAACAGAGACAGCGACAGAGATATCGGCCTGTGAGAATTGCAGCATCTGATCGCCATCAAAAGCAACATTGACGTTAGGCGTTGCTTTTAAGGCTAAGGCCTGTGCTTTAATCAGCATGTCATTGACTGAGATTTTAATATTCTGAACAGCTAAGGATTCATTGAGCTCAGAGCGGAGCTTCAAAAGAGCATCCATCTGGACATCAACCGTCAAGTAGATGTGAGGAATATTTTGTTTGGATTCAGTCAGACGACGAGCAATAACGCGCCGCATATTGCTAAGCTTGATGCTATTATGGGGCGTATCATGCGTTATTTTACCGGAGGCTTCCGGCGTAGAGACTGACGGATTAGAAGAGGCTTGATTAGCCTCAGCAACGAAGGCTTCAATATCAGCTTTGATAATCCGCCCATGGGGGCCACTACCGTTTACCTGTTTCAGGTCAACATGGTTTTTCTTAGCCAAACGCTTGGCCAAAGGACTGGCTTTTATCCGCCCTGCTTTTTCTTGATAGGAAGCCGTCATATTCTCTGTTTTGTTGCCGTAACCTGCGTTGCTGATTGCCTTATCGAGAGAGGCATCGATGGATATCGTTTCGCTATCTGCCGTCTCTTTCTGTGCGACATCTGCTTTTTCAGAAGGTTCTGATATCTGTGATGAAGCAGAAGCGGCGACTTGAGAAACATCTTCGCCCGCTTCGGCCATGACAGCAATCACCTGACCTACAGCAATATTTTCACTACCTTCCGGCACTAGAATTTTAGCGATGATCCCTGCATCAACCGTTTCAAATTCCATAATCGCTTTATCGGTTTCGATTTCGGCCAGAATATCGCCCGCCTTAACGGCATCCCCTTCTTTCACCAGCCATTTCGCAAGGGTGCCTTCTGTCATTGTAGGCGAAAGCGCTGGCATTTTGACTTCAATCGACATCCGGACATGGTCCTTTTTCTATTCACGGCTGTTTGCCAGAGGCAGGAAGCCTTTAAATTAACTGACTTAAAAAATAGCCCTAGAATACCTTGGAATTTCTCTAAAACATTCTAGCCAAAAGATATTTTTCTTTCGATATAAAACAAGTGGGGAGCAAGAAACAGCCCCCAATTTTATCGATCCACAATCGAAGTAATGAAAATTATTGTCTACAGAAAGTCTATAACCACTCCAAAATTTTTAAAATATTATCAGAATAACCAGCCTCGGAATCCTGTTTTAGCGTGGCGTATATTCTTCCCGTTCATCATAACTTACGCCGCCTTGTCGCGGTGGATCAGAACGCCAACCATTGGCGTCATCTTCGGTTACAGGAGAAACCGCAGCGCCTTCGGGCTGTTTATATTGGCGTTTTCGGATCGAAGCCGAGGGGGGTGGCGGAGGCGGCGGTGGTGCAGGCTGATAAGCACCGCCATAATTGTAATAGTCATCATAACCGACAGGGGGCGCGTAATAATTCCCGCCCACATAGCCATTATTCCCATAATAGCCGTCATAATAAGCCGCTGGCCCATTATTTTGACCTGCTATGGCTAGAATGGTTCCGACACCATCAATCAAAAAAATATCCTGATAAAAGCGCACCCATTGTTGATTATTTCCTGGAGCCGGTAATCCATAATAAGCCCAGTCAGGTAGTCTCTGACCATAGGAGCGCCATTCGGAAGGTAATCTATCCCCTTGACGGAAATGTCGCTGTCCGGCGGGATTAGCATATCCACGCCCGCCATTTCCGTTACCATCTTGGTAAACACCCGATCTTTGGGGATCGCTGTTGGGAGGTGGAATTACATAGGGGGAGCCTCTTTCTACTGATCTGACAACAGGATCACTAGAAAAATCGCCGGAATAACCGGCTTGGGCATATAAAGGGCAAGTAAATCCCCCTACGATCAAAGCAGTCCAGATAGAGCGTTTTATAGGTAAAGGGATTTTCATAACACAACCTGTTTTTATCTCTTTATAGAGCAAACAGAAGAAGCCGTAACCGCTAAAATCAGAAAATAATTTCAGAATTTTTGATTATTCAATCGGATATTTTTTCACCATTCTTATTTCTTGGACATCTCTTTCAAAGAAAGTCTCACCCATTGTTTCAAAACCAAGGCGGCGATAGAAATTTTGTGCAGGCAATCTGGCATTCAACCATATTTCGGTCAAATCAGGTGTAACCAATTTTTCCATTGCATGTTTTAAAAGCGCACTCCCTAAGCCTTGCCCTCGATATTCAGGCGAAACAGCCACACGCCGGATCCGTTTTTTATGCCCTTCCAGATGATGGAAAGAAGCACAACCAGACAATTTATCCCCGACAAAAACGCCAAAATGCGTGGCATTTTTATCCCCATCGGTAACACATTCTTCTTGTGTCAGGCTTGGCCAAAGATAGGCCTGACGAATAGGTAAGCAGTCAGCAAGGGATATCTCTTTTATCGAATAAGCAATATCTGCCATTCACATTCTCCACAGCCAGTATTTTACCCAAGAAAACGCCCCAAAACTTCCATCAGGCGAGAGCAACCCTCAACATCTTCAGCATCGAAACGCCCCATCGTCGGGCTTTCAAGATCAATAACCGCTAAAATCTGGTTCTGACGTCCTCTTATAGGAATAACCAATTCAGATGCGGCACTAGGATCGCAGGAAATATGATTGGGATATGTGTGGACATCCCGCACGCATTGTATCCGTCCAGTTGCGGCGGCCGTGCCACAGACACCCCGACCATAAGGTATCTTGACGCAGGCAACTTTTCCTTGGAAAGGCCCCAAAATCAGATAGCTTCGGATAGCCCGATAAAAACCGACCCAGTTTAAATCAGGCATATATGTCCATATCAAAGCAGCCGTGTTGGCCATATTAGCGATCGGGTCACCCTCCTCGGAAAGTAACTCTTTAAGGGTAGTCAACAAATCGCTATACAGCGTTTTTTTGCTGCCGGTATTGATCGAGAAAGAAAACATGGGAAAGTAGAGTAACGGGATTTTTTCTATCCCTCAATCCACAGATACCCTCCCAGAAAAAAATATCTACGCAATAAGAAAGAAAAATCCCATCTTTTTAGAATTTATGTTCAATGTCTAAGTATTTTATTACTCAAAGAGTAAGTATCGATTCAGATTCTATAGAAGAATATTTTATAAGAGCATCAGGCCCCGGTGGCCAAAATGTGAATAAAGTTTCTTCAGCTGTAGAATTGCGTTTTGATATGGCGATTTCTGGCTTACCCGAACTTGTCATCAATCGCTTACAGGAAATAGCGGCATCAAGAATTAACAACAAAGGTATTCTTGTTATTCAAGCGCAACGTTTTAGGGACCAGCCTTTAAATCGGCAGGATGCTTTTGAACGCCTTGTCGAGCTAATCCGTTCAGCTACTTTTATTCCTAAAAAACGGAAACCGACCAAAGCCACATATGCCAGTAAGCAACGACGTTTAGATGGCAAAAGTAAGCGTTCTATGGTCAAATCGGCACGCCGCCGACCTGAGTTTTAGAAATGGTTCAAATGCAATTTTATAGAGCAAATATTCTAAAAAACGGGTAAAATCCAATAAAAGCCAGCGCCCAATAATCGTCAAATTTTTTACGGTCTCTTTCTATCAGGACACACAGGCCATGCTCGATTAACTGATCGAGGTAAATGATGGCACAAGCCATGGTCGGATTATGACCATATTGCCGCTATGCTGGTGATATATTAGAATGATAAGGGCAAAGAAATTTGCCTTCCGATGTGGCAGCAACTAAAACCCTAAATCTGTAAATGCCTTGGGTAAAGGGGCTTCGGCGGCAATTGGCTTTTTCTCCAGACGGGCAATTTCCAAAGAATGCGCATGAAGCATCATTCGCGAAATATTTTCGTCTTTATGACTGCCATAAAAAGGGTCACCGACAATAGGTAAGCCTAACCCTGTTGCGGCATGCACTCTTAACTGATGAGTCCTTCCGGTTTCAGGACGAAAGGCTACCAAGCTGCGCCCTTTATTTTTGGCCAAGATTTCCCAATGAGTAACGGCTCTTTTGCCTTTATCATCTGCGACGATCCGCCAGCCACTTTTAGGCGAAGATATCTTCAACAAAGGCAAGTCTATAATGCCTTCATTTTTCTCCGGCACGCCTTCTAGAATGGCCCAATAGCATTTTTTCACCTGACCTTGGCTAAAGGCTTCGCTTAAACGACGGTGCATTTTAGGATTACGCGCCAGCAATAAGCATCCTGACGTATCGCGATCCAAACGATGGACAATACTTGGCCAACGTTTGAAGCCGAAGCATAATGAAGCCAGATAATTCTCAAGGCTGAGAGAACCATCACGAACCGAAGTCACCGGCAAACCGGCAGGTTTGTCGATAATCATGGCTTCAGCATCAATAAAAAGAACACGTTTTGCAAGTATAGGCATATAAAAGACACCTTAGAACCATGCTGAATATATCGCCCATACTGCAATTTTCAGCTTTAAAGGCAGCTCTATTTTTTAATAGAACTGATTCCCAATTCAAGATTCACTATTTTCTTTTTGGCTTTTTGACTCTTTCCCAGATCAATTTGCTCGCAGCGCCAAAATTGAAAGCTGCCCCAATTAATGCCCCTGCCAAGCCCGCTAAAGACCAACTGGATGTCTGATGAATAGCTAGCTCGGCGACTCCGATATTGGCTAAAGCGCCAATGCTACAAATCAGACAAAAGAGAATTAATCCCGGAATAAAAGCCCAACCTTTTAATTTTCGGTCACGATAAGTCAGCTCATTATTAACAAAGAAGTTAAACAGCATCGCACAGCCGATAGCCGCCGTTTGCGCTGGCAAAAAAGCGACGTGATAAGATTTCAGTAAAAACAAAATCCCTAAATGGACACAAAGGCCAAGCGCACCGACAGCACTGAAAAGAACGAAACGTCCCGGAATGAGACCATGGGACATTTTTTCAATGATCTGAAACAGGAATTCAGCCATGACCTGCAAGCTGATTTTGCTTTCGCCTTCACGCCGATTTCTAAAGACGTAAGAAACCTCTTCAATATGCAAAGGCATTGGAGCCGAACTGATAATATCCAACAGAATTTTATATCCCTGTTGCGATAAATCATAAACTGACGCCTCAACAACCTCACGGCGCAGCATAAAAAAGCCACTCATCGGGTCAGATGTCTTGTTACCGATCAGAATACGGCTAAGCCTTGTGGCAAAATCACTCATTTGCCGTCGGGTTTCGTCCCAATCTCCGACACCGCCATCACCCGCATAACGCGTTCCAACAACTAGATCAGCTTTCTTAGCGATCATCTTTTCATACATGGGTTTCAGCATTTTCTCATCATGCTGAAAATCGGCATCCATAACCGCGATAAAATCGCCATTGGAGGCCAAAGCCCCTTCCACGACAGCCGAAGACAAACCGCGACGACCGACTCTTCTGATACAATGAAGACGAGGTTCTTTGTGGGCTAACTGAAAGGCCAATTCATAGGTTTTATCAGGACTATCATCGTCAACAACAATCATTTCCCACGGGATATCCCCTAAGGCGTCTCTTACAGCTTCGACTAAAGCGGCAATATTCCCCTTTTCGTTATAGGTAGGAATAACCACCGATAACATCGGCATAAAATTTTTATTCTTCTGGTTTATTTCCGCAGAAAGAGAAGATATCGGTTGGTTCACGGTATCATCATGCATTAAAGAGCGCGTCCTAATCGCGAGGGGTTAGCCGAAATTGAATAGAGGAGCCTTTTAGGCGTTAAGGTCAGAGTTCAAAAGAGAGATTATCGTTTTTTTAATTTTATTCTGTCCTCACTCTTTTTACCCTAAGCATTTTTTATACAAAAAAAGCAAATCATCTTGCACATCGGAACAGGAAAAAGGATAAGCGCGGCAATGTTTTCTTTTCGACCTGCATCCCGATCTTCATTTAAAAACAGCGACTGGTGGCAGAATCCTTTTTATATTTTGGGTCTGATCCTGCTTTCTGCTGTGCCTTTGTTCTGGCCGGAATTGCCTCCGCTTACGGATGCCCCCGGCCATCTTGGGCGATATCGGGTTGAACTGGGTATTCACCAATCGCCATGGCTGCATCAGTGGTATAGTTTCGATTGGCATCTAGTCGGCAATCTTGGTTTTGACCTTTTTATTATCCCGCTTGCCCATTTATTCGGGCTGGAATTAGGATTAAAAATCGGCGTTATCATCATGGTTATGGTAACCGCAGCGGGGTTGTTAGCGGTTGCGAAAGCCGTACATGGCAAGATTCCGCCCACGGCGGCCTTTGCGTTACCCTTTATCTATGGTTTTCCTTTCCAATTCGGTTTTTTGAATTATTGCCTATCCATGGCACTGACATTCAATGCCTTTGCCTTGTGGATAACCCTGAAAAACAGCCCTTATTTAAGAGCCTTCATATTTATACCCTTCGGGATTATTATCTGGTCATGTCATAGCTATGGCTGGGGTATCTTGGGCTTACTCTGTTTTTCGGCTGATTTTTCAAGTGATTACCGCCACGCCAGACGCAATAACCAGCCTATTTTATCAGCTCTGTTCCAAGCCGGTTATAAATCGGCTTTGGCGATGCTGCCCTTGCTGCCCCCTATTTTACTAATGATTTTATGGCGTTCAGGCCATGTCAGTGATGGAAATGGCGACTGGTTCCGATTTGACCTTAAAATAGAATGGGTTCTTTCCGCATTACGGGATCGCTGGCAAAATTTTGACATTGCCTCTATCGGTGTCGCTTGTTTCATTCTTCTTTTGGGACGTTTGCGACTGGCACCCCCGATGGGACTCGCCTGTTTTATCCTGCTCATCGCCTATATCTGTTTGCCTCGGATTTTGCTGAGTGCCGCCTTTGCAGATATGCGACTAGCCCCCTATATTTTTGCATCAGCCTTGGTCGGGTTGAAGGCTCCCAAAAACCAAAATTTTGCAAGAATAGCCGCCATAGCGGCCTGTCTGTTTTTTACGATAAGAACGGCAGCGACTACAGTCAGCTTTTGGTTTTATGACCAAGGCTATCAAAAGCAGCTGAAAGCGGTTGATTTCATGGCTCCCGGATCACGGGTTTTAGCTATGGTTTCTACACCCTGCCTTATGACATGGGTCAGCAACCATATGAGCCATTTACCTGCCATGGCAACGGTCAGAAAAGATGCTTTTACCAATAGTGAATGGGCAATAGCCGGTCAGCAATTACTGACAATTCATTTTCCAGAGGCGAAAAGATTTATTCACGACCCATCTCAATCGCTTTATCCGCGTCAATGTCGTTTTAGAGGATCAGCCGATCTCGATAAAACCTTGGAATCTTTTCCAAGACAGGCTTTCGATTATTTCTGGCTTATGGATATACCGCCGTCTTTGTGGCCTCATGAAGATGATCTGATACCGATATGGTCGGGCGAAAACGGTATTTTATATAAAATAGACCATCGCTTTACGACAGTTAGCTCTATGCTTTCTGCCCCCAAAAGCGGATCAAAGCCCAAGGCTGTCCCTGCCGTAAAATAAGAATAATTAGGCGATGTTCATTTTTTAGACGGTCGAAAAACCCAGCGACGATTCAACCAAAAACTGACGAGAGGCGTTACAAAAACCATAAAAGGCAGGGGCGTCCATTTCATGAGGTGGAGATAATTGACCATACAGCCCACCCAAAAGCTGTTCAGTCCCAGTCCCAATAAAGAAGCAAGGCAAAAGCGTAAAAAAAGCTGCCAATGGCGATCTTGGCAGCCATGTCCCCGAAAGCTGAAATAGTTGTGGAGCAAATAGCCCACAATCATAGCCACGAGGTAACCGATAAAATTCGAGAATAAAGGAGCCATATGCCCCCATTTGGCACCGACATAATAAATAGCCGCATTCAGAAAAGTGGTAAAACCTCCGGTAAGGCCAAAACGAATAACTTGCCCCAGAAACAAACGCTTTTCTTCATCAAGAAAATTCTCTAGCTTTAACCAAAGAGACCGGTACATTAGACCTCATTTCTTTATATCTATTGGAAACGGTCAAAATTTGTTTTTAGACAGATGGCGACCGAATAGGATCGCTATTGCATCAGTCAGAGAAAAGATTAAAGCCCGATCCATAAATATTTTATCTTATCGGTCGTTCATAGGCAGAATTAATGATATTGGGTGGGGGTAAAGGCATTCGCTATGAATTTGTATTTCGGAAATAACGAAGATTTCCGTTAATGACAGGCAAAGTCCATTCAAATAAATCTTTGATAGCTACTTTCAAAAAAGTGGTAGTGACACCTTTCTTGTCTCTCAATAACAGTCAAGAAAGTCTGTTATGGGATCAGATTAGTCGGCATTATTGGCGACTTATTACCTGCCTATTCTGGATTTTAACGGCAGCCTTTCTTCTTTACACCCATCGTCACGCTATTTATTGGCTTTCTCTGTCTGACACCGATGACAATCTCCGCCTTGCGGAAGTCAGGGACTGGCTTCATGGTCAGGGATGGTTCGACTTACAGCAACATCGTCTTAATCCGCCTAAAGGTGCCAATATTCATTGGTCGCGCCTAGTTGATATTCCTATCGCGGCTTTGATTGCCATAAGCCAACCCTTTCTTGGCAGCATGGGATCTATTCGTTTTGGAACAGCGATAGCGCCCCTTCTCCCTTTGGGAATTCTCTTTTTTGGTAACGCGCTCACTTGCCGTCGCCTTGTAGGCGAAAAAAGTTTTTTTGTTGCCAATTGCCTGTTGCTCTGCGCTGGTGTGACATTGGGGATGTTTTTACCCCTGCGGATAGATCATCATGGTTGGCAGCTGGCTTTTCTTAGTCTGATTATCGCTGGAAATGCAGATCCCGACAGGAAAAGAGGCGCTGTTACAGTTGCGCTTTCTTCTACTTTATCTTTGGTAATTGGTCTTGAGATTCTGCCTTATATTGCGCTTGCAGCCGGTATGCAGACGTTATTTTGGGTTACAAATATTCGTCATGCCCAAGCCTTAAAATATTATGGCTTCACTCTAGCTTTAACCAGTCTGATCGGTTGGCTTATCTTTGCTTCCTATGCCAATAGAGCGCCGGTTTGTGATGCGCTTTCTCCGGTTTGGCTGACAGCAACGATAGGCGGTGGACTATTGGTAGCACTCATCGCCTCTATCCGTGCAGGATGGGCTTTTCGGCTTTCGGCTGCTGTTATCGCCGGTCTCTTTATCGGCGGTATTTTTGCCTATAGCTGGCCACAATGTCTTGGACGACCAGAAGCGATATCGCCAGAATTATATAAATTATGGATGTCACATGTAGGGGAAGCCAAACCCGTTTATAGTCGCGATATCAAAGTTATCGTGCTTATTCTGTCTTTACCGATTGTTGGATTGATCTCGCTGTTTCCGGCCTTATGGAATAACCGTTTTTCTCCCAGAATTGGGGGATGGCTCAATCTAGCCTTCATTTTTCTATCGGCCTTGGCTATGACCGCATGGCAGACAAGAACATCGCCTGCCGCGCAATTATTGGCAGTCCCTGCTTGTTGCTGGCTGATTATGACCCTTCTGAAGAAGATGGATAAACAGAAAACATATGCCGGAATGTTGGGATATGCGCTTGTCATTCTTTCTATTTTGGCTGTTGCCAGTAGCTTTATTCCTCTAAAAATAGTCGAATATACCCATCAAGGGCATCATAAACCTTTCTTTAAAAATCCCTTTTCCAAAGGCAGCACTTTGCCTTCTCATCGGGCAGAAGAAAATCACAAAGTCAGTGAGAATAAAACGCCGTCCCATCCAGAAAGACGATGCCCTACTATTCCGGCGCTAAAATCTATCGAGGCCATCCCGCAAGCCAATATTTTGACCTTTATTGATTTTGCCCCCCGCCTTATTGCAATGACCCATCATCAGGCGATTGCAGGCCCGTATCATCGTAATGCAGACGCTATTTTGGATGTGCATCATGCTTTTCGGGGCAGCCCTGAACAGGCAGAAAATATTATAAGACGACACGCAATTAGTCTGGTATTGATTTGTCCGGGGATGCCCGAATCCTCAATTTACCTTAATGAAGCCAAGAATGGATTTTACGCGCAGCTCGCAAAAGGTCAGGTGCCACCGTGGCTGGAAGCCATGCCGTTACCAAAAGAATCGCCTTTTCGCTTATGGCGCGTTAAAGCAGCTGCAAATGCAGCCTCTCGTCAGCATAATTGATGCTCCCTTTTCTCTTTAATTGACCCTGAAATGAGCAGCAAACCTTCAAAGAACCCTCAAAACCGCCCCCAAAGAAAAGCCTTGCGCCTTGTCTTGATCGTCGGTGGCATATTGGCGACGATTATCTTGGTCTTGGCTGTGCTTTTGGGAATAGCTGTTTACACAACCAAAAGTAGCCTGCCTGATTTTGACAAGCTGAAGGCTTCTCCCAATGGTCAAACCATTCGGGTTCACTCGAATGACGGCACGGTTATCGTTAATATGGGTCCCGGCTATGGCCGTTGGATTCCGTATAATGATATCCCGAAATCCATGACGCAGGCGATGATCGCAACAGAAGACCGTCGTTTCCGTTATCATATCGGTGTGGATCCGGTAGGGGTGATGCGGGCTGTCGGGGTGGCGATTATTCACCATGGCCAAGGCAAACGCTGGCAAGGGGCATCAACCATCACCCAGCAATTAGCCCGCAATGTCTTCCTGACCAATAATTACAGCTTTGCCCGTAAAGCGCGGGAAGCCTTGCTGGCATTAGCGATTGAGCAAAAATTCACTAAAAACCAGATTTTAGAACTTTATCTTAATCGGGTCTATTTTGGTGGTGGTGCTTACGGGATTGATGCAGCTTCCCGTAAATTTTACGGGCATCCGGCAACCCAGCTTTCACTTCCCGAAGCTGCTATTATCGCAGGTTTGGTCAAGGCACCTTCCAATTATTCGCCAACCGCGGATCCAGAAGCCGCAGTTAGCCGTGGACGCGTTGTTTTGGGATTGATGGCAGAACAGCATCTGATCAACCCAACCGAACAGATCAATGCCGATCCGCAAAATGTTGCTTTATCGGCTGAACCGCATCAAAATGGTGTGCGCTACTTTACAGACTGGGCTTTGGCACAGTTGGATTCTCTGATCGAGCCCAGCACAGAACCGATTGACGTCTGGACAACGCTTGATCTCGGAATGCAAAGAGCCGCAGATACAACGATTCAAGACTCCACCCCGAAAGGGGCGCAAGGTGCCTTGGTGACGCTTGATAGCGATGGTGCGGTTCGAGCCATGGTTGGTGGCCGCGATTACGTTTCTTCTATCTATAATCGGGCAACACAGGCGACTCGTCAGCCGGGTTCATCATTCAAACTTTTTGTTTATCTCGCGGCTTTGGAAAGTGGGGTTCGCCCCGATGACCGTATTGTTGATGAACCAGTGACCATCAACGGATGGAGTCCGAGAAACGCTTCCCGTCATTTTTCAGGTGATATCAGCATCAGAACAGCTTTTGCCTTCTCTTTGAATACGATTGCCGCCAAACTTGGTAGTCAGGTCGGCTTTAACACGGTCGCCACCATGGCTAAAAGATTAGGCATCACAACACCGATTGATGTTGTGCCTTCAATGGTGCTGGGAACTTCCGATGTCCGTTTGATTGATATGACCCGCGCTTTTGCTGTCGTTGCCAGAAAAGGTATTGCGGTTACCCCTTATGGTATTAGCCGCATCACGACCAGCTATGGCAAATTGTTGTATCAGCATCCTGATAACAGCGATCAGGTCTTATTAGCCCCTTGGGTTGCAGCGGAAATGACTGATTTGCTGCAAACGGCAGTTGCCACCGGAACCGCACGCGCTGCCCAGATAGGTCGCCCTGTTGCCGGTAAAACCGGAACGACTTCATCTAGTCATGATGGCTGGTTCATCGGTTTCTCTAGTGGTCTGACAACAGGCGTCTGGATGGGGCGCGATGATTCTAAACCTGTTCCGGGATTATCCGGCGGTCATGCTCCGGCCATGGCGTTCTCGAAATATATGCGTGTCGCTGTGGCTGATCGGCCTGTTGTGCCTTTTGACACACAGGTAACTTTGCCAGATTCGCAGGTTGAACCGGATGACGAAACCTATTTCGGTGATGCTGCGGCTATTCATCCGGCGACTTCCGGTCTTCCGGCGGATACCCCCGCGCCTACTCTGCCACCAGCGGTGACAGAAAAACACGCAGGGGATGCGGATGACAACCGTTCCAAGGGCAATGAAAAATCCGCGACAAAGCCAGATTCTGGTAAAGAAAAATCAACAGGACATGCCGATCCAGCCTTAGATAAAAACTGGCTCGATAATGTTCTCGGCCATAATCCTGAGGGTTAAATTATCGTCTCAATAATAAAAAATTTTGATATTCCGGTTGCTGATGGCAGCCGGAATATTTTTATATTAAGCTATCTTTTTGAAAAATAATCGCCGTTTATTGGACGGGATATCTCCCTGACTTTTTGTTTTTTGGCAAAGGGCACTGCTATAAAAAAAGCCGGTAAAAACCGGCTTTTCTTTATTTTTTCTTTTTTCTCTGCCGAAATTTTTTTGCCCATAAGGCCTTGTTCTCTTGTTCCGATCGGGCAATCGCCAAGCTGTCATCTGGCACATTATGGGTAATGGTTGACCCTGCGGCAATAATAGCCCCTGCCCCGATACGCACCGGCGCAACCAACGCGCTATTGGAACCGATAAAGGCTTTCTCGCCAATTTCCGTCCGGCTTTTGTTAAAGCCATCATAATTACAGGTGATAGTGCCGCCGCCGATATTAGAACCTGCGCCAATAGTCGCATCCCCGATATAGGTCAGGTGATTAACCTTGGCGCCTTTCTCGACTTTGGACTTCTTGATCTCAACGAAATTACCGATTTTAGCTTTTTCAGCAATCTCGGCACCGGGTCTCAACCGTGCAAAGGGGCCTATTTCAACATTTTCTTTAATGTCAGCCCCCTCAATATGGCTAAAGCTATGAATGGTTACACCATTGGCAACTTTAACATCACGTCCAAAAAAGACTTGCGGTTCAATAATGACATCTCGCCCGATTTCAGTGTCATAGCTGAACCAAACGGTTTCAGGTGCAATCAGACTAGCCCCGTCTTTCATGACATCCTGCCGCTTGCGATTTTGCCACAGGCTTTCAAGGCTGGCGAGTTCTGCCCGATTATTGACGCCGGAAACTTCCCAAGCCTCCGCATCAACAGTCACAGCTTGACAGCCTTCGGACAAAGCCAGCATAACAATATCAGGCAGATAATATTCGCCTGATGCGTTATTATTCTGAACCCGTGATAATAACGGCCAAAGATCATGCGCTCTGATGGCTAATAGGCCACTATTACACAGGGTGATTGCCCGCTCTTCTTCGCTGGCATCCTTATATTCGACCATTTTTTGGATATGGGCGGTCTTATCAGTGACAATACGCCCATATTGACGCGGATCGTCAGGTCTGAACGCTAAAACGGCCACTGTCGGCTTGTCTTCATGATGCAAGCGTTCCAGCAAGGCTTTTATCGTTTTGGGTTGCACTAAAGGAACATCGCCATAAAGAACGACAATATCCCCTTTAAAATCCTTCAAAGCGGATTTAGCCTGTGCCACAGCATGTGCCGTACCCAATTGCTCTTCTTGGGTAACCGAGGTAACGGGCAAATCAACCTGTTTTAGATAATTTTCGACTTGCTCGCGACCGGAACCTGTCACAACCACGGTATGATCAGGCGATAACGGAGCAAGGCTGTCCAGAACCCATCCTAAAAGAGGTCTGCCAGCAAGGGCATGTAATATCTTATGGGTATCCGAACGCATCCGCGTTCCCTTACCCGCAGCCAGAATAACAGCAGAAAAAGGCTTATGAGCAGTCATAACAAAAACTCTCCTATATTCGGCTTTTGCCATGAAGTTGTGCCTATTTCCAGAACAGGAACAGACTTAATTTTACAGGCAAATATCTCTATAAGCCGATATATTTCCACGACATCGTAAATTATTGCTGTTGTTCTGTCTCTTATGACTGCGCCCCACGGGGATAAATAGCCTTTATTCTATAGCAGGGAGTTTTTACCCATTATGTCCCGTATTCCATTTGACTTTATCGGCTTTGATCTCGATGGCACGCTTATCGACAGTTCACCTGACCTTCATGCAGCCCTTGATTATGCTTTAAAACAAATGGGACGTCCCGTTCCGACACAGGAACAGGTCGAAAAAATGATGGGTAAAGGTATCCGGCGACTAATGGAACAAGCTTTGGAAGTGACGGGCGGTATCAATCAGGAATTGATGGTCAAAGGATTCCCTTTGATGCTGGCTTATTACAAAAAGCATGTTCTGGTACATACGCGCCCCTATGAAGGCGTCGAAGAAATATTAAAAGCGCTTCAAGACCTCGGTTTAAAATTGATTGTCTATACCAACAAACCGGAATGTCTGGCGCGGCCGATTATCCACCAGCTGGGTTGGGATCACTATTTTTCAGATATTATTGGCGGCGACAGCTTTTCAGTCAGAAAACCCGATCCAAAGCCTTTACTCGAAGCGATCCATGCAATGGGCGGCGGCCGGACAGCCTTTATTGGCGACTCTATTACTGATGTCAAAACAGGCCACAATGCCGATTTACCCGTTATTCTGGTAAGCTTTGGTTATTCTGATGTTCCGGCTACTGCTTTGGGCGCCGACCGTGTTATTAGCAATTATCAGGAACTTATTCCTACTCTCGCCAGTTTTTCCGATGATATGATGCCAGATGCCGTGGTCAAGCCGGATTGATGACCTGTTTCTTCAGGCCTTTTCCCATCAAAGAGGCAGGCTTTTTAAAGAAGAAAAGACAAAAACATGTTGCATCATGGGTGATCGCAGCAACGTTTTTTTTGACCTATATCGAAGCGGTCAAGGCAAAGCCGCCACCCCAAAAAAACATCATGACCGACAACAGCAAAGGTTTTTCAATGGCACCTTTGGATAATTGGTCTGATCTTGGGGTAGACTGGCCAGATCTTCAAAAAACAGATTCCAATACAGAAGGCGATTTATCCCCTTCTGTGAATAGCAAGGCTGATAACCAACCGAAATCTTCCAAGAGTAAAATATCTTCCGTTTCAGAAAATAATCTTGGTTATCATTACACAGTTAAAATTACAGGTTTGCCGCCGCGCGAGCATACATGGCAAAGTAGTTTTAATGGTCTTTCAACGCTTTATATGACGCGCCGGAAACGCGCCAATATTGCCCAAATAAGAAGACGAATCAGGGGTGACAGCGAAAATCTGACTGCTTTGTTGCAGTCTGGTGGGTATTATGACGCTTCGGTTGAATCGCGCCTAACCCCTATTATTGAAAAACATAAAGTCGTTATCGAATTCAAAGTTAACCCCGGCCAGCTTTATCGCTTTACGGATGTCAAGGTTAACGGCTTGGATAAAGAAGATACGCCACAACTAGGCTTACAAAAAATTTACCCGATTCATAAAGATGACCCAGTAGATCAAGCTGCCATTATTTCGGCCGATCAAGATTTGGAGAAACAACTCGGTCATCTGGGCTTCCCCTTTGCCCAGATCACCCAGCCAGATATTATCGTCGATCACAGCAATTTTACGGGCAGTCTGGTGATGAATGTCGAAACAGGCAAGCCTCAAAAATTTGGCGAAATCATCCTTAACAAAAACAGTCAACCGCTCGATACGCATCACCTTAATGAGATTGCCCGTTTTCACCCTGGCACCCCTTATGATTCGGTATTGCTTGATGATTTACGGCGCGCCGTTATTCAAACCAGTCTGGTTTCCACTATCCAATTGAAACCAGTGCCAGATCCCGATCATCCGAATGTTACCAATATCGCGATTACGACTGAAAAAGCGCCACTTCATACTATTGCTGGAACGGTTGGCTATGGAAATGGTGAAGGTGTTCGTTCGGATGTTAGTTGGACTCATCGTAATATGATAAAGCCGGAAGGCGCGGTCACCTTCTCTGGTATTCTGGGAACGCGCGACCAAGGTGTGGGCGCATCTTTAAGGCAAGGCAATAAAGGGGCAAGAGACCATATATTGTCTTCCAGCCTTTCGGTTCTTCATACCAAAAGGCGCGCTTATGATGCACGCACTGCCACGTTATCAGCGAGCTTTGAACGCGAAACCAATATTATCTGGCAAAAAAAATGGGTCTGGTCGATTGGCGGCCAATTTATTGGTTCAGACGAACGCGATAATGGCTACTACACCTATGGTGCTGGGCATCATCAATATTTGATAGCCGCCCTGCCTGGTCAATTGGGGTATGATAGTAGTGACAATCTGCTGAACCCGACAAAAGGCTTTCGATTAAGCGCCCATGCTTCACCAGAAATTTCATTTCTGCACAAAACAGTGCCTTATATCCGAACCCAAATAGACGCGAGCGGCTACCAACCGCTTGGTCATAATATTGTGCTGGCCGGACGCGTCCGAATGGGATCTATTATAGGCAGCGACAGCAGTGACCTTGCGCCGTCCCGTCGTTATTATGTTGGCGGTGGCGGTTCTGTTCGTGGTTTCAGTTATCAGGCCATTGGTAATCTAAATGCCAACAGAAAACCGCTTGGTGGCTCAAGCCTTGCCGAATTTTCTATTGAAACCCGTTTCCGCTTTGGGGATTTGGGATTGGTGCCTTTCCTTGATGCCGGTAATCTTTACACATCAACCTTACCACGCATGAGCGGTCTACGTTTGGGGACAGGTTTGGGATTGCGTTATTATACCAGCTTTGGCCCTATGCGCGTTGACCTTGGCACCCCGCTCCATCGTCATGCTGGTGAAAATCGTATTGGTGTGTATGTCTCCCTAGGGCAGGCCTTCTGATGCCCGAAAAACAGGATATGCCGCCGGAATCCAAAGAAACTTTGCCCGAGGAAATGGCAGAGATTCATTCGCCGATAGAAAAGGAAAAAGCCGGACAAAAACAATCAAAATTGCGGCATCTCTGGCGTTTTATTCTTCTTCCCATCCTTTTTTTTGCGGTGGCTCTTCCGGCGATTTTTTTGCTTTTTCTAGATTCATCCATTGGACATCGCCTAATTATCGATGAAATTAGAAAACAAAAACTGCCAACTGGTCTGCATTTTTCAATAGAACATATTGATGGCTCTATCTGGCATAAAATGCAGATAGAGAAACTCCGCTTTTATGATCTTGATGGCGTTTTTCTTGAAATACCCAACCTTACGCTGGATTGGCGATTATGGGATCTATGGAAAAAACATTGGGATATTCAGACATTACAGGCCAATTCTGCCCGCTTATGGCGTTTGCCACGGCTTAAATCACAAGGAAAACCCTTTCGGCTACCCAATAGCTATATCAGAATAGACCATCTGATACTGACCCATATCGAAATTATTCCCCAAAAGAGAAATAACCCTCAACAGAATATAACGGCTATTCCCGTTATGGATATCCGAGGTCATGCGCTATCGACTTCCGGCCAGTTAAAGGCTGAAATCACAATTACTTCGACCTTAAAAGACAGCTTTCATTTTCTGGCAGACATCAATCCTGAAAAAAACAGATTTGCGTTAAAAGCCAATCTATTGGCACCAGAAAAAGGATCGATTGCTGATCTTACCGGAATTAAAAAAACACTCGCTGCCGATTTAAACGGGCAAGGAGAATGGACAAACTGGCAAGGGCATATTCATGCTTTACTCGACCAGAATCCGCTGGCTGATATCCATTTAAAACAAAATAAAGGTCACTGGTATATTGCGGGTTGGGCGGCGTTATCGCGCCTTGTTAAGCCCAATACAGCCCGTTTATTGGGTAGTGAAACCCGTATTTTATCAGAATTTGACCAGAAAGATCATAGCATCAATGGTCAGATACGCCTTCTTTCCCCAACGCTTGATATAAAAAGCCAAGGCGGCATTGATTTTGCCAAGGGTCTTTATCATTCGATCGTCATCGAGACCCTGTTAAGGCAAAGCAAAGCGCTCGATCCTAAGATGGAAGGCGAGCATATTACCCTTCTAAACCATCTGGATGGTAGCTTTGAAAAAGGACATTTCAGTTATCAGCTCAAAGCAGGCTGGCTTTCTTTTGGGAAAGAGCATTATGAAGCGGCGACTTTGGAAGGCGAAACGCTTCTATCTGATGGATTATCGCATCTGCCCTTAAAGCTTACAATCAAGCATATTTCTGGCACAGATCATACCACAGAAGATTTAACGCGCGATTTAGTTATCAGCGGCATCTTTCATATAACCCATAACCATCTCATTGGAGAAAAGACCTCTTTGGCATCTCATTTTTTGAGTGGTGAAGGTCTGCTTGATATAGATTTAAAAGACGGAAGTTATCAGGCCGATATCAAACCCCGTCTGACACGTTATCCTATACCTGAATTTGCCCTTTTGGATGCCGAAGGTGAAATTTATGTCGAGCATCATGCGGGTGTAGATGGGGTAAAGGCCACGGGGCATTTAAAGACATGGACAGAAAATTTTGAGAATGCTTTTCTAAAAGGTCTGATGGAAGGCGCACCGACGCTTAACGTTGATTTTACACGGCAAATTAACGGGACGACCGACCTTCAAAAAGTTATCCTGCAATCCCCTGCCCTCCAGCTCAATGCGAAGGGGCAACGCGATAATGGCAATGGCAATCCGTTGCATCTTATCGGCAGCGGCAATCAACGTAGCTATGGCAGTTTAAGGCTGAAACTTGATGGTGATATTGCCCATCCTCATCTTGATATTCAACTTGACCATCCGGTTGACAGCCTTGGTTTAAAAGACGTCAATCTGATCCTTGAACCAACACAAAAAGGGTATGATTGGAATAGCCATGGTGGATCGCCTCTCGGCAATTTTAAGGGATTGGGACGAATTGATGTCATCCCCCGCCAGCCAACCGTCATCCATGTTCAAAATCTTGATATTTCGGCATCTCATTTTTCTGGCGATCTGACGGCTGTTGGACGGGGCGTTAATGGTCAGCTACAATCCAGTGGCGCGTTGACTGGTCGAATTAATTTTCAAGTCCCACTCAATCCTACATCTGATAACGAACAGCAGATAAATGTCGCCCTGACGACCAACAACGGTCATTTAGGCGGTGTTTTTGAATCGGTTATTCGTCATGGTGATATCAATGCTCATATCCAGCTAGGCCAAAATACGTCTATTGTGGATGGCCTGCTGTCAGGGCAAGAAATCAAAGGAAAATTATTTGATATTGGTCAGTTAAAGGGGAATTTTCATTTCGATCGTGATGAGGGTATTTTTCATCTGGTCGCATCTGGAAATCGCGGTCAACCTTTTGATATAGACAGCCTAATCCATCTATCTCGCGATCATTATTCTATCGAAGGTCATGGTAGCATTGCCCATATCGGGCTTCGCCTTGATAAAGCAGCGCAGCTTACAAAAGATAAAGATGGCGGTATTCGTCTTGAAGAAAGCCGGATTGAAATTACAGGTGGCGGCAGCGCCAAATTAAAAGGTTATCTTGGTAAAAGCAAAAATGAAGGCAGCATCGCCCTCGAAAAAATTCCTTTATCTTTACTAGATATTTTTCATCCGGGATTAGGCCTTGGTGGCTATGCCCATGGCCAAATTACATGGCAGCAAGATCAGACTAATATCCCAAGAGGTATGATGAATCTTACTCTGCGGGGATTGTCTCGTTCCGGTATTTTTCTATCATCACGTCCGATTGACGCGGGTGTGGCGGCTATTCTCAATCCTGAAAAGCTGGCTTTAAGAGCGGTCGTTCAAGATAATAATCAGATTGTTGGACGGGCACAGGCCGAATGGCGGAACAGCCCAAATACGTCTTTTAATCTGACAGAATTTCGCCATCTGCCTATGAGAGCACAAATCCGTTTTAAAGGTGCCAGCGAAACCCTGTGGCGATTATTGGGTATCGACAATATTGATCTTTCCGGTGGACTTGCGTTTTTCACCGATGTTGGTGGCACGATTGATCATCCTTTTTTGACCGGCAAATTGGCAATGAATCAAGGTCGATTAGAAGGTGCAACAACAGGCCTGACTATCGATCAAGTGCAAATGCAAGGTAACTTTGCAGATACCAGCCTTATTATAGATCAATTTAGCGGAGATACTTCAAACAAAGGGCGGATCAATGGCAAGGCGACGATTAATTTCGCAGCGCCTCAAGGTGTTGGTCTGGCTATCCGCTTAAAAGCAGATGATGCCGTTCTGATTAACCGCGATGATTTCAAAGCGACGGTGTCCGGCGATTTGTCGCTGGATTCCCAAGGCGATGGAGGACGTATCAGCGGGGACATACAGATCAAGCGCGCCAATTATCAGCTAGGCAAGTCATCAAATGCGTCGATTCCTCATTTACCGATTAAAGAGATCAATCGCATCGAAGAAAATCCGGTAACGCAAACGCCTCCAAAAGCATGGACATTGGATTTAAAGACCCATGCGCATAACCGTCTCAATGTGACTGGTATGGGATTGGATAGCGAATGGCGCGCCGAGCTTAATATTAGTGGGAATATCGACAATCCCTCTATTTTGGGAAGAACTGATCTTATTCGGGGTAATTATGATTTTGCAGGGCGACGTTTTACGCTTGATCGCGGGAATATTCGCTTCCAAGGCGAAGTACCCGTCGAACCAGCGCTTGATCTGACGGCGCGTGCAACGCTTAATTCAACAGATGCGACTATTCACGTTACTGGCACGGCTTTAAAACCGGAAATCAATTTTACCAGCAATCCCGCTATGCCGGAAGATGAATTACTGGCACAACTTTTGTTTGGTAGTTCGATTACCAATCTGTCTGCTCCAGAAGCGTTACAGCTTGCCAGCGCGCTTAATCAGCTACGACATGGGGGTGCGAATGTTGACCCGATCAATAATGTCAGAAAGTTAGCCAGACTTGACCGGCTTAGGATTACATCATCTAGCCAGAATAGCCAGAAAACTGCCGTCGCAGCCGGTAAATATATCGGACGGCATACCTATGTCGAAGTCGAAACCGATGGTCAGGGATATTCCCTGACCAGTGTTCAGTTCCAGATCAATCGCTGGCTTTCGCTTTTGTCATCGGTTTCGACCGTAGGACGATCAAGCGGTAATATCAGAATATCGAAAGATTACTGATTTTCTTTGGGGACAAAAAGGCGGCCTTTTTCAGCCCATAAAATAATAGCAAGGGCAAAGAGACCATAAAGAGCGTTTCCGATGGTCATCGGGAAAATGGTATTATTAAACATCTGTCCCAATATCGCCCCAAAGAAATCACCGCCGACGAGCCAGATGAATCCTTGGATTGATGATGCCATACCCGCGATATGCCCCATGGGTTCCATAGAAATGGCCGAGAAATTGGCAATGCAGAGAGAAAAGAAAAACATGGTCATACCCTGCATGATGACAAAAGTATAAGCCGTTTCGAGACCGCAATAGCCCAAGAAAGCATGAGCGATAGACATTGCAATCATCATGAATAATGACCCATGTCCTAACCGATGCATACCCACTTTTTCGACCAGAAAAGAGTTAGTAAGACAGGCCAGAATCATGAAGCCCCCGCCTGCGGCAAAGGCAAGGTTAAAGACTTTCGGTGAAGCGTGAAAATTATCGGTAAAAATCTCCACAACAGAGTTAAGATAACCCAACAAACCACCTTCGATCATCATCAAAGCCAAAGTATAGGCAACCGTATCTCTGCTCTTAAAGAAAAGCCCTGCGGCTCTGATGGTATCTTTCCAGTCAAGATCACGCCGATCTTCAGGATGCAAGGTTTCCGGCAAACGCCAGATAATCATGGCAATGAAGAACAGGGTAAATAAGGTCAAAGAGAAGAAAATCGCCCGCCAAGATGCATATAATAAGACGACTGATCCCAATGAAGGTGCAAAAATAGGCACGCCCATAAAAATAATGACCGCAAAGGACATGACTTTTGACATGCGCCGACCGGAAAAACAGTCACGAACAATAGAGGTTGCCAAAACACGGGACGAGGCCGCTGCGACACCTTGGATCAAACGGGCAGCCAGCAATAATGGATAGCTTTGGGACAGCCCGACCATCAAACTAGTCAAGATAAACAGGATATAACCTGTTATCAAAACCGGCTTACGACCAAAGCGGTCAGATAAAGGACCATAGAAGATTTGGGCGAAACCAATACCCAGAAAATAAACAACAATAATCCATTGTTGGTCATTTGGATTTGTAACCGAAAAGCTTTTTCCCATTTCCGGCAAAGCCGGTAACATAGAATCAAAAGCCAAAGACGGAATAGCCATCATTCCGGCAATGAACAAAACGAAAGCCGGAAAAGATAAAGGCTGGCATCCTCTTTCCGCGGGACGTTCATGGCGGGATGTTACAGCCATAAGAGACCTCTCTTTAAATTATAGAATTGAAGAGCGGCCGTTCTTTAATTGTCCCCCGACAATCGGAAAGAAAATATGCCGCAATATAATAAAACAACAGACAGTAATAAAAATAGGGGATGCCCGAAAAGTTCCGGACATCCCCTTTTCTAAAAAACCCTATCCTGTCAAGGACAGAATAGATTCAAATTAGAATTAGAGAGAATAATACATTTCAAATTCAACTGGGCTGGGAGCCATTTCCCAACGAAGAACTTCAGCCCGTTTGATTTCGATATAGGATTTGATCTGATCTTCGGTGAAAACGTCACCTTTGGTCAGGAAGTCGAAATCTTCAGACAAAGCATCCAAAGCTTCACGCAAAGAACCGGCTACGGTCGGAACCTTGGCCAATTCTTCCGGCGGCAGATCATAAAGATTGCAATCCATGGCTTCACCCGGATGAATCTTGTTCTGAATACCGTCGATACCAGCCATCAACAGAGCCGTATAGCAGAGATACGGGTTGGCGGTTGCATCCGGGAAGCGGATTTCAACGCGGCGAGATTTTTCACCGGTACCATAAGGAATACGGCAGGAAGCAGAGCGGTTACGGGCAGAATAGGCCAAAAGAACAGGCGCTTCAAAACCCGGAACCAGACGTTTGTAGCTGTTGGTTGACGGATTGGTCAAACCATTGATAGCTTTGGCGTGGCGGATAATACCACCGATAAAATACAGGGCATTTTCGGACAAGCCAGCATATTCAGAACCGGCAAAAGTCGGCTTACCACCATCCCAGATAGAAATATGGGTATGCATGCCAGAACCGTTATCACCGGAAATCGGCTTGGGCATAAAGGTTGCGGTCTTGCCATAGGCCTGTGCAATCTGATGCACGACATATTTATAGACCTGCATACGATCAGCCGTCTGCGTGAGCGTGCCAAAGGTTAAACCTAATTCATGCTGGGCAGGTGCCACTTCATGGTGATGTTTGTCCATGGGGAGACCCATTTCCAACATCGTTGAGACCATTTCGCTACGGATATCAACAGCGGAATCAACCGGAGCAACTGGGAAGTAACCGCCTTTGACGCCCGGACGATGAGCAAGGTTCCCATTGTCATATTCGCGACCGCTGTTGGTCGGCAATTCGATATCATCAACCCGATAGAAGCTGCCGTTATAGCCACTGTCAAAACGGACATCATCAAACAGGAAAAATTCAGCTTCAGGGCCAATGTAAACAGTATCACCCAGACCCAAAGTTTTAACATAGGCTTCTGCCCGCTTAGCGGTCGAACGCGGGTCGCGGCTGTAAAATTCGCCCGTTGCAGGTTCAACAATATCGCAGATCAAAATCAGCATTGGGGATGCCGAGAAAGGATCAATGTAAAAAGCGTCCAGATCAGGTTTCAGGATCATGTCGCTTTCGTTGATCGTTTTCCATCCTTCAATGGAAGAACCGTCAAACATAAAACCGTCATTCAGATCGTCTTCACCGACAACCGTGCTTGCCATGGTCAGATGTTGCCATTTGCCTTTGGGGTCGGTGAAACGCAGATCGACCCAGTCGATTTCTTTTTCCTTGATAAGCTTAAGCAGATCAGATGCCGAATTGGCCATAATATGATTACCCTTTAATGTCCTGACAGGGGAGAGACGAAAAACAGATGTGCGTAGCTTAAAAGCCTGTTCTTTACAATTAACCAGTGCAGCTTAAATCGCTTCGATACCTCTCTCTCCGGTACGAATACGGATAGCGTCCAACACATCGCTTATAAAAATCTTTCCGTCCCCGATACGGCCTGTTCTGGCAGCCACTGTGACAGCCTCGACCACATTTTCTACCAATTCGTCCGGCACCACTGTTTCCAGTTTTACCTTGGGCAGAAAGTCGACGACATATTCAGCGCCCCGATATAACTCGGTATGCCCTTTCTGACGGCCGTATCCACGTGTCTCTGTAACGGTAATACCGGATATACCGGCATCCGTCAGAGCGGCCTTAACGTCTTCCAGTTTAAAAGGCTTGATGACGACTTCAATTTTTTTCACAAGCGCTTCCTCTATCCCGCGCATTCAAACGTATTGTTGTTACAGTTACGCCAAACTTCTCGCAAGGATTATATAAAATATAACCTATTTTTTATTAAAAAGATTGCGTCCTCTAATATTTTTCATATAATCACTATCCCCTCAAAGGCGCGGTCGCGGCTTTCAGCCATTCGGCTTCCTGCATGGACAGGAAAGGTAACAGTTTTTGACAAACTTCCTGATGATATTGGTTCAGCCAGCTTATTTCTGATTCGCTCAAAAGAGAGGAATTAATCAGATTTCTGTCTATTGGCGTGAAGTTTAATGTCTCGAAGGCAAGGCAAGGTTTTTCTGCCTCTGCGACCTCAACGGGCTTAACCAGCAACAAATTCTCGATACGAATACCGAAGGCGCCTGATTTATAATAACCCGGCTCATTAGACAGGATCATACCCGCCCGCAGAACCTCGTTCCCGCCAGAAAAAGCGCCACCAGATGGCGAAATACGTTGCGGGCCTTCATGCACGGATAAAAAGGCACCTACGCCATGTCCCGTCCCATGAGCATAATCAACGCCTGCCCGCCAGAGATATTGGCGCGCAAAACTGTCTAATTGCCCCCCCGATGTGCCGGCCGGAAAGACGGCTGTTGCCAAAGCGATATGCCCTTTTAATACCAGCGTAAAACGCTGTTTCATTTCTTCGGTAGGGGTGCCGATGATTACCGTGCGGGTCACATCAGTCGTGCCATTCGGATATTGCCCGCCGGAATCCACCAGATAAATTTCATCTTTTTTCAAAGGCAGATTGCTGGCTTCTGTCACCCGATAATGAGGAATAGCACTATGCGCCGCCGCGGCAGAAATCGTTTCAAAAGACAGGTCGACCAGATGACCGCTTTCCTGACGGAAGGACAGTAGTTTTTCAGCTGCTGATAATTCGGTCAGCTGCCTTTTTGGTGCCGTTTGGGATAACCAATAGAAAAATTTTGCAAGAGCGACCGCATCCCAAAGTTGGGCTTGGCGATGGCCTTCAATCTCGGCGCGGTTTTTAATCGCCTTCATCAAAACAACTGGATCACGGTCATAGGAAAGGCGCGCGCCGCCGTCCTGCAACAAAGCGGTAATAGCGGCTACCGTTCTTTCAGGATCAACAATAACCGATTTCCCAGATAATGCTTTTAAAGCATCAGGAAAATCCGCTTGATCGTGGAAATGAACCGCATTCCCCATAGCTTCTTTCAAAGCATCATCCGTTTTTGCCGGATCAATAAATAAATCAGCCGAGCCATCTTTATGGGTCAGGGCAAAAGCTAGAGCTACTGGCGTGCAGCTGACATCACTGCCGCGCATATTAAACAGCCACGCGATTGAATCGAGTGCTGTTAAAACCAGCGTATCTGCCTGTTTTGCATTCAACCATTCCGCGACTTCATGCCGTTTCTGCTCGGAAGTTTTACCCGCCAAATTTTCAGGTTGAATAAAGGCCGGTGCTTGAGACGGTAAAGGCCGGTCAGACCAGATAGCATCTATCGGATTTGTCGGTAGCGCCACCAATTCAATTTTTTGAGCGTCCAGACGGCGGCGAGCTTGTTTTTCCCATCCTAGGCTAGCTAACCAAGGATCATATCCAATTCTGTCCCCCGCCTTCAAATGAGCAATCGCCCATGCAACAGGGTCATCAGCGGGTAAAGATTTATATGACCATAATTCAGGATCGACCTGTTCTGTGACCTGAATAGTATAACGGCCATCAACAAAAATAGCCGCCTGTCCTTCTAAGACGACCGCAGAACCAGCAGAACCACCAAATCCGGTTAACCATTCCAGTCGACAGGCATAGGCACCGATATATTCGCTCATATGCTCATCGGTCAAAGGGACAAAAAAACCATTCAGATTTTCGCGGGCTAACTCTGTTCTTAACGCCCCTAAACGTTGTCTGTGACTGGACATGTTCTTCCTTCGACCTATCTTCTTATAAAACGCAGCTATAATAACATTACTTTCTGATACTGTCAGATCATATCGTCATAATATATCTGACAATGTCAGAAATTATAAATAAAGGTGATTTTCTGTGTCGCAATCATCCGCTTTGCCTAGCCCTCCGGTTGCCCAAAAAAGAGCCCATAGTTTTACACTCCACGGTAAAACGCTTCAGGATGAATATGCCTGGCTGAAAGACCCGCATTACCCTACGGTCGATGATCCGGACATTCTCGATTACCTCAAACAGGAAAACGCTTTTTTCGAACAGGCGATGAAGCCTCGGGCTGCTTTGACTGGCCAATTATTTTCGGAGATGAAAGCCCGATTACAAGAGGATGAACAGGCCGTTCCATGGCAGGATGGAGACTATCTTTATTGGTGGTCTTTCCAATCGGGAAGTCAATATCGAGCATGGTATCGCCGTTTGATGGCTGACACAGAAGATAAAAAACAAATTCTGATTGATGAAGCCGCCGAGGCTGAGAGCTATGATTATTTCCGTCTGGGTGCTTTGAGTATCAGCCCTGACGGACGTCTTGCGGCTTGGACATGTGACAATAACGGTGCCGAACGCTTTACCTTACAAATCCGCGACCTTGAAAGCGGCAAGGATATTGAAACCGTCAGTTCAGTCGTCAATGGTGCGGTTGTCTGGTCAGCCGATTCCCGTGCCGTGCTTTATACCGAGGTTAATGATAATTGGCGTAATTATCGGGCAATGCGTCACATCATCGGGGAAGACAGTAGCCAAGATCGCGAAATCTACCGCGAACAGGATGATGGCTTTCGGGTTTCTCTATCCCGCAGTCAGGATAGACAGTGGATTTTCCTTGAATCCGGTAATCACCAGACCAGTGAGATTTACCTTATCCCGACAGATGATATCGACAGCCCACCTGACCTTATCAGCCCACGAAAAACAGGACGACTTTATTCGGTTGATAGCGGGCAAGGTAAACTCTGGATTCTAACCAATGACAATCATGTCAATTTCAGATTGGCTAGTGCCAGCTTTGATACAGCTTCGGATTGGCAGACTGAAATCGCGGGCTCCGACCTCTTATATTTGACGGGCTTGCATGCCTTTTCTGATCATCTGCTTTTATCCGCTCGGAAAGAAGGCTTGGATCAAATCATCCTTCGTCATCCAGATGGCCAATTGGAATATATCGAATTTCCTGAAGCCAGCTACAGCGTTAGCTTTGACCATAACCCTGCCTATGATCCGGTCTATTACCGTCTGCGTTATGAATCGATGGTCACACCACCTACCATTTATGATTATGATCCTGATTCAAAGACGCTTCGCTTCTTAAAAAGGCAGGAAGTCCCTTCGGGCTATGATCCCGAAGCCTATAGCAGTGAACGGCTGATGATAAAGGCACGGGATGGTGTTTCTGTGCCGGTCACGGTGGTCTATCGGAAAGACTTTGAAAAAGACGGCGAAGGTAAATTACTGCTTTATGGTTATGGGGCTTATGGCATCAGCATCGCGCCCTATTTCTCGACCAGTCGCCTTAGCTTGCTGGATCGGGGTTTTGCCTATGCCATTGCCCATATTCGCGGCGGCGATGATCTCGGTTATCAATGGTATTTGGACGGTAAATTGGAGAAACGCTGGAACAGCTTCCATGATTTTAGCGATGTCGCCAAAGGCCTAATTGAACATCATTTCACCAAATCCGGAAAAATCGCGATTCACGGAGGGTCTGCCGGTGGTGAATTGATGGGTGTCGTCAGCAATACTGACCCAAATTTATGGGGTGCTGTTGTCGCCGAAGTGCCTTTTGTCGATGTTCTGAATACAATGCTGGATGAAAGTCTGCCTTTGACACCGGGAGAATGGCCGGAATGGGGCAACCCGATTACCGATGAAAAGGCATTTGATCTTATCTTGTCTTACAGCCCTTATGATAATGTAAAGGCACAACCCTATCCACCAATGCTTATTACCGGCGGCTTGAATGATCCGCGCGTTACCTATTGGGAACCCGCCAAATGGACAGCGCGCTTACGAGCCACCAAAAGCGATAACAATGAATTATTATGCAAAATCAACATGGGCGCAGGTCATGGCGGAAAATCAGGACGCTATGCCCGTTTGGAAGAAACCGCCGAAGCCTATAGTTTTGTTATCAGCCATCTGGCGGATTAACGCTCATCAAAACAACAGATAATCTATCAAACTTTTTAACTCCGCCTTCCGAGGCGGAGTTTTTTTAATAAATCGATCAAAGGCCTTTCCGAGGAAGATAAAATAGCCGCTATCTTCAGCTGAAATATTTTCATCCAGACTATAAAATAACATTTTGGCCATTAGATTGACCAAAAACACATTAAGCTTTTGGAACAGAAACACCCAAAAGTCTGATTTTTTTGCTTTAAAATGCATTTTTTATAAAAAAAATCGCTTTTCTTTGCATTGGGTTATTGATCATAGATCAGGAGATGGTTATAGCCCCTTTTCACAAGCCATCATTGAAGCGCTGGAGACGTGGGTGAGTGGCTGAAACCAACGGTTTGCTAAACCGTCGTAGGGGTACAACCCCTACCGAGGGTTCGAATCCCTCCGTCTCCGCCATTTTCCTGTTTCAGGAAAAAATTCTACAATTTTAGAACAAGACACAGCCCGCATGATCGGGCTTTTTTCTTATTCGGCATTTCGGATAATTCCTCCCTGAAAATACATAGATAGTTTTTCGATATTTCGGTATCGAATCATAATGAGACTCACATTACTGCCATCTATTGTTCTTTTCGCTGCTATTGGCGGCCTTTCATCCTGTCATAATGGCGATACGGACAACAACTCTCGCAACAGCGAACAATCTGCACAAAAATCGGCACGGCATGACCCAGACTTCCTTGAGCAGCATGCAAATGACCCTCATGCCTTAGAAACTGAATTCGGTGATGAGGCACATGCGGCCTGCGCCGACGGTGCCAATGATTATTTAAGAGAAATCGAACTCCATGATTTTTCATGGGATGATGACGCCAAAGGCGTTAATGGTCAGCGCTTCGATAAATTGACGACCCATTCCGAAGCCCCCTACGTCCTGACACTGGTCAGCACCCGTGCCAAACTGGCAAACGCT
Source organism: Zymomonas mobilis subsp. mobilis ATCC 10988 (assembly GCF_000175255.2). Classification (NCBI taxonomy): domain Bacteria; kingdom Pseudomonadati; phylum Pseudomonadota; class Alphaproteobacteria; order Sphingomonadales; family Zymomonadaceae; genus Zymomonas; species Zymomonas mobilis. Next base: position 1,185,075 of record NC_017262.1, on the reverse strand, counting down.
TTTGGCGGTTTTTCTCACATAACGCTCTACTGCTCTTATGATGCAAAACAGCAAAAAGTTTTAGGCTATTCCCTGACAGACCCTCTATTATTGAAACTGGAGTCTGACCTCAAAAACAACACCGTTCCAACGAAAAGACCTGATTATATTCCATCCACAGAACCAGTGGACAGATCAGAAAAACCGACAATCAGTTTTCCTCAACCGCAACCGAAAGAGGCAGCCTCTAAAGATAACGATCTCGACGCACAGGCTACTAATTTCTTGTCAGAATATTACCAGATTGCTGAACAGTCACCAGAACAAGCCATTCCCTGGATGATGGCGCATTATAAACCAGTCGTTGATTTTTTTGGAAAATCCCAATCTTTGAATCAAATTATCGCTCAAAAACGGACTTATCTGACAAGATGGCCAATCCGCTCTTATCGATTATTAACGGATACGGTTACCCATCAATGCAACCAAACGAATATGATATGCCAATCCATGGGGACTTTGGAATTTGATGCCCAAAGCCCAGAAAGAAAAGCGGCTTCACATGGGAAGGCCTCTTTTGTACTTTCCGTCGATTTTTCAGGCAATACACCTCAAATTACCAGCGAAAATAGTCAGGTGATCTCTCGCTAAGATTTGCTAGTTTGAGCCTTCCAAAGAAGGTTAAACTGTTTTTTGATGGAAAATGCCTAGCTGAAGCAGCATTTTCCATCATCAAAGACTAGAAATATTCCTTAGCTATTGTGCAATATTATTGTGTTGCCTTCATTTTTTCAGCACGAGCCAAAATAGCACGGGCGCGAATCCGTACTGGTTCATCAACCATTGCCCCATCAACCCGTTGAGCACCCTCCCCCGCAGATAGAACGCGATGTGCCCACGCGATTTCACTATCGTCTGGTCGAAATCCTTTAAAAATCGGCGTAATCTGACGAGGATGAATACATAATTTTCCACCAAAACCAAGACTACGCGCATAGCGAGCATCTGCCTCAATCGGTGCTGGATCATCAATGGTCGCGGTCACGCCATCCAAAGGCGCAATCTTTCTTCCCAGTCGGGAAGCCAGAACCAATTCACTACGAGCGGATAACAAGACTTCGCGGCTATGTGAACAGCCCATATCGGCACAGAAATCAATAGACCCGAAAGCCAGTCTTTTGACTGAATCTATTTGCGCCAATTGACGGGCATCAGCCAAGCCTTGCGCTGTTTCGATCAAGGCAATCAGAGCAACCTTATCATTCAACCGATCTGCCAAAGAAGTCAAAGCAGCACCGATTTCGGCTTTCGGAAAAATAACGCCTGCCAGATCAGGCAAAGCTGAAATGGCCTCTATATCAGCCTGATGCCAAGCGGTATCCGCACCATTGATTCTGACAAAAACGGGTAAATCCGTAAAAGCGGTATCAAGAGAGGCTCTGGCTTGCTCTTTGTCTTTTTCGGCAACCGCATCTTCAAGGTCAATAATAACAGCATCGGCACCGCTTGCCGCCGCTTTTGAGAAGCGTTCAGGGCGAGAAGCCGGTACAAAAATCGGGGCGATACAAGAAAAATTAGTCATCGAATATGGCCTCTGCCTTCATGGCGATAGCCCCGCCATCCTTGCACGTCCACAAAGACAAACCTTTTTCATTTTCTTGGGCATTCAAAGAAAAATCGGCATTATCAAATAAAGGTGATCGGCTTTGGAAGAGAAACTGCTTGGGCTGGGCTTTCTTAATTTTGGCCGCGAAATGAATCAGCAGCGAAGCCTGTAAAGGACCGTGGACGACCAAGGCGGGATAATGTTCTTCATTAACCGCATAATTCCGGTCATAGTGAATACGATGGCTGTTGAAGGTAATGGCTGAATAACGGAACAGCAAAGGCGTAGTCGGTATAATATCCTGACTATGCTCACCTCGCCCGACAGCGGGCAAAGGCGTTGCTGGCTGCGGTGCAGGCTTGGTAGCGGCTTCCCGATACACGATATCCTGCCTTTCCCGTATTCTGAGCTCGCCTTCTACTTTCATTTCATGCTCGACGGTTACAAAGCAAAGAAGACCGCTACGGCCTTTTTTCGGCACAACATCAACAATACGGCTATGACGGCAAAGCCTTTCCCCGATATGTAAAGGCGAAAGGAAATGGATGTCGCCCCCTGCCCACATTCGACGAGGCAATGGGACAGGCGGTAAAAATCCGCCTTTGGAGGGATGGCCGTCAGCCCCTAATTCTTTTCCCGAAACAACAGTCGGAGCCAAACAGAAATGAATAAGCTGTGGAGCAATCGCGCCTTCATTCAAGGCAGATGGGGGCAAGTCAAGAACCGCAATATAGCGTTTGGCCAATTCTTCCAAAATGACATCTTCCGCCGTCATCTCACGGCCGATCCATCCCCGCAAAAACTCGACATCCAACTCAGTCTCTGATGAAGAGGTGCTATTCATAAAGCCTCCTGCAAAAAGCCGGAGAGTCACCTCTCCAGCTATCCTATCGGGAAAAGAAAAATTTTAGTAAGAACGCGGCATTCCAAGAACATGCTGACCAAGGAAAGCCAAAATCAAATTCGTTGAAATCGGGGCGACCTGATAGAGTCGGGTTTCGCGGAATTTCCGTTCAACATCATATTCTTCGGCAAAGGCAAAGCCACCCAAGGTCTGAACACAGGCTTCAGCCGCTGCCCATGAGGCTTCAGCTGACAGCATTTTTGCCATATTGGCTTCGGCACCTGCCCGCTCGCCCTGTTCAAAAAGATGAGCCGCATGATAAACCATCAATTCGGCAGCCCGCATTTGCGCATAGGCACGGGCAATCGGAAATTGGATGCCCTGATTGGCACCGATAGGCCGACCGAAAACAACCCGTTCACTGGAATAATCGCGGGCTTTTTCGATGAACCATTTGGCATCACCGATACATTCCGAAGCAATAAGAACGCGTTCGGCATTCATACCTGACAGAATATAACGGAAACCCTTACCTTCTTCGCCGACCAGATTTTCAGCCGGAATTTCCATATTATCAAAGAAAACTTCGGTCGTAGAATGATTCATCATTGCCCGAATGGGACGAATGGTCATGCCACCATCGGCTAAGGCTTTTCGCATATCGACCAAAAAGACCGACAAACCATCTGTCTTTTTCTCGACTTGATCTTTCGGCGTTGTCCGCGCCAAAAGCAGCATCAGATCGGAATGTTCAGCTCTGGATGTCCAGATTTTCTGACCATTCACAATATATTTGTCGCCTTTTTTCTCAGCGAAAGTCTTGAGCGAAGTCGTGTCAGTCCCGCTAGTGGGTTCGGTAACCCCGAAAGCCTGAAGACGTAATTCACCAGAAGCAATCTTGGGCAGATATTTTTTCTTCTGCTCGTCATTACCATGGCGTAACAATGCGCCCATAATATACATCTGGGCATGACAAGCACCAGCATTGCCGCCGCAATGCTGAATCTCTTCGAGAATGGCTGCCCCGGCAGAAAGCGGTAAGCCCGATCCGCCAAATTCTTCAGGGATCAGAGCGGCCAAATAACCCGCATCACTTAGTGTTTTTACAAATTCGGTAGGATACGCACTTTCCCGATCAAGCTTCCGCCAATATTCGCCGGGGAATTCGGCGCATAATTTGCGGACTTCATCCCGAATATCAGCGTAGTCATTTTCGAGTGCTTCTAATGGACCTGATGTCATTTTTTGCTCCGTTCACTAGGCGAGACAGCTATTTCAGCAGATTAGGCCTATAAAATTTACCGTCAATTTTTCAGTAGCTTATAGTCTGTCTTTATACGTCTTCTTGATGACCTTAACATGTTATGAAGCGATATATTACCCTTATCGCCAGAGAAGATCATAAAATTACAGCGAAATATTTTAAGTGATTTTAAAATTAAAAGTCCAAAAAATAGTTTTTTTTTAACAAAAATAAATAACACTGGACTATCTTATAAATCATTATGCCAAGTGACATGTCGCAGGTTTTTCCATGAGGCTATTTCACTTGCCAAATCAGCTAATTCTCGGGATTCGGTCACATTATGACCGAAGTGAATGGTTATTTCAGAATGTTGATCGTCACAATTTTCTAATTGAATAGATTCAATTTGATATCGAAGAGACTCTATTTTTTCTAAAATTCTTTTTTGTATTTCCAATAGGTGTCTTTTATCGACGACAATCATCAAAGTATAAGCGGCATCTGGCTCTGATTTAGAAATAGGTAAATGGTTTATCCATTTTACCAACGGACGTAGCAAGGTATTACCGCAAATAACAAAAACCGTTAGCAAGGCGGCAACCGCATATTGGCCGATTCCAACACAAGTACCAACGGCTGCCGAACACCAAATAGTGGCCGCTGTATTTAATCCGCGGACATTCATGCCATCTTTCATAATAACGCCCGCGCCTAAAAATCCGGTGCCAGAAACGACAGCGGCAATAACCCTGATAGCGTCTGCCGTTGTGCCCATTCGCATACATAAATTAACGAAAGAAGTGGTGGCTAAGACAACCAGTATATTGGTTCTTAATCCGGCAATTCTTTGATGAATTTGGCGTTCCAGCCCTATCAGGCCACCTAGAAAAAAGACAGGCTGTAAGTCAGCATGACAGAATAAAAATTGTTCAAATGATCAAAGAGCGCAAACACCAATAGAGTCGCCTTCTCGTTTCCTTAAAACGCAATTACCTTATTTCCCGATTTTAACCCCGATTTTCTTTATTTAAAGAGCTTCCTAAGCGTATCACGCTTGAAATAACAACGCGGTCAGGGCAAGTAACAGCTAACAGGCAAAATTTATGGGATATATATGGTGCAGGGCTTGCGAATAGCATTAGCCGGCTTGGGAACAGTCGGTTGTGGCGTATTGAAATTATTGAAAGATAACGCCGATCTGATCGAACGCAGAACAGGCCGCAAAATTGAAGTTATCGCGATATCGGCGCGCAATAAAAATCGCGACCGTGGTATTGATCTATCCCGATATGACTGGGTTGATGACGTTGTTGATCTCCCCAAAAGAGACGACATCGATCTGGTCATCGAATTGATCGGGGGATCAGAGGGCCCCGCCTTGGAATTGGCACGGGCTTGTCTGAAAAAGGGTATTGCCCTTATTACCGCCAACAAAGCCATGATAGCGCATCATGGTATGGAATTGGCTGAATTAGCCGAATCTTCCCAGATTCCTTTTGCCTATGAAGCGGCCGTCGCAGGCGGTATCCCGATTATCAAAGGGGTGAAAGAAGGAGCTGCAGCCAACGAAATCAGCCAAATCTTTGGTATTCTAAATGGAACCAGCAATTTTATCCTGACCACGATGGAAAAGGATAAACGCGGTTTTGAAGATGTTTTGGCAGAAGCGCAGGCCTTAGGTTATGCTGAAGCTGATCCGACCTTTGATATCGAAGGCATTGATGCTGCCCACAAGCTGGCCATTTTGTCGACCTTAGCCTTTGGCACAAAACTCGATTTCGATTCGGTCAAGACTTCTGGAATCCAGACAGTTACCTTGAGCGATATGCAAAAAGCGGCTCAAATGGGTTATAAAATCCGTCTCATTGGGCAGGCTAAAAAAAATACCCAAGGTTTATTCCAAAAAGTTTCACCTTGCCTTGTCCCTTGTCATCATCCGCTTGCCCAAGCAGATGGCTCGCTTAATGCTGTTGTGGCTCAAGGCAATCAAGTCGGACGTTTGTTATTTGAAGGTGCTGGTGCCGGTGCAGGCCCCACGGCCTCGGCCGTTGTCGCTGATTTAGTTGATATTGCCCGCGGCGGTTATGCAACGCCTTTCGGGATTCCGGTTCAATATCTTGAAAAGGCGGATACTGAAAAGGCGGATAGCGACAAACAAAGCGTTTATATTCGTCTGTCCATTGCGAACACAGCCCAAGCGGTTTCAAAGCTTGTAGTTCTTCTGGCTGATGCTGATATCAGTTTGGAAAGCCTGAACCAGCAAGAAGGACAGGATCAAGAAACATCTGATGTCATCTTGGTAACAAAAGCATGCACATCAGAAGCGATCGAAAATCTTGTAAAGGCTTTCAACGGGCTTGCTGAAATAAAATCGGCGCCTGTTACAATGGATATTCTTAATATATAGAATAAATCATTATAAGATGATGGCAACTATTCGTTAGGCGACATCGCTTTATCAGGTTCATTTATAACTTGTTTCGGCTGGATTCTTATATAATTTTTAAGGTCAGAGAAGGCGAATACTCATGGCTAGACAAGAGAGTGAAAGATTAAACCCTGCTCTGACGCATGACATGGCCTATGTTACTCAATCGGCGGCTTTGGCCGTCTCTCGATTGGTAGGACATGGGAATGAAAAAGCCGCAGATGCAGCGGCTGTCAAAGCCATGAGAGATGCCTTTAACGAATTGTCGATTAACGGAACCGTTGTTATCGGAGAAGGTGAACGAGATCAGGCGCCGATGCTTTATATCGGCGAAGAAGTTGGCCGAATGGGTGCCGATGATATCTCAATTGATATTGCTTTAGATCCCTTGGAAGGCACAACCTTAGCCGCCAATGGCAGCGCCAATGCCATTGCTGTTTTAGCAATTGCCCCCAAGGGAAGTCTTTTAAACGCCCCTGATGTTTATATGGAAAAGGTCGCTATAGGCCCCGGATATGAAGCCGGTTTGGTCAGCGTTGAAAAGACCCCCATAGAAAATATACAGGCCTTGGCTAAAGCGAAAGGGGTCGAACCTAAAGACATTCGGGTTTGCATCCTAGAACGCCAACGTCACCAAAAAATCATTTCAGAATTACACGGAATCGGTTGTTCAACGATTCTTATCGAAGATGGCGATATTGCGGGGGTCATCGCAACAGCCCGCGAAAGCAGCAATGTTGATATATATATGGGCATTGGTGGTGCGCCTGAAGGCGTCCTTGCCGCCGCTGCCTTGAACTGTATCGGTGGACAATTTGAAGGCCGTCTCCTTTTTCGGAATGATGACGAACGGGACAGAGCGCATCGCTGTGGAATAGAAGACCTCAATCGTGTTTATAAGCTGCATGACCTTGCAAAAAGCGATACGATTTTTGCGGCGACAGGCGTCACTGATGGCTCCCTTATCAGAGGAGTCTATAAGGATTTGCGCGGTGTTTCAGTTACCCAAAGTCTTATTATGCAGGCTAGCACTGGCCAAGTCAGTTATATCACGACAGAACATAGACATATTCCTGACCTAGCGACTTTTATGAAATAAAAATATTTCTTATGCAAAATGGGCAAATATCTATCTTGGGAATGGTGAACGACAATGCCATTCTCTTTCGCATGCGACGATTTATTTGCCTTTTTGCACTTAGCCTTTGCCTTTACAAACCCGCCATCGCGACTGACTTTTTAATCAAACCACACGGAAAACCCGTTAAAGCAGGCTATTTTCGCCTTATAGAAGCCTCGCCATCCCATCTTATAACAAATTGTCTATTTTCATTGGGATGGAAAGCTGCCAGCGATGAAATGAAGGATGAGGATGTCTGGCAAATTGCCGTTAGCTATGCCCAACATCCGCAATTCATCAATATGAAGGATAAAAACACCAAAAAACTGGATAGGCTTTCAGGAAAGAATGTCATGTGGCAAAGCGATATGACATGGCTGTTCATTCCGCCTCATGCCACTGACAACTCAAAGAATTACTCTATTACAGGGTATAAGATCTGGCATATCAATACCGATCAACAGATCTCAAGCGAGATGGCTGCTGCCTTCTGCTCCGCTCTCAAAAAGCATTCCAGAGAGACAGTCGAGAAAGCTATTCAGGATCAACCATCAGCGGCAAGGTTACAATAAAACATGTTCCCTTTCCGGGAGTGCTTCTACAATCGATATGGCCATGATGCCGCAAAATAACCTTATTAACGAAGACCAGACCTAAACCGATACCTGAAATCTTGGCAGCGGGGCCTGTTGAGGCGCGACGGAAAGGCCGGAACAGGGCTTCTATCTGCTCCTGATCCATCCCAATCCCTTGGTCGCAGATGGCAATTTCTACCTGATCTTCCTTTTTTTTCACTGTGCAGGAAACGGTGCTTCCATCAGGGCTATATTTTACGGCGTTATCTATCAAATTGATAAATACCCGCTCTAATAAAGCTGGATCACCTTCGACGAATAAAGGTTCTTCCCAATCATTAAGCGTTATTTTGATCTGGCGTTTATTGGCCTGTATCCATAATTCATCGACTGCGCTGGTCATCACGCCTTCAATTTCAACATCCATCCATTGGTATTCGGGCGCTTCTGCCTGTGCCAAACGGGTAAAATTATCTGCCAATCCCAATGTCCGGCGGGCGTAATTGGAAATCTTGGTAATGATTTCTTGCGCTTCTTTTTCCTTGCTACAGGATGTCCGAGAAAAACGGTCAATCAAGGCCAGAATAGAGATTTGTGGTGACCGCATATCATGACTTAAAAGATGCAAAATACGCTGACGCTGTTCTTCGGCAGATTTAACAGCACTGATATCAATCAACATAATAAGCCATCCATCAGGCTGGTTAATCACCTGACGACAAGCCGCGATACGCAGATCAAAAGCTCGGCCATTTTCGGCATAACATTGGCTATTAATCTCATTATTACGGACTTGATCAAAGTTTATCCGATGGCCTTCTTCATTATGGAGATGGTTTAAGATCGTCGAAATCGGCATTCTGTAATGATATTGAGCGCCTAATTCTGCGGTTAAATTCTCAGCTGCTTTATTTAATAAAATGATGTTATTATCTTTATCGGTAACAAAAAATACGTCAGGCAAATAATATAAACTATCAGCAATAAAACGACGCATAAAAACAATGCGAGAAATGGCTAATTTTAAAAGTTGCTTTTTATATTCCAGTGGGTCGGCTGCGGTAATATCGGGTAATTTTTGTCTTTGTTCTTCTGGAAAATCGCTTAATAATTTTTCCAATTCATCAGAAAAATATTTACTAAGGCTGGCTAAACGGCTCCATGCCCAAAAAGGATAGGTAAACGCCACCCCGACAACGGATGTGATCGGCGGGAACCAATAATTAAAAAACAGGAATAAAACCGCACATAAAAGCGGCACCCCTACCCCAAGGGTAACGGTCAATAATATTGTTGCCCTTGGCGATAAAAAGCGAAACCCAATAAGCAAGATCCATAGAGATACCAGTGCGACAATCAGCTTGGTAATGTCACTAGCTTCATGGATTGTCCGATCATGAAGCAAGGTATCCAAAATATTGGCTTGAATTTCGACACCAGACATCACCCCGAAAGGCGTCGGATGTAAATATTCAAAACCCGATGCGGTTACACCGACCAGAATTCTTTTACCGGTTAAAAATTCTGGAGGCACCTCGTTGCGCCAAATGGCAGCCGCAGAAATAACAGGGAAACGATTTCGGGGGCCATCAAAAGAAAATAGCTTTTCACGTAAATCAGCTTCGGAATAAACCTTTTTAGGGTTATCCATCAACTCGACCAAAGCAGGCCAGTAGCGCCCTTTTGCCGTCAAGGCAGGCCAATAGCGGCGAACCATTCCATCGCGATCAAAAGGCACGCTGACATGACCCACATTAGTTGCAGAGGGTGCCAGCAAAGGTAGAACCGCAACCGTTTTCTTGTTGTGATTACCGGATTCAACCAACATCGGTAAAAATATCGGTGTTTTACTGGTTTTTAAGGTCTTCGATAAATTTTCTGTTGCTTGGGATTCTGAAGGATCAAGAAACAGGACATTATATCCTATTTCCAAAGGATGTCCGGCATCCAATTGTTTAATAAATTTAGCATGTTTATCGGGAGACCATGGCCAAGGTGCTATGGTTTTCAAAGCATTATCATCAATTTTGACAATAAGAACCGAAGGGTCAGGTTTGTGGCATCCCAACCTTACAACGGTATCGTAGAAAAAGAGATCCAACTGCGAAGTCATCCCAGCCCAGCTGATGACCACCACGGCCAAAGTAGCCGCAAGAGCCAATAGAGACCATTCAAAAACGAGTGTATTTTTTAATTCAGTTTCTATTCGTGCAGTGTTCTCTGTATTCAGACTGTCAAAAACATCATTCATTTTTTTTCATCGGGTTATTTCCTGAAATATGCAACTTACGAAAAGGCAATATAATTTGTCCCCCTGCTGGCCATGCTGCAATAATACGCCAGTAATAATCCCCTTCCGGCAAAGAGGAAATTTTTACAAGCCCTGTCTTACCCCCTAATTGATCCACAATAGGGATAGCAGTTTCACTGATTTTACTAGCGACAACCTGCAAACGACTAATAACTACTTCATTATCTGGTATTTTCCATTGGAAAACTGCCCCCTCAGAGAAAGAATAAGCCGAAGCCTCGAGATGGCCGGTTTTATGATCAATAGGAAAAACTTTTTCCTCACCCTCAAGATCATGATTATCAACAGCAGAAAGCCGCAAATAATAATGCCCGTCGCCTAATCCTTGTAATTTAACGTCTGTATTATCGAGCCAGCTTTCAGAAAGCAAATCAGAGAAATCTGGATCTTTGGACAATTCAGCATAATAAACAGAGGCCGTCGGCATTTTGCTTAAGAAAATATCGGGCTCGGCATCACGAAGAATGGTTAAACGGTTTGAAGGACTGGGCGGCGTATTCAAAGGAAAATCAAGCTTTTCTATTGAATTGGTACCATATCCGCCAGGAACCGCATAAACTATTTTATGATTATCAGTTGTGACCAAACCTTCTAATACTTCGACAATATTCTCTTTTTTATGGGTCTTACTATTTTCGATATAATGAACACGAAAATCAGTCCCTCGGACAGCTGTCAGCGAGGATGGTGTTGCGATATGAAAATAGCTGTCAGAACGGAATAAAGGCGTCGCATGGACGCGGACATGCCCTGCTTCTAATTTGAATGATCGCTCAACCGCTCCGGTCAAAGCTACCTTGCGCAGACGTGTGATAGTAATCTGGCTCATAGAAGGCATGCTGACATGCGAGCCGTCCGGCAAAAGGAGGGTCACAAAGCCTGACGAACCCGTCTCAATAGTCATTTGCTCGGTAACGGGCTGGCCTTGTTGCAGGCAACCTCTTTTCCCGTGAATAAAAAGAGTGACGGGACCCGAAATATGGGAAACTACAGCGGTAGAAATTTCACGCCGTAAAAACGCTTTAGGGATATTAAGATGGAAGCCTGCATGCAAAGGCTGACTTAAAGAAACGCCAGCCCGCTTCGCAATAGCTTCCATATCGCTTATTCTGTCAAAATAGCGCTGAGCAATAGAAGAAAGCGTATCGCCTTGCTCAACGATATATTCAACGGATTGATGGTTTTCGAAATGCGCGGCTACAGCCTTTTCGCTATGGCCGCTTCCTAAAAACAGAAGTGCACAGCCCAGAAGAAAAGGCCGGAGGCTTCCGCGCTTCCAAAACATTCTTTACCGAACAGCTTCTGCAGCGATGGCTTTCTTTTCAGCTAGCCGTTCCAAACGGTAACCATAGGCATAAACAGGCGCTAACCGATAACCATTTTCCGGTCTCAAATTAAGTTTGGTTCTGATTTTTGAGATATGGGTATCAAGTGTTCGGGTCGGCAAATCCGGATTCCGTCCCCAAAGGGTTTCAAAAATATATCCCCGTGACAATGGTCGATGCAGATTACGGAATAACAGCAAGGAAAGCGTAAACTCCTTTGATGTCATCGGAATAAGCGTATTGCCTAGAGACACCTGCTCTCTTGAAACATCAAAGGTATAATCGTCGTAATGTTCAATACCATCTGACGGTGGTGTTGGATAACTACGCCGCAAGACAGCCTTTACCCGAGCCAGCAAGATTTCAGGCTGAACGGGCTTAACCAGATAATCATCTGCTCCGGCATTCAGGCCAGTAACAATATCTTCGGCCGCCGTTCTCGCCGTTGAGAGCAGAATAGGCGGTTTCGGATCGCAATGTTTATTGACCCATTCTATGATTTCAATCCCTGAAAAATCAGGCACATTCCAATCAAGTAATAATAAATCAACCGTTTCGCTGCGCAGCATTCTTAAAAGGGCATAGCCTTTATGGAAAGAACGACAGTCGTAACCCGCTTCAGTCAAAATTGCATTTAACTGAGCAGCCGTTTCCAGATCATCATCTAGCAGGGCTATTCTCACGCCCGTTATTCCTCATCAAAATTACAGATATATACAATGCATATTTCTATGAGATATGCCACTTTCAAGGGGGAATATCCAAATACAACTTAACCATTATGAAGATAATTTCTCATTTTGGAAAATTATACCAAAATAATCTTTTTTTCTGTTCTCAATTATTTGTGCAAAAGCAGGGCTGGTGATTTTTCAGGAAGCCTATAAATTACCGGATATGGTTCGAAACAAAATTTCTATTTTATGGCAGGATATAAACGCATTTATCCGAAATCATGGGCATATCCGGCCAGTGATAGCCATCCTTTCGCTTGCCTTGACGGGGGGCATGGTTTCCATGATGTTTTTTAGCTCAAAGATAGAAAAGCCGGATCCTGAAATTATCTTTGTCCAAAATATCAATGGCGCACGTAGCGATGCCGAAATTCAGTCTAAAAATCTCGAAGATCAAAAAAAACTTGAGGCCAGACAAGAAGAATCTCGCAAGCGCTGGCGTGAATTTGGCCATGTGTTAGGCTATTCAACACAAAATTAGGGCAACATATTTGAAAAGCAGGCTGTCAATTTGACCCATCTTGAAAATGATATCCGCTGGATGCAAGCCGCCATCGCCCTTGGCGAAAGAAGTAAAGGCCTGACTGCCCCCTCGCCTTCTGTTGGCTGTATTATTGTCAATAAAGATAATCAGATCATCGGACGTGGCTGGACACAGTCAGGCGGACGACCTCATGCGGAGGCGATGGCTTTGTCACAATGCCAATCGCTGAAGGGGGCAACTGTTTATGTCACCTTGGAGCCTTGCGCCCATAAAAGTAACAGGGGCCCAACCTGTAGCGATAGTTTGGTTGCCGCTCTGCCTGAAAGAGTAGTTATTGCTTGTCGTGACCCTGACCCCCGAACCAATGGCCAAGGTATTTCCAAAATGGTCGCAGCCGGTATCAAAGTGGAGTGTGGTCTTCTTGAGAAGCAGGCGGCGCAATCGATGTCTGGTTTTTTCAGTCGTCAACTGAAAGCTCGGCCTTATGTTACGTTAAAGATGGCGACTTCGCTTGATGGTTGTATCGCGTTAGAAAATGGCGAAAGCCAGTGGATTACCGGAGAAAGGGCGAGAGCGCATGCCCATTTGGAAAGAATGCGATCAGAGCTGATTGTTGTCGGTCGAAAAACACTGGAATTTGACAAGCCCTCTCTCAATGTCCGCTTACAAGGTTTAGGCGATCGCTCACCGAAAAAAGCAGTTTTAGGCCATGGAGAAATCCCTTCCGGCTGGATTGGATTAAGAGAGCCCACAGATATTATCAAAACAACTGCCGATCATGTCCTGATTGAAGGCGGGGCAAAAACAGCCGCGGCTTTTTTAAAGGCCGATCTGGTTGATCGGATATTACTCTATCGCGCCCCTATTCTTATTGGGAAGGGCTTGCATGCCTTGGCTGATATTGGATTAACGAATTTATCTGAAGCGCATCATCGTTGGCATCTCAAAGAGAGAAGAACGCTTGGCAATGACCAGTTGGAAGCCTATTTACGAATATAAAAATGGGCTTATTTACAAAAAAATAAATTTATCAAAAAACAATATATAAAATAATTTTATTACCCTTCACAGGAACGGAGCTTACCCCATGTTCACCGGCATTGTTACCGATATTGGCGAGATTACTTCTGTTACGCAGGAAGGCGATCGCCGCATTCGTATTGCAACAGAATATCCTATGGATACCGTTCCTACCGGTTCCTCTATCGCCTGTTCCGGTGTTTGTCTGACCGTGGTTGACAAAGGGACAACGCCTCGCAACTGGTTTGAGGTTACCGTTTCTGGCGAATCTGTTTCCCGCACGGCACCGGGACGCTGGGAAAAAGGCCAAAAACTTAATCTGGAACGTGCCTTAAAAATAGGCGATGAATTGGGCGGCCATATCGTTACAGGTCATGTCGATGGCATTGGTAAAGTTGTTTCGATTACGGCGGTCGGTGACTCCCATAATTTTCTGATTGAAGCTGGCCCCGAAGTCGCCCCGCATATTGCAGAAAAAGGATCAGTCTCTCTCGACGGCGTATCACTTACGGTGAACGAAGTTAAAGATGTCGATGGCAAAGTGCTGTTTTCTATCAACATCATTCCTCACACCGCCGAAAAAACCACGCTGGGCGATCTGAAAGCCGGTGATTTTGTCAATATCGAAATTGATGTTCTCTCGCGCTATCTTGCCAGAATGAATGCTTTAGGAAATGTCGCGGTATGAGTAAGAACACCCCTATTGTAAAAGGATCGACCAAACGGCATCCTTTTCTATCTTCGGTTGAAGAGCTGATCGAAGAAGCACGGAATGGTCGAATATTTATTCTGGTTGATGATGAAGATCGTGAAAATGAAGGCGATCTGATTATTCCGGCACAGATGGCAACACCGGCAGCCATCAATTTTATGGCGACGCATGGACGAGGATTGGTCTGCCTCGCCATGACTAAAGAGCGCGTAACTAGTTTGGGTCTAGCCCCGATGTCACGCGAGAATAACGCGCCTCTGCAAACGGCTTTCACCGTTTCGATTGAAGCCAAAGAAGGTGTTACAACAGGCATTTCTGCTGGCGACAGGGCAAGAACCATTGCAGTTGCTATCGACAGTTCTCGCGGTGCAGAAGACATCGTAACCCCAGGTCATGTTTTCCCCTTAGCCGCAAAATCGGGCGGCGTTCTGGTCAGGGCGGGACATACGGAAGCCGCTGTTGATATTGCACGTTTGGCTGGATTAAATGCTTCCGGTGTTATCTGTGAAGTGATGAAAGAAGACGGGACAATGGCTCGTCTTGATGATCTGGTCACTTTTGCTCAAAGACATAATATCAAGATAGGCACCATCCGCGATTTGATCGCATGGCGGCGCGAACATGATAATAATGTCGAGTTGATAGAAGAAAAATCTTTCAACAGCCTTTATGGCGGTGATTGGCAAGCCATCCGTTTCAGAAACAAAGCGACCGGCAGCGAATCCTTGGCCTTGGTCAAAGGACAGATTTCAGCTGATGAACCGACCCTTGTTCGGATGCACGCCATTGATCCTTTTACGGATATGCTGGGTCAAACAGGCTCTAGGCAGCAGCTTTTATCCCGTTCGATGGAAATCATTGCAAAGAAAGGGGCTGGTGTCGTTGTTCTTGTTCAACGTTCACAGGAAAATAGTGCCGATAAAAGCTCTGTATGGGCTGCCAGCCGAAATCAGGAAACGATTCACCGCGATTATGGTATAGGCGCACAAATTCTGGCGGAATTGGGGGTCAGAGATATGATTCTTCTGACGAACAGCCACCATATGCCTGTAGCCTTGGCTGGATATGGCCTTAACATAACGGGCGAACAGCCTATTACCGAAGGAGCCTGAAATGGCTAAATTCTTAATTGTCGAAGCACGTTTCTATAGCCATTTGAATGATATGCTGATTCAAGGTGCCAAACAGGCCATTGAAGAAGCTGGTCACGAATGTGAAGTCATTACGGTGCCGGGCGCGCTCGAAATTCCGGCAGCCATTACTATGGCATCTGATACCGGTCTTTATGATGCCTTTGTCGCTTTAGGCGTGGTTATTCGGGGCGAAACCTATCATTTCGAGATCGTCGCTTCAGAAAGCGCCCGTGGCGTTATGGCTTTGACTTTAGATGGTTTAGTGATCGGTAACGGTATTTTGACCGTCGAAAATGAACAGCAGGCCTTGGTTCGCGCTGATCCTCAACAAAAAAACAAGGGTGGTGATGCAGCCAAGGCGGCTATTACCATGTTCAATCTCAAGAAAAAATTATCTTAAATCTGAAAGGGATAGTGCCTGTTGTCTTATAATAAAGACGGCAGGCCGCCCGATCTTTCTGATAACATCTGTCATTTTACTCTGACTGTCATGAAAAACTTCATCTAAAATTCACCGCTAATATGTTGACCTTTTTTCTAGTAATAGCAGTATTACAAAGGTCACTTTATTCAATTAAAGAGACATCCTCTTGGCTGTGAAGGATTATTATGACAGATTCCTCTCCGTCGGGCAGCAATCCCGATGAAATGACCTTGGATGAAATAAGACAAGCCATTGCTCCAAGCCTTCCCGAACATGTAGCCTTTGATGGTTGGAGCGATCAGGCTCTGGCTTTAGCCGCTTACCAGCATAAAATTCCGATTGAGAGAGCTAGACTAGCCTTTCATGACGGCCGTATTCAGATGATAGATGCGTGGTTTGACTCTGTCGACAAAGCTCTGATTGAAAAGGTCGAAAGCCTGTCATTGGATGACATGCGGGTCAGAGACAAAATTCAGGCTTTGATTATGGCGCGCCTCGAAATCATGCAACCCTATCGTGAGGCGCTGCGGCGTGCCTTAAGCATTTTGGTAATGCCAAGCCATGTTCCTCATTCATCCCAGCTTAGCTGGCATGCAGCTGATCTGATCTGGAAACTGGCAGGCGATAAATCGACTGATTTTTCCTATTACACCCGCCGTTTATCACTGGATGCCATTTATATGGCGACTTTATACGTCTATCTTGATGATAAAGATCCCGAACTCGCTAATACCCGCCAGTTTCTAGCCAGACGGATCGGGAATTTTATGAAAGTTCATAAAATTAAAAGCTGGTTCAAACGTTCAGAAGACAGCAAATTTTCATTTTCCCGCTTATTGGGTCGCTTACGTTACCCAAACAAATAACCTCCCGATCGAGTAAGAAAGGCCATATTTTATGGCCTTTACTCGAAGGGAGGATGCAATTCATTCCACCAATGGCGTTCCATTTTTCCGACAACCCAAGGAGCTTTCTGGAAACGCTGGGCTAAAAAGCCAAGTAATGCCCGCACCCTTGCCGGACGCGCCCGTCCTGGTGGGGTCAAAAGAAACATCCCGTAAGGCGGTATCGTCCATTCAGGGAATAATTCTTCTAAAACGCCATCCCTCAACGCTTGCCAGATAAAAAATTCCGGTTGGCAAGCAATGCCGATTCCTGACAGCAAAGGCCCCATGGCCACATCACCATTATCGACATGAACACGGCCATCCACCTTGACCTCTACCCGCCCCTCTTCTGGATGAGAAAAGCGCCAGATATGGGGATGCTCGATATGGGAATAAATAATAACTTCATGTTGGCTTAATTCGCGTGGATGCGTTGGGCGGCCATGACGATCCAAATAGGCACGTGATGCCACAACAGGTCGGCGAATTGAAAATAAACGCCGGGCCCGCAAAGAAGAATCTGGAAGATCACCCATTCTTAAAGCGATATCAAAGCCTTCGGCGATAACATCGACTCTGGAATCGCTTAAATGAAGATCAATACCGACCCGAGGATATTCCGCCAGAAATTCAGGAAGAATGGGTCCCAAAGCCTGAATACCAAAAGAAATAGGCGATGCGATCCTGACGACACCATAAGGATTATTGGCATCTTCAGAAACTTCCGCTTCAATCGCTTCACCTTCTTCCAATAAATGAGTCGCACGTGTCAAAGCGACGCGCCCGCTTTCCGTCAAAGATAAATGGCGGGAGGTTCTATGAAGAAGAGAGGTTCCCATCCTTTCTTCAAGTCGGGAAATCGCTTTTGATACCGTCCCTTTTGACAACCCCAGAGCTAAGGCTGCCTTTGAAAAAGAATTTGATTCAGCCACTTTGGCAAAGATAGCCCAAGCTTCAAAATCAGGCAGATGGCGCATGGCCGTTTCACTTTACTTGTCCATTTACAGGAACCTGTCTGTTCAACATGGTGACCTTATTGACAAGGAAAAAAGCTGTTTATCCCTTAAAAATTGGCATAAAATGCGGCAAGATTGGCAGAAAGGCATTATTTTACCTTTTTGATAAATATTGTGGTAAGGAATCCCCCTTTATAAAAGGGAATCTAGCCTCAATCGGCCTTCCGGATACTCTCTTGTCACGCATGGCTGATACTGATTGTAGAAGGGTGTTATGATAATCCAAGACGATAAAAAGAAGATATTCTCTGCTGTAAATACATCTGAAAAATGGCTAATCGACCATAATACAGATCAAAAAGCGCCCTTAGCTACGGGACATTTCAGTCAGCTCGAATGGGATGTTATCTATCTGGGGTTAAGAGAAGCCAAGTTAAAACACCGGAAAACGTATAAAAAAGCCACCAAAAAACCCAATGGTCTTCGGCGATTCTGGCATTGGATGACGGGTATCGAGCCGCCCAAAAATTTGGCAGATGAAAAACTTGAAGCGCTGCGCTCTTTTGCTTTCGCCCACGCCCGCAAAGAAGATCATCGCCATCTGGAAAGACAGCTGAACCATCACGGTTATAACGCCCAGCAAATAAAGACGATTGCTTCTCTGACAGCAGAGAAAAGACTGTCACGACATCACGGCTACAAATAAAAAACGGGAAATTTATTCCCGTTTTTTATCTTTAGTTTTTAGGCCTTAGCTGATTGTTTCAGCAGAATATCGTTTTGGGTAAAGGCATCTTGCGCCGCAGCGATTAAAGCGCCTGCTTTGGCTTCACATTCCCGTTGTTCCGAGGCAGGATCACTATCTGCAACAATACCTGCACCCGCTTTTATATGCAGAACACCGTCTTTCAAAATAGCCGTTCTTAGAACGATACAGCTATCCATATCACCATTAGGTGAGAAATAACCGACGCCACCAGAATAAGGTCCACGGGTCTCGGGTTCTAATTCCGCAATAATTTCACATGCCCGAACTTTCGGCGCGCCTGAAACGGTGCCAGCAGGGAAACCTGCAAAAAGCGCATCAAGCGCGTCTTTATCCGGCCTGATTTTACCGACCACATTTGAAACCACATGCATCACATGGCTGTAATATTCGATACTAAAGGAATCGGTAACCTTGACGCTGCCCGCTTGAGAAACCCGACCGACATCATTTCGACCAAGATCTAACAGCATTAAATGTTCAGCCCTTTCCTTGGGATCTTTTAACAAAGATTCGCGCAAGGTCTGATCTTCGAAACTGTTACGGCCTCTCGGTCTGGTGCCAGCCAATGGCCGGATTGTGACCTCTCCATCTTGTAGCTTGACCAAGATTTCAGGGCTGGAACCAACCAAAGAGAATCCCGGAAAATCAAGGAAATAGAGGAATGGAGACGGATTGATCCGACGCAAGGAGCGATAAAGCGCCATCGGTGGTAAAGGAAAATCTACCGTAAAACGCTGTGCCGGAACGATCTGGAAAATATCGCCCGCCTTAATATATTCCTTGGCCTGAACAACAATATCTTCATAGGCTTTGGGAGGCATTGCCCGCTTGATTTCAGGCAGCTGATCGACTTTGACAGCAGGCAAGGATGGAATCGGTTCCTTCAGAATATCCGTGATATTCTGGATAGCCTCCAAGGCCGTGGCCACTTTTTCTTCTGGGCTTCCTGCACCGTCTGGCCAGACAGGTGCGATCATATAAAGCGCATCAGTTACCTGATCGAAAACCAGAAATAGCGTTGGCCTGACAAAAAGCATATCAGGCACATTCAAAGGGTCAAATTTCGGCTTTGGAAGCTTCTCGACAAGGCCGACCGTCTCATAAGAGAAATAGCCGACCAAACTGCTAATAGAAGAAGGCAGCTCGGATGGAATATCCATCTGGCAAGAGGCAACCAGTTGGCGCATTGCCGATAAAGAATCGCCCTCAACCGGAGAAAAATCATCATGATTTTGTAACCAGTTGCGGTTGATTTCTGCCTTATCTCCAACAGCTTTAAAAACGAGATCAGGCGCAAGGCCGATAAAAGAATAGCGCCCCCGATTGCTTCCGCCCTCAACCGATTCTAGCAAGAAGTCGCCGCGCCCTGACTGATGCGCGCGCAGCATAACGCCAACAGGCGTATCAATATCCGTGATACGTTTCCGCCAAAGCAAGGCTGCTTTGCCTTGCTTTAGTTTTTCCAGCGCTTCTTTATCGCTGTCCTGTCCGTTATTTTCTTTCTCGATTGTTATTCTGGGTTTCACTGTGCTGCGCTCCCGCCGCTGCTAAGAAAGCGTTTTTCTAACTGAACAGCCGCTGCCTGATCAATTTCAGCAGGAGATTTCTGCATAACCGCATTCGAGAACTGCTCTGCAATGTCACCCGTCATCATATTTTGAAACTGGTTTTGAACAGCTGCCGTTAATCCGGCTTCCTTGGAAGGATCAGAGCTGACGAGACGTTCCATCTTCATCAGCATCCAACCGCTTTCATCGGGCGCAGGGATCAAAGCGACTTCACCCGGCTTCAGCTCAAAGAAACGGATAATTGCTGGCGGTAAAGATTGCTGGAAACGGCTTAAGTCAAGCTGACGGAAAGCCAGAGGCGTTACCGGAGGTAATTTAACACCGGCCTGCGCAGCTAACTGAGCAAAAGGCACGCCCGATTTGGCTTTTTTCAAAAGATCGTCAGCCAGCTTGCGAGATTTTTCGACCATTTCACTATGGCGAATATCCATTACCACCTGATTCTTAACTTTCTCAAGCGGTTGTGCGGCTGGTGCAATCACATGATCGACCATTGCAAGCGCATAGAGTTTGTCAGCCGTAATGGTTGCAACAAAAGGCTCGCTGTTTTTTCCGCTTTCAAAAGCAGGGGTAACCAGACTTTTAACGATTTGATCATCACTGGCATCACGGCGAAGCGGTGCCGTCTGAACAACCTCCAGCTTTTCTTTATGAGCAATGTCGGAAAAACCGTTTCCGTTAGAAATATTATCCTGAATCCGGTTAATCTTGGCTGTCATTGCCTTTGAAGTCAGACTTTCAGAAAGCTGGCGCGTGATTTCGCCCCGCATCTGATCCAAAGTGGCCGCCGGTTTGCGTTCAATTTTATCAACATGAACAATATGCCATCCCAAAGGCGAATGGAGGACATTACTGACGGCTCCATCCCCCAGAGAGAAAGCGGCATTGGCCGCTTCGGGAGAAGCTTTTTCTGAATATTGCTCTTTTGACAAAGCGCCAAGGCGAATATCTTCGCTGGAGAATCCGACCGTTTTGGCAGCAGCGACAAAATTCAAACCGCCATGAATTTTGGCCAATAAAGCTTCTGCCGCTGCTTTATCGGGCAGAATAATCTGGCTTAAATCACGCTTTTCAGTTGCCGCATATTCGCTTGCATGACTTTTAAAGTAATCAGCGATCTGGACTTCGGTCGGTTTAACCTCATCCGGTTTGACTAATGCGTAACGAATAACGCGCTGTTCCGGCAAGGTGTAGCGTTCGATATGGGATTTATAAAAATCGGCAATAGCCTTGTCATCCGGTGCTTTATCGGATGGCGGCATAACCGTTGTCGGGATAGCCAGAATCATGCCTTCATGGCGCTGTATCAGCATACGGGCAAAGGGTTCAGCCATTGCGTTAGGCGTTTTTAATCCCGCAACAATCGGGATTAAAATCTGCCGCCGCACCATATCTTCCGCAATATCGGAGCGAAGCTGATCAGCTGTCATATGCTGTTGAGCTAAGACAGCATCGAATAACTTCTGGTCAAATTTACCATTGGCACCGATAAAAACCGGAATACTGGCAATTTCACCATCAACCATTTTTTGGCTGACCCCGATACCATTATTTTTAGCCCATTCGCTCATGGATTTGGCAGCGATATATCCGCTGATGGCTTTACCAATGCCGCCACTGGCAACAAAGGTCATCGCATCAATAGAAGGATTTTGTTGGCGCACAGCCAAATAGTCACGACGGATATAATCATAGGCTTCGGAAGCGGAAAGTTTCCTCTTTCCAATCTTTGCTATGGTTCCTCCGTCTTTATCACTACTTCCACTTCCGCCAAAACGGCTAAAACCGCCTAACGCCCCCGTAAAAATAAAGGCGAGAATGACGATACCGAAAAGAAGCATAGCAAAGCCGTTTTTGGTCATACGGCGAAAAAAAGCAAACATCGGATATCCCGAAAAAATTATAATAAACACGATGCCATAATCTGACCTTGGCTTTGCATCAAGCCAACGATAAACAGACCGGCGTTAAAGAAGCTATCTCTATCGCATGAAATCCACTTTTTAGCAAAAATAGTTGTTGCTTCTGATAAAAAATATTCAAGGCATTACCTTTTTGCTAGAAAGGTTATTAACTGTGACGACAAAAATTGAAATTGTCAGCACGTTTTTTATTTACCTCATTTATTCCATCACGGCATAAGCCTGTTTTAAGAAGACAATGATTGTAGATATAAGGCGATATGAAGGAATAGGCTCATGACAATACGCAAGCTCATCGCCGGCAATTGGAAAATGAACGGTTCTTTAGGCATGTTGCACGAACTGGACGGGATCGCCAAGGCAACCTTTAACCATCCAGAACTTGATGTTGTGATTTGTCCATCCTTCACGCTGATAGCGCCCGCTATTGTGCGGCAACCCGATATGACCTTCGGGGCGCAAGATTGCCATTATGATGAAAGTGGTTCGCATACCGGCTGTGTTTCGGCACCGATGCTCCGTGAAGTCGGTGCAAGTTATGTCATCGTTGGCCATAGCGAAAGACGTATTGAACAGAATGAAACCAATGAAGAGATCCGGGCAAAAACGACAACGGCGATAGCCAATGGCCTTGTGACGATTGTCTGTATTGGCGAGTCCCGTGCTGCCCACGCATCGGGTCAGGCTTTGCCTATTATCGGGGCGCAGCTGGATGGCTGTATTCCGCCCGATGCCACCAGCGATAATCTAGTTGTTGCCTATGAACCCATCTGGGCTATCGGAACGGGTAATACCCCACCGCCTGAAAGCATTGCCGAAATGCATGCCTCGATTCGTGACCGCTTGTGCTTGTTATTGGGAAGCGAAGGGAAGAAGGTCCGCATCTTATATGGAGGCTCTGTTACCGGCAAAAATGCCGAAGAATTGATGGCCATTCCAGATGTCAATGGAACTCTTGTCGGTGGCGCCAGCCTTACCGCAGAACAATTTGTTCCTATCATTGAAGCTGGGGGACGTTTGGCCTAGCCGCAACCTGTTTACCTCGCCTCTCGAATTATCTGCGGCAGAAGGCTATGGATAGTTGAAGAAAACGCGCCCTTTCGCTAGAGCTTGTTTCAGTCTCTATATTGACAGTCTTGGATACTGAATCCCAGAAAGCCCGTTTTCAATAACCGGATAGCCTGACCTAACGTGTTGTCAGCTTATTGAAGATGGTTTTCGGCCATTCGGCACCATCACTGACAGCATTATTTTTGCCGGAGAATACTTTCCTGATGTTGTTTACTATTCTTATAGTCGTTCAGGCCTTGGTCGCAGCGGCGCTTGTCACTGTTATTCTGATGCAACAGTCAGAAGGCAGCGGAATAACCGGTGGCTCAAATCCGGGTGGATTGATGTCAGCCAGCGGGGCAGCCAATTTTTTGACCCGTGCGACGGGGGCTCTGGCCGTCTTGTTTGTTGTTTTGTCTATCGCACTTGCCGCCTTGGCTAGTGTTCAGAATACAGCGCCTCAGATTGATACTTCACTCGCGCATAAACCGGTAGCACAGCAAACAGCGCCCGCCCAACCAGCACAGCCGAAGCCTTCTTCGGTGCCTTTGGCAGATCAACCGGCGACTACTCCGCATCAATAATATTGAACTGGTAGAAAGTTAAAAGGCTGCAACAGCGGTTATTTAACGCTTCTGCCAGTGATGAATTTTTCGTTATCGATAAATTTTTATATTCTTCGCTTGCTTTTTTATCCCTCTCAGTTTTAGGCATTTACTCCCATGGCGCGGTTTATATTTATCACCGGCGGTGTGGTGTCATCCCTTGGCAAAGGTCTGATGGCGGCCAGTTTAGCTGCTTTGTTACAGGAACGAGGCTTTAGAGTCCGTATCCGTAAATTCGATCCTTATCTTAATGTCGATCCGGGCACGATGAGCCCCTATCAGCATGGTGAAGTTTATGTCACCGATGATGGTGCTGAAACGGATCTTGATCTTGGACATTACGAAAGATTTTCCGGCGTACCTTCTCGTCGTTCTGATAATATCACCTCTGGACGTATTTATCAGAATATCATCGCCAAAGAACGGCGCGGCGACTATTTAGGGGCAACGGTTCAGGTCATCCCACATGTCACCGATGCGATCAAAGATTTCGCACGTGACGATACAGATGATCTTGATTTTGTCTTATGTGAAATCGGTGGCACGGTCGGGGATATTGAATCCTTGCCTTTCATCGAAGCCATCCGGCAATTAAAAAATGACCTCGGTCGGGGTAATGTGGTTTTTGTGCATCTTACCTTGGTGCCTTACATCGCAGCGGCTGGAGAGTTAAAAACCAAACCGACACAGCATAGTGTCCGTGATCTGACCAGCTTTGGTATCCAACCCGATGTTTTGGTTTGTCGCACCGAACATCCTTTGCCGGATAGCGAAAGATCAAAAATCGCTCTTTTCTGTAATGTCCCGAAAGAAGCGGTTATTCCGGCTTTGGATGCTAAAAGCATTTATGATGTGCCGCTGCATTATCATGCAGAAGGTCTGGATAAAGCTGTTTTGTCAGCTTTTGGCCTCAATATTGAGACGCCCCTTGATCTGCATCGCTGGAAAGAAATTTCCGATCGTCTGGCGAACCCAGAAGGCGAAGTGACCATTGGTGTTGTCGGGAAATATGTCGGCTTACAGGATGCCTATAAATCTTTGCATGAAGCCTTGGTTCATGGTGGCATTGCCAATCGGGTAAAGGTCAATATTGTTTGGCTTGATGCTGAAATGTTTGAAGGCAATAATCCCGAAGCCGCAGAAGCCCTTTCCTCCCTCCATGCTATTTTGGTTCCGGGCGGATTCGGAGAACGCGGATCAGAAGGTAAAATTGCGGCTGTCAAATTTGCTCGCGAACACAAAGTGCCTTTCTTTGGTATTTGCCTCGGTATGCAGATGGCTTGCATCGAAGGCGCGCGGAATACCGCTGGCCTTAAAAAGGCCTCCAGTAGTGAATTTGGTCCGTCAGAAGAACCGGTTATCGGCCTGATTACCGAATGGGAACGCGATGGCGAACGCGAAGAGCGTGCGGCGGATGGTGACCTTGGTGGAACGATGCGTTTGGGTGCCTATCCGGCCGTTTTAAAAGCAGGCAGTCAGGTTGCCGAAATTTATAATAGTCGGGAAATTACTGAACGGCATCGTCATCGTTACGAAGTCAATATTCATTATAAAGAGCCTTTGGAAAAAGGCGGTCTGGTCTTTTCAGGTATGTCGCCTGATGGATTGCTTCCTGAAATTGTGGAGCGGCCAGATCATCCATGGTTTATTGGTGTTCAATTCCATCCGGAATTAAAATCCAAACCTTTTGATCCGCATCCTCTCTTTTCTGATTTTGTTGCAGCGGCCTTGAAACAAAGCCGCCTGGTTTAAGAAAAGCAAAAGGCCATCAAAAAATTGATGGCCTTTTTTGCATAAAAAAACGCCCGGGTAAAAACCCGGGCGTCTCGCGTGACGGTAAGCGTCAACCCCCTTGCTCGACATATAGTCTTTTGATTACTTCCCCCCGAAAGAATCATAAAAAGACTTTAGTCTTTTAGACCAATCCCCCTTGAATTAAGGCCTGTATTGAAGGCTATGCGACTTCTGCGATCTTGTCATCGTGCTTTTCATGTCTGTGCTAAAATGGGCGAGAAATGTGTTATAGATGCAACATTAGTTGCGAACCACTCTCTCATTTTTGTCTTGTAAGAAAAACGGCTACCAAAATCCCCCTATCCCGTTCTTTTGATAAAAACTTCTTTTGTATTTTTTTCATCATTAAAGTTGATTGAAAAAGAAAAAGTTCAGTTGCAGCAACGGGTTCTGACATTTACAAGCATTAAAAATAACCTTTTTATGACAGATGAAGTTTTTATCCTATGCGCTTATCCCGTTATTTTCTTCCTGTGATGAAAGAAACGCCGGCTGATGCCCAGATTATCAGCCACAAACTCATGCTAAGAGCTGGTATGATTCGCCAGACGGCTGCCGGTATTTATGCATGGCTTCCCTTGGGACTGCGGGTTTTGCGCCGGATTGAAAAAATTATCCGCGAAGAACAAGCTCGGGCTGGGGCGCTTGAATTATTGATGCCGACGCTTCAAACGGCTGATCTGTGGCGTGAATCTGGCCGGTATGATGCTTATGGCCCTGAAATGCTGCGTATCAAGGACAGACATAATCGCGAATTACTGTATGGTCCGACCAACGAAGAAATGATTACTGCACTTATTCGCGATAATCTGCAAAGCTATCGCGATCTGCCGCGCATTTTCTATCATATTCAATGGAAATTCCGCGATGAAGTCCGCCCACGTTTCGGTGTGATGCGTGGCCGCGAATTCCTGATGAAAGATGCTTACAGCTTCGATATCGATGAAACGGCTGGTCGTCACAATTATAACCGGATGTTCGTCGCTTATTTGAACAGCTTTTCACGCCTTGGGTTAAGAGCTATCCCGATGCAGGCTGATACTGGGCCTATCGGTGGTGATTTATCGCACGAATTTATCGTTCTTGCTCCAAATGGCGAAAGCGATGTTTTCTATCATAGCAATTGGGAACAGCCGACCCGCCATATCGAAGCTGATTTCGATGATCCCAAAGCCCTTCAAAGTATCGTTAACGATCATATCTCTGATTATGCCGCTACAGATGAAAAGCGTGATCCTTTAAGAGAAGCACAAGCAGGCGACAAATTGCGCCAGTCGCGCGGTATCGAAGTCGGCCATATTTTCTTCTTTGGCACAAAATATTCAAAACCGATGGGATTCACCCTCCCCGGCCCCGATGGAAAACCAATTCCGATCCAGATGGGCAGCTATGGCATTGGTATTTCCCGCCTTTTGGGTGCCATTATCGAAGCCAGCCATGACGATAACGGCATTATCTGGCCAGAGGCCGTCGCCCCTTATCATGTCGGTCTTATCAATCTTAGAATTGATGACGAAAATTGTCGGGCGATTGCGGATTCTCTCTATCAACGTTTGGAAGCCGCAGGCATTGATACCCTTTACGATGACCGTAACGAAAGAGGCGGTGCCAAATTTGCTACCATGGATCTGATCGGTCTGCCTTGGCAGGTTGTTATTGGCCCCAAAGGTGCTGAAAAAGGCGTTGTCGAGTTGAAAAACCGCGCAAGTGGTGAAAAGCAGACTATTTCTGTTGAAGATGCCTTCAATCTTCTTACGGCAGGTCATCAGCAACGATGATTCTTTCCGCCTATGAACGAATAATAGCCAGAAGATACCTTTTACCGGGCAAGGGCGAAGCGTTCATATTTTTGGTGGCCTCTATTAGCCTTTTGGCTGTTACTTTAGGGGTCGCCGCTCTCATCATTGTGATGAGCGTCATGAACGGGTTCAGGGCGGAATTATTTG
The DNA here is from genome assembly GCF_000175255.2 of Zymomonas mobilis subsp. mobilis ATCC 10988. Classification (NCBI taxonomy): domain Bacteria; kingdom Pseudomonadati; phylum Pseudomonadota; class Alphaproteobacteria; order Sphingomonadales; family Zymomonadaceae; genus Zymomonas; species Zymomonas mobilis. The sequence goes on along the minus strand of NC_017262.1, from coordinate 1,157,637 downwards.
ATAAAATCGTAGGCATTAACGGCCATGCCGTGATTCAAGGCTATAATGGCGAGCTTGCGAATTGGCGACCTATCCTTGAAGCCACAAGAAAGACGCCGGGTGTAACCAGTGCCATTCCTCTTATTGAACAACCTCTGATGGCGACCCATGCGGGTCGTGTTGAAGGCGTTTTATTAAGGGGGATGGCTTTAAACGACGTTAATAATAACAATCTCATCCGTTCAAATATTCGAGAAGGTCATCTCAACGAATTAAAAGCGGGTTCAAACAATGTTATTATAGGTATTCGGTTAGCTGAACAGCTTGGTATCCATGCGGGCGATGATATCAGTCTTATATCCCCCGCAGGACAAACAACACCCTTTGGGACAGTGCCAAGGATTGTGTCTTACAGGGTCGCTGCGATATTTGAAGTCGGTGTGTATGATTACGATAAAGCCTTCGTGATTATGCCGCTTTCTGATGCACAGACCCTGCTGATGATGAATGATACGGTTGGTATTATCGAGATTAAAACCAATAACGCCGATCGTGTAGGACAAATACTCGATCCGTTAAAAGACAGAGTCGCCAATGTCGGGGTCTTACAGGATTGGCGCAATATGAATGCCAGCCTGTTTCAGGCGTTATCCGTTGAACGCGTCGTGATGTTCTGGATTTTGGCTCTGATTATTCTCGTGGCCGCATTCAATATCTTGTCTTCTCTGATTATGCTGGTTCGCGCCAAAAACAGAGATATCGCTATTCTAAGGACAATGGGTGCCTCCCGCATCGCCATGCTGAAAATCTTTATGGCGGTGGGATTAGCCATCGGCAGCTTGGGAACCTTGGCAGGTGTTATCCTAGCCTTTGTGATCCTTTATTTCCGTCAGCCCTTGGTCAATGCCATTCAATATTTCAGCGGCCAGAATTTATGGGACCCTTCGATCCGCATTATTACCGAACTTCCGGCGCGGGTCGATCTGATTGAGGTCATTGGCATCATTGCCTTGTCTATTGGTTCCAGCTTCCTCTTTACGCTTTATCCTGCATGGAAGGCCGCCAGCACTGATCCGGTTGAGGTCTTGCGCTATGAATAGCCCGCTATCCTATAATAATGTTATTGAAGTAACCGATCTTCAAAGAGCATTCAAACAGGGCGAACATGAAATCCAGATTTTGCGCGGGATTGATCTGATCGTCAGGCGAGGTGAAATTTTAGCGCTTTTGGGACCTTCTGGGGCAGGGAAATCGACTTTTCTGCAAGCGATTGGTCTTCTGGAAAATGGATTTACAGGCTCCATCAATATTCTGGGGCAGGAAATCGGCTCTTTGAATGATAAAGAGCGCACTGCTATTCGGCGCGATCATCTTGGTTTTGTGTACCAATTTCATCACTTGCTGCCTGATTTTTCAGCTTTAGAAAATGTGATGCTTCCCCAACTCATTCAGGGAAAATCTTCGCATCAGGCTAAAGAGCACGCCCATTTTTTGCTCAACTCTTTAAAACTGGAAGAACGTCTAAAACATTACCCTTCCCAACTATCAGGGGGTGAGCAACAACGGGTAGCCGTGGCACGCGCTTTAGCCAATCGTCCAGCCTTGGTTCTAGCCGATGAACCTACAGGCAATCTCGATGAAGCTACCGGTGATATTGTGCTGCATGAATTTTTAAGACTAGTGCGCCGCCAAGGTTCTGCCGCTATCATAGCGACCCATAATATGGCTATGGCTCGCAAGATGGATAGGATCGTTACCTTACATGACGGCCGTCTAATCGAAGAATATTAGACTTTGCGCTCTGCCTTATCTGAAGTTTCTGGCAAAGGCAGAATTGTGCTATGTTTTAGTTCTTCCATGGAAAAAATAGCACTTACATCCGTCAGCTTCACACGGCTGACCAGCTTTTTATAAAGACGATCATATTCACTAATGCTCGCGACCTGTAACTTCAAAAGATAGTCAATGTCCCCTGCCAAACGATAAAACTCTATCACTTCCGGCGATTCATTGACGATTTGCAGAAAGTTATCCAACCAATCTTGGGAATGTTCCGCACAGCGGATACAGACGAACACTGTAATACCAAGCCCGATTTTCTGGGGATCAAGCAAAGTGACGCGATTTTTGATAACACCATCCGCTTCTAAAAGCCGGATACGACGCCAACATGCATTCGCTGACAGACCTGTTTTCTCTGATAATTCAGCCATAGTCGCAGTGGCATCATGCTGAAGCAGGTCTAAAATTTTGATATCAAAATCATCCAGCTTTCTGATCATAATTAGGTATTTTTCCCAGAAAATTTCATTTTTTGTTTAAAAATTTATAATATCAAGCATCTGAATCTGCAATTTTTTTAAAATTCTGCCCTTCACAAAAAACTGATCACTGTCGAATGAAATTACTAGAGATCCAGAACTAAACGGGCAGAACGGGCGCGCGAACAACAAATAGCGATTTCTTTATTCTGGGCTTTTTCTTCTTCTGACTGGATATGGTCACGATGATCAGCTTCCCCCGAGACCAATCCGACCATGCAAGCCCCGCAAACGCCCTCTTCACAGGCGATGACCGTTTCGATACCTGCTTTTTCCAAGGCATCTGCAATTGTTTGGTCAGATGTAACCGGAATAACTTCACCGCTAGATGCTATCTCAATTTCGAAAGCCTCTTTTCCTTCACCAACAAAAGAGCCGGAATCCGGCAGTTTTTTGCTATCCATATTCCTTGATTTCCAACTGTAGAATTTAACTTAAGACTTCATGTATCGGTTAAAATCAGAACAACCTTACCCGACCTCAGAATAGAAAAGATCAGGCCTCATTCCTTTAAGGCTGTTACCGACATAGCGTATAATGAAGGATAATTTTCCGGCAACAGAGTTGATAAACCCAGCAGGTTCCAACCCTGTTTTATACAACTATGGCGGCTCTTATATTGGAGAAAAGGCGCTTATCCTATCTTAAAAAGATCAGCATAATATTTTTTCACCTTGTAATATAATTGTTTAATATTTTTGAAAAAAATATATCTAAAAAACCTTATTTCGTTATATATTTTATTGCCTTAAATAGCGGCTAAGAACAGATAGCTGTTATCTATCTTTTTACACTTCTCGCTAAATTTACTTTTGCTTTTGGAGAGAATTCATATGCTGAGCGATATCGAAATCGCTAGAGCCGCAACCTTAAAACCGATTACCGAGATTGCTGGCCGCCTGAATATTCCTGATGAATCTGTTTTGTCTTATGGGCATACCATCGCCAAGCTTGATGGGGAATATCTGAACAGCCTATCATCCAAACCTCGCGGTAAACTGGTTCTGGTAAGCGCCATTACCCCGACCCCTGCCGGTGAAGGTAAAACCACAACAACGGTTGGCCTTGGTGATGCTTTTAACCGGATCGGGAAAAAAGCTGTTATCTGTCTGCGTGAACCGTCTTTAGGTCCTTGCTTTGGCGTTAAAGGTGGGGCTGCCGGTGGTGGTTATGCACAGGTCGTTCCGATGGAACGCATCAATTTGCATTTCACGGGTGATTTTCATGCCATCACTTCCGCGCATGACCTTCTGGCCGCAATGATTGATAATCACGTCCATTGGGGCAATGAGCCTGTTATGGATCGTAACAGCATTACCTTCCGTCGGGTCATTGATATGAATGACCGGATGCTTCGGAATATGGTTATCGGTCTTGGTGGGAAGGCTAATGGCTATCCGCGCGAAGGTGGTTTCGATATCAGCGTTGCTTCGGAAGTTATGGCCATTCTTTGCCTTGCTTCAGATCTGAAAGATCTTCGTAGCCGTCTGGAAAGAATCATTATCGGTGAAGATAACGATCATAATCCAGTCGCAGCCGCCAAGATTAAAGCCGCTGGCGCAATGACAGCCCTTTTGAAAGATGCTTTACAGCCGAATCTTGTGCAGACCTTGGAAGGTAATCCTGCGCTTATTCATGGCGGGCCTTTCGCGAATATTGCTCATGGTTGTAACTCCCTGATTGCAACGAAAGCCGCGTTGTATCTTGGTGATATTGCGATTACCGAAGCTGGCTTTGGTGCTGACCTTGGTGCCGAAAAATTCTTCGACATCAAATGCCGTCAGGCCAATCTTGAACCGGATGCAGTCGTTCTGGTTGCCACAATCCGTGCATTGAAGATGCATGGTGGGGTTGCCTTGGCTGATTTGAAAAACGAGAATATTGCAGCGCTTGAAACCGGCTTTGCCAATCTCGCCCGTCATGCTGAAAATCTTGCCAAATTCGGTGTTAAAACGGTAGTCGCTATCAACCGCTTCCATAGCGATACTGAAGCTGAATTAGACAAACTTCAGGATCTTTGCGCCTCAATCGGTCTTGATTCTGCTGTCTGCACCCATTTCACTGATGGTGGTGCGGGTGCCGAAGATTTGGCTCGTAAATTGTCGGCTATCTTGGATGCACCGAAGGAAGATTCTTTCCGCCTTCTCTATCCTGACGAAATGCCGCTTTGGAAGAAGATCGAAACGATCGCCAAAGAAATCTATCGCGCAGGTGAAGTTGTGCCGCAGGGTGCCGTTCTCAAGAAACTGAAAAGTTTTGAAGAACAGGGCTTTGGTGATTTGCCCGTTTGTATTGCAAAAACGCAATCTTCCTTCTCGGCAGATCCGAAAGCCAAGAATGCGCCGACTGGCCATATCTTCCCGATTAGAGAAGTGCGCCTGAATGCCGGTGCTGGCTTCATTGTCGCTATTTCCGGTAATATCATGACGATGCCGGGCTTACCGCGTCATCCCGCCGCCGAAAATATCGATATCAATGAAGATAACGAAATTATCGGCCTCGCTTAATTTCGTTTCAAAACCAAGCTAGAAAAAAAGCTTCCTGATTTCTCAGGAAGCTTTTTTTTGATATTAATCGAATGGATTTTCGGGTGATCGGAAATGTAACCGAATAGGCACTGAACCAAAATCAAGATCAGACCGAAGGCTATTGATTAAATAGCGTTCATAACTGGTCGGTAATTGATCCACACGGGTTCCGAATAAAACAAACGTCGGAGGCCGTGTCTTGATCTGGGTTAAATAGCGTAATTTGATACGTTTACCGCCCGGTGCTGGGGGCGCATGATGCGCAATTGCACGGGTTAGCCAACGATTAAGTTGACCGGTCGAAACACGATGGCTCCATGCTTTTCTAGTCTCAAAAGCAGCTTTTAATAAAGGATCAACACCCCGTCCGGTCAATGCCGAAATCGTAATAAGTGGGACACCCTTGACCTGTGCCAGACCATCATTCAGCCCTTCCCTGATAGCCTGCAAAAAGGCTGACGGGTTTTCGACCATATCCCATTTATTGATAGCAATAATCAGACTGCGCCCTTCTTCAAGAACACGATCTGCAATACGCAAATCTTGCCCTTCAAGACCTTGGGTGCCATCCAGCAACAAGACGACAACTTCCGCATAGTCAATCGTACGGAAAGTATCCATCACAGACAGACGTTCCATCTTATCAACAACACGAGCTTTCTTACGAAGTCCTGCTGTGTCAATTAAACGGACAGGCCGTCCTTGCCATGACCAGTCAATTGCAATTGAATCGCGAGTAATACCGGCTTCCGGCCCCGTAATCATACGGTCAACGCCAATCAAGCGATTGATAAGCGTTGATTTACCGGCATTAGGACGACCGACAATCGCCAACTGCAAAGGCGACAGGTCAATTTCTTCTTCGCTTTTCTCTTCGTCTTCATCTTCCGAAGAGGTGTCCTCTTCAAGCGAATAGCCTTCGACAAAGGGCCTTAATGCTTGAAATAGGCCTACCAGCCCTTCACCATGCTCGGCAGAGAAAGGCAGAGGTTCACCGAACCCCAAAGAATAGGCTTCCAATAGCCCGGATTCACCGCCCTTGCCTTCGCATTTATTGGCAAGAACAATAATTGGTTTTCCTAAAGCTCTTAACCAGCGGGCAATTTCCTCATCAAGAGGGGTTATGCCCTGTCGCGCATCAATGACGAATAAGGCGACATCGCATTCTTTAACGGCAGCTTCAGTCTGAACGCGCATTCTGCCGGGTAAGCTGGCTGGGTCTTCATCTTCAAAACCAGCCGTATCAATAACCCGAAAAGGCATTCCGATAAGTTCGGCATCGCCCTCACGACGATCGCGGGTAACGCCCGGACGATCATCCACCAGAGCGAGCCTTTTCCCAACCAATCTATTGAATAAAGTGGATTTTCCGACATTCGGGCGGCCAATAATGGCAACGCTTGGCATATTATTTTCCTATTGAGAGCAAAGGCTCACTAAAATAACGGGGAAGTAATGTAATTTTACTATGCATTAGTGCCATGCCTGTAACTGACCATTTTCTCCCAATAAATATAAATTATTGCGAGCGACAACAGGGGTTACAACCATAGGCAGACCAAGGCGACGTCTGGAAATCATTTGACCATCGGCTGGATCAACTTCGATCAATTCTCCACGGTTATTGGTCAGAATCAGCCGTCCTCCGGCAAGAACAGGACCATTCCAGTTAATGGGGCCTGTTTTCTTGGATGGATTAGCCCAAGCCTTTAATTCACTCATCCAGCGGATATGACCATTTGAGCGTTGAATGGCGAGTAATTTCGCATCCATCGTTACAACAAATATCCATTGCCCAACGACCCAAGGCGTTGAAAATCCGGATATATTGAGTTCCCATAAACGCTGCCCCATGAACAAATCGACAGCGACCATTCGGCCACCTTGTCCGACGGCATAAACATGGCCGGAATCAATAACAGGGAAAGCGTTGATATCGGATAAACTACCAACCGTGGTAGAAATACTGGTGCGAGATAAAGCATCCTGCCAAACCTCGTAACCATTTTCGTAACGATAAGCGCTTAATTCGCCGGAAGAGAATCCGGCAATAACCGTACCATGGGCAATAGAGGGCGCAGCCGCCCCAAAAATGGCGGTTGTTTCTAAAGTCGCCGCATCAGACCATTTCAGCTCTCCGGTATCTTCGGAAAGAGCGAATATCTGGTTATCGCGAGAAATCACATAGACATTGCCAAGACCAACACCGGGAGCGCCCCTCACAGGACCGCCGGGACGTTTAACCCAAAGTTGTTTACCCGTTTTGGCATCGAAGGCCGCCACATCACCAATACCGGAAGTCGCAAACAAACGATCACCATCAACACTAACACCGCCACCAAATAAAGCGGCACTATTCGAGCTTCCTCGGCGAGGCTTCTTGTTTTTTATTCTGATCTTTTCGGCTCTTTCCCAGAGAGCATAAGCCTGCTTATCTGAACGATTGGGAGCGGGTAACGGCTCTTCATCTTCATCGCCAGTCGGAATATTTTTGATAATATCATGGCCGTCACCGACCATTTTTTTCCAAAGTAGCTTTCCGCTATCAGCATCAAAGGCATAAAGATGGGCGTGCGTATCAACAACATATAAGCGACCATCCGAGATCACAGGCCCCGAGGCCATACGGGCGCGGGTGCTTCCTCCGCCGATATGCGCCTGCCAAAGCCGTTTCGTCGCTTTACCAAGTTCCAAATGCCCCATGGATTTTTCAGCATTACCGCCCGGCTGTTCCCATGTGTCATTCAAAAAGGCATCGGGAACGGTTACCGGAACAGATGCCAAGCCGGAATCAATCTCAACCCCATTCTCGGTCATAAGAATAGGAGTGCGTTCTCCGATAAGCGGGGTTTTCGGCTTATTTTCTTTTGCCATATTGCATGATGCGACTGAAAAAGCACAAAGACAGCTGACTGCAACATGCCGCAAAAGACGCGTTTTGCTTAACCTATTTGCCATTAACGTTTATCCCCAGCTACTCTTATTTTTTATCCGACGCTGGTGTCGCCGCCGCGGCCTGTTGCGGCTTTTCTTTATTGTTACCTACGATATCAGCATAAGAATTAGCCAGTGATTTGGCACGTTCACGGATATCTTCAGGAACAGACGTATCAGAATAAATTCTTTGATAAATTTTGACGGCTTGTTCCGGTTTATTTTCTTTTAAATAAGCCGCCGCTTGCATTTCTCCGGCACTTCCTAACCAACGACTACCAGGGGCAACCAAAGGTTGAAGTCGTTTAATCACATTTTCAGGAGGCACCGTATCCAGTTCAATGGCACTTAAATGCAAAGTCGCCACAGCGTGCAAAATATCACCGGCAGCCGGATCATTAAGAACCGTTTGATATAAAGCGGTCGCGCTTTTAACGTCACCCTTATCAGACAGGACACCGGCTTTTAAAAAACGGCCAAGATTGGCATAAACCGGATCATTGGAAGCGATCAGCTTATCCAATGTTGCGACATCCTTGACCTGTCCTCCTTGGATTACCGGCGCAATAGCGGCTGCCAAAGCATCTCCGCGGCTATTGATAGCCTCCTGTTTATGACGATGATATGACCAACAGCCGATACCACCCACACCGACTACAAGAAGGATGACGGCAATCGCAGCTGTGATGCACCGGCGATGGGCAACACAAAACGGCGTTTTTATTTCATCAGTCGTTTCGGAAGCCGTCTGTAACGTATTTTGGTTATCATTGCTGTTATGTGGCAGGTCAGCCAAGGTCGTCTCCAACATCAATCAACAGTCACACCTTAAAAGCTCAAGGCGAATCAGTTATTTCAAGCCGTTAAGTTTATAGGGTGCCTTTTTATCTTCACAAAGATTTAAGCAGATAACGTCTCGGATAAAGAGAAGAATCCGTCAATGGCTGATATTAGAAATTATCACTTAAATACTCAAAAGGCCTTATCGCCTAATCTACTAAGCGATACCATCTAAAAATATTTTTTAAGGAGAAAAATTTGCTTGGAACAGCAAGATCGCTTTATTGAAAGGGAAAGCGTACCCCCTAAAGAAGCGCCATAAAAAATGGCGCGAGTGACGAGACTTGAACTCGCGACCTCCGGCGTGACAGGCCGGCGCTCTAACCAACTGAGCTACACCCGCTTGGGATGGCCTGTCCTCTAAGGTAGGTTGGTCGTGTCGTCAAGCATAATTTGAATAAATTTTCATTTTTTTCAAAAAAAACAGGAAAATACGCCTTTTTAGCTATCAAAGGCCGGTGCCATTATCTTATCTAAGGAAAATTCTGGCCAAAAACGCAGCAGGACGCTATAGCCGCCCTACCCTTTCATTGAGTCTCTCAATGACAAAAATTGAAAAATCCATCCGCCCGGACGGAACAACTGCTGCATTTCACCGCATCAGACGAACGGGCAGCCTTGTAAAAAGTTCCGATGGATTGACCAAAAGGGAATAGAGGGTCACCAAGAAGTTCGGTTATTTAATTCATCCATCTTGGATGCTTTAAAGCGACAAGACGTGATTATTCTGCTGTCCCAAGACTGATTATATTCTTGCATTATATATGGGACATCCGAAAATTGCGCAGGTTATGGAGTTGTCGATGTCCGCTTTAGGACATTTATTTCGTAAAAAATGGGCAAAATTAGTTTTACCTGTAGCTGCCATCACCTTTCCGGCACATCAGGCCATAGCCGCCGCCCTTCCTTTGGGCGTAACCTTGGCGAGCAACGTGGCTATTGCGAAAAGCCAGCCCATCGCCAATACGTCATTCGATCATAATAATAACACTGTCGCCAATCATGCTCGACAGGCATTAGCAAAATCATCTGATTATTCCGAAGAGAGTGAAAATCTTTCGGCTGATGAGTTAGAACAGCAATCCGAAGGCGCACAAACGATGTGCATGGCCAAGGTTGTTTATCACGAAGCGGCTAACCAGCCCCGTGAAGGCCAGATTGCGATTGCACAGCTTATTTTAAATCGGGCAGAAGCCGGTGGTCGTTTCCCGCAAACAGTCTGCGGTGTGACTAATCAGCCGGGGCAGTTTTTTGATACCACCCGTTATACGCCGCCGCGTCAGGATCGTCGCTGGCAGAAAGCGATTGAAGTAGCGCATGAAGTTTTAACGGGTAGCAGTGAAGACCTCACCAAAGGGGCTTTGTTCTATCATGCCAATTCGCAGGCACCCAACCATTTCTTTAAAACGCGCACTCGCGTTAATGCTTTGGGTAGCCACGTTTTCTATCGTTAATTTTAATATGGGAGGCTATTCAGCCTCCGCCCCTTCCTGATTTGAAAAATGAAGCGCTTCTAGCTTCTTCCAATAGCGATGTAAAAGATCTCTTGGCGCGGACAGGCCAGTCTCGGCAGCTAAATCGCGCCAGCTATCAGCCGTAGAAACAATCGGGGCTGTCCATATTGTTGGAGCCAAAGAATCCGCCCAATCCGCGACAGCCTCGGCATTCAACAATGCCAATAAAAGGCTTGCCGTCGAAATAACAATGCTCGTCCACAAGCCAGCTCGCTTCTGATCATTTTTATCACTGGGCAAGTCAATGGGTGAAAAGTCATTAGGCATAATGCCTTATTCCCCTATCAAAACTGGTAATAAATAAAGGGCGCGACACCTTCATAACGCATAGCATCAATAATCAAGATCAAAACCGCTATCGCGATTCCGACAGACCATGACGGCCAATTCTTTATTCTCAAGGCGAGATGGGTCAGCCCTTGCCGTGGCAAGAAATGAATTACCAATCCGAACAGAACTAACATCACCATTAACGGCGTTACCTGTCCCGCAGACCATGAACCTTGGGTAATATTTTTCAAATACTGGATTGCGGATGAAAAGCTGTCAGCTCGGAAGAATATCCATCCAACCACGACGATATGGAAGGTAAAAATCGTGCGGATCCAAACGGGTAAGCTCGGCCAACTGGCGGGTTTAATCCGGCTCCAAAAACGCTCACAGGCAAGAACCCCGCCATGAAGCGCGCCCCAAATCACGAAGGTCATATTGGCACCATGCCATAACCCACCAATTAACATCGTAATAAAGAGATTCAGATAGGTTCTAAAGGCCCCGCAACGATTGCCACCCAACCAACCGATATAAACATAGTCACGTAACCATGAAGACAGGCTGATATGCCAACGCCGCCAAAAATCCTGTAAGGAAGCGGCGCGATAGGGCTGGTTGAAATTGACAGGAAAACGGTACCCTAACAACGCGGCCAAGCCGATGGCCATATCGCTATAAGCCGAGAAATCGCAGTAAATCTGGGCAGCATAGCCATAGGCGGCCATAACCAGTTCCAAACTCGAATGGGATGATGGATCAAAAAAGACCGGATCAACCAATTGGGTCGAAATTTCCGAAGCCACCACTGCTTTTTTAAATAGTCCCCAGACAATCAACAGCAAAGCCATCGAAATTTTGGATTTTTCAAAAGGCGGCACAGCCTTAAACTGGGGTAAAAGTTCCGATGCTCGAACGATAGGCCCCGCCACCAAATGCGGGAAAAACGACATTAACAATAAGATGTCACCCAAAGAGGCCGGTGGCACTTTCCGCTTTTCGACATCGACCAGATAGGACATTCCCTGAAAAGTAAAGAAGCTGACTCCGACAGGAAGAACAATTTCCATAAAGGGTAAATGCGGCGCATATCCCAACAATCCGCAAAAGGCGGCAATCTGGTTCAGCAAAAAAGCATAATATTTGAAGAAAGCCAGAATAGACACATTGCCGATAATACCGGCTATCATAATCCGTTTACGCGCTTTTCCTTCGTAACAGGATAACCAAGCGGCCATCGCCCAATTAAAAACAGCCGATAAGATTAATAAGGCAACAAAACGCCAATCCCACCAACCATAAAAAAACCAGCTTGCAATCAACAAAGCTATTTTTCGCCAGTCATTACTGCCCCTGAAACAACAGGCGACAGAAAAGACGACCAGAAAAAACAGTCCAAAAGTCAGAGTCGGAAAAAGCATTCTTGAAACCTAAATTTTACCCGAAAAAGGGCTATCGCGCCGGAGATGGAGAGGACTCCATAGCGTTTTTTATATCGTTATCCAGACGATTTGCGATAATTTGTCCACCCAGAGATGTATAGTGGACATAATCACGTCGCATCAAAGAAGGATAAGCCTTGCCCCAATGGACGGCGGCACAATCGCCCCCCATACGGGCATGCCAATCCCAAAAGGCAATACCCAACTGGGATGCGACACGTTGTTGCACCCGACGAACCGCCGCCAAACCAGCGGGCGGAAATAACGGATGGGTTGTCACTTTCCAAATAACATTGGAAGGCGGCACGATATTAGGCAACGCATTTTGAGCTGAATTCGTATCCGATCCCGGAGGCTGCGAAATATCGGGGCCATTGCCATCTGAACCGAACACCCCCTGTTGCCGCAAAGTCGACATCACAGAATCGACCCCTTTGGACTGATTGGCTGAGAGCTGCGAAGCGGTTGCAGGATTAGAGGCCGGACTAGTAACAAAACCATCCGTAGGAAGCGGTTCAGAACAAAGAGGCGGAGAAACACCGGGCGTATTATGCAGCATTTCTTCGCGACGGCTTGAAGCATCAGGCGCGCCCAGCATTAAAATAGGCACATTGCCGGACAATCGCCGAATCCGTGAAATTTGTTCACGCAAAACGGATTCAAACGCCGTGGGATCAAAATAAGGCGCGAAGCCTTCATTCGTTCCGAAAGCCAGCACAATCAGATCGGGGTGATATACTTTTAATTCTGTTGCGATAACCTGATCGCTACTTCTTTGAAGATGAATTAACTGGGAACCGACCACCCCGAGATTGGATAAGGCAACGCCACCATTATCTCGGAAGCTCGCCCATGATGTCAGGGTAATGGGACCTTCCGCGGCGACGACATCGGCATGAACCTGAGGCATATCACTTGTTAAAGTGACACATTGGCTATGCGACCAACTGCTGTTGAAATCGACCCGCTGGAATTGCCCGCCCATAGAAACGACGACAATACCAGCACCGGGTTTCGCCAAGCCACAAACGGTAAAACGGTCAAAGGCCTCTTCAATCCCGCTATCAAGCGAGATCTGTGCGCCATTCTTGTGAGAGGTCAGGTTAAAACCACTAAAACCGACCGGCGGCATATCGCTACTATAATGAGAACCGAAAATAGAGCCGATAGTCCAACCATCCGACATGGAGACATGGACACCATGAGCAATATAGCCTTTATAAGGAATACCGGGGGCTAAAACGCCCCGCCCGCCCGAGCCATAGCGGTTTTGTAAAATAGAACGCCACGCCCCTGAAATAGAATCGCCTGCGGTATGGCTGTCACCGATTTGAAGAATATGGAGCGGCTTTAAATGTCGCCCACGGGGATATTCAGCCAATTTTTTGAAAAAAGGAAGAATGGCTTCAGAATTTTTTAAAGCCGGTGGTGTTTCTGGCGGCGTGAAAGGCACACCCATTATAGGCGAAGAAGAGGCTGTCTGCGCAGCAGGCGCAAAGGCACCGGCCATAAAAGCACAGGAGGCCAAAGCAGATTTCAGGACTAAAGTCAGTTTTGATGGAATCAGGCGTTTCACCGGCTCACTTCTTTTTGACTAGCTACAAGACTGGCCGTTTCACTTGATGTGGCGGGCAGTTTTGGGCGATGCTGATCGGCGAAATGACGGATTTGCGAAGCCAAACCACGGCTTAATCTGACATATCCGGTCATCGACATATGCACCCCGTCATTTGCCCGCATCAATGTCATTTTCTTTGTCGCGTCATTAGTGCCATCCATTAGATAAGGCGCGTATTGTCCATTTTCGTCTACTGTTAGCGAACGGGTTTCAATAAAGGGAACATTTAACTTAGCCATTTCGGCGGCATAAAAGCTGTTCATGCTGCTGATACTGGCATCGAAATCAGCTTTCCGCATCACGGGTAAACCAACCCAATAAACGCTTATGCCTTTTTGCCGCAGCATGGACACGAAACTTTCTATCCGGTCACCAATGACCTGTCGCCATTCTGCGCTCAGCAAGGGCGCGGCATGATGCCCGACTAAAACACCTTGAACGTCATTGGCACCAAAACAAATAACCGCAATATCAACAGGCTGACTTACCAGATCGCTTTTGGCTTTTTCTTCGACATTCAGGCTTTGGTAACGGGTAAAGCCTGTCGATTGCTGGCTAAATTTCAAAACACGATAGCCCTCTTTCGCCGGTAATAGACGATAAAGAGCCGACCAAAGCCCATCACCATAGCTATCACCGAATACCCCGACCCGAAGCGGTTCGCCTTGGGATAAACGCTGATTCAGATTTGCGCTTGATGGTTCTGGTGGTAAAGGTGAATGCGATGGCACGAAGGGTTTATAGCCTTCGCTTGTTTCCTTTTCTGCCAGCTTGGGCGGTTCCACTGTCGCAACCGAATTGTTCATCACTGGCTGATCAGAAGAAGCCTGCTCAGGGCTATAATTTTGATTATCAAGAGAAGTGATCGACTGGGTAGAGGAAGCAACAGGCGTCTCGCCGGATTTTCCTGACGAACCAAAAGCATAACCTATGGCTGTTCCGACTGCGACACCTAGTAACAATACAACAGCCCGATCAGCTAAAAAACGCGCTGACTTCATGAAATCTCCCAGTCTCCGGCCTTAGATATCCGATAAGTTATAGTTTTCATCAATGGCGGCTTTTTCTAACAAAAATTCTAAAGAGGGATAGCCCTTCTTTTACTCTTTATATCCATAAAGGCCGATGAATCACAAAATTGATGTTTTGACTAGAGAACAGAAAAATTTTGAATGATTTTTTTGATAACAAATTTTTATAGAATCTATATATAGAATGCTAAACTTTTTGTAATACTATATGTAGAGTCTTTCCTCATTTTCAGAATCGGCAGGACAAGATCGCCAGATTCGTCTTTCTATCCCTATTTTATACGAAGGAACCGCCCCTATGTCCCTGCTTAAGGCATCTCCGGTTTACAAGCCTTTTGAATATCCATGGGCTTTTGAATTCTGGCAGCGGCAGCAGCAGCTTCATTGGCTTCCCGAAGAAGTGCCTTTAGGCGAAGATTGTCGGGACTGGGCGCAAAAATTAAGCGATCACGAACGCAATCTATTAACGCAGATATTCCGTTTTTTCACGCAGGCTGATGTCGAAGTTCAGGATTGCTACTTCGATAAATATGGTCGCATTTTCCGTCCGACTGAAATCAAAATGATGTTGACGGCTTTCAGCAATATGGAAACGGTGCATATTGCGGCCTATTCCCATCTACTTGATACCATCGGCATGCCGGAAACTGAATATTCGGCTTTCCTTCAATATAAAGAAATGAAGGACAAGCATGATTATCTGGCAACCTTTGATGTCGGCAGCGATCAGGATATTGCCCGCACGCTGGCGATGATGGGTGGCTTCACCGAAGGTTTACAGCTTTTCGCCAGTTTTGCGATGTTGATGAACTTCCCCCGCTTCAATAAGATGAAAGGCATGGGGCAGATTGTGTCTTGGAGTGTTCGCGATGAATCGCTTCATTGCGAAGGGATTATTCGTCTTTTCCATACCTTCTGTCAGGAACGCCAATGCCTGACCAAACAGGTTAAGGACGATATTCTCAATATCTGCCAAAGAACGGTCAGAATTGAAGATGCCTTTATTGATCTGGTTTTTGAAATGGGTCCCGTTGAAGGCATGACCCCGAAAGAAATCAAAAAATATATTCGTTATATTGCTGATTGGCGTTTAGGTCAGTTGGGTCTTTCACCTATCTACATGATCGAAGAACATCCGCTTCCTTGGCTCACGCCTTTGTTGAATGGCGTTGAACATGCCAATTTCTTTGAAACTCGCTCGACTGAATATTCCAAAGCCGCGACCAAAGGCGACTGGAATGAGGTTTGGGGTGCCTTTGACCAACGCCGTGATGCTCAATCCAATATAGAGGCAACGGCAAACGAAAAAGACGAAAGCGGGCTATTCCCAGCGTAAAACAGACAGATAAAATCTACAAAAAAAAGGCCATGAGATTCATGGCCTTTTTTGCATTTAAAAATAATGCGGGATGAAATGCTTTAATCTTTTTGATTCGAGGCAATCAAAGGAGTCACATCAATAACCGGCATATGAGCGCGCTTCGCCGCTTCAAATCCGGTCACACTATCTTCAAAAACCAGACAATGCTCGGCTTCTACACCTAATCTTTCAGCTGCCTTCAAGAAAATATCAGGGGCAGGTTTCGGCACGCCGATATCATCGACAGAAAGAATAGTATCAAACAGGTCAAACAAACCTGTTATTTTCAAGCCTTCCAGCAACAAACTACGGGGCGCACAAGACGCAACCGCCATCGGGAATTTTCCATAAGCATTGCGGGCAATATCTGCGACAGGCGTAATCTCGACAACATGCTGTATATTGGCAAGATAATAGGTCTTCATCTTGTCAGATATCGCCTTGTGGTCGAATTTCTGACCGACTTTTTCTTCAAAAGCGGTTATCAGATTGTCTTCAGAAAAGCCGGATCTTGGCTGATACCAGCTATGTTCCATTGAATAGCCCAGTTCACCCCAGATAGCGACCCAAGCCCGTTCATATACCGGCAAACTATTGAGTAAGGTGCCATCACAATCAAAAATTAAAGCTAAAGGGGCGCCCCCTTCTCCCAAATCATTTTGAGCTAAAAAAGCCCATGATTTCTGCCCTGTCATTTCAGACATCCTTCCTTAATATCCGGTTCTTTGACCGTTAGTTTGTATTTACCAGGCTGAAAAAACGGGCAGCAGCTAAAAAGTCACGACGACGACGTTTAAGGGCGTTGGCCGCGACTTCATCCTGCCCCCATTGTTCTGCCTGCCATATTTCGTCGATATGGGCGGCATCAAAAGCTTTCTCAGGTGTAATTTCATCTGCCAGTATAGCAAGTGGAATAACCAAAGAGCCTGAAATAGTTGCCAGTTGTGTCAAAGCGACGATTTCAAAATGATTGAAATCTGTAACGGCTGCACCAATCCGCTGCAAAGTCACTTCAGGCTGCTTTTTATGGATAATACCAACCACCCGATGGAAATGGATATCAAAGCGCTTTTCCGCCCATTCCAACAAAGGTTCCCATAATTCGATTTCTCGATCAACCAAGGCCTGAGGGCTGTCGGCACGGTAACAAGTCACATCGCTTTCAGCAAATTGGCGAATACCAGCAACAAAATCATCATAGCGATCAGGCACCAGATCAACGGCAGCATTGGCATAGCCGGTTATCGGCATCGAAGCGAGATCAATTTCTTTCGGTTGATTGTTCCATTCTTCGGCGACAGCCTCTGCCAAAGCACGAGTCGGCAAAATTAAAGGGTGTCTTGCCGGAGTCATGATCTGACGGTCATCCAATTTCGCAGCAAAGCCTATTTCAGCTTTATCGACAGTGGCTTTTTTATAAAAACGTTTTCTTTTCATGGCAGAAAAACTTGTCTCTTTTCAATTTATGGCTTTTGCCATCTGATCAAAATTTGAGGGATCAGCATAATGATAAAACTGATAACAACCATAGCATCCAGCCACCGCTGGTCCCACGGAAAGAAACGAGGCATCTGTAAGAGCAAAATAGCAAAAGTCAGTAATAACGCGCCCACAACCCGACAGGCAGACATAATAAACATCCGCCGTCGGCTAGCCTTTACAATATCGAAAGAACTTTCTTCCCATTGTCGGCTATTTTCTCCGGCTTGATCCAATTGCTTGGCAATCCGATTGTAGGCATTTTTAGGAATCACACTACCACACTTCTTTTGCTATTGCCGGTAGGATGGATGACGCAATGCTATGCTGCGGCTTGGCAGCATAAGCAAAATGACAAGCTAAGACCAGAAAAAGGACGACAAATCACCGTTTCCGATCTCGCCCCCTTGGTGCAGAAGGTTTCTGGGAAGAACGATTCCGCCTTTCGCCTTTTCTGGCACGGCGGCGATCACGGGCGCGGCGACCCTCTGCAATTTTTTCGGCTTCTTTATCAATGACCTTTTCGCCACCAAGCGGACGATCATAGCCATTTTCTAAATCGAAACCGAGCAAGCTCATACTTTCGAGGAAATGCTCTGGTAAATCGGCATGGACATCCAAATTGGAACCATCAGGATGCGGGATAACCAATCTTCTGGCATGAAGATGCATTTTACGGCTGACGCCTCCGGTCAAGAAGGCTTCTTTCCCGCCATATTTACCATCACCAACAATAGGAAAGCCAATAGCCGAGAGATGAGCGCGCAACTGATGGGTGCGGCCTGTTAAAGGCTGCAACTCTAACCAACAGGCGGCATTCCCTGCCCGTTCGATCACGCGATAAAGGGTTTTTGCCGTCGCGCCATTTTCTTCATCGACATGCATTTTTTCGCCGCCGCTTCCGGGCTGACGAGCCAAAGGCAAATCAATCAAACCTTCGGTAATCGAAGGCACACCGACAACCAAAGCCCAATAGACTTTATGCGCCGTCCGCCCTGAAAAGGCTTTGGAAAAATAACCGGCATTATTAGCGGAACGGGCTAACAGCAAAACGCCGGACGTGTCCTTGTCCAAACGATGGACTAATTTGGGACGAGACGGCGCTTCAAACTGCAAAGCATCCAACAAACCATCAAGATGGTAATGGGTTTTTGTGCCACCTTGGGTCGCCAGACCGGCGGGTTTATTGACCACGATTGCCGCTTTATCGCGATGAATAACCAAGGACTGGGCAAATTCGATTTCAGCTTCCGTCAATTCGGGTCTGGAAGGCTTGGTCGGACGATTATCCTGCAAATTCGGTTCAGCCGGTGGGACGCGGATGGATTGACCCGCCATAACTCTTGATCCGGGGGTAGCGCGACGACCATCAAGGCGGATCTGTCCGGTTCTTGTCCAGCGCGCTATTCTCGCGAAACCGGTATCTGGCAAATGACGCTGAAACCAACGGTCAAGGCGGATACCATCATCGTCATCATCAACCACAAAGTTACGGACATTATCGCTCATCGACCTTCCCCTTCCACAATAACGGGCAAACAGAATAAAATATCGGAAGACAAATTCCGAAACAGCAACATCCGATACCGCTGATCGGCTATTTCGGCTCTAGAAGGGAAAGGCATAGATATCCTTGAAAGACAATCTGAAATGACGGGATTTATAGAATGATTGGCAAAAATTAGCCAGAGAAAGGCAGTCTCTCCCGCCCTCTCAAGCAGGATATATTTCTACCATTGATCGCATAAGGTGGAAAACAGGCGTTAGAAAATGCCGCCGCCGATAATAAGGCGAAAAAAACCTAATAAAATAGCCAATATATTGATACGACGACCACTTATTTCTCGGGATAAGCATCCAATGGCCAAGCCAATGACCGGCAACGGAATGATAATCCAGTTCAGCCATCCCACGAAAGGCAGAAAGGCAACCGCTACCGAAATAAGGGACAGAAAACCAATGATTACCGAAATGATATTGGCCATGACTCTAATCTAATCCTGTCTATATTCGTGTTAAGGTCGCTGATGATAATCATCGGTTATGGCGGAATTATGAGTTTTTAGAACCGCTTATTCTGAATAAGATTTCTGGCAGCATAGCAAAAGACGATTAACCGCTACAATATAAAGGGATTTTTTATGACCAAGCCGCCCGAATTTTATCTTCTCGGCATAGTGTTGTTGTTGGCTTTGTTACAAATTTTTCTAACGGCTCATTTCAAGACGCGCCAATATGGCTATAAATGGAATGTAGGTGCCAGAGATGAAGCGCTTCCCCCTCTTTCCCCTATGGCGGGTCGCTTAAGTCGGGCGCAAGCGAATCTGTTTGAAACCCTCCCCTTGTTTATAGCAGCCTTATTAGCCAACCTCTATTTGGGGCATAACGGCTATTATAGTGAATTAAGCGCCGAATTATATGTGGCCTCCCGCCTGACATATTTACCGCTTTATGCTTTTGGTGTGCCTTATTTACGCAGCATCGTCTGGGCGATTGGTATTATCGGCTTGTTGGGACAAATCCTGCTGATTTTTTGTTGAGATCGGAAACAAAGATTTCAATTAGCTGTTTAAATTCTTAATGCTACGCTCATATTCTAATTGATAGAAACAGGCTAACAACACATCATTTTATTGTGATGCTTGATTTCAAGCGAGAGGACAAAACAGTGAAACGGTTATCGTTTGCTCTGGCACTCATTTTGATGGCACCTATTGCAGCAGTGCAGGCACAACCTCCGGGTGGATCACCCCCGCCCAATTATTATGGCGATCGTGACGATGGTCGCGGTGGCAATTGGGATAGAGGCGATCGGGGTGGCTATCGCGATGGTGGCCGTGACGGTGGTTATTATCGCGGCGGCGGACGTCGTGGCGGATATCGGGATGGCCGTTTAGGCCCCAATGATCGCATTTATCGCGGTAATGATGGCCGCTATTATTGCCATCGTTCTGATGGTACGACCGGAACGATCATTGGCGCTCTTGGCGGCGGCTTGCTGGGCGACGTTATCGCACCGGGTGGGTCAAAAACTATCGGCACGCTTCTGGGTGCTGGCGGCGGCGCTCTTATCGGACGTCAGATTGACCGGAATAAAATTCGCTGCCGTTAAGCCTATTGTCCTGACAAGACCTGTTTTTCAAAAAGGGTGCATTCGAAAGAATACGCCCTTTATTCTTTTAAGCGGCTTTCTATTATATTCTATTTCGGGATTATTCTTATCTTAGCCCCTTGACCTTCATCCCTGCTTGGGCAAAAGGTTCCCATGCCTTCAGCTAATTTTCGACTAGCCCGCCGTGGACTTCTTTTTGTTATATCCTCACCCTCAGGTGCAGGTAAGTCCACTATCGCCCGTAGAATACTGGCCGAAGATGATGAAATTCATCTGTCAGTTTCTGTTACAACGCGTCCCAAACGACCAGGGGAAGTTGACGGAGTAGATTATCATTTCGTCGATGTCCCGACTTTTAAAAAGATGGTCGCCGAGAACCAGCTTTTGGAATGGGCGCATGTTTTTGATAATCGCTATGGTACGCCCCGCGCCCCTGTTGAAGAAATGCTTCACAAAGGCCAAGATGTCCTCTTTGATATCGACTGGCAAGGCGCGCAACAGCTCTGGCAACAGGCCAGCGGCGATACGATACGCGTTTATATTCTTCCCCCTTCTTTTGAAGAACTGGAACGCCGGTTAAGAGGTCGGGGAACCGATTCCGAAGAAGTTATCCAAAAAAGAATGGCGCGCGCTGCAAGCGAGATAAGCCATTGGGATGGCTATGATTATGTTTTGATCAATGATGACATGGATGAATGTGTCAAACAGGTGAAAAACATTTTGACGGTCGAAAGAATTAAAAGACGCCGCCAAATCGGCCTTATTGGCTTTACCCGCAAATTATTGGCACCACCCGAAGATTAAAAACATCTCGTATAATATTCTGATATTATCCTTTTACCGCTTTCCATATTTGGAAGGCGGTAAATTTTACAGTCCGAGACAAGCTATCTTCTTAATGGATATTTTGATTTAACAAAATTTTATTGTTATAAACAAATATATTAAAAATACGTGTTAATCTTAAATAATTTTTTCAAAAACGACGACAGAAAAAATAATAATATAAAATCTTTTCAAAAAATCATTTACATTAACGCCCGTTAACGCCTGCAGCTTTAGAGTCATCGACTGTGCCTATTTAAGCCATAGATTATCGCCTAGATTAAGAGCTGGGTTGATACTCTTTGGAGCATGGTAATGAGTAGTATTAATAAACCGTTGAGACTCATTTTCCCGCAATGGCAAGGTGGTGATAATCCCCCTTACTATTTGGGTTCGCAGCTTTTGGCGTGGTTATCGCCTGATCCCAAAGGCGCGGTTGAAGAAGTGCCTGTTCCAAAACCAACAGGAGAACCGCTGCAAGAAGAAAATGGCATTGTTGGGCGGTCAATTTTAATAGATCAGCTATCAAAAGCGCGGCAGTTGATCGAAAAGCACACACCAGATTCTCTAGTTGTCTTAGGCGGTGATTGCCTTGTTTCTTTAGCACCCTTCTCATGGCTTCTTGAAAAATATAAAGATAAGTTAGGGATTCTTTGGATCGATTCACATCCAGATGTTCAAACGCCCAAGGAATATAAAAATGCGCATGCCCATGTGCTTGGGGAATTGATGGGTAATGGCGATTCTGATTTTACCAGAACGGTTAAACACCCAGTATCTCCACAAAAAATTATGATTGCGGGCATACATGACCCGCTCCCCTATGAAGCAAATTTTATTTCCGAGCATAAAATTCAAACTTGCTCTCCAGAACAGGTAAGGTCTGGCGCTCAACCCGTTTTAGACTGGATCAAGAATGAAAAAATCGAATATCTGGCCATCCATATAGACTTGGATGTATTGGATCCCCATAATTTCAGATCTGTTCTTTTTGCTAAACCGGGTCGAGGACAGCATGATTTCGGGGATGTCGCAGAAGGCAAATTAAACATACCAGATGTCGTAAAATTGGCTAATCAAGCGGCCTCTATTTCCAAGGCGGTGGGTTTAACTATTGCCGAACATCTCCCATGGGATGCGCTTAATTTAAAGAATATGCTCGAAGAACTGCCTTTAATCGGGAAATAAGGCGTTTCTTTTATAAAAAAAGCCGGCATTCATAAAATGCCGGCTTTCCGTTACGTCTCAATAGACTTTAATTCTGGGCTTCTCTTAAAAGCTGATTGATGCTGGTCTTTGAACGGGTGCGTTCATCGGCTGTTTTAACAATAACAGCGCAATAAAGCGAAGGTCCCGGACGACCATCAGGCAAAGGCTTGCCAGGCAAGCTACCCGGAACAACCACAGCATAAGGCGGGACCTTACCCATATGGATTTCGCCAGTTGCCCGATCAATAATACGGGTTGACGCACCGATAAAGACACCCATCGACAGAACGGCACCTTCACCGACCGTAACGCCTTCGGCAACTTCGGAACGCGCCCCGATAAAGGCATTGTCGCCAATGATGACAGGGCCTGCCTGTAAAGGTTCAAGCACACCGCCGATACCGGCACCGCCAGAAATATGGACATTCGCACCGATCTGGGCGCATGAACCAACGGTTGCCCATGTATCAACCATGGTATTTTCGCCGACATAAGCACCGATATTTACGAAGCTCGGCATCAGGACAGCGCCCTTGGAAATAAAGGCGCCACGACGAACAACGGCCCCGGGAACCGCACGGAAACCAGCCTGTTTAAACTGATCTTCGCTCCAGTTAGCGAATTTCAGCGGGACTTTATCATAACCACCATTCATCGGCGCATTGCCGGTCAAACGGAAAGACAGAAGAACGGCTTTTTTCAACCACTGATTGACGACCCATTCGCCATTATCGCCCAATTCGGCAACGCGGCGTTTACCAGAATCCAATAAGGACAGAGCCTCTTCAACGGCTTCGACAACGGCACCTTTGGTCGCAGGCGTAATATTGGCACGGTCTTCAAAGGCTTGATCAATAATCTTGATAAGATCAGACATCCCGATTTCTTTCTTTATAGTAACAAGTTGAATTTACGCTGTTATCTCTTTTAACCAAGAACCGACATCATAAATTTCGTAATCTATTTTTTCATGGCCTTCCGTAATATGACCATCCTGCCCTTTCAATCCATGATTGACCCAAACAGTGGTCATGCCCTGATCTTTCGCAGGCAACAGGTTACAGGCCATATCATCGACAAAGAGCGATTTTTCTCCATTGGCCTGAAATTCTTCCAACATACGTTGATAACAAGAAGGATCGGGCTTTGGTCGATATTGCGAAGAATGGATGTCGAATACCCCTTCAAATACACCCGACAATCCACGGCGCTCTAAGACCTGTTCAGCATAAGGTCGATCGCCATTTGTAAAAATCCATTTGCGTCCCGGCAAATTTTCAATAGATCGTCTCAATGTCAGGTCGGGGGATAAACTGTCCATTTCGATATTGTGGACATAGGCCAAATAGTCATACGGGTCGATATTGTGATACCGATACAAACCGACCAAAGAAGCCCCATATTTTAGATAATAATCCTGCTGTAGTTTCTGGGATTTTTCCAGAGGCAGGTTTAATTTCACCGAAATATAATAGGCCATACGCTTGTCGATATGGGTAAAAAGATCAGCATCCGGCGGATAGAGCGTATTATCGAGGTCAAAGATCCAGTTTTCGATATGCTGCAAACTAGAAGTCATATAGGTGCCTTGTCATTGAGACAATTGAGGGGTCATCATCCCCTTCTATACCTGTTTTATTACAAAAAAGAAAACTGGACACAAATAAAGCGAATAAAAGACAAGGCTTCATTCAACCCAATAATCAGACAGTAAAGCTTTCACCGCAACCGCACATGCCGGTCGCATTAGGATTTTTAAATTGGAAAGCGGCCTGAAAATCATCTTCGACCCAATCCATTTCTGAACCGATCAAATAAAGTAACGAGGCATTATCAATAAATAACACCGCATCATCAATCACAATCCGTTCATCGAGCGGGTCAGCTTTATCGGTATATTCCAAAGAATATGCCAAGCCCGAACAGCCTTTCTTCGGAGTTGAGAGTTTAACCCCAACCGTTCCTTCAGGGGCTTCGGATAACAGTTTTTTGATCCGCATTTTAGCATTCGGGGTCAGGGTAATAACAGAAGCAGTCTTCGCCATTTCATATTCCTTTCGGGGCTATTGAGAGCTTTTCAAAGCTACAACAGCCCTAATTCAAGTTTGGCTTCATCGCTGATGCGATCCATGCCCCAAGGCGGATCCCACACCAATTCAACTTCAACCGCACCGACCCCTTTTATTTGCCCGACGCGCAGTTCAATTTCCGCAGGCATCGACCCCGCAACCGGACAATTCGGCGTTGTCAGGGTCATTTTGATAACGACATGATTGTCATCACCAATTTCAATGTCATAAACCAACCCCAGATCATAAATATTAACCGGAATTTCCGGATCATAAATATCTCTCAAGGTTTCGATAATTTCAGCCTTCAGCTTTTCCTTATCCGGTTTTTCAGCCGTGAAGCCTTCGAGATAATCCTGTTTCCGAGGGGCAGAGGCCGAGGCCTCGCCAGAATTTTCACCCGAAGGCGTTTCTAAAGGGGCTTCCGACGTTCCCGTGATATTACTCATAAGAAAATACTCACTACTCTTGAAAGTCCGGCTGCCAAACGCTCGATATCTTGCTCTTCATTATAAAGACCAAAACTGGCTCTTGCGGTCGCTGGCACATTCAAATGAGCCATCAGAGGTTGAGCGCAATGGTGACCGGCGCGGATAGCGACACCCTCTTCATCCAAGATAGTGCCGATATCGTGAGGATGAATACCGTCCATAGAAAAACTTAAGATTGCTGCGCTGTCATCTGCACCAAAAAGACGCAATCCCTTGATATCTTTCAGGCGGTTTCTCGCTATTTTAGTTAAAGCAGCCTCGTGACGGGCAACTTCTTCCATGCCGATATTTTCTAGATATTCAATGGCGGCGGCCAGCCCCAAAGTCCCGACAATATGCGGCGTTCCAGCTTCAAAGCGTGCAGGCGGATCAAGATAGGTCGTTTTTTCAAAAGTGACCTGATCGATCATCGCACCACCGCCCTGCCAAGGTGCCATCGAGTCCAAAATATCGGATTTAGCCCATAAAACTCCGATACCCGTTGGTGCATAGAGCTTGTGGCCTGAAAAAACGAAAAAATCGCATCCTAATTCAGAAACATTGATAGGCAAATGAGGGGCTGACTGACACCCATCAATCAATAATTTTGCTCCGACACTATCCGCAATTTTTCGGGCTTTCGAAACATCCAGAACCGAACCCAGCACATTGGATATATGAGCCAATGAAAGCAGTTTATGTTCCGGCCGGATCATTCGGGCAGCCGCATCCAGATCTATCTGGCCTTCTTCATCCAAAGGAATAACATCGATGGAAAAACCCATCCGGTCACGCAAAAGCTGCCAAGGCACAATATTGCTGTGATGTTCCAATTGACTGATAAGGATTCGGTCGCCTTGTTTTAAATGGGCAGCACCCCAGATCTGGGCAACCAAATTGATCGCTTCGGTTGCACCACGAACAAAAACAATCTCATCAGGGGTTTTGGCTCCGATAAAGCGCGCAACCGTTTCTCGCGCCTTTTCATAGGCAATCGTCATATCCGCCGAACGACTATAAACGCCGCGATGCACCGTCGCATAATCGACCGCATAGGCTTTATAGACCGCGTCTATAACCGCTTTCGGTTTTTGTGCCGTGGCAGCACTATCAAGATAAGACCAGTTTTCAGGAATAGCCGGAAAATCGGCGCGATGATTGAAATCCGCTACTCTGTTATTTCCTGCTGACGGGCTCATTCTTTTTCTCCTGCCCAATGTTCTGTATCATGCAGCCATGTCGAATAGAGCAGACTATCCGGAGTCGAAATAAAGGCTTCCATCACAAAAGATTGAATCAACAAATCTTTGGCTTCTTCGGGGTCAATACCTCGGGATTCCAGATAGAAAAGCGCCTGCGGATCAAGTTCACCGACAGCCGCCCCATGCGCGCATTTGACATCATCGGCATAGATTTCCAGCTCCGGCTTCATATTAATCGTTGCGTTACGGGACAAAAGCAGGCCTTTCAAAGACTGCTCCCCGTCGCTTTTTTGTGCAGAAGCGGCAACCTCTGTGCGAACAGCCAAGCTGACCGTTGATTCATCATCGGCCAAGGCTCTTAACTTCTGACGGCTGCGACATCCCTCGGCAATATGGCGGGTGATAATCATGATATCATGCCGCTGTTTTTCTCTTGCCAGAAAAGCGCCGCCGCTCATCAATTCAGCACCGGAAGCGGTTAAATCGAAACGCTGGTCTATCCGACTATCCGCGCCTTTATTTCCGATCCAGTCGGTCAGCAAATGGGCGTTTTCACCCAAACGACCTTCTTCAATCAAAGACGTAAAGCCGCCTTCGCAAGATAAACGCGATAAGCGTTGTAATTGAGCATTTTCACCAAGATCGAAATAGGAAAAGCGGTTGCCCCAACCCTGTCCAGCATAAGTCTCGACCAAAGTTGCCGAAACATTCTTGGCTAAACGAACAGAAGAAGGCAGATGGTAAGCACCGCCGCTGCCTAAATATAAAATCTCGATAGGCTCGGCGCAGTCTTCTTCAATCTCGAGCGTCCAGCCACTTGCCCCATTAGCCATTTGACCCAAAGGATTTTGGCTTTTTGCCTCCACGGCTCCGATTTTAACAGGCCCCGGATGGCTCGCTTCCGGCTGGTAAACCCCGTCAATAAACAGCAATTTAGGATTTGTCAGACCTGACCAGAAAGAAGACGGATTGGGCAAAGGAAACTGGCCATGCTCTTCGCCTGCCAATATTTCCAAAGCATTCAACCGCGACCAATGCCATTCTTCGTCATGCGGAGAAGGTAATGTCAGAGCAGCTTTTGTCTTATGGCTGTCTTCGACAGTCGTCATGCTACCAACTCCCCATAACCTTCGCGTTCCAGTTCCAAAGCCAGCTCTGCCCCGCCGGAGCGCACAATCTGACCTTTGACCAAAACATGGACGAAATCCGGTTTTACATGATCCAACAAACGCTGATAATGGGTAATTAACAGGACGGAACGATCTGGCTGCCGCATAACGCGATTGATGCTTTCGCTGACAATCCGCAAGGCATCAATATCAAGACCGGAATCGGTTTCATCCAGAATAGCCAGCTTTGGCTGAAGAACGGCCATCTGCATCATTTCGTTGCGTTTCTTTTCACCGCCCGAAAAACCGACATTAACAGGACGCTTCAACATTTCGGGATTGATGCCCAATGCTTTGGCTTCCTTGCTGGCAATTTTAATAAATTCTCCAGCGGAGAGTTCCTCTTCACCCCGTGTTTTCCGCTGGGCATTAGCTGCCGCTCTCAAAAAATGGAGATTGGAAACACCGGCAATTTCTACCGGATATTGAAAGCCCAAAAACAGACCGGCGGCTGCCCGCTCATGCGGTTCCATCGCCAGCAAGTCTTTTCCCATAAAACGGGCGGAGCCATCCGTTACCGTATAGCCGGGCTTACCGGAAAGAACATAGGAAAGGGTGGATTTCCCTGCCCCATTAGGCCCCATGATAGCATGAATTTCTCCGGCACCTATTTCCAGATTCAAGCCTTTCAGAATCTGCTTGTTATCGACTTCAGCGCGAAGATTACGAATTTCCAACATCTTACTCATTGTATTATCTCCTGTTAGCCAACCGCACCTTCAAGGCTGATTCCTAATAACTTTTGGGCTTCGATCGCAAATTCCATTGGTAATTTTTGTAGAACGTCTCGGGCAAAACCATTGACGATCAAAGCCACGGCTTCATCTTCATTCAATCCGCGCTGTCTGGCATAGAAAAGCTCGTCATCAGAAATTTTCGAGGTCGTAGCTTCATGTTCGACTTTGGCAGAGGGATTTCTTACCTCGATATAGGGGACGGTATGTGCCCCGCATTTATCGCCAATCAAAAGAGAGTCACATCGCGTAAAGTTACGGACATTTTCAGCAGCGCCGCCGACCTTCACCAAACCGCGATAGGTATTGTCAGAGTGACCGGCCGAGATACCCTTTGAAATGATAGTAGAACGGCTATTCTTGCCGATATGGATCATCTTGGTGCCGGTATCTGCCTGCTGATAATTATTGGTCAGCGCAATGGAATAGAATTCCCCGACCGATTCCTCGCCTTTGAGGATACAGGACGGATATTTCCAAGTAATCGCCGAACCCGTTTCAACCTGAGTCCAGCTTACTTTTGATCTTGCGCCATCACATAACGCCCGCTTGGTCACAAAGTTATAGATACCGCCTTTGCCATTTTCATCGCCGGGATACCAATTCTGCACCGTCGAATAACGGACTTCAGCTTCCTCATGGACAAAAATCTCGACAACCGCCGCATGAAGCTGATTCTCATCTCGTTGGGGGGCAGTGCATCCTTCGAGATAAGAGACATAAGCGCCTTTATCAGCGACGATCAAAGTCCGCTCAAATTGTCCGGTATTCGCGGCATTGATACGAAAATAAGTCGATAATTCCATCGGGCAGCGGACACCTTCCGGTATATAAACAAAGGTGCCATCTGAAAAAACAGCACTGTTCAAAGCCGAAAAATAGTTATCCCTGACCGGCACGACCCGCCCAAGATAGCGCTTGACCAATTCTGGATATGTCTTGATGGCTTCAGAAATTGACAGGAAGATAACACCCACTTCCTGTAATTTTTCTCGAAAAGTGGTTGCCACTGAAACAGAATCAAAGACAGCATCAACCGCGACTTCACGCGCACCGCTAACACCGGCTAAAACTTTTTGTTCTTCAATCGGGATGCCTAATTTTTCATAGGTTTTCCTAATCTCGGGATCAATTTCATCCAGAGATTCAATCTTGGGCTTCGCTTTGGGGGCGGCATAATAATAAGCATCCTGATAATCTATTTCAGGCAGCTTCAATTTTGCCCAATGAGGCATTTCCATTTCGAGCCAGCGTTTATAGGCTTCCAATCGCCATTCCAGCATCCATTCCGGCTCGCCTTTTTTGGCCGAAATGAAACGGACAATATCCTCGTTTAATCCTTTCGGAGCGAATTCCTGATCAACCGCAGAAGAAAAGCCCCATTCATAACGATCATTGCGGGCTAACGCTTCCAATGCAGCTTCGTTTTTTGTCTCACTCATTATGATGCTCCCGCAAGACTTTTAAGACTGATACTTTCAAGGGCATTTTTGACGGTGCGGTTTACCTCTGGCCAACGAGGCCGCATTCCACATTCCGCAGAAAATTTGCAAAGGCTTTCTTTGTTATCACAGGATGACATAGCGATAGGCCCTTCTATGGCTTCGACGACATCAGCAAGGGTAATTTCCTCCGCCGGACGTGCCAATGTGAATCCGCCCCCCATACCGCGCAACGACGTCAGCAGATGGGCTGCGGCTAAACGCCCCATCAGTTTTTGCACAGTAGGTAAAGGGAGACCTGTTTTTTCCGCCATAGTTAGTGTCGTTAAACATTTCGCACCTGCGCCATGGTGAACAACCTGACGCAGCACGACAACGGCATAATCTGTCAGATTAGAAAGACGCATATAATCAAAAACCCTGAATAAAAAATAATCTTTTTTCAATTTTTTTTAAAAAAATAGTATTTTTTAACAACGATAAATCGAATCAAAAACAAGACTAAATTTGTCTGATTAAGCATGGAGATAGTTGCGAGCATCGTCAAGGTCAGCTGATTTGATCACAGCGATCGAAAAAACATATTGAACGTTGAAACAAGCCTTTCTGGGTTGGGGCGTGAAAGTGGCAAAGCAAAAACGGCCATAAAAAATATAAAAAACAGTTTATCGCTAAAAAAAATCGGCAATTTTACTCTATTAGGAAATACCAAAAAATAAAAATTAAAGCCTTTTTAAACAAAACCATTAAAGAAAATTTAGTTTTTTAATTTTTTATTATAAAAAACAAGAAAAACACAACCCAATAAACCAAATCAATCTATTTTCTGCTTTGACCAAAAAGCTGTAAAATTTTTTATAAATTATGATACAAAATCAGTCACTTTTGTTCTAAAATAAAGAAAAGACTATTAAATATCGAGGATAGCCTTTAACGCGCGCCATTATTATCCGGATTTTTATCAAAGAGCTATTATGACTGCTGCACCTGAACTTCGCCCGAAATCTTGGATCGACAGTATTGCGCCTTACATACCGGGGTCATCAAAGACGCTGGATGGCCGTCCGGCTGTCAAACTTTCGTCTAATGAAAATCCTTTGGGAACTAGCCTAAAGGCGAAAGAAGCCTATCGGGAAGCCATAGACTCCCTTTCCCTGTATCCTGACAGTGGGGCAACCGCTCTGCGTGAGGCTATCGGCGCTTGCTATAATCTTGATCCGGCTCGGATTATTCACGGCACCGGATCGGATGAAATCCTGCATTTGGCCGCCGGTGCCTATGCCGGACAAGATGACGAGGTTTTATACCCTCGCTATAGTTTTTCAGTTTATCCGCTGGCTGCCAGACGCGTAGGCGCAACACCGGTAGAAGCACCGGATGATGACTATCGTTGTTCTGTTGATGCCTTGTTAAAGGCTGTCACGCCACGGACGCGGGTTGTTTTTATTGCCAATCCGAATAACCCGACGGGAACATGGATTACCCGTGCAGAAGTCGAAAAACTACATAACGGCCTTCCCCGTAACTGCTTATTGGTTATCGATCAGGCCTATGCTGAATATCTTGATCCTGAATGTGATGATGGCGCGTTAGCACTCGCCAAAAACACAAAAAATGTGCTGGTAACGCGGACATTTTCTAAAATTTACGGATTGGCCGCTGAAAGAATTGGCTGGGCTTATGCTTGCCCTGAAATCATTGATGCCCTTAACCGGATACGGGCACCCTTCAATGTCACGATTGCGGGACAAAAGGCAGCGGTCGCCGCTTTGGAAGATCAGGCTTTCATCCAGAACAGCTTCAAACATAACAAAAAATGGCGTGGCTGGTTTGAAAACCAGATGGCGCTTTTAAGTAATGCTGGCATTCGTGTTATCCCGTCCTCTGCCAATTTTACTTTACTGCTGTTTGAAGGCAGCCTGACGGCTGAAACCGCCTATAAAGCCTTGATGGATCACGGCTATACCACCCGTTGGTTGCCGGGACAGCGCCTTCCTCACGCATTACGTATCACTATCGGCAGTGAAAAACATATGCAGGATGTCGCTGGTATTTTAACTTCCTTGGTTAGGCAGGCGCTCTAAGTGACCGTCTTTAAGCATATTGCCATTATCGGATTAGGACTGATCGGTTCCTCTGCGGCACGGGCAACAAAGGCCTATTGTCCTGATGTAACGGTCAGTCTCTATGACAAAAGCGAATTTGTCCGCGACAGAGCTAGAGCGCTCAATCTCGGCGACAATGTCACCGATGATATTCAAGATGCGGTTCGTGAGGCTGATCTGGTGCTATTATGCGTGCCAGTCAGGGCAATGGGTATCGTCGCGGCAGCGATGGCACCGGCGCTGAAAAAAGACGTTATTATCTGCGATACAGGTTCGGTAAAAGTCAGCGTTATAAAAACGCTGCAAGACAATTTACCCAATCACATTATTGTTCCTAGCCATCCTTTGGCTGGGACTGAAAATAACGGACCCGACGCCGGTTTTGCTGAATTATTCCAAGACCATCCTGTTATTCTGACCCCTGATGCCCATACACCGGCACAGGCTATCGCCTATATCGCCGATTATTGGGAAGAAATTGGCGGGCGTATCAATCTGATGTCGGCGGAACATCACGATCACGTTTTGGCGCTTACCAGCCATTTGCCTCATGTCATTGCATACCAACTTATAGGGATGGTATCGGGTTATGAGAAAAAAAGCCGGACACCCATCATGCGTTATTCGGCAGGCAGCTTTCGGGATGCGACGCGGGTAGCGGCTTCGGAACCTCGTCTCTGGCAAGATATTATGCTGGAAAATGCGCCTGCTCTTTTACCAGTGCTGGATCATTTTATCGCAGATCTCAAAAAATTGCGGACAGCTATTGCTTCGCAAGATGGGGATTATCTTCTTGAGCATTTCAAAGAATCGCAGAAAGCGCGTTTAGCCTTAAAAACAGACCACGATATTCACCCTTAAAATTTACCAGTATTATTCAGCCGTCAGATATTTTTCTGACGGCTTTTTTACTGATTAAAGCGATTGATCGCAGCATGAACAAGCGCTTCGGCTTCCTTCCGCGGCAATCCGGCTGGTATCACTTCACCAGCTTGAAAATGTACAATACCTGCTTTTTTATTGAGACCACCGCCCCAGAGTAAACCACTATCAAGTGCAATCGGCACAACAGGCAGATTCAGCATTTTATAGAGACCATAAAATCCGGCGCGGATAGGCGGGGCGTCACCATGGGCAACTCGGGTGCCTTCAGGAAAAAGTAATAGTGACCGTCCCTGCTCTTTTGCATCCCCCGCAGCCCGTAACATCCGTCTCAAGGCGACAGCAGAACGCGACCGATCAACTGGGATAGAGCCATGCGCTTTTAACAGGCGACCAAAAAGCGGCAAATCAACCAGTTCTTTTTTTAAGATAATGGCTGGATGCCCTAAAAAGCGTACCAATTCCAAGGTTTCAAACATGGATTCATGTTTAGCCACCACCAAATAAACGCGATCTTCTGAAAAAAGGGTATCCAGCTTATCACCCAGCCATTCACTATGAATACCGATGATATGACGCGCCAAAAAGCTATGCAGTCGCGCCCAGCGATTAGCCTGCCGCCACATGGCGGATTGTTTCCCCAACAATAGAGGAAAAGCCATAAAAATCATCAGAACAGTCAGGCTATAAAATATGACCAGAAATAGCGCGGCGCGTAACTTGGCTATCATATATTCAATTCCAAATTCAGAACGGATAAAGCCATTTTTAAACGGCATAAATTTCAAAAGTCAGTAAAATATTCTCTTCCCAAAAGCCAGCCAAGATCATTTCTGATGAAAATAACGCCAGATAGAGGCCGGAGCCGAAGGATAGGGAATCGAATTAAAACCGATGGCAACGCTGGAACGCCGCCATAGATATTTGCAATATTCGATAATCCAGACCCGCCAGCCGGCATGGCTGGGAATGGCATCTTCAACAACTTTGATATCTTTCCCAATCATCAAAGACAGTTCGAAACGTGCTCTTGCCATATGCCAATCTGTCGTAATCAGACGAACCGAATGATAGTGATTAAGCGTTATCCATTCTGCGGTTTCTTGGGCGTTGGAACTGGTATCAACCGCTTGAGTGCCTAGATCGACACAACATTCTATCAAATGGGAAGGAATATCATAAAGGGCGGCCAATTCTTCAGCTTTTACTTGACGGTTAACGCCTGAAACCAGCATTTTTTTAGCTTGGTGACGCTCCAACATCATCAGGCCTCGGTCAATCCGGCCTGCGCCGCCAGTCAAAACGACGATACCATCTGTTACCTGTTTATTCGTCGGATGTGCATGGAAAGAATAGAAAAGCCAGAATCCTCCTAACCAAAGCATAAAAAGACAGATCAGAAAGCGGATAGACCCAAGAAGAATAGCTTTGGCGTTCATAAAGGGAACCAAAAGGAAAATCCGCGTCTTGTCATCTTTTTTCAACCATCCGCAAAACGATTATATGAGCCGTGATAACGCCTATTATAACCGTGATAATAGGCAAAAAAGCGATAAAAAGCAGCGGCAAAAAATTTATACTATCCGAATGAAAAATAGGGGTAGGTAAACTCGCCAGTAAACGCCTAGATAAAACCGCGATTAAAACCGAAATAGCACAGCCGATAACGCTTCCTTTGAAAACATCAAATCCGGTTTTGTAACAGAATAAACCCGCTATCCGGTTCTGCTCTGCGCCCAGTAAAGACAGTAAAATAATCTTGTCATGACAGCCATTCACGGCAGACCGCACCGCCAATGCAATGATAGCAATTGTAGCAAAAATTAAAGAGAGAATAACGCTCCAAAGCAAGCTGCTTAAAAGAGATAGAAAAGATAACAAAGTAGCCCCACTGGAACCATGGTCATCCAGAGAAGCGGAAGGCGCAGCGTGATGAATTTCTGCCGCGATCGCCTGTTTATCGCCATGTGGCAAAATCGTAAAATCAATCAAAGCAGGCAAAGTGATTTCAGAAGCCGCATGATCGCCCAACCAAGGTTCAACCAGCTTTTCTAATTCCTGTTGAGATAAAGCATGCACCGATTTTACTGATGACAGGCTTTGTAATAGGTGCAAGGCCGCTTCTTTTTGCCTATCTCTGTTTGATGGATCGGCTTCGACAATCTGAACTGTCAAACGATCGGCTAGCTGATCGTGCAAAGAGATAGCTCTTTGATGAATAGACAACACAAAAAGCAAGGCTAGGGTCAAAAGCGCCATCATCAAAGCCACAAGCCATGAAAGCGTACGGGAAAGAGGCGCTTTTCCCAAAAGATGTTGATCCTGAAAGAATATCAGTTTTTTCATTTCAAGGGAGACCATTGGTCGAGAAGCGCTACAGATTCAAGATTTCCCTTTGTCCCTAAACGGATATGTTTGGCATGCGGCACCCTATCCAACAAATGCAAGTCGTGGGTTGCCATAATAACCGTCATCCCTCTTTTGCTAAGAGCAGACAGCAAATGCAGAATAGAGGCTGCCAACCCATCATCAATATTACCGGTCGGCTCATCCGCGACCAATATTTGAGGACGACGAATAAGCGCACGGGCAATCGCTATTCTCTGCTGCTCACCACCGGACAGCGTTTCTGGAAAATGAAAGGCTTTATCCGGCAAATCAATCTGAACCAAAATCCGGCCAACTGTAGAATGGATAAAATTTTCTTTTCGTCTATCCAAACGCAAAGGCAGCGCAATGTTATCAAAAACATTCAGTTCAGGAACAAGACGGAAATCCTGAAAGACAATACCAATGCGCTGTCTCAAACTCGGGATATAGCGTTCCGGTAAAGTCATTACGTCTTCACCGAATATCCGCACACTACCGCGATAAGGCCGCAAAGCCATATAAATCATCTTCAACAGGGATGTTTTACCGGCACCAGACGCGCCCGTCACAAAATAGAATTGTCCCGGCTCAAATGTCAGATTGAGATCGGATAAAATATCAGCCCCTGCATTATAAGCAAAATGGACATGATCGAACTGAACGATAGCGCTCAAAAAGGCCTCTTTTTTAAAAACAAAGTAAACTATCCCACAAGACAAAATTAAAAAATGCCTTTATATCAGTAAAGCACCTTATTATTGAGCATGTTTTGGAAAAAGCGGTTCTTATTCCGAACAGCCGGATACTTGCTCCGGTCAGCAAGGCGTGCTTTACCGGATTAAGTGGCATAAATACTCCTCATACAAGCGTAGAAGAGCCATGATTTTAACCTGTCCAGCCTGCCATACCGATTACGAAGTTCAAGATGGCATGATTACGGCGAATGGTCGTCGTGTTCGTTGTGCCAGTTGCGGTCATAGCTGGATCGCCTACCCTGACAGTCGTGACGAAACAGAAACCCCTGTTCCTGAATCCTCCGATCAAGAAGAGACAGTTTCGACCTCTTCAGAAGAAGCTCTTCAAGAAGAAAACACGCCCAAGGACAAGCCAGCCCCGGCTTTATCACAACAGGCTTCTTCCAATAAAAAGGAAGAGAGCGAGGCATTGACTGAACCGACCAGCGCGGAATCGATAAAATCGGATAGCTATTCAGAAAAAGTGGTTCCAGAAAAGAAAGAAGAAAGCAGTATCGCCTCGGTGCCTTTTCTGGCGGCATTATCAGCTCAAGAAAAATCGGCCTCTTCTGACCAAGAAAATAAAGATAAAGAAGAAAGCTTTTCCACCCAAAAGCCAGAATCCGAGGATTTCTCAGCTTTCAGCTACAAACTTTCTTCCAACACGCAAGGCTATGATTTTTCCAATGATCAGGATGATGATCTAAACCGAGATTATGATTTCCGTAATCATCGGGCATCATTACCGGCCAATCCGACTAAACCTTGGATGAAAAGCTGGGTATTAGGCACGGCCGCTGCGCTTATTGTTTTGCTGATTGCAGCCAGTACTTATTACTTTGTGCACAGAAAGCCCTCTAATGCCGCTTTTGCCGCGACAAAAACCGCTGAAAACAGCCTGACGATTGAGCATGTCACCAATGAAAGACATCGCACCAATAGCAATAACGAGCTTCTTTCTATTTCAGGACAAATCGTTAACCACGATAATAAAACCCTGAAGGTGCCCGATATCCGCATTGATCTTTTGGATGATAAAGGCCAGTCCGTTTTTAATTGGATCGCCCCTGCCCCAATCGCCAGTTTGAAACCGGATGAAGTCGCTCAATTCGATAGCGCCACTTTCAATATTCCCCCCAATGCCAAGAATATCAGCATCGATTTTTTATCAGCCCCCGGCAAATAGCCCCGTAATCAGGACGATATGACATGATTTTAATCTTGGAAATTATCTATTTTATGCTCAATATCTTGTGGTGGGTTATTCTCATTCAGGCCGTATGCTCGTGGCTGATCGCCTTTAACGTTATCAATTCCGATAACGAGTTTGTCCGTAAAGTCGTCTATACCCTCGATCAGCTAACGGAACCGCTTTATCGCCCCATCAGAAAGATATTACCAGATTTCGGGGCAATAGACCTTTCTCCGGCAGTCGTGCTGATGGTGATTCTGATCATCAATCAGTTTATTATCCCCCAAATGGTCAGCCATATTTACATGATGCCTTTCCATGGTTTTACCAGTGGTGATGCGTAGGACGATATATTGCGCCAATATGATATAAAATTTTTAAAAACAACTTGAAAATAGAATATCATACGGTAAAATGACGGATAGATTGTTATCCATTTTAATAAAAAAATTATAACTTTCTCTTTGAATTTCGGTAATGGCAAGCGTATTGACGGCGTTCCTTTTTTATCTGGCTTTTTGAGCTTTCATTTATGATCTCTCTTTTTATCTCGACCTGCATCTCGCTTTTTGTCGTTATCGACGTGCCGGGATGCGCCCCTATTTTCGCAAGCCTTACCAAAAATGC
This sequence comes from Zymomonas mobilis subsp. mobilis ATCC 10988, assembly GCF_000175255.2. Lineage (NCBI taxonomy): Bacteria > Pseudomonadati > Pseudomonadota > Alphaproteobacteria > Sphingomonadales > Zymomonadaceae > Zymomonas > Zymomonas mobilis. The sequence goes on along the minus strand of NC_017262.1, from coordinate 1,120,179 downwards.
GACATCGACAGAACAACGGACTATGGCCATAAGAGCGGTTCTAGTTTCGTCCGGTATTCTGGTCTTTTTTGGTTTTCTAGGGGAAAGTTTTCTTCGCGCTGTCGGCATTGGCTTAGCCGCTTTCCGCATTGCGGGGGGTATTTTAGTCTTGCTGACCGCTATCGAAATGGTCTTTGAAAAGCGCACCCAAAAAAGAGAGGATCGAGCCAGACAGGTAAAAAAAATACCTGAAGAAGCCGAAGATATTTCTGTCTTTCCGATGGCCATTCCAATGATCGCAGGCCCCGGCTCTATCGCAACGATTATGTTGCTGATTTCCAAAACCGAGAATTGGGAACAACGCATTACCGTCTTTGGGGCGTTAGGTGCCATTCAAATTATGATGGTTATTTCTCTTATTCTTGCCGGGCCTATCATGCGCGTATTAGGCCGCCGCGCAGAAGCGATGATAACCCGAGTATTAGGATTGATCTTGGCCGCTTTGGCGATACAATTTATTCTAGATGGCTTAAAAGAATTTTTTCATTTTTAAGATTTATTCACTAAAATCATTTTTTATTGCAAGGCTACTGCTCTTTCCTTGTCTTATAGTTTTAATACGCTTACAAAATAAAGCATGGTGGATCCGTTCCACGATGCAGATTGTCCAAGTTCCGCCATCAGTAATGATGGCGGAATTTCAGTTTTCTGAAAGACATCGGCATTTTTTGAAAAAGCTTTATTCAGGCTAAATATCCATAGCAGCTTCATCAAATTGGGCTGCATTAGCCTGAATAAATGCAAAGCGATGCTCTGGCTGGCGTCCCATCAAACGATCCACCAAATCCGATATTTCCTGCCTATCCTGATAATCTTTCGGTAATGTCACTCTTAAAAGACTGCGGGTCTTGGGATCCATCGTGGTTTCCCGCAATTGCTGGGGATTCATCTCGCCCAAACCCTTAAAGCGAGCGACCTCGACCTTTCGACCTTTGAAAACCGTTTTTTCCAATTCTACCCGATGATTGTCATCCCGAGCATAAAGGGTTTTGGCACCGGCCTTCAAACGATACAAAGGCGGCTGTGCCAAATAGATATGGCCATTCCGAACAATCTCGGTCATTTCACGAAAAAAGAAAGTCATCAACAATGTTGCGATATGCGCCCCGTCAACATCAGCGTCCGACATGATGATAATACGATCATAGCGCAAGGCTTGCGGATCACAACGATCACGGACACCACAGCCCAAAGCCTGCGTAATGTCGGAAATTTCCTGATTGGCCAAAATTTTGGCATTGGTCGCCGCCGCAACATTCAAAATTTTACCGCGAATAGGTAAAATAGCCTGTGTCTTACGGTCACGTGCTTGCTTGGCGGAACCGCCAGCGGAATCCCCTTCAACGATAAATAATTCGCTATTGTCAGCCGTATCCTGACTACAATCGGTTAATTTACCAGGCAATCGTAACTTGCGAGCAGCTGTCACGGTTTTCCGCTTGATATCCCGTTCAGCACGCCGTCTCAGACGCTCATCCATCCGCTCCATGATGAAGCCAAGCAAGGCGCGTCCACGATCCATATCATCCGTCAAGAAATGGTCGAAATGGTCACGAATAGCTTTCTCGACCAATCCTGCCACTTGTGGATTGGTCAAACGGTCTTTTGTCTGGCTCTGGAATTGTGGTTCCCGAATAAACAGGGACAGAACCATATCCGCTCCGACAATCACATCTTCCGGTGCGATATCCTTGGCCTTTTTCAGACCAACCAATTCACCAAAGGCTCGCAACCCTCGAACCAAAGCCAAACGTAAGCCTTGTTCATGGGTGCCGCCAGCCGGTGTCGGAATGGTATTACAATAATAAAGAGACGAGCCTTCCGACCATAACGGCCAAGCCACTGCCCATTCTACTGAACCTTCTTCATCAGAAAAGCTCTGCCGCCCTGTAAAAAACTCTTTGGTAGCACAGTCTCTTTTCCCGACTTCCTCTTTCAGATAATCGGCTAAGCCTCCTGGAAAATGGATAACCGCCTTTTCCGGCACGTCTTCAGAGGCTAATTCTGGAGCACAACGCCAAATAATTTCGACCCCTGCGAAGAGATAGGCCTTAGAACGCACCATCCGATATAATTTGGCAGGTTTAAAATGGAGAGTCTTACCAAAAATTTCAGTATCAGGAATAAACGAAACTGAGGTGCCGCGCCGATTTGGTGCATTGCCCACCTGTTCCAAAGCCCCAAGAGGCACGCCACGCGAGAAAGACTGCCGATAAAGCAAACGATTGCGGGCAACCTCAACGGTTGTTTCGGATGACAACGCATTCACAACCGAAATACCGACACCATGCAAGCCGCCTGATGTTGCATAGGCCTTATTCGAAAATTTGCCTCCTGAATGAAGCGTGGTCAGGATCACTTCCAACGCTGATTTATCAGGAAATTTCGGATGAGGATCAATCGGAATACCGCGACCATTATCAGTAATGGTTAAACGATCGCCGGTATCCAGAGTGACTTCAATGCGGGTTGCATGACCCGCCACCGCTTCATCCATGGCATTATCAAGGACTTCGGCGGCCAAATGATGGAAAGCGCGTTCGTCAGTTCCACCGATATACATACCCGGCCGCCGCCGGATCGGCTCCAGCCCTTCTAAAACTTCAATAGAATCCGCGTTATAATTATCAGCGGAAGGCGTTACGGTAGATTTAAAAAGATCGTCTGACATATAAGAAAGCTTTATAGAGTATTTCCATAGGCAGTGAAAGCGCCTCTCAATCAGGCATGTAGCCTCCCTTGATATCAGTCGATATCGACAGGAAAGCTATAATGCTGACCACAAAATTCACAATCTATCTGAATAAGCCCATTTTCATCGCACATTTCAGCTCGCTGCTCCTTGGGGAAGCGCATGATAATGTTTTTGAAACGCGCTTCATCACAGCGACACAAAGTCGAGAAAGATTCCGATCTGGTGATATTGATCGGCTTTTCGTCGTGGAATAACCGCCAAACGATATCTTCACAACTCAAGGCCTGTTCCGTCAATTCTTCCGGTTTAATAGTTTCACCCAAAAGACGGACATGATCCCAGTCAGGATTATCAAGTCCCTGATGGGTCAATCTTGGGGCATTCGTTTCGTTTTTGGGGAGATGCTGTAACAACAACCCGCCAGATATCCATCCGCGGCCATTTTCGGGTGGCTTTACAGCGATCCGAATTAAGGTCGGAATTTGATCAGACTGGGTAAAATAATTTTCGACAGCCTTAGAGAGAGACTCTCCGGTCAAGGCAACGATACCCTGATAGCGTTCACGGCTAGCCGATTGATCGAAAATAATAGCGAGATAGCCTTCACCCACAATGTCAGTCAGAGAGGGTTTTTCAGGTAAGGCAGCCTCTTTTTCCGTATTAAATTCAAGATAGCCGCGAATAATATCATTTTTGAAATCGCAAACCAACAGGTCAACCGCGCCTCCTTCGGCACGGATTTGCAGTGTAAGCTGACTATCTTTTTCATCTAACAGACTGCCTAGCAGAGCTGTCAAGGTCAAAGCCTCTGCCAAGAAAGAAGCCAGAGACTGCGGATAATTATGATTGGAAAGAATTTTGTCCAAAACGCTATTCAGACGCACCATTCGGCCTCGGGCATCCAAAGCAGGCAGCGTAAAACTCAAATAGCGATCGAGATTTTCAGAAGGACTATTCTGGATATTCTCACTCATTTTTACCTCGCATCCTCTGACCCATAAAAAGTAAGCTGACAAAAAGATGCCAGCTTACTTGAAGGGTGATACCCCTTGCCGGAATAAAGCAAGGGAACATAGTTAATTTCAGGCTATGTTAGGGTATTTTATAATAACCCTAATGACCAAAGCAGAACCGACTTCTGGGCATGGAGCCGATTTTCGGCCTCATCCCAAACCACAGAACGAGAACCGTCAATAACAGCATCGACGACCTCTTCACCGCGATGGGCGGGCAAGCAATGCAGGAATAAAGCCTGATCGCCAGCCTTTGCCATCAAGGCTTCATTAACCTGATAAGGCTGCATAGCGGCCATTTTTGCTTCAGCATGCGCCTGCCCCATGGAAATCCATGTATCGGTTACGACGACATCCGCGCCTTTGACAGCTTCATCGGGATCATCGGTAATAACCACATCGCAGCCTGCTTTACGCGCCGCTTCGATAAATTTCGGATCAGGTTCATAACCATGAGGGCAAGCCGCGATAACAGAAAAGCCCATAAGGCCACTGGCTTCGATGATGGAATATAACACATTGTTACCATCACCCAGCCAAGCCCAACGTGTGCCTTCCACTTTACCCTTATGCTCTATCACCGTCAGCATATCTGCCATAATCTGGCAAGGATGGGATAAATCCGTCAAACCATTGATAACCGGAACTGAAGCATAACGCGCCAGTTCTTCGATTTTCGCATGGTCATCGGTGCGGATCATGATCGCATCAATAAAGCGGGATAATACACGAGCCGTATCGGCAATGGTTTCACCGCGACCGATTTGGGTCGATCCGGATTCCATAACGATGGTGCTGCCCCCAAGCTGTCGCATTCCGACATCAAAAGACACTCTTGTCCGGGTTGAATTTTTCTCAAAAATCATCCCGAGAATAGAATCTTTTAACGGCGCATCGGCATCAACCCGTCCTTTTGGCCAGCCTTTTCGCGCCTGTTTACGCGCCAAAGCATCCGCGAGCATAGCTTTCACAGCATCTGCACCAGCATCAGCAAAATTCAGAAAATGACGACGTTTTATTGAATGGGGCACAGTAACCACCTTTATTCTATGGCCGAAAAATCAAGCCGCTTGAGCTGGAGCATAGCTTTTCAAGCCAGCTTCCAGTTTTTCCATGAATTCATCGATATGTTTTTCTTCGATGACCAAAGGCGGCAAGATACGGATAACATTATCCGCCGCAGCCACCGTCAGAAGGCCATGATTGTCACGCAAATGCGCAACAACATCACGAGACGGAACCGATAATTTTAAACCACGGATCAAGCCACGACCACGGGCTTCAAGGCAAAGCTCGGGGTATTTTTTGACGATTGTTTCCAGCTTTTCAGCCAGAATGTTACCCATTTTCTGGACATGGTCGAAAAAGCCATCTTCCAGAATGATATCAAGGATGGACTGACCTGCTGCCATTGCCAGCGGATTGCCACCATAGGTTGAACCATGCGTGCCGAATACCATACCTTTTGCAGCATGTTCGGTTGCAAGACAGGCACCTAATGGGAAACCACCACCGATACCTTTGGCAACGGCCATAATATCCGGCTTGATGCCATATTGTTCATGGGCAAAGAAAGTGCCGGAACGGCCATAACCGCACTGGACTTCATCCAGAACCAACATCAATCCTTTTTCGTCACAAATGCGACGCAGGCCTTTCATGAATTCATCTGTTGCTGGACGGATCCCACCTTCACCCTGAATAGGTTCAACAAGGAAACCGGCTGTCTGATCATCAACCGCTGCTTCGGCTGCCGCCAGATCATTGAATTCTACGACTTGGAATCCGGGCAATAACGGTTTGAAACCATCGACCATTTTGGGCTGATTGGTTGCCGAAATCGTACCCATCGTCCGACCATGGAAGGCATTGGAGAAAGTAATCAGCTTAAACCGTTCAGGATTTCCATTGGCGTAATGGAAACGACGTGCTGTTTTAATCGCACATTCAATAGCTTCGGCACCGGAATTGGTGAAGAATACGGTGTCGGCAAAGCAATGGCTTAATAAACGCTTGGCAAAGGCTTCACCCTGCGGCGAACCATACATGTTTGAAACATGCATCAAGGTTGCGGCCTGTTCTTGAATGGCCTTGACCAAATGTGGATGACCATGCCCCAGAATATTAACAGCAATACCTGAAGCAAAATCCAAATAGCGTTCGCCTTGCTCACCGAAGAGATAGCAGCCTTCGCCTCGAACCGGACGGACGGCACAACGAGGATAGACAGGCATTAACGGCGTTATGGCCATAGTTATTCTCCCTATCAACTAGGCCGGGCGCTGGCATAAGGCCGCGTCAGGCATAGAAAATCTAACCAAGAAAAAAAGGCAGCCAATAGGCTGCCAATAGTCAAAATTTATACGCACAGGATTTCCAAGGTGCAACCCGTATCACCTAACTTTTTTCAGAAATCCTGCCTTCTTTTTGATACGAGGAAAATCATCTTTTCCCCGTATCCCATCGCTTTCATCCCGTTATCGAAATTATGAACGATTCCTCGGGAAAGGAATGGTTGGCGTAGGCCGACGATCACGGCGCGGTAACTGCGCCTGATAGGCGACAGAACAATGTTCGAGGCAATAAGGGAAGCCCGGATTGACCGGCTTGCCGCAAAAATGGAAATCAGGTTCCCCCGGATGCCCCATTGGCCAACGACAGATCCGGTCAGTCAGATCCAAAAGCGAAGTTTTATCCGCAATTTCAGGTGACGGTTTGGCCGGAACAAGGCGGCGCGGTGGTGCCGGTGGAATGGGAGCCGTCTGTTCACCCGGAACCTGACGCTGGAATCCACCAGGGCCGATAGAACGGATAACAGGTGCCGGTTCAGTTTTTTTCTCGGCCACAGCGGGTGGTGCCACAGCTTCTACAGCTTTCACGCTTTTGACGGTTTCTTTTTTATGAAGCTCTTTACGCGCTTCGTTGACAACCGGCGCGACCGTCGGATTTTTGCTTACCGAAGGCGTTGCCTCTTCTTTTTCTTTATGCCCATGATCGGCAGCTTCAGCATGATCGCTGTTTTTCACAGGAGACGGGCGCGCCTGTAACCCTAAACGATGGGCTTTCCCGATCACAGCATTGCGGCTGACATCGCCTAGCTTTTCTGCAATCTGGCTAGCGGTATCGCCTGCTTCCCATAGTTTCTTAAGCTGCTCAATTCGTTCTTCGGTCCAGGCCATTTAACTCCTCACGATCTCTTAATCCATCAACCCGACAAGCCGGTTATTTCCACGTTATCCCGATTAAGGGAATGTAAATTCTTTCTGACTCCAGACGATTCCAAGCAGGAACCCACTTGCAGCTAAAGCCAACAAGCTTTAGCGAACAGATATGGTCAAACTGTCTTCTGCTAGTCAACGCCCTTTTGGTAAAGCCACAATAGCTTCTATCAATTGGGAAGGTCTTTATGCCCTCTATGTGAAGGAGGTAAGACGCTTCTTCAAGGTTCAGATGCAGACAATCTGGGCTCCCGTTGTCTCGACTTTGTTATTTCTGGTCATTTTTACCGTTGCATTGGGAGGCGGGCATAAAACGTTGGGTTGGGACTTTGCTGCATTCGTTGCCCCCGGCCTTATTGCCATGGGCATGATGCAAAACGCTTTTGCTAATGCCAGTTTCTCACTTTTAGTGGGTAAAATGCAAGGGACTATTTTAGATTATCTGATTCCGCCTATCGGTACCAAAGAAATTATTACCGCTTTAACCGGTGCCGCGATGACACGGGCTTTTCTGGTCGGTTTCTTTTTATGGGTAGCGATGGCCTTCTGGCCAAACGTCCATTACATCCCTAATCATCCCTTTGCTGTCCTGTTATTCGGCTTTTTCGGGGCGATGATGCTGGCGTTAATCGGGCTGCTTACATCCATATGGGCAGATAAATACGATCATGCAGCCTCGGTCTCCAATTTCGTTATTCAGCCGCTTGCCCTTCTTTCTGGCACTTTTTATTCTGTTCACAGCCTCCATGGCTTTTTCTACTGCTTCAGCACATGGAACCCGTTCTTCCATGTTATCTCCGGCTTCCGTTATGGTTTTTTGGGGGTAGCCGATGCCAATATTTTTGAAAGCGCCGCGATTGTGATCGCCATTGATGTTATTCTTGGCGGTATCGCTTATCTCCTGATAGCGCGGGGCTGGAAACTCAAATCCTGATATTGCCCAATACTTAAGGTCACCCATAATAAAAAGCGGGTTCGAGAGAACCCGCTTTTTTTAAAGAACGATAACCTTACGCTATAAGGTCAGGATTCATCCAGTGTTTCACTGGCTTCTTTCCCTTTTTTCGGCTTCTTGCTCACAGAAGGCGCTCCTGGGACGATTTCAAAGCTTGGCTCATTCTCTTTCAGATGAACCTTGACTTCGCCGCCATCAACCAACTTTCCAAAGAGCAATTCTTCCGCCAAAGGCTGTTTGATCTTTTCTTGGATCAAGCGTCCCATAGGACGAGCGCCATAGAGACGATCATAGCCTTTTTTGCCTAACCATTCGCGAGCTTCATCATCAAAGGCAATGTCGACTTTGCGATCAGCCAACTGGATTTCAAGTTCAAGAATAAACTTGTCCACCACTCGCTGGATCATTTCCGGCGACAGATAGCCAAAGGGAACCACCGCATCCAAACGGTTGCGGAATTCCGGCGAGAACATCGTTTTAATAGCCTCGAAATCCTCCCCTTCCCGCGTCAGATCACCAAAGCCGATCGTTTCGCGAGCCATGTCAGAAGCACCGGCATTGCTGGTCATGATTAAAATGACATTCCGGAAATCGACCGTTTTTCCATGCGGATCGGTCAGTTTACCGTTATCCATCACCTGCAATAAAATATTGAACAGATCAGGATGTGCCTTTTCAATTTCGTCCAGCAACAAAACAGAATGCGGATTCTGCTCGATTGCATCGGTCAACAAACCACCCTGATCATATCCGACATAGCCCGGAGGCGCACCGATCAAACGGCTAACCGAATGACGTTCCATATATTCGGACATATCAAAGCGTTTCAGCGGGATACCCAGCAAGGAAGCCAACTGACGGGCAACTTCGGTTTTACCAACCCCCGTCGGACCTGAAAACAGATAGCTACCAATCGGCTTATGCATTTCCCGCAAACCGGCACGGCTTAATTTGATCGCCGAAGCCAAAGTCTTGATGGCTTTATCCTGACCAAAGACAACCCGCTTCAAATCGGTTTCAAGATTGGCCAAAATCTGGCTATCATCATTCGAGACCGTTTTCGGTGGAATCCGCGCCATCGTTGCGACGACAGCTTCCACATCCTTGGCCAAAATGACCTTCCGTCTTTTGGAGGGCGGTAACAGCATTTGCGCTGCGCCCACTTCATCAATCACGTCAATAGCCTTATCCGGCAGCTTGCGATCATTGATATAACGGGCAGATAATTCTACCGCCGAACGAATGGCATCCGAGGTGTAACGCACGCTATGATGCTCTTCGAAGGAAGGCCGCAAGCCGTTCAGAATTTTGACGGCATCTTCGACAGTGGGTTCGACAACATCAATTTTCTGGAATCGACGTAATAAAGCGCGATCCTTTTCAAAGTGATTGCGAAATTCCTTATAGGTGGTCGAACCAATACAACGGATAGTCCCACTGGACAAAGCCGGTTTCAAAAGGTTAGAGGCATCCATTGCCCCGCCCGAGGTTGCACCAGCGCCTATAATCGTATGGATTTCATCGATAAACAAAACAGCTTTCGGCTGTTTTTGCAGTTCGGTTACGACGGCTTTCAGTCTTTCTTCAAAATCCCCACGATAACGGGTGCCAGCCAGCAATGCCCCCATATCCAAAGAATAGATGACGGTATCCTTCAGGACTTCCGGCACCTGATCTTCAATAATTTTACGGGCAAGGCCTTCTGCAATCGCGGTTTTGCCGACCCCCGGATCACCCACATAAAGCGGGTTATTCTTGGAACGACGGCACAATATCTGAATTGTGCGATCAACTTCGGCAGAACGACCGATCAAAGGATCAATCCGTCCAACTTCAGCCTTTTCATTCAGATTAACCGTGAATTGCTTCAAAGCGCTTTCGTTCTTTTTAGAAACCTCGGATGGTCGCTGCTGGGTCTTTTCTTCTTCGGCTTGATTATCCGCCGCGACACCGCCCTTTCCAACACCATGGCTTAAAAAGCTGACAGCATCCAATCGGCTCATATCCTGCTGTTGCAGAAAATAGACGGCATAGCTCTCTCTTTCGGAGAAAAGGGCGACCAAAACATTGGCACCCGTCACTTCATCCCGACCGGAAGACTGGACATGCAAAATAGCCCGCTGGATCACGCGCTGGAAACCGCTCGTAGGAGAAGGATCACTGTTGCCTTCTATTTTCAAAGCATCCAGTTCGGTATCGAGATACGTCGTAAGAGAACGCTTCAATTCTGCGAGATCGACACCGCAACCCGCCATCACTTGCGAAGCATGTTCATCATCAATCAAGGCGAGCAACAAATGCTCAAGCATGGCATATTCATGATGACGACGGCTGGCGATAGCCAAGGCATTGTGAAGTGTTTGCTCAAGGGCTTTGGCAAAAGATGGCATATTCCCACTCCCTATTCCTGATGCATCGGATAAAATCAGATGCCTAAATAAGCTCGTCTTATCGAGTATATTGGTATGGCATGATTATTTATCAATACAATGAATTATCAATAATCGAAAAATAAACAGTTACAATTTTTAGAATTTGAAAGGCTATCGATCCGGCTTTTTGTTGCCGCCTGTATGTCGGTTTCAGCCATCAAATACTCCTCGGATGAAAACAAGATAGAGCCAGAACAGCCCGCAGGACAAAACAGCCCCAAGTCTATCGCTTTCGCCATATGTTTTCAGGGACAGTATGATTCCACGGAAAAGGAGGGTTCACGTTCCGCTATCAGGAGTCAATAGATGTCTTGGTAAGAGGAGGAAAAGATATCACCAGATTAATGGCTTGCTGACCTAACGTGGTTATCAGCAAGAATAGAGATAATTTAAATTAGAAATCACAAAAGAAAGAACAGGCCTTATTTCAAAATAAAATGACCGCTATCAAATAATAAAAACCTTCTATTTCAAGGGAAATATCCGAATAAACAGGAATATATCTTCTTAAAATTGGGGAGATATATTTATTATGAGGAAATAAAATGAAATATAAATAAGCCCTATCAGAATTATTCTATGAAGGAATAATGATCTTAATATAGGAAGGATAGTGGTTTATTTTAAAGGAGGTTTTGATTGGATGCCCCGTGTGGATTCGAACCACAATTGACGGAGTCAGAGTCCGTAGTCTTACCTTTAGACGACGGGGCAACTTTCGAGCTGCGAACTAATGCTATCTGGTGGTAGTGTCAAGCCTCTTTTTTAAAATACTTCTATTTTTTGTTCCCATTCGCTTTATGCCGACCACGGATAATTAGACCTCCAATGCTTGCCGCCAGCCCCCCGTATCTATACTATCCCTTGTAACAAATCGGTAATTTTGCCGTTTAATCTACCATTAGGACAGGACGATCATGGCCCCACCTCTATTCAGGGCCGTTCCGACTTTTAGACAACGGTCGGGCGGCCGTTATCTGACCGATTCCAGTTTAGTGGCCAGCCCCCAAAATACGTTTAACCTGACTCGTCCCCGCGTTTATGGTGCGCTTGATCTTGGCACCAATAATTGTCGTCTGTTGATTGCTCGTGCTGAAAAGCATGATTTTATGGTCGTTGATGCCTTTTCCAGAATCGTTCGTCTTGGGGAAGGTTTGGCGGCCAGCCATCGGCTTTCCGATGCGGCTATTGATCGCGCCTTGGCTGCGCTTAGTGTTTGCGCTGAAAAATTAAGAAAACGGAATGTTTTCTTGGCACGTTCGGTCGCTACAGAAGCTTGCCGCCGCGCCTTGAATGGTCGCAATTTTGTGCAGCGAGTTTACAAAGAAACAGGCCTATTGCTGGAAATCATCTCGGCAGAACAAGAAGCTCAGTTAGCGGTTCTTGGCTGTCATATGCTTTTAACAGAAAAAGACGTTCCTTCCCTGATTTTCGATATTGGCGGCGGTTCGACAGAACTCATTCTCACCATGAGCGACCATAATGGCCCCAAAGTGCTCGATTGGGTTTCCGTGCCATGGGGGGTTGTTTCCCTGACTGAAAGTCTGGGATATCGCGGAAATAGTCTAGCAGACAGGAAGCAGGCCTATCAGGCGATGAAGGAACAGGTCAAAAAACTGTTTCTTTCTTTTTCTGACCGCCTCAAAAAACAAAGGCTCACCCCACGCAGCTTGCTTGGGACAAGCGGGACAGTCGCCACATTGGGCAGTATTTATCTGGAATTGCCGCGCTATGATCGCCGCATGGTAGATGGATTGATCGCCCCAACGGCGGCATTACGCCAGATCAGTAAACAGCTTTCCTTAATGTCGATTAAAGAAAGGGCGAAAATCACCTGCATCGGGGAAGATCGGGCAGATTTAATTGTTGCTGGCTGCGCGATTTTAGATGCCATTGTTGAAATATGGCCAATAAATGCGGTTCATATCGCTGATAGGGGTATCCGCGAAGGTATATTGCGTGACCTGATTGCCCGTTATGGCTATTGCAGCAGACCCTTTAACCAAGAAAGATTTCTATGAAAACGCCGGGACATCAAAGAGTAAAAACAGCCAGAAGGCGAACTGCCGCTTCGACCCGCTGGTTAGAGCGCCAATTAAACGATCCTTATGTTCAGAAAGCACAAGCCGAAGGCTATCGCTCACGCGCGGCGTTTAAATTGATAGAATTGGATGAACGCTTTTCTTTGCTCAAAAATGCCAGACGTATCATTGATCTGGGGATCGCTCCCGGTGGCTGGAGTCAGGTAGCCAGAAAAAAAGCACCTCAAGCTAAAATCGTTGGGATTGATCTTTTGGAAGCCGCGCCCATTGAAGGCGTCACCATTTTCCAAAATGACTTTACCGACCCAGAAGCCCAGAAAAAACTTATCGAAGCCTTGGGTGGTGCTGCTGATCTTGTTTTATCCGATATGGCTGCAAATACTATCGGTCATGCCCAAACCGACCATTTAAGAACGATGGCTTTGGTTGAAGAAGCCGCTGTTTTTGCCAGCGAAACCCTTCGTGAAGGCGGCTCATTTGTTGCCAAAGTTTTGGCCGGTGGCGCGGATAAAGACTTGGTCGCTTTATTGAAACGCCTTTTTGGTCAGGTAAAACATGCAAAACCCCCCGCCAGCCGCCGGGAATCTTCGGAATGGTATGTTATTGCCCAGAATTTTCGTGGTGAAGCCTATCAAGGTTAAGTTAACATTTGAAATTTTTAGACAAAAAAATCGATTTCTGTAATAAATTTTATTGAAAATAATCCAGAGTCCCGTAATATCCACTCTAATATCTTGTGAGAAAAATTACTCTTTACGCCCTAATAAAATAACAATCTATATATTCAGCCTGCCTATCAAGTAAATCTGTCTCCAAAAAGAGCGCTTTTGATAGAGCAGGCGGATCAGGAACCGCCTGTCATGCTTACCAAAAATAAAGCCGTCAAACATGGCAGGCGTTATTTTCCACGACAGAAAACGGTTCTTCTCTACCGGCTGCGGCACCGCCTCAAAAATTACTTTATTCAGCTTGGAATTTTAAAAAATCACGCATCCAATATCAGATATTGTAAATTCAATATAAAGTTTCAGACGATTTTAACGTTATCTTTAATGTTCACTTTTATCTCGGTGAACAATTATTCCTTGTTGAAGATTTTAATAAATTACTTCCACAAAAGTAATCTTATTATAATTGTGCTGGCGGTAAGTTTTTGCAGTATGCTACTCTTTGGGCACCATTGCCGGAAACATAAGAATAAGACCAGTTTACCTCCAAATCCGACCAATTTGTTCCGATTTTTAGCTCAGCTCATTTTTGTTATTTTTATAACCATTCCGGTTTGCCTTTATACCAATGCCGATCGGAACAGTATTTTCAATGATATTATTTTTCCTTTTATCCCGACGATCATTTTTGGTTTTTTCTGCATTTACCGCCTAAAAATAAGCTCTTTCATTGTCTTTTTTACCAGCCAGTTCATCTATTTTTTAAACTTATTCCACTTTATCCCACCGAAATTTTCGGCCTTTTTAGAAGATATCGAATTTTTCTTTTGCAACGCCATTTTGCTTTATCTGTTTGAAGCCTACCATCTTTCATCTTGGTTCTCTTCACAGAAAAAGGACAAGACGGAATCTCCGCCGCTGCCTTTGCTCACGATAGAAAAAGAAATCGAGCAACAGGCTAGTTGCTATGACTCAACCACCGGTTTGGCAAACCGGAGGCAATTTTTTGCTGATCTTCAAGCTGTCAATTCGCCTTATAGAGACGATAGCATTCCTTTTTCGATTGGGATTATTGATATCGACGGCTTTAAAAGGATCAATGAAATCTATGGCCACGATATCGGGGATTTTATCCTCGATAAGATCGGTCACAGATTATATCTCGCGCTCCGGCATAAGGCGCTAGTTTACCGGATTGGTAATGATGAATTTGGCTTTATTTTGCCGGGAGACAAGGAAAGCACAATCCTTAATCAAGAGATTGCCTCTATTCTTGAGACGATTTCTCATCCGATTTCTGCCCGAAATAATCAAATCGTTATCAGTTGCTCAGCAGGCTGCGCGCGTTCCTATTTTGGCACAGCTAACAGCACACAGCAGATATTTGAACATGCCGATTATGCGCTTTACTATGCCAAAGAGCAGGGCGGACAAGGCCAGATTGTGGTCTTTGATGTCAATCATGAACTAAAATTAAAAGAACTGGCACTTATTGAACGGGCTTTAGAAAAAGCCGATTTTGACAAAGAATTCTTTATCCAATTTCAGCCGATTATCGATTCCCGTAATGGTGGAATTATCACCTTCGAAAGTCTGGCACGGTGGGACAGTCCCGGCTTAGGTAGGATTGCGCCTGACAAATTTATTCAAGTGGCAGAACAAACGGGGGCGATCATTCGCCTAACCCCTATTCTGTTTAAGAAGGCATTAAACGAAGCTAAAAAATGGCCTCATTCGATCAAACTTTCCTTTAATTTGTCTGCACATGACATTTCTCATGAGAAACAAATCAATCTTCTGCTCGATATTTTAAAACAATCGAATATTGACCCTGAACGGATAGAGTTTGAGTTAACAGAAACAGCGGTCATGCATAATTTTGCAGCCGCCTTTGATAACGTCAAAAAACTTCAGGCGGTTGGTGCCAGTATTGCCTTGGATGATTTTGGAACCGGATATTCCAGCTTATCCCATCTCCAGAATTTCCCTTTAAATAAAATCAAAATCGACCGCAGTTTTGTGACTAATCTCGAATATAACAACCGGAATTATAAAATCATTAAATCGATCATCATCCTTTGCCGAGAGATCGGTTTGGATTGCGTAGCCGAAGGCGTAGAAGATAAAGAAAAGGTTGATCTTCTCGCCCATCTCGGTGTCTATCTTATTCAGGGATATTATTATTCCTCGCCCCTCTCGGCGGAATCTGCGCAAGTTTACATCAGAAACCGCCCCAGAGTATAAAGCCTTTTCTTAAAAAGATGCACGGGCAAGCGCGTACACACTTAAAGCATCCAAAATTTCTCCCGCCCAGAAACCATAAAAGCGATGCTCTTCCGGCTGCGGTGAATAGCTTCCTGCCATATCGCCGTCAGATATCTGAAAGTTTTGCAGCATGGCATAAAGACGCTCGACAGTTTTTTCCGCCTTGGTTTTGTCATAACCGGCCTGCCCGCACCATAAAGCGCCTTTCAAAGCCAGTGCTGTCTGATCGGGATTATCTCCCTTTATTTCAGGTGCCTGACTGGAAAGAAATAGCGCAGGCAAGGATCGTGCCTCTGGATTACTATCCAGCCAATCGACTAACCAATCCATAAAAGAACTGGCAATGTCTTTTGCTAAAGCCGTTGCTTTTTGAGCCGAATTTCCGTCGGCTTTTGCGATGACAGAAGCCGAAGTCATTCTAGCCCAATAATCGGCGACGTTATGAAAAGCCCGATATTGGAATCCACCCCAGCCCCAGTTGGGATCGGGGCCTCCAAAGATAAAATTATAAGGCGCGCCATATTGTTCGGCATCCCATTGGGCAAAAATATAGCAAGGCGTAAAAGGCCCCGTTAAGGCAGCCTGATTTTGTGCCGTATAATGTTTTTGAGAATCCTGCATCAATTGCAGCATGTTACAGGCTTCATCATGCCGATTTAATAGCATCCAAGGCACCGGATTCTGATAACCGATATAGGCGGGGCCTTGCCATAGACCACCACCCCCAGAAGGAGAGCGTCCCGATCCGATGGTCGCATGCTGGAAAGGCAGCAACCCGGGGGAATAGGGTTGTCTTATCGTCGTCGCCTTTTCAATCGAGGCATTGCCGATTTGAATAGTCACGGCATCCGCACAGCTAGAAAAAACACGCGCGGAAATAATTTTCGCCTGATCCGCTATTTTAGCCGGCATTTTATTATAAGCGGCTACCAGATAAAGCGTTTGCGGTGTTTTTACATCACTGGCTATCTGGAATTGAACCGTTTTTATCGGTGCCGTGCTATCTGGCTTATCGGGAAATGGGGCTTTATTAGTCTGATATCCAGCAAGAACAAAATTCGCCCAAGGAAAACTCTGTAAAGTTGCATCGGCATTCGCTGGCAAAGTCACCTGCCAATGCCATCCTGAATTATCGACTACAACCAATATAATATGACTGCTGTCTGTTATATAGGACAAGGCCAAAGCCTCTGCCCCACTCCATGTTTGATTGGAGGCAGCCGTAGCAAAGCCGACACCCGCAGAACTATCAGACAAAACATAATGACGCGCCATCACTGCCCGCCCCTCTGCCGTTGTCAGGCGTTCAGTGGTGGCAGTTGCCGTGCCATAAACAAAATCAGTATTCCCCGGCACCCATTCGGCAACATCGGTATAATCCATAAATTGTTGCAGTGGCAGGCTATAGCTTTGAACAGTCGTATCAGGACAAAAATTATATTTATATTGCCGTTTCTGATCGTCCGACAAAATAACGGCCAAATTGGTCGATCGAGAGGCCGCCGCTTCAACCGCTACATTCAAATCAGGCGTAATACCTAAATTCAAAGCGTCATTTTGAAACACCCATCCCAAGCGATGGCTGTGTTCAGGTAGATCGAAATAAGCGACCCCGCTCGTTTTATCCCGACCATAGCGGCAATAATCGGTTGGCGGAGTATAAGAAATATTCCCGTCAGCATAGGCGTAAAAATAGGTCAAAGGCCAACTATCATAGGTGCCGATAGTAGAACGCTTGAAAAAACAGGTCTCTGATGAAGTCAAAACACAGGCCTCTTGCCATAAAGCCAGCATCGCCTGATAAGAGCTTTCCCATTTGGCGCTATTGTCTGTATCAATCGCCTGCATCAGATAAAACAGATCAATAAACCAATGAATGGCATCGCCTGCCATAACCTGTTCATCCGGCATCAAATGCCGCCACATCGGCCAGCCTTCAAATTGGCTGGCATAGGGAATAGTGTCTTCTTGATAGAGCGAATAACTAACCTGATATTGACCATTCAAGGCAGTATTTTTCATCTGCAAACAGCCCGCCGGAATAGCGGTCTGAGGCTGTGCCTCCGATGTAAAAACAACATCCGCCGCATATCCGCTTTGCCAGCGGAAAATATAGCCATCACGATCAACAAAATAATCTATGTCAAAAAACTGCCCTTTGGATAGATCGGCATAGACATTTTGCCAGCTTAGTTCTCCCTGAAAAACATTATAAACATTGGCAAGACTGGCGGGAAGTTGAGCCTTCCCGTCCTTAAAGGTAACAGTTTCTCCGACATTCCCGTCATAGGCATGACCATTGGGATTAGAGGGGCCTTTGACGTTAAAGCCCTGCCCTGCATTCACCACCCAATGATGATACCATAACCCGCTTGCAGGTGGCGTTTTTCCGGCAAAGAAGTAACTCAATGCGGCGTCCGCCAATTTTCGGGCATTATTGAGGGCTTTTACATCCCCAGAAGCGAGATAATAACGGGCATATCCACGCGCTAACAAAGCCTGACTTTCACTGGTCGAAGTATCATTAGGCAGATAGCCTGCCCGCCCGTCTTCGACATGCATGTTATTGCGAACCAGCCCATCGCCGGAAAGCAGATAGATATCAGGATGGTCAGGAATAAAAGGTGCCGGAGAAGCTGTCATTATCTTAAGCCTGTGCTTGGGTGAGCTGCGCTTTCAAAGCGTCAATTTCAGCCTGCTGCCGAATAATTTCACGCCGCTGCCATGCGGCTTCGATCGCCTGACATTCGCTATAGCGCAAACCATAGGCTTCACCGGCTGGCACCAAGACATCGCGATAGACCGGCTTGCCATTTTTACCCATATTACCGGTTTTTTCACGGCGAGTATGGGCTTCCCAATGGTCATGACAAATCATGCCCAGACTTTCGGCATCCAAGCCCGCATTTTTATAGGCATCTTCGACTTCTTGAGCGATCAGACCGAAATGCCAGCGCGCCTTATCAAAGCCTTTGGTCTCAACCGCTTTTCTGAATTTAAACTGCCGCCATGACAGATTGCCCCAGACATCCAGAACCTCATCAGGGACAGAAGCAATATCCATCTTCTGACGGGCATCCGAGGTGTTAATTGCCCCATTCGAAGCATAGATTTCAGCCCATTTACGGTTAGGCTGTCCCAAGGTAATCACACCATCTGAAGCCGGATTGAGATTACCAGTCAGTTCACCCCCGGTCGTCAAAACCGGTGCAGCACCTCGGACAGCATTGATTTTTGAGACCAGACCCATGCCATCAATATTAGACAAGTCTTTATTGGCCGGTTCATATCCCAGACCACCGGTAATCTGGCCATAGGACAGCGTCACTTTCTGCTGGAAAGTGGATCCGTTGAAATTACTGAAATCGACATTCATCGGCTCATAGCCGAGGCCTTTGGTAATCTGGCCGTAAGAAATCGCTACTTTCTGCTGGAAGGTTGCGGCGTTAAAATTGCTTAAATCAACGCTCACCGGTTCATGCCCCAAAGCGGCAATGACGGAATCATAATTGGTCGTCAGATTTTTAATATAGCCGATTTTGGCTTTATAGGTTGCATAACCATTGGCAACCGGACGGGAAATTTCAATCAAATCATCTTCGGTAACCGATCCTGCATCGGTCATTTCCGAAATCGTTAAAGTAGACATGGCATCACTCCATAGAATTATTAGAATAATTTTTGATAAATTGGGCTAAGTTTCCGGCCGCACCCAAAGCCTTGTTCATGGCTGCGACCGGCAATTCGGCAATACGGGTGCCGTCGGGCAAGGCTGCCCCGCCCCCTTGCAGATGGGATTCATCATAAATTTGAACGCCAGAAAGACGCGTCCGAATTTTGCCGCCATAGGAAATGGTCAAATCATAAAGACCATCCGCAACATAAAATTCGAAATATCCGAGACTATCCGTCCGCAAAGGCTGGGAAATAGCGGTCGTTCCATCATCAGAAAAAAGGGAAGCCAGACTACCGTCTGTTTTATAGACGAAAATCAAGGCACCCATGACCGGCTTCCCGTCAAGCGCGCTCGCCACGCTGTCAAAATATTTACGCATGAAATTACCTCGTAAAAATACAATGGACTTCAACCGAACCGGCAAAGCCATTCTGATCGGTAACATCGTCACGCAAATAGGCTGATGCGGCATGGTGATGAGGCACGCCATCGGCTCGAAAAGTCGTTGTTGCCGAAAAAGGAGAAAGAGCCATCACGCTATCGGCTCTATCGCTACTCACCAAAGACCAGCGATGTTGATAAGGCGGAACACCGCCCGAAACCTGAACCGTCACCGCAGAAGAAATCACAGGATTATGACGGGAATAGCTTTCTATCAAAGCGTCAGAAACCGAGACATCCAGCTTGTGGCAAAAGACCTCATGCAAGCTTTCATCCTGCCCACGGATACGAATAGATCCGACAGAATGAAGCACGCCATCGGCTCCCCTGATTGAAACAGCTCTTATCTCGCGGGAAAAATTATCCTGATCTTTAAGGCTGATAGTCATACATAGACCAACCAGATATCCCCCGGCTGACTTGTCGGGTCAGCCGCTTGACTATTGGTCACATAAATCCGGCCACCGGAAAAAGAACCATCGGCAAAATAAGGGAAAACTCCCTGACCTTTACGGCGCAAAACGCCGTCAATAGTGTCACCACTATTCGCCAAAGCCCCAATAGCCTGACGAAAACTCGCCATATCAGCCGAGCTCAAGGCCGTATCCATAGCCTGATTGATAGCAGACCGCATTTCAGCCATTATCTCGCGCAAGGCATTGTTAAGATTGCCCGGTGGACAGCCTTCAGCAATACTGATCCCGCCAATATTGCTGTTACTATCTGCATTTTGCGACCAGTCCGAAAAAGACATAGCGCAGCCCTACCCCTCCTTATAAGAGCATAAAATAAATAAATATTTTAATGATTACATTTCGATTACATTGGATTTTACTTACAAAAAATCCCGATACCCAAAGTATCTATTGTGATATTCTTATAATAAATCCAACATTTTAAGGATTAATTTAAAAATAATATCCAAAATGGATGTTATTTATTCTTAAAAAGCAATCGTTCAATGGCTTTCCTTTCCGGATCATTCGCCGGAAGATTGACGATATGACTAATCATCCGTTCATGCTCGCTAGGCAGCGGCATATCAGGATCGCGTATCTGGGTCGCCTCTCCTGTCATAGGGTTGAGAGACAGAACCCGCCCATCAGCTCCGAAATGATATTGTGGCTTAGCCGCTTTATCGGCCATATTTGCCTGCTGCTGATTTAATTTCGAAGTAGCGAGATTATTGCTAAAATCTCGTTGCTGTTGCTGGGCATTTTGTTGGTCGATACGACGATTATGCTCCATTACCGCAGGTAAATAGAGCGGATAGCGGCCATTGGCCAATAATAAGGCGTCACCGATTACACCAGCAATCCGCTTGCCTATTCCACCCGCCGAGAAAAAATGAGGCGACGGGTGTTGCTCCGCTTGCGGTGTAGTAGAAGCCGTCTCCGGCATCGGCGTTTCTTCGCCTCCACTCCCATAACCATTGATAGGCGATGGAGAGGTAATAGACGGTTCCATATCGTTGATTGGTTTTTGCTCGATCGGCTCTGATGCAAAAACAGGGCTATCACTAAAGCTATTAATCGCCTTTTTAAGAGCGGAACCATCCTGATTTAATACATCATTTTGATTGATTTTATTTCCGAAAGATATCGCCATTTGAAAAGACTCCTAAACTTTAAAACCGCTGGAAGCCCAGCCTGACAATCCCGCCCCAGCTAAACTGGCCAAGGTTGACCCGATGCCCTGATTTTGGGTTGTGGTGTTATAATTGCCCAATAACGAAGCCATATTGCTTGCCAGCACCGAAAAGGAGGATTGCGGCAAAGCTGCTGTCGTTGTCAGATAGTTACCAAGGGTATTGATGCTACTATTCCGCGCATCGCCCAAATTGGCAGCATTTTCAGAGGCCTGCTGTTGATAGCCTCGCTCGGTATTGTAATTATTATAAAGAAGGTTGCTGTCTGTCTGACCCAACTCTTTCGCTAATAACTGCGCTTGGGCAGAACCTCCCGTCAGACCTCTTGTCCCAATCGCGCCATTGACGCTATCCGAAACATCCTGATTGGTATTCTTGATAATATCAGACAAAGCGGGATTGGATGACGGGGAAAGATATTTTCCCGATAAGACAGACTGGTTATAGGTATCAGCCTGATCCATATCACTGTTATTCAGGGTTTTACTGGCAACATTTCCGATGTTATTCTGCAATAAACTATTGATATTGCTTACATTATCCTGATTATCGCTATAGGCTTGCTGGATAGCATTGGCACTATTCGTGATATAAGGACGGGCAAACCGGCTCGGTGCCGTTGTCGCCTTGCTTTTCTTGCTCATTCACTTTTCCTTTAACGCTTTTTCATAGGCTACCGTTTTTTCCCGCCACCCTAATTTTGCCAAAGGCCGCCGCCATCCTGTCCGGCCATAGGCTCTGACCGCGATACAGCCGATTTCTTGGGCTGAACGGGCGATGGTTTCGGATAAATCAGACAGCCAGAATTCGAAATCACGACCACCCACCAGATAGATTTCGGCAATTTCACCTTCACGACTGGCAACAATACGGGTCACGGCGGCGGCATAGAGAATATCGCGTTTTTTTAGGGCTGAATCCGGCTGTAGAACCGCCCATAATTGTAATTGGCCATCTTCCAGTTCAGGCAAAATATCCGCCCAACTTTCATCTGAACGCTGCAAAGCCGGTTCTAAAAAATCACGGGCAGCAGACCATCCTGCCCATTCCAAAGGACGGGCAATCATACCAATTTCCATTTTTCGCTTATCCGTTTTCAAAACAGCCAACCGATAATCTGCGTTCTTTATTCCCACAGATTTTGCCATTGGGTGCCATCCCACATCATCGCTTTTTGGCTGGTTTTATTGAAAAACCACTGTCCTTTTTCAGGATTATCCGGCGCGTTATCACTGGCGGGTATCGGACAATGATAACGGCTCTCCATCTGACTGGATTGCTGTTCAACATTCGTCATCAAATTGTTGACGGCCATTGCCGCCCGCCGCATCCAATCCGCGACAGAAGTAGCGGCGATCGGTAAGCGCAGCATCATCGCCCTTCTCCGGCAACAATGTCCCAATCAAAGCCTTGGATAAAAGACCAAGCGGCACCGCCTTCAATATCCAGACGGAGCGCACAATAACGGTTATTGACCCGTAACGGGATTCGACCTGATAAAGTGATATCGCGAACGACCCGACCAGAAGATGGATCACCTAAACGATGGCTGCCCTCGATTGTTAGGCTAGCTTTTTCGATTAAATCGCCAAGTAATCTTGCCGACCGTATCCGGCTGTGATTACCGCCATCGGCAGAGAAAAATCCGGTTTGGAAACAGGCGGGTAAATTCTCACCGTCCAAAATCCCGAAATTATTCGACTTTCCGACAAAAATGAACAAAGGGTCACCGCCAGAAAAACGGGGATCATCCAGACTATAGGGCATAGAATCCAACCCATCTGGATAAAGCGTATTAAGGGCTTCCAAGGTCGTATTGGCGGTAAATCCCGAAAACATCCCGATGGCATCAATATCCAAACGGCTCCAACGGTCTATTGCCCAATTATAGATCAAAACCATCGAAGGATTACCGGGCATCAACCAGGCGACCATATGCTGTCTTGGGTCAATCGCCGCTGTCATTTGATCCAAACTGTCCCTTGGCCAGCTTTCAAAAAAACACCGGTCAACCCGTTCATTGCCGATCGGTGTGACAGAAACGCCGTCTGTCATCATAAAACCCCGATCGGAAAGAAAGAAAACCTGATGCCCAGCTTGCGCTATAGAGCCTGACGCAATCGCCCCGATATTGGCGCTGATCTCATCAAACTGCCAGATATAGCTGTCCCCCGTGTAACTCATACGGACAATGCGGGAACGCTGGATAATAACGCCATATTCGCCGCCCATAATGCCCATTATGTCGCCACCAGTCAGCATCGGTTGATAACCGGCCTGATTGGTGCCGATGACATTGCTGTTTTCGTTATTAAAGCCCGACCATTGGATTAGATTCTTCTGGGCTGACGCGCGGCCATACACCACAAAATCCCGAATAGTTGTCACCATTTCAGCCGTCGGGGCATCTGCTATGCTGTCGGCTTTTCCAGTAAGGATATCTATTTTTCGGGTGGCACTGCCGTTAACGGCAATAATGCGATCCCCAAATTGGGTGAAATGCCATCGTCCATAAGCCGGCAAGGCTGTTACCAAGGCCTCCCAATTACCGGAAACATAGCGGTAAAGACTGTCTTTGGTACCAGCGACCAATAAAGTCGAACCATCTGACCCTAAAAAAGCCGCAGCTCCCATAAAAACATCTGGCAAAGACGCCGCAAAAGGCTTGAAGCCTCCGACCGGACGATATCCATTTGTCGTGGCATAGGCATTGCTTAAATGGCGCAGTGATCCACTCATATACGGTGGTTGATCGGGTTCATAAGCCCCGAATAAAAGACGCTGACTTACCATCGGTAAGTGCCTTTCACCGCTTCCACGACAGGCGATGGCGCAACCAAGGTGCTTTCTGCATAACGCTTGCGCAATCCTGCTTTATTTAACTCGCCCAAGGCTTCATCCAGCGCCGATTTAATGACCGGCAAACGGCTGTCATTCCATCCGAAGAACTCGGCCTGTAATAACGACCCGAATAAATAAATATCGGGATGGGACGTCAACAGCCAGTTACTCTGGCGATTCAAGGATAAAGACGGCAAAGCCGCACGATAGACCAACGAAAAAGCCGTTTCTGTTTCAGGAAGAGGCGATATCCATAATTGCCCTGCGATCAGGGTGAAAACAGATTTATTCTGATGCTTGCCCTGCTGAAAAACATCTGGCGGCAGCTGCAAAAAAGCCCGATCGCGACGACCGCCTGCCGGATAAAGCAGGCGCAAGGCCTCAAAATCATCCGGCAACGCAACAGGACAGCCTGCCGCTACCGTTATTTCGGTTTCCAATTCGGGATTAGTCAACAATCGCCGAAAACGGGCTTCTGCCAGTTGCACGAAATAAGGGATTTCGTCGGCCAGATCATCGCGTTCCAACCACAAGGCAATCGCCTTTAAGAGGCCATCATAACGGGTGAGACTGTCCAGATTTTGGGCATCAATAAAAAGAGCCATCAGCCATGCTCACATAATAAAGTGATTAACGCGCAAATAGCGATAATCAGGATGATTGAGTAAACGGCGAACGGCAGGCGCGTGATTTTTGTCCCAATATCGGACACCATATTTCACCAGCCATTCCATCAAAACGACGGCGGGAACATGGGCGGCGTGCCACATCGAAGAACGCCGATCAAAATCTTCATTTTGTGCCTGTTTATTGGCTTCCAAAGCCGCAGAACAATCCTGTTCATAGCGGATATGCCAACTGCCCTGATTCTCCTCTGAAGAGGAGAACCAACTTTTAAGCCCCGTCACCGGATTATAGGATAACAAACGTTCAGCAGCCATCATGGCCTCGAATATCAAAGCCGCATTTCAAGCCCAGCCCGACCTTTTTTTTGAAAAAGGCGACCAAGGCAGAAGAAAAAGCCATGGAATATTCCCTTTCCGAATTTTTACGGGAAGATGCCTTGCAAGAAGACATCCTCCCGATCACGAAAATCAGGCAGCGCTTAAATCTGCCAAAACACCGGAGGTTGCTTCATTATGGCAGCGCAAGGCAATTTCAGTATAAAGGGCATCACGATCAGCCAGCCCCGTTGTTGCCAAAGACCGTTTCTGAATCGGATCTAAGGTCGCAACCGACCAATATTCAGGGTCAATGACCAAAGCGCTGCTATTGTCGCAAAAACGATCAGGTACAAACTGGACTTCGCCGACATCGGAAACATAGATATCCGCACCGGCAATAATACGCGCTTTCTGGTCGCCCGTATCGCGCCGGTTGGAAGCCAACCCCGGAAAGGCTGCTGCCGTCTGTTTCAGTTTCAAAGAGGTAATCACCATATTTGGCTGACCACCACTGACCCAGATATCGCCCAAAACTTCTTTTAACAAAGCCTCGGTATAAAGCCGCGCCTTACCTGCGGTCGCCGCGGTTGTCGGATAACCGCTGCCATTATCGCCACCGGACATCACCGGATTAGCACCGCCGTCGCCACGATGGGCATTACTGCGCAGCCATGCCAAAGCTCCTGCTGTTTCACGCGCGACGACTGCCCCATCTCCGGGAATGGCTGCAAAATTACCGGTAAAGCGCGCCTCAATATCGCGTTTCAATTCCTGACCAGCACGTGCCAACTGATAGGCATGTTCATCACCGCGTCCGGCATTATGCACCGCCCGATCGGTCGTCGATGTCCCGACAACTTTGGTCATGATCTGGGTATAATTGCCGACCCGGACCGTTGGCTGACGGCTTTCATTGGCAAGATCAGCCCCTTCGACCTGTTTATTCTGGGCATTAGCGCTGGCAAGATTGTCGGTCTGCCATTCGGTATAGGTATTTTTGGCTGTCGTTTGACCGATAGCTGTTACAAAAGGTGTTTCCAGATTGTTACCGCAAAGGCTCTTTATCCCTTGCTTCCTTACATTCCTGCAAGGCTCAGACTATATCATCGCTTTCGCGGGCGGCACTCGTGTCAGCATTACTGCCATGGACAAAAAAGACTGAAATATTTCTTCCGAAATTTCCGGCATTTTCAGTAAAAATGAAAAGAATCATACCCGCTTCTTTTTCAGAAATAACGGCATCAGTTTTATCGTTTTTTGTCGGTAGGCTCGGCTGTTAGTCGTTACACCTTCAAGAGATTTTCACCTCAAGCTTGGCTCGGGATTATCCTCGTCTATGACGGTTGGACGTCCCCCGAATTCACCGCCTTTTCATTTAATGCAGCGTATAAACTACATTAACGGACCAAGACTCCAGTCGGGCTGATATTATAAATAATATCGGAAAGATCTTCACGAATACCGACACGCGAATAGGTTTGGACGGTATTAGAGGCAACAGACATAATTCAAAATTCCTTGAAAAGTAGATTATTTAAAAAGGGCGTTCATCGCCGCGGCGGCTGACCGGACATCACCAGTTTCGCGAAGCTGCCCCAATGATTCATTCAGTTTCCGGCTTTTGGCCGCGCCATAAGGCTGGGACGTTCCTGGAACTGCGGTTTTTCTCGATGTTTTGGCTGATTTGATAGCCGCCGCCTTACCCTGTTGTAGGGCATCCCATTTTTCGGATTTTCTTCGCCATTCATGGGCTTTTTTCAAAGCCATAATGTCGTTGGAATCAGCCTCGGCCAAAACATGATCTGGATAACCGAGATGCCGTCCCGTTTCTTCAAAAGCCGCCAAGATAGCCGGTCTCTGATTATCATCGCCCCATTCAGGCAAAAGCGATATCAAACGCTGATGTTCGCCCTGCGCCCATGCTCTTCTGGCAGCCAGTTCAGCCATTTCATTCTGGCGAGAAATCTGGATAACTTCCTGAACAATTTGGTCACGCTTGGCCGTTAAGTCTTCATAACTTGCCAA
Source organism: Zymomonas mobilis subsp. mobilis ATCC 10988 (assembly GCF_000175255.2). NCBI lineage: Bacteria > Pseudomonadati > Pseudomonadota > Alphaproteobacteria > Sphingomonadales > Zymomonadaceae > Zymomonas > Zymomonas mobilis. The sequence continues at coordinate 1,093,277 of NC_017262.1, read as the reverse complement.
TTGTGCGGCATAGCTTGCCGGATCACTGACCAATAACTGCGGATCAGGTTTTTTCGGGGTAATCGCTTCGGCATATTTAGCAAGCTGGTCGGCATAATGGTAATGCAAGGCTCGACAATGTTCTTGCCAAGCCGCACTCATGTCTGGCTGACCATTTCCTTGATTGGCACCATTTCCTGCTGCCGTTGCGCCCATGTTGCTCTGATCCTCGGATGCCTGATCGGATGGCGGCATATCCGCATTATTTCCAGCCATCGGATCATCCTGATCCGGTGCCAAATTGGCTTGCAATGCTTCGGCAGCTTCCTGAATAGACCGACGAGGTCGCCTCAAGGCTGCGCCTTTTATATTTGTCATTATCAATATTCCTGAATGTCCAACCGGTAAAATGGGCGCAGAAGATCACTCCGGTGACTCTCTTTCCAGCCACCCAGCCGGTTTTTTCTCAATAAATAGAATGAAGACCTTGATAGCTCGGCCTACAGCCAGCGACGTTTTCGCTCGGGTAAATTCTCTATTTTTCGGGCATGTTCTTTGGCCTGATCAGCCAATTGCCCATCTGCAATAATCACTTGAATCAAGTTATCAATTTGCCCCACAATTCGATTAGCCATCGCCAAACGTAATAATTTTCGGTCAGCTTCGGCTTCCCATGGGGCAATCTCGGACATACGCTGGATATAACGGGTGCCGATTTCTTGCAAAATAGCTTTCAACCCGCCCTTTTCTTCATAAAAGGCTTTCCAACGCCTTGCCCGCAAAATGGGATCTTGCTCCATTATTTATCCAATGCGCCCCCTGCTTTGTTTTGCGGCACCCTATCCCCCTTTTTATCCGCTGGAATATTTTTTCCAGCTTCTGCCAATTTCAAAGCGATCTGGTAATTACGATCGGCCGTTTCCTTGGCAAGCGAGGCTTCAAAATCGGAACGTTGCCTTGCTAAAATGGCCTCTTCTTCGGCTTTTTCGCGCACCAAGGCCAAACGCTGTTTATGCTCTTCCTGTTGCATCGCCAGCTTGGCCTCGGTTTCCTGCTTTTTCAAAGCAAATTCGGCCATACTCCGTTCCTGATCAGCAGCCATTTTCTGCCCTTGAAGATTGATATCTTGTCGGGCTTTCAACTCTGTATAATCGGGATTATTTCCTACACTGCCAGAAGAATTTTGCGCTGCAGCCGAATTATTATTCACAGGATTTTCAGCCTGATTACCTGCCAAGCGAATATCAGGATCAATCAAATAATCAGTCGGATTACCCAAACCACAATCTCGGATCATCGCGGCGATATTATTATAAATCTGCTTGGAACCGGTTAAACCAACGGCCAACGCCTGTTGCTGAATAGATAACAACTGCTGACGATAGGCCAAACGCTGATCTTTTCGCCCCGATCCCAATCCGACCGTGACACGCACGCGCATATCCGGCGGCCACAAAGCCGGATCAACCGTTTTATACAGACCTTCAACCTTGATCGCCATCGGATCGCCCGATGCAATCATCAGCCATAATTTCTTTTGGAATAACCGCCCAAGACTTTGTGCAAAATTGCGGGCAACATATTCTTCCATTTGCTGCCCTTGCGCCTGAAGCAAGGCCTGACCAGTCGCGGTTTTATTAAGACTGTCAGCATCCAATCCCTGATTAAGACGGGTAATCCCCGTCCGGCTTTCCTGAGCCGACTGCATATACTCGATCATACCCAAAGATTTTTGGATATCGAAACCGGCATTTAACGGCGTTGGTGGAATGCCACCCCGATAACGGACAATCGCCCCGGGTCTAATTGTCAATAAATCGTCAAAAGTATCTTCGGTTAAACCATCGACATTTACCGCCATACGGGGCGCATTGGTCTGGTAAACCCCATCCAAAGCCTGACGCATCAGCACTGACTTAACCCGCTGGATATCCATAACCTTCTCGGCCAAAGAATTACCAATCATCCGATGGGCGCGCGGGAAAGGTGTCCAAACGACAAAGGGCGCTTCGTCTACTTCTTCAATCGAAAGTAAGACATCTTTTACCCGAAAAATCTGCAATAATTCAGCAATGCCGTCGCCATCCCGATCGATGCGGACATATTCTTCATATAAGAGAACTTCGCGATTGGCTTGATCGCTGCTGCCAGACAGAAAGGATTCATCCCGCCATCTGGCATCAGAACGGCCATCGCTATTGGGAAAACTCTTATCACTTGGTAGGCTCTCAACAATATCGCGATCGAACCCCATCGAAATAAGATCAGACAGCGTTTTATAACTGACATGCGCCTGATAATCAGCATCATCTTCATGGCGGGTTCTGGCCGAAACGCGATATTCTTCGGACGGAATCGGCATATCGACATAGCGTTTTTGAAGCTGATAACGGGTAACGGTTACCTCATATTGGCCGCTACCATTGTCACTATTCAAGGTAATCTGAATATCGGGATTATCCTCGGCCTCCATCAACAGAGCTGCCAAGGCATCATCATCGACAGTAATATGACGGATTGTAGCACGTCTTTCCGATAGGACCGCGGTTTTGATAATGCCTATTTTTTCAATCAATCCCGACTGTATCCAGTCATGCAAGATTTTATAGCCGTCCTGTCCATGCATAAAAGCATAGCTGACCGCCTCGGTCGCATCGTCGGCATCTTGCGCTTGCTCGGCGGCTATCGGCTCGAATTCAATCACGCGATCGCCTGACACAATCGTCCGTAACAGGCTGATCGTCATATAATCGACTACCTCGGCGACATCGGGACTAACGACCTGACTCCGACCGTCCTCTTCATCCCCAAAGGGTCGCGCTTCATAAAAATCGATAGCATTGGCCTGATCTTCAGCCAGTAAACTATTATGCCAGCTTTCTGCTTGATCGGCTTTTTCGCGCAAGACCGCTAATAACTCATGGTTAGAAAGTAAGAAATCCGCCTGTTTTTCTTTCAAATCTATATTGCTATCAATATCCAAAGACATAGCGCCCCCTTCGGGGCAGAAAGCTCTTTTCAGCCCGTTTCATTAAAATATTCCTTTATTGCTATAGGTGATTTTCCGGCTCGTTACGGGCGGTTCCCAAGCAATAGCCGCCAAACCGAAAGCATCCGCGGAATGGCTTGACCAATCATGATCGGGTCCTAACCCTATCCCTCGTATTTCGTCCCGTTTTTCGTGATACCATCCAAGGGCTTCCAAACCGCCACGGCAGTGATTTTCATCAAACCACATCTGGGGAAATAACCGACGAGCTGCTTCAATCCGCTGCATTGCGGCTCCGGCTCCCTGATTAGGAATAACCCGCACCGAAAATCCGGCTTCACGCAACGCGCCTTCATAGGTTGTCGAGGCGATTTTATCATGCTGCGCGCCATCATGAGGTAGGATACATAAAGCCCCGCCATAATCATGCGAACGCAACCAATGAAGATGGGCAGATAAAGGCTGCCCTTGCGCTTCATAATGATCGAGGAAACGGATTTCCCGTCCGACATATTGGACAATCCATATCGCGGTAGCATCGGCTTTGGCACCCGTGCCGCCGATATCCCAAACCGCCCGCAAGGTCATTAACGGGTCAGCGGCAACGACAGCTATCCGTTTTTCAGATCGGGCTTTGGCCAAGGCTTGGGCATAATAAGCCCCCTCGGTTATCTCCGCATATCCCCCTTCCCATATATGGCGGTATTTATCAGGATCATTCGCCAGGCAATCCCGCCTTTCCTGATCCAACGGCGAGGGGAACCACGGGTTATTTTCCCAATTAGCCTGAACCACAACAGCACCGGTCGGTGGCGTTTCGCCGCGCAACATCCGGTCAACCGGATCAGTTTTGAAACGAGGATTCCACGAAAACCATAATTCTGAATCAATCGTTCTGATGGTTGGCCTTAAAAGCTCCAAAGATCGTTGGGACAGGGTCTGCGCTTCTTCGACCCATGCCCGTGAGAATCCTTCCAAAGACTTGATACTTTCGGCGGTATGGTCTTGCATCCCTTGAAAGATGATAATGCCATTGCCGGGGGTTTGGATGTGGTCACGAAAAACCCGAAAACCGACATTGCTTCCCAAATGATATGCCGATAATTTCGCCTCGATCAGCCTTTTCGCTGAATCCTTCAGGGATTTTTGGACTTCTCGAATACAGACAGCCCGCAATCCCGGAAGGCGAAGACAATCTTCAACCAACATTTCCGCGAAAAAATGGGATTTACCGGAACCTCTTCCACCATAAGCGCCTTTATAGCGTGCCGGTTTTAATAAAGGTCTAAAGACTTTGGCGGTCGGAATTCTTAAAGCCGGAAAAGACATCACATCTTTCCCATATCAACAGGATCGTTATCCCATTCCGAAGAGGATATAGGCCGATCAGATCCGCTATGCCCTTCGCCGACAATGACGCGTTCTATACGCGCCAAAATAGGCGCACCATTCTGGCCGGTTATTTCTGCCGTTTGTTTTTCCCGCCATTGTTTAGGACGGCGGTTCCGTAACCAAAAACTACAGGCTGTAATATCGGGCGGAAGATGCTCGACAAATTCCACGACTTCAGGCTTACCGGAAACCATCAGCACTTTTTGGCAATCGTAACTATAGCCTACGGCTCTTTGATAGAGCGAAGCCTCAACCCGATTGTCCGCCGCCGCTTTCCCAATTCTGACAGCATTGGCAAAATCGGGATATTTTAAAACCCAACGATTGATCGTGCGTTCGCTCACACCAAAAAAATCGGCAATATCGCGATTGGTTGCCCCTAATTTGGCAAGGTTGCGCGCCTGTATGATATATTCAATTTTAAAAGTAGAAGAAGCAGTCATGCAAATTCTATTAAAACAGAATTTACAACAACAAAGAGTGGGCAGAAATAAAGAGATTAGAAAAAATTGAAGTTAAAATAAAATCAGCAGAAATTTTTATTTCGATATTGATGCCATAAAAACAAAGCCATTATACTTCTATAAGGACGGAATATATCCCCAAGCCCACGGGTTTCTTTCATATCAGGCCGATAGGATAATTGATAAAGATATCCGGTGGCAATTCTTATCCCTAAATCAGCCGCAGGCCAAATATCCAAACGCCCTTCGGCAAAGATCAGATAATTTTCAGCCGTCCAACGACCAATCCCATGCACGGACATCAAAAGATCGACCGCATCATCATCTCCTTCGGGCAAAGCGAACAAATCCAACCCCGAGACAGAGCGCATCGCCAAATCTTTCAAATAAGCAATCTTAGACGGTGACAATCCACATTGCCGCAAAATCGCCGCGTCAACAGACAAAAGACGATCAGCCGTAATGTCTCCGATAGAACAGACTAGTTTTTGCCATATCCCATCCGCGACTTTGGTATGAAGCTGTTGCCCGACAATCACCCGAGCCAGACTGGAAACGCCTCTTTCGACGGCTTGATAAAGTGGATAACCAAATTGATGCAGCCCTTGTTGTATCAAGTGATTTCCGGCGGCCCATTGATCCAGCTTCTGTTCAATATTCTGTTGGCACAAAGATTGTTTCATCTTATCCAATCACGATATTTCTATCATCAGTAGAAATTTTTATTGTTACTCATGCACAAAGTTTTATTCTATGTTATTTTAAATTCTTTTCCCAAATAAGTTATTTTCCTGATAGACCCCCGTGATTGAACCCAGAAAGATCGACACCATATCTATGAAAAGGTGTGAGCATTTTGCCGCCCCAGTGGAGTTGTGATGAAAGAAACCCTTCCCGTTTTACCGCTGCGCGACATCGTCGTATTTCCTCATATGATCGCGCCGCTTTTTGTCGGTCGTGAAAAATCGGTAGCAGCGCTTGAAAGCGTGATGGCAGCAGAGAAGACTATTTTTCTCGTTTCCCAACGCGACCCGGCTGAAGAAGACCCTAATCGTGAAGCGCTTTATGACATTGGCGTGGTCGCGAATGTGTTACAACTTCTTAAATTACCCGACGGCACCGTGCGGGTGTTGGTAGAAGGCCGGAAACGCGCCAAAATAAGCGACATGGACGATTCCAGTGGCCATCTCATCGCCGAAGTAGAACCCCTTGAGGATACCTCCGTCGAAAATGACGAGGTCGAGGCTCTGATGCGCTCGGTCAAGGATCAGTTCGAACATTACGCTAAACTCAATCGCAAATTACCGGGCGATATTGCCCATGAAATCAAAGAGATTGATGCCCCATCTCGACTGGCTGATGCGATCGCTGTTAATTTGGCTGTCAAAGTAGCCGACAAACAGCCGCTTCTTGAAGAGCTGAACCCCTTTAAAAGACTGGAAATGACGTTTGGCCTGATGGAAGGCGAACTTGGCGTTTTACAGGTTGAACGCAAGATCAGAAGCCGCGTCAAACGCCAGATGGAAAAAAACCAGCGGGAATATTACCTCAATGAACAGCTCAAAGCTATTCAGAGAGAACTTTCCACAGGCGAAAGCAGCGGGAATGGCGAAGAAGAAGAGGACGGCGACGAACTCTCTGAATTCACGCAAAAGCTGAATAACCCGAAACTTCCGAAAGAGGTGAAGGCCAAGGCCACTTCGGAATTAAAAAAATTGCGGACGATGGGCGCTATGTCTGCCGAAGCAACGGTGGTGCGTTCTTATCTTGAAACCTTGTTGAATATGCCATGGGGCAAGAAAACACGGGTTAAAAAGGATATCATCGCCGCTGAAAAAATTCTTGGTGAAGAACATTTCGGCCTTGATAAGGTTAAAGAACGAATTGTCGAATATATCGCGGTTCAGGCTCGTACGAACAAGTTGAAAGGGCCTATCCTTTGCCTCGTTGGGCCTCCGGGTGTGGGTAAAACCTCCTTGGCACGCTCTATCGCCAAGGCCACGGGTCGTAACTTTGTCAGACAATCGCTTGGCGGCGTTCGTGATGAGGCCGAAATACGCGGCCATCGTCGGACTTATATTGGCTCGCTTCCGGGTAAAATCGTCACCAATATCAAAAAAGCAGAAAGCTTTAATCCGCTCTTTCTGCTCGATGAAATTGACAAATTGGGACAGGATTCCCGTGGTGATCCGGCATCCGCCTTGCTTGAGGTTTTAGACCCCGAACAGAATAATAAATTTCAGGATCATTATCTTGAAACCGATATTGATCTTTCGGATGTCATGTTTGTGGCAACGGCCAATTCTTTGAATTTGCCTGCCCCTCTAATCGACCGCATGGAAATCATCCGTCTTGAAGGTTATACCGAAGACGAAAAAATCGAGATTGCGACCAGCCATCTTTTACCGCGCCAAATAAAATCCCATGGTTTGAAAAAAGGCGAATTTACGGTTGAGACAGACGCTATCCGTGATCTTATCCGCTATTATACCCGTGAATCGGGTGTTCGTGCGCTGGAACGTGAACTGGCTAAAATTGCCCGTAAAGCCTTGCGGCGTATTCTTGAAAAGAAAGCCAAAACGATCACGATCACGGCTAAAAATCTGAGCGATTTTTCGGGCGTCCGGCGGTATAAATTTGGTATTTCCGAAAAAGAAGATCAGGTCGGTGTCGTCACGGGTCTGGCATGGACAGAGGTCGGGGGAGAATTGCTGACGATCGAAAGTGTCACTGTCCCAGGTAGAGGCAATATCCGCACGACGGGTAAACTTGGCGATGTGATGAAGGAGTCCATTCAAGCGGCGTTGTCCTTCGTCAAATCACGTGCACCCTTCTATGGCATTAAACCCAGTATCTTTACTCGGAAAGATGTCCATATCCATTTGCCGGAAGGTGCTGTTCCAAAAGATGGACCTTCAGCGGGTATCGGTATTGTGACAGCGATTACGTCGGTTCTGACAGGTGTCCCAGTGCACCGCGATGTCGCTATGACCGGTGAAGTCACCTTAAGAGGTCGCGTCCTGCCGATTGGTGGATTGAAAGAGAAACTTCTTGCCGCCCTAAGAGGCGGGATCAAAACGGTGTTGATTCCGGAAGAAAATCAGAAAGACCTGATTGAATTACCGGAAAACATTAAAAAGGGTCTCAAGATTATTCCGGTATCGCATGTTGATGAGGTTCTGGTACTCGCTTTGACTGAAAAGCTTGATCCTATCGACTGGAGCGAAGCCGATGATCTGGCCGCTTTCCCGCCGACGGCTTTGAACCATCATGCGTCAGATGGTGTCAGCCCTGTGCATCATTGATAAAAAACACTTACCCCGTATCCCTGCTAGTCAAACCGGCTGGCAGGGATATTTTTATAATTTATCCTGCTATTTGAAAAAACTCTGGACAAAGCTTCGGGTTTTTCTTACTGCTTCGCAGCATATAGGGCGCGTAGCTCAGTGGTAGAGCACTGTGTTCACATCGCAGTGGCCGCTGGTTCAATCCCAGCCGCGCCCACCATCTCCCACTTCATCTGAAAATGGACAACCGGTTTTATATCTTCCGGTATGATTGGCGTTATTTCAGCGCAATTTTTTGTCGTCAAAAATTATTTGCGACGATCAGGGAAAGGCCATACCGGCCAAGCATAAGATGCGGGAATATAGCCATAATCAAAGACTTCGGTTGCGAAAGTCTCATGTCCCTGTAATTCAACGCGAACCGTCGGTGCCAAGCTACCGCCCGCAATGACTTTGCCGCTTTTGGGATCAATGATTTCATTGATAAAAGATTCAACCAAGCCATTATTCATGATGTAATGAGCATAGGCTTCGGTCGGCTGTGACGCGGGGCCACCGAGAACAAGGCCAGAACCATTCAGCGGCTCATAGGGGCCAAAAATACCATTTTCGGAAACAAAGCCATAAAGACCATCGGAACCGGTTAAGCCATCGGCATAAGTCGAATCATGGCTGATCGTAAAGAGATAGGTCAAACCATTCTGGAAAATGACATGAGGCCGTTCCATCTGGTCATTGACACCAAAGGCTGTCAACAAAGGCGGTAACAGCTCCCATTCGGTGCGATCCGGCGACAAACAACGCGCAATACCAATAGAGGCCGAGCATAAATTGGCATCTTTTGGAACGACCGTATTGGCCGGAACAGGACCAATTTCATCCTCGCCTATATCGTCTTCTCCACGGACAGTGGCAACATTGGCTTCGAACAAAGCATAGGTCTCACCATCCTCAGGATTGATGAAAACATGAGGATCACGGAAATTCCAGAGATTATTTTCTGCATAATTTTGATAAAACAGACCATCAGCCTGAAACAAATCCGTTGACTGGTCAAAACCCTTGAACCAAACGCCTTCACTATCCGCATAAATGCGGCCTTTCGTGACAGCAGCAACGGCTTCTCTGACGCCATTCTTGTCGAATAAAGTCGAGGTAAAGAAGGTTTCGACCTGATTACGGGAACCCGGTGCCATAATCGTGCCGCCGGACCATTCTGCCGTGCGGGTATTGGCCGATTCTTGCAATAGATGGCCACCATAAACCCAGCTTTTACCATCTTTGGAATAGAAATAGCCGATGCGGGCATGAGAATGGCGATCATTCCACGGAATATTGCGGTCAGCGACCAAAGAGAAAATAACATTCCAGCCTTTAAAGCTGACAGGATTGCCATTGATATCCCGTAATGGCCAAGTATCCCACAGCCACAAGTCATCACGCATAATGGGAAAATCAGTGCCGATTTCCGGCATAGAGGTCGTCAAATCAAATTTATTCACTTTCATCGCTTGGGCTCGCGTCCAGCGACTGGCATTAAAATTAAACATTTAAAGTAATATACACTTTCTTGAAATTATTATTAGGAATAGGAAGGGTGTCATCAGGGCAAAATGCCCTGATGACCCTTAAGTTGAAATAAACTCAAAAGATGATAATGCTTTATTCAAGCATAATCAGAAACGTCATTTACAATGAATAAATCTTATTTATTCAATAAAGACAGGGCTGCCGCAGAATTAGAAGATTCATCTTCTGCCAACCACTCGATCTGTGGCGGAATATAGCCATAACCCTTCACTTCGGTAACGAAGCTGCGATGGCCAACCAATTCCAATTTGATGGTCGGTGCCAAGGTGCCACCATAACGATAGACATTCGGGTCAGAACTCGGAATGGTATCAATGAAGGAGGTCACCAGCCCATTTGTCATCACATAATGGGAATAAGCCTGATAAGGCTGTGAAGAGGGGTTACCGAGAACCAAACCGGAACCATTCAGCGGTTCATAAGGGCCAAAAATGCCGTTTTCAGAAACAAAGCCATAAACCCCATCAGGACCCGACAAACCATCGGCATAAGTCGAATGATGACTGATCGTAAAGAGATAGGTCAAGCCATTCTGGAAAACGACATGAGGCCGCTCCGTCTGGTCATTGACACCAAAGGCGGTTACCAAAGGCGGTAACAATTTCCATTCGGTGCGGGCTTCATTAAGGGCCTGTGCAATACCAATGGCAGCAGCACAATAGCGAGCGCCATCAGGCGTTTCGGTTTTTGGTGGAACAGGGCCAATTTCCTCTTCGCCAACAGCGACCGTACCGCGCTCCATGGCAACATTACCTTCAAACAAGGCATATGTTTTGCCATCTTCGGGGTTAATGAAGACATGCGGATCGCGGAAATCCCAGAAATTATTTTCTGCATAATCAGCATAATAAAGGCCATCTGCCTGAAACAGATCGGTCACTTTATCAAAACCGTCAAACCATACCGATTTATCATCGGCATAGATGTAGCCCTTGCACTGGGCAGGAACGGATTCTGACGGCGTATCATTGACAGACGTAAAGAATACTTCGACAGAATTGGCCGTACCCGGTGCCATAATCGTGCAACCAGACCATTCCCAAGAACGCGGATTGGCACCATCTTTCAGAAGATGACCACCAAAAATCCAGTTGCTTCCACCACGTGAATAGAAATAACCAATTCTGGCGCCATCATTGCGATTATGCCAACCATATTTGGTGCGATCAGCGACCAAAGCAAAGATCACCGACCAACCTTGGAAGCTGACAACCTGACCGTTAATATCGCGTAAGGGCCAAGTGTCCCAAACCCAATATTTATCAGTCATGACAGGAAAGTCATAATCAATGGTAGGCATGGTTGCCGTGGGATCATCGGTATGCACTTTCATAGCATCCGCACGAGTCCACAAGCTCGGCTCTGCAATGCCTGCTTTATTCAACATAAGAACTATCCTAATAAATGATGAAATAAAGCCGAAAAAAGATTAATTCTTGTTCTCGACTTTCAAAAAGGCAGAAATATTGAAATAGGCTGCCTTTTCGAAAGACACGCTTCGACATTTCAAGCGAAGTCACATTTTTTTCGGAAGTTTTTACTTAAAACTAAATTTATATTTATATTTATATTTATATTCTAAAATAAATTGAATAATTATACCAAAAACGCCCAAACATGTTTGGTTTATCAATATTGAATTGTCTCAATATATTTCAGATATATGAGAAAAGAGACTAAAATTCCAAAAACAAATCTTTTGCAACCATATAAATCTCCAATTTTAAAATAAATATTACATAAATTTTAATAAATATTATTTTACAACAAGTAAAAATATTTTTTAATATAATGTTTTTTAAAAAATTATTTAACCTGATAAATCATTGTATATTTTTTAATTTACAACATAAAAATAGATTTTTTATTTTTTCTCTATTTTTTTAAAAAATTTGCCCGAGGCGGCTGTAAAATACCCATTTTTTCAAAGGTTATTAGAAACCGTCTTGCTGTAGACCTATCAAAAATATGGCAGTCACGTGCCAATTTTCCTAAAGAGACAGGGCCATATTGTCTCCAATATTCCAGAATTTCTTTACGGCGTTTTGTTAGCTTTCCACTTGGCCTTCCCAAGTGTTTTGAGTGATAGTTCATAATATATTTCTTGTTATCTATCCAATAGCCTTAATATTCTGAATATTATTACAACAAAACAATATCATTTTTATAAAATTTAACATTTTGTTTATATACTCATTTATATAAAGATTACCTTCAGCCTCACTTATTACTGAGATAAGGTGATGAGACAAAAAGAGATTATTGCCAAATGGCTTTACAGCATCCGAGATAAAATGGATGTAAGCTGGGCAGAATTAGCACGTAGAGCTAATATAAAGGCCGCGACAACGCTTTCACGCGCCGTCGATATGAATCATCATTCGGTGATGTCTGTCAAAAATCTTGAAGCTATAGCGCAAGCGGCTGGCATGCCTTCTATTCTTGATTTCTTACTATACCAAAGCCAACAATCCCAAATTTCAGAAAATAAGATAGATCAAATTATCGCTTTTTTACAAGAAATTGATATAGGTAAAAAAAATCTTAGCCAAGATGACGAATTATTTAATAAAATTTTAGAAGAAAATTCTTTTTAAATATAATTTGTCGGTAAAGCAGGTGATATTTTTACTGTCTCCATAGAAATATAGGCAGACATATCATAGAAGGCGACATGTTTTAGTATCTGTTTATAAATAACATCATAATATTCGACATTCGGCAAAGCTAATTTTAAAATATAATCAAAATTTCCAGTGAGCCTATGGACTTCGACGATTTCAGGAATGGCACTCACGGCTGCATGAAATTGCTCAAGATAATTTCCTGTGTGCAATCCCGTTTTGACAAGAAGGAAAATAGTTGTCGGAAGATTGATCTTCTTTCTATCCAAAAGAGCAATAGTGCCTTTTATATAGCCTTCCTCACGCAATCGCGCGACACGACGAGAACAAGCCGAAACAGATAGAGCAACCCGTTCCGCAATCTCGGCCAATGGCATTTCTGCGTTAGCTTGTAATAAAGATAATATATGCCGGTCTCGGTAGTCGATCATCGAAAAATGATACACCGACTCTTCTATAAGAACAATATTTTTGCATTTATTCCTAATAATAAGAAAATAATTTGCAGTTTTACCCTTAAATTCCTCAAAAAAAGCGCGTTTTTTTTACAAAAGGCATGGCATTCTTAGGGCTATTAACAATCAGTTTCGTGAGATTGGCATATGAAAAAAATCGGCCTTATTGGCGGTATGAGTTGGGAATCCACGGTCACTTATTACCAGATTATCAATGAAGCTATCCGTGATGCACGCGGTGGATTAGTCTCAGCAGATCTGCTTATGCATTCTTTGAACTTTGCAGAGGTTGTTGCGCTTCAAAAGGCTGACCGCTGGGATGACGCTGCCAAGCTTCTCGGTGCCGCTGGGGCAGGCTTAGCAAAGGCTGGAGCCGATTGTGTCCTCATTTGCACTAACACGATGCATCTCGTCGCTGATGCCGTCGCTGAGATATCAGCTGTCCCTCTTATCAATATTGTTGATGAGACAGCTAAAGCCTTAAAGAAAGATGGTCGTAAACGCCCTCTCCTCTTGGCAACGCGCTATACGATGGAACATGGCTTCTATACTGACCGCATGAAAAATCAGGGTCTTGATGTGATTACACCGGAAGACGAAGATAGAGGCTTCGTCCATGATGTGATTTTTGATGAACTTTGTCAGGGTGAAGTCAAAGAGTCATCACGGCAGGGTTATCTTAAGATAATTGAGAAAGCCCGTGCAGAAGGTGTTGATTCCGTCATCCTCGGATGTACTGAAATCCCTCTGCTGATCAAGCAAGATATGCTTGATTTGCCCTGCTATGACTCCACACAAATTCATGCAGAAGCTGCTGTCAAATTCGCACTGGCGTAAGTTATCTTGAACGCGATGTTCTTCTTGAAAGAGTAGAAGAGCATACAGGATAATTTAATTTAGAATGGCTATCCTCGATCGAATTTCTATAATTTCGGTCGGATAGTCGTTTATATGATATACGGTGTATATATATTAATTCGACTCCAATAGCCGATGGCCTCTTCTTAATATTCATTAATTTCTAAGATGAATCTAGATAGAATTAAATCAATAATTCTAAATATTATCTCATTTTTCTACACAAACCCCTAAATATCACGTCAATTTTATTAAAAAAATATTATAAAAAATATTTAAAATATAGGATATTAGACAAAATTTATCAAAAATAATTCTTTACCAAGAAGAACTAATACAAAATATATCACAAGTTAATAATAATATTATTCTTACTTAAGAATTTTTTGTCTTCATTTTTTAGTAAAAAATATAAAAAAGGCCACCTCCCGATTTTATCGGAAGGCAGCCTCTTAAATTCAGTTCATAATATTAAAAAATATTATTCAACTTCAGAATATTTGTTGGCATAGGCAGCTGCCGCACCCAACAGTCCAGGCTGCGGATAAGTAATCAACTTAACCGGAATCTTGGACATGACGCGTTCAAAGCGTCCTTTTGAAACAAAGCGCTGACGGAAGCCAGATTCCGGCAAATGGGAAGCGATACGAAGACCGACACCACCGCCAATAACAACACTGGTTGCACCCTGTGCCAAAGCAAGATCACCAGCGATAGCGCCAAGGCTCAAGCAGAAGCGATCCAAAGCGGCTTCAGCAAGGTTGTCTTTACCTTCCAAAGCCATCTGCCATAATTTAATATCATCCAGCAAGCTGAACGGAACGCCTTCAATGGCAGCCAGTGCTTCGTAGATATTACCAAGACCCGGGCCAGAAATAATGCGTTCGATAGAAACGCGGCGGAAACGTTCACGTAAACGTGCCAGAATTTTGTCTTCAAGTCTGTCAAGCGGAGCAAAGTCGATATGACCGCCTTCAGTTTCGATGACGAAATAACGGCCTTCGGTACGCAACAGATGGGCAACACCCAAGCCCGTTCCCGGACCAAGAATAGTGATAACACCATCGCTAGGAAGCGCTTCATCAGGACCACAAATATGATCCAGATAAGAAGAATCCATATGCGCAACCGCGTGGGCAACCGCACCGAAGTCATTGATCAGAACATGCGTATCGATGTCCAGCTTTTCATTCAGAGTAGCTGGTCTTAATACCCAAGGGTTATTGGTAAGTTTTAAAACTTCACCATGAACCGGGCCAGCCCATGCAATAGCTGCGGCACGTGGCAGAGGACGACCCAGTTTTTCACCGAAACGTTCCCAAGCTAACTGCAAGCTAGCATGTTCTGCCGTTTTAAAAGTCGTTTCTTCTCCAAGAGAAAGAACCCGACCATTGCTTACTTCCGCAATAGAGAAACGCGCATGCGTTCCACCGATGTCAATCGCAACAATTTCCATAATAATTCCTTTCTAAAATCAGAAGGCTACCCAACAGGTAAAATAAGTCTGATTTCAGTTCTGGTATAGGGATACCCCTATACCAGAAAATAAGATTACAAAGTCCAAGTCTACAATTTTTCGCTGGAAAAATTAGATACCGGCACCTGCATATATTGCGACTGCACCGTCTTCAGCTTTAGCAGCGTTCTGACGGAAGATATCAAACAATTCGCGTCCGGTTCCCGGACGGAAAGCCGGTTTTTCAGCATGCGGACGAGCATTCCACTCATCAGCTGGAACCAAAGCTTCAAGTTTGCCTTCTTCAACCGAGATACGGACGATATCGCCATCACGTAATTTACCGATGGCACCACCGCCAAGAGCTTCTGGGCTGACATGCAAAGCAACCGGAACTTTACCGGTAGCACCGGACATACGACCATCAGTTACCAAAGCAACTTTGTAGCCATTATCCTGCAGAACACCCAAAGCCGGGGTCAGCTTATGCAATTCAGGCATACCGTTTGCGCGCGGGCCCTGGAAACGAACAACAACGATAACGTCTTTGTTCAATTCGCCAGCCTTGAAAGCTTTCTGAACATCGTCTTGGTCAGAGAAGACGCGAACAGGTGCTTCAATGGTCCAGAATTTAGGATCAACAGCACTGGCCTTGTACATTGCACGTCCAAGGTTACCTTCCAAGAGACGCAGACCGCCATCTTTTGCGAAAGGATTAGAAACCGGACGCAGAATGGTGTCATCACCAGGTTCGCCAGCTGGCTTCCATACCAATTCGCCAGCATCATTTAATGCCGGAGCCTTGGCGTATTCTTCGATACCGCCCTTGGCAATGGTCGTGACGTCACGGTTCAACAGATTAGCAGAAAGCAGTTCTTTAATGACATAAGCCATGCCGCCTGCATTCTGGAATTCATTGATGTCGCGCGGGCCATTCGGGTAAATGCGGGCAATCAACGGAACAACTTCAGAAAGATCATGGAAGTCATTCCAGTTAACGATAACACCAGCAGCACGAGCAATGGCCGGAATATGCATGGTATGGTTGGTGGAACCACCGGTTGCCAACAGACCAACAATAGCATTGACGATTGATTTTTCATCAATGATCTTACCAAGCGGACGATAATCGTCGCCCTTCCAACCCAATTCAGCAACGCGATGCACAGCAGCACGGGTCAGAGCCTGACGGAGCGGGGTACCCGGGGTAACAAATGCCGAACCTGGCATATGAAGACCGAGGACTTCCATAACCATCTGGTTGGTGTTTGCCGTACCATAGAAGGTGCAGGTACCTTCAGCATGGTAGCAAGCCGCTTCCATATCCAGAAGTTCTTTCTGGCCGATTTTACCCTGAGCATAGAGCTGACGGATGCGGATTTTTTCTTTGTTCGGGATACCGGTCGTCATCGGGCCTGATGGGACCAGAATGGTCGGCAGGTGACCGAAGCGCAGAGCGCCCATCAACAGACCAGGGACAATCTTGTCACAGATACCGAGAAGGGCAGCCCCTTCAAACATACCATGAGACAAAGAAACGCTGGTAGCCAAAGCGATGACATCGCGGCTAAACAGGGATTCTTCCATGCCCGGCTGACCTTGGGTCACACCATCGCACATAGCAGGCACGCCACCGGCGACCTGAACCGTTGCGCCAACTTCGCGAGCAAATACTTTCATCTGCTCCGGATAGCGATAATATGGTTCATGAGCCGACAACATATCGTTGTAGGAAGTCACGACGCCGATATTCATGCGGTTGAAGTCGCGCAAAGCTGGCTTGTCACCATTCATAGCCGCAAAGCCATGAGCAAGGTTACTACAGGACAGGTTTGGACGGTCTACGCCTTTTTCCCGCTCATACTGGATCAAATCCAGATAAGCCTTACGGGTTTCCCGCGAGCGTTCAATAACGCGCGCGGTAACCTTTTCTACCGTTGAATGCAGATCAGTCATACCAAGTTACTCCATCACGTTCGGCCAGAGCTATAGCAGTTGAAGGCCCCCATGTACCAGAGACATAGGTTTTTGGCTTCATACTGTTGGCTTTCCAGCCTTCACGAATTCCGTCAATCCAAACCCACTGCGCCTCAACTTCGTCACGACGCACAAATAAAGTAGCATCGCCTTCGATAAGATCAAGCATCAGGCGTTCATAAGCGATACGACGTTTACGGTCTTTAAACACATCCGTGAGGGAAAGATCCAGCCAAACTTCACGCATATGCGCACCGTTACGGTCAAGACCCGGTTCTTTCACCATCATAGAAATCTGGATGGTTTCATCAGGCTGTAAGACAATACGCAGCTTGTTCGGCTGCAAGATACCACCTGAAGAAGAGAAAATCGAATGCGGAACAGGTTTAAACTGCACCACGATTTCAGAACGACGTGCAGGTAAACGCTTACCAGTGCGGATATAGAACGGAACACCCTGCCAACGCCAGTTATCAACATGCGCTTTGATAGCAACAAAGGTTTCGGTATCGGAAGGCTGACCCAGTTCGTCAATGTAACCGGCAACTTCTTTACCACCAGAAACACCGGCACCATATTGACCGGTAACGGTATGCGTAAAGACGGTGTCGTTATTGATCGGACGCAGAGCGCGGAAAACTTTTACCTTTTCGTCACGAACAGCGTTGGCTTCCATATGAGCCGGCGGTTCCATTGCAACCAAAGCGACCAACTGAAGGATATGGCTTTGAACCATATCGCGCAAGCTGCCAGAACCGTCGAAATAACCGATACGACCTTCAAGACCAACCGTTTCAGCAACGCTGATCTGAACGTGGTCAATGCCTTTTGAATTCCAAAGCGGTTCAAACAAAGCATTACCAAAACGCAGGGTCAGAAGATTCTGAACCGTTTCTTTACCCAGATAATGGTCAATACGATAAACTTGCTTTTCAGAGAAAACTTTCAAAACCGCATCATTAATATGATCGGAAGAAGCAAGATCCTGACCTAAAGGTTTTTCAAGCGCCAGGCGAGAAGTTGGACCAGCCAGACCAGCCTGTTTCAGGCCAGCGATTGCCCCTTCAAACAAAGAAGGCGCAGTCGAAAGATAAATGGCGATACCTTTTTCGACCGGGCCACAAAGGTCAGCTAATTTTCCGAATTGGGTCGGATCCGTAATATCGACCGTCGCGTAGAAAAGCTTGTTAAGGAATTTAGCTTTAGCGTCATCATTTAACCGGTCAGAAGCGACAAAGCGATCTAAAGCTTTTTCTGCAAAATCACGGAAACCATCTGTGTCGTATTCGCTACGAGAGGTGCAGACGATACGCAGATCATCTGCAAGCAAACCATCGGCATCAAGACCATAAAGCGACGGCAACAGCATACGCTGTGAAAGGTCGCCAGTCGAGCCAAACAATATCATCGTCGAAACGGTATTTGTCATTATTCTCGTCCTTAAAACAGAGGCCGAATCCTTTTAGCCTGTTTTTAGCCTGTCCGCCCGCTTTATACCATCGTTGTAAACAAAAAGTATAATTGGTTAAGACTTATCTAAAAAAGACAAAAGGATTCAGCCAAAGCAAGTTTAACTACTTCTGGGAGCGCCACATCTCCTCGATTTCATCCAGGCTCCGACCTTTGGTTTCCGGCACGAAGCGAGCAACAATCAAGCCACCTAAGATACTTAATGCTGCGAAAACGAGATAGGAGAAACCGTGGTTGAAAGTCTGATTCAATGCTGGAGAACCATCAGCAACCTTAAACAGGAAGTTAACCAAGATATTAGCTAACCATTGTCCGGTAACAGCGATAGGCATAGCTGCGCCCTTGATGGAACTCGGGAACATTTCTGACAGAACAACCCAGCAGACAGGGCCCCATGACATGCCAAAGACTGCAATATAAAGAAGCACAGAAGCCAAAGGCAAAACACCACCGACTTTGAACCAGAAACAGCAGCCTAAAACAGCCATCATTGCAGCCATACCGAGAGCACCCCAAATAAGCAGAGGTTTACGGCCGAAGCGGTCAACAACACGGGAAGCAATCATGGTGAAGATGAAGTTCACAACACCGATAGAGATGGTCTGCAATAATGCCGTATCAGCTCCAAAACCTAAATTCTGGAACATCTGCGGTGCATAATACAGCACGGCGTTAATACCGACCAACTGCTGGAAGGCAGCAACGGATACCCCGGCAAAAACAACGGTGATACCAAAAGCAAACAAACCTGCGCTGCTTTTGTCCATGGCTTTATCAAAGCCAGCTTTAATCTTTTGAATCGTCAGATTAGGATCGGCTTGCGGTTCCAGACGAGCAAGGATTTTGCTAGCCTCGGAATGACGTCCCTTCATCACCAACCAATGCGGCGTATCCGGTGCGGTTAACAGCAGCAATAAGAAGGCAATACCGATCAGGCCTTCTGAAGCCGGAGACCAGCACCAACCACTGGCATTAACCCAATCGATAGAACCGAAATGAGCCAGTAACCAGGTAAAGATATAACCGGTTAAAGCACCCGTCACAATGGCCATCTGCTGACCAGAAACCATCTGACCACGTTTGTCTGGCGGAGCAATTTCAGCAATATAGGTTGGGGTCAAGGTTGAAACGACACCGATACCTAAACCGGCAAGAAACCGGAAAAAGCAAAAAATTTGTAAAGCCGAACCACCGGTTCCAAATAATTTTTCGGTTAACGCAGCACCAAAACCGGCGGCGACGAAACAAATGGAACTCATCAACAATCCGCCGCGACGACCGAAGCGAATACCAATCCAGCCAGACAGCAAAGAACCGGTAACACAACCGACCAAAACAGCAACAACGACCATCCCAGAAAGGGAAGCCGCAGCCGTAGCAGACAGGTGACGAGGGGCAATAAAATGGATATCAACCGGTGTACCGATTGCAGCGATAACCGCTGAATCGTAACCGAAAAGCAAGCCGCCTATAGCAGCGATTAGGGCTAGTCGCGTGACTAGACCCTGACTACTTTCAGAACTCATGGCGATTCCTCTCCCGCCTTAATCTGTAAATCTTACAATCGCCGAGTATCGGCAATGTTAAACATTGGTCTTATTTTAGTTTCTGACCAAAAATAACATCACAAACCGAATCCTTGGCGATAAACTGAATACGGATTACTCCTATTGAACCGATTTTGGAACCTCCTTATCATTATTGGAACAATATTTGCGTCGATCATCTACGATTATTTTTTTACTTATCCTTGATTGATGACAACGCAAGTAAAACAAAATTTTCTAATAAGAAGGCAACATAAGTGTTTAAAAAAACAGTTTTCTTTTTAAAAAATATCAAAAGCCAATAAAATTTGGAAAAACCTATATAAATTTCAAGAAATTACTCAAGCATTATTAGATTTTTATACTGTCTTGCCCGTCATTTTCTACGATACGATGCCATCTATCCTCATCTATAATGGAAATATCCAGCTCTTTCGCTTTTGAAAGCTTAGAACCTGCGGCCTCTCCCGCGACAACAAGATTAGTCTTTTTTGAAACGGATGAAGCCACTTTAGCGCCCAGATTTTCAGCTTGTCGCTTAGCCTCGTCTCTCGTTATTTTTTGCAGACTTCCAGTAAAAACAATAATCTTTCCTGACAAAGGCGAAGAGGCCAGCTCAAAATAAAGAGGCTCAATTTGAACTTCCTGTAAAAGATCAGAAACAACATCGGAATTATGGGTTTCAGCAAAAAAATCCAGAAGGCTTCGAATGATTTTACCACCCATATTAGGAATATGGAAAAAAGAGATAAGCTCTTTATCTACCCTTTTTTGATACTTTTCTTCAGACTCTTCACTTGAAGGCTGTAATATAGTCCGTAGATGAGCCGCCTCATCAATGGCCGCTTTAAAATTATCCCATGTTTGATAAGATTTAGCTAAATCTCGCGCTGTTACAGCACCTACATGGCGAATACCCAAGGCAAAAAGAAAACGATCAAACGGGACTTTTCGCCGTTTGTCGATAGCCGATATTAAATTATCGACAGAAAGTTCACCCCAACCTTCCCTCTCGATCAAAAGCTGACGTTTTTGAAACAACCGAAAAATATCGGCAGGTGTTTCAATCAATTTATCGGCAAAAAAACTTTCGATATGGCTTTTTCCTAAGCCCTCAATTTCAAAGGCAGTGCGCGAAACGAAATGGCACAAGCGCTCAACGCGTTGCGCTGGACAGATCAAACCTCCGGTGCAACGCCAGGCGACTTCCCCTTCTTCCCTTCTAGCAACAGAGTCACAAACTGGACAGCGATGCGGGAAATGCCAAATCGGACGATCGACATCAGAGGTTAGATTTTCGACTATCTGGGGAATAACATCTCCAGCACGTTGAACCAGAACCCGATCTCCAGGACGGGCACCCAAACGCTCAATTTCATCAGAGTTATGGAGGGTCGCAGAAGAGACAACGACCCCTCCAACCGTTACAGGCTCTAATTTAGCCACGGGTGTCAAAACACCCGTACGCCCGACCTGTATCTCGATATCTAAAAGCGTTGTTTGCGCTTTTTCTGCTGGGAATTTATGCGCCAAGGCAAAACGTGGGGCGCGCGCTGAAAATCCAAATCTTTGCTGCCAATCAAGCTGATCTAATTTATAAACGACACCATCAATATCAAAATCTAAATCAGCCCGTTCGGCCTCTATTTTCTGATAGAAATCGAGCATCTGCCCAATATTGTCAGCACGAGCCAGCAGATTACTGACAGACAAGCCATAGCTTTCTATCATTTTCATCATGCCGTATTGGGTATCGGCAGGTAGAGATGTAGCCTCGCCCCAACCATGCGCCAAAAAGCGAAGAGAACGTCTTGCGGTAATATTCGGGTCTAGCTGCCGCAAAGACCCAGCCGCAGCATTGCGAGGATTGGCAAAAAGCTTTTTATTTTCTTCTGTCTGACGAGCATTCAAAGCAGCAAAATCGCTTTTTGCCATGTAAACTTCGCCACGAATTTCAATAATTTCTGGCCAATTATCGCCTTTTAATGTTTTGGGGATGTCATCAATAACGCGGACATTAGGCGTAACATCCTCACCAATAACCCCGTCTCCTCGCGTAACGGCCTGAGTTAAAATGCCCTTTTCATAACGCAACGAGCAAGAGAGACCGTCAATTTTCGGTTCAACAGTGCAAATGACGGCCTGATTTTCTTTTAAATTGAAAAAACGGCGGACCCGACCCAAAAAATCTTCAACATCCTGATCCAGAAAACCATTATCAAGACTAAGCATCGCTGCCCGATGTGCAATTTTGGGCAAACGTGAATTAGGACGACTACCGACTTTTTTACTTGGAGAATCCGGCCGGATTAAGTCAGGAAAAAACTGTTCAATCCGACGGTTTCGCAAGACCAAGGCATCATATTCGCTATCAGGAACAGCCGGATTATCCTTATCATGATAAAGATGATCGTAATGGCTGATCAAATTTGCCAAGCGTTCCAATTCAATAACCGCTTGTTCACGAGATAAATCTTTCGGAGCCAGAGCTGACAAATCCTGTTTTTCAGGATTCAGATAAGAAAAAAGGTCAATATCCGCATTCATTCTGCCAAGCTCCAGCCTTGCTGCCTCATCTATACAATCACAATTTCTAGCTATTCCGTGCGAAATAGCGCGCTCTGAAATCCTGAGCAAATTGCGAAAAACGCCCCTCCGAAATAGAGTCCCGTATTTTTTGCATAAGCTGCTGATAAAAGGCGATATTATGCTCTGTCATCAGCATAGCCCCCAAGATCTCACCCGCCCGAATTAAATGATGGATATAGGCGCGGCTCCATTTCTGGCAAACGGCACAATGACATTCACTATCCAACGGCTTCAAATCTTCTGAAAAACGAGCATTTCTGATATTGATAGGCCCATCCCATGTAAAGGCTTGCCCATTCCGACCGGAACGTGTCGGCAAGACGCAATCGAACATATCAATGCCGCGTTCAACTGCTCCAACGATATCATCAGGCTTGCCAACGCCCATCAAATAATGGGGTTTGTCATCGGGCAGCATCGGCACAGAAAAATCAAGGACGCGGAACATTTCATCCTGTCCTTCACCCACAGCCAATCCCCCAACAGCATAGCCATCAAAGCCGATTTCAGCCAGAGCATCCGCCGATTGTTGCCGCAGATTTTCAAAAACAGAGCCTTGCTGAATTCCGAACAAAGCCGCATTTTCGGCCTGTTCTTTTCGGCTATCAAAGGCATCCCGTGATCTTTTCGCCCACCGCATCGAGCGTTCCATTGACGAAGCCGCGCGCGAAGGCGTTGCCGGATAAGGCGTGCATTCGTCAAAGGCCATTACGATATCACTGCCTAGTAAATGCTGGATTTCGATAGAACGTTCCGGCGACAGCATATGGCGGGAACCGTCAAGGTGACTTTTAAAGGTAACGCCCTCTTCGCTCTGCTTCGTCAAAGAAGACAGGCTCATCACCTGATACCCGCCGCTATCCGTCAAAATAGGCCGATCCCACCCCATAAAAGAATGTAATCCGCCCAGCTTAGCTATCCGTTCGGCACCCGGACGAAGCATCAGATGATAGGTATTCCCCAAGATAATATCAGCGCCAGTTGCCCGAACTGTTTCCGGCTTCAAAGCCTTTACGGTAGCTGCCGTTCCAACCGGCATAAAGGCAGGGGTTCGGATAACGCCCCGCTTCATTTCGATAGTGCCGGTGCGGGATTTTCCTTCCCTTGCCGCGATTGAAAAAGAAAAACGCGGACGATCGGTCTCTTGCGCTGTTGCTTCTACCACATTTCTTCCTTTGACTGCCGTCATCATTTCCAAGCTCATCCCTATCGAGAGAAAAGCAACGTCTGACAACAGGTTTTACGAAATAAGGGTATAGCAAAAAATAAAAATTTTGAGGTCTCGGCCTTTTTCAAGATTGTATACTTCAAGGCAGAGACCTCACCCTATTCCCCAATCAATGCCCTCGCGATCTCAATAATTTTTCACCGGCTTCTTGCTTGACGCGCTTAGAAGCCTTGGCTTCTCTAGGCTCAGGACCTGTTAATTTCTTGAGTTGAGCGGGCTGTTGTGATTCACAGGTTTACCGATGGAGGTGAAGCTGTGAGTGACGTGTTTTTGCTGTCTGAGCACCAGATGGAACGGATTAAGCCGTTTTTTCCACTGGCGCATGGTGTGCCGCGTGTCGATGACCGTCGTGTCCTGAGCGGGATCGTTTACGTGATCCGCAACGGCCTTCAGTGGAAAGACGCCCCGAAAGCGTATGGCCCGCACAAGACTTTATACAACCGGTTTATCCGGTGGAGCCGCCTGGGTGTCTTTGACCGGATCTTCGTCGCCCTGACGGAGCAGGCAGGCCGTTCAAAGCGTCTGATGATCGATGCAACACATCTGAAAGCACACCGGACAGCGGCCTCCCTGCTCAAAAAGGGGCTTTTCCCCGCCATATCGGACGCACGAAAGGCGGACTGAACTCAAAGCTTCACGCTGTATGCGATAGTCAGGGCCGCCCTGTCCGGCTGCATCTGACCGCAGGTCAGGTCAGTGACTTCAAAGGCGCGGATGTTCTGCTGGCAAATCTGCCGGAAGAAACACAAGAAATTCTCGGGGACCGGGGATACGACAGTAATAAAATCAGACAGTCTCTCGCAGACCGGAATATCACCGCCTGTATTCCGCCGAAGAAGAACCGGAAATCAAAGCCGCCTTACGACTGGCATCTGTATAAAAAGCGTCACCTCATCGAAAATATGTTCGCAAAGCTCAAAGACTGGCGGCGTGTCGCAACACGATACGACCGGTGCGCTCACACATTCATGTCAGCAATCCATATCGCAGCAAGTTTCATCTTCTATCTCAAAGAATGAGTCCTGAGCCTAGCTTTGTCACTTCTGGTTTTTCGAGTGCCGGGACGTCCGGCTTCAGACCGACCTTGGATCTCAGACGACTTTTCAGGAGGCAGTCCCAATTCCTGTCTTTTCAACTGGTGCAAGACATCTCTTAATTGTGCCGCTTTTTCAAATTCCAAATTAGCGGCGGCTTCTAACATCTCTTTTTCAGTCTCGGAAATAGAACGTGCCAAAACCTTCGGATCATGATTTTCGATGGTAGCGGCGGCCTCACTACTGTCGATAACACCGAAATGACCGACAATATCATCGACCTGCCGCTTAACCGTTGCAGGTGTAATATTATGCGCTTTATTCCAGGCAATCTGCTTAATCCGGCGGCGTTCAGTTTCTGCCATAGCCCGCGCCATCGAACCGGTTATCTTGTCACCATACAAAATAACACGCCCTTCGGCATTACGCGCAGCTCGACCGATCGTCTGAATCAGTGAAGTTTCAGACCGCAAAAAGCCTTCTTTATCAGCATCTAATACGGCCACTAATCCACATTCTGGGATATCCAAGCCTTCTCGCAACAGGTTGATACCGATCAAGACGTCATAAACGCCTAATCTCAAATCCCGAATAAGCTCGATGCGTTCGATCGTTTCGACATCGGAATGCATGTAACGGACTTTCAACCCCGCTTCATACATATATTCAGTCAAATCCTCAGCCATTCTCTTGGTCAAGGTCGTCACCAAAGAACGCCATCCGGCCGCCGCCGTTTTCTTGGCTTCAAAGATCAGATTATCAACCTGCTCTTCAATCGGTCGAACTTCGATTGCAGGATCAACCAGCCCCGTCGGTCGAATAATCTGTTCGACAAAAACGCCGCCAGTTTGCTCCAATTCCCACGGTCCCGGCGTTGCAGAAACATAGACGGTTTGCGGACGCATCGCATTCCATTCTTCAAACCGAAGAGGTCGGTTATCAATACAGGAAGGCAAGCGGAAGCCATAATCAGCCAAAGTCGTTTTACGGCGATAATCACCCCGTGACATACCGTTAATTTGCGGAATCGTCTGATGGCTTTCATCCACAAATAACAAAGCATTATCAGGCAAATATTCAAATAAAGTAGGCGGAGGTTCTCCGGGGGCGCGTCCGGTCAGAAAGCGGGAATAATTTTCAATACCGGAACAAGCACCGGTTGCAGCCATCATTTCCAGATCGAATTCGGTGCGCTCTTCCAATCGCTGCGCTTCCAGTAATTTACCTTCAGCTTTGAATTCCCGCAAACGGTTGTCCAACTCGCGCCGGATCGCATTATTAGCAGCCTTCAAAGTCGGTTCTGGTGTCACATAATGAGAATTAGCATAAATTTTAATCTGGTCGAGTTTAGCGATCTTCACCCCAGTCAAAGGATCGAATTCAGAAATTTCTTCGATTTCATCCCCGAAAAAGCTGATACGCCAAGCCATATCTTCATAATGGGATGGAAATATCTCAAGGGTATCGCCTTTGACACGGAAAGAACCTCGTCCAAAGGCAACCTCATTGCGCTTATACTGTAAAGCAACCAAACGGCGAATAATTTCCCGCTGATCGACTAATTGACCTTTCAATAAACGAAAGGTCATGGATGAATAGGTATCAACCGAACCGATACCATAAAGACAAGAAACCGAGGCCACGATAATAACATCTTCGCGCTCTAATAAAGAACGCGTTGCCGCATGGCGCATCCGGTCTATCGCTTCATTGATGGCGCTATCTTTTTCGATATAGGTATCTGTCCTCGGCACATAGGCTTCCGGCTGATAATAATCGTAATAGCTCACGAAAAATTCGACCGCATTTTCAGGAAAAAAGCGTTTAAACTCACCATAAAGCTGGGCAGCCAGAATTTTATTAGGCGCCAATATCAAACTAGGCCGCTGTAATTTCTCAATGACTTTTGCCATGGTAAAGGTCTTACCGGATCCGGTTACCCCTAACAGAACCTGATCCCGCTCGCCTTTTTGAATATCTTTACACAAGGCGCTAATGGCCTGCGGCTGATCACCCGCTGGCTCGTAATCGGAAACAAGACGAAACGGTTTTGACGGCTCTGTTTTTTCAGGGCGGCTGGGGCGATGAGGCACAAAATCGAAATGATTTTCTGGCTCATCAAGCGTCGTGCGGATCGCGATAGTCATATCTTGGATATGATAAACCCCAGCGCCGGAAACAAGCGTAGAAAGCGGTTAAATTTTATATTCAAAACCATTATGGATTGGGTAATATAAAAAGTGACTAGAAAACCATATCAAAAGCGACCTGTCCTGACAGGCTTTCAGTCGTATTTCTGCCCCAGAAAGGCGTAGAAACACCGGCGATAATACCATAGCGAGCTGACCAGTTATATTCGACAGCCGGGGCAACCACCCAAGCACCGGATCCCTGCCCTTTCTTTTCAACATAATCAACGGCATTATTATAACCCTTGACCTTGGAACCATAAGACCAATCACGGGCAACGTCACAGGCCAGAACTCAACGTTGATTGATACCATATTCAACGGAAATACCGCCCTCGCCACTCGTGCCGGTTTCCGCATGACCAATAAAATCTTTACTGGTTCCATAGCTACTAATGCCATGGATTTCAGCATCACGGACAGATTTACGGATATTAGCCCATCCACGAACCCGCAAAGCATGACCCGCAATACGATAAGTCGATTGGGTTACCAAAGCAGCGCGGAAAACATAGTTACCATTACCACCGGCATTGGTTTTATCAGAATTCAAATGGTCATAACGACCTGTCGGGAAAGAGATACCACTCTGAAGCATCACAGCCGGAATAAGACGACTTTCATTCGGATCAACAAAACGCCAAATGAAATCAAGCGGTAAATCGCCGACCCGAGGCTGACCACCCCCGTTCCCATAAGTGGAACGCCATTTATAAAAAAATTGAGGATGAAGCTGAACGCTCAAATGGTTGGTAATGCCATATTTAACGAGTGTTGTATTAACAATGCTTTGGGTGCCACCGTAGATAGGACCTTTGTGGCCAAAAGCATCCACACTATCTATAGGACGATTATAAGATATATACGGTTCGATTGTGACACCGCCCTGACGCAATGCGCCGGATGGTGATAAAAGCGAACCTGTGTACCATTGCTGGTAATTAGAAGATAAACTGCTTTGAGTAGCAAAAACGGAAGAGGGTACAAGGAATAATCCAAATGTTATTCCAAAATTACAGATTAACTTCATGTATATCTTTATTTCCATTCATAGTTTTGAAGTATAAAGATCTGAAAATAAATATCTTATAATCAGTCATACTTTTTCTATGTGAATTGATATCAATAGCGGAAATATCTAAGGCTTTACTATACACCCCCCTTAAAAAACTAGCTAACAAGAAAGGGGTAAAACAAAGAAAACGATAAGTAAATTAAAAAAAAATTCAGAAAAATAGAAATAATTTGTTATTTTTACACTTTAAATTATATAATTATTTCAAATATAATAAATATAACCGTAATTTAGAATTATAATGCATCACTATATTTTATATATTCACTTCGCTAAAATTTTTTAAAATATAATTTAAAGAAACCGCGATCTATTATTATTTATTTTTATAAAAAGCTATTTATATGAAAAATTTATTCTAAAAATCATTCAAGACAACCTATAAATTTCAAAGGACATTCTTACCAAGAATAAAATCAATAAAAATTTATATACTAAAAAATGAAATAATAAAATATTTTTATATTTTAAAATAATCATAATAACAAAAATAAGACCTTATAACTTTCTTTGAAAAATCTTCAGACAATAGGTTGGCTCAATCGAGTATGCCAAAATACTCTATGGGCTCAAGGCCAGATCAAAATCCTTTTTTGGGATAGCGTGTCCAACGATCAATCGCCATGAGCAGCCCTAAACAAATCATCACATTCATCATTGCCGAGCCACCATTAGAGACTAAAGGCAGTGGAATGCCCACTACGGGTGCCATCCCCATAACCATAGCTAGATTGATCGCAACATAGAAAAAAATAGTCGAAGATAGGCCTGCTGCCGTTAATTTGGCGAAACGTGACGGCGCATTTAATGCCACCTTCATGCCCCAGCTGATGATAATCATAAAACTGACAATAATGAACAGCCCTCCGATCAGTCCCCATTCCTCGGCCATTGTTGCAAAAACAAAATCGGTGTGACGTTCAGGCAAGTAATCGAGATGGCTCTGAGTGCCATTCAAAAATCCCTTGCCAAAAATACCACCTGAACCAATCGCGATTTTGGACTGACTGATATGATATCCTCGCCCCAAAGGGTCACTTTCAGGCGTTAAAAAGATCAAAACCCGATTGCGCTGATAATCATGCAATAGAAAAAAGAAAGCGAGCGGCGCAATCGCCGCCAAGGACACACCGCCCCCGATAAATAGCCATAAGGGCAATCCAGCCAAAAAACAGACAATTACCCCCCCCGCGACAATCATCAATGCCGTTCCAAGGTCAGGCTGAACTGCAACAAGAAGCGCCGGAACCAAAATTAAAACAGCCGCAGGCCACATAGCGGAAAAGGTTCTAATCTCACCCGCAGGCAGCAAATCATAAAAACGGGAAATCGCAAGGACAATCGCCAACTTCATCAATTCCGAAGGCTGAAGGGTCATAATCCCCAGATTAAGCCATCGCCGACTACCGCCACCTACAAAGCCAAATAGCTCGACAAAAATAAGGAGGAGCAATAACCCGCCGTAAAGCGGCCAAGAAATTTGCTTCAAACTGCCCTGATCTATACGGCTGATAGCAATCGCGACAAAAATAAAGAAAACGAAACGCAGCCCTTGATTCAACGCCCAAGGATGCAGCCCACCTCCAGCCGAATATAAAACAACCAATCCAAAACTGCCAACAGCCATAACCAGAAGCAAAAGCTTCCACGGCAACTGCCGAATAGGAGCAGGTACTAAGGACAACATCCCGATTTCGCCTAAGTCATATTGGGTTTAGATGGAGCTTTCGAGGCATTTTCCGACCGCATACGCATACGGCTCGCAAGATCCCCACCCCACGACACTTCCAAAGCGTTCAAACTGGCCATAGCACGATCGGGATCAAACAAATAGGTCAGGACATCGCGTGCAATAGCCGGTCCATCCGTAGCGGAGTCAATATGTCCACCATGTTCGACAACAACCGAGGCGGCATAACGTGGGTTATCTGTCGGTGCAAAGCAAACAAACAAGGCATGATCGCGCATCCGCCAAGCCAATTGTGAATTTTTCAACACACCGCGCCCACGTTCAGCCATTGAAATACGCCGAACCTGCGCCGTTCCGGTTTTCCCCGCCAATTCAACACCGGGAACATATAATCTTGCAGCACCACCGGTGCCCCCCCCATTCACCACATCCCGCATGGCCTGCCGAATAAAATCAAGATGGGATTCTTTGGCGTTCAATTTGGCGGGCATAGGGATTTCTTTTGAGCGGATCAGCCGAGGCGTAATCTGTTTTCCCGAAGCCAATCGCGCCGCCATCACAGCCAATTGCAACGGATTGGCCAAAACATCCCCCTGCCCGATCGAGGCATTCAAAGTATCTGCCGCCGTCCAATTGCGATGATATTTTTTCAATTTCCATGCAGGGTCAGGAACCGTGCCATAATGTTCTGATCCCAAAGGCAGATGGTAACTGGCACCCAGTCCTAATTGACGCATCATATCTGCCAAAGGCTCCATACCAACCCGATGCGCCATAGCGTAAAAATAGACGTCACAACTTTGCGTGATTGCCGTATGCATATTGACGGGGCCATGACCTTGCCGCCGCCAACAATGGAATAAACTACTGCCCAATTGATAACTGCCAGTGCAATTGACCGTTTCATAAGGATCAATGCCCAATTCCAGCAAAGCCAGCGCATTCATCGGCTTGACTGTCGAGCCGGGGGGGTAAAGACCCGCAATCGTTTTATCGATCAAGGGATGGTGGTCATCTTGAGACAGACTTTGCCATTCTCGATGACTGATACCATCGGCAAAATCATTGGGATCAAAACAGGGCATGGATACTTGCGCCAAAATATCCCCATTTTCGGTATCAATCACAACAACGGCTGCGCTGTTATCTCCAATGCGCCGCGCCGCATAATCCTGTAAACCAGCATCAATTGTTAAAGGCAGCTTTTTACCGGGCTGATCAGGCTTATTCTCCAGATCACGCACTAACCGTCCGCGCGCCGTCACTTCGGAACGCTTGGCACCCGGAACCCCTCTTAGATAATTATCAAAAGTTTTTTCTAACCCTTGTTTCCCAATTTTAAATCCGGGTGTAATTAACAAAGGATCGTGATTTTTCTTATAATCATCAGTTGTCGCTGCGCCGACATAACCGATTAAATGTCCGACTGCAGAGCCATTTGGATAATAACGGGCATAACTTCTTTGTGGCGCTACTCCGGCCATTTCAGGCAAACGGACAGAGATCGCAGCAAAATGCTCGTAATCAAGATGCTCGGCAATCGGGACAGGCTGATAACCGGCGGCTTTATTCAAATCTTCCCGAATCCGATCGACATCATCTGGAGAGAGATTGAGTAGCTCGGCCAAAGTAATAATCACCCGTTCCCGATCCTGTATTTGATCGGGAATAATATCGACACGAAAATCAGTATGATTGATCGCCATTGGCCGATTATGACGATCAACAATCCATCCCCGTCTTGGCGGTATCAAGACAGTCTGCACCCGATTATCTTCAGCCATTAGACTATAATGTTCGTTTTCCGCGACAGATAGCCAAGCCATCCGCATGGCTAACAAACTGCCGGTTGCCAATTGCAGTCCGCCAAAAAGCATAGCACGGCGGGAAAAACTATAGCCGAGCGAATGTTGGGTAATAAGATGACTACGCTTTTTCACAGAAAAATAATCCGGCAAGTATTACGCAATAGAAAGAGGGCGCGTGCAGAAAATATGGATAATCCTACAAAAAACAAGCCGGCCTAATAGCTGTCCTGCTTTCAATGATGACTATTTTAGTCTTATTTTATAAAGCTAACCGCCAGCGATCCACAAGTGAACAAAAAAATTCAACCACCGGAAACAGCAAGATAGAGACGAGAATCCTTGGCATATCGGCCACAAGCGCGATAGCGAAATGCCCTTTAAAACCGCAAGACATACATAAAGCCAGCAAGCTAGAAGAAAAAACAGCCACCGCTGCCAAAATCCAGTCCTGCCAATAATTCCGCCATACCAACCGATTATCGACAATATCCATCATAAGAAAGCAAGCCGTCCATGTAATCATAGAAGTCGCTGGCGGCTGACCATTGATAATATCATTAGCCATGCCCAAAGGCAGCCCCATCCATGCTTGCCATAATTCAGGGCGTAACAATCGCCATCCCAAAGCCGTTAAAAATCCTAAAGAAGGCCAGAAGGATAATACCCCGACAAAAGGCTCGGTCTCCAAAAGGCTTGCCAACAAAACCATAATAATCGGGGTAATCTTGGCTTTTATTGGCAAAAATCCCAAATCCTGATCTTTGGCAATAATAGGCTTTACCGCAGGAGGCGTCACTGGTGTCAAAGCCATAACCGCTTTCCTTTCATCGGGATTTATTGGATACCGGTGATGCGCTGTTGCTGTTCACAGGGTTATCGGCGGCCTGCCCTGCCAAAGGTTGGGTGACAGCTCTCGCCGTTGGATTATTTTTGGCCGCTTTCTTGCGGGACAATTTTTGAGAAGGCATTTTATCCGCAAGGGAAGGTTCCGGCGGGGCATCAGGCTCAAATATTTTTTCAACCATAATATAATCCACCGAAGCCGGATTAACGACGGGCAAAGCAACCGCACCGTCATTATTCAAAGCCGTAACAAAAGCGACGGGAATATCAGGTGGATAGATTCCTCCAGTGCCGGAAGTCACCAAAAGATCACCTTTTTGGAAAGGTGATTGCCCTGCAATCAATGGCCGGACATCCAAAGGGCCATCACCCCGCCCCGCGGCCAAGGCAGCCACACCGGAACGGGCAATTTTGACGGGTAAAGTATTGGAAGGATCAATCAGCAACAGAATGCGCGCCGAAAAATGCCCCGTCGCTAAAACACGCCCAACCAAACCCTCAGCAGCCAAAACAGGCATACCACTTGTGACCCCTGAGGAAGAACCAATATCAATAATCGCCGTCCGACGATTACTCGTTGCCAAGGGGGAACCGATGATATGCCCGACAGCTATTTTTTCTGGCGTATGATCGACCAGATTTAACAAGCGTTTCAGCTTGCCATTATCCGCCTTCAAAAGCTGTAATTGCACAAGGTCAGATTGCCGATGCTCCAATTCTTTTTTCAAACGGATATTTTCACTACCCGCCTTGATATAGCCCGCAACATTATCCCGGCTATTATCTAACAGGGTGACAACCCCGTGGCCTAAACGCGGCCACGGGCTGGTGCAATCAGTGATAAAACCAATGACGCTATTGTAACTGGCGGGATAGAGATTGGCCAAGATCAACATGACCAAGGCCACAACAATCCCTCCGACAGCCACGACATAACTTGCAAATAAGCCTAGTTGCGCCCGCCTTGAAAAACCAAAATTACGTGAGCGCGGCGGTGCCATGCTTCAAAAGATCCTTTACCTGCTCAAAAATCAGGCTGTTTGCAGAACAGCTCTAAAGGTAGGATCTTCCAAAGCCCGTCCGGTTCCCATCGCCACACAGGTTAAAGGATCGTCGGCAATCGTTACCGGCAAAGAAGTTTCCTCGCGCAAAACCGTATCCAGACCGGATAACAAAGCGCCCCCACCTGTCAGGACAATACCCTGATCGACAATATCGGCGGCCAATTCCGGTGCCGTATTTTCCAAAGCCAGACGGACGCCTTCAACAATAGAGGCCACAGGTTCAGACAAAGCTTCAGCAATCATCGCCTGATTGATCTGAATTTCTTTTGGCACCCCGTTTACCAAATCGCGGCCTTTGATGCTGATCGTCATCCCGATGCCATCATCTGGCATTCTTGCCGTGCCCATTTCCTTTTTGATGCGCTCGGCTGTCGCTTCACCGATCAAAAGGTTAAAATTCCGGCGGACATAGGAACCGATTGCCTCATCCATTTTGTCACCACCGACACGGACAGAGGTGGTATAGGCCAGACCCCGCAAAGACAGAACCGCCACTTCGGTGGTGCCGCCGCCAATATCAACGACCATCGAACCGATAGGCTCAGTTACTGGCATTTCAGCCCCGATAGCCGCTGCCATTGGTTCGTCAATCAGAAAGACCTGACTGGCACCCGCATTAGAAGCCGCATCGCGAATAGCGCGTCTTTCAACCGATGTAGAACCGGACGGGACACAAACCACAATTTCAGGAAAACGCCAAGGCCGTGCTTTACCGCCATGCACTTTCTGGATAAAATGCTTTATCATCTGTTCGGCAACGTCAATATCAGCGATCACGCCATCACGCATAGGACGGATAGCCTGAATACTATCCGGCGTTTTGCCCATCATCAGCTTGGCATCATTCCCGACGGCGCGCACCCGTTTGACGCCATTCAGGGTTTCGATTGCCACAACCGAGGGTTCATTCAATACAATGCCACGGCCGCGAAGATAAACGACGGTGTTCGCCGTGCCGAGGTCAATCGCCATGTCATGCGACATAAATTTAAACAGGCGGGTAAAAAGAGACATTCAAGCATCCGTCCGCTAACAAGGGGCTTTAGGAAAGAAGCCAGAAAAGCTATAAACTTTCCCGACCAAAAAGAAACCGGTATATTACGCATATACCGATATTAAAGGGATAGATCAGGACTATTAATTTATCGACCCTATATCGATCCTGAACATCCTATACTATGACTTTAAAAGGTTAAAAAAAAGCCATTTTCCGGTTTTATATGAATATTGAACCGGAAAGCCAGAGAACCGCTTGGGGCAGGGTTAGAAATATGTCAATACGCCGTCTGCCAGAAGACGTCATAAATCGTATCGCTGCGGGCGAAGTTGTCGAAAGACCGGCCAGTGCTTTAAAAGAACTGGTTGAAAATGCCATTGATGCCCAATCAACCCGCATCCTTATTCGCTTGCTAAAAGGCGGCTTAGACGGGATTGAAGTCATTGATAACGGCATCGGTATTCCTGCGGACGAAATGCGGCTGGCCTTGGAACGCCATGCGACTTCGAAACTCCCTGATAATGATGCCATCGAAGCCGTCACTACCTTGGGTTTTCGTGGCGAAGCGCTCCCTTCAATCGCCAGCGTTGCCCGCCTGACATTGGAAAGCCGAACAGCCGACAGCGATAGTGGCTGGAAAATTATCGTCGATAATGGACATTTCGAGAAGGAAGGCATCGCTCCCCTGCCCAAAGGGACAAGAATAAAGGTTGATTCCCTTTTCGCCCGTATTCCAGCCCGTCGGAAATTCATGCGCAGCGCCAAAAGCGAATATATGGCCTGCCATGATGTCGTCAGACGGCTGGCAATGACACGCCCCGATATTGCTTTTTCGCTGGAACATGATGGCAGACGTATTTTTTCTTTAAATGGCGGTGAAAGTCGACAAAGAAGGGTCGCCGCTCTGATTGACCGGACATTGAAAGACAATAGCGTCACGGTTGAATATCAGCGCGACCAGATGCAGCTTGAAGGGGTAGCTAGCCTACCGACTTTTCACCGTGGTCTGGCCGATCATCAATATTTGTTTGTCAATGGCCGCCCTGTTAAAGACCGCTTGCTTATCGGTTCAGTTCGGGCAGCCTATCATGACCTACTGGCAAAAGACCGCCATCCGGTTTTGGCACTATTTCTGACACTGCCTAATAGCGATGTCGATATCAATGTTCATCCTGCGAAGGGCGAAGTGCGTTTCAGGGATTCTCAAGCGGTGCGTAGTCTTATTGTCGGCGCTCTTCGGGAAAGTCTTGACCTATCCGGTTTCAGAAGCGCGCAACCCGCTGATGTTCAAGCCATGGGAAAATGGCGAAAAAGCAGCGATTTACCTATCTCGACAAATCCAGCTGCGATTCACGAAGAAAAATCCGCCCTTTCCGATTCCGGTCTTCTTTTTAAAAGCCGCCCAACAGAAGCCCCCAAAGCCCCTTCGGCACAAGCACATCAAAGAACAGCTGACGACTTGTGGAGTGCCGCCACAAAATCGCCCATCCCCCCCATGGGACGGAATACCTCTACAGATAGTTCGGAACAGAGTGATTTTCCTCTAGGACTGGCAAGAGGCCAAATCGCTGCCACTTATATTATAGCGGAATCCAAAGACGGATTGGTCATTGTCGATCAGCATGCCGCGCATGAAAGACTGGTTATGGAACGGATGCGACGTGCCTTGGAAAATGGCCAAGTAGCCAGTCAAAGGCTACTGATGCCGGATGTTGTCGAAATGGATGAAGTCTCTTGCGACCTGTTCGAACAAAGACAAGATGAATTTGCAGCGATGGGACTTGAAACCGAACGCTTCGGCCATGAAGCCATCTTGGTGCGGGCAACCCCTGCAATGCTTGGCAATTGCGAAGTCAAAGCGATGATAAAAGACCTCGCGGCTGAAATCACCGCCTATGATCAGAGCCTCCTGTTAAAAGAAAAATTTGACCATATTGTTGCAACCATGGCCTGTCACGGATCAGTCAGGGCGGGTCGTTTACTTTCGATCGCGGAAATGAACGCTTTACTGCGGGAAATGGAAATCACGCCCCATAGTGGCCAATGCAATCACGGCCGCCCGACATGGGTTAAGTTGGGTCATAAGGATATCGAAAAATTATTCGGTCGGAGCTAAGCCATATCGTTTTTTGGGAATAGAGGATTGGAAACGGCTATCCGTTTAACCCCCATCCCTATGCACCCAAATAAGCTGCGATATTTTGCAATAGTCTTTAAAATTTTTACAGGGCTGCCAGATATTTTCTGGCAGCCGAGATGTAAAATTCAATAAATATGTTTGATTAAACCTGTCTGGGAATGTTCCAACATCGCAACGACTTGCTGGCTAACAATATCGGGATCAAGGCAAATCGCTGGATCTTCATGCGGGAAAGCTTTTCTTCGCATCGGTGTATTGGCACGTCTTGGGGCAATGCAAGAAACCGCAATATTATCCTCTGCCCATTCTTCAGAAAGCGCTTGCGTTAAATTAACTACCGCCGCTTTGGAAGATGAATAAACCGCTGAATTAGCACGCCCGCGAAAATAACTACTGGAGCTAACCATCAATAAATGACCAGATGACTTCTTCAAATAGGGGAAAGAAGCCAAGGCCACATTTAATGAACCGATCAAATTGACATCTATCATTTGACGGATTTCTTCACGGCTCATTTCTGTAATCTTGCCGGTTTTCAAAACACCGGAGAAAACTGCAACCGCGTCAATTTCAGATGTTTTAGAGGCTACTTCCTTAAAAAAACCATTCACCTGTTCAGGATCACAAATATCGACCCCCGTGCTACGCGAAGCGGCAAAGACTTGCCAGCCTTTGGCTTCCATAGCTTTAGCGGCCGCCGCGCCCAATCCTGATGAAGCGCCAAAAAGAACCACGGACTTCTGGCTTTTTTCCTCGGAAACCACTGATCGGCTAGCCGCCTGCCCTGAATAGAGGATTTGTTCAGCCAAAAAGAAATCTATCGGTGTCGTAATTTTGATATTTTTATCATCACCGGTGACCACACCGATATCAGCATCAGGATTTTGATAAAGAAATACACCGCAATCATCGGAAAAACGGTCAAGAATTTCAGGATCTATCGCCCGATAAGCAGCCGCCAGAGAATCGCCCCAGAAACCTTGCGGCGTTTGTCCACGGCGTAGCAGACTACGTTTGGGGATAGACAGTAAATGATCCTGCGCCTCATTCAAAGAAACGATAGTATCGGCCGTTGGAATAACAACATCAACGGCCTGATGCCGATCAAGAGCAACCAAACTATCGCTGATGATATCATGGGAAACAAAAGGGCGAACCGCATCATGAAATAAAATCTTAACATGACGATCACCCGCCGCAGCCAAAGCCGCCATGGTTGTTTCCATGCGGGAAGCACCCCCCGCCACCAAATGGATCGGTTTTTTAGAAAAAGGCGCGGTTATCTTTGCAATCTCTTTCCGGTATTCAACCGGATAGGTCACAATAATTTCATCAATCGCCGGATGAGAATAAAAGGCCTCCAAGGTATATTGGATGATCGGCTTTCCACCTAATACCTTGAATTGCTTGGGTAGCGGATCACCAAAACGGGTGCCTTTCCCGCCTCCCAAAATAACGGCAACAGCCATAATCTTCTCCGGCCTATTAAATCAAAATTACAGGGATTGAGGTTTTATAAGGCAATATTTGCCTGAATATCATCCACAATCCGTTCAGCCGCTTTCCCTGGCCAAGGCATCATCATATCAAAATTTTCTTTTCGAATATCGGCCAAGGGATCATTCCCTTTTTGACGATAAGAATCGACAATTTCCCGTGCCGCCTGAATAGTGGTTGCATTATAGGTGCCACGCATAATTTTTTCACCCACTGCATTAAATCCACGATGACGTTGGCTATCCAAAAAGATCAACGGTTTATCATGGAATATCTGATATTCAGCAAGGAAGCTGACTCCCTCGGTAATCATTGCATCAGAAGCCGCTAATAAAGGACCATACTCCCCACCTTCACTCAAAGCGGTATTCGGCAAACGGTTCCATAATTTCTTGAATTGCTCGACCTGCTGCTCATTAAATAGCTTATAAAATAGCAGGGAATTAAACAGCAAGGGATGTGGCCGCAAAACAAATTCGATATCTTGCGCATCTTCTGCCCATTGCAACATATCGCCGAAAGTCTGTGGAAAAATACCAAAATCAAGCCAACCATTCCCAATGGTGTGATGAGGCGCCCATATCAGACGGAATTTCTTCTCACCTTCCGATTTGATCGGCCATTCCGGATTTTTGCGGGATTCCCATAGACGGTCAAGCTTGGGATGACCGCTCACCACGATATTATCACCGCCGCGCAAGGATTTTTCTTTCATGCGCTGATACAGTGGCTCATTCTCGCAATACATCCGCCAACACATACGATGAAAATACTGGTCAGCAGAAAAATCTTGCTCGTTTTCTTCCGCCGTCAATTTTTCCAGAATGTTCAAGCCATAATAAGGGACATAGCACAGGCGAGCAAAATTGAGATGCTGCGTCTGGAAAGGTTCCGGCGTATTCACTTCCCAAGGCATCTGACGGAAAATGACATCCGGTGCGATCGCTTTTATAACCTGTAATGCTGACTCAAAATCATCTTTAAAGCGGATATGGGGAATAGATTGCTGTTCTAAACCCTGATGCACCTCATCTTCTGCCTGATAATCCTGCGTTGCCGGAAAATAACGAGGCGAAGTCGCGACAATAACCTCATAATTATCACGCGCAGCCATAAGCGCATAGACATCCCGCAAGCTATCCCACAACGCCATATTATGAATCAGGAATAACACTTTTATTTTAGAAGAAGAGCGACTGCTACGCTGCGAAACCAGATTCATCGTATCGCGCATATGATCAAGTTTGCGCTCTAAAATCATTAAAGCGGGCGTCAAATCAGGTGCAGGCGCGACAGCAGGAACAGAAGCAGCCCCTGTCTCAAACAGAATAAAACGGGCTTTATTATTGCCATCCTTTGCTGATTGCCCAAAAAAAGCAAAAAGATCGCTATGCTCCAAACAGCAAGCAAAAATAATTGAGGGCGTTTTATGCTCGTTGGTCAAAACAATCTGCGTGCCGACAACAGACCAATATTGGCGATCAAAATGTTGGACACCCAAGACCCGACCATCTTCCTGAAAACGGATATTTTTTTCAAGAAGACTGCCATCTTCCTGAAAAAGGTCAAAAGTCTTTTCTGTCAATTTCATTTTGCACTCCATCGGTCTTTTCCAGAGGCTATTACCCCCTTCATTAAAAGGCCGCATCTATATTGATAAAAACGCGCGCTATAGGAAAGAGAACGACTTTTACATCCATAAGTTAAAATAAATCATGGCGGCTGTCGGATTTTCTCCCTTTGCTGATATCAGCTTGCAGGCAAAGCCATTTTATTCTTGCGCCGATCTTCTTCTAAAATCGCGACCAGGGCGTTATGAAGATGCTCGGCTGCGCCTTCTTTATCAACCCACCAATCGGTTGACCAAACCCGAACCAGCTTCCATCCTAGTTCGGACAATATCGCTTCTCTGACTTTATCCCGATCCCGCGCCGTTGCTGCACTATGATAAGTGGCACCATCACATTCGACACCGGCTAGATAATCACCGGGGCGATCAGGATGAACAACCCCCAAATCAATTCTGAAACGGGAAACCCCTATTTGGGAAGCGACTTGCCAGCCCCGATGCATCAATTCCGCAGCCACCGCCTCTTCAAAAGGTGAATCATATCCACCCAAAGACCCATGGACGGCTTCGGCAAAGGCTTGCGGGCCCCGATCAGCAAATTCGATGAAATGTTTCAGATCAATAACCGCCCG
This sequence comes from Zymomonas mobilis subsp. mobilis ATCC 10988, assembly GCF_000175255.2. Classification (NCBI taxonomy): domain Bacteria; kingdom Pseudomonadati; phylum Pseudomonadota; class Alphaproteobacteria; order Sphingomonadales; family Zymomonadaceae; genus Zymomonas; species Zymomonas mobilis. The sequence goes on along the minus strand of NC_017262.1, from coordinate 1,052,833 downwards.
TGAAGTTGTCCGGTTTAAATCAATCATTTCAGGGCCAAAGGAGGTAAATAAAATCATTTCCTGTCTGGCGCGGGTCAAGGCGACATTCAGCCGCCGCCATCCGCCTTCAGCAGACAGAGGGCCAAAGGACATCAGCATTGTCGGTGAACCGGGTTCTGTCGGGCCAAAACCAATCCCGATAATCACCAAATCGCGTTCGATACCCTGTACCGTTTCCAGATTACGAACCGTAACAGGTTCTGGCAGTAAATCGCTGAAATGGGATTCAATTTCAGGATGATCTCGACGCGCTTTATCCAGCAAATCTTCAACCAATCTTTGCTGGTCGCTATTCAAGGTAATAATGCCCAAAGACCAGCCTTGCCGGTTAAATTCGGGATCAGTCAAACGGGCTACAGCCTCATCCACCATGGCTTGGGCTTCAATAGCATTCACGCGATTCCGGCCACGACTATAAACCCCGTTCACTCGCCGCCAATGTACCGCCGTTTCTTTCCTGACTGGAGCTGGAAATGTAATCAGACTGCCATCATAATAACTATGGTTTGAAAAGGCGATCAGGCTTTCATGACGGCTGCGGTAATGGAAATTCAAAGAATGCATCGGGATACCCGCGCTTAAACATTCATCAAGAATACTTTCCATGTCGCGTTCGGTATCAGCCACCAAATCATCATTTTGCACCGAACGATTAAAAAAGCTGGTCGGCGGCATCTGACGTGGATCACCGGCAACAATAACCTGCTTTCCTCTCGCCATTGCGCCGATCGCATCCCAAGGCGCGATTTGCGAAGCCTCATCAAAAATAACCAGATCAAATAACGCATGATCGGGCGGTAAAAACTGGGCAACTGATAATGGACTCATCAGCATACAAGGTGCCAAGCGTCCGAAATCATCACCCATTTCGCTAATCAACTGCCGGATAGGCATAGGATGCTTTAATTGAAGCTGTCTTTTCAAAATGGCATAACCAGCAGGCAAACCGTTATTTTCATCAACCGCAATATTTTTAGCTAATTGCGCCCGAATATATTGCACTGATAATTCAGACACACGGTCATCAACTTTTCGGAAAGCCGCAATATCAGCCATCTGCATAGCCGAAGAGAAACGCCGCAATCGCGGTTCAGCATCAATCAGATTACTGGCAAACCAGCGCGCATAACCGGCTTCAAAGGCAGAAGCCACCTGATCGCTTGGGATCGCATGACTTTCGATCGCATCGACCAAAGGTTTTAGTCCCGCTGATACTGCTTCATACCGAATCCGTTGCCAATTCGCCCAAGCCTGCAAACGGTTTTCATAGCTGATAATGGTTTCAGCCAATTCCAGCCATGCCTTTGGGTCATTGGGCATATCGGAATCAGCCAAAGAAACAAAACTATCCTTGGCTCTATCCAATATTTGCAAAGCACTTTTCAGCCGCCGCGCTGCAATCATTAAAGGCGAAGCAGGGTCTAATAGCGCATTCGCCTCCATAACCAGATTTTTGACAGCTTGCCGTAATTCGATCAAATGGGCGGGGTTAGCTGCCTGCGCTGTAACCGCAGCTTCCAATTCTTCGGCAAAGCTGCATTCATCTGCAATCATCGTCAGATTGCTGCTAATACCTTTCCAGCCAGAAAAATATTTCAAGGCAGGCATTGTTTTTCTTAAGTGATAGAGCTTTTCATAGAATCGCCCCATCATCACCAGACGAGGCAAATCATGCGCGGCATCAATCCGGCCTTTGGTGCGTCCAGCTTTAGCCAAATGCTTGATAATTTTTTTCTTTTCAAAAACAGAAAAGAACCAGAAGCGCTGGTCAGCTTTTTCCCACTCCTGCCATAATCGGCGTGGATGTGTGCGTAGCCGTCTTAGAATATCGCGATCATAGCGGACAGACAGACCGGAAGCCTCTTTGCGATAGCTTTTTAGAATAGAAATAAGCTGATAAGCGGCCTCGATAATTTTATTTTTTTCAGGTGAGAAAGCCAGATAACAATTCCGGCCATAGGCTTTTCCCAACAAATGGATAAAATGACTTAATTGCTCCAATCCGTCGCGACTATCGGCCATAATCGGCAAATTAGAAGCCTCAATAATAGCCTCTTTGGCGGCAATCACTTCTAAAACAGCATTTTTTAACTTCTTGGCTGCTGCAACAATGGATTCCTGCCAACCATTCGACCATTCGCTTACCGTTACTGCATCGAAATCCTGCGGGATATCTTCAACTTCCTGCCAAGCCAGCCCTAAACGCTGCGCCAGATCACGAAAATGAGCAAGGTCTTGCTCACTATGTTGCAGCGGATGATAAAAATTCAGACGAGGCACCGCACGGCCACCATCCCGAACCACAACCCCGATTGCTTGATAGAGCGTTAGCCCATTCGGCTGACGCTGATGCAACAAATGAACGACTTCATTAAGGTTGTCGCGCAACTGCCGCAGCTTTTCAGCTTCACTTTTCCAGTCAGCTTCGGGAATATCCTTACTCGCTGCCCAAGCTCGATTGAGCTGTTTAATAACTTCGCTACGGGTCGCCTTGCTGGAATGAAGTTCCAGACAGAAATCGCCTAATCCATTGGCATTTAAACGCCGCTGAACGACATCGAGTGCGGCTTTTTTCTCTGCTACGAATAAAACGCGCCGCCCCAAAGCCAGATTATGGGCAATAATATTGGCGATAGTCTGGGATTTCCCTGTCCCCGGAGGACCATCCAGAACAAAATCACAGCCTTTAGCCGAGGCCACAATCGCCGCTAATTGAGAGCTATCCGCAGGTAAAGGGGTAAATAATTCGCCTGGATTAACGGTTTTATCGAGCGTTTCAGCAGTGGGAAAATGCTTATTTTTAGGTAAATTCTCTTTTGTCCGGTCTAACAGATAATGAACAAGAGGACTTTCTTTTAACTGATCAGAACGATCGGTTAAATCTTTCCACATCAAATATTTGACAAAGGAAAAAGTGCTTAAACTGACTTCGGGGATTAGCTCGAAACCTTTAATATCCCGAATAGCGTGACGGATAATATTCCATATCGCTGCAATATCAACAAGCCCGTCTTGCTCTGGCAAAGCCTTATTCAATTCTGGTATTGTCAGGCTAAAATCATGCCGCAACATTTCCAGAAGTGTTAGATTGAAACGGATTTCATCTTCATGCCTGACCAGAACCAGACCTGACAGGGCATTTTTCCGTTCCAAAGTCACCGGTAACAGCACCAGAGGCGCGTAATATTCCCGCGTTTCTTCAGGATGCCGCTTCCATTTCAGAAAACCGATTGCCAAAAACAGGGTATTCGCCCCGCCCTCGTCAATATCGCTTCTGGCTTTCCGGTAAAGATCAATCAGAGCCGCTTCCAAAGCATTCGCCGAAAGTGAAGACATAATTTCACCTTTCGCCATAGCCGCTTCTGCCATTTCTTGAAGCAAATCACTCTGATTTTGTGAGGCATACAGTTCTTTATCGCGCCCATTGGCCGAAAAATCCGGCATCGCTACGATTTTCAGCTTTTTACCGTCGCTCAACCCAATTTCTAGCTTCATCGGGTCTGAACAGATCAAAGGCACCTGTTTGCTTTTGGCAGGTAAATTTAACAACCGATTGCGCGGCGTTAATTCCAATAATTTGCGCTGCCAACTGGTTAGCCGATCTTTTGCGATGGCATCACTTTCCGGCCTTTCAACATCAAAAGCGGGTAATACCGGCGCAGTTTCAAAGGCTTCAGCCGCTTCCCATTCAGATGGCGAAAATGCTTCACCATTCCCCGACAAGCTATTTAAAGGCCGGATTTTTTGTAAACGCGCCCGATGGATATCAATCGCCATAACAAAATCGGCGGCACGCTCTTCGGCAATTTTTTTCAGAGCCTCTCGCTCGGCAACAGACAAAGCAGAGGGTATCAGCTGCAATAAAAGCCGAGAATCCAGTAACAGCATATCTTTTAAATCGACCCGCCGCCTCAAGGCCGCCGCTTCATCGGTAATAAGAGAGGCAAATTCAATCGGCTGTAACCAGACCCCCACCAAAACGGTCTCTCGTAACAAAACGACCAAAGCGTTTAATCCGGATTTTTCTAACACTGCGGCCAAAAGCAAGGCCGCATCAAGGCTATTGGCGATCTGCCCTGATATAATGCGTTCAGGCGTCCGTATTTTCTGACCATTTTCAGCATATTGGTCAGGCATCGGGGCTTCAGATAGATGCAAGCCGCAAAGTGCCGACCAAATGGCAGAGGTTATTTCCCAAACCCGTTCCCGCGACTGTGACTGGTAACCTTCAATCGAAGCCAATCTTCCAGCTTTTTCCAAAACATCAGAAGCCGATTTCAAGACGGAATCAATGACCGGATCATTCGGCATAGCAAAGGCGGGCAGCAATTCCGACATCGTCTTATAACCACCCCATTGGTCATAAGACAGCAGCTCAACCGGCAAGACAGTTTCGGCCAGAATAGTATCGCCTTTGACAAGCGAGAAAGTCAGATGAGTTGTCAGATTTTCGTTTAAATCATGCAGAAAACCAGCGTCTAAAATCACCGGCTGCAAAGCAAGCTGATAGCTTTCTTCTTTTTTTAAAAGAGGAATTCTCCAACGGACTTCTTCAATAAAGGGTAAATCCGCTTTCAGGATCAAGGTCAAATCCTGAAAATCTTCCGAGGTCGGATTGGTTATTTCCAAATCGTGAATTAACGGGACCGCATTCTGATGAGAAGCAAAACCAATTTTACTGGCGACAGAAACGCCAATTTTGATACGCATGCACAATAATCCCGAACCTCGCGCATGGACAGACGCTTGGTTATCCTCACCCGAAAACAACAGCCAATATAAGGCAAGCCTTGCCCAAATACCCTATAGAACTTGATAGCAAGCGTTATTCAATCGCTTTTTCATCATAAAGCCTGAAAAAAGGCAAAAAAAGATAATTTACTGAAAATACATAGGGATATTGGAGAAAACAAGATCAGGGAAATATCATGTCTAGACATGCTTTACTTGCGGCGCACACCATCCGGGCAAATAGGAAGCCTTTTTGTCATGAGCAAGAATCAAGGCTTTTTCCAAAAAATCATTGAAATTATGTGCAATATCGGCTCCGTTAAATTGCCGCCGCAAATAATCTGCCCATAAAAATTCACTAAAAGGTGTCACGTCTTTGGCATATCCTCCGGCACGACGCAAAGAACCGGCCAGAGAACGATAAGGATCATCTTTCATCTCGGTCAGACTATCGGGAATATCCTGATAACTACGGCGGATGCCCTTTTCATCGAAAGGATGCATCCAGCGCTGACTATCCATAACAAACCAGAAATGATCTTTTTCCAAAGAAGAAAGATCGGCCATCACGGATAAGGCAACTTTAGTCACCCCTTCTTCTAAAAGCGCGCGACATAGATGGTGATGATCAACAACAAAAGGCTGACTCTGATCCCCCAGAACCACCGGAATTAAATGGCTACCAAGATAAAGAGATTTTTTATCATCCTCTTTTTCGCGCCAATTTTCGCGTTTATTTTCGACTTCCCGCATACCGACCGAAATCTGGGTAGGATGCAAATCAGTCAAAGCGGCTGTCAACAGCACAGGTTCGCGGATATCAGCCATATTCTCTCCTTTATCGGGATAAATGAGACATGCATCCAATCGGTGGGATCATTCTTTCAGCTTCTAGAAAGTAATATTCTTGAAAAATATTTTCTTCTACAAAAGAAATATATCAAAGAATGAAAGACATTATCTATCGTCAAGCCTGCCCTATTTTTGTCGCCAAACGATAAAAATCGACACCAGCCTGTTGATATCCCTGCTGCCAACGATTTTCTGCCGGACAAGAAAAGAGTAATTGGTCATCCACTTTGGAAAGAAACCAATCCGCCTGTTTCATTTCCTGATCCAGTTGACCAGCGCCCCAGCCAGCATAGCCTAAGGCAACCAGCCAATGCTGCGGGCCTTCTCCTCGACTAAGCGCATGAAGCACGTCCAGAGTACAGGTCAAAGCCCAATCCTGCCCAACCATCATGCTATCAGGACTATGCCAATCGCGACTATGCAATACCATCCCACGCTGGGGTTCACAGGGGCCACCATCATGAACAGGTCGATCAGGAACAAGGCCGGGCTGAATACCCAATTGATGCATCAAAGAATGCAACGTCACATCGGGAATAATGCGACCAATATTCAGCCCCAAAGCCCCTTTTTCATTAAAGGCACATAAAGCGATAACCGCTTTTTGAAATTCGACATCCCTTATATTGGGCAAAGCCAAAAGCAATAATCCGCTTAGCTCTGGACAAGGATCAGTAACCATAAGAAAGGGTCATAGTCTTCTTACAAAGACGGATGCAAGTCTTCGGATTCATCTTCAGAAGAAGACATATCCTGATACAAGAAACCGAAGCGTTCGATAAAACGTCCCCAATTTTCATCCGACATTCTGACGTCGAATTCCATTTTTCCGGTCTCGTCATTCATCACGTCACTGACAACATCGCCATGAGCATAAAGCCAAGCCATAGCCTGACCTTCCGTCACCGGAATATCAATATGACGCAGGCGATGGGCTTCTGAAAGTCTCTGGGAAACCAACTCCCGTAAGTCTTCGATGCCTTCCCCTGTCCATGCTGATATCAAGGCAACATCATCACGACGCGCAGCTTCAGCGGCAAGGCTTTCATGAGCTTCTTCGGATAAAAGATCACTTTTATTCCAAGCCTCAATAACCGGAATAGCAAATTCTCCGCCGTCTTCGACAGGCGCAATCCCGATTTCAGCCAAAACACGCTCAACATCTTCGCGTTCGGATTCACTATCTTCTTGGGCGATATCGCGGACATGCAGAATAAGATCAGCCGCGGTAACTTCTTCCAAGGTCGCCCGAAAGGCCGCAACCAACTGGGTCGGCAAATCGGAAACAAAACCCACCGTATCTGACAAAATAGCCTTATCAATACCGGGTAAAGCAATCTGGCGCATCGTTGGATCAAGGGTTGCGAAAAGCAAATCCTTGGCCATGACATCGGCTCCGGTCATACGGTTAAACAGGGTCGATTTTCCAGCATTGGTATAACCGACCAAGGCCACCACCGGCCAAGGTGCTTTTTTCCGTCTTGCCCGATGCAATCCACGTGTCCGCGTAACTTGTGCCAAATCACGCCGTAATTTTGCCATGCGGTCACGGATCATGCGGCGATCGGCTTCAATTTGGGTTTCACCCGGGCCGCCCAAAAATCCGAAGCCCCCTCTTTGACGCTCCAAATGGGTCCATGTCCGAACCAAACGCCCCGCTTGATAATCCAAATGGGCGAGCTCGACCTGCAAACGCCCTTCAGCAGTTGCTGCACGCGCACCGAAAATTTCAAGGATAAGACCGGTTCGGTCGATGACTTTTACATCCAAAGAAGTCTCAAGATTGCGCTGCTGAATCGGCGTCAAAGGGCCATCGACAATGACCAGATCGACTTCTTCATCTCTTGCTGCGGTGACAATCTGCTCAACCTGCCCCGGGCCAAACAAAGTCGAGGCTTTTGGGGCGCGCAAATGAAAAGCTAATTTGGAAACAACATCCAACCCGATGGCACAGGCTAGACCAGTTGCCTCTTCCAATCGGGCTTCGGTCGAACGCTTGTTATTATCTTCCAGTTCAGGAAGAACGATCAATACGCGGGCGCCATGTGAAACGCCATCGGCTTCGGAACGGACAAAACCACTCAATCCTCGTCTCGCCTTTCTGTCATTGTCAAATCTACAGATTTCACAGGCTGCACTGTTGAAACCGCATGTTTATAAACCAGCTGTGCGTCGTCATTACGGGTTAACAAGACGCAGAATAAATCGAAGGCGGCAATTTCACCTTGCAACATGACCCCGTTTATCAAAAACATTGTCACCGGTTCTTGCTGCTGCATAATCGCCGATAAAAAGACATCCTGAAGCAAACTGGATTTACGTTCAGCCATCAAACTGCGGCTTTCGCGCAGCTGTTCCAGCGGATGCGCCGGAATAATGGTAGAAATAGCGTGTTTATAGACCAGCTGTGACTGACCATCTCTCCGCAGCAGAATAGAAAAATTGTCAAACCAGGTGATAACGCCCTGTAATTTGACACCTTTTACCAAAAACATCGTCACCGGTGTGCGGGTCTTGCGCAAGGTATTAAGGAAAAAATCCTGAAGATTGTTGACCTTTTCGGCCATTGTCCGGTTCTCCGGTTTGTTGGCTGGACAAAATCATTACAAAACATCCACGTCCAGCAAATATGGATGCACGCCTATGTGAAGAGTCTCTCAAGAGATGATAATATAGTTTAAAATTTCAAATGTCACAGAAACAATTTACTAGGCCAATCCATTTTTCTATCCTTTATTACAAAGGACAATGAAATATTATTCAATTATCATAGAATTGTAAAAGAAAAGAAAAACGCCATCGGGATTTTGTTAAAATAGTCCCTCTCCGATGATTTTCAAGTCAATAAAGAAGTACAGGCTCTTTCCGGCGCGATAAAAAAAGCCGGATCCAGTTTCCTAGATCCGGCTTCATTCTTTTTTCGGCTAGAGGTCTTTCAAAAGAAAACCAGCATCCAAGCCTTTATAGCGAGTTCATATTATAAGCCCGCTCGTCATGCTCGCTGATATCCAGCCCCATCGCTTCTTCTTCCTTGGTAACGCGCAAACCAACCAGTTTATCAACGATGTAAAAGGCAATAGCAGAACCAATAGCTGACCAAATAACGGCAACGACCACGGCAAAAATCTGCAAGAAGAGCTGATGCCCAATCATATAATCGGCTTTACCAGGGCCACCTAATAATGGTGAACAAAACAAACCCGTCGCAATGGAACCGATAATACCCCCAACGCCATGAACACCAAAAGCATCAAGCGCATCATCAAATTTCAATTTGGGTTTGACATAGACGACCATCCAGAAGCAGCCGAAAGAAGCCAAAGCGCCAATAGCGATAGCACCCATCGGGCCCGCATTACCGGCGGCAGGGGTAATGGCAACCAAACCGGCAATAGCACCGGAACAAGCCCCCAGCAGCGACGGCTTACGACCAACGAGAGCCTCGGTTGCGATCCAGACAAGGATGGCTGCTGCCGTCGCAACAAAGCTGTTTATCATCGCTAAACCAGCAGAAGCATTGGCACCCAAGGCTGAACCTGCGTTAAAGCCAAACCAACCAACCCATAACAATCCGGTTCCGATCAGGGTCATCATCATGGAATGGGGTGCCATCAGTTCTTTGCCATAGCCGCTCCGTTTACCGATCATCAAGCAGCCAACCAAAGCCGCAATACCCGCATTGATATGAACGACCGTCCCGCCGGCGAAATCCAGAACGCCCATTTTGAAGAAATAACCGTCAGAAGACCAAACCATATGGGCGAGTGGCAAATAAACCAAGACCAGCCAAAGCGGGGTGAAAAGCATTACTGCCCGAAATTTAATTCTTTCCGCAAAACCGCCCAAAGCCAAAGCTGCCGTAATTGCGGCAAAAGTCATCTGATAACAGACAAAGACATATTCTGGTATCGTGCCATTGATGCTGTCCGGCGTTACCTTTTTCAAAAAGGCATTGGTCAAGTTACCAAAGAAAGGGGATGATCCGCTAAAGGCCAGAGAATATCCAATCAAAGGCCATAAAACCATGACAAGAGCGGTCATGCACAACATCTGGGTCAAAAGAGAAAGCGCATTTTTCGCCCGAACCATGCCGACATAGAATAATGCCAAGCCCGGGATAATCATCAACAACACAAGCGCTGTTGATATCAACATCCAGGCGGTATCCCCGCTATTTACAGCGGCCGGCGTTTCAGCCAGAGCCGGAACGGCACAAGATAACAAGGGTAGTGCAATTAATTTTTTACAAAACCCTATCGAATTAGCCATAGAGCGCAAAAGAACAGGCGCCTTTAATGAAAATCTCTGCATTCCCCGATATATCCCTCAAGACTCTGAACGAGCCGGCGTCATGAAAATTAATAAAGCCGAGATAACTTTTATATTTCAAAAAATTAACGCAGACACAGAAGACTATACAATAAAAATTACTTAGTCAGCTATTTTCCACAGGATTTATGCGGCAAAAATGACATAAAAATTCATAAAAACTGATTTTTTTGATAAAAATTTTAAAAATCTGGAGATAAAGCCAATTTCGCCCAAACAGGCAAATGATCGGAAGCCTGCCTTGCAAGCGGCGTATTGTGAACACCACATTCCAAATATCTAATTTGGGGGGCTATAATAATACGATCTAATCCGACTAAAGGATGCTGGGCAGGAAAACTGGCACCAGTTGGTAAAACAGAGAAATCATCCGGCAATAATCGCAGACATCCATCCCGCCTGCGCCATTGATTAAAATCGCCCATAATCACAGTCGGCAAATCGCGCTGCAAATTTCTTAATCTATCAACAATAAAGGCAACTTGTCGCCGCCGGAACAGACCCGATAAATCGAGATGCGAACCTATCAATCGCCAAACACGACCTCGAATTTTAATATCGCAGATAATCGCGCCTCTGGGTTCCAAACGAGGTAGTCTGACTCGCTCATATGCAACACAGCTGGCGAAATCGCGTAATAGCAGGGCATTACCATGCCATCCAAGGCTACAAGAGCGCAAAGATAATGGCACATAGCTATAACCATGCGCAGCCAAGGCATCAAAAGGCAGAATAGCGCGTCTTTTCCCCAGACGATGATCGGCTTCTTGCAAGACGACACAATCCGCATCGATTTCATCCAGAACAGATAAAATCCGTTCTGGGTCGCGCCGTTTATCAGCACCGATTGCTTTGTGAATATTATAAGAGGCCACTTTTATCGTATAATCAGGCATAGTCACTTTTACGGGCCTCTCCTCACATTATTATACCCGTTTTACACCCCGCTATAAGAAAGCCGTCTATCGACTTTTTATACGCTTATAAAACTATCAGTTTCGATTTTTTATTTCAAAAAACTATTCTGATTTAAAAAAGATATATCTAAAAATTACCTCACCCAAAAGCCATTTAAAAACAAAAAAACTTTTTAAGTATAAAAATTATTTTTAGGATTCTGTCTTCTTTATTTAAAAAAAAGCGGAGCCTAAAAAGCCCCGCTTTTCTTTCTTTATCACAAGTCAGTCAGTTTATTCAGTGGCCGTTCCGCCAACCGTCAAACCTTCAACTAACAAAGTAGGCTGTCCAACACCCGCAGGCACAGACTGACCACCTTTTCCGCAAATACCGACCCCTTCATCCAAAGCCAGATCATTACCAATTGCGGCAATTTTATTCAGAACGGTCGGGCCGTCACCGATCAAAGTCGCCCCTTTAATAGGGGCTGCAATACGACCATTTTCAATCATATAGGCTTCAGTGCAAGAAAAGACGAATTTACCGCTGGTAATATCGACTTGGCCGCCGCCAAAATTCTTGGCAAAAATGCCTTTTTTGACGCGGGACATAATTTCGGCAGGGTCATCCTGTCCAGCCGCCATAAAGGTATTCGTCATTCTCGGAATCGGGGCATGGACATAGCTTTCACGCCGTCCGTTACCCGTTGGTTTCATACCCATTAAACGCGCATTCAATCTATCCTGCATATAGGATTTCAGAATACCGTTTTCGATCAGAACCGTGCGACTAGTCGGGGTGCCTTCATCATCAATGCTCAAAGAACCACGCCGGTTCGGGATAGAGCCATCATCAATAACCGTGACCCCTTCAGACGCGACTTTTTCACCAATCCGGCCAGAGAAAACAGAAGAACCCTTCCGGTTAAAATCGCCTTCCAACCCATGACCGACAGCTTCATGGAGCAATACACCAGGCCATCCCGGGCCTAAAACAACGGGCATTTCTCCAGCGGGTGCAGGTATCGCTTCTAAATTAACCAAAGCCGAGGCTAAGGCCATATCAATACCCTTTTGCCATGCCGATTCTTCAAAAAGGGGATCGTAAAGATAGCGGCCACCGAAACCGTAAAATCCGGATTCGCGTCGTCCGTTCTTTTCAACGACAACCGAAATATTCAACCGCACCAAAGGCCGGATATCCTGAGCCACAAAACCATCAGGACGGACAATTTCAATCACGCTCCATGAAGCCGACAGTCCGACAGAGACCTGACAAACATGCGGATCTCTGGCGCGCGCGGCTGCATCAATTTTCTGACACAAGGCTACTTTTTCAGCAAAAGGCTTCAAAGTGAGCGGATTAGCCTCGGTATAAAGATGCCGATTGGTATGAAGCGGAGACGAAGGATGGTTACCCTTTTGAGGGTCTAATAACTGCAAGGTTTCCCCTGCCCGCCTGATCGCATCAGCAGAAATCTCGCTTGCATGAGCAAAGGCAGTCGCTTCACCGGATAATCCCCGCAGACCAAAACCTGCCTGATTATCATAGCTCGCATTTTTCAGGCGGCCATCATCAAAAGAGAAACTTTCGGAAACACTATATTGTAAATAAAGCTCCCCATCATCACAGCCGTGAAGTGTTTGTGATGTCAAACGCTTGGCATCATCCGGGGTCAGCAGCCCGGGGCGATAGAGAAAATGGCGAGGCGCATCAGCTATGTCAGCAATAGTCATAGACTATTAGTTATAACGCTCTGGCAATCGGTGCAATCACTGAACGCATAGCGAGGCAGAATAATTCCTAAAGGAGCAGGGCAAATAGGCTCAAAAAAAGGCGGATTTCAGCCTATTTCAGGACAGGCTTCTCTCAACCACCACCAAAAGTGATTAAATTCATTTAATTTCTTTGGTGGCATAAATATATTAAAAGAGTAATAAGAAGTTACCTTTTTCTCTTATTCTTGCGAAATAGCAATTTTATTACGCAATCAATCTTTTCAAGTTATTGAATGGTATAGTTAATCGGCCTTACTTTTATGAAAGAAACCCCTACAATAAAAGAAAGGCTAAAATTGATTGAGCCGCACCCTATCCAGATAGCAAAAGAGTCAAAAGCGCTGGTAGAAACAATGCGTTTTGAACCTTTGGGGGGCATCGCCAATCTGGAAGAACATCTGGCACGGCTTGAAAATTCAACTCAAACACTGGGCTTCACTTATAATCGCCATGCTGTTCGCAATATGCTTCATATGGCCTGTTTTCCTCTGATAAAGCCTCATTTTATTCGGTTGGTTATCAATTATAATGGCCGAATTGCCGTTGAAATTGCTCCACCAGAAAATGCACCCGAAAAAATAATTGAATGTTTTCCCGTTCAACGATCTTGTCCGGCCAATGATGAAAGACTTTATCATGCGCTGCTACCACGGGTAGCCAATGATATTTCAGGCAAGAATACTAATATTTGGCTTGCTATTGATCCATCCGGCCATGTGACAGAAACAGCCTTAGGCAATATTTTTATTCAGGATAACGATAGGCTGTTAACGCCACCGCGCTCATTGGGGCTTCTTCCCGGTCTCCTACGCGAGCGCTTATTATCAAGCGGCAACGCCAAAGAATCGCTGTTATCTCTACAGGATTTAAAATCCGGATTTCTCATCGGCCATGACCTGTTCGGGCTAGTCAAGGCAAAATTACTTCGCTAAAAACCGCCGCCATGGCCAGTAAAGTAAAAGATATATTTTGCTTTCTTACCTGACTGACACAAGGATTATATTTCAAAAGACGGATATTTTTCTGTCCGCCGCTTTTCCTGAGAGGAAAAAAGATGGTTCACATTTCCGCTGCCCTTTCCCGTATCCAGCCTTCCCCGACCATTGCCGTGACCAGTCGAGTGATCGAGCTCAAATCAAAAGGGGTCGATATTATTACACTCGGGGCAGGTGAACCGGATTTCGAAACCCCCGAATTTATTAAAGAAGCCGCTATCCAAGCCATCCATGATGGGAAAACCCGTTATACCAATGTTGATGGGACGGCAGAATTAAAAGAAGCCATCGTTGGAAAATTCCGCCGCGACAACCATCTTGAATATCGGACAGATCAGATATCCGTCGGTTCCGGCGGCAAGCATGTGTTATTCAATGCTCTGACGGCGACGATTGACCAAGGCGATGAAGTCATTATCCCTGCCCCTTATTGGGTCAGCTATCCTGATATCGTGCGTTTTTGTGGTGGGACGCCAGTCTTCATTCAGGCCACTATTGACCAAGATTACAAAATCACCGCCGAACAGCTTGAAAAAGCCATTACGCCAAAAACGCGCTGGTTTATCTTTAACTCTCCCAGCAACCCGACTGGTGCCGCCTATAGCGCGGATGAAATCAAAAGCCTCGCCGAAGTTTTACGCCGGCATCCTCATGTCTGGATTTTGTCAGATGATATTTATGAACATATCGTCTTCGACAATTTCCGCTTTGCAACCATCGCCGAAGTAGCACCGGATCTCTTCGATCGCACTTTGACCGCGAATGGCTGTTCAAAAGCCTATGCTATGACCGGATGGCGTATTGGTTTTGCCGGTGGCCCCACCCCACTTATCAAAGCCATGGCCAAGCTCCAGTCACAATCAACCTCCAATCCATGCTCAATTTCACAGGCAGCCGCTGTTGCTGCTCTGAACGGGCCACAGGATTTCTTGCAAGGCTGGTCTGACGATTTTGCGCGCCGCCGCAATCTGGTGGTTGATGGTCTGAATGCGATTGAAGGTATTTCCTGCCCGAAACCGCAAGGTGCCTTCTATGTCTATCCGGGCATTTCCGAGCTTATTGGCAAGAAAACCCCATCAGGTAAAGTCATTGAAAAAGACTTGGATTTCTCAAGCTATCTGATTGACGAAGCCAAAGTGGCTGTTGTCCATGGGGAAGCCTTCGGTCTGTCACCCGCTTTCAGAATCAGCTATGCGACCTCAACAGAATTACTGAAAAAAGCGCTTGAACGCATTAGCGATGCTGTCGCCCGCTTAAAATAAAAGCGTCGATTCCATCCACAATAAAAAGCCCGATTGATAAAATCGGGCTTTTTTATTGGTGCTATTTCGGAGTTGCAGCAGAACCAGCCAATAACCCGCCATCAATATTGAATTCAGCCCCAGTCATGTAAGTAGCCTCATCCGAAGCAAGCATAACCGCAACAGCCGCCACCTCTTCTGGCAGTCCAAATCGTTTTAGAGGCGTATCGGCGACTAGAGCTTGCATTCTCTTTTCGCGGTCGTCCCCATCCCCCAGCATAGGCTCCCATATCGAAGTCAAAATAGCGGCCGGATTAATCGCATTACAGCGAATTTTCCAGCCTTGCTGGGCGCAATAAAGGGCGACGCTTTTACTGTGGTTACGAATAGCGGCTTTTGATGAAGCATAAGCGGCGGCTAGGGGAATTCCGACTAACCCCGAACGGGAAGAAATATTGATAATTGATCCCGTTCCCTTGTTCTTCATCGCCGCAATCGCATAACGGCAACCCAGAAAACATCCATCCAGATTAACCCGATGGACAGCTCTCCAATCTTCTAAAGTGGCATGTTCTGGATCATGGGCAACAGCTCCATTCTCAAAACCTGTTATTCCGGCGTTGTTGACCACGACATCGACAACAGGCACTATCTCTGCCAAATTTTGCCAGTCTTTTTCTTCGCGGACATCCAGCTTTTGAAATTGCCCGCCGATTTCAGCCGCTGTCTTTTTACCTGTGACTTCATCTATATCAGTCACAATAACTTTGGCACCCTCATGCTGAAAAGCAGCAGCAATAGCCCACCCGATACCACGCGCAGCACCCGTCACGACACATATTTTATTCTTCAAACGTGGCATGACATCTCTCCAGGCTCTTAGATTTTTCTGATCTCAATCTAACCCAAAATAAGACTGCATCAATTAAGAACAGCTCCCAAATATAGGCTATTTTCTAATTCTGAAAAAATTTGAGCAAGCTTAATCCCTTTATAAAAAAGGCAGCCAGATAAATGGCTGCCTCTTTCTTTTAGACATTCATCAAAATCAATGGGTCGTTGTGACCGGCTCAATCCCAGATTGTTTCAGCTGGTCATTCAGCTGGCTGACCAAACGATCCAAAGCCGCCTGATCGCGTCCTTCAGCACGAGCGACCAGAACATCTTGGGTATTGGAAGCCCGCAACAGCCACCAACCATCATCATTAGTAACGCGGACACCATCAATTGTGTTGATCTTGGCATCGGCAGCGGTCAAACGCCCCAGCACTTCGCCAATTACTTGGAATTTGCGGGTTTCAGAAGCCTGAAAGCGTAATTCCGGTGTATTGACCATTTTCGGCATATCTTTACGGATTTGAGTCAAAGAACCACCCATCTGATGGACAGCCCCGATCATCCGCACCGCGGCATAGATACCGTCATCAAAACCGAACCACTGATCGGCAAAGAAAATATGGCCGCTCATTTCACCAGCCAAAGGTGAATGGGTTTCTTTCATCAAAGTTTTAATCAAAGAATGACCCGTGCGTCCCATCAAGGGTTTACCACCCAATTCAGCTACCCGATCAAACAAAGCCTGACTGGCTTTCACATCGGCAATGATGGTGCCGCCGGGATGACGCTTCAGAACGGGCGCAGAAAGGATAGCCAAAATCTGGTCACCCCAGATCACATGTCCTTCACTATCGACGGCTCCGATGCGATCAGCATCGCCGTCAAAGGCAAAACCAAAATCAAGTTTTTCTTTTTTGACCAAGGCTTTCAGGTCAGCAAGGTTGGATTCAACCGTTGGGTCGGGATGATGGTTCGGGAAACGACCATCAACATCCGTATAAATAACGTGATGCTCACCCGGTAATTTTTTAATCAGCTTCTCAAGAACAGGGCCGCCGACACCATTACCGGCATCCCAACCAATGCGATATTCGCCGCCTTCATAGCCCTGTGCCAAACGGTCAACATAGGCATCCATAATATCGGCGGTTTCGACACTGCCCTTGCCTTCTTCCCAGTCACTTTTAGCGGCCAGCTCACCAATATCGCGGATATCTTTTCCAAAGAAAGAATTATGCTTCAAGACCATTTTGAAGCCATTATATTCTGCCGGATTATGGCTACCCGTAATCTGGATACCACCATCAACATCCAAGGTTGCTTCGGCAAAATACAGCATAGGGGTCGAAGCCAAACCGATATTGACGACATCAACACCCGCTTCGGTCAACCCTTTAATCAAGGCATCTTTTAAAGCCGGAGAAGAGGTGCGGCCATCATATCCCACCGCAATCCGACGACCACCAGCCCGCCGCAAACGGGTCGCGAATCCTCGACCAATGGCATAAGCATCATCAGGGGAAAGCGTTTCTCCGACAATACCGCGAATATCATATTCACGCAGTACGGTAGGATCAAATTTATGGGACATTAAAAGCTCCTATCAGGAAAATCCTATTGTATGATGGCTATAACGCAGCAAGAAAAGAAAAGCTGCCCGAAAAAGCCCAATAAATCAAAGGCATCCTTTTTTTATCAAAGAATTTCTTGTTTTTTTTAAAATGAATATCGTTAACCTGCATTGAATTTTAACAGGATATCGCGGGCAATATTGACATGCCGCGCCCATTCTTCGCTTCCTCCGGCATCGGGGTGAACCAAAGCAATCAACTGATGATAGGATTTTTTAATAGAAATTTTGTCAGCTTGTTCGTTCAAGCCCAATAATTTCAAAGCATCACTTCTATTTTGTGGGATACCGATTTTCTGAATACGATTGATGATATCGGCGCGTTTGTCCGCTTTAGAAGGTGGAGCCACTGTTGCCTTTTGTGCCGAAGGATAAGGCTTTCCCCTGCTGGTAGAATAAGCCGCTCCGCTTTTTGGGGAGGCGGTGTTCTGAAAACGGCTTGCGGTATCATTCTCCGGCTTTTTAGAAGGACTATAAGGCTTAAAGCTCTCTTTCTTCCGACGTGTGCTATAAGCAGATGCAAAAGAATCCCGAAAATTCTGATATTTTTTGGCGCGATCTTTTGCCACAGAAGCATGATTCTGCCGTTTTAAAAACCAGATCGAAGCGCCAAGGATGGCGATAACCGCAGGGATCACCTCCCCCTTTACCAGCAATGAAAAGCCCCCAAGACCAGCGATTAAGGCCGCTAAATCACCAATACGAAGAGCGGCTGCCACCGGACGGCACCAACTCCACAAGGCCAAGGCCAAAGCTAATAGCGTTAAAATCTGCATGAAATTAAAGCCATGCTCCCATCTGGCCAAAAAATATCTTTGTTATTCTTGATTACCATCCGATATCTTAAAATTATCTTTACCAACCCACACCCATCAGGCTTTTTTCGGATCTGGGATTGATAATTTCAAGCCTGCAATCAAGTCTCTTAATTCCTGTCTGGCTGCCACATGCCCCAATCCGGCACGACCCAAAGCCTTAACATCTAACAGCGTTAAACCTTTTAAGAACAGCTCACGATAAATAACTCGCTCGCTCAATCCTGAAATAATACGGAAACCAACGCGCTTCGATAATTCAGTCATAGCAGAAGCGACATGGCGCATATTCCGCGCTTCCAAATGCTGAAGCCGATTTCTTAACACAATCCAGTCAACCGTTTTGCCGTCGCGTTTTCCGCGAGCTTTCCGCGCTTCCCAAACCAATTCTGCATAAAAGCTGGGACGTTTGATATGATAACTTTCAGGATCAACCTGACCAATCAGATCAAGGTCGACAAAGCTATCATTGATAGGCGTTACCAAACTATCCGCTCTTTCAAGTGCCGAGCGGATATCGGAAGAATGACGTCCTGGCGTATCAACAATAACAAAATCATAATTCTGGGAAAGCTCATCCAGCAAAAGATTCAGGTCGTCCCCGCTGTCGGGATCAAAAACTTTCGTCTCAGGGGTCGGCAAATCCATGCCAATCCGCTTTACGCTTTCGACACGATTTTCCATATAACGGGCAAAAGTCCGCTGACGTGTATCAAGATCAACAGCCGCCACTTTCAGGCCTTTAGCGCTCAACGCCACCGCGACATGAACCGCTGTCGTTGACTTTCCCGAGCCCCCCTTCTCATTCGCAAAAACGATGAAATAAGCGTTTTTAGCTGACATTATATTTCGGCCTTTCCTCTTGCGCTTTTCCGGTTCGTGCTTTTCCTATCAGGACAGATAGCCCCCTCAAAACATATTCATTATTACGGCGAAACAGAAAATACCGATAATCAAAAGGGACAGGGTATAAAGTATTGTCCAGATAATAAAATTTCAAAAGTATTTAAACACTATCATCACGGTTATAATGCTCTTGTTTATAAGGCCTTATGACAAGGATTATAATCATTCCCGTAAATAGCTATGTCAGGCGGTATCGCAACCGCTAATTTGCAACAAAAGATAGAAGGTCGATAGCGAAATAATGCTTTAAATACTGCGCAACCGGTGATTATTTTGCTAAAAGCTATCATCAAGCAAGGCCGATATATGGCACAAAGGAAGCATAATGGCAGAAAATGAAATTTTGACCGATAATGATGAAGCACTGGATGCCTTCACTAATAATTATCAACGGCCATCTGAGAATCCCTGCGGCCTCTATCTTATTTCTCCGCCGGAAATAGATGAGCATTTCGTTGAAAGATTAAAAAAAGCCTTTGACGGAGGCGATGTTTCGGCCTTTCAACTCCGATTAAAAGGTCTAAATGAACATGCCATCGCCCGACTGGCTGAACCTCTACAAAAGGTATGTGCCGATAGAGATGTTGCCTTTATCGTCAATGATAGCGTTTCTCTCGCCAAAAGGCTGGGTGCCGACGGGGTTCATCTGGGGCAAGGTGACGGTGATGCCGCTGAAGCTCGTGTCATTCTGGGACCTTCGGCACAAATCGGGGTTACCTGTCACAATAGCCGTCATCTCGCGATGATTGCCGGTGAAAAAGGGGCAGATTATGTCGCTTTTGGGGCATTTTACCCGACGACCAGCAAAGATGTCCGCTACTATGCGCGTCCTGAAATTCTGTCATGGTGGGCAACTCTTTTTGAACTGCCTTCTGTCGCTATTGGAGGCATCACAACCGAGAATGTAGCGCCTATCGTCAAAGCTGGTGCTGATTTTGTCGCCGTCTGCGCCGGTATTTGGAAAGCGAAAGAAGGCGAAGACAAAGCGGTTGCCCATTTCAATACAGTGCTCGATCAGGCGGTCAAAGGCGAAATCGCTTAAAATGAAAAACAAAAAAAGCCTGAGTTTTTACACTCAGGCTTTATTATAGGCTATATTTCAGGAATTAGCCCATCCAACTCCGAACAGGTCCCGTATCAACATGGATAAAACCATCTTCGGGATAATAGCCGACACCCCCTTGCTGATCGAATTCGGCGGCCATACGCAGATGGTTCAAAGAAACCCCCGGCATAGCAATATCGGTCGCTTTACCCAATAAATGCTGACTATGGACAGCAACGCCGCTATGGCGTCCACGACGCTCATGCAAACGACGATTTGTGATGGGAGAACGATAACCGCAAATAAGATCAAAAGGCTGGTTAGCAGAGATGTCTAGACGGTCGCGAATTTTAACCAACAAATTTAAAAGATCGGTATCGACTTCGGTAATATCACCGGTTCGCCAATCTCTTAAAGCGTGATTGATTTCGGCCAGTCCTTCATCATCATAACCATGTTTACCAAAGAAACGGGCATCAATGCGTTCATTTGTATGAACATTCCGAAAAGCTAACCGCTTTTCTTTGACATTACCCCAATGAAGAAAATCAGATCCCGGCTGATGTAAAGAAGCCTGCGCCTTACCAGCTGTAATCGCCATACCGCCAAGGGCAACAAAGCCAGTTAATAACTGGCGACGACCAAGCTTTCTTTTCATTTCGCCACCTCAATCCTTACAATAACGCCAGTCCGGTTTCTCCTCCTGAAATTAGGCGGGAATAAACCGATACATTTTCCAAATTTGTCACAAAAATATTGACAAAGTGTTACGAAAATATGGGGAAAAACTTTTACCCGAAAAGCTCGAAAAAGATTTTCAGATGATAACTGGCATCATAAGATGATTTTAGTGATTTCGGGAATAACAAAAAAATGTCTTTTATCGTGTCGTCAGCACGTTTTATCTTTTGGACAGGAACCCGACTTCATAAATTTTGTTTTTCAGCAAGAAATGCCAAGGCTCAAGCAATGATAAAAAGCCAAAAACAAAGGCAACAGACGACTCGGCTTTATTTCTTAAAATAGATAAAAAAATAAAAAAACGGCAGCAAAGAACCTTCCCTGCTACCGTCTTTTCTCAAGATAAAGAGAATCCTTTACCTTTAGATATTTTTTAAAGCCGTTGCGACCAAACGATGCAGTTTAGAATGCAAACCGCTATTGGCTGCCAAAAATTCGCGCCGTTCAATTGGCTTATCACCGCCACGGAAATCGGTTACAAAACCGCCCGCTTCGCGAACCAACAACATACCAGCAGCGACATCCCAAGGATAAATCTCTGATTCCCAATAGGCGTCGAAACGACCGGCCGCGACCCATGCCAAATCAAGGGCGGCAGCACCAAAACGACGGGTGCCTGCGACTTCTGGTGAAATCTGGCGGAAAATAGCTTCCCACTGATCGAAATTACCATGACCGGCAAAGGGAATACCCGTTGCGATCAAAGCTTCATTCAAATTACGACGGGAAGAAACGCGAATACGGCTGTCATGCAACCATGCCCCACGGCCTTTTTCAGCCCAAAAACTTTCGTCGGTAATTGGCTGATAAACCAAGGCTTGGGTGATTTCACCCGTGCCATCGGGACGCGGTTCTTCAACCGCAATCGAAACAGCAAAATGCGGAATCGCATGAAGAAAGTTAGAGGTGCCATCCAAGGGATCAACAATCCAACGCGGTTTGGTCGGATCACCTGGGATAGCGCCGGTTTCTTCACCCAAGAAACCCCAATCGGGGCGGGCATGTTTCAGGATTTCATAAATGGTGTTCTCCGACCGCTTATCAGCGATCGAAACGAAATCAGCGGGGCCTTTACGGCTGACCTGCAAATGCTGAACTTCACCGAAATCACGTCTCAGAAGCGGCGCTGCCTTACGTGCAGCGCGCTCCATAATAGAAATAAGACCAGGTGCTGCCATTAGTCTGCCCGCTTCACATATTCTTGGGTGTTCACATCAACGATAATCCGCGTTCCAGCCGTGATATGAGGCGGAACCATCACGCGAACGCCGTTATCCAAAATGGCAGGCTTATAGGAAGAAGAAGCCGTCTGACCTTTAACCACCGCATCGGCTTCAACAATTTCGGCTTCTACCTGTTCAGGCAGCTGAACCGAAATCGGTTTTTCTTCATATAATTCCATGACGACATCCATGCCGTCCTGCAAGAAAGCGACGGCATCACCCAACAAATCTTTCGGCAAAGAAATCTGTTCATAGGTTTCTTTGTCCATAAAGGTCAGCATGTCACCATCGGCGAACAGATATTGAAAATCTTTGGTATCCAGACGTACCCGCTCTACGGTTTCAGCCGAACGGAAACGGACATTGGTTTTCCGTCCGTCAATCAGGTTTTTCATTTCAACCTGCATATAGGCCCCGCCCTTACCGGGCTGGGTGTGCTGGATTTTCGCAGCCCGCCACAGGCCACCTTCATATTCAAGAATATTGCCGGGCCGAATATCGACGCCACTGATTTTCATGTCGGTCTCGCGATTACTAAAAAGGAAAAAATTAAACCTAAAACAGGCTTTATTGCTTTTCTCTCTAACGATCCTGTCAGAGGTTGGAAAGCCTGTTTCCGGCTTGTTTTTAAAGAATAACAAGCCGGAAACTATATTTTAAGGGGAATTTTGGGCTAAAAGCCGGATTGATCTCTCGAAGCCTTAAAGCGTTTCAATCCAAAAGCCAGATCTTCAATCAGGTCATCGGGATCTTCCAAACCGATATGTAAACGGACAACAGGGCCAGCCGCCTGCCAACTGGCCGCCGTCCGTATTGGCTGCGGATCAACCGGCAAAGCTAAACTTTCATAGCCGCCCCATGAAAAACCGATACCAAAATGTTCAAGGCTATCAATCAAAGCCGTGCGGTCGCGGTCATCGCCCCCTTCAAGGACAAAGCTAAACAAACCGGATGAACCTTTAAAATCCCGATGCCAGAATTCATGCCCCGGACAAGAAGACAAGGCTGGGTGTAATACCCAAGCTACTTCCGGCTGTTCGCTCAACCATTTGGCGACTTTAAGGGCATTTTTCTCATGCGCTTTCAGCCTGACTTCCAAAGTCCTCAACCCCTTAAGGGCAGAATTGGCGTCATCTGGGCTGACATATTGCCCGAATAGATTGCTAATCCGCTTTAATTTATCAATATGACTAGGAATAGCTGTCACTGATCCCATCATCGTATCAGAATGACCCGTAATATATTTGGTGCAGGCCATCACTGATAGATCAATGCCCCGCTCAATCGCAGGAAAGAATAAAGGCGTAGCCCAAGTATTATCAAGAATGGTCGTAATAGAATAGCGATGGGCAACTTCGCAAATACCGGGGATGTCTTGCACTTCAAAGGTCAGACTTCCTGGGCTTTCCATAAAAATAGCCCGTGTCTGCGGGGTAAACAGCTGTTCAATGTCTTGCCCAATTAACGGATCATAATAAGTGACATTGATTCCCTGCGCTTTCAAAACGGTATCACAAAAAACGCGGGTTGGTTCATAACAACTATCAACCATCAATAACTCATCGCCGGCTTCCAAAGCACTTAATAAAGCCATGGATAAAGCGGCCACACCTGATGGATACAGCATCGTCGCTTCTGCGCCGGGATGCAATTCTGTCAAAGCCTCACTCAATGCCCATTGGGTCGGGGTGCCACGACGACCATAATAAAGCTGGTCATCAGGATGGCTTGAGGCTTCTCTTAAATCTTCAACAGAATCGAACAGAATAGTCGAAGCGCGCCAGACAGGTGGGTTAACAACTGACCCACCTTTCCCGCGCACCCATTCACGACGGCGACCCGCTGTTATCAGACGGGTCGATTCACGGAAGGCAGGCCCCGTTTCTTTGGGTGTATCAGGATCGCTGCCCCATTCTTCCCATGACCCATCATAAAGGGATACATCTCTTTTTCCTAAAAGACGGGCAGCAAATAACAAGGCTGGAGCCGTTCGCCCTGCACCACAGGTGAATAATAAAGGCTGCTCAAGATTTATCCGATTGCTGACAAAAGCCTTCTCGATTTTCGTCGGCGTTTTCCAGCAACCATTGGCATCCAGCATTTCTTCATAAGGCAAATTAAGACTATGCGGGATATGACCGGGGGCAAGTGCCGGATTGGCAACAGCTTCGCCACTAAAGACTTTGGGCGCACGGGCATCGACAACCACTTCATGCCCGGAAGCGATATTATGCATTACCTGATTACGGGTGCGAATGAGCGCTTCATTGCGAGAAAGCTGCAATATAATCGGAGAAGGCGCGATCGCCGCGCCGCTTTCAACGGGCAAACGCTCAGCTTTCCAACGGGCGAAGCCGCCATCCAAAATCATCACATGACGATATTCATGCAACATAAACAGCCACCATGCTCTGGCAGCCGAAGGTAAAGATAAATTATCGTAAATAACGATCATATCGTCGGGATCTAATCCCAACCGCCCGAATTCATATTCAACTTTTTCGAGGCTTGGCACCATGCGCGGTAAGGGTGCATTTTGATCTTTTAAAAGATGGTTATCAAGAAAAAGCGCCCCCGGAATATGCGCCTTACAATATTCATCATAAGCCTTGGTATCGACGTCTGGCGGATAGCTCCCTGCATCAATAACATGTAACCTTGGGTTAGCGAGGTTCCGATATAGCCACTCTGGCGTTACCAAAAGCTTCATAAGGCAATTCATCCTGACAGCAGTCTTTAAGCGAAATTTAACATTAAAAAATACCTGACCATATTCAACAATGTTTAATTTCACTCCTTGAAAGAAAAAAATAGCGACAATTTTCTAAAAAACTATCGGCAATACTGGATATCCTATTTTAATCTGGTGTTTTTATATCATACAAAACAGGGTAATATAAATAGATGCAAACCACTCATTTAGGTAAAAACAGCCCCATCCCCCAATCACCGGAAGAGGCTTCCCTCGATTATGTGCCCAATCCTCGGCAAGGTAAAAACTATCTTATTCGCTTTGCGATTCCAGAATTTACTTCGCTTTGCCCTGTCACGGGACAGCCGGATTTCGCGCATCTGGTTATCGACTATGTGCCGGACAAACTGATTGTCGAATCCAAATCACTTAAATTATTTTTGGGATCTTTCCGCAATCATCGAGCTTTTCACGAAGATTGCACCGTCGGCATTGGTGAAAAACTATTTACAGAAATGAAGGCACAATGGCTGCGTATTGGGGGATATTGGTATCCTCGCGGTGGCATCCCGATTGATGTTTTCTGGCAAAGTGGCGCCGCCCCGCAGGATGTTTGGTTGCCAGAACAAGGCGTGCCACCTTATCGGGGGCGTTAATCCCCCGATCTGAATTTTATTGCGGCATATTTTTATAGGTTACCGGTGGGACAGAAGGCGCTTCCTGTCCTCCGGCCTTCACCACGGCCAAATCATCCTGCTTGGCGGGCGATGCAACAAGATCACTTGTCAAACCACCTTTATTAACCGTCTCGGTCTGAGGATCGCCTACCGAACTCCGAATACCGGGTTGGGCGCGCTTGGCCGAGGCTTTTTCCAATAATCCTCTTTCTGCCGCGGCTTTAACCGCAGGCTGGCCAAACATCGCGGCCAAAGCCTGCGTTGAACTGTCGGTATCTTGAGGACGTGGCGCACCAGGTTTCGGCGGAGCCAAAGTAAATTCAGGCGGAATAACCAAAGGCTGCTGGCGGGTGGCTTCCATTTCTTTGGCATTCGGGTTGGCGAAAACCCCGGGTTTGGATTTATGTGTGGTGCAACCAGCCGTAATCGCTGCCGCCAATCCCATCATGATGATAGCTGATTTTTTCAACAAGGGGGCAACAGGATTATTCTTGGTCGTTTTTATCATCACATTAAAAGCTCCAGCAGATTCGGAAAGAAGGCTATGTCTCAATCCCGAAATTTCATAGATAGAAAGAAGCTCACCTCAAAATCAGGCAGCCTTGTTATCATCCTCGTTTTTCGACCATAATGACCGCAGGATAAGAAAGACAACCCCACAGCTTATGGCGGCATCTGCAACATTAAAAACCAAAAAAGGATGCCAGTTACCAAAATGTAAATCGAGAAAATCGACAACAGCCCCTGACCGTATCCGATCAGTGATATTACCGATAGCGCCCCCTAATACAAGCCCAAGCGCCATAGCCGAAGAAAAATGCTTTTCCCGTAGGATCAAAATAACAACAGCCAAAGCAATAGCCGCCGTCAAGGCCACCAAAAGCCACCGTCCTACATCACTTCCAGCGGTCAGAAAGCCCATAGAAATACCGTAATTCAAAACCCATTTTAACTGGAAAATAGGCAATATCTGAATTTCTATCCGTTCTGGCAGATGCAACGGATGAGCAACATAGTATTTACTAAACTGGTCACAAAATAAGGCGATAAGGGCAGCCAGAAAACCGGCCACCCTGATTTTATTTCTGGAATCAGACGCTATCGCTTTTTCTGTCACGCCTTATTCACCAACAACCGACTTACAACGATCACATAAAGCGCCATCTTCTTCCACTTCGGGAAGATGCTGCCAGCAACGACCACATTTATGATTTTGGGTGCGATCAACCGTTATTGCAGCATCCGAGGCATCAACCAGATTGATTTTAGCCGTGATACAGATTTCGGAAAAATCAACTGAAGAGAGAATCTTCGCAGTAGCCGCATCAACTGGCAAGGTGACTTCAGCTTCAAGGCTGGAACCCACGATTTTTTCACGCCGTAACGGTTCGATTTTTTCCGTTACGATCTGGCGTTGTTCGCGGATAACCGCCCATTTTTCACCCAGAACCGCATTTTTCCACTGGCCATCAACTTCTGGCCAGACGGAAAGATGAACTGATCCCGCGTCAGGGAAGCGATGCAACCAGACTTCTTCTGCCGTAAAGCATAAGATAGGCGCCGCATAGCGTACCAAAGCATGGAACAGAATATCCAAAACCGTGCGATAAGCGCGCCGCTCTTCGGTGCCTTGCGGTGCAGCTTCACCGACATCGCAATAAAGGCGGTCTTTTCTAATATCGAAGAAGAAAGCCGAAAGATCATTATTCACAAAATCAGACAGCAAGCGGAGATAACGGTTAAAGGCAAAGCCATTGACCGATTCATGCAATGCCTGATCCAGCTCGGCCAGAAGATGCAGGATGTATTTTTCCAATTCCGGCAAGTCAGCTAAATCGACTTTTTCTTCTTCTGAAAAGCCTTCCAAAGCCCCCAGCAAGTAACGGAAGCTATTCCGCAATTTGCGATAGCCATCCGATGTGCCGGACAAGACTTCCTTACTGATACGGACATCTTCATTATAATCTGTCGAAGCCACCCACATACGCAGAATATCGGCGCCGCTTTCATTGATAACCTTCAAAGGATCAATGACATTACCGACCGATTTCGACATTTTCCGGCCAGTGCCATCCAAGGTAAAGCCGTGGGTCAACACCGCTTCATAAGGAGCATGTCCCCGCGAACCACAGCTTTCCAGCAAGGATGACTGGAACCAACCGCGATGCTGATCCGATCCTTCTAAATAAAGCTGGGCGCGAGTGCCCTCACCATAACGCGCTTCAACGACAAAAGCATGGGTCGAACCGGAATCGAACCATACATCCAAAATATCATTAACGGGTTCATAATCCTCAAGGCGATATTTATCGCCAAGGAAAAGCTGATGATTGGCTTTAAACCAAGCATCGGCACCCTCTTTGCGGAAAGCCGCCAGAATACGGGCATTGACCTCTGGATCGCGCAAATAATCGCCGCTTTCGCGATTGACATAAAGGGTGATCGGAACGCCCCATGCCCGCTGACGGGAAATAACCCAATCAGGCCGGCCTTCAACCATGGTCTGAATCCGGTTCTTCCCTTTGGCAGGGAACCAACTCACTTCATCAATGGCTTTCAAAGCGGTTTCGCGCAGGGTTTTTCCGGCGATCGCTCCCTTTTCTACTGGACGATCAAGAGCGATAAACCATTGCGGGGTGCAACGATAAATCAGCTTGGCTTTTGAACGCCAGCTATGGGGGTAGCTATGGTGCAGAACCGAGGTCGCCAATAATGCCCCGACTTCTCTTAAATCAGAACAGATCGGGCCATCAGCCGCATTGATTTTCGGCGAGATAACCAGACCTTCACCGCCCATCCACAGCCAATCTTTCCGGTAACGACCATCATCTTCAACCGCAAAAACCGGATCAATGTTATGCGCCTTACAAAGAAGGAAATCGTCTTCACCATAATCAGGTGCCATATGGACGATACCGGTTCCGGCTTCGGTCGTAACATGGCTGCCACCCAAAAACGGACGAGGCTCTGCAAAAAAGCCGCCTTTTTCAAACATCGGATGCTGAGCAATGCTGCCATCTAATTCGGCACCCTTACCCCGCCATAAAACAGGCGCATCCCCTTCATGGCCAATCCGTTTCAGACTGTCTTCGAGCAAGACCTCTGCGAAAAGATAATGCTTGCCGTTCAAATCGACTAAAACATAATCAATGTCGGGGCCATAAGCCAAAGCACGGTTGGCTGGAATCGTCCAAGGCGTGGTCGTCCAGATAACGGCATAGCCACCGACTAATTCGGGGATTTTGCTGTCCGTGATTTTAAAGGCCAAATCAATCGTGGTAGAATCGACATCGGCATAATCAACTTCAGCTTCAGCCAAAGCGGTCTTTTCAACGACTGACCACAGAACCGGCTTGGCACCACGATAAATCTGACCGGTTTCAGAAAAGCGCATCAACTCACCGGCAATAATAGCCTCGGCTTCAAAATTCATGGTCAGATAGGGGTTATCCCATTCCCCTAAAACACCCAATCTTTTGAATTCCTGCCGCTGGGTATCGACCCAGTGAACGGCATATTTCCGACATTCCTGACGGAATTCGACCGCGTTAACGTCTTTATCGACATTCAGTTTCTTTTTACGAAACTGCTCTTCGACTTTCCACTCGATAGGCAGACCATGACAATCCCAACCGGGGATATAAGGCACATCCTTCCCCAACAGGGTTTGGCTGCGCATAATAATGTCTTTTAAAATCTTGTTCAGAGCATGACCGATATGAATGTCGCCATTGGCATAAGGCGGGCCATCATGCAGGATAAAGCGTTCCGCGCCTTTACGCTGTTCGCGCAACTGCTGATAAAGGTCTTCTTTTTGCCAACGCGCCAGAATTTCTGGTTCTTTTTTTGCCAATCCAGCCTTCATTGGGAAGGAAGTTTTTGGCAAAAAGACAGTCGGACGCCAGTCGCGCGCCTGGGTAGCATCGGCAGATTTTTGATCGGACATAATGAAGCTCTGATACGAAACGGGATAAGAAAGGAAAGATACCTTTAATGTAAAGCCTCCTTGGAAGAAACAGGATTGTTTACAGTAAAGCGATATCTATCCGATTATTGTTGTCTATTTTAGATAGGATCAATGACATATTCGCTTAAACAGGCGCGGGCAACCTTACAATCCTCGCCTATTTGCTGAATCAAGGCATCCATACCCTTAAATTTTTGCTCTGGCCGTAAAAAAGCAATCAAGGAAACGGCAATCGTCTGATCGTAGATATCGCCTTCCCAGTCAAAAAAACAAGGCTCCAGCCATTCTGTTGGCGGAGAAAAACTGGGACGTATCCCTAAATTAGCGGCGCCATCAAGATAACGTCCATCGGGCAACCGCCCCTTCACCGCATAGATACCATAAGCAGGTCGAACATAATCGCCCATCAATAGATTGGCCGTTGGGAATCCCAGTTGACGACCCACCTGATTTCCATGACGGACAACGCCTTCAACCGTAAAAGGCCGACTAAGAAGACGGGCTGCCGTTTCGGGATCGCCCTGCTTCAAAGCCTCTCGAATACGGGTAGAGGAAATAGCGCCCTGCTGATCACAAACAGGCATAATAGTATCGACAGAAATATTTAAACTCTGTCCCATCGCCTGCAACAAATCAACGCCGCCTTTTCGCCCTTTACCAAAGGTAAAATCACGTCCGGTGACAACGCCTGCCGCTTTCAAATGGTCGATAATTTGCTGTTGAATAAATTCTTCGGGGCTTAAATTCGCCATGGCCTCCGAAAAACGAATGACGAAAGTCGCATCAGCGCCCGCTTTTTCAAACAAACGCGCGCGTTGCGGGATAGTCGTCAAAGCAAAGGGCGGCAAATCGGGACAGAAAAAACGCACAGGATGCGGATCAAAAGTCGCGACAATAACGGGGCGACCTTCGGCATGGGCACGGGCTACCGCTGCCGCTACCACAGCCTGATGGCCTAAATGGAAGCCGTCAAAATTACCAAGCGCAACAATAGCGCCATATAAATGATCGGGTATCGGGGCGTCACTAAAAAGACAGGTCATAGTCTCGATTTACATAAGAACACAGGCGCTACCCATGAAAGACTGCTAAAAAAGGCAATCTTTAGGTGAAAAAGGCATAAGCAAAGTGACAAAAAAAGAAAAGCCCTGAAAATATCCTTTTTCTAAAATAGCGTATAAATTTCCACAATAAGAAAACGATTCAAGCGATTTTCAAAAAAAGAATAGGCCGATCAATATTACCTATAACCAGTGTTTTCCCCAGATAGCCTTTAATGATGACAAAAAATTATCTGTATATTTCTCGAATATATCAGAATTATATCACATTAAGGCAATGATTCACTAAAAGAATAAAACAACCTTCTTCTTTTGTAGTCTTATTTCCTTAGAAATGATTTGAAACTAAAAGCAGGGCATTCACCTTCTGCTTTAAAATCCTCTTGTCCTACCAAAGAAAAATGATTCATATCCGGCAAATCGACAAAGGTATCACCGGAATAATCGCGATAAATTTCGGTCAGTTCGATCCGATCCGCTTTATCCCAAAATTGTTGAAAAATATTGGCTCCACCAATCACCGCGATCTGGCTACTATATTTCCGAGCAGCTTTTATGGCCTCTTCCAAATCACAAACGGCTTCGGCACCCTCCGCCTGCCAATGATGATTATGGGTCAAAACAATATGTGGCCTTTTCGGCAGCAAGCCGGGCAAACTCTCAAAAGTCCGCCGCCCCATAATCATCGGATGACCAAGCGTTAAGGCCTTAAAATGTTTCAAATCAGCAGAAATATGCCAAGGCATGGTGTTATCCTTGCCAATTACGCCATTTTGAGCGCGGGCAAAAATAAGCATTATTTCAGATAAAGAAGGCATAAATTGATAGAGATCCAAACAGCAAAGACAAAAACCAACCAGAAAAAATTCCAAGAGGAACCGCCGATCAAGCCGAGGATATAGCCGATATCGACTTCTCAGCCAGCCCCAGTCTGGCCATATCCATAAAAATTTACAAAAGGCTGTTAAGAAAACACCATTTTTAAAACACAGTCTTTAAAAGATAGAAATTTTAACAAAAACGCGCTCTGGCCTATTTCCAACCCTAAAAAATCAAAATTTTCCTGTTTTTTGTATAATTCTGCTTGCCAGACGATCATGCAAGTTATATGAGAGCCGTCATCAGGCAATGATAGGCTTTTCAAGCTTATCTTTAAATCGTCGGGGAATAGCTCAGCCTGGTAGAGCACTGCCTTCGGGAGGCAGGGGCCGGAGGTTCGAATCCTCTTTCCCCGACCATTATTTCTTATCGCGAATTTCGCTTTATCCTTTATATAAATCCTTAAAAACAAACAGATTTATGTCTTGAGACTAGAAATCTGAAGCCTCGTTCTCTGCGTAAAAAGAATTTTATTCTTTTCCTATAATTGTAAAATTACTTTTATTTTATTATTTTAAAACGATCGTCTAA
Source organism: Zymomonas mobilis subsp. mobilis ATCC 10988 (assembly GCF_000175255.2). Taxonomy (NCBI): domain Bacteria; kingdom Pseudomonadati; phylum Pseudomonadota; class Alphaproteobacteria; order Sphingomonadales; family Zymomonadaceae; genus Zymomonas; species Zymomonas mobilis. The sequence continues at coordinate 1,020,967 of NC_017262.1, read as the reverse complement.
TAGACATCAAAGGCTATGGCTGATGATCGTTCATCTTGAGCATATTGATCCCGCTAAAAATATGTATCGCTATTATCAGCTTTACTTGTCGCCTAGCTTGTTCAACGACTGGATCATCAAGAAAGATTGGGGACGCATCGGCCAAAAATGCCGCCATAATTTTCGAGAGGCCCTCTCTTTTTCTTCTCTTTCCGAAGCCCAAAGCGCCCTAGAAAAATATATCCAAGCCAAAACACAGCACGGCTACAAAATAATCTAAACAATCGCTTAAAAAATGGCGAAGCCTTGTTCCCAAAGCCTCGCCATTTTCAGACTTACCAAGAAAATAGGGAGAGCGCGGTTATCATCCCAAATGCGGCTGACCATCTGAAGCCGTTGCTCCACCATCAACCGGCAAATTTACACCCGTGATAAAGCGGGCATCATCGCTGGCAAGGAAAGCCATAACCGACGCAATTTCTTCAGCTTCAGGAATACGCCCCAAAGAAACGCGATTTTTAAATTGGGCTTGGGCAGATTCCGGCCAATTAGCCGCCATTTTGGTTTTAACGAGGCAAGGGCAAACCGAATTGACGCGAACACCATTCACGCCTGAATCCAAGGCCAAAGCACGGGTAAAGTTCACAACCGCACCTTTGGTGGTGCAATAATAAACCATACCCCAATCGCCACCCAGACCAGAAACCGAGGCCGTATTAACAATACAACCCTTGGATTTTATGAGATAAGGCATCGCGAATTTGGCACAGTAGATAACACCATCAATATTGACCGATGAAATCTTTTTCCAATCCTCGACCGAAGCATCCATAATCTTACCGGGGATTAAAATACCGGCATTATTCACCAAAACATCAATCTTGCCGTATTTTGCCGCAATATCATCCATCATTTTTTTGACGGCATCGGGATCTGAAACATCAATCTTGTAAGGCCATGCCCGATCCTTCGGCAAGGAAGCCGCTACTTCTTCAGCATCTTTGATCTGCCAATCAGCCAGAACAACGATCGCCCCTTCCGAAGAAAAACGCTCTGCTGCGGCTTTTCCCATACCATTACCACCGCCGGTAATAACGACAATTTTATCTTGGAAACGCATGATCTTCTCCTAACGTGTTCTTTGAAGGTTAGAACAAAGATTATTTATTTTTGTTTCAAAAAAAATGATTCATTTTTTAGAAAAAATAATACAACTCTAACAAATTTTGAAAATCAATATCACTATCCAAGAATAACACGCCGCTATGCCAACAATAAAAAACATAAAGAACAAGGGATAAAGGCAAAAACCCAATAGAAATAAGATCAAATAAAATATGTCAAAATATTAAAAACAAGGCCTAAAAAACAATATAATCACACTTGTCTATTTTGATTTTTAAAAGGTAAACTACCCATGAAAAAACAATGGCTTAATCGAATAACGGCGCTCTAAAATTATGCGTATCAAAAAAAATACAGTCCTTATAACTTGTCTCTGCCTTCTCTTGGGCGGCTGCGCCCTCGCCGATGAAAGCAAGGTAATGGCCAGCCATCATCGGGTTTATTATCGTTGTGATGATGGTCTAGGCATGGATACTCTGTTCAGGGATCTTAACCATGATGTCCAGCTGACATTCCGGCATGGATCTTCCATGACATTGCAACAGGTTAAAACTAGCGAAGACGTTCGCTATGGCGATATGAGTCACAGCTTAATTATCAAAGATAAATATATCATCTGGAAAAATGGCCGAAACGCGCCTGCCATTAACTGTTACCCTGATAACACGATGTTGATAGATCAGTCGGTAGATCGGCTATCATCTCATCTTTCAAAACCCTAAACTTGCCCTTTCTCTTATTTTTAATGATACATTATTTTCCCTTTTTCTGTTCAGATGTCCGGCAATGACCTTAATGACGCTTGGAAGTTTTTATGAAGTAGTCGCGTGGCTGATACGCTTGACGATGCTCGTCATCGTTCCCATGCGCCGGACACCACAAGCCGCCAGTAGCTGGCTGTTGCTGATTTTTTTTCAACCGGCTCTGGGCTTGCTTCTTTATTTGATGATTGGTCAGGCACGTTTTCCGTCATGGCGCGCAGAACGTTTTGCCAATCTCAAATCTTTTCTGGAAGAACAAAGGCAAAAATTACAAAATTCGGTAGCCTCTCTCCCTGCCGAAGCGGCCTTGGCTGCCGATCTTGCTGAAAACCTTGGTCATATGCCCGCCTTATCGGGTAACCGGATGCTTTATATTTCTGATTATCAGGCGCTTTTTGATCATCTCGCCGCCGATATTGATAAAGCCGAACAACATGTTCATCTCGTTATCTATATTTTTGATAGCGACCGCTCCGGCCAACAGATTATTGCTGCCTTGGGACGCGCCGCGAAAAGAGGCGTTAATTGCCAGATATTGATTGATGCCTTGGGATCACGCCGCTCCGGTAAACAGGTTATCCAGCAATTAAAAAGCCTTGGAGTTGATGCAAGGGAAGCCCTGCCCTTTCGCCTGTTAAGAGGGCGGACACGCGGGGATATGAGAAATCATCGAAAATTATTCATTATAGACGGCAAGATTGGCTATGCTGGATCACAAAATATTATCAATCGCGACTGGCGGCCGGGCGTTGTTAATCAGGAACTAACAGTCAGGGTCGAAGGGCCCATCGTTTTTGAAATGGAAACGCTCTTCGCGATAAACTGGTATCTCGAAAGCGGGGCATTACCTGATAGAATGAGGGACACACCTCATTTGGTGCCCCCCAAAGAAGGTAGCCATATTTTACAGCTGTTACCCAGCGGGGCAGATTACCGTTTGGCCGGTTTCGAAACGATGCTGGTTACCGGCATTTACGCCGCAAAAAAACAGATAGTGCTCGTTACACCCTATCTTATCCCTGATAGCGATTTACTGGCGGCTTTAAAAACGGCGGCCTTACGCGGGGTCAGGATAGACATTATTGTCTCGAAAATTGCCGACCAAATCTTGGTTAGCATGGCACAAAAAAGCTATTATCAAGAATTGCTAAGCGCCGGTATTCATATCCATCGCTACAGAGACAAGCTCCTCCATGCCAAGCATATCAGTGTTGATAACAAATTGGCGATGGTTGGCTCCAGTAATGTCGATATTCGCTCTTTCTTGCTCAATGAAGAAGTCAGCCTAATCATTTACGATAAAGAAGCTATTGCCCAGCTTCAAAATATCGAAATGGATTATCTAAAAAATGCCGATGAAGTCAGTAAGGCGGCATGGCGCCTGCGCCCCTGCTATTGTAAAGTCATGGAAAATCTGGCGCGATTAGTCAGTCCGCTGTTATAAACCGCGCCATTCCCAAAACTGCAAATATTGAGGCCAGACTATTCTTTCGCTTTCAAGCGATAGCGAAAATCACAAAAATCAGCGCCCTTCATAATCGTCTGGCTTCGGCTCATTTCGATATCGGGATTATAACCTTCAATAAAAGAAGCATCCCTCGTGCAAGACAGAATTGAGCCGATCTCTCCTAATCCCATTTCACGATACATTTCTGCATAACGGCATCGGGTAACATTATAGTCCAAATGCTGATGATCGCTTGCCAATATATCGACTTTCAAAGCATCATCCTGTTCCCAAAGATATTGCATCGCCGCAAAATTGCTAAGCGTTGCCCCGCCTTTATCTTGTTGCTTTTCGGCCATTTCTTTTCCGGCACGAATGGCATCTGCTGCAATCGCTTCTTTTAAAACAGCCTGCGCTTTTTCTTTTCCGAAATGACGCGACATAGCATCATAAATTGGCTTGATAATCTCAGCTTCAATCCGCCGCCGTTTCAAAATACCCATTTCACTTTGGGACATAAAAGACGCTCCTTCTTTTCTCTCCCTTATCAAGCAGAGGCTTGCGTGTTTTTCAGGTCTTTCAAGGCTTCCTCAGCTAACAAAGCATAATATTCAGCCGCTGGGAAAATAGCCTTCTCATCAATATTAAAACCGGGATGATGGAGCGATTGTGGACTACCCGTGCCAATATGAAAAAAGACACCGGGGCGATGATGCAGATAATGGGCAAAATCCTCGCCACCATTCTGCGGGGTAACATTATGGGTCACATAGCCGAATTGGCGGGCTATTTTTGCCGAAAAATCAGACCAATAAGGCGTATTGATAACCGCCGGAGGGCCTTCATGCCACAGGAATTGCGCTCCGACATCCATGGCTTTGGCAAGATAATACACAAGGTCTCTCATCCGGCGCTGAATTTCTTTTCTGATTGAGGCATCAAAAGTCCGAACCGTGCCTTCCAGCTCGGCTTTTTCAGGCAAAATATTCCAGCCGCTCCCTGCATTAATGCGGGTCACACTGACAATAGCAGAATCATGACTAGAGATATTCCGGCTCACAATCGTTTGCAGACTGTTGATAATTTCGGAGGCTGCCACAATCACATCGGTACCATTTTCGGGATAAGCCGCATGCGCCCCTACCCCGGCCAGATTGATTTCAAAACGATCAACATTGGCCATAATCGCACCGTGGCAGGTTCCAAACTCACCCACCGGCATTTTGGGAGCGTTATGAAAACCGAAAACGACATCAACATCTTTTAGAACACCGGCTTTAATCAATTGCAAAGCACCGGAATAATTCTCTTCGGCAGGCTGGAAGAACAGACGAACGGTTCCAACCAAACGGGATTCATTCTGTTTTAAAAGAAGGGCGGCACCCAATAAAACCGTGGCATGAAAATCATGCCCACAAGCATGCATTTTTCCCTTTTCCAAAGAAGGGCAAACCGCCTCGGAATTTTCCTCTATTGGCAAAGCATCAATATCCGCCCGCAATGCAATAACAGGCGCACCATGACCAATTTCGGCAACAACCCCTGTTTTTAAATCATAGGGCAAAATACGAATACCGGCTTCTTTCAGCCATGCGGTCAATTTTTGAGTTGTCTGGAATTCTTCGCCTGACAATTCGGGATGCTGATGTAATTCCCGACGTAAAGAGATCAGCTTTTCTTCCAAATTCATTCTTGACCTCACAATCTGAAACAAGCCCGACAAACCAAAAGAATCTCGGTTCTAAAAGGCCATTCTATAAAGACCGACTGCTTTCGACCATAAAAGAAATAGTTTTTTGCAATAAAACAAACAGGGCATATGATCGGAATCTCAAACTGGGTTACGATCACAGTTTCTTTGCGATATTCTTGGCAACAGAAGAGTAAACGTCATGAGCCATATTCATTTCATCGGCAGCGGCCAAATGTCCGAAGCCATGATCCGAGCCATTATCAAGCATAAAACCGCTTCGGCCAGTGACATCACCGCCTATGACATCCGGCCGGAACGGGAAAAAGAACTGCATGACAATTATGGCATCACGGCTTTTGCCAAACCGAAAAAAAATATTGAAACCCTCCAAAAAGCCGACATTGTTGTTATCGGGGTCAGACCACAAGACGACCTGAAAGCGGTGACAGCCGATATTGCTCAAAATGCCAAAGAAAAGGCCTTGATTGTTTCGATTGTCGCTGGTGTCACTCTTGCCCAATTTGAAGACCTACTTGGCAAAAAAAGAGCTATCGCAAGAATTATCCCGAACACACTCACCGACACCGGATTGGGCTATAGCGGGGTGGTCATCAACAATCAGGCAGACAAAGCCCTAACCGAAAAATTTGTTTCCGGTTTTGGGAAATGCCTCTTCTTAGAAGAAAGCCTGATCGACATTTTTACGGGTTTTGGCGTCTGCGGGCCCAATTACGTCTATTATTTTATCGAAGCCTTGGTTGATGCCGGCGTGCTAGCTGGCCTGCCTCGTGATATTGCATGGAAAACCACGATGGAAAATCTGGTAGGCTCGGTAAAAATGCTGGAAATATCAGGTAAGCATCCACGCCAATTACTGGACATCAACAATTCACCTGCCGGTGTCGGCATGAATAGCCTCTTCGCCTTGAACCAAAGCGACTTCACCGCAGGCCTACAAAAAAGCGTCCTCGCGGCTGTCAAAAGAACAACCGAACTAGGCCAGAAAAAAGATTAATGGCATTATAACCTTATCCGAAAAGGCGGTGCCAATAGGCCGTCTTTTCGGATAAGAATCCTGATCTAAAAAATCTGGGCGCATCCGGTTTCGCCATAGACTTCACCCGTCACATAGCTATTTTCGGCACAAGCCAAAAAGACATAGACCGGTGCGATTTCAACCGGCTGACCGGGACGTTTAACCGGCGTATTGGCACCAAATTGACTATAAGCAGAGGCAGGCTGACCGCCCGATACCTGAAGCGGTGTCCAAAACGGGCCCGGTGCCACGGCATTCACTCGAATACCTCTAGGTGCCAGTTGGATAGCCAAAGCGCGGGTAAAATTGGCAATAGCCGCTTTGCTGGTGGCATAATCCAATAAAATAGCCGAAGGTCGATAGCCCTGTGTTGAGCTGGTATTCACAATTGCCGAACCGGCAGGCATGATTTTCAAGGCTTCCTTGCACAACCAAAACATCGCATAAACATTGGTTTTCAAGGTATCATCAAAATCAGCCGTCGAAAGCGTCAGGATAGATTCATTATAATGCTGATGTCCGGCAATATTCGCCAAAATATCTAGTCCGCCCAAACGCTTGGAGGCTTCCTGAACGAGCTGGACACAGAAATTTTCATTTCTCAAATCACCGGGCAAGGCAAAAACCTTATGACCTTCTCCCTGTAACAAAGCGACCACTTCGCGGGCATCCGGCTCTTCTTGCGGCAAATAATTGATAACAATATCCGCGCCTTCACGGGCATAGGCGATCGCTGTTGCCCGACCGATGCCGGAATCACCACCCGTAATCAAAGCCTTCCGGCCTTGTAATTTGCCGGAACCGCGATAGCTTTTTTCACCGTGATCGGGGCGCGGTACCATTTTACTGGCTAGACCGGGCCAAGGCTGATCTTGACCGGCAAAAGGCGCACGCGGATAGGCATCACGGGGATCATAAAATGTTTTGCCCCCTGTCACTGCCGGTTCTTTATCGCGATTGGCGGCCGAAGCCACTCCATCCAACCCTGATACCAGCCCCGCTGTCGCGAGAACTGCCATCATGTTACGTCGTCCTTCAGAAATATTGGATTTATTGGCCATCAGATATCGCTCCTTCTTTTTCTGAAAAAATTTTCAGAAAATACAGGTCGTAAAAGTCCCATTAGGCCGAAAGCCGCCAGAAACCGGCATTCTGTCTATTACTCATAATAACAGGTCGGATGCTATATAGTTGCAACCACGCCCATTTCGGAGAAAAGAACATCTGCCTTATACGGCTTTTCTGATTTAGACTATCCAATAAAATAAAGCCTGCTACTTGGGATTTACTGTTTATTATTTCTCAATAAAAACATAGCTTAACCGGTAAATAGAGTTCGGCTCGATCAACTAGACGTCTCTTCTGTCACGGGACTGTCTTTTTCGGAAAAAAAATGTCGCTGTCTTTTCCTTTTCTACGCCCTCCCCCTTTCCCGAAAGCGAATATTTCGCTTATCGATTTTGTCCGGCCTATATCTCGTCCAGAAAAAATACTGACTGATAATGACATCCAAAATCTTATAGAAAAATTGCTACAGAGGCGGGTCGGCGGCAATTTCTGGGCAGCACCACTGCCGAAAAACCCGCAAAAGCAGAGCGTTCTGCTGATCGAAGATTTAACGGATGAAGCCTTCTTCTTGGCTATCGCCAAACAGGGCGATCTTGTTATTCTGCCCGATCACCAAGATTATGCCGAATTGGCCGAAAGTTTCAAAAAACAAGGCTGCGTGATTTATTCCGGCCTGTTTGATCCGTGGAGTTTGCTCGACCAAGCCACAGAAATCATTGCTAGTGGCAAGACAGCCTTAACTATCGACATTGGATTGATTGCGAGATTAGGCCATATCCCTCTGTCTTTTTCACCGACTGCTCGAAAATTTTTCAGCGATATTTTTACCTCGCCAGAGGTCATCATTTTGGCATTGGTCAGACAACAGCTTACATCTTTCCAGTATAATGATATTTTTACAGGACAGCCGATCTCCCTCGATCAGGCGATAACGCAATTATCAGAATGGCGCAGTCTGATAGACAGCAATCGCGCCATCAAGGCGGCTTGTGGTATAGCTTGGTGGAAAAAAGAGGCTATTCGTCGTTTCTTGTGGTCAGGCGAAAAAAAACGGCTACCCATGCCGCAAAAAACAGAAACAGCGCTCTCTTTTCTAAAACAAAAACAAGAGGCTATCGCACTCTGGCCATCCCGTGAGCCGAAAGGTCTCCGCAAAGCTATCGCTCAAAAAGAAGCACAGCTTTACGAAGTAGAAGATGGTTTCATCCGTTCCGTGGGGCTTGGCAGCGGCCTTCACCCGCCGCTTTCAATCGTGGTCGATAAACAAGGCATTTATTACGACCCCAACCAGCCTTCTGATATTGAGACTTTATTCAACGAAACTGTTTTTTCTCAAGAATTATTGGAACGGGCGCAAAAGCTAATCGCCCGTATTCAGTCGGCTCATATCAGTAAATATATGGGAACAGGCGCAGACAAAGCGCTCAATTTTCCCAAAAACAAACGGATTATACTCGTCACCGGTCAGGTGGAAGATGATCGATCGGTCAGGCTGGGCGGTGGTGCCGTTAAAGGCAATCTCGATCTTTTGAAACGGGCAAGAGAAAATGAAGCTGATAGCTACATCATTTTCAAACCGCATCCCGATGTCGAGGCAGGCCATAGAAAAGGCTTTGTGCCACAAGAATCCGCTGAAAAATACGCCGACATCATCATTCGCGATTATCCCATCACACGCTTGTTCGATCAGGTGGATGCCGTCCATGTCTGGACATCACTTGCAGGTTTTGAAGCCCTGCTTCGCCATCGTGAAGTGATCTGCCACGGCACCCCCTTTTATGCGGGCTGGGGCTTAACCCGTGATCTTGGGGCTATTCCCGCCAGACGAAAAAGAAAACTCGATATAACAGAGCTTGCAGCGGTGACACTTATTCTCTATCCGCGCTATCTCGATCCGGTAACAGGTATGCCCTGTTCACCGGAAGTTCTGATAGAAAGACTTATCCAAAGTCCAAAAGCAAAAATGACGCCCGTCACATGGATACGCCATTTTCAAGGCAAAATTTGCGCTGCTTTTCGACAGGTAATGATAAACAACCCCTTATCCGGTAAATCGTAATAGCCTGCACAGGGCATAGGAGGATTGATGACAGGTTCTTCAAATCAGGCTCTGAACGACAGCTCGGAAGCCCGCGATGGCGAAATTATCCTTGATGTCTCATGGCTGACGGAACGTGCAGGCAAGGCGGTCATGACCGACGGGGTCAGCCGTATCGAAATGGCATGGATAAAATTACTTCTCGGTTGGTTTTCCGACCGGATTGCTTTTGCCCGCCTCAATCGCTGGGGGCGCTATGGACGTTTGTCACAAAGCGCTGTCTTGACGATGATCGAACAGACGGAAAAAGTCTGGCAAGAAAGTGAACCGAACCAGCTCACTCAAAACTTCCGGCAAAAATTCTATCAGGCCAAGGCTTTAATTGAATTATGGCCGCATCTTTTCACGCCCCAACGGGGCATCAAAATATTATTGCAGGCCTCGCCGCATCATCTTGATAATGAAGCCGCTTTAAAAGACATCCTGAACAAAGAACAGGCCAGCTTCATCTGTCTGCTTTACGATACTGAAATGCTGGAATATCCTGAATATGTTCCAACGCCCGAATGGCAGAATTTAAAAAAACGGCTCGATATTATCGCCCGATATGCGGATTGCGTTATTACGGATAGTGAAGCGACCCGAAACCGCTTTTTGCCCTTCATGGCCGAAGCTGGTCGCCCGATTCCAGTTGTCACTATCCCGCTCGGTGCTGATGCGTTACCGCATCTGAAAAAAGCTGATCCTAGACCTAAAAGCGAACAAATTTCAGATCATCCCTATTTCTTGGCGATAGAATCCGATCATGCGGGAAATAACACCGAAATGTTGGTCACTGTCTGGAAAAGGCTGATCCTCCAGCTAGGCACAAAAGCACCTGATCTATTGATTTTAGGACAGCGCCATCCCGAAAACTCAAAATTGGGAAAGATGCTGGCACGCAATCCCGATTTGCAACGGCATATCCGTTTTCGTGAAAGCTGCAACGATCAGCAATTAAGCCATATGATGCAGGAAGCGCGGGCTTTGCTAAAGCCGGCTTTTTTCGCAAGACGAGGCATGGTCATTGCCGAAGCCTTGCGTCACGGATTGCCTGTGCTTGCCAGCGATATTGCTGTTTATCGGGAAATCAGCAGCAATATGGCTGATTATATCGACCCCCTTAACGGCAGCGCATGGGAAGAAGCGATCAGCGAATATATGAATCCTTTTTCAACACGTCGCCAAACGCAGGTTATGCGGTTGAAAGGCTGGCATCCCATGTTATGGCAAGATCATATGCGGAAAGTGTTGGCCGTTATTGCGGCGCAATCATAGACCGCAATCACCCTGCTATTCTTATAAAAAGACAAAAAGGATAAAATAGGCTTTTGTGATGCCGTTTTTTTATCCCTATACAGCCGGAATTTTACGATGACTTCATCCTCGATTGAAATAAATAATCTTCTCGATAATGCGACCATAGCCGCACGCGCACTTTTAAAAGAAGTGGGTGTCGAAAAATTCACTTCGCCTGATTTTCATTCAGGCAAATTGCAGCATATCGTGCTGTTTCGTTTCAAAAAAAATGTCACAGAAGCCGAACGCCGCGAAGTAACAAAGCAGTTTTTAGAATTAGCAAAAACCTCCAAAAGACCAGACGGCCAATCCGTTATTGTCTCTATTGAAACTGGCTCTCAAAATAGCGGCGAAAATGCGGGTATGGATATGGATCAAGGCTATATCGTAACCTTCAATTCCGAAGGCGACCGTAATTATTATGTTGGCCGTCCTTTGGTTAATGATCCTGCTTTTTTCGATGCCGCCCATGAACAGTTCAAATCCTTTGCAGGGACGTTCTTAGAAAAAGCGATTGTGTTCGATTTTAAAGTTGCCAATGAATAGCCTGATTTTTCAAATCAAGGCCATAATCTTATCGAACTGAAAAAGGCAAAATGGACGAGGTCATTCTTTTCTTTCCCAAAAAAGCAGCGAATAGATATCTCAACCGCCTCACCGTAAAAATATCTTTCTCGAAAAGACTGACTCTCTATGACAGAATCGAATAACCCGCTGCCTATTTCTGAAAAAATCGGGGTTTTGCTTGTCAATCTAGGCACACCCGATGCCCCTAATGCCAAGGCTTTACGGCGTTATCTTGGGCAATTTCTCTCGGATCAGCGGGTTATCGAACTTCCTGCTGTTTTCTGGCAGATTATTCTACGCGGTATCATTCTTCCTTTTCGCGCCCCCCGCTCTGCCCGCGCTTATCAAAAAATCTGGACGAATGAAGGATCACCTCTTGCTGCCATTACAAAAAAACAGGCGCAAGGCTTACAAAAAAGAATGCCGAATATAACGGTCGATTATGCCATGCGTTATGGGACACCATCCATCCCATCCCGTCTTGAAAAATTAATAGCTTCCGGCTGTCGCCGTATTTTACTTGCGCCGCTTTATCCTCAATATTCAGCGGCCAGCACCGCTACCGTTCAGGATGAAGCCTATCGGTATCTCCAAAAAATTCGCTGGCAGCCGAACTTGCGGAGCTTGGAACCCTATTATACTCATCCGGCTTATATTCAGACCTTAAAAAAGAATATCGAAGACCAGATCAAGGCGCTTGATTTTAAACCGGATAGCCTGCTGCTTAGCTATCATGGCATGCCTGTCAAAACACGAGAACTCGGCGATCCCTATTATTTCCAATGTCAGGCCACCAGTCAGGCTTTATCGTCTCTTTTGGATATACCTGTCATCACCAGCTTCCAATCCCGTTTTGGTTCGCAAAAATGGTTCACGCCAGCAACGGATATGACCTTAAAAGAACTCCCGTCAAAAAATATTCGGAATCTCGCCGTGGCTATGCCCGGATTCTCAGCGGATTGTCTGGAAACACTGGAAGAAATTGCCCTTCAAGGAAAAAGCACTTTTCTAGAAGCAGGGGGTGAAAATTTTGCGGCTCTTCGCTGCATTAACGATAGTGAAGAAAGCCTCGCCATGCTTGAAATTCTGGTCAATCAAGGCCTGTCCGGCTGGCTCAAAAGCGGGGAATAAAAGCCATGTCCCCTTCTACTGAATATGGAGCGCCCTATCATGGCCTTGTTAAACGCTCGGTGATGATCGCCGGTCACTCAACCTCTATCAGTCTTGAACCCCTTTTTTGGCAAGCCCTAGAGCAAGCCGCCTCCAAACGCGCTCTGCCCCTTAATGCCTTGATTGCCCGCATTGATGCGGAAAGGGTGAAAGCCGCCGATATGCCGAATTTAGCAAGCGCCCTTCGACTATGGCTTCTCTTCACCCTCTCCAATGGAAGAAATATTTTTAAGCTCAATGGGAATGGAGCGCGACCAAAATAATCACAATAGGAACAGCTAATCCTAAAGCCACGAGTGGCCATGTCGAAGGCCGTTTTCTGGCATGAATCTGTAACAACCAGATACCGCTTATAGAAAAAATAATGCAGGCGATCGCAAACACATCAATGAATAACGGCCATCCTGTCCCGACATGCCCCCCGCGATGCAAATCATCAATAAATCCAATCCAACCCCGTGACGTATGCTCGTAATGGACATGACCATTATCGCGTTCAATCAATAACCTGTCACGCATCCCTAATTTAGGCGTGACGAAATAAACAAATTTATCCGTCCAAAAGGCCTGTTTTTTTGCTGGCAAATGCTGGCTCTTTAACCATTGCACAACATTTTCAGGTAACGGCTGACTGACTTCCTGCGAAGCTAATTGCCCCCAATCAAAGCCGCCCTCTTTCACTTTAACCGACTTTTCTTCCGCTTTTTTCAAAGGCTGTTGCAACGCCGGAAGCAAATCTTGTGGCAATTCAAATTGTTTTTCTGTGGTCGTCAAATGCGGCGCAAAAATATCATGACCATGATTCATCATGAATCCGGTCACTGAAAAAAGCAGCATTGTCACACAAAAGATTGCAGCACTGACCCAATGCCATAAGCGTACCTGCTTTTTCACAATCGTATGAAAAGAGGTCACATTCTTCCGACTATTAGCGGACTGCGGCGCTGGTTCAGGCACAGAATTGTTCACCGAAGAGAATGGATGCATCAAAAAAAACCCTTAATAAGAATAAAATGACCAATTATGAAAGGCTATGACAGCCTTTTAAAGTTTTTTAGTCAAGTCTATTGTTATAATATTTCATTTACCTTCGGTGAATTTGAATAATTTTAATATCCTTAAGCCCCTTATTTTATAAAAAACTGGTTTGCTCTGGGGGTTCCGGTGGATTATCTGCTTTCCTGCTTTTGGGAGGTGTCTCGGGTGCGACCCATACCGATCCGTCATGGAAAATCAGATTTAACCGCTTATGCGTTTTGGCATCATGGGCGTTGCTAACAACATGGCTATGGCTATCTTCGACACGGGCATAGCCTTTAGCTAGAATTTTATCAGGATGGGCTTGCTCAGCGACACGCCATAACTGGTCAATATTCTTCTGCCAAATATTCAAACGGGCAGTCACCAGCTCTGGCTTTAAAGAACAAGCCGCTAATAACTCGGCTTTCTGCTGCCATCTCTGCTCTAATAACAGGGGTTGCAGCTTCTCAGCCAAAAATTTGAAACGTAAATCCGCATGGGACAAGCGCTGTTGATAGGCCTGTTTCAATCGCCGCGTCACATTATCGAGTTTTTGCTGTTCCTGTATGACTAAACGCTGTCCAGTGGGTAAACGACAAGCTGACAACCGCGCCTGTTCGCGGGCAATTCTTGCCTTTAACAAGGCAGGCCGCAAAGTAGCCGCATAAAAATTCAGCTTATGACGGGCATGGGTCATCCGTTCGGAGATATCGCGTTCCAACTGCGATGCTCGATCATCAAATAATTGGATAAAAGGCGCTAACAGCCGTTCACCATCCGGCAAGCGCTGCCGAACCGCGTCCAGCCTTTCTTCTGATAATTTAGCATGGCGCGCTATGGCATTATTCATCCGCAGATGGAGATTATTCAGGCCATTCACCAACTCACTTCTGACTGGCACGGCTAATTCAGCAGCAGCCGTCGGGGTCGGGGCGCGTAAATCAGCGGCATAGTCGCATAAGGTGGTATCGGTTTCATGACCCACCGCCGAAATCACCGGAATCGAGGATTCAGCGACAGCTCGAACCAATATTTCTTCATTAAACGGCCACAGATCTTCCAGCGACCCACCACCACGGGCAACAATCAACAAATCCGGCCTAGGGATAGCATCCCCCGCTTTCAAAGCTGAAAAACCTCTGACAGCTGCCGCCACTTTTGCTGCCGCCTGATCGCCCTGAACCGGCACCGGCCATAAAATCACATGGGTCGGACAACGATCAGCCAAACGATGCAAAATATCGCGGATAACCGCTCCAGAAGGTGAACTGACAACCCCGATAATTTTGGGCATGAAAGGCAAAGCCCGCTTACGATCGGCATTAAACAAGCCTTCTTCTGCCAACATCCGCCGCCGCCGATCAAGCAAGGCCATCAAAGCCCCCTGTCCGGCGATTTCTAATTGTTCAATAACCAATTGATAACGGGAACGACCGGCATAGGTAGTCAACCGTCCGGTAGCAATAACTTCCATCCCATTTTCAGGCCAGAAAGAAATCCGTGACACCACACCACGCCAGATAACGGAATCAAGAACGGCTTTGTCATCCTTCAAGGCTAGATAGCAATGCCCTGACCCCGCTTGCGTAAAACCGGATATTTCCCCTCTTACCCGAATATGGCTAAAAGCATCTTCAACAGTCCGTTTCAAAGCACCAGAAATTTCGGATACAGAAAAGGCACGCACATTGTCTGTTGCATCAGATTTCGCTAACAGATCAGAGCCATCAAAAGAGAAAGAATTCATGAACGTCCTGCTTATCGGAACCGGCGGCCGCGAACATGCCTTGGCATGGAAAATTGCTCAGTCGCCATCACTTGATACCTTTTATGCCACAACAGGCAACCCCGGTATAGCAAAACTGGCTAAACCGGCAGATATCACAGTAACAGATCATGCCGCGGTTGTCCGCTTTTGTCAGGACAATGCCATTGATCTGGTCGTGATTGGGCCCGAAGCCCCGCTTGTTGATGGTTTAGGAAATAGCCTGCGCGCAGCCTCTATTGCGGTTTTTGGGCCCGACAAAGCGGCTGCCCAGTTAGAAGGCTCAAAAGGTTTCACAAAAGATCTTTGCGCCCGCTACAATATTCCGACTGCCCGCTATCAACGCTGCCGTAGTGCAGAAGAAGCCAAGGCCGCGCTTGATAATTTCAGCACTCCCGTTGTGATCAAAGCCGATGGTCTCGCTGGCGGTAAAGGCGTCATCATCGCTGAAAGCCAATTGGAAGCCGAACAGGCTATTCAGGATATGACGGCAGGCGCTTTTGGGAAAGCCGGTCTTGAAATCGTGGTCGAAGAATTCATGCAGGGCGAAGAAGCTAGCTTCTTTGCCATTAGTGACGGCGAAACGGTTCGTCCCTTTGGGACAGCACGCGACCATAAACGGGTCGGTGATGGCGATACGGGACCCAATACCGGCGGCATGGGTGCTTATAGTCCGGCAACTCGCCTGACGGCTGATCTCGAAAAGCGGGTGATGCAGGAAATTGTCACTCCCACCGTTCAGGCGATGAAAGAACAAGGCATGCCTTTTGTGGGTATCCTTTACGCCGGATTGATGCTGACCAGCGAAGGACCCAAGCTCATCGAATATAATGCCCGTCTTGGTGATCCTGAATGTCAGGTGCTGATGATGCGGCTTGAAAGTGATATTCTGCCGTTGCTCTATGCAGCAGCTACTGGAAAATTGCAGGCACAACCCGAACCGACTTTCTCAAAGGATTACGCCGTAACCGTGGTCATTGCGGCACAAGGTTATCCGGCCAGCCCGAAAAAAGGCGGTATTATCACCCGACTGAACGAAGCCGAAGCCAATGGAGCGGTTGTTTTTCAAGCAGGCACCACACTCGATAACCAGACCTTAAAGGCCAATGGCGGTCGGGTATTGAATGTCACGGCCAAGGCCGCCGATTTCAATGCTGCCCGCGACCTCGCCTACCAAGCCGTCAATGTCATTGACTATCCCGATGGATTCTGGCGCGGCGATATCGGCCTCTAAAATTAAAATGGAAAGGCCGCCTGCAAAAACGGCATAGAAGGCCTATTTACAACAGGTATCTTTCAGACGGGGAGGATCTTCTCCGTCTGAAGCCTATAAGCCCCGATAAACAGCTTTATTCGGAGAAATCGGCCTCGATATTGTAAGGAGTAAAAAAGATGACGCCAACGGAAATAATCGCCGTTGCGGCTGGCATAGTCGTTGTTGCTATAGCCGTCGTGATTATGTTTTTGGTCAAACGCCGCCAAAAACCAATAAAAACGACCGAAGAAACACAGAATGAAGCTCAGCCGCCCAAGCTTCAGCGGACTTTCGAGCCAGTCGCGCCTCCGCCCGCTTATCAGGATTTAAAATCGGAGAAAAAAGCCGAAGCTATTCCTGTTCGCGATATTCCGATTGTCACCAAAACATCGCCTGCTCCGCAAGAGGCCAAAACAGACAAAACAAAGATAACAGAAGAAAAGAGTGACAAGGCCAATACGCTCTCTCCGGTTGAAAGGCAGGAAAGCGTAGACACGGCTTCAGCAAAAGCACCAGAATCCGTGCCTCAACCGGAATATGTCAAAAATGATATTCCCTCTCCGGCCAATGATGTTTCTTCTAGTGAAGGATCCGCCGACAAATTAACCCAGATCAAGGGATTAGGGCCCAAGGCCAATAAAATTCTGGCGGGTCTAGGTATTACCCGTTTTTCACAAATTGCGGCATGGACAGATGCCGACATCGCTGAGATTGATCCCAAAATGGGTGCGTTCAGCGGCAGAATCGCCCGTGAACATTGGGTAGAACAGGCCAAATTACTGGATGCCGGTGATATCGAAACTTTTGAAAGTAAATTCGGGGCGCTCCATCGGTAGAGAAATCCCCGATTTTGGAAACAACGCTATAAAAAAGCCCCAAAGACCATTAACGGTTTTCGGGGCTTTTCTTTTTTAAACGAAACAGCTTAGGCGGCTAGTTTTCTTCGCGGTTTTCACCGTCAGCTTTAGAGACACCGACTTTTTCGATTTTATGGCCGGTAATATCCAAAATCTCAAATAGCCAACCATTCGAGGTGAAATACTCACCGATTTTCGGCAAATGTCGCAGAACAGAAAGAGCAAAACCGGCGACCGTCGCATAATCGCGATCTTCATCCAGCTCAAATCCCAGTTTATCAGCCATCTGGTCAGCCGATAAGGAACCAGAAAGGATATAATGTCCTTCTTTATCTTCAATGATGGAAGGATCATTTCGACCTTCCACATCGGACACAAAATGGCCACTCATGGCCGCCAATAAATCGGCGGGGGCAACAACCCCTTCAAAATGACCATATTCGTCATGAACCAGCCCTAAAGGCACTTCGGCCAAACGCAGGCTATCAAGAGCAGCCATCACCGTGGTCTGATCTGGCACAATAGGCGCAGGCCGCATCAAGCGTTTAATATCCAGCTTTTCGCCTCGCATCAAAACGCGGACAATATCGCGGGAATGAACAACGCCAATAATGTTATCGACTGAACCGATAGCAACAGGCATCCGGCTATGAGGCATAGAGGCCAGATTTTTGGACAAGGTCGGAATATCCGCTTCCATATCCAACCATCCGACTTCGGTTCTCGGGGTCATGATTTCACGCACAGGCCGATCCGCCAGACGGATAACACCAGAAATAATCTGTCGCTCGTTTTCTTCGATAACCCCTGCCTGAAAGGCTTCGGTAATCGTCAAACGGACTTCTTCCGCAGTTACCTGATTATGAGCTTCGCGGGTCATTCCGGCCAGATGGAACACAAGCGCGCTGGATTTATCCAGTAACCAGACCGCCGGAGCCGTCAGGCGCGACAGCCATAAAACGGGGATAGCGGTAAAAGCCGCGATCTGTTCCGGCGCTTTTAAAGCGATCTGTTTCGGAACCAGCTCACCGGCAATAAGAGAAAAATAGGTGGTAACAACGATAGCGACCGTAAATCCCCATGCCATCGCATTGGGAACGTCCATCGCGGCCAATCTTTCACCGATTGGCCCCCCAAGGGTTTCGCCAGAAACAGCACCGGCCAAGGTGCTGATACCTGTAATACCGACCTGCATTGTTGATAGGAAGCGACCCGGATGCGCACTTAACGCCAAAGCCGCGCTTGCTCCCTTTCTCGTTTTTGCCATAGCCTCAAGCTTTGGACGACGAGAAGAGATGATCGCCAGCTCGGACATCGCAAACAAGCCATTAAAGGCGATCAATGCGATCAAAAGCAGACAATCATGCCAAGGGAAAGGTGTTAAAGGAGGATGTGGTGTCACGATTCTAAAAATATATAAATGATATTTATCATGCGCCTGATTTTATATCAAAACAATAGAAAATAAATGGCAAATAGTAAAAAAATAAATAGGGAATTTTTCAAATTCTTAAAATATCATTTTTTTCCAAAGAAAAGACATTTATCCTATTTCAAATAGACGCATCCTATTCAAGAATAGAGAATATCCAAAAACCATAAATCACACAGGAAAAAACTAAAGAAAATAGTTTTTCAAATGCCCTTCTATTACTTTCTTTTTTGTTTGAAAAACTGCCGCAATAATTCACTCGCCTTCCGGCTGCCTAAATCATTATAGATTTCCGGCTGGTGATGACAGCTCGGCTGAAAAAACAAGCGCACTCCTGAAAGAACGGCACCCCCCTTTGGGTCGTCTGCACCATAATAAAGACGACGAATACGCGCTGTCGCAATGGCTCCTGCACACATCGCACAAGGCTCCAAAGTCACCCAAAGATCACATTGGTCAAGCCGACTACTACCCAAAACAGAAGCTGCCTGCCGTAATGCCCTGACCTCGGCATGGCCTGTTGGATCAATAAAAGGTGGCTGCATCGCATTACCAGCAACCGCAATGATTTTACCTTTAAAAGTCACCACGGCACCAACCGGCACCTCGCCTTGATGAGCGGCGCTTTCCGCTTGTAACAAAGCGTGCCGCATCGGTTCAGGTAATGGGAAAGGCGAAAAGGTGGAAATAACACTCACCATACAGATTCTGACAATGACACGGATAATGCCTGCCTAAGGCATTTTGATTATAACTGTCCACTCAACGACAAGAAAAATGCCTAGAGACTCCGAAAAAATCTTCTTCTTTTTAACAGACGTAAATATATGGTATTTGTAACATAAATAGGGTATAAAGGCAGTATTACTGGGCGAAATGGCTTCTTTGCTTGACGAATCTGGCAAGGCAGGCTATCCGCCATTGCTTTCCATAAGGGGAATGATCACGGGCTTAGGGCTATGTCTGTCCGTCTGTCGATCCTCCCGGCCATTCAGGATGAGAGAAAATGTCGCGCATTTGCGAACTGACCGGCAAAGGCCGCCAGGTAGGCAATAACGTATCCCACGCCAATAACCGGACGAAGCGGACCTTTCTGCCTAACCTTCAGAATGTTACGTTGATTTCCGATGCTTTGGGCAAAGGTGTTACGCTTCGGGTTTCCACCCACGGCCTGCGTTCCGTCGAACATGTCGGTGGTCTGGACAACTGGCTGTTGAAGACCAAAAACGAAAAGCTTTCTACACGAGCTCTTAAGGTAAAACGTGAAGTTGCCAAAAAGCTCGCTGCAGCCTAAGCCAGTTCTGGAAATGTCAGGGCAGTAAAAGGCGAAAGCGCTCTTTACGGCTCTGACACCAGAAAACCAATTTCCTAAAAAAGACCGCGTATAGCTCCCAGCTATGCGCTTTTTTTATGCCTAAATTTCATCGACCCGCATCCATTTTCCTAAAAACAGACTTCAAAATAAAATCCGAATAGCCCCTGCATAGAGGCAATTTTTTCATGATCTGAAAACAACTCCAAAACAGATATAAAAATATCGGAACAAGCTATTTATCATCATCGTTCAGAAACATTCTGACGCTCTCTTTTTGAAGGATAAAAGCGACCTCAATATTAGCGATAATCCTTTAAAATCTTTCTATAAAAAAAAGATATTTTATGGCTGTAAAATGGCATAAATTTTAAGGTTAATGGAGTGGATTTGATTTTTTAAAATTTTTATGTATAATCCAAGGGAAATGGAAGGATGAACCTTCATTTTCTTTCCTGTCCTTTTATCTAAAATATACGCCATTTTTACATATCGCGTATATTCTAATAAATAATAGTTTAAACATTATTTTAGTTTACTTTTATTTATTCTGAATATTTTTGTTTATAAAATATTTATTACTATAAATAGAGTATAATAGTAATTTTTATTGTTATGAAACAGTATTTTCATGAAGGGACGCTAAAAAAAGGGATAAATTTCTAGATGAATAACAATTCAGAAATAGAAAATGATACCCAAACTAACGTTCGAAATACCGTATCAGATTTTATTGGTTCACAATTATATTTGCTCGGTACCGTTCTGGTAACGGCTATTGCTGGATTTCTTTATGGGTATGACACGGGTATTATTTCAGGCGCATTGATGAATATTGCGCATGACTTCAAACTGGATGCCCATCAACAAGAAATTATTACTAGTATTCTCTTATTTGGTGCCGTGATCGGCTCTCTGGTCTGTGGTCGACTGTCTGCTTTTGTTGGCCGCCGTCATATGATTATGATTGTGACCGCTATTTTCGGTTTCAGTGTGATTGCCGCAGGCTACGCCCCCACGGCTTTCTGGTTAGGTGCAGCCCGCTTGGTTCTCGGCTTTGCCGTTGGCGGATCATCACAAATTGTGCCTGTCTATATCGCCGAATTGGCACCAGCTGACCAACGTGGTCGCATGGTAACCTTCTATAATATTTCGATTGGTCTTGGTATTCTGGCGGCGGGTATTGTCGGCGCTTTCCTTCAAGAAGAATGGACATGGCGGACAATGTTCAGCGTCGCGGCTATTCCGGCGGCTGTCTTATTCTGCTCAATGATGATGCTTCCCGAAAGTCCCCGCTGGTTGGTGCGGCAGGAACGCGTTGAAGAAGCGCGTGATATGCTAGATACCGTCCGCGAAACAGATCACGAAGTCACCAAAGAACTTCGCTCTATCAAGAAAATCAGCAACCGGACGAAGGAAGCAGCTCAAGATGGCTGGAAAGCCTTGGCACAGCCTTGGGTGCGCCCTGCCCTGATCGCAGGTCTAGGCGTCGCTGCTTTTACCCAGCTTTCCGGCATTGAAATGATGATCTATTATACCCCGACCTTCTTGCGGGATTCCGGCTTCACTGAAAAAATGGCCTATTATTCGGCTTTGGGTGTCGCCCTTATTTATGTCATCATGACAACCATCGGGAAATTGTTGGTCGATCATGTCGGTCGTCGTAAATTAGCTTTATGCATGATGCCGCTGGCCGCTCTCAGCCTTTTTGCATTGGGTATTGCCTTTAACCTGCCGGGGGGTGCTTCGGAACATCGCTGGCTTATTCTTGCCTGTCTGTTTGCCTTTATGGTTTTCAATGCAGGTGGTATTCAGGTTATCGGCTGGCTTATTGGTTCAGAAGTCTATCCGCTCTGTATTCGCGCTCGTGCCACCAGCCTTCACGCTGCGACTTTGTGGGGTTCCAACCTCATTTTAACGTCAACTGCGTTAACGATGACCAGCTTATTGGGTATCGGTGGTTCCATGTGGTTCTATGGCGGTCTGAATGCTTTGGGTTTTGTTTTCGTCTATTTCATGGTGCCGGAAACTAAAGGCCGCAGTTTGGAAGAAATCGAATCCAGTCTGAAAGATGGCAGCTTCTTACCCAGTAAAAAAGCCTCCGCCTAATTCAGCATAATCCATTTTTTATAAAATCCGGTCTTTCTCAAAAAGGCCGGATTTTTTGTATTCAATAGATATAACAAAAACAGAATGCCGATTTTTCTTTGTCTTTTTCAGTCGCGCTTTATATGGCAACTATAAAATCACTCATTTATCCGCGATAAATCGGTTACAATGGCTAAATTCCCTTTAAAAATCGACTTTCCGGCCATCTATTATTTATCATTTCAGCGGATATCTTGCTGTTAGCCTTGAAAGGATTTTCTGTGCCATTCGCTTTTATCGAACAGATGAAAAGCGTTATCCATTTTGATGCCTTGGGTTTATCTCCGATCGCTTTTGATTTCGGGGTATGGCATCTTTTTGGATTAACCCTTCATCCCCTGATCCACTGGTATGCTCTGGCCTATATCACCGGCATTCTTTTGGCATGGCGTTATGTGCTATTCCTTTTAAAACAGCCCGGTGCACCCATGAAACCGGAACAAACGGATGATCTGGTTTTCTGGTCAACCTTGGGCATACTTGTCGGCGGCAGGCTCGCCTATGTCCTTTTTTATCAACCCGCCATTCTCGAAAATCCTCTGGAAATTTTCAAATTATGGGAAGGCGGTATGTCCTATCATGGCGGTATGATAGGCGTTTTTCTGGCAATCTGGTGGGTCAAAACCACAAACCACCTCAGCTGGCTTAGAATAGCTGATTATATCGGCTGCGCAGCCCCCATCGGTCTTTTCCTTGGTCGGCTGGCTAATTTCGTCAATGGGGAATTATGGGGACGACCCAGCACAATGCCTTGGGCGGTTATTTTTCCCCAAGCCGGCGCGCTGCCCCGCCATCCCAGCCAACTTTACGAGGCAGGATTAGAAGGTATTTTGCTTTTCGCTTTTCTAAATTACCAATTTTTTGCCACAAAAGCCCGCCTACATCCGGGAAAACTCGCTGGATTTTTTCTGGTTGGTTACGGGTTATCCCGCTTTATTGTTGAATGGTTCAGAGAACCCGATGTCCAGCTAGGCACCTTATCTTGGGGACTAACCATGGGACAAACACTCACCATTCCGATGGTTATTGCTGGTCTCTTGCTCATCATCACGTCAAAAAAACGGGAAATCAGCCTATAATCAAACTGGCGGCATGTAATAGCAACCCAATCGCGCCGCCGACAAAGGTGCCGGATAAACGGATATAATGAAGCTCACCCCCTACCGCTTTTTCAATCCGTCCGGCGACCTCATCACCATCCCATTTTTCAACAGTATCCGTAATCAATCGAGTAATCTGATGGCTATGCGGTACAATCACACCGATAATAATACGCCGGAACAAACGGTTAAGAGCCGCCTTAGTCTGGCGATCCTCGGTAACCGCCTGTCCCCATTCCGCCCATAAAACAGGAAAACGACGGTTAGAAGAGACAGGCAAAATCTCTGTAGCATCGCTCTTTAAGAGAAATCCCTGTAACCCGTTTTCGATCTTGGACTGCAATTGTAGACGGGCAGCCGGATTATCCAAAAGCGCATTTTTGATACGGTTAAAACGTTTTTGAAAGGCCGGATCATGCCCTAATTTTTCAGCCCAATTCCATAAAGTCTTATCAAAGCGCAAACGTAACGGATGATCTGGCGCAACCATCATTTCATTCACCAAACGATTAACCGCATCATAAATGCTGTCTGCCAAATGATGATCCAATCCCGTCCATCTTAAAAAGCTACCGGAACGCTCGCTCACCATATCGCGGATCATATCTTCATGATGCGCCAACCAATTCGCAAAAGCCTGCAAAACAGATGTAATAAGAGCAACCTGCTTTTTCTTTTCCAAAGCGTCTTTAAAAACATCACCCAGGGCAAGCGTAGGATCAGATTTTCTGACCATGCCCAAAAGACTGTTCGCTATTTCATCGCTGACCGCCGGATAATCAATATGCTGCCATAATTGAGGCCAAAAGCGCCGTAACCTGTGTCTCAAGGCCTGATCTGCGGTTATCTTATTATCCGTCAAACGGAGCAGAAAAAGACCAGCATCCACAGGTTTTAGACGGCGCGCTAAAACAATCGACTGCAGAAAATGGGTTTCGATAAAATCGGCGAGATTAACCGCAATACGATCCTTCGCATGGGGGATCAGCGCAGTATGAGGAAAAGGTAACCCTAAAGGATGCCGAAACAAAGCCGTCACCGCGAACCAGTCAGCCAGACCACCGACCATAGCCGCTTCAGAAAAGGCGATTAAAAATCCCCAAGCCCAATGATGGGGAAAAAAATGGTTTAATTCCCGCCCGATTAGAAACAGAGCCACCATCAAAAACAGCAGTAAAGTCGCGGCTGTTTTAACGGTTATCCGATGTGTCATAGCTTTGAACATAGCCGATATATGGGCATCATCGGATTATTTGCTAGAAAAGATCATCCCATCAAAAGAACCATTTTGCGAAAAAGCCGCCCGATCAAAAGAACGGACGGCTTCTAAAACGCTTTTTTCAGACGGAGAAACTACTTCTTATCAACAATAACCCGATCACCGGGGCTGACCATTGAACCCGATGAAGCCACAATATTATCCTGTTTTTGTAAACCGGATAAGACTTCCCACTGTCCATCTGATGTTTTCTGCCCCAAAGTCACTTGATGACGGGCAATCGCATTGCCATCATCCAGACTATAAACATAATGACCGGTATCATCACTCATAATGGCGGATTCCGGTAAAAGCAGTGCCTGAACAGGCATCGTATGAATATGGGCTTCTGCGGATACACCCGCTTTCAACGCTGGGTTATCATCCAACAGAATATGCACCGTTGCCGAATGGGTTACATTATCAACCACCGGCGAAATCGAGGCTATCCGACCCGAAAAATTATTATCTGATCCGGCAATTTTCACATCCGCCGAGGCTCCAACCGAAATACTGGGCAGGTCTTTTTCAGCAACATTTGCCTGCATTTCGATTTCACCTTTTTCCGCAATACGGAATAGCTCGGTAGAATTGGAAATAACAGCCATCCCCTTTTCAGCCGTGCAGGATAAAACCAAACCACTGACAGGTGCCGTTATAGGGTTAAGAGTTACGGCTTTTTGACGGGCTTTTTTCCCGCTTTTATGGCGGAGATGTCTGGCCGCAGCATCATAATCTTTTTTCAAAATTTCAGCCAAGGTCGTATCCCCAGCCGCTTCAGCTCGCTTATATTCACTTTCGGCAATAGTCATATCCGCTTGCTGGGATTCAGCCAAGGCCAATTGCTCAAAATTATTCTGGTCAGAAGAACTATGCCCAACCAAAGCCAAAGGCTGACCGGCCTGAACTTTATCTCCTACAGCGACAAGGACTTTTACAATTTTGCCATCAATATTTGGGGCGTTAACAACCACCTCTCTTGCTGGTGCCAAATGACCTTCGGCTGAAACCATTCCCGTTACAGATCGTTGAACCGGTGCTACCGTCGATACATGAACAGGTTCGGCAATAATCCGCACCGGAGCCGTCACTTTGGCGCGCCAAGCAATAAAGATAATCAATAAAGCTGTCGCCAATATGCCTAGAATAATAATGACCAGACGATGCCTTTTTGCTTGGGCGAGTTCTTCCGCCGTTAAGCCAAAATGGTCGGCTTCGCTGTTTTGATCGTGGTCATGTGTCATCGTCCCCCACTTCCTGTTTTTTGGAGCTGCGCTGTAACCAATAAGGCTTTTAGCAAAAGTATTTGTCGATAAAAATATATTTTCCTTTAGCCAAAAAAAGGCAAAGTAATATAGCTGAAGAAAGGCTCCATTTCACAAAAGGCTAAAAAGGCTCTTCAAGCCACCAATAGAGAAATAAAAATGAACAAAATTTTAATATAAATAATCAAAATAAATTTTCTTGTCCCCATTTCTTAACAAGAATGGGCGCAATATAGACACAGGATAAAGAAAATTATTTACTGTATAGTGAAACCTTTCATCACAAATGGCGTTTTTTATTTATGTTATTTCACTATCAGGCCAATAGAATGTCAAAATTAAAATCTCTTTGGAAAATACCTTCGGTCTCCTTGAAAACAATCGCTCTCGGTGGCTTGCTGGCAGCTATCCCTGCCATATCCTTACAGGCAGCCCACCCGTCGGATATCGAAGCCAATACACAGCTATCCGGTACGAAGTTGGTTATTTCTACAACAGGTGAAGTAAAGGCCACGCCCGATCTGGCAACAATCACCGCGATGACCAGTGCCGACAGCGCGACCGCAGCAACGGCAACCGCTGAAAATGCTAAAAAAATGACGAATTTGCTGGCTAGCCTTCGTGAAAGCGGCCTTAGCAATGACGATATTGAAACGCGGAACATCAATATAAGCCCACGCTATCGTTACGACCAAAACAAGCCGCCTCAGCGTATCGGCTATCAGGCACGTAGTTCGATACAAATTCGCATCCGAGATTTGAATCGAATTGGGGCGATTGTCGACAAAATGGTGCAGGCCAATGTTGAAGACCTCGAAGGGCCCAACTTCTCGCTGTCCAATTCCGATCAAGCACAGGATCAGGCGAGAGTGAAAGCTATTGCCGCTGCAAAAAGCCGAGCGGATCTCTATGCCCGCTCGCTTGGTATGCGAGTTAAACGGATTGTGCTTATTTCAGAAGGGCAGCAAGACACTCCCTCAGGTATCCGCCCAATGATGCTGGCTGTCAGCACCCGTTCAGCCGATGCCGCTCCAGCAACGCCCGTTATTTCGGGACAGCAAACCGTCTCGGTAACAATCAAAGCTGTTTTTGAACTGGAATAGAAAACACTTTCAGGATCAGCCAGGGGCTGATCCTGAATGATAATTATCAATGGGCAGAATGGGTGGCTTTATCAGTTTTATCCAAAGATACCGCTTTTTCTTTCACCCCACCGCCCAAAGCGGAATAGAGCGTCACCAAATTTTGATAACGCGCAACCCTATTCTGTATCGCCTGATATTCCGCTTGGTAATAAGTCTGCTCGTAATTAAGCATAGTGATGGCGGAATCACTGCCTTGAGTCTGACGCAAACGCGCTAAATTCCAGTTATTTTCAGCCTTCGCCGCCGCTTGAGTCAAGGCGACTTCCTCACGACGATAAGTATCGCGTCCGACTAAAGCATTCGACACATCACGAAAAGCACTTTGGATTGCTTTTTGATAGGCCGTGATCTTCATATCGCGCTCGGCCTTGGAAATTCTCAAATTGGCGCGATTTTGCCCCCAGTTAAAAATAGGCACGGTCAATTCCGGTTGGAATCCCCATGTATTCGCCGCTGTAGTGAAAATCTGGGAAGGCTTAAGGCTTGAGTTACCAACCGAAGAGGTCAAAGACAACCTTGGGAAAAAAGCCGCTCTCGCTGCCCCAATATCCGCATTAGCGGCCTTTAAATCATGTTCTGCTGCTCGAATATCAGGCCGGTTTTCCAAAAGGTCGGAAGGCAAACCGGGCGATAAATCTTCGATGATATTTTGCTCACCAAAGGGCAAAGGCGGCGGCAAATTATCGGGCAAAGGCTGCCCGATCAGCAAGACAAGATTATTTTCTTCCCATGCCATCTGACGCTTTGCCTGCTCCCGCAAATCTGCTTTTTGCTGGAACAAGGTTTCTGCTTGATTGACCGTCAAAAGGCTCGCCTCACCATGATCAAGCAAAGCCTGCGTCAAATCCAAATTCCGCTTGGCAGCCTGATAGCTTTCTTCGGCAAGATTCAAAGTTTCTCGATCTGCCAACCAAGCAATATAGCTATTTGCCACCTGCGAAATCAGCGTGATCAAGGTGCCTCTAGCAGTCTCTTCCTGCATCAAGGCTCTTTCAGCCGCCTCCTTGCTTAAACTGCGGATGCGGCCAAAAATATCAATTTCATAAGAAGAAAAACCGATACCCATCGAATAATAATGGAAACGCGGAATATCTTCACCGACACCTGGGGCAAAACTCAAACCGGATTTACCCGAAGGCTGTTGATACATCACTTCGCCAGTGCCACCGATTGCGGGCAATAAAGACGCGCGTTGCACTCGATATCTGGCTTGCGCTTCACCGATTGCCTGAATAGCTGACCGCAAATCGCGGTTTTCGCGGATCGCAATTGTAATCAGGGCTTTCAGACGCGCATCTTTGAAAAAATCCTGCCACCCCAAATCGGCTGCCATAGGATGGGGCTTCATTGAAGTGTTATCAGCGGCAGGCAATGCCGCCGATTTCGGCCATTGCGGTGCCACAGACGCTGCCGGACGATGATATTTCGGTGCCATCGTGCATCCAGCCAACAGAATATTGGTCGATAAGAATAGCGTTACAGGATAACGCCATCCTTTTTTACTCCGCTTAATCAGAGCCGAAGAAGCCGAAAATAAAGTCATCAGGCTGCTTCCTCCGCATTCAGCTTGTTCGGTTTCACCCGAAACAGCTTCAAAACCACCACAAAGAAAAGAGGCACAAAGAAAATCGTCAACAAGGTAGCCGTCACCATCCCGCCGACAACAGCCGTTCCGATAGCGATACGTGCTGCCGAAGAAGCCCCTGTTGCGATGCTCAATGGAATAACCCCCAACACAAAAGCAATAGAGGTCATCAAAATAGGCCGTAACCGCTCACGGCCTGCTTGAACCACCGACTGCAAAAGTGGCACGCCATTATCGAAAAAGGCTTTTGCAAATTCGACAATCAAAATAGCGTTTTTAACCGTCAAACCAACGGTCGTCAGCAAACCGATCTGGAAATAGACGTCATTCGACAATCCACGCATCAAGGTTGCTACAACGGCACCCAAGACACCCAAAGGCAGAACCAAAATAACCGATAACGGCACGGCCCAGCTTTCATAAAGTGCGGCAAGACAGAACAGAACCACAATCGCGGAAATCGCATAAAGAGACATGGTGGACGAACCAGCCGCCTGCTCCTCAAAGGATAACCCTGTCCATTCATGCCCAACACCAGCTGGCAATTTATGAACGATCTCGGTCATCGCCTGAATGGCTTCACCCGAACTATGTCCCGGTGCAGGCGCACCCATAATTTCGAAAGAATTATAGCCGTTATAATTTTCGACTTTCTGAGGGCCCGTTTGCCATGTTCCTGTCATAAAGGCGCTAAAGGGAACCATCGTGCCGACATTATTCCGCAGATACCATTTGGAAAAATCGGAAGGCAGCATACGCGCTTCCGGTGCCCCCATTAAATAGACCTGCTTCACACGGTCATCCCGCATAAACTGATTGACGTAAATCGACCCCAAAGACCCCTGCAAGGCCACATTCACATCATTTGGGGTCAATCCCATCATAACAGCTTTGCCGTAATCAACGGTCAAATGATATTGAGGGGCATCTTCCATACCATTCGGACGGACACCACTTAAGCGGGGATCTTTCGAGGCCAAAGCCAATAACATGTTACGGGCTTCAAGGAATTTTGCATGACCGATATGACCGCGATCTTCCAGTTCAAGGTCAAAACCGGTAGCATTACCCAAGTCGCGGACAGCAGGCATATTAAAGGCAAAAGTCATCGATGACGGATCACCCCAAAAATGCATCATCGTCCGCATTGCCAAGGCCGAAGCACTTTGCGAGGCTTTCGGACGCTGATCCCAAGGTTTCAAACGAACGAAGAAAGAACCGGCATTTTGTCCCTGACCACCAAAGTTAAAACCGCTAACCGTCATCACAGAGATGACACTGTCTTTCTCTGCGGACAGAAGATAATCATTAACCTTGCGCACCGCTTCCGACGTTTGTTCTTGGGTCGCTCCCGGGGGTAAGGTCACCTGACCAATAAATTCACCCTGATCTTCATCCGGCAAAAATCCGGTTGGCAAGCGGGTGAATAAATAACCAACGGCGAAAACAATGATCAAAAAGGCAATGCCGCCTTTGACGGAACGTCCTAACAACCAAGACACACCACCCAAATAACCATTATTCAATCGGTCAAAAGCGCGGTTAAAGCCATTAGCCAAGCGACCAAAGATACCCGGCTTCTTATCGGCTTGGTCATGGTCAATCGGCTTTAACATCGTTGCGCAAAGGGCTGGCGTCATAATCATCGCCACAAGGACAGACAGCCCCATCGCCACCACAATCGTAATCGAGAATTGGCGATAGATAACGCCCGTTGACCCTGAAAAGGCCGCCATAGGCAAGAACACGGCCGACAAGACCAAGACGATACCGATCAAAGCACCAGAAATTTCATCCATCGAGCGCTTCGCTGCCTCTTTCGGGGGCAGCTTTTCATCTCGCATCAAACGTTCGACATTTTCAACAACGACGATGGCATCATCGACCAACAAGCCAACAGCCAAGACCATTGCCAACATCGTCAGAGTATTGATTGAAAAACCAAGGACAGAAAGCACACCAAAGGTGCCTAACAACACCACCGGCACAGCAATCGTCGGGATCAAGGTAGCACGGAAATTCTGCAAGAAGATCAGCATCACCAAGAAAACAAGCGCAATAGCTTCCACCAAGGTTTCAATAACCTCATGGATAGAAGCCGTCACAAATGGCTTGGTATCAACCGGATATTCGACCTTCAAACCATGAGGGAAGAAAGGTTCCAAATCGGCCAAACGCTGACGGATCAACTTTTCAGTTTGAAGCTGGTTCGCCCCCGGTGCCAATTTGATCGCAATACCCGAAGCCGGCTGGTTATTATAGCGCACGTCAAAGTTATAGCTTTGCGCGCCCAACTCTACTTTAGCGATGTCACCCAATTTGATTTGGGCGCCATCCGGCAAAGCCTTGACCAGAATATTTTTAAATTCTTCAGGCGAGGTCAAACGGGTCGGGCCAATAATGGTCGCATCCAAACGAATACCCTGAACCGCAGGCAATCCGCCCAATTCACCGGATGAAAGCTGAATATTCTGGGTAGAAATAGCTGATTGGACATCCGCTACAGTCAAATTATATTTGTAGAGCTTTGCTGGATCTAACCAGACCCGCATTGCATATTCAAAACCGAACAGAGTGTAATCGCCGACACCGGAAACACGGCTCAACGGATCAGCAATATTCGATGCCACATAATCGTTGATGTCCTGATAGGACATACTGCCATCGGTCGAGATGAAGGACATAATCATCATAAAACTTTTGGCAGAACGGTTAACCGTAATACCCTGATTGACCACATCCGACGGCAAACGAGGCTGTGCTAATTGTAATTTATTCTGGACTTGCACCTGTGCGATATCGGCATCGGTACCTTGTGCAAAGGTCAAATCAATCGTCATCTGACCCGAGGCAAAGGAAGAAGCCGAAATATATTCCAGATTATCGATGCCATGCATCTGCTGTAAGATAGGCCGAACAACGGTATTATTGATCGTTTCTGCCGACGCCCCCGGATAAGACACACTGATCTCAATCTGCGGAGGGGCAACATTCGGATATTGGGCAATAGGCATTTTAACAATTGCCAAGGCACCCAATAACATGATGATAAGACCGATAACCCAAGCAAAAACAGGGCGGTCAATAAAATAGCGAGCCATAATTTACGCCTTGCCGCCCTTCTTTTCTGGCGAGGCGTCTTTGGTAAGAGAAGCCTCTGTCGGATGAACTTTGTCGCCGATATTCACTTTTTGAAGACCGGAGACCAAAACGCGTTCGCCTTTTTGCAAACCGGATGTCACAGCCCATTGCGTTCCGATAGCTTCACCGGTTTTTATCGGGCGTGCTTCAATAACGTCGTCTTTATTGACGACATATAACATCGGATCACCGTGATTATTTCGGAAAACGGATTCTTGCGGAACCAACAAGGCGTTCGGATCAATACCCTCTTCTATCCGACCATAAACAAACATTCCGGGCAGCAACAAATGTTCAGGATTTGGGAAAACCGCACGAACAACAATGGTCGATGTCTGGGTGTCGGCACTGACTTCGCTTAAAGCCAGCCGCCCTTTTTGATTATAGGTCGAATTATCGTCGAGAATAAGGGAGACTTCGGCATCATTGCCGTTCCGTTTCAAAGTTCCCGCTTTTAACTCGCGCCGCAACCGTAAAAAATCGACGGTTGGCAAATTCACATCGACATAAATCGGGTCAAGGCGGGTCACAATCGCCATATTCGAACTTTGCCCCGACGTTACCAAGGCACCGACCGTTGTCAAAACGCGCCCGATCCGGCCAGTAATAGGCGCGGTCACACGGGTGTATCCCAAATTAACAGCCGATAATTCAATATTCGCTTTGGCTTGGGCAATATCTGCCTTGGCCGCGCGATCGGTGGCCAAAGCATCATCATAATCCTGACGACTAATCGCCTGCGCCGGAGCCAAAGCCTTATAGCGTTCTAATTTAGCAGCAGCCGTTTTCTCTTGCGCTTCAGCATGAGCTAATTGCGCTTTATTAACGTCATAAGTCGCTTGATAAGGAGCCGGATTGATAAGGAATAGCGGCTGCCCTTTTTTAACATCCGTGCCTTCGTTAAAATAGCGCGCCAAAACGACCCCATTTACCTGAGGTCTTACTTCCGCCACCTCATAAGCCGAAGTGCGACCGGGTAAGGTGCTATGAACGGTCAAAGGCTGCGTTTTTACGGTAACAAAACTAACATCTTGCAATGCCGGTTCGGCTTCTTGGGATTGATGGTGACAGGCCGTCAGCATCATCAAGACTGATCCGGCAAAAACAGATATTGGAGCAATTTTTCGTTTCAACCGGAAACCCCTATCCTGATCTTGTGCTATTGGATTAAAACGTTTTGAAAATTTTTTTAAAAAGACTACATCGAATCTGGTAATAAGAAACTCTTAAGTTTCTTATTTGAAAAGTATCTGGCTCCTATAAAGAGGTCAAGACCCAAAATTCTTTCATTTGATGAAAAGAATTTTCCTGCATGATTTGAACCATCATCCTATTAAAAGGACATTATTCAAATACTATGACACCCGATCAATCCGATAAAAGCGCCTCAAAACGCCATGTAGGGCGGCCTCCACAGCTTGATGAAAAAAAACGCTGTGCTCTTATCTTAAAAGCCGCCGCAACGGTGCTGCAAACGCATGGCTATGATGGTTCCAGTATGGATCGGGTTGCCAGTCAGGCAGGCATGTCAAAAAAGACGGTGTATCAAATGTTCCCGTCAAAAAAGATATTATTCACCAAATTACTCGAAGATCGGCTTTTCTCGATTGAATGGCCAGAAGAAAAAATCTGCGAAGACCCCGAAGAACATCTCTACTCTCTATTGATCGCCATTGCTCAAACTATTCTAAGGCCGGATCGGGTCTGCCTGCTTCGCATTTTAACCGTCGAACATAAATCAGAAGAAATGCGGCATATTTTTAGTGATATTTTACAAGGACATACTGAAGACAATTTGACGCGCTGGTTCTCCGAACAACAAGACAAAGGTCGCTACCATATATCCGACCCCATAAAATATGCGGATATCATTTTTAATATGACCGTAGGCAGCCTGTTGCTCGATCGACTTTTCGGTTTAGAAAAACGCCCTGTTGAAGACAATTTTCGAGATGCCATTTCAATTTTTTTACGGGGTATCCGTATCAATCCTGAAAATGAATAAAACTGATTTTTATCAGGGGATTAAAAAGTTATTATCTTGATGCAGGCGAGTCCTCAGGCGTTTTTCGTCCTATTTCTAATAATAGTGCATTTTATAAAAACAGCTCGCTTCTGCTTTTGAAAAAGCAAACATCAAGCAGGCGTTATGCCCCTAAACAAAAATGATTCATCTCCCAAAAATTAAAATCTGACTTTAGCAACAGCGATCAATTCTGGCTGTTCAGCGATAATGGGATAGGCAATATATTCTTATCGCTATTTCTTCTGCTCTTATTGCCAAGGATGAAGCGATCTTTTTCAGGCGCTATCAAACAGATAACAAAAAATGAAACAGGACAAAAAAAGACCGGCTGGAGAAACCAACCGGTCTTTTTGTTAGAAAGTCAGAAAGACTTAGTCGTCCAACTGAGCAAGATTAACGGCAGCATATTTACCACGGCGATCTACTTCGAGTTCAAAGGAGAGACGATCCCCTTCGTTCAAGCTCGGCAGACCTGCACGTTCAACGGCGGAAATATGAACAAAAGCGTCGGGCTGACCATCATCACGCTGGATGAAGCCAAAGCCTTTCATTGCATTGAAAAATTTAACGGTGCCGCTGGATTTTTCACCCGTCAACTGACGCTGCGGGCCACCACGGCTACCACCGAATTCACCACCGCGCGGAGCAGGGGCAGATTCTGTAATGGGCAAAGGTTCACCTTCGATACCGAGGTTGGTAGCAGAAACGCGACCACCACGATCGACCAAGGTAAAGCTTAAAGGCTGACCTTCAGCAAGACCGGTCAATCCTGCCTGTTCAACGGCAGAAATGTGAACAAAAACATCTTCACCGCCATCATCGCGAACGACGAAGCCGAACCCTTTTTGGGAATTAAAGAATTTTACAACGCCGGTGCCTTCACCGACAACCTGGGGAGGCATACCGCCACCGCCACCGCCGCCGCGGCCACCGCGGAAACCGCCGCCGCCGTTGCCGCCACCGAAGCGGTCACCACCGCCGAAGCGATCGCCGCCACCGAAACGATCATTACCACCAAAGCGGTCACCACCGCCAAAACCACCACCGAAACGATCACCGCCGCCAAAACTATAGTCGTCGCCGCCAAAACCATCACGTTTATCTCGGCCGCCACGCTGGCCACGTCTGCCTCTATCGAAACTCATGCCCTTAAATACTTTCTTGGTTCGTCCAACTTCAAATTCTGGGTATACATCGAACGAGAGACATATACCCTGCTGCGCCGACCGCTCGGCACAACACATATCTTCTTTACCGTTAAAACGCGATAACTGCGAGTAGTTTCCACACCAAACTAACAAATATATTAATAATTCAGATGAAATGAGTTATTAAACAGGTGAAAATAGGCCGAATGATAGTCGAAAACAGTCTAAAAACGGCGGATATGGCTTGAGACAAGCGCCGCTTAGTTCTATGCCGCTTGCCATGACTGTTTATTTTCACGAAGAAGATTTACCCAAAGATGCGCTTTCTGAGGGGGCTGTAGCCGTTGATACCGAAACAATGGGACTAATTACCCATCGTGATCGGCTGTGTGTTGTTCAAATTTCTGACGGTAAAGGCGATCAACATCTGGTGCGATTCGCACCGGATAGCGATTACAGCGCGCCCAATTTGAAAGCGGTGCTGTCCGACCCGAATCGACTCAAGATTTATCACTTTGGCCGCTTCGATATTGCAGCGATTCTCTATTATCTCGGGGTCATGGCGGCACCTGTCTATTGCACCAAGATCGCCTCAAAACTCGTCAGAACCTATACCGACCGCCACGGTCTGAAAGAACTGGTTCGCGAATTGCTGGGACAAGACATCTCGAAACAACAGCAATGCTCTGACTGGGGCGGAGAAAAATTATCCGATGCACAGCGGGAATATGCGGCTTCTGATGTTCGCTTCTTGCATGGCTTGAAAGAAAAACTGGATATCCGTCTTAAACGTGAAAAACGGGAAGAATTGGCACAGGCTTGCTTTGACTTTCTCCCGACGCGCGCCAAATTGGATATCGCGGGTTGGTCTGAAACCGATATTTTCGCCCATATGTAAAATATAACGCCGTTTTCAGGATTGATTCTCTCATGCCGGTCATGGCTCCTTCTAATGCATTTATCCAACGCCGCTGGGCACTGGCTGGAGGTAGCCATGACAGAATAATCCACATTCTTCGGATTATTCTTCCTGTCGCTATTATTATTGTCGTTGCCATGATGGCGATTACGCCCCTCATCGGGCGGCGTGATCTCAGCTTTATGCTGTCACGCGACCATATATCGACATCCAAAGAACGCATGAATCTGAAAAAGGCTATTTATCGCGGTCATGACGATCATGGCCGCGTTTTTGAACTCAAAGCAGAATCGGCGACACAACCGGACTCTAGTGATCCGCAACTTTGGTTGACCGATCTTGTTGCCGAAATCACATTAGACAGCGGGCCCGCTACCGTAACGGCGCCACATGGGCGTTATAATATGGACAATAATATATTGACCATCGACGGGGCAGCCCAACTGGTTATGGCTAACGGTTATCGTGTTAATGGACAGGATGTTGTCCTTGATCTTGATAAACGACTAATTACCAGCCAACGTCCTGTTTCGGGGCAATCACCGAATGGCCATTTTCAAGGCCAAAGTCTCAATGTAGACCTTATCAATGGCAAGGCCGTTATGGATGGCCGCACCCATACCCATTTTGATCGCCGGTCAGGAGATTAAAGCCAATGTATTCCGGCCTGAAAAAATATAAGCCCCTTCCCTTCTTAAAAGCAGCGGCATTGTCACTCTGCGGATTTACTCTGATCCTGACTCCTTTATCTGCTTTGTCGGCACAGGGCTTCCGCCATCACGATACCAATGCCCCTATTGATATTGATGCCGATCACAGCGAAGTGCTTTATAACGACAATCGAGCCATTTATTCCGGCCATGTCCGCGCAAGACAGGCCGATATGACCATCACGGCGGCTTATGTCCGCATTGCCTATACCATGCCGAAAAACTCGAAAACCGGTGAAGCCTCTCCCCAGATGCAAAGACTGGATGCCTCTGGTGGGGTTACCATTCAAACACCGGATGAAATGGCCAAAGGCGAAATTGCTATTTATGACGTGCCCAAAAGATTGGTCACCTTGGTCGGTCATGTCGAAATGGTGCGCGGCGATTCTGTCGTGCATGGGGCAAGGTTAATTATCGATCTTAACACCGGAAAAGGCACGATGGATGGCAGCCTTGTCGGCTCCGATGGCAGCCAAGGCAAAGGACGAGTAACCGGCCATTTCGTGGTTCCGCCCTCCAATCAGGATAACAAAAAACAATAAAATTTTGATAAAATAGCCTGATAAAAAGCCTATCTTGTTACCAATCCAACGGCCAAAATAAAAATATATCGGGGAAAATATGTTGTTATTTATTTTCCCCATTCATATTTTCTTTATGAATACGCTAAGATAACATCCAAAAGGTTGCCTGTTTTTCAATCGGTTAAACGAGCTGCCTCTTTTTTTCTGCCTTTTCCCCGATATGGATTTGAGAATGACTTCTGCCCGGAAAACCAAGGACAGCCTTTCTACGGAAGCCTATGATTCAGGTGTATCGCAAGGGTTATCCATTATTTCTATCGCGAAATCCTACGATCACCGGCAAGTATTGGAAGATGTTTCCTTAAATGTTGGGCGTGGTGAAGTCGTTGGCCTATTGGGGCCCAACGGGGCAGGTAAAACGACCTGTTTTTATTCAGTCATGGGATTGGTCAAACCGGATGCAGGCCGAATATTGCTCGACGGCCATGATATTACCGGCCTGCCGATGTATCGCCGTGCTATTCTGGGACTAGGTTATCTTCCGCAGGAAACCTCTATTTTCCGCGGCTTATCGGTAGCACAAAATATCGATTCCGTCCTTGAACTTCATTACCCCGACAAAAAAGCCCGTAAAGAAAGACTGGATCAGCTTCTTTCCGAATTTCATCTGACCAGACTGTATGATTCTCCGGCAATGGCGCTTTCCGGTGGTGAAAGACGCCGTTGCGAAATTGCGCGGGCTTTGGCCGCCAATCCGTCCATCATGCTGCTCGATGAGCCTTTTGCCGGTATTGATCCGATTTCGATATCCGATATCCGCGATTTGATCGAAGACCTCTCCAACCGTGGAATCGGGGTGCTAATTACCGATCATAACGTCAGGGAAATGCTTGATATCGTTAATCGGGCTTGTATTATCTATGGGGGTCGGGTGCTTTTCCAAGGCACGCCAGAGGCCTTGGTTGCCGATGAAAATGTCCGACGGCTCTATCTCGGAGAGGATTTCACCCTTTAAAATCCGGCGACGCCTGACTGACTGATAAGCAGGAGTGATAAGACAGGTTGCTAAGTCCAAGACTAGATATACGACAAAGCCAGTCTTTGGTTATGACGCCGCAACTTCAGCAGGCGATTCGTCTTCTTGCGCTTTCCAATCTTGAAATCGAAAGTTTCATCGCCGAGGAACTCAACAGCAACCCCCTTCTCGAAGCCAGTCATAATGATGATAACGGGACAGAAAATCACTCCGATTCAACCGAAGACCTAAAAAGTGATGAGAACAATCCGGCAGAGTATAACGATCCGGCGGACAGCCTTGATGCCGATTATGCACAGGAAGTTTTTCATCACGATAGTCCGGCCGATAACCCAAGTAGCTTTTCAGAAAGCGGATTGGACGGCAGCCTAGGCTTAAACAGTATTCAACTCTCAGGCTATGACGGCCTTGATCGGGAATTAACGGATCGGAATCAGGAAAGTCTAGCCGATCATCTGGAACATCAGGCCAGATTATGCCTAACGGGTGAAAAGCTGGCGATTGCCTGTCATCTGATCGACCTGATTGACGAAGCCGGATATCTGACCGAGCCTTTATCTTCCATCGCCTCGCATCTTAATATTACAGAAGACGAAACGTTGGAGGTTTTAAAGGTCATTCAGGGCTTTGACCCGACCGGTGTTGGCGCTCGCAATCTGGCAGAATGTCTGATGCTTCAAGCGGAAGAAGCCGACAGGCTTGATCCGGCGATGCGAAAACTGATTACCAATCTCGAATGGTTGTCACGCGGAGCATTGCCCCGTTTAAAAAAGCTCTGTCAGGTCGATGACGAAGACTTCGCCGACATGATTCAGGAATTACGAAATTACAACCCTAAACCGGGGCTAAAATTTGGTTCCGCGCCGATCCAGTCGGTTACACCGGATATTTATATTAAACGGATGAAAGACGGCTGGGCGATCGAACTCAATAATGCCACACTTCCGAAATTGCTGGTCAATCGTGCTTATTATTCCGAATTAAAAGCCCAGAAAACCGACAAAGCAGAACAAAAAAGCTGGCTAGATGAAAAATTGGCGAGCGCCAACTGGCTGGTAAGGGCATTGGATCAACGCGCCCGCACGATCATCAAGGTAACAGAAGCCATTGTCCAATATCAGGAAGGCTTTTTTCTAAAAGGTATCGAACAGCTCAAACCGCTGACGCTACGGCAGGTAGCCGAAACCATCAACATGCATGAATCAACGGTCAGTCGGGTTACCAACAACAAATATTTTTCCTGCGAACAGGGGATATTCGAATTAAAATATCTCTTCTCCAGCGGGATACAATCCAGCGGTTCCGAAGAAGGTGCCGCAGCCGAAGCCGTTAAAAGCCATATTGCCCGCTTCATCGCTCAAGAAGGCGCAGAAATCCTATCCGATGACAAGCTGGTTGAACTTCTAAAAGCCAAAGGCTTCGCCATCGCCCGCCGAACAGTCGCCAAATATCGAGAAGCTATCGGCCTAGGCTCCTCGGTGCAACGCCGCCGCCAAAAAGCGATCAGCGCTTCACAAAAAGCCTAACCTGCAAAAAAGCCTGCCTCCTTTTTTAGGAAACAGGCTTTTTCAAAGGATAATGTCAAAAGACAATTCCAAGATCAGGCAAAAGCCGCTTTCAGCTTATCAACCAGATCGAGTTTTTCCCACGGGAAGAAATCACCATCGGCTTTACGACCGAAATGACCATAAGCGGCAGAAGGCTTATAGATCGGCTTGTTCAACTTCAGATGGGTGCGAATACCCTTCGGGGTCAAACGGATCAGCTTCGGCAAGACTTCTTCAATCTTGGCTTCATCAACCGTGCCGGTGCCATGGGTATCGACATAAAGCGACAAAGGTTCAGAAACACCAATGGCATAAGAAAGCTGGATCGTCACTTTCTTGGCCAAACCGGCGGCCACGATGTTCTTGGCAAGATAGCGGGCAACATAAGCGGCAGAACGATCGACCTTGGTCGGATCTTTACCGGAGAAAGCACCACCACCATGAGGCGCTGCACCGCCATAGGTATCAACGATAATCTTACGACCCGTTAAACCGGCATCACCATCAGGGCCCCCGATTTCAAACAAGCCGGTCGGATTAACGAAAATGGCTTTGTCATCCGGCATCCAGCCTTTAGGCAGAACATCTTCATAAACCGATTTGACATAGTCGCGCAGCTTAGCCTGACCTTCTTTCGAGCTCAAAGCTGGGCTATGCTGGGTGGACAGAACCAAAGCAGAAGCTCTGACCGGCACACCATTTTCATAAACCAAAGTCACCTGACTTTTGGCATCAGGTTCCAGAAAATCGACTTTTTTCTGGTGACGGTCTTCAGCCAGACGTTCCAGAATACGATGGGCATAATAAAGGGTCGCTGGCATATAGTCAGGCGTTTCATCGGTAGCAAAACCGAACATAATGCCCTGATCTCCCGCGCCTTCGTCTTTATCTTCACCGGCATCGACACCTTGGGCGATATCGGCAGACTGCGCATGCAGATGGTTAGCGAATTCAGCCGTTCTCCAATCAAATCCGGTCTGCTCGTAACCAATTTCACGTACGGTTTCACGAACCGTCTTTTCGATTTCTTCTTCACTGACCGGAACAGCCGAACGGACTTCACCGCCGATAATGATGCGCTGCGTGGTAACCAGCGTTTCACAGGCGACGCGGGCTTCCGGGTCACGGGAAAGATACAAATCGACGATGGCATCAGAAATTTGGTCAGCAACCTTATCGGGATGGCCTTCGGACACGCTCTCGGACGTAAACAGGTAGTTGCTACGCATAGAAAAAGGATTTTCCTTATCTGTTAAACCTAAAAATGAAGCTGGCCTGACAGTTTCCCGATCAGAAAGAGGAAAAAATAAACATCTCGCCCTTTAAGGCAGATTTTTCTTCCCCAAAGCCAATCCCCATCTAAAAGTGACACGCTATAGAAAGATAGAATATAAAGATATAAATCTTTCCTTATATCAAGACTAGCGTAACTTAATACGCCCAAACAGGGCAATGAGCAACAGAGCCGTGGCAAAAAGCACACTAATCAGGTTGCCGTAGCGGGCAAAAAAGGTCGGTTGCAACGCTTTCGGCATCACCGCTAAAAGCCGTCCTTCGGTATTTTCAGGCAAAAATTGCAGGATACGCCCTTCTGCATCAATCACCGCAGAAATACCGGTAGAAGTGGCTCGCGCGATAGGCAGCCCCTCTTCAATCGCCCGCAATCGCGCTTGTGCCAAATGTTGGGGCGGGCCCGATCGACCAAACCAGCTATCATTGGACAAATTGAAAATGAAATCGGGGCGATGGGCGCGATCAACTACTCGACCGGAAAAAACGATTTCATAGCAAATCTGAATCCCGACCAGACCAAAAGGCACCAGATCAAGACTTTCAGGCTGCGCCCCTTCGGTGAATTCTATATCACCAGCGACCAACCGCCCTAATCCGACATAGGCCGCCCATTTCCGAAAAGGCATATATTCCCCGAAAGGCACCAGATGGGCTTTGTCATAGCGGTCTAAAATATCGCCCTTGGCGTCAAGGACAAATAAACTATTCCGAACCGAAGCGATATGACCGGAATTATCGGGGATCAAAGCATCGCCCCCCGTCAACAACAGATCATTTTTGCCCAATAAACGGCTCAAAGCTGCCCGTGCCAAAGGCTCTTCTTCAAGATAGCTTTGAACCGCATCTTCTGGCCATAAAATCAGGCGGGGATAATGGAGATCACTCTTCCCTGACAATTTCTTGAAAATAGCATCATGACGAGATTTATAACGGAGATCGTATTTTTCATCCTGCGGGATATTCGGCTGGACAATCACCACATGAGCAGGCGGCTGCTCTGATTTTTGCCAATGGATGTCATGACCATCGACCAACGCCCATCCTAAAAAAGGTAAAGCCATCCAAAACGCAGGAAGGAGCGACCGGATAGCCTGCCTCGCCTGTCTTTTCTCTATGGCTAATTTGATTCCGTCATAACAAGATAATCCGATACCGGCGGCAATAACCACAAGAGCCGACAGGCCGTAACTCCCGATCCATCGGGCGATATGCGCTATGGGCAGGATATTCAGCCAGATTGCTCCTAACGGGCTCCACGGGAATCCAGTAAAAACCCATGATTTTATCCATTCGCCCCATGTCAAACATCCCGCCAAGGCCAGCGTCAAACGCCAAAGCGGTATTTGCGACAAAGATATACTGAAAACAGGCACAGACCAAAAAGCAGCAGACCCAACAAAAAAACGGCTTTTCATCGTCCCTTCACGCGCTACCGCCGCGTCATTCTCAACAGGAAAAAGACGGGAAGGAATAGCATCGATATCCTCGGAATCCGCACCATCCCCAATCCCATCAGACGACTGAAAAGAATCCACTCTTTTTTCGCCTCGCCGGAAAGAAAGACATAAGAAACGAAGGGGCAAAGTAAAAAGAGAAATATAACAGGCCAAATAACAGGATAATAAAGGTACCGCGACCCAACCTAACCATGACGGCATCGCAGCCTGATGGGTAAAAGAAGTCGCAATCCAGTCCAGCCCTAACCAGAAAAAACCGAAAGCAAAAAGCCAACTAAGGGCAAA
This sequence comes from Zymomonas mobilis subsp. mobilis ATCC 10988, assembly GCF_000175255.2. Classification (NCBI taxonomy): domain Bacteria; kingdom Pseudomonadati; phylum Pseudomonadota; class Alphaproteobacteria; order Sphingomonadales; family Zymomonadaceae; genus Zymomonas; species Zymomonas mobilis. The sequence goes on along the minus strand of NC_017262.1, from coordinate 978,517 downwards.
AATCTGCCAAGTCTTTTGGGTTTGTCGCAATAAGGCCAGCCATCCAGCCACAGCCACAAGACTGCATCCCCAAAGATTATAAGGCTGTAATCCCAAGGCCGCGACAAATCCGGCCAGAAATGCAAAAATCCAAGTCACAAAATTGGCTATCTCAATAGAATAGGAAAAAGGCAAGCCAGTTCAGCCACCCATCACCGCACGAACCAATATCTCAAATAAAAATGTTATTTCATATAATAATTGTTGGATAAAAACAGATACACCACTCCATATCACTTTTATTAATGAATGGAGTATAAAATTGGACAACAATTCACAAAAAAATAATAAAGATCTGATGATCTCTGATAAAAAACCGATATTAGCACAAAGTCTATTAAATTTTTTAAATTCGCAGCCTCAAAATCCATCGGATCGCTATCGTTATAAACCCTTAGATAATCGCTATAATGACGATAATGCCTGTACATTAGATATTGGCGGAGAAATTAATCATCATGTTCTTAATATAAAACCGATACTAGAGTGTAAAAATAATAATCTTGGTGCTAAAATTTATGGCAATTATTCTTCGGTATCTCCTCCCGGAGTGGGAGGATCATTACAATTGAATAAAATTCCGCTAACTAATTTGGGACAATTAACAACTTCTATTAGCCATAGTCCATCAAATGGTACTTCTGGTACAATAGGGATAGGTTTACCTTTACCTTTCTAGAATGCAGCATGAATGCTTCATTGCTCTAAAAACGGAAATATTTATGCTAAAAAAATATCTATTTCTTACTCTATTTCTTTTTTCTGAACTTTTAGCCTTTTCTAAAGTCAAAGCTGAGGAGAGCCTTCCCTCTTCCAAACTGGTTGACTTTCTAAAACAGCAAAGCCCTCAAACTTTAAAGGAAGGGCTAAAGGTCGCCCCTGGTGGCGATGAAAGCACCTTAGCCCTTTACGAAGGAGATAGCCTTCATCTCCAAAAAATGATCGATGATCCCAAGCGCACCAGCTTTGAAAAAAAATTTATAAATACAGACTTACTAAGAACCAAAGGCGACTTCAAAGAAGCGGATAGGCAGCTCGAGATTTGCCATAAAACCTATTTCATGGAGGGCAGCGGGATACATCTTTCGCCTATAAATCTGGGTGCCATGATCTGTGATCAGCTCTTGGCGGGAAATTATTTTCTCGAAGGCAATCTTGCTGCATGGGGTAAAAAAATTGATGACATCAAAAATACTTACTACCCTCCGATCCGAAAATTTGCAGGATTAGAGCAATTTTCTCTTTTCGATATTAAAATGGGCAACCTTTCAGTTCCCCCCAGTGAGATACCCCCCTTCACCGTTACCGGAATAGATCAGCAGCAAACACTGCCTCTACAATCTCAGAAACTTACCCAAGAAGGCTATAGGCGCAGTACTTGGAATGTCCCTTATTTAACCGCATCTTTAAACGGAACCGATTTCTCATTTTTCTTAGGAACAGATACCGCAATTAGTTTCTTACCCAAAGCCTTAAGCCATTCGCCTCACGTCCATATCGTCGGACATATTGAAATAGCGACCAATGGACGTGGCGAAGCCTATAACGGCGATCTTGGTATTGTTGATGAGCTAAAAATCGGGACGACGGTTTTAAAAAATGTCCCGTTCCTGTTTACAAATACGGATGAAGCTTCTCTTGGTCTGATGGTTCTTCAAAAATTAGGCAAAATAAAAATAGATCGGCAACATTTCACTTTCGGAAAAGATATTGACTGTCACTGTCAGAAAGACATCCAACTTGGCAGCATATTTGACGGCCGTTTTTATGCCCTAAGATATCCGATCACATGGCAAGGAAAGACCGAGATGGCGGCTATTGATCTTAGCCAGAGCGATGCCCGTTTTAGCTTTATGCTCTTCCAACCTGATTTTACCCCTGAAGAAGAAAAACAATCTTTTGAAATTAGTAAAGAAATTGACGGAACGAAAGTAACCGCTTCTATTTATTTAAAAGATGGCAATCTTTCCATTGATGGCATTGACTACGGCAAAAGACAAAAATCTGTACAAAAAGATAAACTACGCATATTTTCTAAAGTCATGACAATTACAATTCTTGAAAAAGCTGACCTCTATCTCGACTTCATCAATCACAAAGCCTGCCTCAAGCCGAACAATTCGGACGCTACACCTATACCGCAGTAAATATCAAAGAAGGGGGAAGAGCGTCATCACAACTTGTTTTATCGAAAGCCTTTTATGTTCAAAAAATACCGATCTCTTCTCTACCCCCTTCTTCTAAACAGCGTTCTCCTGCCACCATTAAAAGCAACAAAGAGCCTTCCCTCTTCCAGATTGGTTGACTTTCTAAAGCAGCAAAGCCCTCAAACTTTAAAGGAAGGGCTAAAGGTCGCCCCTGGTGGCGATGAAAGTACTTTAGCCCTTTACGAAGGAGATAGCCTTCATCTCCAAAAAATGATCGATGATCCGAAACGCACCAACTTTGAAAAGAAATTTATAAACACAGATCTACTAAGAACTAAAGGCGACTTCAAAGAAGCGGATAGACAGCTCAAGATTTGCCATAAAACCTATTTTATGGAGGGCAGCGGGATACATCTTTCGCCTATAAATCTGGGTGCCATGATCTGTGATCAGCTCTTGGCGGGAAATTATTTTCTTGAAGGCAATCTTGCTGCTTGGGGCAAAAAAATTGATGACATCAAAAATACTTACTACCCTCCCATCCGAAAATTTGCAGGATTAGAGCAATTTTCTCTTTTCGATATTAAAATGGGCAACCTTTCAGTTCCCCCCAGTGAGATCCCCCCCTTCACTGTTACCGGAATAGATCAGCAGCAAACACTGCCGCTACAATCCCAAAAATTTACTCAAGAAGGCAATAAAAGTATTACTTGGAATGTCCCTTATTTAACCGCATCTTTAAACGGAACCGATTTCTCATTTTTCTTAGGAACAGATACCGCAATTAGTTTCTTACCCAAAGCCTTAAGCCATTCGCCTCACGTCCATATCGTCGGACATATTGAAATAGCGACCAATGGACGTGGCGAAGCCTATAATGGCGATCTTGGTATTGTTGATGAGCTAAAAATCGGGACGGCGATTCTAAAAAATGTCCCGTTCCTGTTTACAAATACAGATGAAGCGTCCCTTAGCCTGATGGTTCTTCAAAAATTAGGCAAAATAAAAATAGATCGGCAATATTTCACTTTCGGAAAAGATATTGATTGTCACTGCCAGAAAGACATCCAACTTGGCAGCATATTTGACGGCCGTTTTCATGCTTTAAGATATCAAATCACATGGCAAGGAAAGACCGAGATGGCTGCCATTAATCTTAGACTCACTGATGCCCATCTTAGTTTTATGGTCTTCCAACCTGACTTCACCCCCGAAGAGGAAAAACAATCTTTTGAAATGGATCGCGAAATAAATGGAAAGAAAATAATTTCTTCTATTTATTTAACGGATGGTAATCTTTCCATTGATGGCATCGACTACGGCAAAAGACTAAAATCTGTAGAAAAAGACGAATTACATATCCCGGCTAAAGTTATAGGCGTGTCGATCCTAGACAAAGGCAGCCTCTATCTCGACTTCATCAATCACAAGGCCTGTCTTAAACCTAGGCTCAGGACCTGTTAATTTCTTGAGTTGAGCGGGCTGTTGTGATTCACAGGTTTACCGATGGAGGTGAAGCTGTGAGTGACGTGTTTTTGCTGTCTGAGCACCAGATGGAACGGATTAAGCCGTTTTTTCCACTGGCGCATGGTGTGCCGCGTGTCGATGACCGTCGTGTCCTGAGCGGGATCGTTTACGTGATCCGCAACGGCCTTCAGTGGAAAGACGCCCCGAAAGCGTATGGCCCGCACAAGACTTTATACAACCGGTTTATCCGGTGGAGCCGCCTGGGTGTCTTTGACCGGATCTTCGTCGCCCTGACGGAGCAGGCAGGCCGTTCGAAGCGTCTGATGATCGATGCAACACATCTGAAAGCACACCGGACAGCGGCCTCCCTGCTCAAAAAGGGGCTTTTCCCCGCCATATCGGACGCACGAAAGGCGGACTGAACTCAAAGCTTCACGCTGTATGCGATAGTCAGGGCCGCCCTGTCCGGCTGCATCTGACCGCAGGTCAGGTCAGTGACTTCAAAGGCGCGGATGTTCTGCTGGCAAATCTGCCGGAAGAAACACAAGAAATTCTCGGGGACCGGGGATACGACAGTAATAAAATCAGACAGTCTCTCGCAGACCGGAATATCACCGCCTGTATTCCGCCGAAGAAGAACCGGAAATCAAAGCCGCCTTACGACTGGCATCTGTATAAAAAGCGTCACCTCATCGAAAATATGTTCGCAAAGCTCAAAGACTGGCGGCGTGTCGCAACACGATACGACCGGTGCGCTCACACATTCATGTCAGCAATCCATATCGCAGCAAGTTTCATCTTCTATCTCAAAGAATGAGTCCTGAGCCTAGTCTCGACGATGTCAGTATTATTATTTCCCAACATAATTTTACGCCAGAAGAAGAAAAAAAATCTAGAGAAATTACTACAAATTTACCAAATACAAAGTCAAAGGAGGAATCTATTTACCAAAAAGAAGTTAATCTCATAATTGATGGTATCAATTATGGAAAAACAAAAGAATTATTTAAAAAGGATAGTGTTCATCGTCCGTTTCGATCAATGGGGGTATCCATCCTCGAAAAAGCTGACCTCTATCTCGACTTCATCAATCACAAAGCCTGCCTCAAGCCGAACAATTCGGACGAACAGCCCATACCGCAGTAAATATCAAAGAAGGAGGAAGAGCGTCATCACAACTCATTTTATCGAAAGCCTGTCATGCCTAAGAAATACCGATTTCTTCTCTATCCCCTTCTTCTAAACAGTTTTCTTCTGCCAGAATTAAAAGCTGACAAGCCCCTTGTCTCTCCAAAATTGATCGAGATTCTCAGGCAATATAAACCAGAAATGCTTCAAGAAGGCATAGAATTACGTCCTAGTGGCGAAGAGCTTCAACAAGCCTTATTCGAAGGAGATACATCCTTAATTCAAAAAATTGCTACTTCGAAAGAAAGCACGAATATCGTTCAGAATTTTGCTGAGATTGAAGTCTATCAATCTAAAGGTGCTTTTCAAGAAGCCAATAGACAACTGGAAATATGCAATAAAAATTTCTTTCAAGACAAAAATGCACAGGATCTATTATCACCTATTAACGGTATATTATTGACTTGCAGTCAAATGCTTATAGGGAATTATTTTTTAGAGGGAGATATTAAAAACTGGGGCATAGAACTCAACCTTATTGAAAATGTCTACTACCCAGCTATCCAAAAATTTAAAGGACTTGAAAAATTTTCTCTTGCTGTAACAAAGATGGGGAATTTGACAATTTCTCCAGATTCTATCCCTCCCTTTACCGTTACAGGAATAGAGCAACAACAATCAGTTCCGTTGCAGTTTCAAATTCCGATAGAGGAAATTTATAGGCGGAATGCGGAAAAACTGCCGTCTATAATTGCCTCATTAAACAAAGAAGATATTCCCTTCTTTCTAGAAACTGGTGCCGCTATTGGCAAATTACCAACTAAATTTAGCCATGCGTCCAATGTCCACCTCATCGGGCATATTAATAACGCAGATAATGCCGCTTCTGAAAATTATAGCGGCGAGCTCGGTATTGTCGAAGAATTAAAAATAGGAAATGCCACGCTAAAGAACGTTCCCTTCCTTTTTACCAATGTCAATCAGGCCTATCTGGGACTCATGATTTTACAAAAGCTAGGAAAAATTAAAATAGATAAACAGAAAATGATTTTTGGCAAAGACGTTAATTGTATCTGTCAACAAGATGTTCATTTTGGAATCACCTTTAAAGGGGATCATCAAGTATTAAAATATCCATTTTATTGGAAAAATAAACGTAATTTTGCTGCAATTGATTTAACTCAAAATAATATTGATTATGATATACTCACCTTCAAAGATAAATTTTTAAAGAACCAACAGAACCATTTTTTTGATGTTACAAATAATGTTGACGGCACTAAAATAAAAAACCCTGCTTATTTCACAGAGTCCAACTTATCTATCGACGGGATTGATTATGGTAAGAAGAAAGAATTAGTCATAAAAGATACGATACGTAATCCTTCAACGATTATAGGCGCGTTTGTCCTAGACAAAGGCAGCCTCTATCTCGACTTCATCAATCACAAGGCCTGTCTCATGCCGGATGAATCGGACACACAGCCTATGCCACAGTAAATATCAGAGAAGGGGGAAGCGCGTCATCACAACTCGTTTTATCGAAAGCCTGTCATGCCTAAGAAATACCGATTTCTTCTCTACCCCCTTCTTCTAAACAGCGTCCTTCTGTCAGAATTAAAAGCTGACAAGCCTCTCGTTTCTCCAAAATTGATCGAACTTCTCAAGCAACAAACACCTGAAACGTTAAAAAATGGTATTGAAATTCGACCGGGTGACGAAGAAATGCAAAGGGGAGTATTAGAGGGAGATGACCTACTCATCGACAAAGCCGCCAATGCACTAAAAGGCAATAATCTCGTCAGCCAATATGCTAAAATAGATAAATTACGCGTCAAAGGCGACTATCAAAACGCCAATAAACTGCTGGATATCTGCGGTAAAACTTTTTTTCAAAAACCCTATGATCCCGACTTACTTCCACCCATCAGTGGCGTAGGTATGACATGCCAACAAATTTTAGCAGGTAATTACTTCTTAGATGGTAATCTGAAAGATTGGGCTAAAATTCTTCATTTTGTTAGAAATGTCTATTATCCCCCCATCCGAAAAATTTCAGGATTAGAGCAGTTCTCGCTTACAGATATTGAAATGGGGAGGTTGTCCGTTTCTCCGGATTCTATACCCCCATTCACCATTACAGACATAGATCACCAGCAAAGCATTCCACTACAATATAAAATTCCGATACATGAAGATCATCGGCGTTTTGCTGAAAATGTTCCTTCCGCAATGGTTTCGTTGAATGGGAAAGAGGTGCCTTTCTTTTTAGAAACCGGTGCCGCTATTGGAAAACTACCCAAAGCATGGAGTCATTCCCCTCATGTCCATATTATCGGACATCTCGATAGATCAACCAATGCTGCATCTGAATTTTTTAGTGGCGATCTCGGCATCGTTGATGAGCTCAAAATTGGAAAAGCTGTTTTAAAGAACGTTCCCTTCCTTTTTACCGATGTCAGCCAAGCCTATCTGGGGCTCATGATTTTACAAAAATTAGGTAAAATCAAAATAGATAAACAGCAAATGACCTTTGGCAAGGATATCAATTGTAATTGTCAGCAAGATATCCATCTTGGCAGCGCATTGGGGGGCGATTTCCAAACCCTCAAATACCCAATTACGTGGCAAGGTAAAACCAGTCTAGTCGCAATTGACCTTACTGAGGATAATAGCGACTTTACGCTATGGACATTTAAACCAGATTTCACAAAAGAAGAACAAGAAACCACATTCCAATTCCCCACAAAAGAAAATAACAAAACTGTTCTAAGTCAAGGGCGCATTGTAAAATCTGACTTATCCATTGATGGGATCAATTATGGAGTAAGAGAAGAGTTTATTGCAAAAGATACTATCCAAGATCCAGCTACCATTATGGGCTTGTTTATCCTCAACAAAGTCACTCTCTATCTCGACTTCATCAATCACAAGGCCTGCCTCAAGCCGAACAATTCGGATGCTACGCCTATATCGCAGTAAATATCAAAGAAGGGGGAAGCGCGTTATCACAACTTGTTTTATTGAAAGCCTGTCATGTCTAAGAAATACCGATTTCTTCTCTATGCCCTTCTTCTAAACAGCTTTTGCCTACCGCCATTGAAAGCTGACAAGCCTCTTATCTCTCCAAGGCTCATCGAACTTCTCAAGCAACAAACACCTGAAACGTTAAAAAACGGTATTGAAATTCGACTGGGTGGCGATGAAATACAAGAAGGGGTATTGGAGGGCGACAGCCTTCTCATCGACAAAGCCATCAATGCGCTGGAAAGCAATAATCTTGCCAGCCAATATGCTGAAATAAACAAGCTCCGCATCAAAGGAGACTATCAAAGCGCCAATAAATTACTTGATATCTGTGATAAGACTTTCTTTCAAAAACCAGACACCTCAGCTTCGTTACCGCCTATCAATGCCATAGGCATGGTATGCAAACAGATTTTAGCCGGTAATTATTTTCTGGACGGTAATCTCAAAGATTGGGGTAAAAGCCTCGATTTTATTAAAAATATCTATTACCCACCCGTTCGAAAAATCTCAGGATTACAACAATTCTCCCTTGCGGATGTTAAGATGGGAGGACTATCTGTCTCCCCGAACCCAATACAACCCTTTACTATTACAGACATAGAGTACCAACAAAGCATTCCACTACAGTATCAAATTCCTATAAAAGAAAACTTTAGGCGTAATGCGGAACATGTCCCTTATGTAATAGCCTCCCTAAACGAGAAAGAAGTTCCTTTCTTTTTGGAAACCAGCGCAGCTATTGGCAAATTACCCAAAGCATGGAGCCATTCCCCTCATGTCCATATCGTTGGACATATTGAGAGAGCAACCAATGCTGCATCTGAATTTTATAGCGGCGATCTCGGCATCGTTGATGAGCTCAAAATTGGGAAGGCTGTTTTAAAAAACGTTCCCTTCCTTTTCACCAATGTCAGCCAAGCCTATCTGGGACTCATGATTTTACAAAAGCTCGGTAAAATCAAGATAGATAAACAGCAGATGATCTTTGGCAAGGATATCAATTGCAATTGTCAACAAGATATCCACCTTGGCAGCGCGTTAGCGGGCGACTTCCAAGCCCTTAAATATCCGATTACTTGGCAAGGCAAAACTAATTTAGTTGCCGTCGACTTTACTCAAGATAATACCATATTCAACTTATTAACCTTTAAGCTCCAATTTACAGCTGAAGAAAAAAAACAATCTTTCGAAGAAGATGTAAATTCAAATAAAAAAATGATTAAAATTGTCGGTTATTTGAATAACGAAAATTTATTTATTGATGGAATAAACTATGGAAAAATAAAGGCACTTGTCGAAGAAGATAATAGGCGCAAGCCAGTAATAATTATAAGTACATCTATCCTAGACAAAGCAAGCCTCTATCTCGACTTCATCAATCATAAGGCCTGTCTTAAACCAAATATTTCGGACACACAGCCTATGCCGCAGTAAATATCAAAGAAGGGGGAAGAGCGTCATCACAACTTGTTTTATTGAAAGCCTGTCATGCCTAGGTTTTGTTGACAAAGGAAGGTAACCACAATTTTACGGCCGCGAGATGAAGGAAGGCGAGAAAAGATTTTCTGGTTTTGTCATAGCGTGTGGCAATGCGCCTGAACTGCTTTAGCTTATTAAACATCCGCTCAATACGATTACGATCTTTGTAGTGCTGGAGATTATAAGGAATAGGCTTTTTTCGATTGGAACGAGGCGGGATAACAGGAAGAATGCCTCGAAAAAGCAGTTTTTCGCGTAACCTATCGCTATCATATCCTTTATCAGCGAGAAAACAGTGGGGTGTTGTGACAGGGATATCTATCAAGCTATCAGCGCCAGAATAATCAGAGACCTCACCACCGGTTAGTGCGAAAGCTAGAGGGCGGCCTTGACCATCGGAACGGGCGTGGATCTTGCTCGTAAAGCCTCCGCGACTGCGACCAAAGCCTTCCTTATACGTCCCCCTTTTGCGCCAGCCGCTTGGCTGTGGGCGCGAATAATCGTACTATCTATCATATGTTGCCAGTCATCTGTCAGGCCAAGGTCAACGAGAGTTTCAAGAAGAGCGTCCCACACACCCTGTTCTGCCCACCTACGAAACCGAACATAGACCGAATTCCATTTCCCATAACGTTCATGCATATCTCGCCACGGGCAGCCTGTTCGAAGCACATAAAGCATACCATTGAGAAATAACCGATTACTTTTGGCGGGACGCGCGCAGCGGCCTCGTTCGCTTGGAAGAAGACCCTGTATTATCTCCCACTCCGCGTCCGTCAGATCTCCTCGCATCCTATCTACCCTACAAAACTTGTTCTCAAGTTATCTCTAAAAATCTTAAATTATACCCTTTGTCAACAGAACCTAAGAAATACCGATTTTTGCTCTATCCCCTTCTTCTAAACAGCTTTTTCCTGCCACCATTAAAAGCGGACAAGCCCCTTGTTTCACCAAAACTGATTGAACTTCTTAAGCAAAAAACGCCTGAAGATTTAAAAAACGGTATCGAATTGCGATCAGGCGGTAATGAAATGCGAAAAGGGTTATCTGAGGGAGACGACCTGCTTATTGACAAAGTCGCTAAAGATCTAAGCAACAGTCACCTTGTCCAAAAATATGCTGAAATAAACAAGTTTCGCATTAAAGGTGATTATCAAAATGCCAATAAATTACTTGATATCTGTGATAAGACTTTCTTTCAAAAACCCGATGCCCCCAACCCATTTCCACCCATCAGTGGCGTAGGGATAATATGCAAACAAACATTGGTCGGTAATTACTTTTTGGATGGTAATCTGAAAGATTGGGGTAAAAGTCTTAATTTTGTTAGAAATGTCTATTATCCACCCATCCGAAAAATTTCAGGATTAGAAGAATTCTCTCTTACGGATGCCGAAATGGGTAGATTGTCGGTCTCTCCGAATTCGATACCCCCCTTCAAGGTTACTGGGATAGATCACCAGCAACGCATTCAACTGCAATTTGATGTTGCTATAGACGAAGAACATAGGCGGAGTGCTAACTACGTTCCCCACATAACCGCATCCCTAAACGGAAAGAACATTCCTTTCTTTTTGGAAACCAGTGCCGCCATTGGCAAATTGCCAGAAGAATGGCGTCATTCTCCCCATGTTCATATCGTCGGGCATCTCGATCGGGCAAAGAATGGAGCTTCTGAATTTTTTAGTGGTGACATTGGCATTGTCGATGAAATCAAAATCGAAAAAGCCGTTTTAAAAAACGTTCCCTTCCTTTTTACCAATGTCAATCAGGCCTATCTGGGACTCATGATTTTACAAAAACTAGGTAAAATCAAAATAAATAAACAGCAGATGACCTTTGGCAAGGATATCAATTGTAACTGTCAGCAAGATATTCACCTTGGCAGCGCATTGGGGGGCGATTTCCAATCGGTCCAATATCCAATTACATGGCAGGGGCACACGCGTTTAGTGGTAGTTGACTTCACTCAAGATGATACCGTTTATAATTTAACAACTTATAAGTCAGAATTTACGCCACAAGAGAAAGAACAATCTTTCGAAGAAAGACCAGACCCAAATAACAAAGAATTGAAGTTTTCAGTTTATTTCAAATAAAGGCAATTTGTTCGTGGATAATATGGATTATGGGCAAAAAAAAGAAATAGTTATAGAAGATAGTCGATCTCGATTAGCCACAATCATCGGATTATCTATCCTCGAAAAAGCTGATCTCTATCTCGACTTTATCAATCACAAAGCCTGCCTCAAGCCTAACAACTCGGACGCACAGCCCATACCGCAGTAAGTATCAAAGAAGGGGGAAGAGCGTCATCACAACTTGTTTTATCGGAAGCCTATCATGCCTAAAAAATATCGATTTCTTCTCTACCCCCTTCTTCTAAACAGCTTTTTCCTGCCGCCATTGAAAGCTGACAAGCCTCTCATTTCTGAAAGATTAATCGAATTTCTAAGGAATACAACAGCAGAAGAACAACAAAAGGGTGTAGAGCTCAACCCTGGGAATAAAAGGCTTGTAGATGCCCTTTTCGAAGGAGACAGTCTCCTTATTGAAAAGATTGCTAATGAGCCAGAAACAACAAATACCGTCAAAAAATTTACAAAAATTGAAGCGTTGCTCGTCAAAGGCAATTATGAAGAGGTCAATCGACAATTAGCAATATGTAAAAAAACCTTCTTCCAAGACCCAAACACGCCTACTCTACTTCCTCCGATTAATAATGTGGTGATGACCTGCGACCAGATTTCTGCTGGTAATTATTTTTTGGAAGGTAATCTTCCCGCTTGGGGTGAAAAACTCAACAACATCAACAATACTTATTATCCTGTCATCCGAAAATTCAAGGGACTAGGTTCTGTTGACAAAGGGTATAATTTAAGATTTTTAGAGATAACTTGAGAACAAGTTTTGTAGGGTAGATAGGATGCGAGGAGATCTGACGGACGCGGAGTGGGAGATAATACAGGGTCTTCTTCCAAGCGAACGAGGCCGCTGCGCGCGTCCCGCCAAAAGTAATCGGTTATTTCTCAATGGTATGCTTTATGTGCTTCGAACAGGCTGCCCGTGGCGAGATATGCATGAACGTTATGGGAAATGGAATTCGATCTATGTTCGGTTTCGTAGGTGGGCAGAACAGGGTGTGTGGGACGCTCTTCTTGAAACTCTCGTTGACCTTGGCCTGACAGATGACTGGCAACATATGATAGATAGTACGATTATTCGCGCCCACAGCCAAGCGGCTGGCGCAAAAGGGGGACGTATAAGGAAGGCTTTGGTCGCAGTCGCGGAGGCTTTACGAGCAAGATCCACGCCCGTTCCGATGGTCAAGGCCGCCCTCTAGCTTTCGCACTAACCGGTGGTGAGGTCTCTGATTATTCTGGCGCTGATAGCTTGATAGATATCCCTGTCACAACACCCCACTGTTTTCTCGCTGATAAAGGATATGATAGCGATAGGTTACGCGAAAAACTGCTTTTTCGAGGCATCCTTCCTGTTATCCCGCCTCGTTCCAATCGAAAAAAGCCTATTCCTTATAATCTCCAGCACTACAAAGATCGTAATCGTATTGAGCGGATGTTTAATAAGCTAAAGCAGTTCAGGCGCATTGCCACACGCTATGACAAAACCAGAAAATCTTTTCTCGCCTTCCTTCATCTCGCGGCCGTAAAATTGTGGTTACCTTCCTTTGTCAACAAAACCTAGAAAATTTTTCCCTTTCAGCAACAAAAATGGGAAGTCTAACTGTATTTCCCTCTTTAATACCCGCTTTTACGGTTACCGGAATAGATCATAAACAATCATTACCGATAAAATATCAAGATATAAATAAGAACAGAACCTGGAAGATTCCTTATATTAACGCCTCTTTAAATGGCAAAAAGACGATTCTTCTTCTGGATACGGAATCCGCGATTAGTAAATTACCCATAGAGTTAAAAGATTCGCCCCATGTCCATATTGTTGGACATATCAACTATGCAGATAATGGGACTGCTGAAATTTTTAGTGGCGATCTCGGTATTGTTGATGAACTCAAAATCGGAACAGCCGTTTTAAAAAACGTTCCCGTTCTCTTTACTACTACAAAAAAAGCCTATTTGGGGCTGATGGTTCTTCAAAAACTGGGTAAAATCAAAATAAATAAACAGCAGATGACCTTTGGCAAAAATATCAACTGTAACTGTCAACAGGACATTCATCTTGGAAGTACATTTGAAGGAGATTACCAAGCACTCAAATACCCCATTACATGGCAAGGTAGAACCGATCTAGTTGCCATAGATCTTTCTGAAGAAAACACCGATTTTAACTTACTACAGTTCAAATCTGAATTTACGCCAGAAGAACAAATATTATTTGAAAAACAAAAGAAAATTATTGATGAATTCACCGACATTACTAAAGATAAAATAACTGATCCAGCCTATATCGTGGAATCAGATTTATCTATTGATGGGATCAATTATAGAAAAAGACAAAAATTAGTCCTCAAAGATACTAGACGGCGTCCTACGATGACTATCGGAGCATCCATCCTCGAAAAAGCTGACCTCTATCTCGATTTTATCAACCACAAAGCCTGCCTTAAATCGATACAGTAAGCCTTTTACCCATCTTGTCCGATGCGCAAAGCGGCACCGATGACAAAAGGCGCGACAGCAAGCAAAAACAACGAACAAGCCGCCAATAATAGGAAGGCCCCAGGCTGATGACCATCAACAGCCCCCGCGCCAAAGATGAGGAGCGGCACGGCCAAAGGCAATAAAAGTAAAGCAGCCAACCCACTTCCGGACTTTATCCTTGCCGTCAAAGCGGCAATCATAACCCCCAAAGAGGCCAGTCCAGGAGTAGCCAATAAAAATCCGGCTTCCAATTTCCAGAAAACAGACCAATCCAAAGATAGCAAAGCCGAGGCGGGTAACAACGCCACCATTAAAGGGACAGCAAAACTCACCCAATGGGCGATAATACGCGCCACAGCTATCCATTCTTCGCTAATCCCGCGCACCGCATAATGATCGAAAAAGCCATTTTCGACATCGGGAATAATCAAACGGTCAATGGGTAACAAAGAAGCTAACAGAGCGGCAACCCATAATATTCCGCTACCAGTACGCGATAAAATTATGGGATCACTGCCCACCGCGAAAGGGTATAGAACGGCAACCAATAAAAAAAACAAGACAGGTAGAAATACCCCTGCCCCGATCAAAATTGAGCAATCCCGACGAATTAATAAAACAAGCCGGATCAAGAGAAATGACTTTCATCCAAAAGGTCAAAGAAACCTGATGACTGGCCAGAATTCGCTACGAAATTTTCTAAAGACAAGGTTTTATAATCAGCCATATCAAGCCCTTGATGACTAACAGCCAAAATAATCCCGCCCTTTTGGCGATGGTGCTCTATCATTTCGATCAAAGCCCTAACAGAAGCCGCATCAAGCCCGTTTGCCGGTTCATCCAACAACCAGATAGCAGCCTGGCTTGCCAACAAACGCGCCAACACAGCTCTTTTACGCTGCCCAGTGGAGAGCAAACGGACAGGTGAATCCGCCAATCTATCAAGAGCCATCACCGCCATTGCTTCTTTTTCAGCGCCCAAAACACCATCTAAAGCCGCCCAATAAGCCAAGGCTTTTTCTAAAGGCAAATGCCGATCCATTGCCAAAGCCTCATCCGCAAAAGCCACCCGACCCCATTTTTTAACATGACCCGAAAAAGGTTTCAGAAAACCCGCCAACAGACGCAAAAGGCTGCTTTTACCAATACCATTTGCCCCCGTTATTAAAACGGCCTCCCCAGCCTTCACTTCAAAAGACAAATGGGTAAACAGTAAGCGGTCGCCTCTCAAACAACTCACGTCATGACACGCCAGCCTTGCATTCCCGAAATCGGACAGCCTTTTTCTCCCCAACAAGATCCCGCCAAAGGGATAGAAAACAATATCAAAAATCTATGTCTTGACACTACCCCAAGCTAAAGCACCTTAACGCCACAGAAAAACCAAGAGAGCAGAAAGATACCGTTTCAAAATAATACTTTGTCTATCAGAACAGACAAATAGCAGGGCTATGCAAAACCCTTTATGCGGATCCCATCAAATCGTGAATTTAATGTACTGATGGCAATGCCAGACGGACAAACAGGCCACCTAAATCTTCACTTTCTTCCAAAGTAACACTGCCGCCATAAATTTCGACCACATCGCGAACAATTGCCAACCCCAACCCAGTCCCGGGTTTATCTGTATCCAAACGCGCCCCGCGTTTAAACAACTGCCCACGGAGATTTTCAGGAATACCCGTGCCATCATCTTCAATCAGGATTTCAACCGACTTACCCTGTTTTTCTACCGTAACAAAAACGCGTCCCTGACCATATTTAGCAGCATTTTCTATAAGATTTCCCAAAATCTCGTCCAGATCTTGTCTTTCTATTCTGACAACAGCGTCCTTAACTCCTGCAAGATCAATCGTTGCATGAGGATAAAGCCGAGTAACCGCGCGTTCTACCGCCAGTAAAGCAGGCCATACCTCTGCTTGGCTTTGGGCATTACCCCGCCGTCCGATAGCCCGCGCTCGCGCCAAATGATGATCGACATGCCGCCGCATGGTCATCACCTCCCGCAAAACAACTTCTTTCAAGGCATCGCTATTGGCATTCGCCTCATTAGTCACAACCGTTAACGGCGTTTTCAAGGCATGAGCCAGATTACCAGCATGTCGCCTAGCCTCTTCGGCTTGCCGCTCGTTATGAGACAACAAAGCGTTCAATTCTTCAATCAAAGGGGCGACTTCATTCGGCATCCGGTCATGAATACGTGAAGCCTGACCATTACGGACAGCACTAATCTCGCGCCTTAATTTCCGCAGCGGCCATAATCCGATCGTCACCTGTAAAACGGTAATAACAATCAACCCCGTGCCTAAAATCAAAAAGGCTTTCACAAGGGTATGGCGTAATTTTTTAATCTGATTGTCTAAAGAAGTGCGAATTTCAGCGACTTGGAATCGCCATAAAACAGACGAACCGGGTAAGCGGACATCCCGTTCCATCACTCGCAAAGTGCCATCAGAAAATTCGTCGCTATCATATGTCCGCACCAATTGCCCTTTAGGCATCGGATTGACTTGTAGCGAGCGATCCCAAAGTGAAGGGGACGGAAATCTTTCATATCCGCTACCGCTAACCTGAAAATAAAGGCCGCTATGGGCTTCCAAAAAACGCTGGTCACCCAAAGGCCGATTCAGTCGAACCGCCCCTTCGGGATCAATTTCAGAAGAAGCGATCATCGCCGCCAAAACATAATCAAGCTGGCTGTCAAAATTATCGGTGACGGCTTGGGTCAGCACCCGATCCAAGGTTACGCCGCCGCCCGATAGCAGGATAAATATCCACAAAGCCGAAATAGCAATTAACCGGCGGGTCAAAGAACCGGTAGGACGTATTACCGGCTCCTGACTATTATTTTCTCCGACCAGATTTCCGCTTTTTTCGATTTTTTTCCGGCGAAAGAAACGACTAAAAAAACACTTTCGGCCACCGCTAGGGGAAGAAGCGGAAGCCATAATCAGCCGTTATTCCGATCCTCTGGGTCGTTCAAAGCATAACCCAAACCGCGAATAGTCGTAATAACATCCTGCCCCAGTTTCTTACGAATACGGGTTACAAAGACTTCGATCGTATTAGAATCACGATCAAAATCCTGATCGTAAATATGCTCGATCATTTCGGTGCGACTGACAACTTTGCCTTTATGATGCATCAGATAGGAAAGCAGCTTATATTCCTGCGCCGTCAATTTGACAGGCTCACCCGCCAAAGTCACTTTGCCGGAACGAGTGTCAAGCCGGACATCACCTGCCGTCAATTCAGAAGACGCATTACCGGAAGCCCGTCGGATCAAAGCCCGCAAACGGGCAATCAATTCTTCGGTCTGGAAAGGCTTGGTCAGATAATCATCAGCACCGGCATCAAGACCAGCAACTTTATCAGACCAGCTATCCCGCGCAGTCAGAACCAGAACTGGCATTTCGCGGCCTTCTTTGCGCCAACGATCAAGAACGGTGAGACCGTCGACTTCGGGCAAACCGAGATCAAGGACGACGGCATCATAATTTTCGCTCGAGCCTAGAAAATGGCCATCTTCGCCATCTGTCGCCAGATCGACAGCATAGCCAGCCCCTTCCAAAGTTGTTCGCAACTGACGGGAAAGCGTCGGCTCATCCTCAACGATTAAAACGCGCATACCGTTCTCTTTCTCGCTTCCTTCTTTTTATTCTTGCAAGGCTAAACCCCAAGCCTCGTTTTCGGTTGCATGCGTTAGGAAAAGGCAACCTGAAAACAGCTATTATAGATATTTTCAGGCTGACAGAACACTGCAAAAGAAAAGAAAGGTCGGAATAACCTTTTTCCCCGAAATCAATCAGAAAGCATTATTTTGTAAAATATAATATTTATAGCAGCTTAACTATCTCCAATAAGCGGCCTTGCTGGTATGACCAATTCCCGGATTAAAAGAATTCGTCGGGTCTAATTCATGATAATGCGTCTTCAGGCTGTCTTTGGCGTAATAGAGATGCCCGACATTATGTTCTGCTGGATATTCGGCATGACGGCTGTCCAAAATTTTCCACATAGCATGTTCGATATCAGCGCAATTTCCACCTTTTTTGACGATATAATCCTGATGGAATACCTGACAAAAGAAATGGCCATAATATAAAATATGGCTGATTTTATCAGTAATTTCAGATGGGAGATGCTCTTCCCACGCCTTGTTATTACGCGGCAAAGCAATATCCAACGCAACGATATCTTCGACTTCATCCTGATGAACGTCACGATAGCGGATAGCCGCACCAGCGGCGGCGAAACGATGCAGAAAAGCCTTTTTCCCTTCTTCATCGCTACATTCAAAATAACCACCGCTTGCTTTTTCGAAAAAGTCTTTCAGAAAAACACGCGCTTCTTCAGTTCCTTCTTCGGACACTTTCAAAATCAGATGATGTTCATAGCGGTCGCGGAAATCATCCATTCGCTTAGGCAGATGATGCGGGAACAGAGTGGATGCAAATTGCATCACCCGATCGCTCAAATAACGCGGCAAGAAACTGACACGGTTGTTTAAACCATCAAACCAGCCCTTCATGGCGAAAAGCTGCGGTAAGCGATCGGTGCCGAGATATTCAATCGCTAAGAAAGTATCTTTTCCGTATTTCGCCGCAATATCATAAGCATGGCGATGCATATATTCGCCTGAAATTGGCAAATATTTGAAAGACTTCAACACCTGCCGCCGAAGCTCGGTTAATTCATCGGGATCATTGGTGCCGATATAAAAAACCTTGGCATTTTTTTGCTGCGGAAAAGTATCAAGTCGCACCGCAAAAACCGCCACTTTTCCGGCACTACCAGAAGATTCATAAAGACGAGACCGGTCAGCATTAAAGCGCGCGGGTGTCTCTGCCTCAATATCGCGAATATGGTTATGATATTCACAGTCGGAAGCATGCTTGCTTTCGTCATTGATAACATCATCTTCGGTATAGTCGCCTTTTTCAACACGACTTAAAATTGTTTCGGGGTCATCACCCAGACGAACCCCCAAATGATTGACTAACTCTAATTTGCCCTGTTCATTGATACGAGCATAAAGGGTCAACTGCGTAAAGGCAGGGCCTCTTTGCATCAACGCGCCGCCGGAATTATTACAAACACCGCCAAAAACCGAAGCCCCGATACAGGAAGAACCGATCACCGAATGGGGTTCTCGTCCCAAGGGACGAAGGATAGTTTCAAGGTCATATAAAGTTGCGCCGGGCAAACAGATAACCTGCTCACCTTTGTTAATCGGTTTCACACCGGTAATGCCAATACCACTAATCAAAACAATATCGCGATCGTAGTCATCGCCATCAGGCGTTGATCCGCCGGTCAATCCGGTATTGGCCGCCTGCATAATGATGATCTTGCCGGCATCAACACAGGCTTCAACGACATGCCACATTTCAACCAAGGAAGTTGGACGAACAACCGCTAAAACCTTGCCACTACCAAAACGGAAACCAGTGCAATAATGATGCATCTCACCTTCAGAAGTCAGCACATGATCCGAGATTTCACGAAGATGATCCAGAAATTGCTGATTTTCTGTTTCATTCCCATGTCGGGTAGAAGAAGGAAGCTGCACCATTATATCGACCTTTTATTTTCAAAAATTTAATCTAATAACCCATAGCCTTACGCATAGTTTCAAGATCTTCTGAAATTGAAAATTATCTTTTCATTTATCGATCAAAATAATCGACTTGTATTTATCTTTCTCTCAAGGCTTCTTTTGCGCGATTCAGCGGCTTTACTAAATATTCAAGAACCGTTTTTGATCCTGTATGAATATCAATTGTTGCTACCATACCGGGAACAATAGGAAATTTATGGCCAGATTTATTGGTTAGATGATCAGAATCCGTGCGTACCCAGACGCGATAATAATAGCTATCTTTCCTGACATCATCCTGCACGGTATCCGGCGAGATAACCGTCACTTTTGCAGGCAAGCCCCCATAAATAGCGTAATCATAAACGGTCAATTTGACGGTTGCCCGCTGACCGGGATGAATAAAAGCAATATCCCGAGGTGATATCCGTGCCTCGACCAATAATTGTTCATCCAAAGGCACAATCGTCATCAAACGACCATTAGGCGGAATAACGCCGCCTTTCGTGGTAACTTCGATATCCTTAACGATGCCCCTTACGGGCGAAGTAAAGGTCAAGCGATCTAACATATCAGAACGCCCTTTCGTAACCGATTGCTGGGCTTTCGCCTCTGCCTCGGCTTTTTCAAGGTCTTCTCTGGCCTTCACCATATATTGATTTTGCATATCATCGGCGCGAGTGTCGATTTCGCTTACCTGCCGTTTCAAACGCAAAACCTCGACATCACTAGCCGCCCCCCTTGCCACCAGTGGCTCGGTCATCGTCAATTCATTTTTAATCAAAGCCAATTGCTGATGAAGATCGCTCAATCCCATAGCCAAACTATTGCGGCGAGAACGATAAAGATCAGTCTCTGATTTTACCAAAGCAGGATAGGCTCTCACAGAATCGGGAAAGGAAATCGGGGTATTATTCACCTCTGCCCGCAACCGAGCCGCCGTTGCTTCTGCGGCCACAGCACGCGCAGCCGTTTCTTCAACCGAAGATTGGGTGCGGGTGCGATCAAGCTGCGCCAACATTTGTCCGGCCTGAACAATATCGCCCTCTTTGACATTCAAGCGAACAAGGATTCCACCTTCCAAAGATTGGATGGTCTGTTCATGCGAGGAAGGCACCACCTTCCCTGTTCCGGTTGAAACTTCTTCAAGCGTAAAGCAGGCTGCCCAAATAAAAAAGCACAGCAACATCACCACAACGATCCAGACAATCCGTGCTGGAAGATGCAAAGGGTCACGATCATCGACCATGCTCTGGGTGGACAAGGAAAGGTTAGCCATTGGTCAGCCTTTTCAGAACAGAATCCCGATCACCGTCCATAACGATATGGCCTTTATCAAGGATGATAATACGATTGACCCAGCGCAAAATACTTTGACGATGGGTTGCCACGATCAAGCTGCGGGTTTTCACCCAAGGGGTCAGATTGTTAATCAGATGATGCTCTGACATTTCATCAAAATGAGCGGTCGGCTCATCCAATAAAACGACAGAAGGCTCTGATAAAATCAAACGCGCTAAAAGGATTGATTGGCGTTGTCCTCTGGATAATTCACCACCGCCCTCTTTCAATAACATATCGAGGCCATCGGCTCGCTGATCCAAAATGGTTTTCAATCCAACCATATCCAAAGCCGCCAAAACCTGACTATCACTCGCCAAAGGCGCGCCCATGGTCAGGTTATCGCGCAAACTACCATAAAAGATTTTGGCTTCTTGGGTCATCAAGCCAATGTCACGCCGCAAATCCGCGGGATCTATCGTCGGTAAAGCGATACCATCTAACATAATCCGGCCATTGGAAGGCTGATGGAGGCCAGATAACATCCGCAGAAAGGTCGATTTACCCGCGCCATTCCGACCTAATAAGGCGATTTTTTCACCGGGACGGATAACCAGCTTAGGAATATCGAGATCAGGTCGTCCCGATTTTGGGTCATGCAGGAAACGAACGCCTTCAAATTGATATTGCCCGCGAATGCTGGGTAATTGCACTAATTGCGCCTGATCCGCACGATCTGCCGGACGGCTCATCAAAGAATCCAGCCCTTCACGGGCAACGCGTGCTTGTTGAAAACGCAAAAAGAAACCCGCTAATTGTGCCAAAGGGGCAATCATGCGGGAAGTCAAAATAGAACATCCGACCAAAGCACCCGTTGTCATCGTTCCCTTCATGACTTGGAAACAGCCGACCAATAAAATCAGGGCATAAATGATGGTTTGGATTTCCTGACTCCATGTCACCATCAATCCGGTATAGAAACGCTGCCGCATGGCAATGGAGGCGGCCACCGAATGGACATGATTCCACCGTCTTTCAAAACGAGGTTCGGCACGCATCAATTTAATATCTTCAAAACCATCAACCGCTTCGATCAGCAAAGCATTGCGTAAAGCGGATTCACGCATTCCCTGTTGTGACAGGCGGGCAAGCGGATATTGCACCAGAATACCGGGGATAAGCAACAAAGGCACAGCGGCCAACGCCACCCAAATCAAATTACCGCCAACCATCCATAAAATACCTAAAAATAGGCAAAAGAAGGGTAGATCGGTAATCATGGCGATACTGGTCGCGGTCAATAATTCGCGGACATGTTCCAATTCGCGAAGCTGGGCAATAAAACTACCGGCGACTTTCGGACGGGCATCGTAAACCAGACGGATCGCATGACCAAAGACATGCTCTGAAATCCGCAAATCGGCTTTTTTCCCGATCACATCCAATAATCGGGTGCGGGCAACCTTTAACAGTAATCCGAAAAAGACCGCCATCATCACGCCCGAAAACAAAACCCATAAGGTTGGCTCTGATTGGGCAGGCACAACGCGATCGTAAATCTGCATTGAAAACAGAGTCGAAGACAAAGCCAAAAGGTTGATAAAAAGCGAGGCGACAATAACTTCCCCGAAACGTCGCCAATCAGCCAAGGCCAAACGGCGGAACCAATGGGGACGATAAGGCTGGATATAATCATCGACCCGCCCATCGGGTATAGAGCGCAATGGCCGCAAATAAGCGATTTCAATAACGTGATCGGCTAACCAGTCAATTTCAACCGGCGTTTCCAGATCGCCTTCGCCCGAAAAGCGAACCGCTAAATGCCCGTCACCATCATTGGTCATCACACAACCAATACGGCCATCATCCCAATGGGCAATAAAGGGTAACGCGACACCCGAACGCACGGCACCTTCGGCTTTCTCGCCGGATTCCAAACGGAATCCCAAACCTAAATGACGCGCCATAACGGATAGGCGACCTTCATCAGATTCGGCCTTATCCCATGACATGATATTCCGAACATGCTCGACTGAAACCGGAAGGGTATAATGACGGGCAATCGCAATCATGGCATCCAGCCAGGCTTCCCATAAAAGAAGGGATTGGCGTTTTTCTTCTCCACCCTGCCCCATCATGGCAATATCTCCAATCCCTGAACGACGGTGTGGTCAATGCCATAAACGGCTCTTGCCCGACCGGATGCGGCGACCTGATCGGCTTCACTCACCCATAAATCATGCCTTGCATTGATATTTTCTGTGCGCGCCTGATAAATTTCCTGCTCACTATTCAGCAGATCGACCAAAGAACGAGAGCCCAAACGATATTGATCGCGATAAAGATCACGGGCTTCGATAATGGTTTTCAAACGACTTTGCAGAACACCTATCCTTGCCATAGAACCCATCGCCGCCGCATGAATCGAACGGAGCTTGTTATGGGCTTCCAATAAAGCGGTTTGTTGCCGCGCATGGGCGGCATCGACAGCATGGCTGGCGGCTTTTAATTGACTTAAAATACCGGTTCCCTGAAACATCTGAGTTGAAACATTCAAAATAACGCTACCATAATCCTGACGCCGATCCGGTGCTGCCGGATAGATGGCTCCCCGCAATGAACGACCATAATTCCCGTCGATAGAAATGGTTGGGAAACGTCCGGCTTTCACAATACCCAATTGGGCTTCAGCCGCCTTCGCTTCGGCTTTGGCTTCTAATGCTGCGGGCAATAAATCAGGGTTTAATGAAGCATCAACGGGGGCTTCCGGTCTAAACGGTGGCAATCCATGTGGCTCTGCAATGCAGATATTTTCCGGTAAAGGCCGGTTTTCATTCATCAAACTGCGCAAATTTTCTCTGGATTGTTCTAACATGGCACGGGCTTCGATCATGTTGGCTCTCGCCTGATCGAGACGGGATTCCGCCTGAATAGGATCAGATCGGGTCGAAATACCGGCTTTTGCCCGTAATTCTGCCATTTCTTTCACCGCGGATACCGCCTGAAACAGATCCGCCGCTGCAATCATCAATTGCTGATAGCGGTGAACATTAACAATCGCTTCGGCAACATTTTTGGAAACTTCGTCAATACTGCCCAAAACTTTGGCCTGTTGCCGTGCTGCCAGAGCCTTGGCCTGCATGACCTGATGGGACACCTTCCCGAAATCATAGACCATCTGGGAAGCCGAAGCCGATATATAAGGGCCCAAGCCCCGTGCCGAGGTCCAAGGGCCTCCACTCATCCCCGCCTTGAATTGAGGATAATATCCGGCATGGGCAACACCGATTCCGCTTTGTTGCTGCCCCAAAGCGGCAATCGCATCGGTGATAGAAGGATGCCCTTCCAAGGCACGATGAATGGCCTGATGCAAGGTCAGCCAACCCTCATCCACTACCGCGTTACGGGCAGCTTCATCACGCAAATAAGCGGGTTCGTCATCACACCCTAAACTATCACTCAAGCTTGGTAAGCTATCAATAGTCGGCATTTTCGGCACATATTCATCAGCAGAAGCCGCGAAAGGTACTGAAAAACAACCGGCCACAAGAAAGATTACCTTTCTCATCAGGCGGGATATTTCATCCCGCCGCGCCAATTTTTTGATCATTTTATCAGGCGATAATCAACTGATGGTTACCGATCAGGGTCGCAAGATCGGTCTGGGTATTATCAAGGGTAACCAAAGCGGTCATTTGATGATTGCCATTGGCACCGTCACGATCAACGGAAATGGTCGTATTGCCATTATGGACGCTGGTAGAAACAAATTGGTCAAGACCGCTAGAGGCTTTATCCATAACAAATTTGTTTTCGGTCACGTCATAAAAGACATTCGCCGTGCCCTGATAATCGGCCAACAAATCCTTGATATTGATGATATCGGCATCGGGATTGTTAACCGTATTACCCAAATGGAAATCATTGACCGTATCGCTGCCATTACCGCCGGTGTTATCGCTGTTATCCAGCAATTTATACATCAGGGTATCATGACCGCCCTTGGCCAGATTGAAGGTATCGTTACCGCCACCGCCTTCGAAATAGTCACCTTTACCATCACTGGTAAAACTATCGTCGTAATTGGTGCCGACAATACCTTGAATAGACTGCAAGCTATCATGCCCATCCGTTTTTGAAACGGATACAGTGCCGATACCGACCGAATTGCCCATATTGACGGTAATCGCGCTGCTTTCACCGCTGTAATCGACAACGTTATGACCGCCGGACGACATCCAGACATATTCACCAGCGCTATTATAGCCCCAGCCACCGCCGCCGATATAGCTGTTGTTACCCGCTCCGGCAAAGAAGGTGTCGTCATAGCCTGTTCCGGTAAAGACGCCCCCAGTCGTATGGCTAGCGGTGGTATCTCCTTCCAGAACATAGGCATGATTAGCTGCCCCTGGGGTCAGATTATTCCAGCTTTTTTCAACATTCTCGACTGTATTTAAAGCCGAAGCCGCGCCCGTTTCACTACTGCCATCACTGACTGAAGAAGAATCCTCCACGCTAGACAAAGTGAAGAATTGACCATAGCTGTCCCGACCACCAATATCGTTGGAATGGCCGTCGGTTGCCCGAACAAGGGCAACGGAATAATGCTGATTGGGATCAAGGTTATAGAAATTGACGATCCCGCTGGAATCGTTGTTCCACATACCTTCTTGCGGATTGATAATCTGGGTCGAAACCAAATTACCGTCAGAGTCAAACAACTGGACGGTGTTGCCGAAATAGCTGTTGACCCCATTCTGATCCAGAATCTTCAAATGCAGGCTGGTGCCATCAGCCACCGCATTGGTATTCATGATCGAATAGATATTACCTTCGGTGGTTTTTCCAGCTTTATCAGCCTGCGTATCACTACCGCTAGCCGTAGAATATAACAGATCAACCGCACCATCCCAGTTCACATCAGTGGCGGCAATACCCGTAATATTGGCACGTGGTATGGTCGTCATATTTGAAACAGTAAAGGGATTAAGCGTTCCGTTACTATTAACCCCATTATTGGTTAATAAGGTTACCGGAATATTGGTGACATTGTTTTCAATGGCCGTTCTGATTTCAATAACGTCCATTTTGCCATCGTGATTCCAGTCGGTCGCAATGGCCGCGCCACCGGCAAGATTGTCATCGGCAATAATCGTTGGCGTGCTAGATAACACACCATTGTTATTCATATAGATCCGGCTATCTGTATTATCGCTGCCACTGGGCGTATTCCCGCCTTGGCTCAAATACAAATCCATATGGCCATTATTGGCAAAATCTGCCCAAACCATGGATTGCGCCCCCCAGACACTCGGCAAGGCTTTTTGCCCTGTAGTGCCGGTGGGAATACCGCGACTATTAAAGACATTATCAATATTCTGACCCAACGACAGCGTGCCGCCGTTATTGTCAATCAAGGCCAAGGCATATTGGTTGCTGGATGCGCTATTTGAAATCGTATGGGCGGCAACATCAATATTGCCATCACCCTTTAAATCAACGCCTGATACTTCCCGCTCAAACTGAAAATTCTGCAATCCGGCAGTGCCATTGGTTCCGTCTTGAGACAACACACCATTGGTATTTTTAATAAAAGTCCCATTGGTTGCCCCATTTTGTGGACCCCAGTTACCTAGAACAGCGTCAACATAGCCATCGCCATCCTTGTCATAGGCCATCACACCTCCAGCCGAATTATTACTGCTGGTTGCGCGGGTCAGACTATATCCAGATTGTGATCCGGTCCAAACAGCCACTCCCGTTGTCGCACTATCAATATAATCAGAAGCTAAAACATCTGAATATCCGTCACGATTATAATCAACAATCGTCGATGAATTGATTGTATTCCGGCTATCCGTGCTCTGATTGGTATAGCGCACCAAATAAGGCAGCTGTTGCACATCTGACAAAGCGTAATTTGTCGAATTCGACTGGGTTATCAGGCTAGATCGCTGAAGGATGTTAAGATTGCCATAGGCATCAAATCCAACGGCCATACCGGCGCTATCCCGCACTTCCTGCGGTGGCAAAATACTCGCCTGAAAGGCCGTATTCAAAGCTGATGTCGGCGGTGCAGTATAAGAAACTGTATTCGACAATCGGGAATAATTTCCGGCAACATCATATTGGACAAGACCCAAATTATAATGCTGTCCGGCGGTCAAAGTCGCAGATAAGGTCGCCGTGGTGCCACTATTATCAGCTACGGCCAGAACCTTATCAACACCTTGCTCGTAAACGCCGTCATGGTTGACATCATTGATCAATGCCACGGTCGCATCGGCATCCTTAGTCACGGTAATGCCTGCGTCATTCCATGTCGGCATGACCAGTGAAGAAGGCGCGATCAAATCAATCGTGATATCTTTTGATGTCGTATAAACGACCTTACCCGAACTATCCAATGTCCGCAGATAATAGGTAAAATTGCTATCATGGGCGGTTGGATCGGTCCATGTCCATGCCCCATTTGCAGATGGCGTCACGGTTGACCAATTCTGGCCATCAGTCGAAATCTGCAACACATCACTAAAGGTCGAACTGGAGGCATTGGATGATGTCAAAGACATCGCCAACGGTATGGCCATAAATGAAGCCGCTGCAGCCTCTTGCGCTGGCTCAAGATTGGAGGTGCCAGATACCGTCAAGGTAGGATCACGGGTGTCAAAATCGTTGTTCTGGACAGTCGAAACCGCACTTGTCGGCAAAGTATCGGTTGCAATCGCGGTAACTGCCGCCTGATGCGTTGCCAGCGCGCTATTATCACTGTCGGAAGAGACCGAACCAATAGTCAATGACGAACTACTGCCAACATTACCTGCCGGGTCGGTTGCTTTTGCAGTCAGAACTGTCCCGGGCGCAACAGGATCGGCTAATGTCAGACTATAACTGCCATTTGTAACCGTCCCAGTTCCAACAAAATTACCCGTATTATCAAAGACCTTTACGGAAGTGACTGTTGAATCATCAACCGTGCCAGTCAAGGTCTGATTATCGGCTGTAGTAAGCGTTACAACCGGTGCGACATTATCAACAACGGTTGTTGCCGCGGCTGAAACATTCCCTACCGGATCAGTGCTGGTGACACTAACCGAAGTGCCATTTGCCAAAGGCGTATCTGGTCTCACCGACCATTTACCATCTGATCCCGCAACTTCGGTGTAATCAGCCACCCCGTCGCCATTCGTATCCACTTTGACGACAGCGCCGGCTTCCGTCGTTCCCGTAATGGTGGTTCCATTACTGTTATCAACCGTTACAGCCGGCGGCGTTGCATCAACACGCGTCGTTACGACACTACTGACATTTCCGGCTGTATCGGTTGCCGTCGCTTTAATCGGGGTGCCGTCAGCGATATTCAAACCACTGATTGACCAATGGTTATTACTATCTGCAACGACGGTTCCTAAAACCGTTTGACCATCATTGCTTAACAAATTGACGGTCGTGCCAGCTTCGGCAATACCGGAAACCGTCTGACCATTCGTCGGATTAATACTGATAAGATCCGGCTTGGTTGTATCAACAGTTAGATCAATGACATTTGAATAAAGCGGCATATCATGAACGTCATTCCGCACTGCCCGATAGAGATAATGCCCATCGGGCAGATTACTCTGTGTCGCTGATGTATCCGTCCAGGTTGTGCCGTTATCTTTAGAAATCTGATAACTTGGCGTAGTCCCATTCGCGGCATTATCCAGATTCAGCGTAAAACTATTATCCTGACTAATATAATCATTCGCTGAAGCCCCCGTATCCGTATAATCTTGCAAATTCAACTGACGGGTATCGAACACAACCATCCCTGTTATGACACCAGACCCATTGGTAACATCGGGGCTTATAGAAAGACTATTGATACCGGCATTGTCAGCAACCGGAGTAACAATAATTTTATAAGCAGCATTCGTCCCATCTGCGCTACCGCTGGTGCGCTCAAAGCTCTTCAGTGTCCCATTTTCAATAGTTAAATCATTGGGCGAAAAGGCTGGGTTAGAATTATTAAATACGACGTAATAAGTAATATCACCTGTAGCCGTCGATCCATCCTGATCACTAAAAACCCTGACGTCATTTGGCTGAATAATATATCCGACCGCATGCGTGCTATCAACAACCATAGGATTGCCATTCACATCCTGCACGGAACCGGCAGGAATGTTGACAACTAGCGTCCCCCCTGAATTTTGGTTAGGCGTAACGACCAAAGAATAGCTTAGTGGATTACTACTATCCTGTATCAGGCGTCCTTTTGTCCCGCCATAGACGTTAATATCGTCAGCTGTAAAATTCTTGAGCGGTTCCGACAAAGTGAAGGTATAAGTAATTGTTCCTTCAGTAGTAGTATCATTGTCCCCCGTACTTGTAATGGCAATAGTTGGGGGCGCGGTATCAAAAGCAATACTATCCGTGGAATTACCAAGATTAGAAAGCCCAATAATATTATGTAACTGCCCAGATGGTATCGTTGCTGTAACATTACCAGTTTGATTGGCATCGGGCGTGACAACCATGTGGTAAAGTAACGGATCGCTGGAATCTTGGACAAGCTGGCCTTTTGAACCACCTGTGACCGTCACACTATCTGCCGTAAAGTCATTCACAGCCTGCGATAACTTGAAATTATAGGTAACAGGGCCAATAACTGTCTGACCGTCACTATCGCTTGTTATCGTAACAATCGGATTGGTTGCTACGGAACTATCATAAGGCACGCTATCGGTTGCATCCGATAACGTCGGGTTGCCGGCTAAATTATGGACACTACCTGCCGAGACAGTCGCGGAAAGCGCCGAAGGTGTATCAATAGTCATCGGACTAACAGTTACCTTCGGGGTCACTGTCATATAATAAACGAGTGGATTACTGGTATCCTGAATCAAGTTACCCTTTGTGCCACCGGATACAGTTACGCTATCGGCATTAAAGTCGCTTAGAGGTTCCGATAGTGTAAATTTAAAAGTCACAGGTTCAGCCGTAGCTTTCCCATCACTATCGCTCGTTATCGTAACGACCGGACTGTCAATATTGGTTGTATCATAAGCAACCGTATCACTTACATCCGATGCTGTCGGATTACCGGCTAGATCATGAACAGAACCGGCAGGAATTTTGACATCTATAGATCCGCCACTGGCTGAATTAGGGGTGACGGTCATATGATAGACCAAAGGATTGGAGCTATCTTGAACTAAATCTCCCTTCGTTCCTCCTGTAACTTCAATATTATCAGCCGCGAACGCTAACAAAGGCTCTGATGCTGTAAAGGTATAATGAACCGCGCCATTTACCGTCTTACCATTGCTATCATCGCTAATGGTTACTGTCGGAGGAATCGTATCATAAAGAACGGTGTCATTTACACTCGAAAGATTGGGGTTACCCGCCATATCGAATACAGCACCAGCAGGCACCTTAATACTGATCTCGCCAGAACTGTTGGGATTCGGTGTTACCGTTAAAAAATACATAAGGGGATGGTCAGGTGAACTGGTCAACTCACCTTTCGTCCCACCTGTAACCTCAATATTGTCGGCAGAAAAACCTTTCAAAGGCTCAGATGCAATAAAGCCAAAAGTGACTGGTGTGTTGGTAGCGGCAACGCCATCATGAGTACTTGTAACTGACAAAGTCGGATTACCCGCCGGTGTCATGTCATAGGCCACATTATCGGTTGCATCCGACAGAGTTGGATTGCCTGCAAGATCGTGTATAGCCCCCTTGGGAACAGTGACAGAAACGGTTCCACCTGTCCCTGTTTCAGGCGTAACCACCATATGATAGACCAGCGGGTCAGTGGTATCTTGGACTAATGCACCCTTGCTGCCGCCTGTCACCGTCACACTATCTGCGGTCAGATCGCTCACAGGTTCTGACAATTTGAAGCTATAGGTGACTGGACCCGTCGCTGTCTGGCCGTCACTGTCACTTGTCACCGTCACCACCGGATTACCCGCTGGTGTCGTATCATAAGCCACCGTATCCGTGGCATCCGACAAGGTCGGGTTACCCGCCAAATCATGCAGGCTGCCACTCGCTATCGTCGCGGTGACCGTGCCCCCTTTGCTACCATCTGGCGTAACCACCATATGATAGACCAGCGGGTCAGTGCTATCTTGAACCAATGCACCCTTGCTGCCGCCCGTCACCGTCACACTATCTGAGGTCAGATCGCTCACAGGTTCTGACAATTTAAAGCTATAGGTGACTGGGCCCGTTGCCGTCTGGCCGTCACTGTCACTTGTCACCGTCACCACCGGATTACCCGCTGGTGTCGTATCATAAGCCACCGTATCCGTGGCATCCGACAAGGTCGGGTTACCCGCCAAGTCATGCAGGCTACCGCTCGCTATCGTCGCGGTGACCGTGCCGCCTTTGCTACCATCTGGCGTGACCACCATATGATAGACCAGCGGGTCAGTCGTATCTTGAACCAATGCACCCTTGCTGCCGCCCGTCACCGTCACACTATCTGCGGTCAGATCGCTCACAGGTTCTGACAATTTAAAGCTATAGGTGACTGGGCCCGTCGCTGTCTGGCCGTCACTGTCACTTGTCACCGTCACCACCGGATTACCCGCTGGCGTCGTGTCATAAGCCACCGTATCCGTGGCATCCGACAAGGTCGGGTTACCCGCCAAGTCATGCAGGCTACCACTCGCTATCGTCGCGGTGATCGAGCCGCCTTTGCTACCATCTGGCGTGACCACCATATGATAGACCAGCGGGTCAGTGCTATCTTGAACCAATGCACCCTTGCTGCCACCCGTCACCGTCACACTATCTGCGGTCAGATCGCTCACAGGTTCTGACAATTTGAAGCTATAGGTGACTGGACCCGTCGCTGTCTGGCCGTCACTGTCACTTGTCACCGTCACCACCGGATTACCCGCTGGCGTCGTATCATAAGCCACCGTATCCGTGGCATCCGACAAGGTCGGGTTACCCGCCAAGTCATGCAGGCTGCCACTCGCTATCGTCGCAGTGATCGAGCCGCCTTTGCTACCATCTGGCGTGACCACCATATGATAGACCAACGGGTCAGTGCTATCTTGAACCAATGCACCCTTGCTGCCGCCCGTCACCGTCACACTATCGGAGGTCAGATCGCTCACCGGTTCTGACAATTTGAAGCTATAGGTGACTGGACCGGTCGCCGTCTGGCCGTCACTATCACTTGTCACCGTCACCACCGGATTACCCGCTGGTGTCGTGTCATAAGCCACAGGTGTAGCCACTGCATCTGCGGTAGTCGTGCTTCCTGATAAATCGTGCACCGAACCGGCGGGGACAACGACAGTAATAGTGCCGCCTTTCCCAGCATCTGGCGTGACCGTCATATGATATACTAATGGATTACTAGAATCCTGTACCAGCTCGCCCTTTTGACCGCCGGTTACCGTCACACTCGCTGTCGTAAAATCTTTAGAGGCTTCAGAAAGTGTAAAAGTATATGTAACAGGCCCCGCCTGCACAGTGTTACCGGCATCACTAGTGATAACAATAGCGGGCGTTATATCAGTATAATCATGCGTAACAGGGTTACTTACATTGCTTGAGCTATCAGAGGAAGTAACCGCGATCTGTCCAGTCGCCTGAGGCGTCGTGGACGTTGCATGATAATCACCTTTACTATCAGCCGTTGTTTGCGCGACCGTGCCATCTGGGAAGGTAACATTAACGGTTTGGCCTGGCTGAGCCGTACCATTGACAGTGACTTCACCTGTTGTCGGGTCCGTTGTAACACTATCCACAGAAGGAATAGAAAGATCTGAATTGTTGTTATTATCTTTATGGCTGTGTCCACCAGTCAAAGCAGCTGCGGCACCACCAGCAGCCCCCGCCCCCAATAAACCTGCGAGCAAAGGCACCAACAAACCATTATCATGGTAAATAAGTAACGGCTTAATGGTCTCGACCTGACTATAACCGACATCAGCGCCAGCTAGATTAGGATGAGAGGCATCTGGCATTTCAGCATGCCACCATGCCTCTTTCTGATCTTCATCACGCAGAACAAGGTCACTATGTAAATGCTTGTCATCATCGACAAAAAAATTATCAAACTGATACTGGCGACCATCATTCAGCTGGACGAGTAGTGTATCTCCCTGTCTTGATAGAGACCGCACTTGAGAACGGTAAGCATTCACCTGAACAACAGAAGGGTGCTGTAGAGAAATATGATTTTCTTCAGTAGAAAATGCTTTATGGTTACCGCGTTTTTTAGTGATCGTCAGGCTGGAGGCCATAAATATACCTGCATCAGATTTTAGGATTTAAAATAAAGCAGAAGCAGAGGTATTATTTTACCAGTTACTAATGCCCCTATCTCGCAAATCTTAGGGTATATTTTGTGCAGTCTTATACAAATTATAATAAATTCATTGTGCTTTGTAATAAAAAAACAACTATTTTGAATATAAATATAATATTTTTTATCTTTTATTTTTAACGATTTACAGAAATTTATACCAAATCTCTTGCCAATAAGACATTCAAAACAGAGTTATTAGCTTTCAAAAAAGCTATCATTGTAAAAAAGGCAGGTGGGAGCCTAAATTCTCCAACCTGCCTTTGTCATTTCACATTACTTTAATCTACGGTCGAACAGCTACAACCGCATCAATTTCAACAGGAGCATTTAACGGTAAAACAGCCACGCCGACAGCACTGCGGGCGTGAACACCAGCATCGCCAAAGACTTTCGCCAAAAGTTCAGAGGCGCCATTCACGACTTGCGCCTGCCGCGTAAAGGAAGGTGCTGAATTTACAAAAGCATTCAGCTTTATAATTTTTTCGACCCGATCAAGACTGGTAAGGGCAGCTTTCATCTGAGCCATAAGCATAATGGCACAGCGTTCGGCAGCTCTAAAACCGTAAGCTTCATCACGGTCTTCACCGAGGCGGCCTGTCATTAGCTGACCTTCAAGGAAAGGAAGCTGGCCAGAGATATGAAGCAAGTTACCCGCCAACACTGTAGGAGCATAAGCTGCAACAGGGGCTGCCGCTTCAGGGAGAAGGATGCCAAGTTCGGCAAGTCTGGTTTCAATAGTCATGGAAAAGATTTTTGTCTTATAGGGGGTAAAGGTCAAGCCCCGAAAGCACAGTTCATTTAAAAACAATCCGTTTTTATCAACAAACTGAACAAACACATAAATTATCGTTAGATTTGATAGATTTTTTTGGTCTAAACTGGCGCTATAATCAGAAAAGAATGGATGCGAATAATGGCTTCGCGTATTTTGATAGTTGAAGACAATGAATTAAACTTAAAACTCTTTTGTGATCTATTGCGCGCGCATCATTTTGACGTAGAGCCTGTAAGAGACGGGCGAGGCATGATAGCTCGCGCTCACAGTTTTATGCCAGATCTTATTATTATGGATATTCAACTACCCCATATTAGTGGGCTAGAGCTGATCGGGCAGATTCGAAAGACAAAAGAATTATGCCATATACCGATTATGGCAGTCACGGCCTATGCCGCACCAGAGGATGAACAAAAAATCCGTCAGGCTGGGGCAACCGGTTATATCGCGAAACCGATTTCTGTAGTTCGATTTCTTGAAGCCGTAAAAACTTTGATCTGATCGTAAAAGACAGAAAACCGGCCTACCCTGCCAACCACGAGCGGGTCACCGCAGAATAGCTGCCAAAAGGCAGGCCCGGTTTATCTGGGAATTTCTAAAGAAGCGCTTTAAAAAATTATTTAATTTTAGCTTCTTTGAATTCGACATGCTTCCGGACAACCGGATCATATTTACGAAGGCTCATTTTTTCGGTCTGGTTCCGCGGATTTTTGCGGGTAACATAGAAAAATCCGGTGTCTGCAGAACTAACGAGACGAATCTTAACTGTAGTCGGCTTAGCCATAGTGAAACCTTTTGCACCTAATTCTAGAAAAAAATGCTAATCGCATCAGGCGCCAGACATAGCTGCCGATCACCTGTAAAGTTGGCTTACTGCCCCTAAAAGCAGGGAAAAGTCAAGGGGTATATAGCTTTCTGGCCGATCAAGGGCAAGATGAACCCTGATTATCGGCAAAAATATAACAGGCAGGTCACTCAAAACCAATAACTTACAAAAATAAAGTAAATTTAAAATACAAAATTGGGGGCTCACTTTTACAATAAGCAAGCCCTCAAATTTGTTTGAATTTTAGAGAATATATTTACTCAAGTCAGAATTTTTGGCGATGCCAGATAATTTTTCATCGACATATTTCTTGTCTATTTTTATTTCTTCACCGCGCATATCCTCAGCATTAAAGCTGATATCCTCTAACAGTTTTTCCATTACTGTTGATAAACGACGAGCCCCAATATTCTCGACCTCGCTATTTACCTCGGCCGCGATATGCGCCAGCTGGCGGATACCATCTTCTTCAAAATGAAGAACAACATTTTCGGTGCCAATCAAGGCTCTATATTGTTCGACCAAAGACGCTCGGGTCGAAGAAAGAATGCGGATAAAATCATCTTCTGTCAAAGCAGACAATTCAACACGAATAGGCAGACGCCCCTGTAATTCCGGCAAAAGATCCGAAGGCTTTGCAACGTGGAAAGCACCAGATGCAATAAACAGAACATGGTCGGTTTTCATCGGGCCATATTTTGTCGTAACTGTTGTGCCTTCCAACAAAGGCAAAAGATCGCGCTGCACGCCTTCACGCGAAACAGAGCCCCCTCGAACATCGCTTACCGCAATTTTATCGACTTCATCCAAAAAGACGATACCATTTGCCTCGGCATTCGACAAAGCGATCCGGCCAATTTCATCCTTATCAAGACGGCGATCGGCTTCTTCGTCAATCAAACGACGCCATGCTTGACGAACAGGCAAACGCTGACGCTTTGTGCGATGTCCCTTCCCCAACATATCACTCAGACTAATCATGCCGACTTGTCCGCCCATACCTGGAATTTCCACCGGCATAGAGGGGGCTTCTTCCAGCTCAAGTTCGACTTCTCTTTCGTCAAGATGCCCATCTAAAAAGCGCTGACGGAAAGTCTCACGTGTAGCTTCACTGGCATCCTTACCGACCAAAGCCTCCAACAAGCGCTCCATTGCCGCTTGCTCTGCTTTTTCACGCACTAAAGCGCGCTGTTTCTCGCGCTCCAACCGGACGGCTTCTTCGACCAGATCACGACCAATCTGCTCAACATCGCGGCCGACATAACCAACTTCGGTAAATTTAGTCGCCTCAACTTTAATAAAAGGCGCATTTGCCAACTTAGCTAAACGACGACTAATCTCGGTTTTACCGCAGCCCGTGGGGCCTATCATCAAGATATTTTTAGGATTAACTTCATCCTTCAAATGCTCGGGCAAATTTTGTCGCCGCCAACGATTCCGCATAGCGACAGCAACAGCACGTTTTGCTTCTTTTTGTCCGACAATATGGGCATCCAAAGCCTCAACAATGGCTTTGGGCGTAAGGGCATCAGTCATACAATCTTTTTCCAGCAAGAAGAATTAAACTCGACTTTCAAGCGTCTCAATGGTCACCTGATCATTGGTGAAGACACAGATATCGGCAGCGACCGCCAGAGCCTTACGAGCAATGACTTCGGCATCTTCTTCGTAATCAACAAGAGCCCGCGCGGCAGACAATGCAAAGTTACCTCCAGACCCAATAGCAGCAATACCGCCAACAGGTTCTAAGACATCCCCATTGCCTGTTAATACCAATGTCACCTGATCATCAGCCACAATCATTAAAGCTTCAAGATTCCGTAGATATTTATCGGTGCGCCAGTCTTTAGCCAATTCAACAGCAGCCCGTAAAAGCTGCCCATTATGACGTTCCAGCTTGGCTTCAAGTCGCTCGAATAATGTAAAAGCATCCGCCGTGGCGCCAGCAAAGCCGCCAATAACAGAGCCATCTCCCAAGCGGCGTACTTTTCGGGCATTCGGCTTCATCACCGTATTGCCCATCGAAACCTGACCATCACCAGCAATGACAACACGTCCATTCCGTCTGACAGAAAGGATCGTTGTGCCATGCCAGCCTATTTTATCTTCACTCATCACCCAATCCCTTGAAGACTTAAACTTTTAGAAAACAATATGGGGAGATAATAATAAATCGCAATCGCTGAGCGCCCAGTTAAGAGAGATTAACAATCTCAAGACACGCTCATTCCTATGGAGATTCCGCTCTCAATGAAGCGCTAAAAGCAGAATATTTCCTACTTTTCTTCTCAAAATCATAGAATCAGCCTATCGGCCTATAAATCGAAAAAATGGCTTAAAAATCACGCTTTCCGATAAAAACATGAGAAAATTGTTAAATTCGGAGGAAAAATTCATTTTTTCTTGCAGCATCTGGCG
Source organism: Zymomonas mobilis subsp. mobilis ATCC 10988 (assembly GCF_000175255.2). Taxonomy (NCBI): domain Bacteria; kingdom Pseudomonadati; phylum Pseudomonadota; class Alphaproteobacteria; order Sphingomonadales; family Zymomonadaceae; genus Zymomonas; species Zymomonas mobilis. Next base: position 941,381 of record NC_017262.1, on the reverse strand, counting down.
AATAAGCGCTTTGGGCAATATTGCCATTTTTGTCAGGGAATATAAGAGTCACCAGCTTAAGACGCTGCGATCCCCGCTCGTCTAGTTGCTCAAAGGAAGGACAGGATGCCGGAATTAAGATTATAGACAAGGCTCCCATCTTTCTTAATGTAGCGACCACCGCCGGGATTCATTTCTGACAGGAATGAATCTTAAAAATTTTTCTATTTATTAATGCCATAGGATCACGACATGAACAGCAACGATCTGGTTGACCGGATTGCCTCCGGTCAGGGCCTCACCAAAACGGATGCCAAGAAGCTTGTAGATGCCGTTTTTTCTACCATTGTTGACGCTGCTGTCGCTGGAGAAGAAATTGCCCTGAACGGCTTCGGCAAATTCAAGGTAAAGCATAGTGCTGCCCGTAAAGGCCACAATCCGGCAACCTTACAGGAAATCGAAATTCCGGCTTCAAATCGTCTGACCTTTACTTCAGCCAAGGCTGTTAAAGATCGTTTGAACGCCTAATTTCCTGAAGACACGACCAATTGGCGCGGTAGCAGGCTACTGCGCCAATTTTTGCCACTCAAAATCCAATATTATCTTCTTCCTACCAAAATCTTTTCTGTGTAAGACCCAGCGGTAAAGGTCCGACTAGACTTCCATTTTTACACAAAAATTTCGATAATCCGAACCACTAGAGATATTATTTTTAGGACATCTCTCTGTTTACCGTTATATTCGCCGGCATTGCTTGATTATTCTTCCTTCAATCCGGAAAATTTATTAATGCGGAATCTGCTTTTTTCTTCCTGTTTTCTAATGGCTTGTAACACGGCCTTTTCACCGGCCAATGCGGGCATTACAGATCCGCCCTCTTCTTCTTTTACTGTTTCAGGCAGCCTCAGCCTTTTTTCGGATTATCGTTTCCGAGGTCTATCACGCAGCAATAATCATCCAGCCGTACAAGGCACTGTTACCGTAGCCCATAAAAGCGGTTTTTATGTTGGAGCATGGAGCTCTAATTTGGCGGGCTGGGGGAAAATGGGTGACAGCAAAATGGAGATCGATGTGTTTGGTGGTTATCGCCATACACTCGGCGCATTTACAATGGACGGTGGCGCAATTGGCTATATCTACCCCGCCGGAGGTGGCGGAACAAAAAACAACTATTTTGAAATTTACGGAAGCGCCAGCGCTCTTGTCGGGCCTTTCACAGGAAAACTTGGCTTTAATGTAGCCCCACCCCAACATGCCTTAGGACGTTATGATCCGGTTTCTCTTTCCAAACATGGCGATCACAGCAATGTCTACGCCTATGGTGAAACCGATTTTGCTATTCCACGCACAGCCGCTGCCTTACATGGCCATATCGGGCATACAAGCGGAGATGCTGGTTTTGGGCCTAACTTTGCCAGTCTATCCCCAACAGGAGGCTATTGGGATTGGAAGATCGGTGCAGACTATACTTTTGTAAAGCATGTGAAGGTCGGTGTCTGGTGGTCTGATACCAATATTGATAACAAAAAATTCAAATCTATGTGGTCATCTACAGATAAAGGTTTAGGGCGCAATGGATCTATAGCAGGAAGCGCCGCTATCTTTTCTTTGACCCTACTTCTTTAAAATCTTTTTATTCAAAAGCCGTTTTAGGGTAGTCAAGTCTCTAAAATCCAATGATTAAATCATCGGTCTAAAAATCACCTAACAGCTGGCGACTGTAGAATTTTCACAGCAGTAGCCAAAATAACCAAATTCTATTATTTAAATGTTGATCTTATTACATTAAAAATAAATTAAAAATTATCTCAATAAAAATGATTATTGTTACTATAGTAACAAGAATTTAAAGAATAAATTTTTTTAGAAAAAATCAAGTAAGTAAGACTAATTTTTTCTATGGAAAATTTTTTATACTTAAAAAAATATACGATATTGAGTAAAAACACAAAGAGCGACTATCGAATAGGTCGAAAGTCGCTCAATCTGTTTTTATTTAGGCTGAAAAGAAGACAGCTAATAGAATTAGTTTTCTTCTTTGGCTTCTTCTGCAAGGATAATCAGCCCTTTTTCGTTGATTTCAGCAAAGCCACCAGAAATATGAAACTTTGTTTCGATCTGATGTTCACTGCTATAAATAGCCACTTCGCCATCCCGGATAGCTGTCATGGTAGGCATATGACCTGCCATAACACCAAGATCGCCCTCGGTTCCGGGAACAACGACCATAAAAGCATCGCCGGAACGGGCAAGACGTGAAGGTGTTACCAGTTCATAATGAAGCTCAGCCATTCTTCCTCACTATCTCCGCCCCTTTCTATACAGAAAGAGGCGGTTTTATTTTTCAGCAACTAGGCTGCTTCTGCGGCCATTTTTTCAGCTTTAGCGACAGCTTCATCGATAGAGCCGACCATGTAGAAAGCATTTTCAGGCAAATCATCATATTTACCATCAATGATTTCACGGAAGGAACGAACCGTATCTTCAACCTGAACAAATTTACCAGGCATGCCGGTAAAGACTTCAGCCACATGGAAAGGCTGTGACAGGAAGCGCTGAATACGACGAGCACGACCAACGACCTTGCGATCGTCTTCCGACAATTCGTCCATACCCAAAATGGCAATGATATCCTGCAAGTTTTTATAATGCTGCAAAATTTCCTGCACATCACGAGCCGTCTGGTAATGCTCATCACCAACGATGCGTGGTTCAAGGTTACGGCTGGAAGAGTCAAGCGGATCGACGGCGGGATAAATACCCATTTCCGAGATCGCACGGCTCAACACGGTAGTCGCATCCAAATGGGCAAAACTGGCGGCAGGTGCAGGATCGGTCAAATCGTCGGCCGGAACATAGATGGCCTGAACCGAGGTAATGGAACCCTTCTTGGTAGAAGTAATACGTTCCTGCAACTGACCCATGTCAGTAGCCAAAGTTGGCTGATAACCCACGGCAGAAGGAATACGACCCAACAGAGCGGAAACCTCTGCACCAGCCTGCGTGAAGCGGAAGATGTTATCCACGAAGAACAACACGTCTTGACCTTCTTGATCACGGAAATATTCCGCCATCGTCAGACCAGAAAGAGCAACACGAGCACGGGCTCCCGGCGGTTCGTTCATCTGGCCATAGACCAAGGCCACTTTGGAACCTTCAGAAATCGCATTACCATCTTTGTCGCTGGCAATAACGCCAGCTTCAAGGAATTCATGGTAAAGATCGTTACCTTCACGGGTGCGCTCACCAACGCCGGCGAACACCGAGAAACCACCATGGCCTTTAGCGATATTGTTGATCAGTTCCTGAATCAACACGGTCTTACCAACACCGGCACCACCGAACAATCCGACCTTACCACCTTTGGAGTAAGGGGCCAGAAGATCGATAACCTTAATACCCGTCGTCAGAATAGCTGTATCCGTGCTCTGTTCCGTGAAAGGCGGAGCATCAGCATGAATTGGCATGGTCTGTTTGCTGCCGATGGGACCCCGTTCATCAACAGGACGACCAACGACGTTCATGATACGGCCGAGCGTTTCAGGGCCAACCGGGACGCGGATTTCACTACCGGTATCAACGACTTCCTGACCACGAACCAAACCGTCGGTCGTATCCATAGAAATGGTGCGAACGACATTTTCACCCAAATGCTGAGCTACTTCCAGAACAACCGTAGCATCCTGGTTTTTGGTTTCAAGAGCCGTAAGAAGAGGAGGAAGTTTCTCTTCAAAAAGCACGTCGACGACCGGACCAATGACCTGGCTTATCCGGCCAATATTCTTTTTACTAGAGGCAGTAGCCATAATATTTTCCTTGCCAGTAATTCTTTAATTACAACGCTTCTGCGCCCGAAATAATTTCGACCAATTCAGTCGTAATCGCTGCCTGACGCAAACGGTTATACTGAATAGACAGTTTGGAAATCATTTCACCGGCATTACGGGTGGAATTTTCCATGGCCGACATACGACTACCCTGCTCGGACGTCGCATTTTCAAGCATAGCCTGATAAATGGCAACGGCGATGCTACGGGGCAGCAATGTCGACAAAATGGTTTCTTCATCAGGTTCGAATTCAATCGCACCAGAAGAAGCATCATTGGCTGCAGCCTGATTTTTCGTATCATCACCTTCAGGTGCCGCAGGGATAATCTGCGTTTCTGTCGGTACTTGTGACAGCACCGAGTGATAATGCGAAAAGAACAGATGGGCGACGTCAAATTCACCCGCATTAAAACGCTGGATTAAATCCTGAGCGATTTTCTGCGCATTTTCGAAAGTAACCGGCGAAGTCTCTTCACGTTTAGTTTCGTGAATAGTCTTGCCAGGGAAATTATTACGAATTACCGGCGCATTTTTAATACCGATAACATAGAATTGAACGGTTTTACCCGCCGCTTCCAACGCCAAAGCCCGATCCCGAGCCTGACGGTAAATATTGGAATTAAAACCACCGCATAAGCCGGCGTCAGAAGACGTGACAATCAACAAATGCGTCTGGTCTTTGCCGCGCCCGTTTAACAAGGGCAAAGCATTAGGCGTTCCGGCTGCTCTCGCAGCCAGTAACGACATAACTTGCGCCATTCGCTTTGCATAAGGACGAGCTGCTGCAAGACGACTTTCTGCCCGCCGAAGCTTGGCAGAAGCCACCATTTGCATAGCCCGAGTGATCTTACTGATCGACTTAATCGAACTGACGCGCGTTTTTAAACTTTTCAGGCTGGGCATAGTGTCCCCACTCCTGTCATTGACACATCAGAATTAGGCGAAAATTTTGGCAAAGTTATCAAGCGCAGCCGTCAACTTCGACTTGGTTTCGTCAGAGAAGTCGCCCGTCTCACGGATCGTCGCCAGCAAGTCGTTATGGCTTGAGCGCATATAGCTCAGCATAGCTTCTTCATAGCGGTTAACATCCGAAACTTCGATACCATCGATATAGCCGTTCGTACCCGCGAAAAGGGAAACAACTTGCTCTTCAAATGGCATCGGATGGAACTGCGGCTGCTTCAGAAGTTCAGTCAAACGTTTACCACGATTGAGCAACTTCTGGGTAGACGCATCAAGGTCAGAACCGAACTGAGCAAAGGCCGCCATTTCGCGATACTGAGCCAATTCCAACTTGATAGAACCAGCAACTTTTTTCATGGCCTTGGTCTGCGCAGCAGAACCCACACGGCTCACGGAAAGACCGACGTTAATAGCAGGGCGAATACCCTGATAGAACAAATCGGTTTCAAGGAAGATCTGACCATCCGTAATCGAAATCACGTTCGTCGGAATATAGGCAGAAACGTCACCGGCCTGAGTTTCAATGATCGGCAAAGCGGTCAAGGAACCTGCACCCATTTTGTCGCTCATCTTTGCTGCGCGTTCCAGCAAACGCGAATGCAAATAGAAAACGTCACCAGGATAAGCTTCACGGCCTGGCGGACGACGCAGCAACAAAGACATCTGACGATAAGCAACAGCCTGCTTGGAAAGATCGTCATAAACGATCAAAGCGTGCTGTTTGTTGTCGCGGAAATATTCACCCATAGAGCAGGCTGAATACGGCACCAGATACTGAAGCGGAGCAGGTTCAGAAGCCGTAGCAGCTACGACGATTGAGTACTCCATGGCACCCATTTCTTCGAGCTGACGAACAATCTGAGCAACGGTCGAACGTTTCTGCCCGATCGCAACATAGATACAAAACAGCTTCTTGGTATTGTCGCTGCCGCTGTTAACCTGTTTCTGGTTAATAAAGGCGTCAATAGCAATAGCGGTTTTACCGGTCTGACGGTCACCAATAATCAATTCACGCTGACCACGTCCAACTGGAACCAATGCGTCAAGGGCTTTGATGCCCGTCTGCACGGCTTCGTGAACGGATTTACGCGGGATGATACCTGGAGCCATCTCTTCAGAACGACGCCGTAATTTGGCGTTGATGGGGCCTTTTCCGTCGATCGGATTACCCAGAGCATCAACAACGCGCCCTAACAATTCCGGTCCGACCGGAACGTCAACGATTTGACCGGTTCTGCGAACCGTATCGCCTTCACCCACTTCAAGATCGGAGCCAAAAATCACGACGCCGACGTTATCGGCCTCGAGGTTGAGGGCCATCCCCTGAACACCACTGGAGAAGGTAACCATTTCGCCGGCCTCGACTTTATCGAGACCATATACGCGGGCGATACCATCGCCCACTGAAATCACCCGACCAACTTCGCTGACTTCGGCATCAGCACCAAAGCCTTCGATCTGTTCACGGATGACTTTTGAAATTTCTGCGGCGCGGATTTCCATATTCACCCTTTCATCGCCTGTGCAAGCATATGCAGCTTGCTCCGAATCGATCCGTCAATCTGACGTGAACCAAGACGAACAATCATCCCGCCAAGAATGGAAGGATCAACCGTTGCGTTGATTTGCACATCAGCCTTAAGCTGTTCTTTAAGCCGAGCGGTCAGCGTCGACTTTTGTTCGTCAGATAAAGGATGAGCCGTAATAACATCGGCCACCTTTTCAGAACGAAGGTCAGCTACATATTGGCGATAGGCGCTCGCAATTTCAGGAAAAGCGCCCAGCCGCCCCTTAGCAGCCAACAGATTCAGAAATTTTGCCGTTAAATCATCAATCGCCAGCACAGGAACCAGTGCCGCGATAGCTTTTTCAACATGTTTACGGGAAAAGATTTGATTATTTGCAAGCAGACGAAGTTCTCTTGCTTGAGCAAAAGCTTCATCGAATTTGCCGAGACTGGCAGCGACCGTGTCGATCTGCCCTTTTTCCTGTGCAACCTCGAAAAGTGCCAGGGCATAACGGCCACCAAGGCTTGCTTGAATGCTGCCGGATATTTCCATGCGCCTGCCGTCCCCAGATTATAGATGCCTCACCCTGTATTCCGTCCCGGTTCGAAACAACCGGGGCGCACATAGGGCCACACTGGATATGCCGCATAGGCATACAAAACCGGCGAGAATAAAAGATGGAAACCCGAAGGCTTTTCAATCATTTTCACCAGTTATGATCCGCAGTTTAATTAGCAGGGGGGCGGATGGGATGCAAGGTGGCGCTAACCGATTAGCACAAATCGAAAATTCAAAAAAATCGATAAAATAAAGCATAAAAAAACAAAAATGGCAAAAGAGGTTTCAGACCTCTTCTGCCAAAATAGTGGCTATTATCAGAGACTTTTCAAGAAAATCCCGAAAAACTTCCGATAAAAACAAGAGAGCGCATTTTTTTCTAAAGGAAAGCGCTGTTATTTTGTCTCAGCCTTGAAAAGCGTAATTATTACCCTTGTTGATCAACCCAGACACCGAGTCTTTCTGCTATCTTAGAAAAGGCCGCAGCAGCGCCTTCTGCCGAGTCTTTCAGACAGTCTCCGAGATGGCCGGAATCAGCTGCCAAACGGATATTCAGACCCAAGGGAATATATCCCCAAAAATCGATTCCCATATCTGCCGCCGCTAATTCAGCGCCTCCGGCACCAAAAGGATCGGATATTTCACCACAATGAGGGCATTGATAACCGGCCATATTTTCAATCAGGCCAATAATTGGGGTTTCAGTTTTTCGGAACAGATCGACCGCTCTTTTAGCGTCAATCAATGCCATATCTTGAGGGGTCGAGATAATCAGAACGCCATCCGGCTTATGTTCTCTCACCATGGAAAGCTGAATATCACCGGTTCCGGGGGGCAAATCCACGATCAAAACATCACATTCACTCCAGTCCGCCGCCATTAACTGATTAAATGCGCCTGCAATTTTAGGACCCCGCCAAGCAATAGCCTGATTAGGATCAGCAATCTGCCCCATAGAAAGCATGGCGATCCCGTCTGCGGTTACAACTGGGCGTAACTGATCACCGACAGCCGCAACAGATTGTTGTTTGGCGCCCATGAGTAGCGCCTGTGACGGGCCATAAATATCAGCATCAACCAAGCCAACACGCCGTCCCTTTTGCTTCAACAATAAAGCCAATGCCGCCGACAAGGTAGACTTTCCGACGCCGCCCTTGCCGCTTGCAACCGCGATAATCTTCGGTTTTGGCTTGCTTAAGACAAAGGTAAAATATGTCTTGGCAACAGAAGGATCTGCTTGCAACAAATCGGATATTTGTTTTTCAAGAAGGGCGCGCTGCTCTGCTGTCAGACCATTAGCTCGAATAACAAAACGGGCATTAGACTCTTTTAATTCGGCAGCCATAAGCCGTTTAGACTCAATCAGACTCTGGCCAGAAACAGGGTCAGACACAGAACGTATTTTATCAAAAAGATAGGCTTCTTCAGAAGCGGCATTGCGGTCTTGGTCAGCCATCAATCAACCTGAAATGAAAACAAAGAGGAATATATCTGGATTCAGCTTGGATAATTCAGAAAATCTTGCCGAAAATATCACAAACATCATAAATTCAGGCGAATGATATATTCTAAATCCTGCTCTTTTAAAGGGAATAACCGCAATAATCCCAAGATCTTTTTTAATCCTATTGCACTCTGATATAGATGTCTTAAAATTTCAATGTTTGGTCATTATCTTAATTACCCTATGGCATCTCTTTAAAGAAGAGGGGATTTTATTTTCTATAATAATTGTAAAATTCTGGGAAAAAGTGACCAATATCTGAAATATCATTCAAAAAAGGTTCAGCTATTATTTTCCTATTCTGACTAGAGCTTTCATAAACATCGCTTATATTAAAACAGCTAATCGGATGCTATATTTAGCTCTATCTTAAGGATGCTATGGCTTAAAATATTTAAGTCGTGACCAGCATACCCAACAAAAACGATGATGAATTAAACGAAGGAGTGACAGTGACACCCCCGAAAAAAATCAGGAGGTCTGCCAAAGTGCGCTACGCCTATGCCGTTACTGCCGCCTTACTTATCGGCGGCGCCACTGCCACCATGGTCACCCAGCAGCCGGTAGATGCACAGGTCGCCCAAAATGCGCCAGGAACAATCCATGCACCGGTTTCAAAGAATGGAACCATACCCGGCTTTGCAGATCTTGTTGAAAAATTACAGCCAGCCGTTGTCAATATTTCGACAACACAAAGGGTAAAAATCCAAACGCCCGCTAATCCTTTTGCTGGCACCCCTTTCGCAGATCTGTTCGGGGGACTTGGCGGCGGAGACACCGGACGCCCTATAACAAGGGAAGCCCAGTCACTAGGTTCCGGCTTCATCGTCTCACCGGATGGTTTTGTTGTGACCAATAACCATGTTATTTCGGCAGGCGATCCAGACAAGCAAGGATCAGGCACGGCCAGTGCTGTTGTCGAATCCATCACGGTTACTTTACCGGATCATGGCGAATATAAAGCCCGTGTTGTCGGGCGGGATTCCGCATCAGATCTGGCTTTGCTCAAAATTGAATCAGCAAAACCCCTTCCCTTCGTCCAATTCGGGGATTCGACCAGAACCCGCGTAGGCGATTGGGTGTTGGCGATCGGTAATCCCTTTGGCTTTGGGGGCTCGGTTACCGCTGGTATCGTGTCCGCTATGCATCGTGGCGTTGGTTCAGGGCCTTATAACCGTTACATCCAGACGGATGCGGCCATCAATCAGGGCAACTCCGGCGGGCCAATGTTTGATGTAAACGGGAATGTTATCGGTATTAACACGGCGATTTGGGCGCCAAGTGGTGGCAATATCGGTATTGGTTTCGCGATTCCGGCAGAAATCGCCAAACCTGTGATTGATACATTGCGGTCTGGCAAGAAAGTCCGTCATGGCTATCTGGGCATTGCCATACAGGTGCTGACAGATGATATCGCAGCCGGTCTAGGCTTACCCAAAGATCACGGTGAAATCGTAGTTCGGGTAGAACCCGGCGGCCCCGGATTTAAAGCCGGTATTCGTCAGGGTGATGTTCTGGTTAAGGTCAATAATATTGACGTTACACCAGATAATACCCTTAGCTATCTGGTGGCTAGCCAGCCCGTCGGTGCGAAAGTTCCGATTGAAGTTATCCGCAATGGCAAACATATGACGCTTTATGCGGTTCTGGCAGAACGCCCGCCAGAAGATCAACTGGCTTCAAATGGTGTGCCAGATAACGATGATAGCGACGATGACAGCAACCAGAATACCCCTCGCAATTCAGCACGGACAGCACTGGGTATCACCTTAGAGCCTGTCACTCCTGAAGTAGCGAACCGGTTAAACATTCCGCAGAATTCGCATGGCCTCTGGATATCGAATGTCGATCAATCCAGCGATGCCGCAGAAAAAGGTCTGCGCCGTGGCGATGTCATTCTGTCTATGAATGAACATCCGGTAACCAGTATCGGGGATGCGGTCGCCGCTATCAATGCAACAAAGGCCGCCGGTCGCAATACTGTGCTTGTTCTGGTTCAGCGTGGTAATAATCCGCCGCTCTTCACCGGACTGAAGCTGATGTCTCCGACTAAAAACAAATAATATCTTTAATAAAGAGACCCGTTTTTCTTCCAAGAAAGGCGGGTCTTTTTTATTCGATAAGATTTTTTCTATAACGGGACAAAGGAAACATCATGAGCAATCCTGTTCAAAAATTCTTCAGCCATGTTTTTAAAGGCGATATACAAGGCGCATTGCAATTTGTTCATGAAAATGCTGTCTTCGAAGCCCAAGGCCCCAGCGATGTCCCAATCTATGGCCGCTATAACGGCCATGAAGGTGTCATAAAATTTTTATCTATTCTATCAGGATTATTCGATACCGAAGACTTCAAATGCTTCGAATGGTCAGACTCTGAAAATTATGTTTTTGGCTATGGCTACATGCAGCATAGAGTCAAAAAGACAGGTAAATTATTCAAATCGGAATGGGCGCTGGTGTGCAAAATAGAAAATAATCTTATTATCTCCTACAAAATCTTCGAAGATACCGCCGCTTTGCAATCGGCTTATAAAGACTAAGCGCACTTCAAATTCAAAGCCCAATATAACTTCGAAAAGACAGCTACTGAATAAAAAGCCTAACAACTAAGGATACTCTTATCCTCTAGGGGTATCGGTAAATAAAAATATCCAAAAACAGGCTCAGGATAGTTGCACGACTAAGCTAGCAATCTAGACCGTTTAGGCCAGACTTTATTAGAAATTTTAAGGATTAGAATAAGAGATAAATTGGCCTAATCATTTACCAAAGGAAGGGTAAATGATGGTGGACAGGAATGGATTCGAACCATTGTAGGGCGAAGCCCGGCAGATTTACAGTCTGCTGCCTTTAACCACTCGGCCACCTGTCCACAAGGAGGCAATTTATTTGAGGGGGTTGAATGGCGAAAATATCACCATTTGTCAAGCTGATATTTGAAAAATAATTATTTTTTATTCATTTATCTGAAAAAAAGTGCCCAAAATCACGATTGTCTATTTTACATCCTGTAAACTGAAACGATATGACGGCTTTCAAATAGGCATTTATCTCGAAAGTGATAATATCGCCTAAGATAACCCAAGACTTGCATTAAGGAATAAATTTATGGCTCGAAGCCGGAATAAGGCCTCCCCCTCTCATCCTCGTTTTTGGGGACGCCATGCGGTTGAAGCGGCTCTCAACAATCCAGAACGCCATATCCGGCGGATATGGGCTACAAGGGAAGCCTTGGCACCCTATAATATTGATAAATCTATTCCGGTCACTCTTTCTGACGTTGCCGATCTGGGTCGTTTTGTTCCTAATGATGCCCCGCATCAAGGCATTGTTATCGAGGTTGATCCTCTTCCTGATATCTGGCTGGCTGACCTTTTGGATTTGCCAGAAACAGATAAACGCCCGCTTCTAGTTCTCGATCAAGTGACAGATCCCCATAATGTCGGGGCTATTCTACGCTCGGCGGCGGCCTTTGATGCCCTCGGCATCATTACACAAGATCGCCATGCACCGCCAGAATCCGGCGCTTTAGCACGGGCAGCCAGTGGTGCTTTGGAAGTCGTTCCTTGGGTCAGAGTGACCAATCTGGCGCGGGCTTTAGATGAAATTGCAGAAGCCGGTTATTGGCGTATTGGTTTGACGGGTCATTCAGAAGCCACCTTATCCCAAACCTTAGGCAGCGGAAAAACCGCGTTAGTCTTAGGAGCAGAAGGCGAAGGCTTGCGGCAGAATACTGAAGCGCATTGCGATGAATTGGCGAAATTGCCGATCAGCTCTAAAATCGAGAGCCTGAACGTTTCGAATGCGGTGGCTGTCGCCCTTTATGCGGCAGCGGAAAAGCTCAATAGCCAAGACTAATCACAAGGGCAGCATTCTTTCCAAAAGGAGGCTGCCTTTCCATTTCTTTAAAATTACACTCAAAAACAAAAAAGCCGCCGTGTCATTCGGAGGCTTTCCTCAAAATATCAAAAACACTAATTCGGTAGATGCTGCTGCACCTTTTCAACCCATTCGGGAATAAAGCAAGGCGGACGGTTCGACCATCCGGGTGCCGTCACGGCAGCCTCACTAATCGACTGCAAAAGCGCACGACGCTTTTCAGGATGAAGATGCGGCAAAGCAGCCGATGCACAAAACGCTGATGGTAACCAAGGACGCACAGCCGCCCCAATCAGCCTTTCGTAAAGAAAACGATAGGCTGAGAAACTGTTCAGACGATCCTGCCCCAAATCAAAAGCCGACATAATAATCAGCGGCGTCATGAAATGCTGCAAAGATTCCAAACCATTGTCATCCGGCAAGTGATGACGAACCGTATCCAAATGATGATACACTTGAGTCTGCGCCCGAATACTGGCCGCTTCGATAACATCCCGCGACCACCGTTCTAAAACGTCATGGCGTTTCAGACCAATATCCAATGAACGACGAATATAGCGTTGAGTTGCAGCCGGAAAGGTCGCAAACTCTTTCATTTCCACCAGAGCCATGGCACCATTAGCTGGTTTCTTCGGGGAATTCATGATACGTCCTCCCTCCCGTTGGTGCTGAAGCGTTTTTCTCTCCGAAACAAGTCGGCAAGAATGTAACGGCAATCTTTTGCTATCTTCACCCCAATTAAGATAATCAAAGGCCGATAACTGACTTAATTGTCCTGTTACCTTTTATAAGAGTGGACATTTTTTCGGCATTAAACAAGCTGTGATTAAAGATAATTTATATAATTAAGGTAAACTCCAAAATTAATTTCAGGAATCCACCCGATCATAAGGGGTGACTAACCAATGCCCCCTATAATTCTGGCTGATCGCTTTTATATGATAACATTGCTCTAGCCACTCTTGGGTCAAAACTGTTTCGGGTTTACCGTCAGCAACGATTTCACCCCGATGCCATAAAAGAAGCCGATCACAATAGCGCGCTGCCAAGGTCAAATCATGCAAGGCAACAACAACAATCCGTCCCTTTTGGGCTTCTTGTGATAACACTTCCATAATCTGCATGGCATAACCGGGATCAAGGGCAGCCAAAGGCTCATCTGCTAATAAAATAGGTGCATCAACCGCTAAAGCCCGCGCTAACAAGATACGCGCCTGCTCACCGCCAGAAAGTGAATCCATAGAACGATCAAGTAAATCACCCGTTTTTGTTGTTTCAACAGCATGGGCGATGGCATGGCTATCTTGCTGATTTAATCGGTTTAACGACCGCCCATAGCGTAAACGACCAAGCGCAATCAGATCGCATGCTTTCACGGGCCATTGGATCCGGCGATCTTGGGGCAAATAGGCAATCGCCTCTGCTTTTTGCTGCGGCGACAAATCAGCAAGGCGACGGTCATTTAAAATAACCTGCCCTCTTTCCGGAGATTGCAAGCCAGCCAATATTTTTAAAAAGGTGGTTTTACCTGCGCCATTGGCACCAATCATTCCGGTCAGAATACCCCCCTCAAAGGAACAACTGCCACGGAGGGTGATGGCAGCCTGATGGCTACCCGTTTTAAACAGAATATTGCCGGCAGCCAGATGTATCATAGGCTTTTCATCGCTCCCACGCCTTTTATGGCCTGCCGGAAAAAAATAGGTACTCCGATAAAAGCGGTCACGACCCCCAGTTGCAATTCATTCTGTGTCGGTAACAGACGAACAAGGATATCAGCCAAGGTCACTAATAAAGCGCCCCCAATAGCAGAAGGCCATAACAATTCAGAAGGCAACTGACGAGTAAAGGGGCGGAGAATATGCGGCACAATCAAGCCGACAAAACCGATTGCGCCGCTGACCGCAACAGCACCCCCGACCCCTATCGCCAAAGCGGCCATAATCAACCAACGTAATCGAGCAAGATCAAATCCCAAACTGGCAGCAACGTCATCCCCTAAGATCAACGCATCAAGGGCGGGTGCCGTGCGCCTAAACAAAAATAAAGACAGAAAAAACGGCGCAATAAGAAGCCAGACATGGTTCCAACTTCGATCTGTAATAGCCCCCATCAACCATGTCATAATTTCCATAGCGGCAAAGGGATTGGGCGATAAATTCAAAGCAAGACTAATACAGGCTCCCGAAAAAGCTGCGATCGCTACGCCCCCTAGGATAAGGCTTTGTGGGTCATTATGGCGGCGGACAAACCATAATAAAGGCAATAACCCAGCCAAAGCACCGATAAAGGCAAAAAGAGGTAAACAAATAGGAAAGCGGGCAGAAAACCCAAAATAGAAAGCTAAAACAGCCCCCAAAGCAGCGGCATTAGAGGTACCTAATAAAGAAGGGTCAGCCAAAGGATTCCGCAAATACCCCTGATTAACCGCGCCCGCCATCCCCAAAATAGCGCCGACAGCTAAACCAACACAAAGGCGGGGTAAACGTAACAATCCTAAAATCAATCGTGATGTTGGGTCACCGACTCCCGCCACCGCCTGCCATAAAGCCATAACACCGATATGGGTTGACCCTATTGATAAAGACAACAGGGCCATCGGCGGCAAACAAATCGACAAATTTATCAGCAGCCGGTGCGCTTTATAAAAAGAAGATAGACCAGAAAGAAAGCGCATCCGGTCAAGCCTCTTCCTCATCTGCTTTCATCACGGGTTCAGCTAAATCGGGCATTTTCTGGCGTTTAAACAGCATCCGGTCTTCAGCCGAAAATCCTAAATACCAGATAATAGAAGAATAGCTGACCAAGATCATAATAACGCCCAAAGACAGTTCCAGCCATTCAGGGAATTGCCGCGCTACCATTCCCACAGCCCCTGCCCCAATCACTGCCGGAAGCAAGGCCCATTTCCAAGGAGAAACTGGCGCTTTCAAAAGGCGGCGTAACAAGCATGATTTCAAAATGGAGCCAGTGCCAAGCGATATCGCCAAGGCAAGTGCTGGGCCCGCAGCAGCCGCCAAGTCTGACGGTAAAGGATTATGTCCCAGATGCTTATGCAAAACAGAAATCAACGGAATTGAAAGGGCAGCCTGCAAAGACAGCATCGCAATCGAAATAGCCATATTGGTTTTGGGGGCAATATAAATCAGGGCAGCTTCTGAAATGACTGCGGTTGCGGCTACCACTTCTGCAACCAACAAAAAGCATAATGCCCCATCACCACCAGCAAAGCGAGGGCCCACTAACCCCATGACACCATGACTGGTCAAACCCAAAGCAAGGGTAACGCCGGTCTGCGCTGCAATAATCCAAAATCCGACCTGACGCACCTGATTGGCAACCGCCGCTTTATCACCAGCCTCCAGACTACGGGTAATTACAGGGCCCAAAATCGGATCGAAACTGGTTTTCAGCTTTTGCACCAAAGAGGCGACCTGTTGGGCAACATAATAGACCCCGACGACTGAAGAAGAGAAAAACAGCCCCAATAAAACGATATCAAGCCGCCTCGAACTCCATTCAATCGCATCAGCAGCGGCCAAGGGAATATTGCGCCTTGCCAGAGAAAATAAGGTCGGAATATGGGGACGCCAACCATGCGGCCAACCGAAACGCTTTAACAGAGGATAAAGCGATGCAGCCAAAGCCGCGACTGCCGAGGCAACATAGGATAATAACAAACCTTCATGCGGCGCTATCCAGATAAAAATCACCGATGAAATAGACAACACCCAAGGCTCGATAATCGCCTGCGCTTTCACGCTAGCCGCAATATCGCCATAAAAAGCCAAGGCCGCCAAGGCAATATCAGCCCAGACTAAAGGCACCACGACCCAAGGGAATAACCAATGGTCAGCAAAGCTGACAGGCGCGCCCCGAAACATCAGGATAGGTAGGAAAGACAAAATCACCGCCCCGATCGAAGCGGTTATCAAGGATAGCAATAACGCATCCCCGACGACGTGATTTTCGTCTTTTTTCGTGCGCGCCAATTTCTCGGCCAGCCCTCGGGTCAACCCTAATGTTGCCAGTTGGGCAGTAAATTCTGTTACCAAAATAGCATAGGCAAAACGGCCAAGTGCATCGGCACCATAGATACGCCCCGCAATAAAAAGAAAGGGGATACGGGCTGCCAAGCGTAACAGAAAGCCAAAAACATTGGTGCGCCCACCCTTTGCCAAGATAGCAATATCTTTAGCTTCAGCTTCTTCTTTATTTAGGGTTGTCAATGTGCGGCACCCCAACTTGTCCCCGTGCCGATTTCGACTTCCAGATCAACCGACAACTGAACAATCGGTAAAGCCGCCTCCATCATCACCTGACGAATAACAGGTTTCGCTTTTTCAATATCTTCTTCGGGGACTTCAAAAATCAGTTCATCATGAACCTGTAAAAGCATTTTCACCGAAGAAAGTCCGACTTTTGCTAAGGCAGGCTCCATTCGCACCATGGCTCGCTTGATAATATCGGCAGACATGCCTTGAATAGGCGCATTGATCGCCTGTCTTTCAGCGGCTTGCCTTTCTGTCACTTTACGGCTTTTTATCGCAGGCAAATGAGTCTTACGACCAAAAGGCGTTTCAACATAGCCATGCAAACGGACAAAATCCAATGTCCGATCAATATAGTGACGAATAGCAGGAAAACGCTCAAAATAGCGGTCTATCATTTCCTGCGCTGAAAAACGGTCTATTTCCAGCCGCGCTGCCAGCCCCCAAGCCGAAATACCATAGAGAATAGCAAAATTGATGGTCTTGGCACGCGCCCGACTTTCACGATCAACATGACCAAATAACTGTTTGGCTGTCAAAGCGTGAATATCTTCTTTCTCCTGAAAGGCTTGTAATAAGGCTTTTTCGTCGGCTACATGCGCCGCCAATCTCAACTCTATCTGCGAATAGTCAGCCGATAATAACAGATGCCCTTTTTTTGCGATAAAGGCATTTCTGATTTCCCGACCAATTTCGGTGCGGATAGGAATATTCTGCAAATTCGGATCAGTAGAAGATAATCGGCCAGTCTGCGCCCCAACCAGACTAAAGCTGGTATGGACACGCCCCGTTTCAGGATTGATCTTGCCAATCAAAGCATCACTATAGGTGCTTTTCAGCTTTGAAAGCTGCCGCCATTCCAAAATCTTGGAGGCAATCACCTCACCTTCGGCCGCTAATCGTTCCAATTCCGTAACATTGGTAGAATATTGTCCGCTTTTGCTCTTTTTACCACCAGCAAGCCCCATCGTCCCGAATAACACTTCACCCAACTGCTTAGGGCTAGAAATCAAGAAACGGCAGCCTGCCAAGGCATAGATTTCTTCTTCGAGACGACTGATATCATGAGCAAAACGGGAAGACAGATGATGCAAAGCAACGCTATCGACCGTAATGCCAGCCTGCTCCATCCGAGCAATCACTGGCGGTAACGGACGGTCAACCTCTTCGTAAATTCGGGTAGCACCATCGGATGATAAGCGCGGTTTTAATAATGCCCACAACCGAAAAGTAATATCAGCATCTTCGGCGGCGTAACGCGTCGCTGCCGGAATAGGCACATGGTTAAAGGTTATCGCTGATTTTCCTGTGCCACATACGGATTTAAAACTGATGGGCTGGTGGTCAAAATACAAAAGACTCAGTTCATCCATACCATGGCCATGGCGACCCGCATCAAGATCATAGCTCAAAAGCATGGTATCATCGAAGGGCTGAACCGAAATTCCGTATCGGGACAGAACAATCATATCATATTTGATATTCTGACCGATTTTCAGAATAGAGGGATCTTCCAAAACCGGCTTTAACTTTTTGACAAGAAGCAACAAATCCATTTGATCGGGCTTCTGGTCAAGAAGATCATGGCCTCCATGCCCACAAGGGATATAACAGGCTTTCCCCGCCTCCGTGGACAAACTGACACCCACTAATTGCGCTTGGGTTGCATCCAGATTGTCAGTTTCAGTATCTACCGCGACCTGACCTTTTTGATAGATATCTGCTATCCAGCGATCCAAAGCCTTTTCATCGATCACGGTTTCATAGGCATCAGGGTCGAAACTCTGCGAAGAAGAAGCGGCCATCTCTTTACTGCCATCAGCAACGGGTGCGCTCTGCCCTCCCCCAGCTCTCGCTAATAAAGAAGAAAAGCCCTGCTCGCTCAAGAAATCCCGCAAAGGAGTCATATCAACCCCCTTCACCACCAGATTATCCAGTGGTTCGGGTAAAGGCTTATCATCAACCAAAGCTACCAATTCACGAGATAAAATAGCCGTTTCTTTATATTCGATTAGATTTTGTCTTAATTTCGGCTGCTTGATTTCCGGTGCTGATTCCAAAATCTCGCTCAGATTACCATATTCATTGATAAGGCGACTGGCGGTTTTCGGGCCCACACCGGGAACACCAGGTATATTATCGGCGGTATCCCCCATCAAGGCGAGAAGATCGCCCAATTTTTCAGGCACAACACCAAATTTTTTAACGACCTGTTCCGAACCGATCAGGCAATTATTCACCGGATCAAAAAGATTTAATCGCGGCTGAATCAACTGCATCAGATCTTTATCCGAAGAATAGACCGTCACCTGAAATCCGCGTTCTAAGGCAACTCGTGAATAACAGGCGATAATATCGTCGGCTTCCAAACCTTCCTGCTCGATAGAAGGCACAGAAAAGGCGCGGGTCGCTTCTCTGATAAGCGGGAATTGCGGCACCAAATCTTCCGGCGGCGGCGGCCGATGGGCTTTATAGGCCGGATATAAATCCTGTCTAAAACTTTTGCGGCTTGAATCAAAAATAACCGCGAAATGGGTCGGGGCATCATCCTGCTTGCGGATATTTTCCACCAGCTTCCAAAGCATGGTGGTAAAACCATAAACCGCTCCCGCAGGCAGTCCAGCCTTGTTCGTTAACGGGGGGAGACGATGATAGGCACGAAAAATATAACCCGATCCATCAATCAGAATAAGATGGGGCTTATCAGAATATTCTGTCACAAAAGACCTTAATAATTAACCGCGATAAATTCGGAATGGATTCCATGTTTGACTGACTGGCATCAGCTCAATCGAATTCATATTAATATGGGCAGGCTGACTGGCGACCCAGAACAGGGTTTCGGCGATATCCTCCGGCTGTAGAGCTTTTGCCCCCTTATAGGTTTCATCATAGGCTTTCTGATCACCTTTGGTTCGCACCAAAGTAAACTCACTCTCGCAAAGACCGGGTTCAATAGACGTTACACGAACACCGGTGCCATGCAAATCACAGCGTAAACCATAAGAAAATTGACGGACAAAGGCTTTTGTCCCACCATAGCAATTCCCGCCGGGATAAGGCCAATGAGCAGCAACCGAACTCAAATTGATAATCATACCCTGACGTTCGATCAGCTTAGGCAATAAATGCTGGGTAATAACGGCCAAGGCAGTGACATTGGTATCGATCATGATACGCCAATCATCCAATTGAATATCAGGCGCAGGCTTGGTGCCAAGGGCAAGACCGGCATTATTGATTAACAAATCCATTTCAGAAAATTCGGAAGGCAGAGAAGCCAGCGCCTCCTTCATGGCGTTTTCATCTCTAATATCAAAAACCGCCGGAAAAAGATTTTCTTCACCCAGCTCACGAACCAATTCGTCTAAACGGTCACGCCTGCGACCTGTTGCCACCACTTTCCAGCCATGACGCACGAAAAGCCGTGCTGTCGCTGCGCCGAAACCTGCCGTTGCTCCCGTAATTAAAGCGGTCTTGGACATATAATACTCCTTACTTCCAAAGCGCAGATTCCGACAAAATGATGGCTCAAAATAACCACGCCCCATCCCTCTCAGCGCTGAGCTGAGAATATTCAAAACACAAGGCCAAGGATTTCTCTAAAAATAGAGTCCAGCTTTGTCCATTGCCTGATAGGGCATAAAAGCTTCTGCCTTTGCTCTATTGAAAAGCGTTATTACAGATTGCAGCGAATATCCATAACAGGCGATTCCAAAACAGAATTTATTCATCATGCTGACTTTATGGTTACAAAAACGACGCAATATTATACAAAATAGAAAGATCACCCTCGGCTTCCTGCCGATAATCCCAATCCTGCGTTGACAAGCCCTGCTGTAACCGCCAATCGACAATAGATAATGAATAACGACAGACGCTTTGGCCTTAAACGGCATATTACTTTACCGGGAGAACTGGCTCTTGATGGGGGCAGCCTACTCACCGGAATTGAAATTGCTTATGAAACCTATGGCCACCTCAATGCAGATGCTTCCAATGCGATCCTTATCTGCCACCCGTTAACGGCTGACCAATTTGCGGCATCCGACCACCCGATTACTGGCAAACCGGGCTGGTGGTCGCGGATGATTGGCAAAGGCAAACCCATCGACCCCGAACGCTATTGCATTATTTGTTCCAATGTTCTCGGCTCTTGTCTGGGGTCAACGGGGCCTTCCAGCTTTATGCCCGGAACAGAAACACCTTATGCGATGAATTTTCCGGTGATTACTATTCGGGATATGGTGCGGGCGCAGGCTAAATTACTCGATTATCTCGGCATCCGGCAATTAAAGGCCGTGATCGGCGGTTCAATGGGCGGAATGCAAGCTTTGGAATGGGCATCGACCTATCCCGATCGGGTAAAATCAGTCGTTATTATTGCGTCAACAGCCCGTCACTCAGCACAAAATATCGCTTTTCATGAAGTCGGTCGGCAAGCTATCATGGCGGATCCGAAATGGCGCCAAGGTAACTATTACGAAGAAAAAGACCCACCGGTTGCCGGTCTGGCGGTTGCCCGTATGGCCGCACATATTACCTATTTGTCCGAATCCGGTCTCACCGCCCGTTTCGGACGGCGCTTACAATCGCGACAGGAAAAGAGCTTCGGTTTTGATGCCGATTTTCAGATTGAAAGCTATCTTAGACATCAAGGCATCCGTTTTGTTGAACGCTTTGATGCCAATTCCTATCTCTACATCACTCGAGCGACCGACTATTTCGATCTTGCAGAGGAGCATGGTGGGAAATTGGCCAATGCGTTCAGAGGCACCAAAAGCCGCTTTTGCGTCATCAGCTTCGATAGTGATTGGCTATACCCCACCTCAGAATCGCGGGTTATCGTCCATGCCCTTAATGCGGCAGGGGCCGCCGTCAGCTTTATGGAGCTATCTAACCCGAACGGCCACGACTCTTTCTTGTTGGATGCGCCAGACCTTCACCGAACGGTTCATGGCTTTTTAGAAGGTGACCGCGCATAATGTCTCTGAAAGATCCTCAAATTCTGGAAGACCCTTCGGTAAAATTGTCTCTGTCAATGCAACCGGAGCGGCCTGACTTTGCTATTATCTCCAATCATATCATCCCTGAAAGTCGGGTGCTGGATATTGGCTGCGGCGATGGTACGCTGATCGCTTCTTTAAAAAAGAGCAAAAATATTGATGCCCGTGGCATCGAAATCAATCCCGTTAATGTCGGCCATGCGGTGTCGCGAGGATTATCGGTTATACAGGGTGATGCCGACACAGATCTGATCAATTACCCTGATCAGGCTTTTGATTTTGTTATCCTAAGCCAGACATTGCAGACGACACGCGCCCCACATCAGGTTTTGAACCAGCTTTTACGCATCGGACGCTATG
This sequence comes from Zymomonas mobilis subsp. mobilis ATCC 10988, assembly GCF_000175255.2. Taxonomy (NCBI): domain Bacteria; kingdom Pseudomonadati; phylum Pseudomonadota; class Alphaproteobacteria; order Sphingomonadales; family Zymomonadaceae; genus Zymomonas; species Zymomonas mobilis. The sequence continues at coordinate 919,523 of NC_017262.1, read as the reverse complement.
CTTTTATCTCTTTCCCGAATTTCGCTTATTGGAAAGTGCGCATGGCTTTAATGCTAAGGGGACGGATGCCAGTAACCCCCAATCTGCCTATTTCATGGTATGAAACTGATAACATTCATATGCTGACTATTGAAGATTTCTATGACTTCACGGCACAGCATCACTACCAAGTAAAAGAAAGCTGGTTTTTCTCTCATAACAGGCAAATTTCCGCCACCGCAGCCAATTGGCGTGCAGAAAGCGCTCTTTTTCTGTTACATCGCTAACGGCAAGGCTATCCTTTTAGGGGTATAGCCTTTTGCTGCCGGATATTACCACTTCCCATTTTGGAAATCTTCCAACGGCTCATATCCGCGTCCGGCTTTACTTCAATATCGCCGGAGCCCATCAAAGATAGATTAACAGTCTGCGACTGGAATTTGCTGACATCCATCTTGCCAGATCCCATAAGACGAAGTGTAGCAGATCGTGAATCTCCGGCAAAAGTAATCTGACCAGAACCCATAATATCAGATACGACTTTGTCAGCATGAATATCTGAAAAAGAGATCGCGCCTGACCCGTTTAAAATAGCCGTCAAATTATCACGAATAGCACTGGAAACATTTATTTTCCCCGAGCCATTTAAAATAACGGTCAAAGGATTTCTGACTTCGCCCTCGATCGAGACAAAGCCAGCGCCAGAAGAAACACATTCTTTCAAAACAGGCAGTGTAATCCGAATTTTGACAGGTGATTTGTGAAAATCGAGATAGTTTAGCCAATTTTTCTTATATAGAATATTCAAGCTATTATTTTTGAACTCGATATCCAAAGACTTCACAGCCTTTGGCGCGACTTGAAGATTAACAGAATAATCATCACCCAGAATGATTTCTGCATCATCAATACCCGCTAAATAAAGCGTGTCGAAAGGTTGAAAATGATAGGATTGGTCAATTCTTCCTGAAAAGGAAGGCCAAACCTTTACCGTTATCACAGCAAAAGCCGCTATAATAAAAAGAAGACAGCATCCTATCTTGTAACGATCACGCACAATCTGCTCTAAAATTATAAAAAAATAATATAATATTTAATTATGTTAATTCATATCATAATTCAACAAGGTTTTTATCTCAATTTTCGCCTTTATAACCATCAATAAAAATCAAATTACGTTTCAGTGCTTTATCTCGATAGACCAAGGCTTTTGCATATTCTGGGGAAGCATACCATGTTTTTGCTGTCGCCATATCTGGAAATTCAATGACCACAATCGCACGGGGAGTCCATTCCCCTTCAATGACATCAATTTCGTTCCCTCGAGATAAATAGCGACCACCATATTGCTTGATAGCGGTAGCCGCTAATCCAATATAGATTTTCCATGCGTCAGGATCTTTGGGATTGGTATCAGAAATAACGTAGGCAGACATAACGCGCCTCTCGGTTTAATATATTCCGCTTTTGGAAGAAATTTTAAATAATGGTAACGACAAAAACACCCTAATTCTTTATAAGATTGGGCTTTATAAATCTATTTTTATCAAATTTTTATAAATTACTTAATATTAAAATAAAAACGGCTTTTTCATAAAAGCCGTTTTTATTTGAAGATTATCTTGAGATAAAAGAAAAAGCCTTTTTCAAGGCCTTTATTTTAATCTACCGCTTCTTCTTTAGCTAATTCTTTAACCGCCTGACGATGTTCAGCAGCAGCAGCCTTCAAAACGTCAAAGATTTTATCTAACGCCTGCGCTTCATCGGTGTTTTCCATCGCGCCTAATTCGCGAGCAAGACGGGAAGCTGCCCCTTCAAAAATCTGGCGTTCAGAATAGCTCTGCTCCGGCTGATCATCGGCACGGAACAAATCACGCACCACTTCGGCAATAGAAACGAGATCACCCGAATTGATCTTGGTTTCATATTCCTGCGCCCGCCGAGACCACATTGTCCGCTTGATACGGGGTTTTCCCTTCAAAGTCTGGATTGCTTCCTGAAGCGTCGCACTGGATGAAAGCTTCCGCATGCCGACTGCTTCTGCTTTGTTTGTCGGAACTCTCAAGGTCATCCGTTCTTTTTCAAAACGCAGGACATAAAGTTCAAGACGGGTTCCGGCAATTTCTTGGCTTTGTAACTCAACTACGCGCCCAACACCGTGCTTGGGATATACGACGTAATCGCCGACGACGAAACTCAGCGCCTTGGAAGCCATTATATACGACCTTTCCTGTGGTAAGGTTCCCGTTCGATGACTGATGATCTTAAAAAATCAGGTACCGGACAATTAGATATCATAGCCCGACATCGGTCGGTAGTCATGATGCAGAGAACCCATTTTTGCGATACATAGGATGAAAAGAGACAACCCATTCACTGATTGTCTAAAATAAAATCCTTGGAAAACCTTCTTTTCGAAAGACTCTTTAACACAAATCAGGCAAAATTCCAACAGGTCATAGCCCAATAACGCCCAAAATTAAGGGACGTTATTAGGCTTATAACAGAAAACGTAATCTTAAATGGGAAAGGACAAAAAAGGATTAATCACCATTTCCCGGTTTTGGTGAAAAGAACTTTTCCAATTTGCCCGTTACTTCGCGCATTTCATCGGCATCAGCGGGGACATCGGTTTTATGCGTGATATTCGGCCATTCTTCGGCATATTTGCGGTTCAGTTCCATCCAGCTTTCCAGCCCGTTTTCAGTATCAGGCAAAATAGCTTCAGCCGGACATTCCGGTTCGCAAACACCGCAATCAATGCATTCATTCGGATTGATGACGAGCATATTCTCGCCTTCATAGAAACAATCGACGGGGCAAACCTCGACGCAATCCATATATTTACAACGGATACAGGCATCGGTAACGACATAAGTCATTATAAAAAACTCCGATAAGGGCATCACGTCGCGGCTTTAAAGCTGAATGATGCACCCTGATGAACAACCAAAAAGACGCCCGACACGGAAAATCAAAACCATTTTTCCGGCCAAACGCCTACTCTTTCCAGAATACGGAAGCCCTGCTCTAGGAATTAAATGAAATTTTGACAAGTGCCGAAGCATCACAGACAGCCGAGATAACGGAACAGGACGATAAAATTTCACAAATCATTTTTTCAAATGGGCTAAAACAGAAAAAGCATTGGGAATATCAGGCTGTTTTTTAAAAGAAGCGCGCCTCCGCTGACTGCCCCGCTTTACGCCCCGCCATACCCATTGCGGCTTATCCTCTTTAATAGAGCTATCCTTTTTCTGCTTTTTATCTGCTGGATAAAAACCCAATTTCAACATCAACTTGGCAAAAGCATCAGCTTTCAAACCCATAGCCTGCATCATACGTTGATCAGGGGCAAAGGAAGGCTGACGCAGCGTGTTACCTTGGCTTTGCGGAATCTTTTCTTTCTTCTTTTGGTCACCTTTTTTAGGCTGTTTCTTTGCGGGTATCGGCAAAGATCCTGCCATTTTTACTTTTCTCATGGTATCTTTTTTGACCGCTTCCATCGCGGAATCATCCGCCTTCTTTTTTACTCTTTTCGACAGAGGCGAAGCCACCTTTCTTTCTGTTTTCTGACCAGAAGAAGGGTGGGACGGATCAATTTTATTATGGACGGCGTTTTTATCCATTTTTTGAGAAGGCCGCCGATCATGAACCATCGTTGCCAATTTTTCGGCACTATCGACCCGCAACATCTGACTGCCCAAAGAGCGGAAGCCGACCCATCCAGCCATTTCCGCAGCGTCACTCTCAAGAGGCGTTTCTATCGCTGAACCCCTATTTTTTGGGATAAAGGACAAAAGACGATTATGAAAAACGGCCAATAACGCTAATCGCCAGTCAATCGCTTTCGGCTTTAACAAAGCGGGCATAAAAATATCCAACCGCCCGAAACGAATACCCAAAACCGCCGCCTGTTTTTTCAAAGGGCGGTTCAGCATTTTCAGAATGTCATCGATTTCGACACGGGGAAGACAACCGCCCTTTTCGACCAAAGAAGCCAATAATGCCCGCAAAGAAGGGGGCGTGGTAGATAATTCCGATAACTCTGCCAATTTAACCAGACTACCTAAGGTCTGCTGGATATTACCCTTTAACCATGTAACCAGTCGCTCTTCGATCTGCTTTTGATCGATCGGTGATAAACGATCCAGCTTCCGGCTTAACTTTACCCGAGGCGTTAAAAACGACTTTCCACGCTCTAAATCGGCAATCGGATATCCACGCCAAGATATCCCGATTTTTTCTCCTTTTGCTGTCAACAGAGAGAAAGCCTTATCCTCATCTTCTTGCAAGGCTTTAGCGCGCCGCGTTAATTCACCGCCTAAACGACGTTCAGCAGCGGCATGTAACCGTTTCATATCACCATGACGAGCCGCCGGATCAACATGGAAAGAAAAGCCATCTAATCGCCCAATGGATTCTCCTCCCACCAGAACCACGCCATCTTCTGAAAATTCTGTTGGCAGCATATCCAAAGCCGCCTTCCCCATATCCTGCATCAGGATAGAGGTGCGACGATCAACAAAACGCTGGGTTAATCTTTCATGTAAAGCATCTGATAGTTTTTCTTCTAATGCTCGTGTTCTTTCAGCCCATTTCGCCGGATTTTCTAACCAATCAGATCGGTGGGCAATATAGGCCCAAATACGAATACCCGCTAAACGCTCGGATAAAGTCGGGACATCACCTTGGACATTATCCAATTTGACGATTTCATCCGCAAACCAACTGACAGGCAAATAGCCATTACCCTCAGTCAAATAACCAAAAATTCGCCGAACTAAACGACTATGGGCTTCGATGCCGGTCTTTCTAAAATCAGGTAAGCCACAGACCGCCCATAACCTTTTTACAGCCAAAGAAGAGCGCGCCCGATCTTTAATGACCGGATCTTCTGCCAATTTATGGAGAACAGCCAAATCATAGCTTTCAGGTGCAGCCCGCAATAAAGGCAGCCCGGGTTTTCGTTCCAAAGAGGCAATCAACGCATCCAAACGGCTGACATCCGGCTGCCCTTCCCGCCAATAGAGATATTCTGCAGGGGAAAAATGATGCTCTTCGATCGCCGAGACTTCTTCTTCGCGAAATTCCAGCGTTTCACCCGGCCATTGCAACACCCCGAAACTGCCATCACGTTGATACCGTCCGGCACGGCCAGCAATCTGTGCCATTTCAGGAATGGTCAGCCTTCTGACTTGCCTTCCATCAAATTTACTTAAAGAGGCAAAGGCTACATGGGTTACATCCATATTCAACCCCATGCCAATTGCATCAGTCGCCACCAGATAATTGACTTCCCCCGCCTGAAACATCTCGACTTGGGCATTTCTGGTGCGAGGCGACAACGCTCCCATAACGACCGCAGCCCCACCGCGCAGACGGCGCAGCATTTCTGCCGTGGCGTAAACTTCTTCGGCTGAAAAGGCGACGATTGCCGAACGTGGAGGCAAACGCGATAATTTGGTCGGGCCACTATAGGACAGGGTTGAAAATCGGGGACGGCTAACAATCTCGATCCCGGGAATTAAACGGCGCAGCAAAGGGCGGAGCGCATCCGACCCTAAAAACATCGTTTCTTCTCGCCCTCTCAAATTCAACAGGCGATCGGTAAAAACATGCCCCCGCTCGCGATCACAGCCTAATTGCACTTCATCCAAAGCCGCAAAGGCAAAATCGCGGTTCATCGGCATAGATTCTGCCGTGCAAAGAAAATATTGGGCTTTCTCCGGCAGAATCTTTTCTTCGCCCGTAATCAAAGCGACACGATCAGCGCCTTTGATCTCGACTACGCGATCATAAACCTCGCGAGCCAGTAATCTTAAAGGAAATCCTATAACACCTGATGTATAGGAACACATCCGCTGAACCGCTAAATGGGTCTTTCCGGTATTGGTCGGGCCCAAAACAGCGATAACAGATGACGAAGAAGAAAGACGGGACATAACGCCTTATAATGTCGGAAGTTACAGGATAAAAGGCAAGCTATTATCCTTAATCGATTTTCAATATTAAATTTTCTGATTAAAGGCAGCCCAAGCCAATATTTTTACTAAAAGCCTTTTCCGTTCATCGCAAATTAAGCTATATCCCATCGCAATTATTGAATTTTCCTCTGTTTTTTCCGTCAAAGAAGTCGAATCTTTACCGGATACAAAGGTTTATCCGGCAAGACCCCTATGGGGCTTAACTGTTTTCAGGCCAAACAGACCTAATAAAACGACCTAGGCTCAGGACCTGTTAATTTCTTGAGTTGAGCGGGCTGTTGTGATTCACAGGTTTACCGATGGAGGTGAAGCTGTGAGTGACGTGTTTTTGCTGTCTGAGCACCAGATGGAACGGATTAAGCCGTTTTTTCCACTGGCGCATGGTGTGCCGCGTGTCGATGACCGTCGTGTCCTGAGCGGGATCGTTTACGTGATCCGCAACGGCCTTCAGTGGAAAGACGCCCCGAAAGCGTATGGCCCGCACAAGACTTTATACAACCGGTTTATCCGGTGGAGCCGCCTGGGTGTCTTTGACCGGATCTTCGTCGCCCTGACGGAGCAGGCAGGCCGTTCGAAGCGTCTGATGATCGATGCAACACATCTGAAAGCACACCGGACAGCGGCCTCCCTGCTCAAAAAGGGGCTTTTCCCCGCCATATCGGACGCACGAAAGGCGGACTGAACTCAAAGCTTCACGCTGTATGCGATAGTCAGGGCCGCCCTGTCCGGCTGCATCTGACCGCAGGTCAGGTCAGTGACTTCAAAGGCGCGGATGTTCTGCTGGCAAATCTGCCGGAAGAAACACAAGAAATTCTCGGGGACCGGGGATACGACAGTAATAAAATCAGACAGTCTCTCGCAGACCGGAATATCACCGCCTGTATTCCGCCGAAGAAGAACCGGAAATCAAAGCCGCCTTACGACTGGCATCTGTATAAAAAGCGTCACCTCATCGAAAATATGTTCGCAAAGCTCAAAGACTGGCGGCGTGTCGCAACACGATACGACCGGTGCGCTCACACATTCATGTCAGCAATCCATATCGCAGCAAGTTTCATCTTCTATCTCAAAGAATGAGTCCTGAGCCTAGCCTTATGGTAGAAAAACAAAGTCTTGCTGTGGCGGTTCCCTTTTTCTTGGATTGGAAGGGGCGAGTTAAGGGATAATGATTTCGGAACCTGTCTTGATCAGGTCAAGGACAATAAGTGTCCGAAAACTGGCAATATCATCATTATCGGAAAATAAACGACGGGTCGTTGCCTCGTAAGCGGTGATATCAGGCAAAAGCATAATCAGAACAAAGCTGATCCCACCAGTGACATAATAGCATTGCTGTACTTCGGGGGCATTATGAAACAGCCTTTTGGCATTATTGACCGTATCCATCCGTTCATTGATTAAATGGACTTCAACAATCGCTGTGATTGTCATTTGTACAGAACGGGCATCAATGACAGCTTGATTTCTGATAATGATACCTGATTTTTCCATGGCGGCAATTCGCCTTTGAACAGCGGCTGCCGATAAATGGACAGCTTCGGCAATCTGACGTTGCGGCATTTTATTATCGCGCTGGATAATGCGTAAAATAGCACGATCGAAAGCGTCTAGATTGCGATAAGCTTTTTCCATAAGCGAGTTATTATTGCATTTATGCCCCCGATCAAGAGCGCAAATCTCACCTGTCGTATGATATAGCTCTTCTGTCAGGAACAGGGGATTTTCCTATGGTGAAAGAGGCGCATAGCTCGATTATATCCGGTGTCTTGTTTGGTGCTGGTGCTGGGGTCTTTTGGGGATTGGTCTTTTTGGCACCGGAATTGGTGCCGGAATTTACCTCTTTGCAGTTAGTTGTCGGGCGTTTCCTCGCTTATGGCGTTATCTCTTTGATATTGGCGATACCTAAATGGTCATATCTGAAAAAAACTATATCGCTCTCGGAAATTCGGACTTTGCTCTGTCTCGCCTTGCTTGGGAATACCCTCTATTACACTTTGCTATCTAATGCTGTGAAGTTGGGCGGTATTGCCCTGACCTCTCTTATCCTTGGATTTTTACCGGTTACGGTGTCGATTATCGGTAGTCGGGATGCCGAAGCGATAGCTTTACGCCGTCTCTGGCCGTCTTTAAGTTTTTGTATCGCGGGCGCCTTTTGTATAGGAGCGCAGGCTTTGACTACCAGATCGGGGCATCCGGTTACGGGTTTGTTTCTGGCTTTGGGGGCTTTGGCCTCATGGACGGCTTATGCTGTGGGGAATAGTCGTGCCTTGTCACGTTTGCCGCATCTTTCTGTGCATGACTGGAATCTATTGACAGGGTTGGCTACGGGTTTTCAGGCAGTTCTTTTGATACCGATTGTCGTCTTTACGACGAGAAATGCACATCCTTTTAATGAATGGATGCAGTTTTCCCTTGTCGCCATTGGTGTAGCGCTTGCCGCCTCGATTATTGGCAATGCTTTATGGAACAGGATGTCCCGTCTTTTGCCTTTAACAATGGTCGGGCAGATGATCCTTTTTGAAACGCTTTTTGCCCTGATTTACGGTTTTCTATGGGAAAAACGGTGGCCACATCCTTTGGAAATCATGGCCTTTATTGCACTTGTAGCCAGCGTTTTTTCCTGTGTCAGAAGTCATCACCGCCATCTTTCCAGTTAATTTTTCAGATAGAAATCGTTTTTTATTCGGAAGCGTATGATGATCCGAAGTGATTTAAAGTTATTTCAGTTTGATTGATTGTAATCAAATTTTGGATAAAAATTGTTGAAATGAGAGTGGTGAAAAAGATATGAAGATTTTCTTCTAAATTATAAGGTATCTATGAAGAAAATTTTATCTTTTACCACCGTTCTTTTCCCTTTTATTTTGAGTGCAGCGCAAGCGCAGCCTGCCGCGCAGGCCAAAAGCCAATCGATAACGGTAAGATTGCAGAGCGACTATACGCCTGCTTTGCAAAAAGCGGCCGATCAAGGCAATGCTGATGCCGAGGCGAAAGTGGGCTTTGGCTATTTTAGAGGCAAAACTTTGCCCCATGATTATGCCAAAGGCATTTTCTGGCTGCAAAAAGCGGCTGACCAAGGACATTCTGATGCCGAGACCCTTTTGGGCAATGCCTATCAGCAAGGCGTGGGTCTGCCTAAAAATCAGGAAAAGGCTATCTTCTGGTATCAAAAGGCCGCCGATCAGGGGAATTTGGATGCTCAAACCTTATTAGGTGCCGCCTATCATATGGGGCAGGGCGTTCCCAAAAATGACCAAAAGGCTATTTTTTGGCTACAAAAAGCAGCGGATCAGGCTTTCCCTCAAGCTCAAAATTTCTTGGGTGAAGTTTATGAAACGGGCGATCCTGCTGTCAGAAATATTGAAAAAGCCATTTCTTGGTATCAGAAGGCTGCCGAAGGAAATTCGGTCACGGCGCAAGCCCATTTGGGTATGGCCTATCACGAAGGCACAAAACTGCCGAAAAACTATGAGAAATCGACTTTTTGGTTTAAAAAAGCCGCTCTTCAAGGCGATGATCAGGGGCAGTTCTTTTATGGCTTAGCCTGCCTGAAAGGCGAGGGCGTTGCCAAAAATCCGAGAGAGGCTGTCTCTTGGTTTCAGAAAGCGGCCGATCAAGGCAATCTCCAAGCGACGACCCGTTTAGGCTTGGCTTATGCCAGTGGAGAGGGTGTGCCTGCCAGCAAAGAAAAAGCGGTTTTCTGGCTGAAAAAAGCGGCTGGACAGGGTGAACCTAATGCCCAGAGAATATTATCAATGATGCGCTAGATGAAGGGAGGCTTTCCGGCCTTTATTCGGCGACAGCAGATGACGGGTATCAATTAGTCGATTGATACCCTTTATCTCTGAAAGGCAAGGCTGTTCATCTCGTGGTGAAACCGATGGGCCTGTAAAAGAGAAGCCCCTTTTGGCTATAATGTTACCGTTTTTGATAACAGGATTGCCTTGCTAGCTGAAAAGCGTGGCGAATACGCCTATTCTGGGCGAGTTTTCAGCTTTAAAGCGGAGAAGTCTCTGGAACCTGACTCGTAAATCACCTATGCCGCCCAGATTAGTCGGAAAAACTGACAGGATAAGGCATCTATGACCGATATAGCGATTAAAACCGCACTGCTTTCCGTTTCTGATAAAACGGGATTGGTCGAATTGGGGCAGGCTTTAGCTGCTCATGACATCAAATTGATTTCTACCGGAGGCACTGCCAAATTATTGCGCGATGCGGGTTTAGCGGTAACTGATATTAGCGATTTTACCGGTTTTCCTGAAATGATGGATGGTCGGGTGAAAACGCTCCATCCCAAGGTTCATGGTGGCTTGCTCGCGGTCAGAAATAACCCTGAACATGTAGCGGCGATGAAGGCTCATGATATCTCGGCGATTGATCTGGTGGTGGTCAATCTTTATCCTTTCCGTGAGACGGTTGCCAAGGGTGCCGGTCGTCAGGAAGTTATCGAAAATATTGATATTGGTGGCCCTTCCATGGTGCGTTCGGCGGCCAAAAATCACGATCATGTGACGATTGTGACCGACCCGAAAGATTATCCAAGTTTGATTTCTGAATTAGCGGATAACGGTGGTGCCACGACTTTAGACAGCCGGAGACGTTTTGCGGCCAAGGCCTATGCGGCTACGGCGCAATATGATGCGGCTATCTCCGCATGGTTTGCGGCTGATCTGAAAGAAGATTTGCCAGAATTGCTGACCGTTCCGCTGAAAAAAGCCTCGGCTTTGCGTTATGGTGAAAATCCGCATCAGAAAGCGGCACTTTATATCCCGACCTTGCCGAATTTGCCGGAATGGCCGATTGTAAATGGTATTGCTCAGGCAGAACAGATTCAGGGTAAAGCGCTTAGCTATAACAATTATGGCGATGCGGATGCTGCTTTAGATTTGATTAGTGAATTCCGCGATGCTGCCCCGACGGTCGTTATCCTGAAACATGCCAATCCTTGCGGTGTGGCGTCTGGTGATAGTCTGATTGAAGCCTATAAGGCCGCTTTGGCTTGCGATAGTGTTTCTGCTTTCGGAGGCATTATTGCCGTCAATCGTCCGCTTGATGGGGCTACCGCCGAAGCGATCACCTCAATCTTTACCGAAGTCGTGGTTGCGCCTGCTGCCGATGAGGCTGCCAAAGCGATTTTTGCCAAAAAGAAAAATCTGCGCCTATTGATTACGGGGGCTTTGCCTGACCCGAAACGGAATGGCCTTAACCTTCGTTCGATTGCGGGCGGTATTTTGCTCCAGTCGCGTGATGGCAGCTTGCTGGATGAACAGGCCTTGCAGGTGGTTACCGAAGTTAAGCCCAGCGAACAGCAGATGAAAGATGCTTTATTTGCTTGGACGGTAGCCAAGCATGTCAAATCCAATGCCATTGTTTATGCCCGTGACAACGCAACGGTTGGTATCGGTGCGGGGCAGATGAACCGTTTGGAATCGGCGCGTATCGCTGCATGGAAAGCCGAAGATGCCGCCAAGAGAGCCGGCTGGCCGGAAAGCCGCACCCGCGGTTCTGCTGTGGCTTCAGATGCTTTCTTCCCATTTGCTGATGGGTTGGTAACCGCGACTGAGGCCGGAGCGACCACGGTTATTCAGCCCGGTGGGTCTATCCGTGATCAGGAAGTCATTGATGCCGCCAATAAGGCTGGTATTGCGATGATCTTTACCGGAACCCGCCATTTCCGGCATTAAAAACAGCTAACGGGAGGGCGGTTTATTCGGCCTTCCTGTTTCTAATCTATAAGGCGTGCTTGGAGGTTAGCTTTGGGCGCGCCTTTTTGAAAAATGAAGAGGGCTTTCCTGTCTGTTATTCTGTCGCCGGATAGGCGAGTATAAGTTTTTCTTTCGATAGATTATTTTAAGTAAAAGGCTCGATAATGGCGGTTCCCAGTTTTTCCGAATTGATGCTGCCTGTTTTGCGTTTTGCCGCAACAGGAAAAAAACGCATGGCGGAAACCGAAACGGCGATTGCCGATGGATTAGGGCTTTCGGCAGAGGATCGCGAAGTGATGCTGCCTAGTGGTCGGGAAAGATTATTTTATAATCGCATTAGATGGGCAAAAACTTATCTGACACAAGCTGGTTTACTGATTAGTCCGACAAGAGGGCAATTCATCGCCAGTGAGGCTGGAAAAAGGCTTTTACGACGCAATCCTCCTGAAATTACAGTAGCGACTTTAAAGCAATATCCGTCTTTTATCGAATATTGTAACCGCAATTCTAAATCCGACACGCGCGAAGATGTCGTTCAGATTGTCGCCCAAGAAACAGTGACCGGAACACCAGAAGAGCGAATTGATGCCGCCCATGAAGAGCTTCAAAATGAATTACGCACTGATATTTTGAACCAGATTTCCGAGAAAAATCCCAGTTTTTTTGAACAGCTGATCGTCGATCTGATGGTGGCTATGGGCTATGGCGGCAATCATGAGGATGCGGCTCGTCGGATTGGGGGAACGGGTGATGGTGGTGTCGATGGTGTTATCAATGAAGATCGTTTGGGCATTGATTGCATCTATGTTCAGGCCAAACGTTATGCTGCCCATGTCAGTGTCGGACGGCCGGAAATACAGGCTTTTGTCGGTAGTCTGGTTGGGCATCGTGCTACAAAAGGGGTTTTTGTGACGACCTCTTCTTTTAGCGCCCCCGCTTTGGAATATGTCGAGCATTTGCCGCAGCGGGTTATTCTAATCAATGGTGAAAAACTCGCAAATTTAATGATCGAACATAATGTTGGTGTCAGAACCAGTCGCAGAATAGAAATCAAACGAGTTGATTTGGATTTCTTTAATCCTGAATAGGCTTTTTGAAAAAGCCGTTTCCTGTATTGTTAGGATTCTGGCTTTGCCTGACTCTCTTCGGTGATCTGTGGCAGAATTTCCGTTTTTGAGAGTGTCCCATTTGGAGCTTCTACAGGGGTAAGGCTGGCAAGATAGTTTTTAGCGTCTTCCGAACCTTGATCGGCGGCTTTTTTGAACCAGTCTTTCGCTGTATCCAGTGCAAAAATTTCTTGATTTTTCGGGTCGGCGTAAATCTTGCCAAGATTGATTTCGGCTTTGATGTCGTCTGATTTTGCTGCCTGTTGTAACCAGTAAATAGCTACCAGAATATTTTTAGGAACCCCTGCTCCGAGCATATAGGCAATGCCTAAATTGATTTGGCCGCGTAAGCTACCTGCATGAGCGGCTTTGTTATACCAAGAGGCTGCCTTTTTTAAATTGAGTGGCACAATTTTTCCTGTGCCATAGTGATAACCGAGAATGAATTGTGCTTCAGCTTCCCCTAGGTTAGCGGCCTGTTTGTATAAAGAAAGGGCTTTTTGGGTGTCTTGAGGGACGCCTTCACCTCTTTCATAGAGAATCCCTAGAAAGAGCTGGGCTTTGGGATAGTTTTGGTCAGCCGTTTTTTGAAAAAGAGTCGCCGCTTTCGAAAAATCTGTTTTTCCCAGCTTTCCATCATAATAAAGCGCGCCTAAATTGAGAGTAGCACTAGGATCGCCTTGATCCGCTGCTTTTTGAAACCAATAGGCCGCTTGTTTGAAATTTTGAGAGATTTCTTTGCCTTCATAATATTTCAAAGCGAAATCATATTGGGCTTCTTTATCGCCTTTTTCAGCTTTTTCGCGGAGAAGTTTTATAATCTGTGGATGTATTTCTGAAATTTTTGGGTCTTTATTCGTGTAGAGAATGCTTACTTGTTTTTGAGCTTCTTTATCGCCTGCCAGAGCTGCCGTTTTAAGCCAAAATTCGGCTTTTTCCTTATCCTCTAACGTATCCGATTCCTGATAAAACATGCTGGTAATTCTTTGGGCTTCGGGATCTCCCCATTTTGCGGCCTGTTCTATCCAATAGCGGCCTAATTCCTTATTTTGTTTGACATCTTCACCATTGTAATAAATAGCCCCCAGCATTTTTGCTGCTGAGCCGTCATGCTCTTTGGCCGCTTGCTCATACCAGTAGGCTGCCTTTTTTTTATCAAGAGGAAGCATCTGACCCGAATAATAGAGATTTGCTAATATTTCTTGCGAAATGACACCTCCCTGTTTTGCTGATTTTTCGAGCCAATAGAGTCCTTTTTCTTTGTCAAAGGGTATATTTTCTCCCAAAATATAAAATCGGGAAAGCATTTGTGAGGCATCCCAATCCCCGTTATTGGCTGAATTTTCGAGCCAATGGAGTGCCTTTTCTTGATCGCGCGGCACATCATCGCCCATCCAATAAAGCATGCCTAGGCGACGGGCAGAATCAATATCCCCTGATAGGATCGCTTTCTTATACCACGAAATGCCTTTTTCGACATTTTTAGGAACACCTTCTCCATTGATATAGAGCGTTGCCAAACGTCTGGCCGCGTCCCAATTGCCAGCATTCGCCGCTTTTTCAAACCAGTAGGCTGCTTTCGCGATATCTATTGGAACACCATCGCCATTATAATAAAGGAGGCCGATCATTTGGGCCGCTTCTTTATCTCCGTCTTTAGCGGCCTCTTGATACCAATGTAGAGCTAAATGAAAATCTTTCGGAATACCTTCAACATCGCCTTTAGAATAGAAAGTCCCCAAGATATATTCTACCTTATGATCTCCCCGTGATGCTATGCGTTTAATATCCTCTATCTGGTATCTTTGCATAGTGGTTAGAGCATGCGTTTTTGAAGAGCAGGGCAGAAGAAAAGGCAGTATCGCGAGCGATCTTCTCAAAAAAGAGGCATAGGAAAGGGAGCGCTTCATCTTCTTTTTCTTTTATAAGATAATTTAATATTTAATTTTTATAAATTATTATACTATTTTTAAATGATATACATATATTTTTTGAAATGATTGCTTCGGTTGAAGCCTATTCTATAATGAAGTCCTTTAATAGGATGGCGATGCTTAGTTTCTGTTGCGACTATTGCCCATTTTTTAGAATCTATCTTTTTTCATTAGAGAGATTATGGGGTTGTCGGGGGATGATTATTCCAAAGCGTGTCTTTTGGAAGAGAAATTGAGAGATTAAAAGGCTATCTGTCTCTTCTATTGATTATATCGTTATCAATACAAGTAATCCCCAACAGATGGCGGAATGCTATCTGGCCGTTTTAGGCATGAAGCATTAGCTGGTTTCATCAAAGCAAGGGGGATGCGCCGAGAAATATCCTTTTATTTGGAAAATAGAAAATCAACCTCCGCCCTATCTAAGCCAGTCAGAAAGCCTAGCTTACGGCCGATAATCCGGCGTAGGGTGACTGTGATTTATGTTTTCTGGTGGGGATATCGCCGGATCAGGTGGTCGAGCCTTTAAAGCATTATAACGTTGAAATAGAATTGGAGCCTGTTGTGAAACAAAGTGCTAGAGGGACCATCAATTCTGTTTATTGCCGTAATCCCGATAAGAATTTGATAGAGATATCGTCTTATATCGACTGAAAATCAGAATTTGCCGCTTAACCTTACGCCCCATGTTGCCGGCATACCGGAGAGAGCAATATTATCGCCGGAAATGAAAAAATTGCGGGTGACGTCATAGCGCTTGTTAAAAATATTTTTGCCGAAAATGGCGACTGTCCAGCGGCTGTTTTTGGGTGAAAGCGTGATGTCAGCCCCCCATAAGCTATAGGCTGGAACATTATAAACGCCGCCATAGAAAGAATGATAACGGCTTCTTCGGCTGTAATTCATACCGGTGGTCAGATAGAAATCACCGATTGTCCAGCGATAGCTGGCTGAACCATTAAGCGTAAATTGCGGGAAGGGTAAGGCCTCACCCTTGCGGCTTTTATAAATACCGACATAGCTGTTATCCGGCAATTTTTGCACGCCCTTCAAAGAAGAGAAACGGTCATATTGACCAATTGCCCAGCCTGCCGATTGTGAAAGCGTGAGTGATTTTATCGGCATCCATGTCGCTTCTATCTCCCCGCCATAAAGATGAGATCGGGGCGCATTAACGATCAGCCCGATCAAGCCACCATTCAAACTATTAAATGTCGCAGACTGAATTTGTTGATTGCTATAGTCATAATAGAAACCGGCCACATTCAAGGTGAAATGCGATTTTGGTAGTGTTAATTTATTGCCGACTTCATAAGCTAAAACCGATTCTGCTTTGAACGGCTTGGCGGTTAAAGTGACGTTATTGGAATTATTGGTTGTGAATCCACCGGATTTTATGCCGCGTGTAAAAGACGCATAGAGCATATCATTTTTGACAGGATGATAATCGATTTCAACCTTTCCGGTTGGCAGGGTAAAACCGGTATGGTTATGGTCTGTGACATTATCAGGGTTAATGACTACACCATTCGAAATATAGTGAGAGGCCAGATTTAAAAGGCTGCGGGATTCATGCTCGATACGGAAGCCTCCGATAAAATTTAATTTATGAGAGAAATGGTAATTGACCTGACCAAAAGCGGCGACTGTATCCACCCTTTGACTATAACGGACATCGCCTTCTAAAGAATAAGCTGACGCATCGGTAAAGCCGGATTGATAGCGATCGCTGAGAGACTGATGACTGTAATAAAGGCCACCGACCCAGCTTAAACGATCCTGTGGATCAGATTCCAGCCGGATCTCATTCGCAAGAACGCGCGCTTTTGTATTAAAAGCGACGTCCGCCAAGCCCAAAGTCGAGGCATCGAAATTGTCATATTCGCGCCTTTTGATGCCGTCATAGCTAAAGAGATTAGTCAGACTGGCAAAAGAGAATTCTTGCTTGCTTTTAAAGCTGACCCCGCCGGTATCAATATGGCTGAAGGGTTTGCTATTCGGGTTAACCCCGATTTCCTTGGCGAAAGCGGCTGACGTTCCCCAGCGGGTGATATAGCGGCTTTGATCCGCCGGAGTGCTTTGTCCCGAAACAGCGGTAAGAGGCGTAAAAAGATGTAGTCCACTGGAGTCCGAGCGGTCATAGCTACCATGAAGATTCAGTTCAAAGGTCAGGCTGTCATTGGCATCATAGTCAAACAGCAATCTGGCGGCATTGCGGTTCGTGCGTCCTAAAGATTGCCCTTGGTCATTATGCTGCCATGCGCCGCCTTGCTCGCTTTGTCCGGCCAAACGGAAGCGGAGCCGGTCATTGATCCCACCTGAAATATAACCATCAATTTTGGTCGCATTGAAACGGCTATATTGAACCGAAATACCGCCCGTATAATGGTCGCTGGGTCTATTGAGGATGTAATTGATCGAACCACCGGTTGTATTGCGACCGGAAGCAGTGCCTTGCGCTCCGCGTGCAATCTCGACATGCTGAATATCAAACATCATCCCATTTGTGGCGAAAGAAACAGGATTGGCGACACCGTCAATGTAAACCAGAACGGAAGACGCATTGTTGCTGGAATAATTGTTGAATCCCACCCCGCGCATCGCAAAAACAGGTTGGCCGCTTCCGAATTGTGGGGTGACCTGTAGTGAAACCGTCTGATATTGTAGATCAAAGACAGTATTCACATTACGGGTCGTCAATATGTCGCCGGAAATGAGACTGATGGAACGGCCAGTATTTTGGATCACATCGCTCTGTTTTTTGGAGGTGACGATAATCTCCCCGCTCTCTTTGGATGTAGAGGGCAGCGGCATTTTGGCCTTTGGAAGGCTGTCGGACGAAAGAGGCTTGTCCGTTGCCTTGGATGTCTCGGCTATCTTCTCTGCTTTAGGTAAATCTGTGTTTGGGGATTGCTCGGAAAAAGACGGCGATGGTTTTTGGGCATCCTGTGGCGGAAGAGCGATCGATTCCGCCCAGAGGCCGGAGGGACAAACCGAAAGATAAAGACCAATCAGAGACGGTAGCAGATGTGGCATCGTAGCTGATAATAAAAGTCTGTCTTTTTCGTGGCATAAAGCCATATCAAATTCCGTATTGTTTTATTTTTACTTCAGTAAAAAATTTATATTTCTTCTTTTTTGTTACATTATAGTATTAGAAATATAGTGTAACATTAACTGTGAGAGAGAAATTTATTTAAAAAGACTTGTAAGAGAAAGTATCAACATTATTAGGAAGAGTAAAATATAAAAATTTAATTTTAAGAGTGATGTTTTATATAAATTATTATTTTAAAATTGAATAGGAATATCGAATATTTTCCCGAAATAGACAACTATCATCGTTTATTTTTGAATAACAAAAAGGGGCGAAATGCCCCAGAAATTCATCTAAAAATAGCGATTTTTATGCTTTGATTGACCCATTTTTAGATCGGAGGCTCGACAAGGTGATTTTCAAGATCACCGGCTTGATCTTCGGATACTGTCCAGCCTTGGACGGATTCACCTACCCGATGCACGGCATCGCGATCACCACAAAGGAGATAATGCCATTCCGGTAAAGCTTGGCCTTCGTAGAGCAAGCGATAGGCGCAGCTTTCGGGAAGCCACGGGATTTTGCCGAGTAACGAGACCTCTAGACGAACGCAATCGGGAACGTATTTTTTGCGATGCTTGTAATTACAGCATTGGCCGCTGGCACGATCTAAAAGGCGGCAGGCCACATTGGTATAAACAACATCGCCGGTATCTTCATCTTCGAGTTTGAAAAGACAGCATTTGCCGCAGCCATCGCATAGGGCTTCCCATTCCTCCCTTTTCATGGCGTCCAACGGAATTTTTTCCCAGAAACGATCAATCATTTATAAGCCTTTATGCATTGGAAAATTTTTTGGAAAAGGAAACAGGATTTTTCCATAACCTGTTAACCGGCCTTTTGTAGTGATATTTCCTGTAATATTATGAAAATAGCCTGATTGCCCATTGATAAGTATAAAAAGAAGGGTGACAGGAAAAACCATGTCGCCAAGCGGAGAAAGAAATGTCTTTTAGAAAAATTTCCGGCTTTATATTGGCCTTGGGATTGGCTGTGACCCCGATAGCGGCACAGGCGGAGAGTGATAACTATACTTTTCTAAAAGCGGTTCGTGATCATGACACTACTCAGATTACGACCCTTGTCGATCGTCAGCCCAGCATCATCGACAGTAAGGATTATAACACGGGCGACACCGCTTTGCATCTGACAACCAGAGGGCGGGATAATGCGTGGTTAGCCTATTTCCTTTATAAAAGAGCGCGGGTCGATGCTAAAAACAAGGCGGGGCAAACGCCTTTGATGGTGGCAACCCAGATCGGTTGGGCAGATGGCGCGCAATTATTACTGGAAGGCGGTGCCGATCCCAATATTACCGATAATAGCGGTCAGACCCCGTTGATTATTGCCGTGCAAAACCGCAATTTACAAATGGTCAGATTGCTGGTCGATAATCATGCTGATCCGTCCATCAAAGATCATATCGCCGGACGTTCAGCTTTGGATTATGCCGGACAGGATGGTCGATCTTCGGCTATTGTGAAAATTTTGGATACGGCGCAGCCCATTGTTAAAAAGCCGATGATGGGCCCTGTGCTGCGCCGCTGATTTTTAGGCGAGAAGGGAAAGGGCAAGGCTTTCGCTTTGCCGTCCTTCCAATTCGATAATCCATAGATCGGGGTCAAAGCGTTTCCGCTTGTCGATATAGCGGGTGAATTCAGATTCATCCGCATTCTCGGCAATGGCCGCGCGTCCCCAGCCATAGCGACCTTCGGGAAGGAATGCCCGTTCAAGCAAATAGAGCGGGCGACCTTGTTCCGTGATGACCAAAATCAAGCTGCCTGCTTCGGCTTCGCCCTTTTTGAGCACCATCATCGATTGTCCGGCAGTATCCATCTGCCGTAACAAGGCTTTTACCAAGATATGCGTGGCCAGACGTGGTTCTGTCATCAGGCATGACCGCCGTCATCGAGCAGCAACGCATAAAGCGCATCACGAGAGCCAGCCCCCCGCAATTTTGCCCGCAAAGTTTCATCCCGTAGCCGACGACTGACGCAAGCCAAGCTGCGTAAATGGTCGATGCCGGCTTCTGTTGGAGAAAACAGGAAAAACAACAGATCAACCGGCAATTTATCCACGGCATCAAATTCGATCGGTTCTTTCAGGCGGACAAAAAAGCCGGAGACTTTTTTCAGGCTGTCGAGCTTGCCATGTGGTATCGCAATACCGTGACCAAAACCTGTCGAACCGAGCGTTTCTCTTTCATGTAACCGTTCGGCGATAACCTTGGGGTTAATTAGAAATTCTCGCCCAGCCCATTGGGCAACCTGCTGGAAGAGTGTTTTTTTGTTAGAAGGATTGAAATTCACCTCAATCCTGTCCGGCGCGATTATATCGGCCAGTTCATTCATGTTTTTTCGCCTTTATATGCCCACGATTGCAAAGATCGCAGCATCAGACATTTTCTGAAAGACACGGCCTTTCAGAAAATAAAGTCAAAATTCTAGCAATATTCCTTCCGGAAACGGGGGAGAGGGGTCGATAATTCTCTTGAAAAGAGGGAGCGACCTCTCTCCCGTTTATTATCTCCGTCTATCTGAATATTTAACGACTATCGCGGCTCAACCCAACCGATGGTACCATCTACCCGACGATAAACCATATTATGATGACCCGATTTGCTGTTCACGAAGAGCAAAGCCGTCGTGTTGCGAAGATCGAGCATCAAAACAGCATCGGAAACGCTGGCTGTTGGAATATCAACCTGCATTTCGGCAATGACGGGAGGATGATCGCCTTGTTCTTTTTCATCCTCTTCAATGTCAAAGACCGTATAATGCGCGTTATCCTGATCCGCCTTGGCTGTTGCCTCCGTAAGGGCGATAGCGGCTTCATCAATAGAAGGCGTATTTTGCTGGATGCGGGTCTGTAAACGTCGGTGATGTCGCCGTAATTGTTTTTCAATCTTGGCGGCGGCCTGATCGAAAGCGGCATGGGCGTCTTTGTCTATGCCGCCTGCTTTCAGAATAATATCCCGCATGGCATGGATAATAATATCGCAGGAAATAATAGCGTGGCGACGATTACCGAAAGTGACAGAGGCGCTTAGGCATTTGGGGAAATATTTGCTGACGATCTGGCTAAGATGGTCATTGACATATTCTCTTAAAGCCGCGCCCGTATCAATCTGATGGCCGGAAATACGGATATCCATCTTGACTCCCTCCATGCACTTAAAAAATCTTGTAACTTATAAGCCCCAAATCTCTCAAAAAGAGAAAATGATCACATCCGTCTTTATTAACGTCAGAAACCTAGATTTTGTTTCACGCCCGACGCCAGACAGGATTAGAAATTTTGTCGATAAACGCGCCGTGACGCAATAATTCTTGTGGGCTGGCCTCGTGGGGTCTCGGTTGTCTTTTGACCTTTTTATTACGAGGTAGACCGGAAACCGTGTTCGGGACAGACAAGCGTCCATCGGATTGGCCGTTATTGTCATCCAAGGCCATACCGATTTGCCGTCCGCCTGTCAGTTCGACATAAAGCTGTGCCAGCAATTCGGCATCGAGCAAGGCGCCATGTTTGACACGATGGCTGCGGTCAATACCGTAGCGGGTACATAATGCGTCAAGGGTATGTTTGGCACCGGGATGTTTGCCGCGCGCAATCGCCAAGGTATCGACCATTCGGGTCATACAAATGGTCGGAAGGCCGCATTTATCCAATTCGTAATTCAAAAAGCCAAAATCGAAGGCCGCATTATGGGCGACCAAAGGCGACAATTTGATAAAGGAAAGCAATTCTTGCGCTTTGTCGGCAAAAAGCGGCTTGTCTGCCAAAAAGGCATCAGACAAACCATGGATCGATTCCGCGACGGCATCCATTGGCCGTTCGGGATTAAAATAGCAATGAAAGCTGTTACCTGTCTCAACCTTGTTGATCAGCTCGACACAACCGATTTCAACCAGACGATCGCCGTTAATGGGGCTGAGGCCGGTGGTTTCGGTATCAAAGACAATTTCGCGCATAACGGCACTATCGGCTACCTTGTCCGACAAGGCAACCGGTGATCTGCCTGACTTGCGCGGCAAGGGCGATAATATTGCGGCCATTCTCAATAATAAAATCGGCCTGTTGTCTTTTTTTGCGGTCTGGCCATTGGCGTGCCAGCAATCCACGAAAGCGTGATTCGGTCATATTGGGGCGCGATAATGCCCGTCTTTTTTGTATCCAATAGGGCGCGGAAACCACCGCGATATAATCGACCGAACGGGTAAAACCGGCCTCGAATAACAGAGGGATATCGACAATCACCAGAGGGTGACTGCGGTTTTTTCGTAAAAACAGATGGAGTTCTTCGACAACGGCTGGATGGATGATTGCTTCGAGGCGGCGAAAACCTTCGGGTTTTTGTAGGAGCTGTGCGCCGAGTTTTTGGCGGTTCACGCCTTTTTCATCAATAACCCCAGGAAAGGCCTGACCGATTGCGGAGAGTAATCGTCCATTAGGGGCTTGTAATTGATGCACGACTTTATCGGCATCAAAAACAGGGCGCTTCATTTGCGTAAAAAGACGGGAAACCGTTGATTTCCCCATGGCAATGGAGCCGGTCAGGCCTAAAATAATCATATGATCCCTTGTTTATGCTTTCTTGGTCAGTAACGCCCGCAAAGCCTGATCTTGGTCGCGCGGGGGTTTACGATCATAAAAGAGTTCAAAGGCGGCGGCAGCTTGTCCGATCAACATCGAAAGACCGTCTATTGTCTGCATCCCGCGCGCTTTTGCGGCCTTTAACAAAGGCGTTTCCAAAGGAACGTAAACGATGTCATAGACAAGACTGCGCGGATCGACCTTTTCAAGGCTGAGATCAAGCGGCGGCTGGCCAGACATCCCCAAAGTCGTGGCATTGACGATTACCCCTAATTCGCCATCCTGAAGCGTAAATTCGGGTTCGCGATTGTCTTCCAGACTGTGAAATTCGATGTCGCCGCGCAATGCCCCGATATCCCTTGCCAAAGCGCGGGCTTTTTCAAAATTGCGGTTGACGATCTGGCAGGTGAAACCGGCCTCGGTCAGCCCCAAAGCCACGGCGCGAGCAGCTCCACCCGCACCAACGATGAAGGCTTTCCGCAGACCTGCCCCTTGGGCTTTTATGGCTGGTTGGAGTGCTTCCATGAAGCCGGTAATGTCGCTGTTATAGCCTTGCAAGCGACCGTCTTCGGCTACCCTGACAATATTTACGGCGCCTGCTTTTTCAGCCAGCGGGTCAATCTCATCCAGTAACGGAATGACAGCTTGTTTATGCGGCACCGTGACATTGACCCCGCGCATCCCCCATGCGGGTAACGCCTTGATAGCTTGGGCGAGATGGTCGGGATGCACGGGAAAACGACTGTAATCGCCATTGATGCCGCAGGCTTCCAACCAAAAGCGGTGCAGCGCCGGAGACTGGCTATGGGCGATTGGCCAACCGATCACACCGGCAGTGGCGGGGACGGGGCGTTTATTTTCTGTATTGCTCATGCCTCTACTATTGAGGCTTTACGCAAATAGGCAAGCAAAGGAAGCAGTGGAAGCCCCATAATCGTAAAATGATCGCCTTGGATAGCTTCAAAAAGTTGAATACCGAGGCCTTCCAGGCGGTAGCCACCTACGCAATAGCCGATTTCTGGCCATTCCTGATCAAGATAATGAGAGAGAAAGCTGTCGGAAAAAGCGCGCATCGTCAAAGTGGCGCTGTCGTGATGGCGAAAAACCGTTTTGCCTTTTTCAATAATGGCGACGGCACTGGTCAGAATATGTGATTTTCCAGCCAATAACCGGAGATGATCGGCGGCATCTTGTCGGCTGACGGGCTTGCTCAACAAGGCACCTTCTTCCGTCATGACAGTTGAGTCACACCCTAAAACAAGATCATCGGGATAATGATCCGCGACGGCTTGTGCCTTGGCTTCGGCGAGAGTGAGCGCCAGCTGGCTATTATCCCGCTTTTCAGCCTGCCATTTTTCCTTGATCGCGGTCTCCTCAACTTCGGCAGTCTGGATGGCAAAAGGCACACCGGCGGCAGTCAAAAGGGCTGATCTGATTTTGGAAGAAGAAGCGAGAATAAGCGCCATAAAATTTTCCTGAAAGCAATTTTTGACAAAGGTCAGAATAGCTTTTTTTCGGGAAAAACCGATCTTTTTTTGCGTCTTTTGTTTTTTGAGGCAAAAAAGATATGATCTTATTCTTAATCCTCATTTTAGTGTTTTTATCGATGTAGAGCATTTTTATTTTATTTAGATTTAAAATTGCTTTTAATATTTATTTTAAAGCATTAAATTATAAATAAATCTAAAAATAATCTATTAAAATTGCGCTTTTTCTGTTGTAATATTTCTTTTTTTTAAAAAATTTGAATGTAATGAGGTTTTAAGGATAGCTATTTCTTCATTTCTATAGATTGGGGATAGATGAAATAAAATAAATGGATAGTCTGAGATAGTGTTATTTGTAATAATGATAACAATATTTAGGCTGTTTTTAGATGAATTATACTGCTGTTCAATTATATTAAAATATTTCTATCGGGGGGATGTATGAAAGCCGCTGGTTCTTGGATGATGAAGCTCTCGATGATTTTGTCTGCGCCGCTGGTGATAACCCCGCTTTGGGCAGAGGCAAACCCGCCTGCGGTTATGACAGCTCCTCAAGCCTTTACGCAGGCAATACATAATTTGAAAAGTCAGAATAAGGACGATCAAGCCCGCGGTTTTATGAAAATGCAGCAAGCTGTTTCTGGTGGCAATCCAAAGGCAGAATATAATTTGGGGGCTTTATATCATGAAGGCTTGGGAACAGCGCAGGATTTTTTGCAGGCGCGTTACTGGATAGAGAAATCGGCGGAACAAGGCTATCCTGCGGCCGAAGCCTTGCTAGGAAATATCTATCATTTCGGAAGAAAGGGTATCCCTGAAGATCTTGAAAAGGCTTTTTACTGGACAGAAAAAGCCGCTCGTCTGGGTGATCCTTTCGCAGAATATAATATGGCTCGTTTTTATAACCCCCAAAATGGCAATGAAAGGGTCGATCCAGACACTGCTTTTTACTGGATGGAGAAGTCAGCCAATCAGGGGTTCCATCCTGCGGAGAGCGCATTAGGGCGCTTTTATCGTGACGGTCAGGGCACAGGAAAAGACCCCCAAAAAGCCGCTTTCTGGTATAATCGAGCTGCCGAAGGAGGCAATATTCAAGGGCAGATTGATCTGGCTATGGCCTATTATCATGGTGATGCCACTGAAAAAGACAGCAAAAAG
Source organism: Zymomonas mobilis subsp. mobilis ATCC 10988 (assembly GCF_000175255.2). Classification (NCBI taxonomy): domain Bacteria; kingdom Pseudomonadati; phylum Pseudomonadota; class Alphaproteobacteria; order Sphingomonadales; family Zymomonadaceae; genus Zymomonas; species Zymomonas mobilis. The sequence continues at coordinate 894,474 of NC_017262.1, read as the reverse complement.
GCTTTTTATTGGTGTGAAAAAGCGGCCAATCAGGGTTCTGAAGAGGCTGAAGAGCAATTGGCTGAGATGTATCATCAGGGTGAAGGCACCCAGAAAGATGACGATAAAGCGGCCGAATATTACCAAAAGGCATGGGCAAAACATCATTTTGATAATCCAGCAACTGTGATGGGTGACCTTTATTTTGAAGGCCAGAAAATAGACCGGAATTATCCGAAAGCCTTGGCATGGTATCAGAAAGCGGCTGCCCAAAATGACAGTCGCGCCGAAAATGCTATCGGGAATATCTATTATAGTGGCTTGGCAGTGCCGCAGGATTTCAAACAGGCTCTGGTTTGGTATCGGAAGGCAACGGCTGATTTTTATCATACCCAAGCCTATGATGCTGAAATGAAATTGGGCGATATGTATTCCAAGGGGCAGGTTGTCCCGCAGGATTTTAAGCAAGCCTTTTCATGGTATGAAAGATCGGCACGCCATCATTACAAACCCGCCGAGATTAAATTATCAACCCTTTATGAAAAAGGGATCGGGGTTGAGAAAAACAAAGAACAGGCCGTTTATTGGCATCGTAAGGCCTTTGATAAAGCCTTTGCCGAGATAGACGACAGGCTGGACGATCATGCCCAAGGCATGGCGATGCTCTATCAGGCCGCTGAAGACGCCAAGAAAGATGCGGCTTCACCGAAGGCCAAAGAAGACGCGGTTTCTAATTAAAAGCAATAGTAGATTGAGGCTTTGATTGAACAAGCCGTAAAAACACATACCGAGGTTCAAAATGGGGTCTTGGACGGGCTGGAGCCGGAACAACGTCAAATCTTGGCAGGGCTTCTCAAAAAAATATTGTTGAATCTGTCCGATGAGAAAGTGGTTGCGCCTTCATAAAAAGTGCTTGGCTTGGGATTATTTGGGGGATGCTGGAGAAAGGGCAGGAGAAAGAATTTAAAGCGGGGGCTTGATACAGAAAAACCGGACAGCTTGGGCTATCCGGTTTTTGGATTTAGAATAAATCAGATTTCAATCAGACGAGGCGCAAGCCGACAACCAGAAGAATGGTCGCCAAGACCGAGCGTTGCACGGTTTCGTTGACTTTACCGATAAACAGGCTGCCCAAGATGATACCCGGTATCGAGCCGACCAATAAAGAAATCAGCATCGGAATATTGATGGCACCCATCAGCCAGTGACCTGATCCGGCGATAAGGGTTAACGGCACAGCATGGGCAATATCGGAACCAACAATTTTAGCGGTTGGTAAAGTCGGATAGAGCATAATCAGCACCGTGACACCGATCGCGCCCGCACCGACCGAGGACAGCGACACCAAGACACCGAGCAGAAAACCAAGAAAAACCGTCAGAAAAGCGGTGCTTTTTTCACCCAAAGGTTTGCTGCGGCGGCTTGCCCATGCTCTGATCTTTTCACGGAAAAGAACGCTGGGAGCGGTCAGTAATAGGGCAATGCCCAAGGTGACAGAGATAATGCGAGAAGTCGTTGACGACGGCATTCCGAGATAATGCAGGAAAACCAAGCTGAGGATAGAGGCCGGAATACTACCTGCGCATAAGCGGGTTACGACCTTCCAATCGACCGAACCTTTGAAACCGTGAATCCCCGTTCCGACAAATTTGGTGGCCGAGGCATAGAGAAGATCCGTTCCGACAGCCGTTTGGGGGTGAACACCGAAGAGCAAGATAAGGAGCGGTGTCATCAAGGAACCGCCGCCGACACCCGTCATGCCCACCAGAAAACCGATCACCAAGCCAGAAAGTGAATAGAGCGGCTGTAAAGCATGAAGGGCGGACATAGGCATTCCCGTTTTGTATCGTTATCGGACAATCGGGAAGACAGAAGCGGGAGAATTCTCGCCTAGATTTGCCTTTGCCCCCGATTGCAAAGAAACACCCCTTTGAAAAGGAGTGTTTCCGTCACAACCAAATTAGGGAAAGCCGCTGTTAAGAAAAATATAGTTTTACTATCAGTCGGTATAAATTTACTATTCGACCGTAACACTTTTGGCCAAATTTCGGGGCTGATCGACATCGGTGCCTTTGATAACGGCGACATGATAGGCCAGTAATTGCACCGGAATAGCATAGACGATCGGGGCAATGAGAGGATGCACCTTGGGCATCGTCAAAGTTGCAAGGCAGTTATCTCCGGCTTCCTGAATACCTTTCTCATCAGAAATCAGAATAACCTTGCCGCCTCTTGCTTGCATTTCCTGCATATTAGAAACGGTTTTTTCAAAAAGAGGCCCTGATGGAGCCAGAACGATAATCGGCACCTTGTCATCAATAAGCGCGATAGGCCCGTGCTTCATTTCACCCGCCGCGTAACCTTCGGCATGGATATAGCTGATCTCTTTTAATTTGAGCGCGCCTTCCATCGCCAAGGGATAATCGGGCCCCCGTCCAATATAAAGGACATCCCGCGCGGGGGCGATGGCTGTTGCAACATTTTCGATTGTGTCATTGAAAGCCAGAGCTGCATTGAGTGCCGCAGGGGCTTCTGCGAGATGGCGGACGATGTCCTGTTCTTCTTGTTGTGTGAGCTGTCCTTTGACCCTTGCGATATGAGTAGCAAATGCGGCCAAGACAGCGAGTTGGCACGTAAAGGCCTTGGTCGAGGCCACCCCGATTTCAGGGCCAGCATGGGTCGGGAGAAGTAAATCAGCTTCGCGTGCCATGCTGCTGGTTGGGACATTGACAACGACGGCAATTTTCTGTCCCCCTGCCCTAGCATGGCGAAGTGCAGCCAAGGTATCGGCGGTTTCGCCCGATTGGCTGATAAAGAGTGATAGACCGCCTTCTTCCATCACGGGTTCACGATAGCGATATTCTGATGCGGCCTCGATTTCGACTGGCACACGCGCAAAACGCTCGATCCAATAGCGGGCAACCATACCGGCATAATAGCTGGTGCCGCAGGCTACGATCGTCACTCTTTTGATTTGGGAGAGATCAAAATCGGGGTCTGGCAACGCGACCTGTCCTTCAACCGGACGAAGATAGCTTTGTAAAGTTTGAGCAACGACTACTGGCTGTTCAAAGATTTCTTTCTGCATGAAATGGCGGTAATTGCCTTTTTCAACCATCAGGCCACTGGCACCGGATAGCACCACCGGTCTTTCGACAATTCTGTCTTCGATATCGTGGACTTCGATACCTTCACGCGTAAGAACGACCCAATCGCCTTCTTCGAGATAGCTGATTTTCTGGGTCAGCGGTGCCAAAGCCAAGGCATCCGATCCAAGATAATTTTCGCCATCGCCATAGCCAACGACCAAGGGTGAACCCAGTCTGGCACCAATCAAGAGATCGGGATAATTTTTAAAAAGGATGGCGAGTGCAAAAGCACCCCGCAATTTTTTTAGAACCTTGGAAACAGCATGACGCGGGTCTTTGCCGGCCTGCATCTGTTCATCAAGAAGATGGGCGACAACCTCGGTATCAGTTTCGCTTTCAAAATGATGGCCGCGTTCCAGTAATTCGTCACGCAGTGTTTTGAAATTTTCAATGATGCCATTGTGAACCACCGCGACATCACCCGCAATATGGGGATGGGCATTGGCAACCGTTGGTGCGCCATGAGTTGCCCAACGCGTATGAGCAATGCCGATTTTACCAGGAAGTGGATCATTAGCCAGCACCCGACCGAGATTGTCGAGTTTTCCCTCGGCACGGCGGCGATCGAGTTTGCCATCATGGATCGTACACATACCGGCAGAATCATAACCGCGATATTCCAGCCGTCTTAATCCTTGGAAAAGGCGTTCTGAAAGGTCTTCGCGTCCGATAATACCGATAATACCGCACATAATTCTGTTTCCCGATTTTGTGATATCTATTTTGAAAGGCGGACTGTCTTTGAGATGGGGGCAATGTAAGAAATATTTTCGTCTTTTATAAGGCCAAAATACGCCTTTTTTCTTTTTCAAATTCTTCTTCTGTCAGGATGCCCTGATTTTTAAGGGCGGCTAGTTTTTCCAATTGGGTAACTTTATCCGAGGTATTCTGATGGAAGGGTTTGATTTTCTGGATCGGATCGGAGCGATATTGATCCCGTTCTTTATCCGTCATTTGGATAAAGCTATTAACAGCCTTTTTATAAATATGGCTGATTTCGTGCTTTTGTCCGGCGGTACTGATCGTGATTTCACCATAAATCAGACCGGTAGAGCCTTGGATAGCCGTAATATCGGCCAAGCTGATAATGACCTGTTTGCCCCCGAACAGCATCCCTTTATCAAGGAATAAAATACGGCGATTGGTCAACACGATCAGCCATGTATGATCATTCATCATGCCTGAAGTAATGGCGACAGGGATTTCTTCATCACCCAGTATTTCGGGAAGGGCGTAGAATTCTTTTCTGGTAAAGAAAGGTAGATTGTGGGTTTCCCGAGAAAGGCGTTTATATTCTGCCTTTAATGTCGCTTTATCGGCATTTTTATAGTCGATCATTTGTTTGTCCTTTGACGATCAGGCCTTGGCTTATCCTATTTTTTATAATGATATTGAGGCCAATCCTATCCATGATCGGATAAAAATTACCGTGAATAATTTAGGATGGGTAGGATTTTGGGCAAGGCCTCCGGTTTTAAATCTGGTAAATTGTGACAAAAACAGAAAGCGTGAAGATGAAATTCTTGCTGGCACCGGATTCTTTTAAGGGTAGCTTGACCGCGAAAGAGGCAGCTCTTGCTATGGAAAGGGCTATCCAGAAGATTCTGCCCGAGGCCGAAACGGTCATTCTCCCTATGGCGGATGGGGGCGAAGGCACGGTACAATCTTTGATTGATGCTACCCAAGGCCAGCGAATAAGCGAAAGGGTGATGAATCCCCTGATGCAGCCGGTGATGGCTGATTATGGTATTTTGGGCGATGGCAAGACAGCTATCATCGAAATGGCTGCGGCGAGCGGTCTTCAATTTGTGGATGAGAAGAGCAAAAACCCGCTAATCACGACTACTTATGGCACCGGCCAGTTGCTGAAATCCGCTTTGGACCGTGGCATCAGAAAAATCATTATGGGCATGGGGGGCAGTGCGACCAATGATGGCGGTGCCGGTATGGCTGAAGCCTTGGGCGTCCGCTTTCTTGATAAAAAAGGATGGCCGATTACGCGAGGCGGCGGTGGCTTATCCACCTTGGCCGAGATCGACATTTCTGGCCTTGATCCCCGCATAGCAGACACCGAAATTATTATTGCTTCCGATGTAACCAATCCTTTGGTGGGGGAAATTGGTGCCAGTGCTGTTTTCGCGCCCCAAAAAGGAGCCAATCCTGACATGGTTCGACAGCTGGATGATAATTTGCGGCATTATGCCGATTTGATAAAGGCTAGTTTGGGTAAAGAGATTGCCGAAAAAGCGGGGGCGGGGGCTGCCGGTGGATTAAGTGGTGGGTTGTTGGCTTTTACCGATGCGACAATAGAAAAAGGTATTGAACTGGTTATCCGTATCACGGGGTTGATGGAGAAAAGCAAAGATGCCGATTATGTCCTAACAGGCGAGGGCGGTATCGATTTTCAGACCCAATATGGAAAAACGCCGATGGGGGTAGCCAAAGCCGCTAAGAAAGCCAATCCTGAAACAGTGGTTATTGCTTTGGGCGGCTATATCGGAGAGCAGATAGATAGTTTGTATCAAAAAGGTATCGATGCGATTTTCGGGATTTTACCGGCTGCGATACCGTTGGATCAGGCCTTGTTATCGGCGGCGGCCAATGTCGAGCGCACCACCGAAAATATCGTTCGTTTGATAAAAGCCGATAAAGCCGTGGGATGAAAACAGGCCTTTGAACAGAAGTTTAAATATCCGACTTGCAAAGGATATTCAGGAAGCGTGGCTATGTTCTTCCTGAATATCGGCAGAGGCTTTGGCATAGAAATCGGCAACTTGGGTTGTGATGTCATTACCTTCGTCGTCGATCACAACCAAACGGATGACTTCGTCCATTTTAACTTTGTAGCCTTCTACCGCGATATTCATGGCCGTTTCAGTGATGAACCAGCCAAAGAAAATAACGGCATCCCCGAATTGGGCATTATCGGTGGCCACTGTCCGTAAAGAGCCAAAGCAAGGAAAAGTAAATTCTATTCTCATAATATTTTTTGACACCCCGAATGAAAATTCAAAAAGGGGCGTTACTTTACCGGATGGGCAGCGATAGCAACAGTCGAATAATCAATCGCTTGGTTCATTTGAGCAATCATGCCATCGAAAGGACAAAGCGTCCCGACCTTGGTCTTTTGACAATCCGGTTTTTTAAATTCGGCTGTCAGCAGAGGATGACGTTGATCGAGCGGCGTGAGTGATCGCGTTTGGTCGAGCGTCTGAGTTTGAAAATAAAGCCGGATAAAGCGTTTTTTCGTTACGCGGTCCTGCCATCTTTCAAAAACGAGGCTACTGCTGGGTGGGATATTGCCGCGAGGATATTCGCCGACTTGCCATGTGAAAGATAATAAGCGTCTGATAAAGGCGATATTGGTATCATGGGCAACATAGAGCAAATAAGCGACATCTGGAGGCCCTGCAATGGCTTGTCTGCCCGTGCTTGACGCGCTGCCTGTTCCCAATTCCAGTGCCATGCGGATTTGATTTAATAAAACTGATCCACCTTGTCTGGCAGCCGAAAGGCGATCATTTCCGACATCATAGCGGAGCGTCTGTAGCGATAACAAAGCGCCGATTGTCGCGGCGTCGGGGGCTTTTCCAAAAGCAACCTCGGAAAGGGGTTTGTTTTCGCTATATTCGAGTAACAGCACCTGCCCTATACTGGCCAAGCTTTCGAGACCGGTAACGGATATACCGCCTTTATCCTTGGTTTTTATTTGCCAAGGGGTATCGAATATCGGGCAGCTTTTTCCGGCGATACAGACGGCTGCCCGAAGCCGTGCTATCTCAGGCTGCATTCTTTGCCGTGCTGTGGCGAGATTGCTTCCCAAAATTTGTTCTATTTCAGCTTTGGCTTGATCGGGGGCGCTATTAGGCGGCACCAATTTATTAAAATGGAAAAGATAGTCTGAATCCATATCGCTATAATGGATAGGGATATTACAAGCCGGAAACATCCCATCCACATAGGCTAAGGCGGTGGCTTTTGAGCGTTCGACTGGACTGCTCCAGATATAGACATCTTTCGAAAGGCCACAGCCGGATTTTAACAGGCCGGTTTTCCGGTAATATTCCCCTTCATACCGCGCTTTGAGAAGGGATGCGGCATAGCCGTGACCGGTCAATTCCCCAAGAGGCGTTACCCATTCCGGCCAATTTCGATTTGTGCCGCTGGCAATTTCTTCGGCCTCTTTTTCTGTCGGGGGACGGACACCATGGCGGCTTAGTTCAACCACCTTTTCCAGCATATAACGAGGTTCATGTTTCGCCGCGAGCGCATTGCTCCCCAAAGAAACGCATAGGAGGCTGCCTAGTATCGCCCAATATTTCACAGCTTATCCATCCCGATGATGCCCCTTGTTTTTATGCTATGAGAAAATGTCTATTTTCGATCGCAAGGCCGGTTAAAAACTTTCGACTGAACAACGCCCCATTAAAAAATCTGTATCAGAAGAAAAGTAGTTTTCGTTAATCCGTTGGTAAAACGGCACTGGCCTCATTCAACAGTATAACCTCATCGGGTGTCAGATTTATTTCAGTGGCTTTTTTCAAGCTAGCCATTTGTTCGATGCTGGTCGCGCTGGCGATCGGGGCAGTGATGGCAGGGCGTGTTAATAACCATGCCAAGGCAATTTCTGCCGGTTTGGCATTTTGTCCTTTTGAGACCTCATCCAGCGCGGCCAAGATGCGCATTCCGCGAGGGTTTAGATATTTTTTGATGCCTGCACCGCGTTGGCTTTGGCCGAGATCGGCTTCGGAACGGTATTTCCCTGATAAAAAGCCGGAAGCCAGACTGTAATAAGGGATTACCCCGATTGTATGGTCAAGGCAGAGATCGGCAACGGCACCTTCATAGCCGAAGCGGTCATAAAGATTATATTCAGGTTGCAGCGTTTGATAAGCTGGAAGGTTTTTCTCTGCGGCAATTTTCAAGGCGCGATCAAGCTGGGGGGCGGTATAATTTGAAGCCCCGATTGCCCTGATTTTGCCTTCCTTGATGAGGTCTTGGTAAACGCTGAGCGTTTCTTCATCATCAACGGTTTCGTCAGGAAAATGCGACTGGTAAAGGTCAATGGCTTCGATTGACAGTCTTTGCAACGAGGCCTCGACGGCGAGGCGGATATAGCCCGCTTTGAGACCTTTTCGTTTTTCATCGCGGAAATCGCCGCCAACCTTGGTGAAAATAAGAACCTTGTCCCGTTTGGAAGGATGGGCTTGTAACCAATGGCCGATGATGCTTTCGGATTCCCCGCCTTTATTCCCATCGACCCAAGCCGAATACATATCAGCGGTATCAATGGCATTAAAACCGGCATCAATCCACGCATCCAACAGCGCAAAGCTACGTTTTTCATCGACTGTCCAGCCGAAAACATTGCCGCCAAAAATAATCGGGGCAATCTGGAATCCGGTCTTTCCTAACGGGCGCTGTTTCATGAGGCATCCTAAGCTGAAAAAGCAGGACTATTTTTAGTCTTTGCTTGAAAAAAGCCTGCCCTATTAAAAAGGGTAGCGATTTTCTAAGTCTATCATATTCTTTCTTTGGCGGTAAATATTTGAATGTGCCAATGTCTCTTGGAAAAAGGCAAAATATCTTGGTTTTTTTTGGATAGGATACCGCTTTTATGGGGGCGTGATTTTTGGTTTTCTTTCCAATCCGGTGCTGAAAAGGTGAGAAGCACCAGATTGAAAAGGGTACTTTTTAGAAGCTGATATTGCTGTGTAGGCCGAAGACAACTTCGTTGCCGACCTTTTTATAGGTATTCGTATTAAGCACGCCCCCCGATGGGTTGATGATATATTGCAGATCAGGTTGTAGCACCATCCAAGGCGTGATTTGTGCCTGATAAGTCAGCTCTATATGATGTTCATTGCCGCTGATCGGTTGATAGCGTCCCCCATTGAAATAACGGAGATCGCGGTCATAAGCACGCTGGCCTGAACTGGTTCGTCCCATACCCCATGCCAGTCCAACGGTGTCATTATTGCGTCCTTTAAAGGGTGCTTTGAGATTGAGACCAGCATCAATCGCAAAAGAAACCATATTGCGGTCGCCCATATTAAAAGTCGGGCGAACAAAGACCCCAAGAGAGGTTGGAGACCCCAAAGAAGGCCGCCAGATCATTTGATCGACAATACCGTAAATCATCCAGTTGCCACGATGCATTCGGGCATTGCCGTTGCTGTCTGGTGAAGCGAGCAAATTACCATTGGTATCGTAACGTTGGTCGGGAAAACGTCCAGTGTCATAAAATCCGCCCAAGCGATAGATACCCGGTAAGCCCGGATTTTCGGTAACCGTGGACATATCATCCGGTTGCGGATTGATGGCATATTGTAATTCCGCAATCAAAAGCGCGCCGCCGCCCATATTGAAATTGGCACCGTCTTTATGGACGCTTTGATTGGTGGGATCTGCGCTGTTGTAAAAGCTGTGGCCGGAAGGATTGTCATCGGCAGCCGCAAAGAGAACGGTAAGCTGGTTGGTCGGGCGATAGCGGAAGCGGATGGCGGGAGAAGCCAACGGCCATGCGGGCCCGCCACCATAGAGATTGACGGAAGGTGCCATTGGCCAACCGAAATTAGCGTTCAAATAGAGCGCGCCGTAATCGCTGATTAAAAATTCTGTATAGAGATCTTGCTGCCCGATTTTGATGTCTAATTTGTCATGGAAGAAACTTTGTTGATACCATAATTCAAATAAGCGGGTGGAGCGGTCTGCTTCAAAGCCGCTGACAGGGTTATAGACGGAAAGTTGTTCCTGACTGATCGAGCGCCCACGGGTTTGCAGTGCGCTGACATTGAAAAGGCCGCCTTTGAGGCCAATCAGTTTTTCAAGATCAACCCGAATAGTCGGAGCGGTGACCCCTTCATAAGCGGGCTTGCCGCCGGTACCACCGGAAACATTACCCCATAATTCGTCATATTCTTCGAGATCAAATGTAATGCCGTATTTATAGAGCCATGTCCGAAGCCCGCCCATATCACCGAGGAGGTTGCCGCTGGTGTCGAGCGTATCTTTGTTATCGGCGGTAGGTGAGGGGATTGCGGTTTTTGAATCTCGGGCTGCGGCGGGGTCGATTTGGCTGACCGCGGGTGTTGAATTGCCTAATTTGGCGCTGTCTCTTTGTATTTGGGTATCGGGTTGGTCGTAAGAAGAGGCTGTCGCAGCCGTGGCGCAGGGAAGAAGAAATAAGCTGCTTGCCATAAGCAAACAGGTCTTGAGACAATCAGTTTTTGCATGATTCATAGAACAAGCTGTACATATTATCTTTTTTCTCTTTTCGGAAATAGAATTTGAAAATAAATCTGTTTTCAAGAAGGCGATGTGCTTTTGAGCATTATCCCTGTCAATGAGCATCATATTTATTTTCCTTCTATTTGATCAAGAAATAATAAAAAAGATAATCTTTATTATTTAGTATCGTTTAAATAAAAAGGCTGATTGGCCTTTGATTTCTTTTTGCCTTTCAAGAAATGAGAAGCGATATTGACTGGAGCATTCAAAAGAATCCGTCATTATTGTTTTTGCTATGCTTATGATACAAAGTATCATTTCTTTCTCTATATTGAGTCGATCTTTTCATAATGACGAAATTGCTAATGATAATCCGTTTCATTATCAAACTTTTTTTTACAGTTATCGTTTTCTTCGATTTATTGAAAAGAACCCAAAAAGGCCGTTATCGCCTGATTTAAAAGCCTTTTTGGGCAATCAGAAAAAAGACAAGATTGATGCAGATGAAAAGGAATTTGAGGGCAGTTTCAAAAATTGGGGCGTGATTTTGATGCGGCTTTGGTAATTTAGAAATCATTATTTGTTTTAAAATTTCAATAAATTAGGCTTTATCTATCCCATAAAAAGTCTTTTTTTGTTGATATATTTTTATGATTTGAAAAAACAAAAATCTTCATTTTTGAAATATTGTAAGCGCCTTATTCTGTCGCGAAAATCGGATATTATGTGTTTTTTGATCTGGAGATTATCTTGTTCAGGTAACAAAAACACAGTTCTCGATAATTTGTATTTTGCCTATGGTCGGTAGTTATCATGGGTTATCTTTTTGAGACAGCTTGTTATTCTGTCATGCCAGAAAGATGACGGTATCTTTTATTCCGGTTTCTGAAAAAATAGGGGTGTAACCGTGATACTGACGACAAGAAGCTTGTTTTTTCAGAAAAATATCTGGTTGCCATTATTGGTGGCTTTAACGCCGGTGACATCTTTCCCGCTTTATGCAGCGGTGAAAACGACAGATGTCAAAAAGGCAAATGACAATTTTGAATCTGGTCTTCGCTATTATCACGGACATAATGTTGCCCAGAGCTACAGCCAAGCCAGAGAGTATTTTCAGAAGGCTGCGGATCTCGGTCATGCCGAAGCCCAATTTTATTTGGGGGCATTGTATGAACGGGGAAAGGGCGTAGCTAGAAATTATAAAACCGCTTTTTCATGGTATCAGAAAGCCGCCGATCAGGGTTTTGTGAAGGCTGAAAATAATGTGGGCAGCATGTATCAATATGGTGTCGGTGTCCCCCAGAATTTTCAGGCCGCTTTGACTTGGTTACAGCGTGCGGCAGGGCAAGGCGACAAAGTTGCCCAAACCAATTTGGGCGATATGTATTATCAAGGCCTTGGCACAGCCCAAGAGTATAAAACAGCCGCTATCTGGTATCAAAAAGCGGCTGCCCAAGGCTATGCTTTGGCTGAATATAATTTGGGCGTGATGTATAGTCAGGGGCAGGGCGTAACCCAAGATATGGCGACTGCTGCGACTTGGTATCAGAAGGCCGCCGATCAGAAATTTCCGGCTGCCGAATATAATATCGCCTATCTTTATGAAAAAGGCCAAGGTGTTGTTCAGGATCAGAAGATCGCTTTGGCTTGGTATCAGAAGGCCGCCGATCAAGGCTTTGTGAAAGCGCAGTTGAATTTGGCAAGCCTCCTTTACCATCAGGCCAAAGGCAAATCCCAGAATTATAAAGAGGCCGTCCTCTGGTATCAGAAAGCGGCAGCGCAGGGTGATGTCGTTGCCTTGTTTATGTTGGGTAAAATGGCGCATTTGGGCGAGGGGGCTGCTCGAAATGATGTGGATGCCTATATGTGGTTCAGTCTGGCAGCCGGTCTGGGTCTAAAAAATGCCGAAAATAATTGTCAGGTTTTAAGTAAAATGATGACCCCTGCCCAGATTGCCGAGGCCAAAAAAGAGGCACAATCTTGGTTGGATAAGCATCCTAGCTTTCCAGTGAAAAAACTGAATTCGGCGGGATAGGATAAATAGCCTTTTGTTCGGGCAAGAGGCGGCTCTTATCTTTTTGATTAGCAGAGTTTTTTTTGCTCGAAACAAGGTTTCTGTTTTTTATAAAAAGAACAGCCTAATCACCCTTTTTATTATAAATTTTCTTTTATTTGTGTAAATATGTTATTTATGTCATATTTAGGGTGTTTCTGAGAAATGGAAATCCAAAGGGGGACTCTCCTTTGGTAAAGAGAATTTCTGCAAAGGGCATCACGACAACCCAGTTAAGGCCGGAAGATGGACGCTTCACAAGATTTCGATGTTATGCAGCTTTTTAATGCCGAAAATGACCTTCTGGGCGTGGTTTCGGAGGTATCATTGCCAGAGCCAGTTTATAAAAAAATACCGTCTGATGATCCCTCTATTGCCGATGAAGTGACTTTGGCGAGTTTAGGGATTTTAGCTTTTTCGGCGGAGGATGCCCTTGTTGAAGCGGTGCGGCAGAAAGGCTTTACCAAACTTTCGTTACGCAGTCCTTCGGTCGAGATTATCGGAAGAGGCGTTCTGAAAAAGGAAAATGGCAAAGCTGTTTTGAAACTTTCCTATTATAAAGAAAGCCGCGAAGGGAAACGAGTTACCGAAATCGATCCTTTCCATATGGTTGAAGTTATCAATGGGCTTGATCTTGGTCAACGCGCCCGTGAAGCCTTGGGATTGTCGCCGGAAGATTTATAATTCTGTCGATGGGGTGCATGCTCTTGCTCTTTCCTGTTGTCAAAAAACTTTGAGAGCTTTTTGAGGAAAGTGATTTCTGTCTTAAATATTGTTGCCTTGCGGGGTAGAATGTCCGCCTGTTTGAGATGGTCAATAAGGCGGGTCGGCTCATGAATTTGAAGCTCTATATCTATGAACATTGTCCTTTCTGTGTGAAAGCACGGATGATTTTTGGATTGAAAGATTTAGCTTTCGATCAGGTTATCTTGCAGCATAATGACGAAGCGCAGCCGATCCGCATGACCGGTTATAAGCTGGTGCCGATTTTGGAAGAAAATGGCCATTTTATGGGCGAGAGTATGGATATCGTCCAATATATCGACCAAGAAAAAGGCCGTCCTCTTTTAACGGGAGCGCGGAATCCGGCCGTTTTACGCGCTATGCACAGCTTTTCGGGTATTTATTCTTTGCTTTATCCGAGGGCGGTGATGGCTCCTTTGCCAGAATTCGCTACCCAAGCGGCAAGACGCTATTTTATTCGCCGCAAAGAAGGCGAGGTCGGTAGTTTCGATCAATGTATCAAAGAAACGCCACGCCTGATTCAACGTTATGAAGATAGTTTGGAGCAGTTGGAACCGCTTATTCAGTCACCGGAAGCGGTCAATGGTCAGTTATCGACCGATGATATTCATTTATTTGCCCAACTACGCAGTCTGTCTTTGGTGAAGGGGGTTCGCTATCCCGATAAAGTTGATCGCTATCGTCACCGGATGGCAGATATGACGGGTATCTTTTTATTTGATGCAATAGCCCGTTAGGCAGGCTGTTTATCCCACGATAGGCATGTTTTTGATGGGGTGACAGACGGTCTAGCCGACTTTTAGACGTCGGTTTATCTCTGCGGCAAAAGCATGACGTCGTTTATAAGCGAAATAGTAAGAGACACCGTTTGATAAAGCCCGCCTTGGCTATGGCTTCTGATTTCCTGTCAGGCATCGCCTCTGACAGGAAAAACAGAAAAGACCAAAGAGTCGGAGATTCTTGCCGGATTGTCGGTTAGTCTTTGGACAGCCGCCAGATGCGGTTGCTGGCTTCATCTGCAATCAACAAGGCACCGGAAGCATCGCCGGTCATACCGGCCGGTAAACCATAGACCTTGTTGCCTTGCCGGAAGTCCTTGACCACCGTGATCGGCTTTCCGGTAGCTTCGCCTTTGTCATTAAAAGGCACAAAAACGACCTGATAGCCTGACCATGGATAGCGATAGAGCGAGCCATGTTCGGAAATAAAGGCACCGTTTTTGAAGTTATCCCCAAGATTGACCCGACCAGAAGCCGGATCATGGGCAAAAACCAAGGCCAAGGGAGCAACATGCGCCCCGAGCGAATAATCCGGCCATGTCACCGTGCTTTGTGTCAGCTTGTCGATCTTTTTGAAATGACGGTCGGGATAGCCGCCCCAATAAAATTGAGGCCAGCCGTAATAATCACCTTCATTCAGTTGGGTCAGATAATCCGGCACCATATCCGAGCCGACATTATCTCTTTCATCGACAACTGACCATAATGCCTTCGTTTCTGGATGGAAGGCCATACCGACCGGATTCCGAAGGCCTGTGGTGTACAGTCGGTGACTGTTATTTTGCAGGTCGATTTCCCAGACCGCAGCGCGTTCCTTTTCCAGTGCCATGCCTTTATCCGCGATATTGGTCGCAGAACCAACCGCCACATAAAGGAAACGCCCGTCTGGACTGAGAAGGATATTGCGTGTCCAGTTCAGATTGATGTCGCCTGCCGGAAGCGTTGTGATTTGCTGCGCTGGCGCGGTGATATGATCTTCACCGCCTTTATAGGGATAGGCGAGAATGGCATCGCTGGTGGCGACATAAAGCCTGTCCCCTTTTAAGGCGATACCAAAAGGGGAGTGAAGATTGTCGATGAAAATGCTTTTCTGGTCAGCTTTCCCGTCGTGATTGCTATCGCGCAGCAAAACAATCCTGTCCGGTGAAGAATCCTTTTCACGGCGAGTAAGATGCCAGAAAAGGCGCTTGAGAAATCCCGGTTTATGACGAGACGAAATCGGGGCGTTGGATTCTGAAACGAGAATATCACCATTCGGTAACAGATAAATCCATTGGGGATGAAACAGTTTATCGGCAAAAAGCGATATTTTTAAACCTGAAACTGTTTCTGGCTTTTTATGATCGTCCGACCAGCCGACAAAGCGCCCCGGATTGAAAACCGGCCAAAGCCTATGCCATCTGGGTTCGGTTAGAACCGGTTTTGTGCCTGTGACCTGATCAAAAGGCACATGCGCCCGATCCCTGAGAACAACCGGCGCACTAATACAGGCTAAAAGCAGCATCCCGCTAAGGAGGCGTCGTCGGTTGCTCATCCGGTTCCAGATATTTTTAAGCATAAAGGGCTTTAATCCTCATCCGGATTCTTTTTAGGAGGGTAAAGTCTGACGCGTTCGACATGGCGACTGTCTCCGGCCAGAATTTCAATGCGCCAACCGCTGGGATGTTCCAAGATTTCGCCCCGTTGTGGAACATGTCCGGCCAAAACAGTCGCAAGCCCGCCGATGGTATCGACATCTTCTTCAACTTCGCTGAGATGGGGATCAATCCATTCCGCGATGTCTTCTAATTCTGTCCGGCCTTCGGCTTCCCAAATACCGTCAGGACGCGAGGTCAGAAGCGCGGTTGGGGCTTCGTCATGTTCGTCTTCGATGTCGCCGATGATTTCTTCGACCAGATCTTCGATGGTAATCAGACCTTCGGTGCCGGAATATTCATCCAAGACAATCGCCATATGGGTACGGGTTGCCCGCATTTCAGCCAACAGATCAAGCACACCCATAGTTTCTGGGACATAGCGAGGTTGGCGGAGTAGCGATTTTAAATCGAAATTATCCCTTTGGCCTTCGGCCATCAGGCTGAAGATATCTTTGACATGCAACATGCCAATAATATCATCCAAGGTTTCTTTATAAACCGGAAGGCGACTGAGGCCACTATTGGCAAAAGCAGCGATCAGGTCTTGCCCGTTAATATCGTCGGGAACCGCGACAATATCGGCGCGAGGTGTGCCGACATCTCCGGCTGACCGGCGACCAAAATGTAACAGGCGACGGAGCATCCGTCTTTCTATCGGGGATAGGTCATCGCGATCAGGCGCGTCATGCTCGTGTTCTTCGATCGCTTTTTCAATGACTTCGCGTAGAGTGGGTTCTTTTTCTTCGTGGAAAAGGAAATTACGAAGGCCGCGCCACAAGCCGCCTCCGTTGTCGGTACTGGAATCTTCAGACATCTCCCGCGCGTTATCTCCGCTTGATTGGTGGGTAATAGAGTGAATGGACTTGTTCTATCCGTCAAGACCTTCCTTGCCCGTTTCATGATCTGAATAGGGGTCAGGAATGTCGAGTTGAGCCAAGGCTTTTCTTTCCAAATCTTCCATTATTTCGGCTTCATTGTCCAAGATATGGTCATAGCCTAATAAGTGAAGGGTGCCATGGGTAATTAAATGAGTAACGTGATTTTCAAGTGAAATGCCCTTTTCCAAGGCTTCTTTTTTCGCGACATCAAAGGCAAGAATGATATCGCCAAGCAGGCATTCGGAACCCACCCTGTTTTTGATTTCTGCGAGTTCTTCGGCTTCCATCATCGGAAAAGAAAGCACATTGGTCGGGCGGTCTTTATCGCGCCATGTTTTATTCAGCGCGTGAACCGTGTCATTATCAGAAAAGCATACCGAAATTTCGGTTTCATAGTCTTTGGCAAGAAGAAAATCGGAGGCACTTACAGAAACGGCCTGTTGGCAGGCGGTTTGTGCCAGAGCCTCCCAGTTACTTTGCTCTGGCCATAAATCGGATATATCGGCTTCAACCGTTATCATCAGGGGTCTCTTCTGGTGGGTTTTCAAGGGCGCTTATGTCAACCGTCGCCGGATTTTGTTCGAGCATGGCTAAACGAGCGCGGCCTATCGGCGTATTTTCATAGGCATCAACAATGCGTCCAACCAAAGGATGACGGACAACATCTTGTACGGTGAAGCGGGTAATACCGATACCATCGACATTTTCAAGGCGGCGCACCGCATCGGCAAGGCCAGATTTTCCGGGATTGGGTAAATCGACCTGTAATGGGTCCCCGCAAACGACCATTCGGCTGTTCATTCCGAAGCGGGTCAAAAGCATTTTCATTTGTGCTGGTGTGGTATTTTGCGCTTCATCAAGGATAACAAAGGCATCGGAAAGCGTCCGTCCCCGCATGAAGGCCAAGGGCGCAATTTCGATTTCGCCATTTTCAAGGCGACGTTCGACCTGTTCCGCCGGTAGCATATCGTAAAGGGCATCATAAAGCGGCCGGAGATAAGGATCGACCTTTTCCTTCATATCACCGGGCAGGAATCCGAGCCTTTCTCCGGCTTCGACCGCGGGACGGGAGAGAATGAGGCGATCAACCGAGCCTTGGATCATCTGTTGCACGGCCTGTGCCACCGCAAGATAGGTCTTGCCGGTACCAGCGGGCCCAAGCGCAAAGATAATATCTTTTGACTTGAGTTGCTCCATATAGCGAATCTGGGTCGCCGAGCGCGGAATAATCGTCTTTTTCCGCGTCCGAATGGACAATTCCGGTGCATGGCCTTGATCGGTTCGCATAATGCCCTCCATCGAATTATCGGAGGACATCGCGATAAAGGCTTCTACGGCACCTGTATCCAGTTCCTGCCCTTGGATAATCCGGTTATAAATGCTGGTCAGCACTTCGCGGGCGCGTGCCGCATGGGTGGCTTCACCCTCGATTTGCAAACGATTCCCTCTGGCGGCGATGTAAACGCCGAGACGGTTTTCAATAGTTACTAGATTTTGGTCATATTCACCAAAGAGACGGCCTAATAGTTGAGGCTTATCAAAAATAAGCTCAAGTCGGGCAAGATCACCGGCCTGAGCCTGCACCATTTTGCGCGCCATTCTTTTTCCCTATATCGTCGCCCTTTGGAAGGCGTGGCTCTGGTGATGCTAGACTATTTCCTGTGACAAGGAAACCATCGAAATCGGGCGTTTCATCCGCCAAGGAATCTAGGCCGTGGCAAACTGCTTTTGATCGAGAAATTGGCCTTTCACGCTGTTGGGGCCGGCATCCGTCAAAGTGACCTCGACAAGGTCGCCAATCGCCACTGGCGCTTCGATAATGACCGATTGCAGCCATGGTGATTTGCCGATCATCTGGTCTGCTTTCTTGCCTTTCCGTTCGATCAGGACAGTGGCTTTCCGGCCTATCGTCTGCTGATTGAAATCGAATTGTTGCTGATTAAGCAAGGCTTGCAATCTTTGCAGACGTTCGCGGCTGATTTCAGGATCAATCTGATTGTCCATATCGGCAGCCGGTGTGCCGGGGCGAGGGCTGTAGGCAAAGCTGAAGGCCAAAGAATAGCCGACTTCTGAAATCAAATCCAAAGTGGCCTGAAAATCTTCTTCACTTTCACCGGGGAAGCCGACAATGAAATCACCGGAAAGGGCGATGTCAGGGCGAACCTCTTTCAATCGGTTCATCAAGGTAAGATAACTTTCCGCCGTATGCGCGCGGTTCATTGCCTTGAGAATCCGGTTACTGCCGGATTGCACCGGAAGATGTAAGAAAGGCATCAGCTTGTCGATTTCGCCATGCGCTTCGATCAAGCCTTCTGTCATATCATTGGGATGGCTGGTGGTGTAACGAATCCGTTCTAGTCCGTCGATTTTAGCCAAGGCGCGAATAAGACCATCGAGGCCTTGGCTACGTCCGGCTTCGTCTTCGCCTGTCCACGCGTTAACATTTTGACCTAAAAGCGTGATTTCTCTTGCGCCTTTATCAACCAAAGCATGGGCTTCTTTGACAATGCGTGACCATGGGCGTGAGACTTCTGCCCCTCGGGTATAAGGCACCACGCAATAGGTGCAGAATTTATCGCAGCCTTCCTGCACCGTCAGAAAGGCACTTGCCCCGACTTGCCGTCTTTCGGGAAGCGCATCGAATTTGGATTCAAGCGGCATGTCGATATCAACGACTTTGCCCGAAGCGGCTTTCTCGATCAATTCAGGTAAATGGTGATAGGCTTGGGGCCCGACCACGATATCGACCATCTTGGTTCTGGCCAGCACTTCGGCACCCTCGGCCTGTGCAACGCATCCGGCGAGAGCAATCATCGGAGAAGAGCCGTCGGGGCGTCTTAACCGACCGATTTCGGAATAAACCTTTTCCGCCGCTTTCTCGCGGATATGGCAGGTATTGAGCACGACAAGATCGGCAGTGGCCGCCTCTTCTGCCGCTTTCATCCCTTGGGATTCCAATAATTCGGACATCCTTTCGCCGTCATAGCTATTCATCTGGCAGCCAAAGGATTTGATGTAAAAATGCTTTAAAGAAGGTCGGTTCATAAAAAAGCTATAGCCAAACAGTTGAAAAGCCGAAAGAGGGCGACGTTAATTTCGCCGCCCTCTGGTTACTTTTTATCCTGAATCGTCGCAATCTTGCCTATTCGGCCTGATCCGGTATCGGCAAGCCGTTTTCGCGCAGGCGATCCAAAGCGAGAACCATAATCATCCGGTCATCAATCGTGACCAGACCTTCCAAGAAGCGTGCCGCTGTGGATTCCCCGACATCCGGCACCGGTTGCAAATCTTCATGACGTGCGGTCACAATGTCATTGACGGCATCGACAATCAGGCCTTGCAACTGTTCCCCGATTTGGACAACGATAATGACATGGCGTGCCGTCGGTTCGGTCATGCCCCAGCCAAGCCGTTGGCGGAGATCGAAGACCGGAAGCACTACGCCGCGAAGATTAACAACACCGCGAACATAATTGGGAACATTCGGCAAATTGGTAGCTGGTGACCATGCCCGAATTTCGCGGATAGCCATTATATCCACCCCGAAAAACTGTTCCCCGATATGGAAAGTGATTAACTGGCGCGCGCCGGAAGAATGCTGCCAATCATGGGCTTGATTTTGCAAAGCCGTGTTCTCTGTTTTTCCTGCCATCAGCTCGTTTTTATTTTCGCCCATAATGAAGAGCCTCCTTTTTCACCGCCTGAAAAATGGTTAAAAATTTTTTCCGAAAAACTTTGTGTCCCGAAATAAAATCGTAAAGCCGATTAGGGTAGTTTAATGAAACAAACGCCTTAAAAGGAACGGCTGATAAGCTGAAAATGTTAATGAAGCACCCGTCGAATGGCCGCTGCCAATTTATCGGGGCTGAAAGGTTTAACAATCCATCCGGTGGCACCGGCAATTCTTGCCCGTTGTTTTTTCTCATCCGAGGTTTCGGTTGTGAGAACCAAGATCGGCATATTGCGCCAGCTGTCATCCTGTCGCACGCTTTCGATCAGGCCAAAGCCATCCATACGCGGCATGTTGATGTCGGTGATAAGCAAATCGGGACGATTATTGCTTAATTTCTCCATCGCATCAATGCCATCTTCGGCTTCGATGATTGTATATCCCATTTTGCCAAGCGCTGCCCGAAGCAGCATCCGCATACTGGGTGAATCATCAACAGTCATTATCGTTTGAGCCATGATATATTCCTGAAAACTAGCCTTCACTCAAAAATCTGTATTCCCAGAGCCTTTATTCAAAAATGACCCGATGTCTTGAGTAACAAAAGCGGATAAATCGCTGAATGAAGCCGAATATAGGATATCGCTTTGTAAAAAGTAATATCAGAAAAAGGTAACATCCCCTGCTTTGTCGGGAACCACTTCCAGTCTTTCGACCGGTCTTTGGTTTTCGACATGGCGACAACGGGCAAGCCCCAAAGCCGGACAGAAATCTACCCGTCTTGCGGTGGTGCCTCCAATATCTTCTGCATTAAGAAGAATATGTTCGTCTTGAAGAAATCGGCGGGCAAATTCAGCATTTTTAATACCGATATCCCCGAAACCGCTTCGCATGGTTGCCCCGCCATAAAGGCGGGCGCGAAGGCGGTTACGATGCGCGCCCTTGGCAAGCATCGCATTGATGAGCACTTCCATAGCGTAAACCCCGTATCGTTTAAGTGAATTAGGGTCGTGATCGCTGCCACTGGGTTCGGCCAGCAGGAAATGATTCATGCCACCGATTTTGGCGATGGGGTCGTAAAGACAAGCGGCGATGCAACTACCCAATACCGTCGAGAAGACAACATCGTCTTCACTAGAGACTTGTTTTTCTCCCTGCATGACATCAATGCGTTTGAAATTATTGATATTAATTTTCATAGTTGTTTCGGCCACAGCATTTTGCCTTTTTCGCTGTTAGGCGCAGGCCTCCAACGCTTTGGCGGCAATACGGGATAAGGGCAGTTGGCTTTCAACGGCGCCCATACGATAAGCCGCAGCGGGCATTCCGTAAACAACGCAGCTTTCTTCATCCTGTCCAATGGTAAAGGAACCTGTATCGCGCATGGCTTTCAGTCCCATCGCACCATCTTGTCCCATACCGGTCAGAATAATACCGATTGCTCGACGACCGCAATTTTTGGCAACCGATAAGAATAATCTATCGACTGAAGGGCGATGACCCGACATCGGCTCATCGGAGACCAAGAGACAGCGCGGTCCATGGGCAGCATTTTGGAATTCAAGATGGCGTTCCCCACCCGGAGCGATGTAAATATGCCCCGGTGTCAAAGGATCACCAGTTTTGGCTTCGGACACCTTGGGAGGACACATTCGATCAAGACGGTTCGCAAAGCTCG
This sequence comes from Zymomonas mobilis subsp. mobilis ATCC 10988, assembly GCF_000175255.2. Lineage (NCBI taxonomy): Bacteria > Pseudomonadati > Pseudomonadota > Alphaproteobacteria > Sphingomonadales > Zymomonadaceae > Zymomonas > Zymomonas mobilis. The sequence continues at coordinate 872,677 of NC_017262.1, read as the reverse complement.
CTGTGAATAAAGGAGGCATATGCTGCACGATCAAAGTCGGCGGGCAATTGGCCGGAAAATCTTTCAGCAAAGCTAACAGCGTTTCGACACCGCCAGTTGAAGCACCGATAGCAATGATGCTGCCCGGTTTCGGACGATAGCCGGAAGCAACACTTGATGGAGCGGGCGCTGCATTTTGGGCAGAGGCCGAACGGTTGCGGAAAGAAAGTGGGCGATGGCCTCCGTTTTTGGCAGCGGCCTTGATCATGCTGATTAACGTCTGGCTTTGACTTTTATCAGAGGCAAAGCCGAGCGCAGGTTTGGCAAAGCAGTCAAAGGCACCTAATTCCATAGCCTTTAAGGTGGCTTCGGCACCTGCCGCGGTTAAGGCCGAGACCATGATGACGGGCATCGGACGCAGCCGCATCACCTTTTCAAGAAAATCCAATCCGTCCATGCCCGGCATTTCAATATCCAGCGTCATGACATCGGGATTGAGTTCTTTAATCATCTGGCGGGCTGTAGAGGGACAGTCTGCTTTGCCGACGACTTCGATTTCCGGATCTGACGAAATCATCATGGATAGGATAGCACGCATTGTTGGCGAGTCATCGACGATAAGTACTTTGACAGTCACATCGATCTCTTTTGATAAATAGTTTGTCCTTTGGAGACAAAGTCCTGTGAGGCTTTGCCAACAAGGCGTTCAGAATGGCCGATATAGAGATAGCCGCCAGTTACTAATTTTTTGGAAAAATTCTGAAAAAGCGTGCTTTTTGTCGGCTCGTCGAAATAAATCATGACATTCCGGCAAAAAATAACATCAAATTGATGCCGCATTGGCCATGTGCCAAGCAGATTCAATTCTCTAAAGGCAATGAGTTGTTGGCAGATCGGATTAACAACCATGGAGTCGCCATCGGCTGTCATCCAGAGATTGCGAAGGCTGGCTGGAATGGATTCTGCAATGCTGTTCGGATAACGGCCAGCGCGTGCCGTTGCCAGCACATGCGGAGCCAAATCCGATGCCAAAATGCGGAAGTCATGTTTGAGCAACCAGCGAGGCAAATTCCGATCGGTACCTGCAAGCGCCATGGCAAGGGTATAAGGTTCTTCACCGCTGGAGCAACCCGCTGACCAGATACGGACACGGCCACCAGATTCCAGTTTCTTTTTAAGCGCCGGCCAGACTTCATTCACCAAATGGTCGAAATGATGCTTTTCTCGAAAAAAACTGGTGTGATTGGTGGTCAGCGAAGTGACTGCCCGCGTTCTTTCTTCCTCGTTTTCATCGAGATAGGTGAGATAGTCTTTGAAACGTTGCATCCCGCAGGCACGCAAGCGTTTCGAAAGACGGGAATAGACCAGATTGGTTTTGCTGGACTGTAACGTAATACCGGCATTCTGATAAACGAGATCGCGGACTTTCTCGAAATCTTTCAGCGTATATTCGAATTCCCGTCTTTCTGAAGGTAGGGCGTTTTTTGTGTCTGTAGTGAGGGTCACGCAGCCATCCCGATAGAAGATGAATGGAGATCATGCCGCCAACGGGCGACCAAGCTATCGACATCCAGAATTAAAGCGACCCGTCCATCACCCAATATTGTGGCACCGGCCAGACCGGCAATCGCCTGATAATTGGCCTCGAGGCTTTTGACGACGACTTGCCGTTGATCAAGGATTTGATCCACCATCAGAACGGCTTGACCGCCATCGGATTCGACCACGATCAGAACCGATTTGAAGGGATCTAATTCTGCATTTTCAACCGATAATTCCCGCCCAATAGACTGGATGGGGACATAGGCACCGCGGACATTTAAGAGTTTTTCTGTTGTGCCGATGCCGCTGATTTCGCCTTCATTCGGTTGCAGACTTTCGACAATATGGCCGAGCGGAATAACAAAGGTCTGGTCACCGACCTGGACAATCATGCCATCCAAAACCGCCAAGGTGAGAGGAAGGCTTAAGGTAAAGGTCGATCCGAATCCCGGACGAGAATTGATACTAATGCGTCCGCCCAAGGCCTGAACATTTTTGCGAACCACATCCATACCGACACCACGACCGGAGACATTGGTGACTTTCGCCGCCGTCGAAAATCCCGGGGCAAAAATCAGATTGTCAATATCATCATCCGACAAGGTTTGATCGGGAGAGACGATGCCTTTTTCGATTGCTTTTTCTAAAATACGCGCCCGGTTCATCCCCTTACCATCATCCGAAATACGGATGATAATCCGGCCAGAGCGGTGTTCGGCGGCCAAGGTGACAACGCCTTCTTGCGGCTTTCCAGCGGCGACCCGTTCTTCAGGCGTTTCCAGACCGTGATCGACCGCGTTTCTGATTAAATGGGTCAGTGGTTCGCCGATGCGTTCGACAACCGTTTTATCAACTTCGGTCATTTCCCCGATCACATCAAGACGGACTTTTTTACCTGTTTCGCCTTCCAATTCACGGATGATACGCGGCACTCGACTGAAAACCGTTTTCATCGGTTGGGCGCGGATGGACATGGCACTATCTTGCAATTCGCGGGTCAGATGATCGAGGTCGGTTAATTCGGAAGAGCCGGAGAGACCTTGATCCGTCAAACGTTGGGCAAGCATCGCCTGCGTAATGACCAATTCACCGACAAGATTGACGAGACGATCTAGCTTGTCGAGGTCAACGCGGATTGTTTGCGCCATTGCCGGAGCCGCCGAGCGCGGCGGCTGAGGTGGTGCCTTCGTTGGCGCTGCCGAGGGAGCGGGTGCAGCCGGTTTTTTAGCGGCTTCTACCTTTGCTGTCGGTTTAGAGGCTGGCGGCGTTTTGGCTGCTGGTTTTTCTGCAGCTTTGGTCGTTTCTTTGTCGCCTTTCGGTCCCTCGATTTTGGCAAGAGCCTCTTTTTCCGATTGATCGGTTACCGGCTTTAACGCTGCCTTTTCAGGCAGTGGCGGCATTTTTTGATTCTTATCGCCTTTGCGGATAAGAACTACTTCGGAAATGTCGCCAACAAATTCAAAAACAGAGCGGATATCTTCTTCTTCAACATCCGCGGGTAATCTGACCCACCAACCAAGATAGGATATTTCGGGGTTGATGTCTTCAAGTGTAGGTAATTCCTGATAATCGGTAGCGACTATCTCGGCACCTAAGGAATCCAATTCGCGCAACAGTAATAAAGGATCGCTGCCATTATCAAGAGCATGGCGATCTGGTTTAAACCACAAAAGCCATGACTTGGGTGCGTTATCCTCTTCGTCGCTTTCTTCTATTTTTTCTTCTTCAACGGGTGTCGCCGCTTCGGGTTCTTTTTTGTCTTCTGTTTCAGCCGGTGCGTCCAGTGACGTTAAGAGATCGTCAAAGTCGAAATCGCCGTCAATATCAGGAACGCTGTCTTCTTCCGCTGGGGCTTCTGGCTCGGGCGGGGTTTCAGCCGGAGCTTCGGCAGCCGAGCTTGGTGGTTCACCACCCCCTTCTTCCATGGCAGCGGTTAAGCGATCCATAATACCGGAATCATCCGGCATATCCCGTTCACCGCTGGCAGCGGCGACGTGGTCGCTAAGCATATCAAATGCCGCCATCAAGGTTGATAGCAAATCAGGTGTTAGAGTGAGAACGCCATTTCGTAATTTATCAAGCAGCGTTTCATAATGATGGGCGAAGCTACGTAGCTGTTCAAAACCGAAAGCCCCAGCACCCCCCTTGATCGAATGGACAGCCCGAAAAATAGTGTTGATGGTTTCGTCATCCTGCACGCCATCGCGGCAGAGTGAGAAACAGGCTTCCATATTAGCGAGGCCTTCCTCGCATTCCTGAAAGAAAATATTTTGAATTTCGTCGAAACTCACGGTCTCATCCTCAGGTTAATGGAACGAAAAGCAGGGATTCGATGCCCAAAAGGCGGGCACCATAGCGAAGAGCTTCGCTAGGGTCTTCGATTAGAAAAGGCAGTTTTGCCTTTTCTGCAGTGAGACGGGCGGCCAGAAGAATTTGCAGACAAGCCTGTCCTACCATTTCGACGGATTTACCATTGAGGTGAACCCATCTATTTTGCTCCAAATCGGCTTTAATCTCTGTTGCGAGAGAAAGCGCCTGTGCTGTATCAAGCTTTGTAGGCAATGCTTGCATTTCTTCTTCCTTACACTTTCGGTCTATCCGGAAATAACAGAAGACGGAATGTTGTTAAATATTACGGCAATAATGGTTTAAATTTTATTTAAAAAAACCAGAAACCTTCCGTCCGTTTTGCCAGATAGACAGAAAGAAAAGCCCCCCTATCCGGTTAAATATAGCTTTCTGAATTACGCATGGCTCAATTGTTTTGCGCCTGTTGATTTAGCCTTGTCCAGATTGAAACGAGCCACTTGGCCGGAAAGATTGTCGGATTCTTCGGCAAGACTACGGGCAGCAGCGGTAGCCTCTTCCACCATGGCCGCGTTTTGTTGCGTAACAGAATCCATTTCCCCAATCGCAATATTGATTTGTTGTAAGCGTTCGGATTGAGCATGGGCGGCTTCTGAAATATTCCGAATAGATTGGGTGATTTCCGAAATACGAGAAATAATGCGACCCAGCAAATCACCCGCTTCCATGACCAGATGAACCCCTTCGGTGATCTGTTTGGCGTTGGTGGTAATGAGGCCTTTAACATTATTCGCTGCGTCGGCAGAGCGCTGTGCCAATGCCCGAACTTCGGCTGCGACAACAGAGAAGCCCTTTCCGGCATCGCCTGCTCTCGCGGCTTCGACACCAGCATTCAAGGCAAGAAGATTGGTCTGGAATGAAATGCCATCGATCAAGCCAATAATGGAAGCAATTTCATTTGCCTGTTTTTCAATCCCACCCATGGCATCGGTTGTATTTTTGATAACAACGCCACCCTGTTCAGCATCATGATTGATTTCGGTCATCAGCTTGTTGACATGAGCTGCACTAGAAGCCGTTTCGTTGATGCCTTTCGTGACATCATCCATCGTCCGCGACGTTTCTTCGATACTGGCGGCATGCTGTTCTGTCCGCTGAGCCAGATCATGAGAAGCATCACTAATTTCACGCGCACTGGTGTTAATGCTGTTGCTGGATTCTGCAACCGTTCGGGTTATTTCAGCAAGAGAATCTAAGGCTGCATTATAGTTATGGCGCAACGTTTCATAGATAGACGGAAAAGCGACTGTAATACGAGAAGCCAAGTCACCTTGGGCAAGACCGTTCAATCTTTCTGCCAAGGTATCGGTTACAACGCTTTGGCCTTTAGTGACTTCTTGGAGGTTAATTGCGTTGTTGCGGAAAACATCCATTGCGCGAGTGATCCGGCCAACACAATCTTTGTTATTGCGGAAGAGAATCGGGCTATTGAGATCGCCTGCCGCCAGTTCTTCCATCCGGACAACCGTTTGGACATAAGGTTCGCTGATCGCTTTTCCGGTCGTATAGGAAAAAACAACACTCAACAAAATGCCGGCAACGGCTGAAAAAATAGCGGCTGGATTGCTGGATAAAATGAAGAAACTGCCCAAGATAGCAAGCGCCATCAACAGGGAGATAACAAGATGCCCTAAAACGATAACCTGAAATTTCGTCTTGATAGGGGCTTGGGTAGAAAACCAATTCAACATGGTATTTTTATCCTTACCTTTTAGTAAGCGCGTCGGTCTCGGGTAGTTTCAAAGCAAAAGGGGGGGGGATGCAGCAGAAACCGGACAAACTGGAGCTTTTTCTGTCTTATATAACGACTAAAACGGTTTAAAATTCATCTGTTAATAAAAAATAAAATAACGTATAACAATTTATTACTTTTTTGTTTTTCTAAAATGGCCTCTGTCTATTATTAGTCATGTTATTTTTATTTAAAATTTGAATTTTTGTTAAATTTTGTAATAAAAATAGACAATATTTTGTTCTTATCATAAAAAACGCTAAAGACAGTTTTTAAATTTTTATCATAGAAATTGATATTTTCGTTTTTTTAAAAAAACACATAATAATGACTTGCAAGTATATTATAACCTGCAAGCCATCACCATGCAATAATCGGGTCTCAGAAATTAGGCTTGATCGTAGGGAAGCTGCTCTCTTTCAGCTTGGACAACCCCGCCTGCTGCACGCAGAGCAGCCAAAATTCGCATTAAATGTTGTAAGTCACGGACTTCTAATGTGACGTTGAAAACGTGGAAATTTTCATCCCTGTCCGCCAAAACCAAATTGATAATATTGGCTTTATGCGCACCGAAAATAGTGGCGACCACACCCAAGGCACCGGCTTGGTTTTTGACAATAACTTTGAGCCGGACGGTCGCCCCTTCGGCTTTGTCATTCCAACGTAAATCGACCCAATCTTCGGGATTGGTTTCGGCGAGATGTGGACAGTCGATCACATGCACTTCGATCGCGGCATGAGGTCTTCTTAAGCCGACAATCCGGTCTCCCGGAACGGGATGGCAGCATTCGGCCAAATCATAGGCCGCCCCCGGGGTAAGGCCTTCGATTGAAATAGCATGATTGACCAAGGGAGGAAGTGGCGCGGTCGCATCCTGAAGCGCCATACCCGGCATTAAGGCCTCCATGACGGCATCATCGGTGATATTGCGAAGCGCGATGGCTTCAAAAAGATCATCAGCTTCTTTCAGATTTAAGCGAAGAAGGGCTGCCTCTAAAGCGTTTTCTGAAAGAGGAGCCGGAAGCCTTTTGATGATTGCTTCATAAAGTTGTTTTCCAAGGGTAAGGGTATCGCTCCGCTCTTTATGGCGGACAAAACGGCGAATAGCCGCGCGGGCTTTACCTGTGGTAATAAAATTGAGCCATGAAATTTGGGGCGTTTGCGCGGCTGAACGCAGAATTTCGACTTGATCGCCATTTTCAACGCGCGTGCCTAATGGCACCACGCGGCCATTGACTTTGGCACCCACGGTTTGGTCGCCCAAATCCGTGTGAACGGCATAGGCAAAATCGACCGGTGTTGCCCCCAAGGGAAGCTGTATAAGCTCACCTGTTGGGGTGAAGGCGAAGATACGGTCTTTATACATCGCCATTTTGGTATGCTCGAGTAGCTCTTCTGGGCTTTCAGCATTGTCCAGAATTTCGACCAAATCGCGAATCCAGCCGCTTTGCTGGAATTTGTCCGGCACCGTTTTCTGTTTATACGCCCAATGGGCAGCAAGGCCATATTCAGCCTGTTCGTGCATCGCTTGTGACCGTATCTGGATTTCGATACGGAGATTTTCATTGTGAATGACCGCAGTATGAAGCGAGCTGTAACCGTTGCGGCGCGGTGTCGAAATATAGTCTTTGAAACGCCCCGGCACCATTGGCCATTTGCCATGCAAAATGCCTAATGCCCGATAGCAATCTTCTGTATTATCGACAATGACCCGAAAGGCCATGACATCTGAAAGCTGGTCAAAGCTGATATGGCGTTCTTCCAGTTTTTTCCAGATAGAATAGGGGTGTTTTTGGCGGCCTGATACCTTGGCTTTGATACCGGCTTTCTCAAGTAACTCCTCGATGCCATTGATGATACGTTTGATCTGACCCGTATCACCCTTGTTGAGTTGTTCCAGCCTTTTTGTGATCGAAGCATAGGCTTCCGGTTCCAAAAATTGGAAGGAAAGTGTCTGCATCTCACGCATGAATTCATACATGCCAATCCGTTCTGCCAACGGGGCGTAGATATCCATGGTTTCACGCGCGATACGGCGGCGTTTTTCTTCCTTTTTAATGAAATGCAATGTCCGCATATTATGCAGACGGTCTGCCAGCTTGACCAGAAGAACGCGGATGTCGTCTGACATAGCGAGCAGGAATTTTCTGAGATTTTCAGCCGCGCGTTCGGTGACGGATTGTGCCTCGATTCGCGATAATTTCGTGACACCATCAACTAGACGAGCCACCGCTGAGCCAAAGAGTTTTGCCAGCTCTTCGCTGGTTGTTCCAGTGTCTTCGACAGTATCATGCAGGATGGCCGTTATGATCGTTTCGGCATCCATATGGATATCGGTCAGGATTCCGGCCACCTCTAGCGGGTGGCTGAAATAGGGATCGCCGCTTGCCCTTTTTTGATTGCCATGCGCTTTCATGGCGAAAACATAGGCGCGGTTTATCAACGCTTCATCGGCGTTTGGATCGTAGCTTAAAACCCGATCGACTAGTTCATATTGTCTCAACACGGAGATAAAATTGCGGAGGATTTCAACATATTGCAAGCCTTCATTCACATGAAGCGCAATTTTTTTTGTGAGGCCGAAATCTGTCTTTTTGAAAGGCTGTTATTGTCGGGTAATCTATCATTTCGCCTCGGAAGCGATTGAGGGCGCTTTCCGAGGCTATATCATCGCTGATTATCTTGAAATCGGGCGATTAAAAACCGCGTTCAGCATTGCGGCGTTGTGCATCGAATTTGATAGCGGCCATTGTGTCAGGCAGTTTTTCGGATGCAATATGGCTGTTGTAATAGACGAAATATTTCTTCAAAGGCGCTTCATATTCTTTACCAGCTTCGCCTAAATGTTGCTCGGCTAAATTAGCGATGGCAGCGAGTTTTGTCGGTTCAACGGAAGCAGGATCGGGATTAGCCTGCAATATCGCTAAAAGGTCAGGCTGAATGGTAACCGCTTTTGGCATTTTTGCGGCCTGTTCTGCGGCATTTTGGGCATTGATGCTTTTCCAGCGGAGCATTTGACCACCCACCAGAAGGCAAAGTAAGCCCAAGGAAACAACGATATGGATTAAGGCCTTTTTCAGGCTGCCTTTATGAAAATAGAGCCAGTAGAAAAACATGAGCATCGCGGCGATGAAATAGAGTGCAATCACGCCTGCGATGATGTTGATGATATTATCCATAAAATTCCCACAAATATGATCTTTTTAGGAGATATAGGGTGAGATAAGATTGTTTGTAAATTGTCCATTTGAGTAATAATCGTAAAAAATGATGTAATGATGTTCAGGGTATTATTTTAACGCTGCTATATAGCTTTATCATCGGATTTTTGTAGGTTGTCTTGATTAGGGCTATTTTGAAGGGATAATCCGCCTTGTTGGGCGACTTCTAGCAGAATGTCCCAGAGCGTTTTTAAATGTGATTTATTAAGGGCTTTGCCGGAATGGCTGGCCATTTCCTCACCGACTTCAACCATGCTCTCTGTCCATCCGAGAGCATCGCGGACATTTTGGCTCATATGGTTATATAATGTCCTGATTGCCATGGATTCACCACGGAAATCGCCGATTTCGGCGGCTGGTTCAAAGGGCTCTAAAGATATCTTCATTCTTTCTGCCAGTGCCCCACCCGCATAAAGGGATAAATCGCCTGAAAAATGATGATCTTTATTATTGGTCATTTGAGCCAATTCATCATCTGTGAAAGACGATACATCGAGCCACTCGCCGCCTTTAGAATAGTCAAAAGTGATGAAGAAACCTTCATCGCGGGCATCTTGGAAGAGCTTGTTAAGTCTTGATTTGATAGAATTATCAGCGTTTTCAGTATTAGACATTTTCTGACTTTTAAAAGCGGCTTTGGCCTCTTCTGATATTTGGATGCTATTTTCTGATGAATTCGATGTGGGTTGGATTACCTTTGAAGCTGTTGTTCTGACATTTATATTTTGGCTAGCCTTATATAAAAGTAAGTTATCCCTTGGTCCCGGGATGATATTGGATAAAGGCATTGATGTATCCTTTAAGAATCCAATGATTGGGGCAATGTGATATTATTTACCCATGAAAAATCATTGGATATTAAGTGCATTATTTTGTGATAAGTATTTATATTTTTAATAACGCCATTGGTGACTGAATATTTAATTCATTTATACTTTAAAACAGAAGTAAAGAGGCCTCTAATGTAGAGGTGATTAGAGGAGAGTGAGAGATTGTCGTTAGGTAGTCTTTAGGTCTCGAAGAGATACAGAGGTCGATGGAACGTTATTTGAGAGTAGGTGATGATCGAATGACGGTTTTTGTGAATGTAAAAGAGAAATAGCTTTCTGCGTAGTGGAAGAGGCCGAAGCCATTATGTCTTTTTCAGGCTATTGAGTTATTGAGATGTGAGGTAAAAAAAAGGGCTGCTAAAGGGCAGCCCTTTTTGCGGTTATCGCTGTATTTTTAGAGATAATTGAGGATACCGCCTTCAACCCGGAGAGCGGCTCCGGTCGTGGCAGAAGCCAAAGGCGAGGCGGCGTAGAGCACCATATTGGCGACCTCTTCGACACTAGCGGCGCGTTCAATAATGGAAGAAGGCCGAAGATTTTTGGTAAAATCGGCTGCCGCTTCTTCGTAGCTTTTTCCGGTTTTTTTGACTTCCGGTTCCAGCATTTTTTTCAAGCCATCCGAGAGCGTGGGCCCAGGTAGGACAGAATTGACGGTAACGCCGGTTCCTGCCAGCGTTTTAGCAAGGCCACGGGCGATTGCAATCTGGGCGGTTTTGCTGAAGCCGTAATGCACCATTTCTTCTGGAATATTGAAGCCGGATTCCGACGAAATAAATAGCACCCGATCCCAGCCTTTTTCAGCCATTTTCTTGGCATAGGCACGGGAGAGACGAACGCCGGACATTACATTGATGTCAAAGAAATTCTGCCAGCAATCATCGCCGATATCGAAGAAATTGCCTTGGGGGCTGAAAATACCCAGGTTATTGACCAGAATATCGCAAACCGGATGCGCTTTGACCAAGGCATCGCAGCCTTCGGCCTGTCCAAGATCACCGACGAAGCCAACAACTTCGGCTTCTGGAGCGGCTTTTTTGACTTCGGCAATTGCACTATTTAATTTTTCTTGATGACGGCCATTAACAATGACCTTTGCACCTGCTTCGGCGAGACGAATAGCAATGCCTAGGTTCTGTTGACAAAGGGTATAATTTAAGATTTTTAGAGATAACTTGAGAACAAGTTTTGTAGGGTAGATAGGATGCGAGGAGATCTGACGGACGCGGAGTGGGAGATAATACAGGGTCTTCTTCCAAGCGAACGAGGCCGCTGCGCGCGTCCCGCCAAAAGTAATCGGTTATTTCTCAATGGTATGCTTTATGTGCTTCGAACAGGCTGCCCGTGGCGAGATATGCATGAACGTTATGGGAAATGGAATTCGATCTATGTTCGGTTTCGTAGGTGGGCAGAACAGGGTGTGTGGGACGCTCTTCTTGAAACTCTCGTTGACCTTGGCCTGACAGATGACTGGCAACATATGATAGATAGTACGATTATTCGCGCCCACAGCCAAGCGGCTGGCGCAAAAGGGGGACGTATAAGGAAGGCTTTGGTCGCAGTCGCGGAGGCTTTACGAGCAAGATCCACGCCCGTTCCGATGGTCAAGGCCGCCCTCTAGCTTTCGCACTAACCGGTGGTGAGGTCTCTGATTATTCTGGCGCTGATAGCTTGATAGATATCCCTGTCACAACACCCCACTGTTTTCTCGCTGATAAAGGATATGATAGCGATAGGTTACGCGAAAAACTGCTTTTTCGAGGCATCCTTCCTGTTATCCCGCCTCGTTCCAATCGAAAAAAGCCTATTCCTTATAATCTCCAGCACTACAAAGATCGTAATCGTATTGAGCGGATGTTTAATAAGCTAAAGCAGTTCAGGCGCATTGCCACACGCTATGACAAAACCAGAAAATCTTTTCTCGCCTTCCTTCATCTCGCGGCCGTAAAATTGTGGTTACCTTCCTTTGTCAACAAAACCTAGGCCGATGCCTTCGGATGAGCCGGTGACAATAGCTGTTTTGCCGGTGAGATCAATTTTAACCATCTTCTTCCTTTCATTGAATCCTCTATGCCCGAAAGAGAAAGCAATCTGTCCTGAGGACGTTGCCTTTTGATTAGGGGCGAAGGTAGTTTTGATAAGGAAACGATTGCTCTGCAAAGAATTTCCGAGTTTTTGCGGGTGATTATTCAGATAAAAAAAAGCGTCTTTATCGGTTTATTCGATATATGGCAGAGGCCATTTTATCAGAAAATTGTGGGCAGGTGATAAAGACGGGGCTGTGCTTCTTTTCAGGATATGAGATGAAAAACGGGGTGAAAGAGGTTTCATTTGCCTGAAAACTAGCCTTGTTTTATAGGGTTTTTCTATGACCCCGATCCATGCTCAACCGCCTATCCGTGATGATAGTTTTGCCGCTTTGATTGCCCATGCGGCCAGCTTCTTTTATGGCGAAAAAACAGCCGTCGATTTTATTTATAGTGTATCGCGGATTTGTGAGTTTAAGACCTATTTTCGTGACTTTTTGACTAATGCGGTTCAGCCGGATGTCGCCGGTATTTTTTTGCTGTATCCGAAAGCCTTGGAGGACAAGGCTTTTGAACGGGAATTTTCGCCTTTTGTTGAGAAAGGTATTTTGATTCCGGCGACGACCCCTGATGGTTGGATTTTGCCGAAATTATCCCAGAAGAATGATATTTTTGAAGCGATTATGGCTTTATTCGCATTAAAAAAGAAATTCAGAAAGCGGGTAAAGTATTTTTTCAGCTTTGAATTGTTGTTTGACGAAAGCTATCGCGACAAAATTTTCTTTGCTTTATTATTGCTGGCTATCGAGCATATCGACCGCAGTCGGAATGTTCAATTTATCGAAGAAATCGGCGATATTTTTAATAAGGATTTGAAGAATACTTTGCTGATCCTGTCGGAAAATCGCTCTTTTGCTTTTGATAGCTTGTTGCTGCCTGTAGAAAATGAAGTGGTTTACCCTGATCTTGTTGATGAAGCGGTTTTTGTGCCAGCGGGACAATCTGAAAATAACCTGCTTTTTTCGATCAAAAGTCGCAATATCAACCAGATATTGTCTTCTATCGCGGCTTTGATGTTGGGTGATATTCCGGTAAAAATTAGATAATTTTATAGATATATTATCGGGCATATCGGGATGCCATGATGCCCGCAATCAGTGTGATGAGGAAATATCATTGGCTATTTAGGCCATTATTTTTATGGCCTTCTGTGTATTTCTGTTTTCTTTGTCGCGCCTATCCTTGGCTGGCGCGGCTATCCATAACGGCCAATTACTGGCATTAAAGGCGATTATTTCGCTGCGAAAAGGGTTTTTAAAATATGGTATCGGTGGGAACACAGTCTCATTCTGGCAGAGATCAGGCCGAACAGAATCCGTCTGTGGAGAATGTTCGTTATGACTGGCAATTGGATGAGGCTTTGGCGATTTACAACCTGCCTCTTTTGGAGTTGATCGGGCGCGCCAATTCTGTCCATCGTCGTTATCATGACGCAGGTCATCTTCAGAAAAGTAGCCTTTTGAGTATTAAAACCGGCGGCTGTCCTGAAGATTGCGGCTATTGTTCCCAATCAGCCCATCATGATGTTGAATTAACCCGCGAAAAGCTGATGAACCCGACGGCGGTTATCGCTTTGGCCGCGAAAGCCAAGAAGGCCGGTGCCGAGCGTTTCTGTATGGGTGCGGCATGGCGCAAAGTGCGAGACGGTAAGGAATTTGATGCCGTTTTAGAAATGATCCGTGGTGTTCGCGCCTTGGATATGGAAGCCTGTGTTACTCTGGGCATGGTCAATGAAGATCAGGCCAGACGTTTGGCCGAGGCCGGATTAACCGCCTATAACCATAATTTGGATACGGGCCCCGCTTATTATCCCCAAATTGTATCGACCCATAGTTATCAGGATCGCTTGGAGACTTTAGCCAAAATTCGCGATGCCGGTATTGCGCTTTGCACCGGTGGGATCATTGGTTTGGGAGAATCTCCCCGTGATCGGGTCGAAATGTTGGTGGTTCTGGCAGGCATGAATCCTCATCCCGAAAGCGTACCGGTCAATATGTTGGTGCCGATTGAAGGCACTCCCTTGGCCGATGCCGATCCGGTCGACCCTCTGGAAATTGTCAGAATGATTGCTACGGCGCGTTTGATGATGCCGCAGTCGATGGTGCGTTTATCCGCTGGCCGATCAACTTTGAGCCGTGAAACCCAGATTTTATGTTTGGTCGCGGGTGCCAATTCGATTTTCTATGGCAATGTTTTATTGACGACCCCTAATGCCGATATGGCCGCCGATGATGCTTTGTTAGAGGCTTTGGGCGTTACCGCTGAATAAGACAAAAAAATAACCTCATGTCTTTTTGACATGAGGTTATGAGCAAGCAAGGGCGGTCTTTGTTGCCGTGAAGAAAGCGCCTTTATGATAACATGGTATCGTAAAGTAATTCGCCGATATGGCTTAAGATAAAGGCGGATACCGCAAAATAGGCAAAAGAACCTATCGCAATGCGCACGGCTGGAAATTTCGAATGATAGTTGTCTTTCCGGTTGGCAAAATAGAAAGCCAAAGTCAAAGCGGCTGACAAAATCAAAATAACGGGCAGCAAAAGCGACAGGGAAAAGTCAGAAAGATTCAGCATGATTCTCTCCTTTTTTTATTTTTATAAGAAATAAACTAACATATTTTCCGCATAAATAAATATAAAAAATTATTTTTTTAAAATAAAAGATAATCAATTATATCGAGGCTCTGCTGGATCTTTTCTGCTTGATGGCCTCGGTAACAGTATGAAAAAGCTGTGTTTCATCTCTGTGTCCGAGAAAAAAGAATATATTCATTTCGGATGAAAAAGTATGTCCGAAACAAAGAGAAACAGAAAAAGGCAGACTTGCGGAAGAAAAACGGGAATCAGTACAGGCTGATAATTAGGAAATCAGGCTATATGAGATTGGTCATAGCCTGAGGAAAAAGCCGTTTTGCAGTTACGAATAGAAACAGGTTTTACTAAAAACAGAAATGGCAAATTAGAAATCCATTTGTCGTTATCGAAAAAGGGTTATTCAGATTGGGAGAATAATCCGGCATCAATCCATATGTTTGATGCCGATACGCAAATAATCCCATCCGGTGATAAGTGTTAAGCTAGCGGCTATCCATAAAGACGTCAAGCCGAGGATGCTGACCAAAGGCGTGCTAAGGGTGGCTCCGCTGAGAATGATGGCTCCAAAAGCGACCAGCTGGAAGGTCGTTTTCCATTTGGCCAATTGGCTGACAGGCAAAGAAACATGCAATTCGGCCAGAAATTCCCGTAGGCCAGAAACCGCGATTTCCCGCAGCAAGATAATCAATGCCGCCAAAATATGGAAACCGGCAATCAGCGGATGGCGGGAGATCAACATCACGATAACCGAAGCTACCATGATTTTATCCGCGATCGGATCAAGAAAAATGCCGAGTTTTGAAACCGTCCCCTGCGCGCGGGCAAGATAGCCGTCGAAATAATCAGTAATCGCCATCAGGCAATATAAAAGAAAAGCGCAGACATAGCCCAGCCAGCCCGGATTCCAGAGCAGGGCAACCAAAACCGGAACCGCAAAAATACGGGAAAGAGTCAGGACATTCGGCAATGTCAGCATGGCACGATCAGTTCCTTTGGCATCGGCCTTGATCCTTGCGGAAGAAAGGCTTTTTTTTGTAAAACGGTCATGCCCGACCGCGAAAAAGCTACCTGTAGCAGCCTTCTCCTATTTCGAGGATGCCCTATTGCCTTATCAGAAATGACAAATCGCAAAACGGGCAGCGACGAGAAAGACTATGTCCCATTAACAACTTGAAAACAACATCTGCGTTGCCGCTATCTGTCCAATATTGCCTTTGAAGTTATCTTTATGAGACGCGGTTTCAAATCTTGCATATCGCCAAGATAACCTGCTGTCAAACCTATCTATTTTCCTTTGAAAAAACGATTTTTGGGTAAAAAGGCTGCCTTGCTGCAAAGGTAAAAATGTTCGCTTTTTTCGGCTTTGAAAAAGGGTCGGGTGTATTTTTTCCTTTTTCTAGCGGCTTCTGCCCCTTGGCTCTATTCCCTGCTTTCGTTATGAGAGATGCCTTCTAGGACAATATGAGTTTTTTCCGGCATGAAAGCTTCTATCCGGCTTCTGAATAAACGCCGGTTCCTGCCGCTTTTCGTTACCCAGACCTTGGGAGCTTTTAACGATAACCTGTTCAGGACAGTGGTAGTTCTGGTCGCGACTTATGGGATTTATTCCAATCCTCAAATGGAAACCCGTTTTTCTGCGCTGGCAACCGGCATCTTTATTATACCTTTTTTTCTGTTTTCGGCTTTGGCGGGACAATTGGCTGATAGCCATGACAAAGCCCGCATTATCCGCATCGTTAAAATAGCGGAAATCGCTATCATGGCGACGGGCGCTATCGGTCTATGGGGACATTCGATCCCGTTAATGCTGATCGCCGTTTTTGCGATGGGCATCCATTCGACTTTCTTTGGCCCGATCAAATATGCGATTTTACCCCAGCATCTGAAAAAAGATGAAGTTTTGGGAGGAACTGGCCTTGTTGAAGCCGGTAGTTATCTCGCTATTCTGGGGGGAACGGTGGTAGCCGGTTTTGTGAATAGCCAAATCGCCGGTGCCGTGATTTTGTTGGTCGCTTTATCGGGCTGTTATGCATCGAAATCTATTCCCGATGCCAAAGCCGAAAAAGAAGGCGAGCCGATTGATCATCATATCTTTCGTGCCTCTTACCGTCTGATCTCGGCAACAATGCATATTCCGCGTTTGTTTTTGGCGATTTGTTCGATCAGCTTTTTCTGGGCTATCGGGTCGGTGCTGATTATCCAATTCCCGCCTTTGGTTAAAAATCTTTTTTATGCGGATAAGCAGGTAGCTAGTCTCTTTCTAGCGATTTTTTCTATCGGTGTGGCGATTGGTTCGGTTCTGATTAATCGCCTTCTTTGCGGTAAGGTATCTGCCCGCTATGCCCCCGGTTCGGTTTTGGCAATGGGCGCTTCGGTCTTATGGTTTGAGCAGGTTATCGGGCGTTGGCATAATATCCCCGTTCATCGTTTTTTCTCGGTGCCTGAATTTATCCAACAGCCCGGTGTTATCTTGGTCTTCTCTGCTTTGTTGGCAGTTGCCATTACTGGCGGGATGTTTGTTGTGCCGCTTTATGCTTTTTTGACGACGACCGTTGAGAAAGATCACACTGCCCGCACGGTTGCGGCTAATAACATTATGACATCTGGTGCGATGGTTTTGGGTGGTTTTTTGGCAGCCCTTGCTAGCAATAGCGGTTTTTCAACTTCCCAGATTTTATATTCCGTCGCGGGGATGTGTTGTGTTGCCGCATGGCTGTCATGGCGGCTGCATTGTAGTTGTGACTAAGTTTTTTTGGCACAAGCGGAAAGAAAAAAGGCAGTTGAAAGAATGTCCTTTCGACTGTCTTTTTTTATGGTTTTTCGGGAGAATATGCCCTGTTTAATGCCTCGCTATGGGCAATGCCCCATTGGTAAAGCATTTCAATAGGTTCGACAAAAAGCTGTCCCAATTCGGTTAACCTATATTCGACAATCGGGGGCATCACTTGCTCTATATCGCGATAAACCCATTGTCGTTGTTCCAATTCTTTTAATGTTTGGGTCATCATTTTTTTGGATAGACCCGGAATAGCCCGCATCAACTGGGTTGGACGGGCATGTCCTCCCAAGAGATGGAGGCTGTGCAAAATCATCGTTGTCCATTTCCCGCTTAATAAACGTAATAACTGTCTGGGCGCGCAATCTTCATCAAAGGGTGGGTGGCGATATTCTTCGGGAAGAGGCGGAGTCAAAGGGGTAACCTTTCAGTGACCAAGGCACAAAATAGTGCCGGATTGCGGATATTTTCCAGAACAGACATGCTCCTGACAGAAGCGTGTTGAAAAGGAAATATCAATTATGGCTCTTAAAGCGTTGGTTG
Organism: Zymomonas mobilis subsp. mobilis ATCC 10988; assembly: GCF_000175255.2. Classification (NCBI taxonomy): domain Bacteria; kingdom Pseudomonadati; phylum Pseudomonadota; class Alphaproteobacteria; order Sphingomonadales; family Zymomonadaceae; genus Zymomonas; species Zymomonas mobilis. The sequence continues at coordinate 855,009 of NC_017262.1, read as the reverse complement.
TCGGATCGACGGGTATTGTCGGTCAAAATCTCTCCAATCGTTTGGTTGCGGAAGGTTGGACGGTCTATGGTTTAGCACGGCATCCCTTTGATATTGTGAGTGGGGTTTTGCCTGTTGCTGCCGATATTTTTGACAGGGAAGCCTTGCAGCAGGCTTTAGCCGATATTTCTGTCTCCCATGTCTTTTTTTGTGCATGGTCACGTCGTCCAACAGAAAAAGAAAATTGCATCGTTAACAGCGAAATGATTACCCATATTTTTCAGGCTCTACCCCATCCTGAAAAGATCAAGCATAGTGCGCTGATTACCGGCATGAAGCATTATCTGGGTTCTTTTGAAAATTATGCCAAAGGGGGCGCGATTGAAACGCCTTTTCGAGAAAGTGTGCCGCGTCTTGATCTCGAAAATTTTTACTACAATCAAGAAGATGCTTTGTTCAAAGCGTCGAAGCAATATGGCTTTTCATGGAGCGTCCATCGTCCCCATAGCATTATTGGCTATGCCCTTGGCAATGTGATGAATATGGGCACAACTTTGGCAGTTTATGCCACTATTTGTCGCGAAACAGGCCGTCCCTTTATCTTTCCGGGATCGCCTGAACAATGGCATGCTTTATCTGATTTGACCGATGCCCGCCTGTTAGCGGATCATGTGTTATGGGCTTCGACCCGTGCCGAAGGGCAAAATGAGGCGTTTAATGTCGTGAATGGCGATATTTTCCGCTGGAAATGGTTATGGCCAAAATTGGCGGAATGGTTCGGAATCGAAGCCGCACCCTATCCTGAAAAAATCACCTCTTTGGCTGATACTTTATCAGGGGATGCGGATTTATGGCAGGATATTGTGAAGCGGTATCAGCTTAAAAATATCGGATTTGAGAAGTTAAATTCGGCATGGCATACCGATGCCGATTTGGATCGCCCGCTTGAGACCGTGACCGATATGAGCAAGAGCCGCCTTGGCGGATTTACGGGCTATCAATATACGCCGCATTCCTTTTTCGATTTATTTGAACGTTTGCGGGCTGAACATATTATTCCATAGCCGCTTTCTTTTTGCGCCTCGTCAGAATGATTTTACCTTATGGTCATAAAGTCTTTCTGATGAGGACATGGTATGAAAGGCGTCAGGAAAAATTGTTTATTCCCTTTTCTGAAATGCGTCTTTTCTCGAAGAGCCTTTTCGCAAAAATCATTTTTGTTTTTGGGCGTTTTGAAAAGTCATTTTCGACCAAAATAGACCCCTTTGTTGTGACTGTCTAAAATCCGGCACTATTAATCTGATCCCTCTTTTATCTTGATGAAATAAAGCTATTGAGTTTCGTCTAAATTTTCCTGTCTTTTTATGAAAAAACGCTATCGAAGAAGAGAGGACGACTTTATCTGAGTCGTCTCTTTTCGCGCCAATCATTTGAATGACGGTCTGTTTTTATTCACTGTCCGCTTTTTTGGGCAGAATGGTAAAGGGTATGGCATGAAGTGTCGGACGATCATAACGGCTGTTAAAAATTTACGCCGTGTTAAAACAGTTTATTGCAAAAACAGGATCGCCTCTCTTCATAAAATCGCATTGAAAACCGGCACGCTGTTAACCGCGTTTTCCTGTCTTGTCCCGTCAATGATTCAAGCCGCTGAGCCGGTCAATAATACGGTTGTGCAAACGCTGGCACCGCCGGAAGAAGGCACTTCTGTTATTGATTATCAGAAAATAGACCAACGTCTGAATCGTTTGATGGAATCCCAGACGATGGTAGGATTGGGCGTTGTTATCGTCGAAAATGGTAAAATCCGTTTTGTCCGTGGCTATGGTGTTAGGCGGGCAGGGGGACATGCTTCGGTAACCCCCAATACAGTATTCCGTTGGGCGTCTTTGTCGAAAGGGGTGGCTTCGACTTTGGTCAATTTATTGGCCGATCAAAAACGCCTGTCTATTGACGATATTATTGCCCGCTACAGCACCAGTCTTCGCTTGCCAGAACATGCCGAACAGCAAGCGACTATTCGGATGTTGTTATCGCAGCGTTTGGGTTTGGTCCATAATGCCTATGATGACCGTTTGGAGCATGGCGAAGATCCGGCGACGCTGCGCCAGAATTTGGATCATTTGCATTTAAGTTGTTCTGTCGGGCAATGTTATGGCTATCAGAATGTCGCGTTTGATACGGCGCATGAGATTGTCGAACGCGTAACCGGCATGAGTTATGCCCAAGCCGTGCGGCGTTATCTGTTTTTGCCTTTGGGGATGTATTCCGCCTCGATTGGCCGCAATGCTTTGGTCAATTCAGCTGATTGGGCGGAGCCTCATGTCTGGCAGCATACCCGCGAGGTCAAAGAAAATTATTACCGGATCCCAGCCGCTGGTGGTGTGAATAGTTCTATTCTCGATTTGGGACGTTGGATGCGGGCGCAAATGGGGATGGATCCAGAAACTTTGTCGCCGTCTTTATTAAATCGTATTCATCAACCCCAGATCAATACTGGCACATGGAAAGGAGGGCCTGTCGATCATGCGATGGATGATGCCGCCTATGCCATGGCTTTTCGGGTCTATCATTACCGTGGTCATTTGATGGTAGGGCATCGGGGCGCGGTGAGTGGTTACCGTTCCTTGTTATTGTTTGATCCCAAATTAAAATCCGGTGTGGCCGCGCTATGGAATAGTGAAAGTCCGCGTCCAACGGGAGTGCAATTGGAGGTGATGGATATGCTCTATCACCAGCCCTTCCATGACTGGATGGAATTGGATACACCAGACCAAGCCCCGCTTGTGCATCGCGCGGCGCATCCTATATCAAAGAAAGAGCGATTGCAGTTGGAACGGCATCATCCGTCATCTGTGAATGCGAAAAAGGGAAAAGGCGGCAAGACTGCTTTACCGACCAAAGAAAATCATAGCAAAACGACATCTTCGAAAGCGTCTGCGCATTCGGTCGTTACCAAGAAAGTGGTAGCGGCGGATAAAAAGGCGAAAGGAAATGCTGTGAAAAAGCCAGCACCGGCAGCGGCCAAGAAAGACAAGGCATCCCATAAGAAATAAAGGCAAAGCGAGGCCTTTCTTGGGGTGTGTGCTTGCTATCCATAAGGGCGGCGATATTGCAATTATAACGAATAGCGTTAAAAAACGCCGCCAAAGGAATGATTATGACAAAAAATCCCCGCACTCTTTATGAAAAAATATGGGACGCTCATATTGTCGAGCGTCGTGAGGATGGTTCTGCTCTTATCTATATCGATCGGCATCTTGTCCATGAAGTGACCAGCCCGCAGGCTTTTGAAGCCCTGCGTCAGGCAGGTCGCCCCTTGCGTCGCCCTGATCGGACTTTGGCGGTGCCGGATCACAATGTGCCGACAACCGCACGTGTCGATAGTGAAGGCCATCTGTTACCAATTGCCGACCCACAATCGGCAAAGCAATTAGCGGCTTTGGCTAAAAATGCGCCAGAATTTGGGGTTCGCTATATCAGTGCGACTGACCCTGAACAGGGCATTGTCCATGTCGTGGGCCCTGAACAGGGTTTTACCTTGCCCGGAACGACTTTGGTGTGTGGTGATAGTCATACGGCGGCTCATGGAGCCTTGGGGGCTTTGGCTTTCGGTATCGGGACTTCTGAAGTCGAACATGTCATGGCAACCCAGACTTTGATCCTAACCCCTGCCAAGACTATGGAAGTTCGGGTTGAAGGCAAGCTGTCTCCCGATGTGTCGGCAAAAGACCTGATCCTTCATATCATTCATAGCTTAGGCACCGCAGGCGGCACCGGATATGCTATTGAATATACCGGTGAGGCGATCCGCAATCTGTCGATCGAAGAGCGTCTGACCGTTTCCAATATGTCGATCGAAGCGGGTGCGCGCACCGGATTGATTGCAGCGGATGAAAAGACCTTTGCTTATCTCTTTGGTCGTCCGATGGCACCCAAAGGCGCAGATTGGGAAAAAGCGGTGCAGTGGTGGAAGTCTTTGGCGACTGATAAGGGGGCTGTTTATGACAAGACCGTTATCATTAAAGCCGAGGATGTTCAGCCTTCCGTGACATGGGGCACCAGCCCTGAAGATGTGGTACCGATTACCGGCGTTGTGCCTGATCCGGCTTCTTTTGCTGACCCTGCCAAACAGGCGGCGGCACGTCGTTCTCTGGAATATATGGGGTTAGAACCCGGCCAGAAAATGGAAGGTCTGGCAGTTGAAAACGTCTTTATCGGAAGCTGCACCAATAGCCGTATTGAAGATTTGAGAGCGGCGGCTTCGGTCGTTTGGGGGCGGCATGTCGCCGATAACGTTAAACAGGCTTTGGTCGTTCCCGGATCCGGTTTGGTAAAACGTCAGGCCGAGGCTGAAGGTTTGGATGAAGTCTTTAAAGCGGCTGGCTTTGAATGGCGTGAACCCGGTTGTTCGATGTGTTTGGCGATGAATCCCGATAAGGTTCCAGCAGGTGAGCGTTGTGCTTCGACCTCGAACCGTAACTTCGTCGGACGGCAGGGCCCCGGTGCCAGAACTCATCTGGTTTCACCTGCTATGGCGGCCGCTGCGGCTGTGACCGGACATCTGACCGACCTGCGTCATCTGGAGCCGGTTAAAATGGGAGAAAAGGCATGAAAGCTGTCAAAATAGTCGAAGGTCGTGCCTATCCGTTGGGCGGAAGTAATATTGATACGGATATTATTATTCCGGCTCATTATCTGAAAACGACCGACCGTAAAGGTTTGGCCAAAGGTGCCTTTGAAACTATTCGGGCGAAAGAAGGCAATGTCTTTGACAATCCCGAATATAAGGGTGCGCCTATTTTGATTGCCGGTGACAATTTCGGTTGCGGTTCCAGTCGAGAACATGCGGCTTGGGCGATTAAGGAAATGGGTATTGAGGCGGTGATCGCGCCTCGTTTTTCGGATATTTTTTCCGGTAATGCCTTCAAAAACGGTTTGTTGACGGTTGTTTTGCCGGAAGCCGATGTTGAGCGTTTATTAGAAGTCGCCAAGACTGATCCCATTACGCTTGATCTTGAAAATCAGGTGGTCACGACCCCTTTTCAGGATCGCTTTCATTTCGACATTGATCCTTTCCGCAAGCGTTGCCTGTTGGAAGGTTTGGATGAAATCGGTCTGACTTTGAAAGATCAGGACAAAATTAGCCAATATGAAGACGTGTTGGCCAGTGATCGTCCTTGGGTCTAGGATTCTTTAAGATCGCATTTTAGAAAAACAGCCCGTTTTTTAGCGGGCTGTTTTTTGTTTATGTTATTGTCGATTTTTTAGGATTTTTTCGGCAAGCTGATAATCCGAGAGTTTATCAACATCAATGCCAGCTTCCGGTTCGGATAAAACCACTGGATTGATCGTAAGACCGAGCTTGTTACCAACCTGATTGAGGGCTTTTTTAAAGCTGATACTGCGCGTGATGGCGCGGATCGCAAGGCAAAGGCCAAAATGGCGAATGAGCCGCCATGCTTTTTTACGGTTTTGTTCTATTTCTGACCATTGCTGTAGGGCGGATTTTACCTTGTCATTGGCCATAGCGAAAAGATTGGCTCCGCTATAGGCATCATCCGAAAAACAGAGCCATGTCCGGCGATTTTCAGGATAGCTTTTGAGAAGATTGCTCCGAGACACAACCCCAACGCTTAAATCGCTATTCTGTGCTTGGGACAGAAATTCCGTGACCATCTCTTTTGTCAGCAAAGGGTGGTCGGCTGTCGTTACCAAAAGCGGATAGGTGATTTTTTTCTGGTCGATCAGGCTGATAATGCTGTTGGCAATGCCGCTTCCCGATAAAGCCGTTGTGATCCGCGCATCTTCGGCCATCCATGCACAATCACCTGTTAACAGGGCTTCGGGCTCCTGTGCCATTACAACAATCTGACTAATTGCAGGCGTTTTTGTATTTTTATCGGGCGACAGGGCTAGCAATGTTTTTGCTACCCGTGACAGCATGGCTTCGCCAGCAATCGGTGTTAGCGCTTTCCATTCCTGTTGAAACTGAGCGGCGAGCGGGTCAATGCCGGGGCGTTGCCCTGCCAGAATGAGTGCTGTCCATAATTGTCCGGTCATATTTTTTTCCCGCTATCCGCCAAGAAAGCATAAATTGCGGCTTGGCACATGATCCCGCTAGGCAGGTGAAATCAGATTAAGGCCGATAACACCGATCAAAATCAAGGCGATACAGCCTATCTGTCGAAGATCAAGCGTTTCGTTGAAAATCCATTGGCTGACGATAGTCATGATCGCCAAGCCGCCACCCGCCCATACGGCATAGACGATACCTAGGGGGAGCGTTTTGAATACGAAGGATATAATCGTAAAACAGATAAAATAGCCGATGCAGGCGGTAATCAGCCATAGCGGTTTATCGATGCCGTTTGCCAGTCGCAAGGCGGTGGTAGCGGCTACTTCGAAAAAGACCGCGATAGCTAGACCTGTCCAGCCGGTAAACATGATAATCTCCTGAAAATATGGGGAAGGAAGAATAGCGGGAAATGATGATGGCGTAAGCTAATTTTTGAAGAAAAACAGTAACTCTTTAATCGGTATAATAACTGGAAAAGTTAATAGCAGAGGTCCTGCCAGCGGAAGAATACTCACGATTATATATTTGGAAAATATACTTTGAATAATGCAAAAAAGCCATTTAATTATAATATTTTTTAATACTCTTAAGTATTATATTTTATATAGATGAATTTATTAAATTATATAAATAAAATATGTAATGGTATGCTTGTCTGAATATAAGGTGATGTTGTAGATCCCGCTCATTAACAGTGGGGTATCTATGGAAAACAAAAGATTATATAAAATAAGTTTTATATTCATTGTATGTTGTATATTAATATATGCAGGAGATGTGCTTTTTTGGTGCCATCTTCCCATACGAATAAAAGACAGTGGATTAACGCTTACATTCAATAGTATGATTGATCACCTTCTTCACGGTAAATTCGATGTCGATCCCGACATCGTTGGGAAGGAAGGTTTTCTTCGGGATGGGCATGTTTATGCGTATTGGGGGATATTTCCTGCGCTTTTGCGTCTTCCAGTAATTTTTCTACCGAATGGTTTGCATATCGATGTGACGCGTCTTTCCTGTGTCATTGCGGCTATATTTATGTTTTTAATAAATTTGAAAAGCCTTAAATATGTTACAGCCAATACCACCCCAGCTTCTTCATGGGTAAGAAAAAGTCTGTTGTTTGCAATAGCGTTTAGCGGCGTTCAGATATGCTTTCTTCGTCCTTCTCTTTATCAAGAAGTATGTTTATGGGCATTGGTCTTTGGTATGATGTTTGTGCATTGGTCACTACGTGCATGTTTGGATGCAAAACAGATTCCGAAGGCTCTTATTTGGATGTCAGTAGCATCTGTAGGAGCCCTTTTGACACGTGTGTCTATGGGAATTGGAACCTATGGAGCTGAGTGCCTCTTAGGAATTGTTGTTCTTTGGCGCCATCTTAATAATATTTCAAAATCTTCTAAAGAGACAGTCCACCAGCAAAAATACCAGTATGTTATCGCAGCTGCTATTCTAATTGTTGGAATTTTGCTTACGGCTGGTATTAATTTTGAAAGATGGGGTAATCCTTTTACTTTCGCTAATTATAACCTTTATTTATATAATGCAGAGTATCCCGATCGAATAGCAAGAACTGCGCGTTATGGGCTATTTAATATCCAGCGAATCCCTTTCGGCCTGATCTATTTCTTTTTTCCATTATGGGCAGTGCGCAACGGAAATCACTTGATTTTTCAAAATCTATTTACACATCTTCTTGATGCAGTTGAATTACCTCCAAGTAGTTTTTTTCTTACAGATGGTGTATTTCTTCTCTTTGGGGCTATTTTTATTTATTCTTTATTAAATCGTTCTGCCAAATGTCGATCTACGGATATAAGAATATTTTCTTGCTCGATTATCTTAGGGCTGGCTGTTCCTGCAGTTCTTATGTTGATGGCTATTAGTATGAATTATCGATATCGGGCAGAATTTTATCCTCTCATTATGTTCCTAGGATTTATGGGCATCTCCTGTGTGTCTGTAGGTGAGTTTAATAAAAAGTGGCTTAAAACACTATGCATAACACTTGTTGTTATCGGTATCATTTTTTCGAATGCTATTCTTATCATCTACAATCTTAGTCAGCATGGGCCTGCCTTAGAGTTAATAACAGATGGAATCCCTAATTATTACTTATCAAGGTTTCGGCACATTATATGAACGAGATACTTAGTAAAAATGATATGTCGTTTTGCATACCTCGAGCATTCTATGGCTTACGCGTAGCTGTGTTGATTCCCTGCTACAATGAGGAAGTCACGATTAAAAAGGTGATTTGTGACTTTCTCGATCATCTGCCTGAAGCGACTATCTATGTTTATGACAATAATTCAACCGACAGAACTGCAGAATTGGCATATGAGGCTGGAGCTGAGGTCTATAATGAATCGAGTCAAGGAAAAGGATGTGTTATCCGTCGCATGTTTGCGGATATTGAGGCAGATCTTTATGTACTTGTAGATGGAGATGCAACTTACGATGCATCTGCCTCTCCTCAGATGTTGAATATAGCTATAGAACAAAATCTCGATATGGTGACTGGGCTGCGAGTGACTGACAGGCAGGACGCCTACCGGAGCGGCCATGTCTTAGGAAACAAGATATTCACGTCCCTTGTCCGCTATATGTTTGGACGAGGGTCTAAAGATATATTTTCTGGATATCGTGTATTTTCTAGAAGATTTGTGAAATCTTTTCCAGCCTTATCATCAGGTTTTGAAATTGAAACCGAGTTTACAGTTCATGCCCTAACGCTTTTAATGCCTATAGGTGATATAGAAACTGCGTATGTTGAGAGACCAGAAGGGTCATTATCAAAACTTAATACATACCGAGATGGATTACGGATACTTAATGTTATTTTTACACTTCTACGCAAAGAAAGGCCTTTGTTTTTTTTCGGTATTCTCGGAACTTTTTTTTGTCTTTCAGGAATTTTTCTTGGGATCCCTGTTATTATGGAATTCTTGAGAACAGGCTGTGTCTTACGTCTGCCTACGGCTGTACTGGCGACCGGCTTTATAACGCTGGCAGCTTTATCATTTTGTTGTGGCCAGATTATAGATAATATTGCCGTAGCGAGATTTGAAACTCGAAGGTTAAATTATCTTGCTTATCCATCTATAAGAAAAATGAATGATCGTTAAATATTCATTGTAGATAAAAAAGAGATCATTGATTATTTAAATTAAGTTTTAAAGTCAGAAATATTGAAATGGATTATCTATCGGGCTGACCTATCCAATAATATCTAAATATTAGGGGTGGAGTCATCCCGATAGCAATTGAGATATTAGCCTTCCAGTTGTTCGGCTAACTCGAGCCAGTGCATCTCGGCTTCTTCTTTTTCAGCTTTTAAAGCGGCGATTTTGTCGCTTAATTCCGAAAATTTAGCCGGATCGCGGCTGTATAAAGTCGGATCAGCTAGATCGCTTTCATGCTTTTGGATGGTCGCTTCCATTTTTTCGATTTCTTGGGGAAGCAGGTCATAGGCTCTCTGGTCTTTATAGCTTAATTTGACCTTGCCAGATTTGGGTTGCGGTATCGTTTTGCTGGAGGCTGTTTTTTCCTCAGCTGTGTTCGCCGGTTTTCTGGTTGCGGCAAGCCGTTCGGCGCGTTGCTTTTGCCAGTCGCTATAACCACCGGCAACGATATCAATTACCCCAGAGCCGTCCATCCCGAGAGTCATCGTGGCGACATTATCGAGAAAGTCACGATCATGGCTGACCAGAAGCACGGTGCCGCTGTAATTGCTGATGACTTCTTGCAGTAAGTCAATCGTTTCAAGATCGAGATCGTTGGTCGGTTCATCGAGAATAAGCAAGTTGGAGCGTCGTGCAAATTCACGTGCCATCAACAGGCGTGATTTCTCACCACCGGAAAGGGTAGATACCTTGGCATCCAAGATAGATGGATCAAAAAGAAAATCTTTCAGATAACCGACGACATGTTTTTTTTGATCGCCTATTTCGATCCATTCTCCGCCATGCGCGATAACATCTCGCAATGTTTTTTCGGGAGAGATAGACGCTCGTTGCTGGTCGATAACAACGGCTTCTAATGTATCAGCACGTTTGACGATACCTTGATCGGGGTCGAGGTCACCCATCAGGATTTTTAACAGTGTTGTTTTGCCTGCTCCGTTGGCACCGACAATGCCGATACGGTCGCCGCGACGGATTCGCAGCGAGAAATCTTTGATGACTTCACGATCACCGAAGCGCTTGCTGATATTTTTGGCATCAATGACAACCTTCGTTCGGACATCATTAGTATCGAGCGCTAATTTGGCCGTGCCTTCCATGCCGGTCATATTTTTGCGCTCTGCCCGCATTTCAAAGAGCTTGGTCAATCGTCCTTGGTTGCGTTTGCGCCGTGCCGTGACACCGCGTAAGAGCCAATGTTCTTCTATCTTGAGTTTGGCATCCAGCTTTTCAGCGGCACGCAATTCTTCGGCCTGAATTTTTTCCATCCATGCGTCAAAACCGCCGAAGCCGATTTCTGCCCGCCGGATATCGCCGCGATCAAGCCAGAGACATTGGCGGGTAAGGCGGGTTAAAAAGGCTCGGTCATGGCTGATAACGACAAAGGCACCTTTGAAACGGTTGAGCCAGCCTTCCAAAAATTCGATTGCGGCCAAATCCAGATGGTTGGTCGGTTCATCCATTAACAAAAGATCGGGTTCCATTGCCAATGCGCGAGCAATAGCTGCCCGTCTTTGTTCCCCGCCGGAGGCAGATTGGGCATTGCGAGAAAGATCAACGCCTAATTGATCGGCGATAGCTTCAACCTGATAGCGGGGAGGGGCGTTATCGCCTGATAGAGCATAGTCGGCCAAAGTCTCGAAACCTTCAAAAGAAGGTGCCTGTTCCAGTAAGACTAGTTTCAGTCCTGGCTGGATGCTGCGTCGCCCTTCATCCGGTTCGATTGTCCCTGCGAGTAATCTCAACAGGGTTGATTTACCGGCTCCGTTCCGACCGATCAGTGCCAGACGGTCGCGGGGCTGGATATTGATATCAAGATGACGGAAAAGATATCCGGTGCCTTGATTAACACCGAGATTTTCAAAAGAGAGTAAAGGTGGAGCCATAGCCTGTTTCTATAAAGGGAAAAAAGCTTGCCGTCATCCTTTGATGAAGGCTTGTTTTAACGGATATTTTCTTTGTCTTATTTAAAGATAGATAGAAAGTGTTAAACATTTACCGCTATTCGATAGGGGGAATTGATCGGGCAATTATTCATTCCTTATTCAAAACCGCTCCTTTATTGAAGAAGAATGCTTAAAATGAAATCTGCCGCAGTTTTTTGCCTGTGGGCTGTTCTTTCCGGTGGTGTGATTTTATCTCCGGCTACAGCGCAGCAAAGAAGAGATCGGGATGTCGCACTGGCAGCTATCCGTAACGGCCAGATATTGTCTTTGCATCAAATTGAAGAGAAGATCCTGCCTCGTATGGGTGGGTGCCGCTATCTGGGCCCCGAATTGCATGATAATACCATTTATCGTCTGAAATTTATCCGCAATAATACGGTTATTTGGGTCGATGTTGATGGTCAGAGTGGTGAAGTTTTGAGTCGCACCGATTCCGATAATGGCGATGAAAGTGATCAACCTTATATGGGCGATCCCAGAAAATAACGTTTTACCCTGACCCGCTTTCTGTGCTGGGTCTGCGCATTTTAAAAATTTTTAGAGTCTGACACCACCTTTTCGCTTAATAGAGAGAAGGACAAGGCCTTGCCTGTTACTGGCCGATAAAGCGTCCTAGAGCGGTGATCCTCATCAGGACGGAAAAGCTATCGTAAAATCTAAGACTGGATGTTTGAAATTTAGTCTAGGCCTCAAGACGAATAATATAGAAAATATAGTAATGGTAGCTGGAAAAAATTTATAATAAGAAATTTATTTATAAAATATGAAAATAGCATTCATCGTATAAACAAAAATTATTACAGATGGCATATTCGGTACAATTATTTTTATAATTATTCGTTTCTATAATAATTTATTTCTATTTTTTAGATCTAAATATATTAGGAATTATGGATTATTACTCTTATATTAGAGGAATTTCAATATCATATACCTAAGTGACTGCATGAAGGTAGTTATGACGGTGGCGCTGACAAAGAAGCTCAACAAAGGGCGATTTCTGAAAAGGGAGTCTTTCATGCGCGGATTGAAGTTAAGTATAATGCCGAGTTGTAGCCAAATAAGAGCGATTTGTATTAGAAATTGAGCTGACCAGAAAGTCGGTGATGATTTTATAATCAAAGGAACGAGCGCTACCAAAATAGGGATTATTTTGGTGATAGGTATGTTTTTTATAGTTAACATTTCCAAACGCCTCTTTATTGATGAATAATATAACGTTTTTTATTGGAGTATTACATTAAATATTTTTAATGTTATGTTTTGTAATTTATGTTTATTTTTTTATTATTATTTTGTTGTTAAATTTTTATTTATTTTATTTTTCTATTTTATTGTAGCAAATATACGTTTTTATTAAAATTTATGAGTTGTTAATGACATTATTTATAATACAATATTTGTTTCCAAGGCAAAAATGTTACTTTTTGAATAGATTTTTATTTTTATAGACTATCTTCGTTTCATATTTGTGTTTTTACTATGATTTCCAAAAGATATTGCTTTTCTTTATAATCTTTAACCTGATCATGCGCAGGGTCGTTTTTTTGTGAGATGAATAGCGACAAGAAAACTTTCTTTGAAAATACTGCCTGATATTCTGCGACAAGAGTATTCTGGCAAGCGATCGCCTGTGTTTGATGGTCAATTTACCTCATTTTGAAATATTGTTACTATCTCTTTTTTGATATTATTGTTTTCAAATTTAAGTCTTTGTTCTGATTATCGGAAATTATATCCAAAGCCGCTTCTTTTCTTCATTCTTGTCAGGATTTTAGGTAGCGTATTGCCGCATAAGGGATAATATAATCAGGCTATTCTTCGTTGCCGGATGGAAGTCTTCCGCCCGACTATCAGCAATCCTGATAAATTTCAGATCGGTAAAGCAATGTGGCTACAAAAAATTGATCTTAAAGACCCGTTGGTCGCCGCGAATATCCTTTCTTCCCGACCGTATTTTGCTTTTCTTGATAGTGCGATGCATCAGGATAAATTGGGGCGATATTCTTATATCGCAGTTGATCCTTTTGCGAGACTGACGGTTTGTGGTGACCAAGCCTATTGGAATTCAGTTCCCGAAAAAGGTGATCCTTTAGAAATTTTGCAACGGCATTTGGCGCAATTCGCTTTTGATGAAAAAATTGAACGGCGCTTTCCTTTTCAAGGCGGATGTATTGGTTATGTCGGTTATGATTATGGCCGCTGCCTTGAAGTCATCAATGGCTATCCTGAAACAGAAGACAAAGCCGCCGATATCAATTTTTGTTTTTACGATGTGGTTCTGGCTTTTGACCATATGACGGGGGAAAGTTACCTTTGCTCTTCCGGTTATCCTGAAACCCAACCTGACAAAAAAGAAAGCCGAGCAAAAGCCCGTTTGGCACAATTTTCTGACTGGCTTTCGATGCCTTCTAAACAGGCATCTTTGGATGAAAAGCCCAACAGGCTTTCATTAAATTGGCAATCGAATTTTACGAAAGAACATTATTGTCAGGCGATCGAAACAGTTCGGGAATATATTCGAAAAGGCGATATTTATCAGGCGAATATCGCCCAGAGTTTTTCAGCTGAATTGCCGGATGATTTTCAGCCTTGGCCTTTTTATCGCCAGTTACGTCGCATCAATCCTGCAACCTTTGGGGCGTATCTTGCTTTTGGCGATCAGGTTATTGCATCGGCTTCGCCGGAACGTTTTGTTCTGTTGCAGGATAATCAGATTGAGACGCGTCCGATTAAGGGGACTGCCCGCCGGTCACCGGATCTTGAGAAAGATAGAGCCGCCGCTGAAGAATTGCTTCATTCCGAAAAAGACCGCGCTGAAAATATCATGATTGTCGATCTGTTGCGGAATGATTTGTCACATGTGTCAACAGCGGATTCTGTCGAAGTAACCGATTTATGCCGCCTAGAAAGCTATGCTGGTGTGCATCATTTGGTGTCCGTGGTTACCGGAAAATTACGGCCTGAAAATTCTTCCGTTGATCTTTTGAAAGCCTGCTTCCCCGGTGGGTCGATTACAGGTGCGCCCAAAATTCGGGCGATGGAAATTATTGCAGAAATCGAACAATTGGCACGCGGCGTTTATTGCGGGTCGATTGGGTATATTGATTTTGGCGGTAATCTCGATTTCAACATTGCGATTAGAACCGTCACCCTGAGTGAAAACAAAGCGGTTTTTCAGGTCGGCGGCGGGATTACCCTGCTTTCCGATCCCGAAGCGGAATATGTCGAGACCCTGACCAAGGCAGCAAAAATCTTTGAAAGTTTTGGCACATCGGTTTCTGAAATGGCTTGATGGTGAGGAATGTCTGATGCTTTTGATGATTGATAATTACGACTCTTTTGTCGTTAATCTGGCGCGCTATTGCGAAAGGCTTGGCCGTAAAGTCAGCTTGTTTCGCCATGATAAAATCACCCTTGAAGAGATCGAGGTGATGTCGCCCAAAGCGATTATCCTTTCTCCGGGGCCTTGCTCACCGGAAGAAGCCGGTATCTCTTTGGATGTTTTACGGCAATTTTCTGGCAAGATACCTATTTTAGGGGTCTGCCTTGGACATCAAGCCATTGGTGTTGCTTTTGGTGGTGTTATTGCTCGTGCCAGCTATCCGCTTCATGGGCGTGCCGTGGAAATCAGCCATGTCGGGAAAAGACTATTTAAAGATATTCCTAATCCTTTTAAGGCGGCACGCTATAATTCGCTGATTATCCAGAAAACCGAAGAGATGGAACAGCATTTGACGGTTGATGCGCTGTCACCGGAAGGCGAGATCATGGCTTTATCGCATAAAAGTCATCCTACCTATGGTATCCAGTTTCATCCTGAATCGGTTTTGACCGAATATGGCGACGCGCTTTTGTCGCGCTTTTTTGATTTGGAGGAAGCCTTCTATGCCGATATGGCTGAACGGTGTATTAGCCAATAATGCTGGCGCAGAATTTAACCTGAATGATAAAGGGTTATTACTGGGATATGGTGTTTTCGATACCGCCTTGGTTATCGCTGATAAAGTTGCCTATCGGGAAGCGCATCTTGAAAAATTGACAAAAAGCTGTGCGGCGTTGTCCTTGCCGGTCGCTTCCTCTTTTTTAAGCGAAATGATGGAGGAGGCAGCGAAAGACCTGCCTTTGGGCGTAATAAGGATCACCGTGACGGGAGGCGTGGGCCCAAGGGGAATGGCTTTTAGTCCCGAAGCCAAGCCTAATGTTATTGTTTCAGCTTCCCCGATAGCAGCGACAATATTTTGTCCTGAGATACGGCTTGTCTTGACGCCACTTCGGCGGAATGAAAGCTCTTTTACGGCGCGGATTAAAACGCTGAATTATCTTGATGCGATTATGGCGGTGACAGAAGCGCGTCAGAAGTCTTTTGATGATGCGCTGTTTTTAAATACCGCAGGACATGTTGCCTGTAGTAGCACGGCCAATCTTTTTATGATCCGTGACGGGTGTTTGATTACTCCGCCAGTCAGTGATGGTATTTTGGCAGGTATTATGCGTGCCAATATTCTGCGTTTGGCAAAATCCCGTGATATTCCGGTTGAAGAGCGCTCTATTGGCTATGAAGAGCTGTTAGAGGCAGATGACATTTTCCTAACCAATAGTTTGCGTCTGATCACTCAGGTGACGCATTTAGGGGAGGTTGCTTTGCCGCGTCGGTCGGCGGCCTTGCTGGCTTTGCTGAAGTCGATGGTTTTTGACGAGATTAATTACAGTCGTTTTCAATAGGGGGTTTTGATTTTATTATCATATTGAGTAATATATTTTTTGATATTGCCTTTTTTTGTATTTTTCATTCTTCTTGAGTGAAAGAAAGTGATGAAGAAGGCCTCTTCTTTTTAAATATGACCTTTAGGTAAAATTTAAACTTTACCTTTTTGTAAACTTTGTGGTAAAAGTCTTTTCGTCGATAAGGAATCAGCGTTTTATGCTCTCAATTTCGCAATCAACCGGTTATGCTGTTCTTGCGCTGTCTGCTATTCATGCAGAGAGTGAAAAGCTCACCATGGCGCGCGACATTGCCGAAAAAGCGAATATTCCACGCCCTTATCTGACGAAGATTTTAGGTCGCTTGCAAGAAGCCGGACTGATTACAGCCAAGCGAGGTCAAAATGGTGGCCTGCGTTTGAACCGTCCGCCGGAGACGATTTCTCTTTTGGAAATCGTGAAGGCGATTGATGGGAAAGATTGGGGCTGTGGTTGCTTTTTGGGTTTGCCGGGATGTTCCAATGAGCATCCTTGCCCAATGCACAGCTTTTGGCTGAAAACCCGTCCGGTTATTGTCAAGCAATTGGAAAATATGACCTTGGATAAGGCCAAACACTTTACCGAAGCCGGTTGGAAATTCCGCTCTGAAGAAGGCTGAAGATCCGTTTTCCTGACCTCAGAATCTTTTCTGCATTGATGGGTAGGTTACGAAGAGGTTAATGTCATGCTATGTTTTCAGTGTGAACAGACACACAGCGGCACCGGCTGCGTTATTCGGGGTGTTTGCACCAAAACCCCTGAAGTCGCGGCTATTCAGGATCTGATGATTTTTGCATCGGCAGGTCTTTCTTATGTCGCCAAGAAATTGCCGGATAGCTGTGAGGCAGAGCGAAAAGAAGCCGCTTCACTGGTCATTCAGGCCTTGTTCTCGACAGTGACGAATGTCAATTTCGACGCCGATGTTTTGACCAAAGCCCTTTATCATCTGGTTGACTTCCGCGATGCGCTGAAAGCCAAACTACCTGAAGATGTCGAGCTTCCTCTGGCTGCAACGCTTGATTTTTCACGTGATCGTGAAACGCTGGTCAAGCAGGGGGAGTCCTATGGCATTGCGAGCCGTCAGAAAACGCTTGGTATCGACGTCACTGGTCTTCAGGAACTTCTGACCTATGGCATGAAAGGCATGGCCGCCTATGCGCATCACGCAGCGGTTTTGGATTATCGTGATCCCGATGTCGATAACTTCCTGTTGGAAGGCATGGCCGCTCTGACCGATCACAGCCTTGACATCCAAGCTTTGTTAGCTGTTGTGATGCGTTGTGGTGAAGCCTCTTATAAGACGCTGGCTCTGCTCGATAAGGCTAATACTTCCTCCTTTGGCCATCCGGTTCCAACTAATGTTAAAATGGGCCCGTCAAAAGGAAAAGCGATTTTGGTATCGGGGCATGACCTCCTTGATATGAAAGAGCTTTTGGAGCAGACCAAAGATACCGGCATCAAGGTCTATACCCATGGCGAAATGTTGCCCGCCCATGGTTATCCCGAATTGAATAAATATCCGCATCTTGCTGGCCATTATGGCGGTGCATGGATGCTTCAGCGTCAGGAATTTATCAATTTCCCAGGCCCGATCGTCATGACAACCAACTGTCTGATGGAGCCGAGAAAAGAATATGCCGGTCGCGTCTTTACCCGTGATCTGGTCGGTTGGCCGGGCTTGACCCATTTGCCTGATCGTGACTTTTCAAAGGTAATTGAAGCCGCGCTTGAGAGTGAAGGCTTTACCGAAGATCAGGAAAGCCGTTCCCATATCGCTGGTTTTGGTCATCATACAGTTCTTGATTCTGCCGATGCGGTTGTTTCGGCGATCAAGAAAGGTGATATTAAGCATTTCATGTTGGTCGGTGGCTGTGATGGTATCAAAAGCGGTCGACATTACTTTACCGATATTGCCGAGAAGGCTCCCAAAGACTGGGTCATTTTGACATTGGGTTGCGGTAAATTCCGTGTCACTGATTTGGATCTTGGTAAAATTGGCGATCTGCCGCGCTTGCTCGATATGGGGCAGTGCAATGACAGCTATTCCGCTATTCGGGTCGCTTTGGCTTTGGCCGAGGCTTTTGATACCGATGTGAATAGTCTGCCTTTATCGCTTGTTCTGTCTTGGTATGAGCAGAAAGCTGTTTGTGTGTTGTTGGCTCTATTGCATTTGGGTGTGAAGGGTATCCGCTTGGGCCCGACGCTTCCGGCCTTTATCACGCCGAATATGCTGAAAATTCTGGTCGATAATTTCGATATTAAACCAATCGGTAATTCTGCCGAAGAGGATTTGCAGGAAATCTTGGCTGCTAAAGCCGCCTGATAGATTCAAAGAGTTTAATTTATTCTACGGGGAAGGGGGGCTTTGGCTCCCCTTTTCTGTATTCATGAAAGAGGCGGTTTTTATATCAAAAAAGAGGGCGATATTAGACAATAGCTTGGTTTGATTTTTAGCTATACGTTTGATCAATAAGGCAGGATATGCGGTTTTCTATTCGTCGATTTTTTTCAGCTGCCTCTTCTGCTGCGATAGAAAAATGACGATATAAATATTACCCGAAAAATCTTAAATCCGGTTATATCGGGCGATTATCTTAAAAAACTTGTTTCCTGATGAAAGGATATTTCTGTATTCCTCTCGGGAATCATTTGGGAGGCCAGAGCATGAAAACCGAAATTCCATATTACAATCCTGAATTGAGTTATGAAGATAACTATAAGGAAGGCCCTTTCGGCTATTTCGCAGATATTGTCGAAAAGCCCGCTCCTTCTTTTGCGGTTTCGGTGAAAAAGCCGGTTTCTTTTCTTGGATGTTCGGTTGATCTGCCCTTTGGTATTCCGGCAGGCCCTTTGTTGAACAGTCGCTATATCAAGGCGGCTTTTCATGCGGGTTTTGATCTATGCGTTTACAAGACGGTTAGAACGCAGGAGCATAAAAGCCATCCTTTGCCGAATGTTCTAGCCATTCATCCCGAAGGTGTCTTGAGTGCCGATTGTGAAGCGGTTTTAGCGGATACCCGTTATAATCAGCCTTTATCGATTACCAATTCTTTTGGAGTGCCTTCCTTTAACCCTGATATCTGGCAGCCGGATATGGCCGAAGCGGTTAAAGCAGCTTCGGATCATCAGGTCATGATCGGCAGTTTCCAAGGCACGCGCGGCAAGGGCAAGATTGAAGAAGATTATGCCTTGGCTGCCCGTATGGTTGCGGAAACCGGCGCACCTGTTTTGGAAGCGAATTTGAGCTGTCCCAATGAAGGTGTGAATAGCTTGCTTTGCTTTGATGCGTCTTTGGTTCAAAAGATTGTAGAAGCTATCAAAGCAGCTGTGCCGGATCGGCCTTTGTTGATTAAGACCGCTTATTTCAAAGATAATGCCAAGCTAGCCGATCTCGTCTCGCGCGTTGGCCATCTAGTAAGTGGGTTTAGCACGATTAATACTTTGAGTGCGCGGCCTCTCGATGAAAAAGGGCAAGCTGCTTTATCCCCGAGCCGTCCTGAAGGTGGGGTTTGCGGTGATGCTATCCGTTGGGCTGGACTGGAAATGGTGCAGCGTTTGGCAGCTTTTCGTGAAGAAAAATCACTCGATTATGCTATTGTGGGTGTTGGAGGCGTGAATAAGCCTGAACATTATAAGGCTTATATCGAGGCGGGTGCGAATGCTGTGATGACCGCCACGGGATCTATGTGGAATCCACATTTGGCAGAAGAAACTAAGAAATTTTTGGCTTAAATTAGCTTAGATTTAAAGGGGCAGACTTGGCGTTATGCGATGTTTGCTCCATTCTGTTTCACGTGAAACAAGGGCAGCGCCTCTATTCGAGCGTTGCCTTTTTTTGTTTATGTGGGTTGGAGGTGGGCACGGTTCGGGACGGCTATTCAGAGTGAAATTGGCTAGCGAAGTCGTGAGTATAACTCGAGCGATTCTGGAAGAGATTTTATTGTAAAAAACCCCGTGCTAACGATAGCCAAAAAGGGCGTTTACCCTGTATGATTGGTAGATGGATGATTTATTCAATTCTGTAGAGCCGCTTGTTTTTACCGAAAATGAAAAACAGCCTTTGCCTGAAAATCGGCCTTTAGCGGATATTTTGCGCCCCAAGCATCTATCTGATGTGATCGGGCAGGCGCATGTCACTGGAGAAAACGGCATTATTGGTCGAATGGTGGCGGCTGGTCGGTTATCCTCTCTGATTTTATGGGGCCCGCCCGGAACGGGAAAAACGAGTATTGCCCAGCTTTTGGCTGAATCGGTCGGGATACGGTTTGAAATGGTATCGGCCATTTTTTCAGGTGTTGCCGATCTCAAAAAGATTTTTTTAAAAGCGGAGCATCATCGACAGCAGGGGCGTCAGACTCTTCTTTTTATTGATGAAATCCATCGTTTCAATAAAGGGCAACAGGATAGCTTTTTACCCTATATCGAGAATGGCACTTTTGTCTTGGTAGGGGCGACAACTGAAAATCCGTCTTTCGCTTTGAATGCGGCTTTGTTGTCCCGCGCCCAAGTGGTAACGCTGAACCGTCTGGATGAAGAGGCCTTGGGCTTGTTGCTAGAAAGAGCCGAGACGGTTTCTGGTCAGCTTTTGCCTGTGGATGAAGATGCCCGAAAAGCCTTAATCGCTTCGGCTGATGGTGATGGTCGGTTTTTGCTAAATCAGGCAGAAATCCTGTTGGCAATGAATCTGACAAAATCTTTATCCGTGCCAGAATTGGCGCAAATCCTTCAAAAAAGGATGGCGATCTATGACAAAGATCGGGATGGCCATTATAATTTGATATCGGCGCTACATAAATCAGTAAGGGGGTCTGATCCGCAGGCCGCGCTTTATTATTTGTCGCGGATGCTGGTTGCTGGTGAAGACCCGCTTTACCTGCTGCGCCGTTTGACCCGTATGGCCAATGAAGAAGTGGGCTTGGCTGATCCTAGGGCTATGGAGCAGTGTATTGCGGCTAAAGAGACTTATCAGCTTTTAGGCTCGCCAGAAGGCGAGCTGGCGATTGCTCAAGCCTGTGTCTATGTCGCGACCGCACCCAAATCCAATGCGATCTATAAGGCCTATAATCAGGCAATGGCTTTGGCGCGCGAAAGCGGCTCTGTCTTGCCACCACCCAATATCCTTAATGCACCAACCGAGATGATGAAACAGCAGGGTTATGGTGAGGGGTATCACTATGACCATGATATGCCCGATGCTTTTTCAGGGGATAATTACTGGCCGGAGAATTTGCCGCCTGTGACCCTCTATCAACCGAATATACGGGGTTATGAAAAGCATATCACGGAGAGGTTAGCTTTTTGGGAGCATTTGCGACAGGAAAGAAAAAAAGGAAAGCCTAGCGGTAAGTAAAAGCGGGTGAAAATATCGGGCAAGGCAGGAATTTATGTCGGCTTTTGAAACGGCATTGACGGCGATCACTTTTATCGGGATTGGGTTTTTGGGGAACAAAAAGGCCTGAATTAACGTATTACCTTTCATAAAGACGCCTTTTGTCGAGTAAAATGAGGGCAAAGGGCGGAAAGAGTAAAGGTGCTTGTTATGTCCCATAAAAAACTGGAAGTGTCTGCCGGAATAAGGCACCGCATGGCCGCTGAGATTATGGATCATATGAATTATATGGTCGATGACCCAGATCAGCTATCAGTTAAACCCGCTAATGCCCTTGATCATATCTTTCTTTATGAAGATAGTGGTGCTGTGATTGCCGAAATTCCTGTGGTTTTTAAAGGTGAGTCCGGACGCGTCCTTTACGATATATCGCATAACCGTCTTGTCCACAGCGATATTAAACACGACCAGTTGAAAGAAATGGTTTCCAGTAAGATGCCTGATTTTAAGGAAGAGCTTCTGGAATATTTTCGCGAAAATTGATGGTGGATAATGGGTTTGAAGGGTGCTCTCTTTAAGAAGAGGGCGCCTTTTTTATTGAATATTGTTGATCCTGTTGTTTCACGTGAAACAAGCTAGGATGTCGGAAGGCATGATGCAAATTTGCGTCTGGATGAAGGCGATAGGGTAAAAGGCTTTTTTTGCGAAAGCGGACGAAAGAGCGTTGGTCGTCTGTATCTGAAAAAACAGCTTGTTGTTTATGTAAAAGGGCAGAGTTGAGATAAAGCCATCTGCCCTTGTGATTGATGTTAGGCGGCTGTGCTGGTCGTCCAGCCTAAAGCCGGAAGAGTAATGCTGCGCCGTCCGCCAAAATCGGTTCTGATAGCGATAATGCCTTGATTTTCCATATAGCCGATCAGCCGTCTGGCACGCCCAGCCGAGCGCGTGCCATAAATACGGGCAATCATTTCATCATCAGGGCAGGGGGCATTTTCTTTGGCGGTTTTTGCCAAGAACAAGAACACCGCTTGTATATCGTCTTCTAGGATACTGGCTGCCTTAAGCGCTGGTTGCCACAATTCATCCTGTAAGTCGTCATTGCTAAGCCCTGCCTTGGCGATAGTCAGCCTTTTGGTGAAGGCGGTTAAATCCAAAGGCGGAGTGGATAGGCCATGCATCCGACAACCGATTGTAAATTCGGGATAGAGCAGATTGGCTTGACGGTAAGCATTTTCTTCTTCTTCGACGATGCTGGAAAGTAGGGCATCAATGAGCGCTTCTTTCTGGCTATTATCGACCGGATTTTCGGCGGCTTCTGCCTCGGCTATTTTCGCCTCTTCTTCCTTTTCCTTTTGTAGCAATTCCATCAATTGACTGGATGACGGCGGTGGAGGTGGTTCCGGCGAGGCCAAAGGTAAAGCCGGTTCTTCTGGTTCAGAGAAGAGCAAATCTTCGGGATTGCTATTTTTGCTGTCGGGGAGCGGCATCAGTTTAAATCCGCCTGTCCGGCTCTTAGTCTCGACTTCCCCAATTTTGACCGCAATAGGGCGGCGGCATAAAGCAGGCCCTAGGGCGAGAAAATGGCCCCTTTCAAGATCGCGGATGCTTTCGGCTTGTCTTCTATCCATGCCGAGCAAATCGGCTGCCCGCGCCATATCGATGTCAAGAAAAGTACGCCCCATGAGAAAATTTGAGGCTTCGGCGGCAACATTCTTGGCTAATTTGGCAAGACGTTGGGTTGCAATGACACCGGCAAGGCCTCTTTTCCGGCCACGGCACATCAGATTTGTCATAGCCGCGAGAGATAGACGGCGTGCTTCGTCCGAGACTTCTCCTGCTTGGGCGGGAGCGAATATCTGGGCTTCATCCACAACGACAATTGCTGGATACCAATGATCGCGCGGAGCATCAAAAAGCGTTGCCAGAAACCACGCCGCGCATTTCATCTGGTTATCGACATCAAGACCTTCGAGATTAAGCACCACGGAAACGCGATGTTCACGAATTCTTTGCGCCAAAACCCGAATTTCGGATTCATTATAAGCCGCTGCTTCGACTGCAACATGAGGAAAGCGTTCTGCGAGGGTGACGAAATCGCCTTCGGGATCAATGACAATCTGTTGCACAAAACGGGCGCTTTTTTCCAGCATCCGCCTCAATAAATGGGACTTACCGGAACCGGAATTACCCTGAACCAACAATCTTGTTGCCAGCAATTCTTCGAGATCCATCGGGACAACTTGTCCCTTGGGATCTTTTCCCATGTCGATCATCACAGTCATGCGGCATCTTTGAGCAAGGCTTGTCCTTTTCTGCAAGGGCAGATCAGTCAAAAATAAAAGAATTTGCCATAAATAAGAAAAGGGTTCGTCTCTTTCCTTATTTATGGCCATTGAGAATCGAGGTTAATTGGCGACCGATGCGATTTTGCCATCAACAGCGCGACGAGCATCTTCGGGAGCAAGAGCGACTAATACCCCGCGCTGACCGCCATTGATAAAGATTTTTTCAGCCTGAAACGCAGATTCATCAAAGATGACCGGAACGCGTTTCTTCTGACCAAAAGGGCTAATCCCACCAACATGATAGCCGGTCATCCGTTCTGCATCGACAGGTTTAATCATATTGGCTGATTTTCCCCCTGCTGCGGCAGCCAATTTTTTCATCGAGACTTCGTGATTGACCTGCACCACGACGCAAACCGGCTTGCCATCGACTTCAGTCATTAGAGTTTTATAGACGATCTCGGCGGGTTGCTGGAGGGCTTCGGCGGCTTGTAATCCAGCGGCTGATGCCTTGGGATCGTAGTCATAGGGATGAACGGTAAAAGCAATGCCTGCTTTTTCAAGAAAAGCGGTTCCGCGTGTTTTCTTAGTCATATTTTCAAATACCCTGTTCTCTTTTGATCGAAAAGAGTTGAAGTGAAAATGGGGAGGTCGTGAACAGACGGATGGCTTATGGACTGTGTTTTGGCCATATCGCCAGCCTGTGAAGACGTAATATAGCGGTTTCGCATCTATATCAAAAGAGGGCGATCGAAGCGATGAAAAGAGAGGATATGAGAATTATCGGGATAGTGGGAAGAAAAGCGAAAAGAATGTTTTGAAATAGAACGGTGGTGTTGAGGGGATAGCTGACAGCTGTCCCATTATGGCAGGATGTATCTATTAGGAGGATAAATTTAGGAGATGTCGGCAGGGTGAGGCCATTTGCCTTCAGCCGATAAAAAGAAATCTGGAGGCCCGAGCCGGAATCGAACCGGCGTGCAAGGATTTGCAGTCCTCTGCGTAACCACTCCGCCATCGAGCCACCTCAAGCGCAAATGCGCGGATTTTTGGCTTTCGTCAACCTAAATCTTTGAAAAAATGTATAATATTTTTTAAAGGGTATAATATATTGGTAGTTAAGTGGTTGTTTTTAAATGCTTTTATGTTGGAGGCTGCCTGTGGGGCAGTGAACGACTGTATTGTAATCCCGTAAACTTCCATCAAGTTTCTAAGCTGCCTGTGCGGCAGTGAACAAGACAAGGCGGGAAAATGGGTTTCCTTTAATTTTCTAAGCTGCCTGCGCGGCAGTGAACCAGTATCATAGGCATCATAGATAAATTTTATGTTTCTAAGCTGCCTGTGCGGCAGTTATAAATCCTATTCAATCAAATTTTAAATCTTTTGTATTAAATGTAAATTGTTGGTTGCCAGATTCATAAAATGGCGCTTCTATAATCATTTTTTTAGAATTTTTTATTTGTTTCAAAAATGAGGTTGCAGATTCAATAAAAGATATATCAGATCTACCTGAATCAGAACTTGAACATTTAAATTTTTGAATGGGTTTATCATCAAATTTTACTGAAAAAAAACTCCTTGAGAAAGAATGACAGAGTATTTGCCCTGAATCTACTGAAAATAGTATATTCAATCCATCTTTAGGTCTTCTTCTAATCATTACATGAGCATATGATGTATCATAAGGAAATGGGAAATATACATTGTTTAGGCTGGTGATTGATGCAAAATAAGAGGTGGTTCCACGCATTTCATCTTTGCCTTCACTATAAACCCATGGTGAAGATTCTACTTTTTTATCATTAGAATTTGGTGTAACCTGTACTTTATTAGAAAATTCTGTGTTGTTTTCTGAAATTGTTCTATCTTTTTTCTGTTCTTCTTTGTTGCTTGTAAAAGTTCCATATAAAAATGCTACACCTATAGTAGCTGCTATAAAATGGCCTCTATTTACTCCTTTAATATAAGGAACAAGTATACCTGCAAAACATAGTAAAATAATTATTGTAAAAATAAAATAAATCATGATGAATCTCAAAATTACTTTTTTAGTATTATATAAAAATATTTAAATAAATAAATAAATTTTTTGCATTCTTTCTTCTTTTTTATTGGTATTGTTTGTGTATTTTTGGATGTGTCTAAAAATATAATGTTGTTAGTGAAAAGATTTTGAGAAAATTCAAATGGGTATGCAATGCCTAATTCCTACGTATACGCAGGATATAAACGCATGGATTCGAGCTTTTATAGAATAGCCCATAGTCGGAATAACATACGGGCCATTCTATAAAATGATTGAGATGAAAATTATTGAAACAGGCTTATCCGTTATTATTGGCGGCGGCGTCCTGTTTTTGTGCCTGAAGAAAATAGGAAAGCGGAATAGAGCGCAGGCGATGGTTTAAGATATAAGCCAGACGCACCCCTGCCTTTTTGAGCTGTGAAGCGGCGACTTTTCGAGCGGCTGAGTCATAGCCTGCAGAAAGCGGAATGGGGGGGCGTGTTGCATCGCAGCCAGCGGGGGGATTGAAGCTGTAGGCATAGCGTTTACCGAGTTGGAAACTTTCCATTGCCCATTGCTTGCTATCACCGAGAACCCAAGATTTTTTATCTTCCGGCGAGATTTCCTTCTTCAAGCTATCAGCAAGATGTTGCGGGTCGGGGTCAATTTCTTTGACCACATAGGTATCCCAATAGCTGTGAAGGTTGAGCGACCTTGCATTATTGATCGAGACTTTGACGCAGTTGCCGCCCCGATCATCATGATCGGCGGCGTGGAGCGGCTGATGAAGATCACCGACAAAATGAAGGACATATTTCAGCGCTAAGACCCGATCTTGATCGGAGGTCTGTTTACTGGAAAGTTCTCTTTCAAAGCGGTCTAACTGACTGACGACGCAAGGTTGTGCGCCGCCATTTTTCATCGGATTGGAACGGTTGGAGGCCGCTGCACAAGCCGTGACAAGATTGGGGTTGTCGATTTCGATATCAACAAAATGCCACGGTTCGGTTTCACCATGTCCAGCCGAACGCCATTTATCTGCCCATGTGGCGCGAGACATGAAGTCCGGTTCGGTCAATCTATCGTGATCCATTGCCAGAATAGCATTGACCTTTTTGCGGGTTGTCGGCGTCATATATTTCCATGCCAAAGCGGCGATGGCTTCATGGCCTTCCATGCCCCAAGCATAAAGCGGTTGGGGCAGGGTCAGCATAGCGGCGACTATAGCCAATTTTGTCAGTCGTTTTTTAAACAACTTTAAAACGCGATTATCCGTCATGAGAATATCCTATGCGATTAGAAACCGCTGCTGATAGAGAACATGGCCGAGAAAGGTGACGCAATGCTGTAGGTTGGTGCAGAACCTTTGACCATCTGTCCATCCAGAGCCTTGGCATATTGGGCGTTGGTCTGGAGACCGGAAGCATAGTTTAGATAATGCTTGTTGGTGATGTTGGAAAGATTGAAACGGATGGTTGGGCTTTTGAGACCGCCCCAGCTTTTGAAGCGATAGCCGCCGCCGATATTCATACGAACATAGGAAGGCACCTGTTCGTCATTCATAAAGGTTGAATATTGCGATCCGACATATTTCAGGCTGAAGTTACCGAAGATATGACCGTTGTCGTAGTCGAGACCGAAGCCGACCTGATAGCGAGGCGTTTGCGGCGCAAATTTGCCTTTTGTTGGCAGAATAGCGGAAACACCGGCGGCCGAAGCGGCGAGATTACTTCTGTTACGGGCATCGATATATTCGGCAGAGACGTAAGGTCGGATATTATAGATAGCACGCGTACCGATTTCAAAATCGACACCATTCGTCGTTTGGTTACCGCCGTTAATGCTTCTGGAATAGTAAGAAGTTGGGTTGTTGGGATCGATAACAGTCTGAGAAAATAGACGGTTATGGAAGTCATAATGGAAATAGGTCAACGAGGTGTTGATCAATTTACCATGATAACGCCAGCCGAATTCTTCGGATATCGAGGTTTCTGGCTTGAGATCTTTCACCGCCTGATTGCTATATCCGGTTCCGGCAACATAGGAGCCGGAATCAAATAGTGAGGTATTCATCGGGATGCGGTAATTGGTCGCGACCGAGAAGAATACCTGATGTTCGTCATTGATTTTATAACGGATAGAGCCGCTGGGTAAGACTTCGCGGTAAGTTTGGTTGATATTTTTGCCGGTTGAGGTGTCAGGGAGATAATTTCTGCCCTGACGGTTGATAATCGAGATTTTAACCCCGCCATCAATCGTCAATTTGTCATTGAGCAAAGAAATTGTGTCACCAATAAAAGGCGTATGAATAAAGGTGCGGGTCAAGTTGTCGCGATATTCGGCTTTCTCACCATTAGCTAAAATCACATTTGAACCACCCCCCCATTTGTCACGCGGGCTGCCATCGTCATTCAATAAAGAATAAGGTGCCGTTTGGCGTTGAGAGGAATATTCAAACCAATAGCCGACCATCAGGCGGTTGATGCCTGATGTCCATGTCCATTTGGTTGTAGAACCGGAACGATAGGTTTTGGTGATTGAGGGTTCATAAAGCAGCGTTTGGCCATAATTCTGCCCGTCGACTGTTCCGCTCATCGTTTGGGAACCATAGGACATTTTGTTCATGTCCTGCCAATAAGCGCCGCCGCCATTTCCGTTGCTATATAAGAAATAGGGGGTTTCCGTCAGCGTCATTTTATGCCCGAGATTGAGATGAACCGGCGCGCTGACATAGATATTGGTGAAGGGATTGGGATGTAATTTATAATAGGTCGTGTTGGCTTTGGTATTTCCGGTATAAACCGAGCTGTAAACGGTATTGGCAATGCCGGATACGGGCCCGCCCATGATACCTTTCCCGTATTTTTGCCAAGAAGCCATATTAACGCTGGGCATGTTAATATTGTCTAGGTTATTCCCGATGACAAGCAATGAGGCTTTGTTATCCTTGCCCCATTCCTTGACCACTTTCATTTCACCGTGAAGTTTCTTTTCGGTGCCGGGCCCACGCCATAAATCTTCATGGGTGTCGGAGAAAGAGAAATAGGCGCGTGTGCCGGAATTGCCGATTTCACCCGTGTCAAAACGAGCAAAACCACGGAAAGTGTTATAAGAGCCATAGGTAAAATTGGCGCGACCGCCCATCTTTTTAGCCGGATCAATCATATGCATGTTGACCACACCACCGGCAGCACTGACGGTTGGGCTGTCGAGATCGGCAGAGCCTTGAGCGACCTGAATAGTCGACAAATTTTCGGAATCGACGATTTCCTGCGGATAGACGGCATGGCTACCAACATCGTTTAGCGGGAAGCCTTCCAGAATATAGCCCATTGAGCTTTCATTCATGCCGCGCACCGAGGTATGTCCACCGGTCAAGCCCATCGGGTCGGAATCTGACGAGTTAACGCCTGGCAAGAGGGCGATCAACTGCATCGGGTTAAGCCCCGGTGTCTGCTTTTCGATATAATCGCGAGTCAGTGTCGATTTTGATTTGGGGGAATCTTCCTTGATCATCAGACCGCCACCGAATGCCCGTCTGGTCACCCCATCGGCATAGGAACGCCCCGTCACCACAATGGCCCCGTCATTTTTTGCCGGATGATTGGCGCTGTTATCGGTGACGGCATGTTGTTGACTGGATGTGTCATCGGTTGCGGGCTGTGGCGGCACCGTGTTTTGTGCCATTGCGCCGGAAACCCATAAAGACGAATATAAAATGACCCAATTTAATCTGGACTGTTTAAATGACAAAAAAGATTTTGTTTTAGCCGATAAAAGATTCTTCATCCCGTCCCCCCTTAAAATATTTCCCGATCCTGCTATGATACAAATAGCGGTTTACAATGATTAAGTTCGATGATTGCTTGTTTTAGAAATATTACGTCTAGGAAAAATGACGATATTCCAGCCTGTCGGTATTCTATAATTTTGCAGTTATCTGGCGGAAAAGAGGCGGTTATTTATGATTTGGTTTGTGGCGTGAGAATGCCACCGGACTAAATCCAATTGCCTTTGAAAGAGGCTGCGCTCTTTCATTTTTTCTCCTGTTTGATATCCAAAAATTACAGCAAGCAATCTTTCCCCTTGTTGAAATAATACCTGATTGAATTTAGCGAGCGCTTTGTTCAATCTTGCATAGAAGATCGTCTGGCGTGTGCGCTGATGCGCGTGCCTTTTCTAATTCTTTCCGAGCTAATTCCATGTCTCGGCGGAAATCGGCATCCCCATGTAAAGCTGCAATTTCGCCCGATGCCATGATATAGCCTGCCTGCACATCGCTGACCCAATGCGCGCCGCAGACAATCCGGCTGGTTCCAAAAATTTGGCCACGCTGCAAAATATTTGCCGCATGATCGGGGATCAATTCAGCCAGAATGAGCGCAACGCTCCAACCGATAGTCGTATGACCTGAAGGATAGGAGCCTTGTTTTCCCAGACCTTCGCGATCTTTTTCCGTGCAGATAGGTTGATCGGTATCCACAAAAGGCCGTTTGCGATTCCAGTTATTTTTGGCTCTGCCAATATCGTCATATTCGGTGCGAAGTGCGCGTTTAATCAAATTGGCAAGATGCGGTAATTGCGCAATATCGAGATTCATTCCTGCGGCGCAGGCATAGTCTTTGAGCACTGAAGCGAGATGAAGATCGGCATCTTGAGTTGCCAATGCCCAGCGCGTGCTACCTTTTAATTGTCTGGTGCTGTTAAAGGTTTGATCATCATGCGCCTGTAATGGACTGCCGGAAGTGGGTGGGGGCGCAAGGTAAAGAAGGGGATCGCTGTGGAAATGATAAGTCGAGGAGGGTTCACTTTTTTCTGTATGAGCTGAAACGCTTTGAGAAAGGCCGCTTGCCAGAACGCCGGATGTAAGCGCGATCATACAGATGAACCGCGGGACTTTTATCATGTCGTCAGTCTTCCCTTGTTATATAATATGGATAGAAAATGCCGATTTCACGACATTTCCTATCCTTTTAATAAAAAAACCTTTATTTCAAGAATTTAATTCTTAATTTTAGTTTAAAATTGTAACATAAAAATATCATGTGGCTATAATAAGACAATTATGTGTTGCGCGGGTCTATCGTGTGGAAGCCATAGCTTTCGTAATGCGGAATGACTTTACCCTTTTCGACTTTGACGACCATGAAGCCTTCCGGCGTGCCGTAGCGCGTGCCATGCCACCAATTGCCGCAGACTGATCCCCCCGTGATATAAGGCACGCCATGCCATTCGACCCGTTCGACAACATGGGTATGCCCCTGAAACACCCCGATCACATTATAATGGTCGAATAATTCCAGAATATCGGCTGCATTGATGACCGATAAAGAATGATGTTTCATTTTATTGAGGGGGACAGAGGCGTAATCAATCGCATTCATAATCGGAATATGGGTGGAAACAATAATCGGTGTACCGACAGGCTGGGCAGCGAGATCGCGCGAGAGCCAATTGAATTGTTCGGCATCAACGCGACCTTCATAAGAGCGATCTTCTGTAATACCGATTGAATCCAGAATAACGAAATGCACACCTTTATGATCAAAGGAATAATAGGTCTGCCCGAAATTGTCCTGAAAGTATTTTTTACCGTAAAAAGGATCGGTCGGCTGGGCGCCGCTTTCTTTATAAATACCGAAGCAGTCATGATTACCCATAGTATTATAGACAGGTAATCGCAGATCATCGGCGGTGCGTTTGTATAGATCGGCGAGCATGGTGGCTCTGTTCGCGTTAACGCCTAGCGCGTCGAAAACATGGTCACCGCCATGAATGGCAAAATCAGCAGGAAATTGGCGAGCCTTTAAAAAGGCTTCGTGGCAGCCTTCGGCACCGTTTAATTCTGGTTGAAGATGAGTGTCTGTAATAAATACAAAGGTAAAGGATTGGTGAGACCGTAGCGGGGGACGATTGGGAACACCGGCATAAAGGCGAGGTGCTGTTGCGGCGGCGAATGTTGCGCCAGCAGAGAGTGACAGGAAGCGGCGGCGATTAAAAGAGATCATGGATTCTACCCTATTTCCTCGTGAACCTACAAAAATATCGGTTTTTGAAATTTTCATTTCGAGAGAAATGAGGCCAGACAAGCCAATAGAGAGGGCGATATCCGATGATATGCCTTGAACACAAACTATCCATCCAGCTTGTTTAAGCCCCCCGCCCCAAGAAAGATTTTATGTGTCTAGAGTAGAAAAGTGACTGTATTGTTACAGCCTTTATTCCCTCTGATACTGATTTTTTGAAAGAATGTAAGACGTTTTAGTCATCACTGTCTGAATGAATGTAACTAATTGGCTTTATTGTGGATTATGCACCACAAGTCATTTTTGAATTGAAGCGCTTTGGGGCTTGTGTCTAAAGCGATGCGGAAGGACGTGTTTCGCTGGAGGGGCTGTTTTTACAAGAATGAAGGCCTTGGCGTGAAACGGCT
Source organism: Zymomonas mobilis subsp. mobilis ATCC 10988 (assembly GCF_000175255.2). Classification (NCBI taxonomy): domain Bacteria; kingdom Pseudomonadati; phylum Pseudomonadota; class Alphaproteobacteria; order Sphingomonadales; family Zymomonadaceae; genus Zymomonas; species Zymomonas mobilis. The sequence goes on along the minus strand of NC_017262.1, from coordinate 823,022 downwards.
TTGATCGTTGTCTGTCTTTACCCATGAGCGATGCGGTCATTTCGAGGCATCCATATTCGATGATAGAAAACAGACGGTGATCATGAAAAAAATTCTGCTTTTATGGGTTGTGGTTTTTTCTTTTGTCGCGAGCCGCACGCAAATGCAGATTAGAAAAGAATTAGAATCCTTTCAGTCGAAATATGCGGCCTTGATAAAAAAGCCTGTTCAAGAAAAGAGCTCTGGGCGTCGTCTTGTCGTCGAAAAAGATAGTATACCGCCTGATCCTCCGCTTCGTTATCAAATTTTTTTGCATCCTCAAGAGGCCGCCAAGAAAGGCGATGCTGAAGCCCAAATGTTTTTAGGGAAAGCCTATCTGACGGGGCGTTCCGATGTCCCTAAAAATAGTAAACAGGCGGTGTTCTGGTTCCAAAAATCTGCCAATCAAGGCTATGCCGAGGGGGAAGTAGCGTTAGCGGATGCCTATCACAATGGAACGGGCGTGGGGCGCGATGAAGCAAAAGCGGCTTTTTGGTATCAAAAGGCGGCGGCGCAAAATAATATCGAGGCCGAAGCCCGTTTAGGTTTTGTATATCATCAAGGGCGCGGTCTTCCCAAAGATGATAAGATGTCTTTTTTTTGGTTCGATAAAGCCGCCCATCAGGGATCCCTTTTAGCGCAAACGATGGTTGGCGTGGCCTATTATTACGGTAGTGGCGTTCCGCAGGATAAGGGGCGAGCTTTCATGTGGTATCAGAAGGCTGCCCATCAGGGTGATGTGATGGCGCAATATTTATTGGGTATGGCCTATTTGAAAGGAGAGGGCGTTGCGCGATCCAAGCGTGACGGGGTTTTCTGGTTACAAAGGGCGGCTGCCCAAGGGGATTATAACGCCTTTAAAATCCTGCAAAGACTACAATAGCCCAATCCATAATAAGGGAATTTTTATCTTATCAATAGAGGATTTTTATATCCCTGTATTGGAAGAATTATGCGTTGTTTGCATGAGGATTTCGTTATTTGTGCTTAGATAAAACAGAGAGTTATTACAATATTTTTCAATTTGAGAAAATTATAAGCGGATTTTGAATGATATTATAGCCATGATTGTATAAGGGCTATGCAGTCTTTGTTACTAATTATACGGTGATTATGAAGAGAATACTTGTTTTGACTGCCGCCCTTCTTCCTGTTTTTGCCCAACCCGCTTTTGCCCGTATCGGTGTTGGTCGCGTTGTAAAAATGACCCGTGATGGTTTGAAATCGCCGCTTCAAAAAGCGGCTGAACGAGGAGATGCCAAAGCGCAATATGCTTTGGGTAATGCCTATTCCAAAGGCCAAGATGTTTCCAAAAGTGACGAACAAGCTGTCTCTTGGTATCAGAAATCTGCCAGCCAAGGCTATGCACCGGCTCAGGCGGCCTTGGGATATGCTTATTCCTCTGGATTGGGTGTGCCCCATGATGATCAACAGGCGGTTTCTTTTTTCCAAAAAGCGGCCAATCAGGGTAATGCTTCGGCTCAATATAATTTAGGCATGGCCTATTCAAATGGTCAGGGTGTGCCTCATAGTGATGAAGAGGCCGCTTCTTGGTATCAGAGAGCGGCACATCAGGGTTATGCCCCTGCTGAATTTAATTTAGGTGCCGCCTATTATCACGGCGAAGGGGTCGTTCAGGATTACGGTCAGGCCGTCTTTTGGTATCAAAAAGCAGCTGAACAGGGCGATGCCAAGGCGCAAACGGCGTTAGGTGTTGCCTATATTACAGGTCGGGGCGTGACGAAAAGTAGAGATAATGCGCTGATTTGGATTCAGAAAGCCGCCGATCAGGGGGATGTGACGGCTCAAAAAATTCTACCTGCTTTGAAGAAATAAATTTTTCTGAAAGGCTTTTTTGAGAAAAGGCTGGGGTGGCTTCTTATGGGGCTGCCCTGCTTTTATTGATATCGGAGATTGGGGGCAGGCATCATTTCCGAATGATCTTTTTTATCACGGATGGCTTTCAGGGGGAGCGCTATCTGTGGTTGTTATTCCTTTTGAATAGACGGTTATTGTGAAAAAAATTCTGCTTTTATCTGTTTTGTTATCGTCTTCTGTCACGCCTTCTATGGCTGCCCCAGAAAAACCGCATGTTGTTGAATCGGATCAGATCCCGCTTAAACAGGCAGCCGAAGCGGGTGATATCGCGGCACAATCCAATTTAGGTTTGGCTTATTATGTCGGAGCTGCCGTGCCTAAAGACGCCGCGATGGCAGCTTTCTGGTTTGAAAAAGCTGCAAGTAAAGGTTTTTCAGCGGCGCAATATAATCTGGCCGGTCTTTATGCCACCGGAGAGGGGGTTGCTCAGAGCGATAAGCAGGCGGCCTTTTGGTATGAGAAAGCGGCCGAACAGGGCATTGATGAGGCAGAATATAATCTTGCCCTTGCTTATGAACAGGGGAAGGGCGTTGAGCAGAATTATGAGCGGGCGCTTTTCTGGCTGAAAAAAGCGGCGGATCAAAATTTTTTCAAGGCAGAGACGCATTTAGGCTTGGCTTATCAGGCGGGGATTATGCTGCCTCGTGATGATAAAAAAGCGGTGGCGCTTTTCATGAAAGCGGATCGTCAGGTCTATTATGCTGAAGCGCAAATGGCACTGGGTAATGCCTATCGTCGGGGTGCCGGTGTAAAACAGGACGATCAAAAAGCGGTTTCATATTATCAAAAAGCGGCGGATCAAGGTGATGGTGAAGCGCTAACCGCTTTAGGCGTTTTTTATATGACGGGACGCGGCGTGCCGCAGAATTATGAGCGCGGTTTGGATTGTTTTCGTAAAGCTGCTGATAAAGATGTCAGCGCAGCCGAGGATAATTTGGGTAATGCCTATCGTCATGGTTATGGCGTGCCGAAAGATGATGAAAAAGCGGTTTATTGGTATCAAAAGGCAGCCGATAAAGGCGATGCCGAGGCAGAATATAATTTAGGTTTAGCCTATCGAAAAGGCGAAGGTATCTCGCAAGATGATGCAAAGGCAGCCTTTTGGTATAAGAAAGCGGCCGATCAAGGGCATGTAAAAGCGCAATTGAATATGGGCTTTGCCTATTATCAAGCTAGGGGTGTGGCGCAAGACTATGCGCGTGGCATTTTTCTCTATCGCAAAGCCGCAGAGCAAGGCGATAGTAAGGCTGAATATAATCTCGCTATCGCTTATTATAATGGTGTGGGTGAGCCGAAAGATCTTGCCCAGTCGATCTATTGGTTCCAGAGAGCCGCCAGTCATGGGGAAATGAGCGCCCAATATAATCTTGGAGCTTTCTATATGAGAGGCGAAGGCGTGCCGAAAGATAGGAATGAAGCCATTTTCTGGCTGGAAAAGGCGGCCGCTCAAGGGGATGTCGAGGCGCAGTCAACCTTGCATAATTTGGATCACTATCCCCTTTAAGGGCTTTCCTCTGTGCGGGTATTAAGGATTGAAACGGCTTTTGTTTCTTTCGACAAAGCTGTTTAATATTGGCTAAAACCTCTTAAATAGGTTCAAGGAAAAGAAGTTCAGCTTTTTTGAGAGGATGGGCGGTTGTTATGAGAAAATTCCTGTTTTTTACGGCCGTTTTTTTGCCTTTTGTTGCTAATCCGGTGCAAGCCCAGACGGCTAAATCGACGAAAGTGGTAGCCGGAAAAACGGCTCTGTCTTTGGAACAGAAGGCCAGAGCCGGTAACCCGAAGGCGCAAACGGATTTGGGCACGGCTTATTATAACGGCCAAGGCATGGCGCAGGACTATAAGCAGGCTATTTCCTGGTATCAGAAGGCGGCTAACCAAGGTTATCCGCTTGCCCAATATTATTTGGGTAATGCTTGTCTGCAGGGCATTGGTTTGACCCAAAGTGATGAGCAGGCCGTTTCATGGTATCAAAAGGCGGCCAATCAGGGTTTGGCTGAGGCTCAATATAGTTTGGCTATCGCCTATTATACTGGGCGCGGTGTGACGCAGAATTATGGGCAGGCTTCTTTCTGGTTTCAGCGTTCTGCCAATCAAGGCTTTGTTCCTGCCCAATTTTATCTTGGTGTTATGTATCGGAATGGAGCGGGCATACCAGAGGATCATGACCGCGCTTTATTCTGGTTTCATAAGGCCGCCGATAAAGGCTATGCCGATGCCCAATATAATTTGGGGCTGATTTATCACGAGGGCAAAGTCGTCAAAAAAGACGAGAAACAGGCGACCTTCTGGTATCAGCAAGCCGCTAATCAGGGACTTGTCGAGGCTGAATTCAATTTGGGTATCGCCTATTTGAAAGGCCAAGGGGTGCAGAAAGATAAGGATAAAGCGACTTTCTGGCTCGAAAAAGCGGCAGATAAAGGCGACAGCCATGCCCAAGATGTATTGGAAATGATGAATAAATAGATTTGAGAGTCTGTTTGACGATTGAATAACGGGTATGGGCGATGAGCTTATGCCCGTTTTTGTTGGTTATGCTTGTTTCTGGAGAGACATTGAAGCGGATAGGGCGTTTAACAAATTGAAAAATAAAGGAATATTGCCGTAGCTTATTTTATACATATCTTTTTATAAATTATACGGCGATTATGAAGAAAAGAATTATTCTGTTAGGGCTGCTTTTGTCTGTCGGCGGCCAGATTGTTTATTCGCAGGTGCGTAAAACGCCGTCCATTTTTTCCCAAAAAAAACTGTATGAATTAAAACAGGCTGCCGATCAGGGCGATACCGAGGCAGAAGCTGCCTTGGGAGAGGCCTTTGATTTTGGAAAAATAACGCCGCAGGATTACCAAAAGGCTTTTTTCTGGTATCAAAAAGCGGCCGATCAAGCTGTCGCTGAGGCTCAATATAATTTAGGCGGGCTTTATTATAAGGGGGCAGGAAGGCCTAAAGATGGGGAAAAAGCTGTCTATTGGTACCGAAAGGCGGCGGATCAAGGCTATATAGACGCGCAACGGAATTTAGCTCTTTTATATGCTAAAGGGGAGCTGGTGCCGCAGAGCGATGAGCAGGCTGTTTATTGGTATCAAAAAGCCGCCGATCAAGGCAATGCTGAGGCTCAAAGGGCTTTGGGATCGGCTTATGCTTTGGGAAAGGGCATGCCAAGAAATAAAGAAAAAGCGCTTTTCTGGATTGGGAAAGCCGCTGACCAAGGGGATGCTGAAGCGCAAAAGTTACTGGCGATGTTGGTGCGATAATCTGACAAGGATTCTGTTTGTCTTAATATTCATGTGATTTTGAGAATAACGCGTTTTAAAATGAGGGAATAGAGGGCGGTTTTGGCCTTCTTTTATCGTGGGGTTTGATGTTTTTTGTTCCTTTAGTGGTTTTGTCCCTGTCTGTTTCGCCTTTAACGATGCAAGCGGATAAGGAACGCTATGACCGTGAGATGATCTCTTCTTTGGAAGTACGGGCGAAGGCCGGTAACCGTTTGGCAGAAGAGGTTCTGGGCGAGGCTTATGCGCATGGCAGAGGGCGGCCGCAGGATGATGAAAAGGCTGTTTACTGGTATCAGAAGGCGGCCGATAAAGGCATGAAGGAATCCCAGTATAATTTGGGGGATGCCTATCTTCATGGGCGAGGTGTCGGGGTAGATTATGAAAAAGCCGCCTTTTGGTATCGGAAAGCGGCTGATCAGAATTTTATACAAGCGCAATATAATCTCGGGCTTTTATACGTCAAAGGCCAAGGTCTGCCAAAAAGTGATGAGCATGCAGCCTTTTGGTGGCAGAAGGCTGCAGATCAAGGCTATGCCGATGCTCAATTAAATTTAGGTAAGGCTTATTATTTGGGTCAGGGTGTTGTGCAAGATAAAGGGATTGCACGATTCTGGATTCAGCAGGCGGCTGATAAGGGTAATGCCAAGGCTAAGGAGGCTTTACAAATATTGTCTCATTAGTTTGTGTTCTATTTGATAGGTTTTTATGGGCTGGGCGAGATATCGTCCGGCCTTTTTTGTGAAGTAACTGTGTTAATGTTCGGGTTTATAGAAAAAGATTGGAATGATGAATTTATTAGGGTGTCGGTACAAGTTTTAATGTAATTATGTTTATTGATGCCGTAGAATAATTATTCTGTTCTTTTATAAATAATGTGGTTTTCATGAAAAGAATATTATTGGTAGCGGCCTTTTTTCCTTTGTTTGTTAAGCCTGTTCAAGCGGCGGGGGTGGCGCAGACAAGTCAAGTGTCCCGTGGCAGTGCTATCATTGAACTTCAAAAAAAGGCTGAAGCAGGTGATGCCGCTGCTCAATTCGTTTTAGGTTTAGCTTATCAAAAAGGAGCGGGAATTGCGCAGGATTATGAGAAGGCGGTGTTTTGGTGGCAGAAGGCAGCTGATCAAGATAATGTCTCGGCTCAACGTAAGTTAGGTGTCGCTTATATTTCGGGTCAAGGTATCTCACAAGATTATGAGAAGGCCGTATTTTGGTTTGACAAGGCTGCCGATCAAAACGATGCTTCGGCTCAATATTATTTAGGCCTTTTGTATGATCAAGGGGCAGGCGTCCCAAAAGATAAAGTAAAAGCGATATTTTGGTATCAGAAGGCTGCTGAACAAGGTGATGCTGCTGCTCAATCTAATTTAGGTAATGCTTATCGTGATGGTATGGGCGTTGCGCAGGATTATGAGAAGGCAGCCTTTTGGTGGCAGAAGGCCGCTGATCAAGGCAATGTTGATGCTCAATTTTATCTAGGTGGTGCTTATTATTTTGGTTATGGAGTTGCGCGAGATTATGAGAAGGCGATGTTCTGGTCGCAGAAGGCAGCTGATCAAGGACTTGCCGCTGCTCAATATTTTTTAGGTAATGCTTATTATAATGGAGCCGGTGTTGCGCAGGATTATGGGAAATCGGTGTTTTGGTATCAGAAGGCAGCTGATCAAGGACTTGCCGCTGCTCAATATTTTTTAGGTAATGCTTATCATGATGGAGCGGGAATTGCGCAGGACTATGGGAAGGCGGTATTTTGGTATCAGAAGGCAGCTGATCAAGAACTTGCCGATGCTCAATTGAGTTTAGGTTTGGCTTATGATTTGGGTCAGGGAATTGCGCAGGACTATGAGAAGGCAGTATTTTGGTATCAGAAGGCAGCTGATCAAGGCAATGTTGATGCTCAATTTTATCTAGGTAGTGCTTATTATTTTGGTCAAGGAGTTGCGCAGGACTATGAGAAAACGATGTTTTGGTGGCAGAAGGCTGCTGAACAAGGCAATCCCAAGTCTCAATTTGGTTTAGGTAATGCTTATTATAATGGAGAGGGAGTTGCGCGGGATTATGAGAAGGCGGTGTTTTGGTATCAGAAAGCTGCTGATCAAGGCTATGCTGATGCTCAATATAATTTGGGTGATGCTTATTATCAAGGTCAGGGTGCTGCGCAGGATTATGGGAAGGCAGTATTTTGGTGGCGGAAGGCAGCTGATCAAGGACTTGCCGCTGCTCAATATGCTTTAGGTTTAGCTTATTACAACGGAGCAGGAATTGCGCAGGATTATGGGAAGGCGGTGTTTTGGTATCAGAAAGCTGCCAATAAAGGCTATGCCGACGCTCAATTAAATTTGGGTGTAGCTTATCTGAAAGGTCAAGGTGTTGTGCAAGATAAAGGGGTTGCGCGATTCTGGATTCAGAAAGCGGCGGATAAAGGTAATGAAGCGGCTAAGGAGGCTTTACAAATATTGTCTCATTAGTTTGTGTTCTATTTGATAGGTTTTTATGGGCTGGGCGAGGTGTCGTCCAGCCTTTTTTGTGAAGTAACTGTGTTAATGTTCGGGTTTATAGAAAAAGATTGGAATGATGAATTTATTAGGGTGTCGGTACAAGTTTTAATGTAATTATGTTTATTGATGCCGTAGAATAATTATTCTGTTCTTTTATAAATAATGTGGTTTTCATGAAAAGAATATTATTGGTAGCAGTATTTTTTCCTTTGTTTGTTGAGCCTGTTCAAGCGGCGGGGGTGGCGCGGACAAGTCAAGTGTCCCGTGGCAGTGCTATCATTGAACTTCAGAAAAAAGCTGAAGCGGGTGATGCTGCTGCCCAATTCGTTTTCGGTTTTGCTTATTCTCAAGGTAAGGGAGTTGCGCGGGATTATGAGAAGGCGGTGTTTTGGTGGCAGAAGGCAGCTGATCAAGGCAATGCCAAGGCTCAATATGCTTTAGGTGTCGCTTATGCTAATGGTATGGGCGTTGCGCAGGATTATGAGAAGGCGGTGTTTTGGTATCAAAAGGCTGCTGATCAAGGACATGCCGCTGCTCAATATGATTTAGGTAGTGCGTATTATCAAGGTGCGGGTGTTCCGCAGGGTTATGAGAAAGCGGTGTTTTGGTATCAGAAGGCTGCCAATCAAGGCGATGCCGACGCTCAATATAATTTAGGTGTCGCTTATTATTTTGGTCAGGGTGTTGTGCAAGATAAAGGGATTGCGCGATTCTGGTTTCAGCAGGCGGCTGATAAGGGTGAGGCCAAGGCTAAAGAGAATTTGCAAAAATTGTTTTATTAGTTTTGTTCTATTTGATAGGTTTTTATGGGCTGGGCGAGGTGTCGTCCGGCCTTTTTCGTTAGGATAGGATGAAGGGCGTTTTTCTTTTATCTTATTATCGGAGTAGAATGCGTTTTCTGGTTGATGAGGATTCTGGGGCGGGGGCGGTGATCCCGCCCGTTAGACCCCAACAGCCTTTAGAAGATGGGTGACCAAGGGGCGATAGCCGTCCCCGAATAATCTGAGATGAATTAAAGCTGGCCATAATTTATAGATAGGCAATCTTTCTTTATAGCCCGGGGTTAAGGGGTGGTAGGTTTCATAGGCTTCGTAAAAAGAGCCGCTGGCGCGATCGAAGAGATTAATCATCGCAATATCGACTTCGGCATCACCATAATAGCAGCAAGGATCAATCAAGCCTGAAATTCGGCCATCATCGACCAAGATATTACCATCCCATAAATCACCATGCAGTAAAACCGCAGGCGGGGTCATCGGAAGCCTTTGCGGTAAATCTTCAATCAGTTCTTCCAGTCTATCGACCAGATCGGCCGAGATATGTTCGAGATGGGGGCGGAGGCGATATTCACCCCAGAAATCCGGCCAGCTTCTCATCCATTTATTGACCATCGGGATACCGCCGATGCCGTAATCTTTTGGCCAGCCATAAAGCGCGCCTTCGGTGCTGTGAAGTAGGGCAATGACTTTGCCGAGGTCATCCCAAGCATGATGCAGCACGTCCCGATTGCGAAGCCATTCCATTACCAGCAAATTTTCATTGGTGGCGTAAACCATGGGTGCCGGTGCGCCGCTTTGGCTGATTGCGGCGAGCATGGCGGCTTCTATCTCGGGGAAGGGGCTGTTTTTAGCGACGGCATGGCTACCATCTTCCAGCCACAAACGCGTGACTTGAGAAATGTCGCCCCCATGCAATCGTTCTTCCGTGACCAATGGTTTGCCAATTAAAAAGGCGGCTTCATTTGCGACAGAGGCAGAGGATTGGTCATTCATGGGATTACCTTCGCAACAGCGATTCTTGAGATATCAAATAGTTAGGTCTCTTTTTAGCCTTTAGATCAAGCTTTATTCCGGTTTTCGATGTAATCAAGCAAGGCTTTTGCGCCGGTTGAGACATCTTGCCATGTTTTTTCAAAGTCATCTGCCCCGCCATGATAAGGGTCAGCTACCGATTTGCCTTCTTTCCCCGCGACGTAATCCAGCAGAAGATTGAGTTTGGCCTTGCCATCTTTGGGCTGCATTCTTTTGAGATTGGCGAGGTTTTTACCGTCCATCGCAATGATGTAATCGAAGAGATGAAAATCCTGTTTCGAGACCTGCCGCGCTCTTAAATCACTGATATCAAGGCCGTGGTTGCGGGCGGCGGCTTGGGCGCGTTTATCCGGTGCGCGGCCAATATGCCAATCGCCCGTTCCTGCGGAATCCGTTTTAACCTTGAAGCCGTTTTGCTGGGCGAGATCGCGAAAAGCCCCTTCTGCCAAGGGGGAACGGCAAATATTGCCGAGGCAGACAAAAAGCACGGTCGGGGTCGAGGTCATCGGGTTTAGGACTCCTGCAAAAAAAGGCTTTGTTTCGGATCGGATAAAAGGATTAAACGGATTCATCCATCGTTATGTTTAATTTTAGATTTTTTATCCCTGAATAGCGAGGGGTATACATCACTGTTTTTTGGGAAAAAACGGCGGTGAAATTCCTATTTTTCTGTAGCGCTTTGTGAAGCTTTTCTGGGATATTTGGCTTTTTGCCTTGTTCTTTATCGTATTTTTTGGGTTTTTACCGGAAAATGCTCTGATGCTATATCGGTTTTGTGCTTTTTCCCGACTTTTCGGGCTTTGTTCCGAAATATCGGGAAAATCGGTTGGAAATCAGGAAAAAAGTGATAGCGTCTTCTGCCATGACTAACGCGACTTCTCAAAATGAAAATCTTTCGCCTCTCGCTGTTGTGCGGGCGAAAATCGAAAAAGCGGCAAAAATTGCCGGTCGGAATCCTGACGATATCGAGTTGATTGCGATTTCCAAATTGCATCCAGCGGAAGCGGCTCTGCCCTTGATTGCCGAAGGTCAACGCGTTTTCGGTGAAAACCGCGTTCAGGAAGCCTTGGGGAAATGGCCGCCTTTGATTAAGGCGCATCCCGATATCCGGTTGCATTGTGTCGGCCAGCTTCAATCTAACAAGGCCAAAACCGCAGTCGAATTATTCGATGCGATCCATTCGGTAGATCGGCCTTCTTTGATTGAGGCTTTGGGGCGCGCGATGGAAAGCACCGAGAAAAAACCGGAATGTTTTATTCAGGTCAATATTGGTGAAGAAGACCAGAAGGGTGGCTGTGATATTGCCGACACCAAGGCTATTTTACAGCAATGCCGTGATGCCGGATTGCCGGTTATCGGGTTGATGTCGGTGCCGCCTTTGGAAGTTGATCCCGCCCCTTATTTCGCTCTGACCGTGAAAATGGCGCATGATCTTGCTTTGCCTGCGGTGTCGATCGGGATGTCGGCTGATTATGAATTAGCGATTACCCTTGGTGCGACCCATATCCGTGTGGGCACCGCCTTATTCGGTCATCGGGAATAGTGTTGAAAGGCGGGGGAATGAGCGAAGCGGCTATTCTGATCGAAGGGTTATCCAAAGTCTATCAGGGCGGGAAACAAGCCGTCACTGATCTTAACCTGAGGATACCGCGTGGTTCCATTTATGGTTTGTTGGGCCCGAATGGTGCCGGAAAATCAACAACCATCAATGTTCTGGCAGGTCTTGTCAGAAAAACTGCTGGTCGGGTTTCTATCTGGGGTTTCGATATTGACCAAGACCCGTTAAATGCCCGCGCCTCTATCGGGATTGTGCCGCAGGAAATATTCTTTGATCCTTTCTTTACCCCTTTTGAAACGCTGGAAGTCTATGCCGGTCTTTTCGGGATTCCGAAGCATAAGCGCCGGACGATGGAGCTTTTGGAAGCGGTGCATTTGGAGGATAAAGCCTTTTCCCATGCCCGTTCTTTATCCGGTGGTATGAAGCGCCGTTTATTGGTCGCAAAAGCCATGGTGGCTTCGCCGCCGGTTCTGGTCTTGGATGAGCCAACGGCCGGTGTCGATATCGAATTGCGGCAACAGCTTTGGTCTTATGTCAAAAAACTGAATGACCAAGGGGTCACGATTGTTTTGACGACCCATTATCTCGAAGAAGCCGAGCAATTATGCGACCGGATCGCCATTATCAATCATGGCCATTTGGTAACGGATCAGCCGACCCGCGAGCTTTTGGACATGGCAGGCGATAAAAGCATGGATGTTGTTTTGCGCCAGCCGATGGAGGTTTTGCCTTCTGATGTCTCTGATTGGTTAGCCCGCTATCATCATGATGTTTCCGCCGAAATGGTTAATCCGACCCGCTTGCATATTCGCTATGACAAGAAGAAGATTACCGCCGGTGATATATTGACGGTCATTGAACAGGCCGGATTGGCTATTGTCGATGTGTCGACCCACGAAGCCGATCTGGAAGATGTCTTTTTGAGATTGACCAAAAATAATCCAGAGGCATCGTTAACATAGTTGGTTTTTTTCGAGCTTTGAGTTTGGGAAAAATCGGCATCAGGAATGGAGGTCTTTTGACCTTATGAGTGACAAAATTTTCGACGTCGTTATCGTCGGGTCTGGTGCGGCCGGATTAACCGCCGCCTTGCATCTGGCTGACCGTTTTGATGTGGCCGTTTTGGCCAAAGGGTCGATTTCTGACGGATCAACCGCAAAGGCACAGGGGGGTATTGCCGCCGTCTTGGATGCGGGTGATAATTTTGAAAACCATATCAAGGATACCTTTACCGCAGGGGCTGGGTTGAATCGCCGTTCCACGGTTGAATATGTGGTAGAACATGCGCCGGAAGCCATTGAGCATTTGGCTGAAATCGGTGTCCCTTTTAATCCGGGAAATCAATTCGGCGAAAGATGGCATCTGACCCGTGAAGGGGGGCATAGTCATCGCCGTATTGTCCATGTTGACGATGCGACCGGATTGGCGGTGCAGAAGGCTTTACAAAAAGCGGCACATGCCCATCCTCGTATTCGTTTAATTCCCGATATGGCAGCCATTGATCTGATATCCGGTCGCCATTGTCAGGATTCTTCCGATAGCCGCGATATTCACGGGGTCTATGCCTATAATTCCTGGAATGGAAAGGTTCAGCGCTTTTTAGGCCGTGCCACTATTTTGGCAACAGGTGGCGCGGGACAAGTTTACCAACATTCAACGGCACCAAAAGGCGCGACCGGTGATGGTATCGCGATGGCTTGGCGGGCTGGGGCGCGGGTATCTAATCTGGAATTTAACCAATTCCATCCGACTGCCCTCTATAATCCTGAAGGCACCCATTTTCTGATTACCGAAGCGATGCGCGGAGAGGGAGGACAGCTTAAAATTCCGACCGATGGTCATCGCTTTATGCCCGATTTTGATGATCGCAATGAATTGGCTCCCCGTGATATTGTCGCACGTGCCATTGACCATGAAATCAAGCGTTTAGGTCTGAATTACGTTTATCTGGATATTAGCCATCGTCCGGCTGAATTCATTGAACAGCATTTCCCGACCATTCGCGCCCATCTGTTAGAGCAGGGTATTGATATTACGACCCAGCCGATTCCGGTTGTGCCTGCGATGCATTATACCTGTGGTGGTGTGCTGACTGATATCAATGGACGGACGGATTTACCCGGCCTTTATGCCATTGGTGAGGTCGCGCAATCAGGATTGCACGGAGCCAATCGTCTCGCCAGTAATTCTTTGCTGGAATGTTTGGTTTTTGGTGAAGCCGCTGCTCGTCATATTACTGAAAATTGGGATAATCTGTCAGAGCCTCCGGCGGTTCGCCCTTGGGATGACAGTCGAGTTACCAATTCCGATGAAGAAATTGTGGTGCAACATAACTGGCATGAAATCCGGCGCGCTATGTGGGACTATGTCGGTATTGTCCGTTCCAACAAGCGGTTAATGCGCGCTCGTCATCGTCTCGATAATTTGGCGCATGAAATTGCTGATTATTACGGCAATTTCCATGTTTCGCCTGAATTGATCGAGTTGCGTAACTTGATTGATGTCGCGGGTCTGGTGGTGCGCTGTGCCTTGAGCCGTAAGGAAAGCCGTGGGCTGCATTTCAATCTGGATTATCCTGACACTTTGCCGGTTGCCGTTGATACGGTGCTGACGCCTTAATTTTTTAGAGCGTGATTTTTGAATGGGGGGGAAGATGAAAAAGACAATAATTGGCCTTTTGGCGATGGCCGCTGTTGTTCCGGCGGCGGCTGTCCCGCCACCGATTTTGGGGCAAGCGTCATGGCCGATTGAGGCCAGCCGTCTATCGGATACCGTGAAGGTTATTGCCTCTGACTATTTTGAAGGCCGTGCGCCGGGAAGTCAGGGCGAGAAAAAGACAGTTGCCTGGTTAATCAAGCAATATCAGTCTTTGGGGTTGGAGCCTGCCGGAGATAAAGGTGGGTGGACGCAAGCTGTCCCCTTGGTTCACACCCGACTGGGCAAAGCAGATCGGTTGGAGATAACCACCCAGCAAGGGAAAAGGCCGTTACAGTCGGATAAAGATATTTATCTTGCCAGCTTACGGCCTGTAAACAGAATTGCCCTGAATAAAGTGCCGCTGGTTTTTGTCGGTTATGGTGTTTCTGCCCCCGAACGGGGGTGGGATGATTTTAAAGGCGTTGATCTGAAAGGCAAAATTGCTGTCTTCTTAATCAATGATCCCGATTTTTCGGCAGTATCTGGTGACGATGCTTTTGAAAAATTTGGTGGTCGTTCTATGACCTATTATGGCCGTTGGACCTATAAATTTGAAGAAGCTGCCAGAAGAGGGGCTGTTGGCGCTTTGATTATTCATGACAGTCAAGGGGCTGGTTATGGATGGGATACGGTTATCGCTCCTGCGGGTGAGGGCTATGATATTATTCGGGGAGACAAAGATAAGCCCGTAGCCTTGCAGGGATGGCTATCCCAAGCGGCGGCGCAGGATATTTTTGCAAAATCCGGTTTTGATTTGGATAGCCTGAAAAAACAGGCACGGCAAAAATCATTCCAGCCTGTATCGTTAAAAGGCAGCGTTTTTTCAGCTAGCCTGCCGGTAAGCTATCAAAATATCACCAGCTATAACGTTCTTGGCCAGATTAAAGGCGCTAAGCGACCTGACGAAACTATTATGTTTGGGGCGCATTGGGATGCCTATGGCATTGGAGCGCCCGATAGCCAAGGGCGCACTATTCGTTCTGGTGCTATTGATGATGGTGTTGGTGTCGCGGCGGTTTTGGAATTGGCACGCGTCTTTAAGGCCGAGCATCAACCTGATCGGACATTGGTTTTTGCATCATGGACGGCTGAAGAACGCGGTATTTTAGGTTCCAGCTATTATGCCGAGCATCCTTTATTCCCGTTAGATAAAACCGTTGCCAATTTTACGGTTGATGTTTTGCAAACCGCTGGCCGTTCAAAGGATGTGTTATTGATTGGTGCCGGACAAAACAGCCTTGAAAATGACTTGGCGGCTGCGGCGAAAGAAGAAAATCGGGTTGTAAAAGCCGAATTGTTACCGGAACGTGGTTTATTTTTCCGTGCTGATCATTTGCCCTTTGCTAGAAAAGGCGTGCCAGTTCTGTTGATGATGGGGATGGCCGGTGCCTATGACCTTCGAGAGGGCGGCATGGCGGCTGGAGAAAAATGGCTATCTGGGTATATGAAATGCTATCATCAGACCTGTGACCGTTGGACTGAAAATGATGATTTTGAGGGCGCGGCTGAGGATGTGAAGCTGATTTACCTGATGGGGCATCATTTGGCTTTTTCAGATCAAAAGCCGGAATGGCTGCCCAATTCAGAATTTAAAACCAAAACTGTCACTAAAGAATAAAAACGCATTCGCATCGAGGGGTGGTTATTGGCTTCAATGAGATAGCCACCTCTGCTTTTTGGGTTAGAAATTATTTTTTGTAGGCCTTTAAAAGCGCGCCTTCTATCAGACATGTTTTAAAGTTCGTTTTCTGTTGATTGAGGGCGGTCGGTGTTATTGATGGAAGCTAGGCCTTAGGTAACGTTTTTTTACGCAGCTGGCGGTTTGAGAGAAAAACAATGCGTTCCTAGGCGGTATAATCCGGTCCCAGTCGTGATTTTAGTTATATCTTTTTACAGCTTGGGCTTGCTCTCTAAGCATATCAAAAGATCTATAAAATTAGCTCTTAAAACAAAGATAAAAGCCTACACAAATCAATCATCCCCAAAAAGGATGATACCTGTCCTATTGTCATGGCGGGGTATCTTTTGGACTATTTAGGGCTGTGGTGCGGTTTGATAATGCAAGATCGTTGCTGCCGGTCTGTGGCGCCTGTTGCTGATCAATGCGTTTTTGCGATCTTCGGCAGAGGTTAAAATTTTAAACAACAGAGCTGTGGCTAAGGAAGATTATCTTCCCTGATTGCTGTTTGGTTAAAAGATGGCCTGATAGATATCATCAGGCCATCTTTAGAAAAGAAGAATTTAATGTTTTGCAAAAATCATCTTAGAAATTAGATTCCGAGTGATTAGAGACCTTGGTAATCAATGGTATCTTTCCGCCGGAGAGGGGCAAAAGAGAGCAATCCACGGCGGTAATTGAAGCGCACCGGAATAGTGGTCACGCCACTACCAATCGTTACCAAGGATTCTTGCACCCGTGGTTCATGCATCAGATGGGGCGGATTGATCGGAATACCGACACCATCTTCCGAGACCGTTACCCGATGATTGGCATCGCGGTCATGGGTCAGAATAACGGCATAAACGCCCGGTTTCGGCACCCGAATGCAGATTTTGATTGCGCCACTTTTCGGGATAATCATTTCCTGCCGCCGGAATATTTTATTTTGAGCCGATAATGTTTCTTCATCAGCCATGAAATCATCTTCATTCGGTGGATAAAGGTCGATACGCAGCAAGCCCTTCCGATCTTTCAGCCCTACCGCCTGCACGACCAAAGCAGGGCCTTTTTCATTGGGGCGGCACATGACATCTTCTTCTGAAGGAGAATTGGCAATGATGCCTTGATCGTCAGCCATGAAAGAGACGATACCCTTGGTAGAATCAACCTCGGCCATATGTTGTTTATGGCTGGATGTGCTGCCGCTGCTGTTTGGGGTTGATGCCGTTGCTTTTGATGCCGAGGGCGTGGCTGTGCCAAAAGAAGAAGAATCCGGATTATCGGAATCCAGAATTGGTTTCGGGCGGTTATCACCGGATATTGTAGAAGCGGAAGAAGAAAGAATAGGGGTTGCCGCCGATACTTTCTGTTGTGTGCTGATCCTGCCATCCACAACAGGCTGGGCAGCCAGCAAGGCCAAGAATTCCAACACGTATTTTTCCTCTCTTACCGCTTCTTAGAAAGCAATATTTTGTTTTTATACTGTAGTGACAAGCATATTTATACAAAGATGACAAGGGAAAGAACATCGAGCTTAAACAAGCTGTTATGCCCTTCTTTCAAAAGCGTCTTCTTTTTACTCAATAGCTTGAAGAATTTCTTCTGGAATTAGTTTGTCATACTCTCCGATAACGGAAATACCATACTTCATGGCCTTTTTCGCGGGCTTTCTTTTCATAACGAGTCTGTGGCCAATCTTCGGGACGCTGCAAAAAATCACGCGGTGTTTGTGCCAGCCATTCAAAGTCAGGCCGTTGCCCCATAATCATCATCGCCCAGTGGCAATAAATCGGATGATCGGTGCCAAAGCGAAATTCTCCGCCTTTTTTCATCTTGCGGGCGATAAGGCCGATAGGCCCGTGATTCATGAAACGTCTTTTGGCGTGACGGGCTTTTGGCCAAGGGTCGGGATGAAGCAGATAAGCGCGATCGAGGCAGCCGTCGGGAAGCTGTTCGAGAATATCCAAGGCATCGCCCCGATGGAGGCGAATATTTTTTATCTGGTTATTGTCGATATGAGTCAGCAAGCCGACAACGCCATCGAGGAAAGGTTCACATCCGATAAAACCGTGATCGGGGCGCATCATAGCCTGTCCGGCAAGATGTTCGCCTTTCCCAAAGCCGATTTCAAATTCCAATGGGCGATCATCGCCGAAAAGATCCGTTGCGGAGACAGCTTGTTCCGTTGTGATTTCAAGCTGGGGCAGCAGCGTTTCCACTAATTCTGCCTGTTTCGGGCGCAGGCTGTGGCCTTGTTGTCTGCCATAGAGGCGACGAATGGTGAGGGGATCGTGAATAGAGCTTTCAGTCATAAGATCGCCGTATCGGATTTTTTAAAAAGAAGAAAGACAAAGCGTTCCTCTTGAAAAGCCTTCTTTTCGGGAGGAATCGCTACTGAGTTAGGCTTAGACCCATGCGGATAGACTCTTTAAAACCGAAAATGGGTGACAAGAGACCAACAGAATGATGTCTGATATCGCGATAGCCTAGGCGGCTATAAAGGCGATGCGCCCTTTCATTTTTGGTAATGACATCGAGGATAACCCTTTTCATACCCTGTCGGGTCGCCTGTTCCTTGATATAGCCAAGAAGTGCATGGCCAATGCCATGGCTGCGCGCTTTTTCATCAACGCAGATGCTTTCTACCATCATTTCATCCGCGGCAGGTTGTTGGTCTAGTTGACTTAATAATAATCCACGGAATAGGCCGCTGGCTTTCCCGTAAGTCGCAAAAAGATGTTTCAAATCTTGAGTAAGCGAATTGGGGCGATAGCTTTTATAGGTCGCGACACCGAGTAGTTTGCCATCCTTGCGGATCGCGCTGACGATGGATCGATCGCCCATGCTGTGACGAAGAAATTCTTGGCCTTTTTCGGGTGGGCCTAAGGGTATCTTCAATTTTCTTTCAAAGGCTTGCCAGAAAAGTTGAAGGGCGGAAGGGATATTATCAGGGGGAACGCCATCTTGAAGCGTGAAATTTTCGATTTTGGCTAGGGGCGAGGGGGCTGAAGAAGACATTTCATTATCCACATTCTTGACCACAATATTGAGCGGCACGCAGCGGGAATAAGGTCATCAATAGCCGGATAGCTGGAAAAGACAGCCGCGTTGATTTTGCGATAGAAAGTCTGTCCCGAATGAGAAAACGAGATGACAGTCTTTCTTTGTGACTAGCAAGGGTGACTATCTTGGGGAAAAGCAGATATCGGGCTATTCTTGAGCTTAAAAAAAAGCCGGAGAGAAATGTCCCCCCGGCCTTTTTTCTGTGTTGTTATAAAGCGAATTAGGCTTCGATAACATCAACAATGTTGGTGGTTCCAGCTTTACCGAAAGGTTCACCTGCAACAACAACCAGCTTGTCACCGGCTTTGGCGAAACCGTATTTTTTAGCGGTTTCAGCAGCCAGCTTCTTGGCTTCGTCGAGGGTCTTAACCGTGGAAACCTGAACCGGCTGTGCGCCCCAGACCAAACCAAGACGACGAGCAACTTCGGCATCCGGGGTCAGAGACAGGATCGGAGCAACCGGACGGGCGCGGGAAACGCGCTGTGCGGTCTTACCGGTTTCGGTGAAGACGATGATCGCTTTTGCGCCAACCGTTTCAGCGGTTTTGCTGGCGTTTTCAGCCAGAGCGTCAACCGTCGTCGGTTCTGCCGGAGTCGGGGTGAAGCGAACGCGTTCGATGTAACCCGGAGCATTTTCAACATAAGAAGCAATACGATGCATCATGTTGACAGCTTCATGCGGCCAATCACCGGCGGCGGATTCTGCAGAAAGCATGATACCATCAGCACCTTCGTAAATGGCGTTTGCAACGTCACTTACTTCAGCGCGGGTCGGAGCCGGAGCTTTGATCATGGATTCGAGCATAGCGGTTGCAACAACAACCGGCTTACCCAGCTGGCGGGAGCGTTCAACGATACGCTTCTGCGTCGGGGGAACGGATTCCGGCAAGCATTCAACACCGAGGTCACCACGAGCAACCATGACAGCATCGGTTGCAGCCAAGATGGATTCGAGGTTTTCAATGGCAGCTGGCTTTTCGAGTTTAACGAGAAGCGGTGCGCGACCTTTGATGAGTTCTTTGGCTTCGATGACGTCTTCGACGCGCTGCACAAAGCTAAGAGCAACCCAGTCAGCTTTTTCCTTAAGAGCAAAGTCGAGATCTTTGCGATCTTTCGGGGTCAGAGCGGCCAGCGGAATCACAACGTCAGGAACGTTGAAACCTTTATGGTCGGAAAGCGGACCCGGAACTTCGACGCGGGTAACGATTTTGGTCGGGGAAGATTCGACGCAACGAACAACGATCTTACCATCATCCAAAAGCAGGCGATGACCTTTGTCTAAAGCCTTGAAGATTTCAGGATGCGGCAGGTTGACGCGGGTTTCGTCACCGAGAGTTGGGTCCTGATCGAAAGTGAAGGTCTGGCCTTCTTTCAACTGAACCTTGCCTTCTTTGAAGTCACCAACGCGGAGCTTCGGACCCTGAAGATCGAAAAGGATCGTGGTCGGGCGGTTGAATTCTTTTTCAAGCGCACGAATGTTGTCAACGATGACCTTCTTTTCGTCATGGGTACCATGGCTCATGTTGATACGGAATACATCCGCACCAGCCAAGAAACGATCACGAATCTGTTCTGCCGTCGAGCTGGCAGGACCCAGCGTAGAAACAACACGTACCTTGCGGCCGCGTGGGAAAAGTCCTTCAGTCAAGCTTCTATTCCTTCCGCTTTGCTGATTTAATTACATATGCCATTTGCGCTTCTATCATCAGATGATCAAGCACAACTTCGTTTGTCAATTTGTTACAAATGGAAGGAAAAGGGAAGCGTCTCTTCGCAAAGAGATCATATTTTTCTGCATTTTCAATAAAAAAAACAGTCTCTTTCCCGTATCTTGGCAGAAGATTGCTGTATCGTGAGTTTTTTCATACAGCCTTGATAGGTTAAACTTATAGTGGAATGCCTTTTCCTTTGGAAAACAGGCAAAAATTATATATTTAGTTATTTTTCAATGGGGACCGAATTTTACTATGTCAGAAAATATTGCGGCTGATCAACTTCGTCTGTTTATCGAACGGATTGAACGACTCGAAGAAGAAAAAAAAGGGATGGCGGATGATATCCGTGATGTCTATTTAGAAGCCAAGTCTCAAGGTTTCGATGCCAAAACCATGCGTTCGGTTATCCGCTTGCGGAAAATGGAAAAAGACGCTCGCGACGAAATGGATGCTTTGCTGGAAACCTATCGTAACGCTTTGGGCTTGAACTAGGCTTTCTTTCCTGCCTTGAAAAGCGGATTTGCTTGACGCTTTGCTGGATAAAATTTTTATTTTTATCGGCAGGCTATCAGGCTTTGATCCGGTGTCATTCGGCCTGTTGAAGAGGCAATATCCGCTATTGATAGGCTGTTCTTCCCATAGAAATGATATTTTGCTATTTACCCCGCTCGTAAAGTTACGGTTTTCTTCCTTCTTGGTATGTTTTTAGGCTTTGGCCTGAAAAAGAAGAGTGCTGTGACTTGAAAACGGAGACCGGAATCTTCTGACTGTCGATTTGTCAGTCAGCTCGGGACATTGTCTTTAACGTTAAGGCTGGATCAGGCGTGGTCTGACCCATGTCCCGCTTTATTTCGTCTAATTTTTTGATTAGGTCGGATGTAAAGCCAGTATCCCTATTCCCCGAATGCGGGGATATTCATGTTATCTTGTATAGACAGATGGAACCATGGCAGGCCATTCAAAATTTAAAAATATTATGTATCGCAAAGGAGCGCAGGATAAAAAGCGTTCCGCCCTTTTTTCTAAATTATCCCGTGAAGTCACGGTAGCCGCCAAGTCCGGCTTACCTGATCCGAACGCGAATCCGCGCTTGCGTGCAGCGGTTTCCGCTGCCCGTTCCGGTGGTATGCCGAAAGATAATATCGAACGCGCTATTGCGAAGGCTATCGGTGGCGACGGCGATAATTACGAAGAATTGCGGTATGAAGGCTTTGGCCCGAGTGGCGTTTCTTTGATTATCGAAACCCTGACTGACAACCGTAATCGCACGGCCACCAATGTCAGAACAGCGCTTTCCAAAAATGGCGGTAATCTCGGCACCAGTGGTTCTGTGACCCATGGTTTCGACCGTATGGGGTTAATTACCTATAAAGCCGAAGCCGGTGATCCCGACAAAATTTTTGAAGCTGCTTTGGAAGCCGGTGCTGAAGATGTCACATCTTCTGAAGATGAGCATGAAATCTGGACCGCTCAGGCTGATCTTCATGAAGTCGCCGGAAAGCTGGAAGCTATTCTGGGTGAACCGGAAGGCGTGAAATTGGCATGGCGTCCGCAGACCCTGATCAATGTTGATGAGGAAAGTGCCGGAACCTTGCTGCGCTTGATTGAAACCTTGGAAGACGATGACGACGTCCAGACTGTTTGGGCCAATTACGACATCGATGATGAAGTTATGGAAAGTCTGGGACAGGAATAATCTTTCTGTCTGAAAAGGGATGTGATCGGTGCCGATGATTTTTCTGGGACTTGACCCCGGTTTGGGAACAACCGGCTGGGGAGCGATTACAGTTGAGGGTAATCGTCTTAGTCATATTGCCAATGGACAAATCCGCACCGGTCCTTCCATGGCTTTGGCACGGCGGCTAGCGTTATTGCATGATGCCTTAGCCGCCGTCATTGCCAGCCACCAGCCGGAAATGGCGGCGGTTGAAGAGGTTTTGGGCAATAGCAATGCGCAATCAACCCTGAAATTGGGGCAGGCGCGCGGTATTGCCCTGTTTAGCCTTGCAGAAGCTGGGCTATCCGTCGGGGAATATCACCCGAATGTGGTTAAAAAGGCCGTTGTTGGCACCGGAAGCGCTGACAAGAAACAGGTGCAAGCAATGGTGTCCCGTTTGTTACCCGGAGTGAAGTTAGCGGGCCCTGATGCGGCAGATGCCTTGGCGGTGGCTATTACGCATGCCCATCATCACGCCTCTGCCCGTGGTTATGCCCGTCGCGTAAGGGCTTCATAATGGGCGGCTGTAATGAAATGCCGGAATAGAAAGAGATATTGATGATCGCGCGATTGGTTGGTTTTCTGGTAGAAAAAAATTCTGATTCTGCGATCATTGACGTTAATGGCGTCGGCTATCTCGTCCAATTATCAGGACGCGCTTTAGATTATTTCTCCGAAATTGAAGGTGAAATTACCGTCCATATCGAAACCCAAATTCGGGAAGATTCGATTACCCTTTTTGGTTTTGCTTCTTATTTGGAACGGGATTGGTTCAGGCTTTTAACGTCGGTGCAAGGCGTGGGAGGCAAAGCAGCTCTGGCTATTTTAACGGCGTTGACCTGCGATGCGATTTCTGTAGCGATTTCCAGTGGCGACAAGACCATGATTTGTCGCGCCAATGGGATAGGCCCCAAAATTGCCCAGCGTATTATCAATGAATTGAAAGAGAAACCGGCGGCTATTGCTTTGTTTTCTTCTGCCAAAGGCGATCATTTGGCGGTTGAAGATATTTCCCAGCCAGCAGCCTCTGCCCATCATGCGGGTAATTTCGTGGCAGATGCGGTGTCTGCGCTTTTGAATTTAGGGTTTAAACCGGCTGAAGCGCAACGCGTTGTTCAATTGGCTTCGGAAGAATTAGGCGATCAAGCAACATTAGATAGTCTTGTACGTCTGGCTTTACGGTTATCTTCCAAGCATTAAATTTAATCTGTGCCGAATCCCCGCAATAGAGAGCGGGGATAGCGGACTGCTCTTGTGGTTTATGAATGGTCGGGATGCGGGACTTCCCAGTCAACAAAGGCTTTGTTTGTTTTGACTTGGGGATGGCTATCCATCAAAACCTTGATAACCCGATTATAGCGTTCGTCTTTTTCTGCGGCTTTAATCAGTAAATCACCCAAGATTTTCCGGCGCGCTTCCGCATGTTTCTTTTTGGCGGCGGCCTGACGCGCTAGCAGAGATTTATAGCGCTGCTTGGCTTCTTCAACCTGTTTTTGAGCTTTCAGGATTTGCGGCGTCAAGCTGTCATTGCCTTCCGCATCATCGGTCGGAGTTTCTGTCATATAGCTATCCACGGGCTGTATTGATCTTTGTACTTTTCTTTTTCTGACAATATAGCGCATTTTTTCTTCTCAAGATCCTCTCACAAGAGAATTAAAGCTCTATTCGATATGGGGTAAAAAGAGAAGATGCGCAAAATGGATATATTTCAACTGTTTTTATCCATAGACGTGAAATAACTATAAAATATTTTTGAAAATTGAAAAAGAAGGGCAGGCCATCCTTGTTTTTTTGTCTGGCCTGCCCTGTATTCTTTATTTTGTGATGAAATCAGACCACCGGCGTAAGAAGCGGTTTTCCAGCAAAAAAGGCCTGAAGATTGTCGATCACCAAATGCGCCATTGTTGTCCGTGTCTCGACAGTGGCGCTGCCTAAATGGGGCTGTAAAACGACTTTCTGAGATTGCTGTAAGGCCGCTGGCACATTGGGTTCATTAGCAAAAACATCCAATCCGGCACCTGCGATGACGCCTTTTTCAAGCGCCTCTATCAAGGCATCTTCATCAACAATGCTGCCACGGGCAATATTGATAAGAACAGCTTTTTGACCCAAGGCTTCCAGAACCTCTTTATTGACGAGGCCTTTGGTCTCGGCTGTGCCTGGGGCTGCCAACACCAGCACGTCAACGGCTTTCGCAAGATCAAGGATATTGTTGTAATAATTCCAAGAGACTTCCTTGGGATGACGGCTGCAATAGCTGACAGATTTGGACATGGGTGCCAGTCTTTCGGCGATAGCTTGGCCAATTCGTCCTAAACCAAAGACCCCGACATCAAGATTGCTGGCACTGTGGGACAACGGGATTTCTTCTTTTTTAATCCAGCCGCCGTCACGAACCAGCTTGTCATTTCGGATGATGTCCCTTTTTAAGGTAAGGAATAACCCGACAGCCATATCAGCGACATCTTCGGTCAAAACACCCGGAGTGTTAGAAACCCTGATATTCCGTTTTTTGGCGGCCTGTAAGTCAATGCCATCAAAACCAACGGCATATTGGGCAATGATCTGGAGGTTCGGAAATTGATCCATATCATCTGCCCCGAAACGGGCTTGACCATCGCCGATGACGGCCTTGATTTGAGAGGCTATCTCGGCGGTTATTTTTGTGCCGTAATCGTAAACCGTAAAGAGAGAATCGAGCTTGTCTCTTGCCCCGTAAAAAAGCGGGGTGCGTAATAGAATCGCGGGTTTATCCGTCATTGCGTAATCTCCTGATCGCCTTATGAAGGATAAGCATTTTTCTGATCTATCTGCAATCAACTGCCTTGTGATTCCTGTCGCGAAAAAACGAGGCAGCTTTTAAAAGAACTTTATTTTCTCTCCTTTTCATGGTCTTTTTCTTTTTATGACGCGCAATAGCTTATTAAATCCCGAAGCCGAAAATGCTGACCCCGATCAGGCCTTGCGCCCTCGCTCGCTGGATGAATTTATCGGGCAACAGGCGGCAAGAGAAAATATCCGCGTCTTTATCGAGGCGGCAAAAAAACGGCAGGAATCGCTCGATCATGTGCTTTTCTTTGGCCCGCCAGGATTGGGGAAAACAACCTTAGCCCAGATTATTGCCCGCGAAATGGGCGTTGGCTTTCGAGCGACTTCGGGCCCAGTTATTGTGAAATCCGGCGATTTGGCCGCGCTTTTGACCAATCTTGAAGATGGCGATGTGTTGTTCATTGACGAAATCCATCGTCTTCAGCCGGTCGTCGAAGAAGTTCTTTATCCCGCGATGGAAGATCGCGCTTTGGATTTGATGATAGGTGAGGGGCCTTCTGCTCGTTCTGTCCGAATTGATTTACCTCATTTTACCCTTGTAGGGGCAACGACCCGTCAAGGTTTGTTAAGCACGCCTTTGCGTGATCGTTTCGGGATTCCGGTGCGTTTGCAATTCTATAGCATTGAAGAATTGCGGCAGGTCATTACGCGCGCTGCCCGTTTGTTGGGTATGGAAATCGCGCCGGAAGGTGCCGAGGAAATTGCCAAAAGATCGCGTGGAACACCTCGTATCGCCGGACGTTTGCTGCGTCGTGTGCGTGATTTTGCCGATGTTGCTGGCTCTAAAATAGTTGACCGCTTTATTGCAGATGAGGCCTTGAATCGTCTGGAAGTTGATAAATTGGGGCTTGATCTGATGGATCGCCGTTATCTGATGATGATTGCCGATATTTATAAAGGCGGGCCTGTTGGACTGGATACCTTGGCCGCTGGTCTATCCGAGCCTCGGGATACAGTTGAAGAGGTAATCGAACCTTATTTGATCCAGTTAGGATTGGTGGCGCGCACGGCGCGCGGTCGTCAGTTAAATGGTCTGGCTTGGCGACATTTGGGCTTAACTGACCCTAGAGAAGCAGAAGGAAAGCATTCTGAAATAAAAAATCAGCCCGGATTATTATAAAGATATATAAGATTTCATCGCTGGTTAAGGTTACTTTTCTTTTACAAGAGGCCATTCATTAAACGGATTAAAAAAGAATAGATATTTATATTATAATGACGGCTTAGAGCGTATTTTGATTTTTTCGTTAGATAGCTGAAGAAATTCTTGAGCTTGGTCTGTTCAAAAAGGCGGCTGTGATGGTGACAGAGGAAAAGACAATATCGGAAGATACGCCTGTTCATCCGGTTGCAGATGGCCTTTTGAAGGGGCGCGTCCATCATTTTCCCGTCAATATCTATTATGAAGACACTGACCTTTCGGGGCGAGTCTATCACGCCAATTATTTACGTTTTACCGAGCGGGCGCGTTCCGATCTGGTGAAGATTTTGGGTGTCAATCAGCGTCAAGCCTATCAGGACGGTATTGGCATGTTTGTCATTCACCAACAGAAAATCCGTTACTGTCAGCCTGCATGGCTGGATGACCGATTGGATATACAAACTGAAATTATCCGCTTGCGGGCGGCAACACTTCAGCTACAGCAAAAAATTTTTCGGGGTGCAGAGCTTTTAACAGAAATAGAAAGCGAAGTTGCCTTTTTATCTGTCGATGGGCGGCCTTGTCGAATACCGACAGATTGGCGGTCTTTATTTGAAGCGCTGTGCTCTCCCGCATTGGATCGGGTTGAAAGGAAGTAATTAAAAGATGCCTTCTTTGGAAATGTCCGGCAATGCCGATTTGGCGAGTTCTGTTCTATCGCCGGTGACGTTATTTCTTCATGCCGATATGGTTGGCCGTTTGGTCATGATATTGTTGCTTTGCGCCAGTATAGGCAGTTGGGCGCTTATTTTCGGGCAGTTTTTCCGTTCCTCTGCTGCTAATCGGGCAAGCCGTAATTTTGAAAAAGCCTATAGCAAAGCCGAATCAATGGGGGAGCTGGAGCGCTTTTATGATCGCTATTTCGGTAGCAATGATCCTTCTGCCCGTATCTTTCTGGCTGGGATGCAGACCGCCAAATCGGCTGGAAAAGTCATTGACCATGAAGGCGAGCGTGATCGCCTTTCTTTATCCCTTGAGGATGCTGTTGCAGCAGCGGTTGAGGATATGTCTTCCCCGTTGAGTAGTCTGGCAACGATTGGATCTGTCTCTCCCTTTGTGGGTTTGTTCGGGACGGTTTGGGGCATTATGCATAGTTTTAGCCAGATTGCCGCAGGCGGAAATACCGCCATGGCGATTGTGGGCCCCGGTATTGCTGAAGCGCTTTTCTCGACGGCATTGGGGCTGTTCGCAGCTATTCCGGCGAGCATTGCCTATAACCGGATGTCGCATACCATTGGGCGTTTTGAATCGCGCCTGACCCGTTTTTCTGACCGCATCTATATCACCTTAAGCCGCGCCATGGACGCTCGCCACTGATGAGCGCAGTTTCGGCAAGAAAAAGGCGCGGTGCCAAAAGACGGCCTTTAATGGCAGAAATCAACGTCACACCTTTGGTTGATGTGATGTTGGTTCTGTTGATTATCTTTATGGTGACAGCGCCTTTGATGGTGACAGGGGTGGCCGTCAATTTGCCGGATAGCCGTGCCAAGGCTTTGGAATCCAAGGAAAAGCCGGTCACCATTACTATTGAAGCGGATGGCAGTATTCATATTGATGACGATGTTGTTGATATGGCTGAATTGCCTGCCCGTTTGCAGGCTATCCATGAAGCGAATTTGGCAAAGCATGAGCAGGTATCGGGTGAGGGTGATCCTGATGCCCCTGCCGTGGTTAGTGAGCAGCCGATTTATCTGAAAGCCGATCGGGTTTTAAATTATGGTCGAGTGATGCAGGTAATGGGCGAATTGGATCATGCCGGTTTGAAAAAAGTGGCTTTGGTAACAACCGGTTCTTCGGGACATTCTGCGACAAGCAAAGAATCCCCGAATGATGAAGGAAGGTAAGTCATTGTGATGACCTCCCGATCAGCGATGAGGCGCGGCTTTTTTATCGCGGTGGCCGGTCATGTTCTGCTTCTGCTGTTTTTTTTGATCCGTTTTTCCTTGCAAGATAAGCGACAAAGTCAGCCCGTTGATACGATAGAAGTGACCTTTGCCCATGGAGTCGGGATCCATTCTTCTTCCCCTGAAGCCTCTTCTGAAGCGGCAAGGGCGACGACTGCGCCGAAGATAGGGGAAGAAAAAGAGGCTGCCCCCGCGCCGAAAAAAGAGACTCCAAAGGAAGCGGATAGCCAGCCTAAGGCTCAAACCCAGAATTCGGCGAAAGCCGAAGCAAAGGTAGAAAACAAGCCTGTGGCGAAGCCGGAACCGCAACCCAAAGCCAAGCCGGTTGAAACGCCGAAGCCTGTGCCTGTGGCAAAGCCAGAACCCCAGCCTAGAGAAGCGGCAGTAGCCCCAGCTCAAAAAGCAAAAGTAACGGCAGCTGAAAAAACACAACCAAAAGCGGAAAGTAAAACGCCAAGCAAGCCGCATAATGACGTCAAGAATTTGATGGAGTCTTTTTCTAAATCTCAGGTTAATGTTTCTGATCATAAGGCAGGCAGCAACACTGGGAGTAATAAAGGAAAAGAAAAGAGTAACGCATCCGATAGCGGGAAAAGTAAAAGCGACAATAGTCGTAATAGTGGTTCCCGTTTGGGTAATGATTTTTTGAAGGGTATTCTTGGGGGGACGGGGACTTCTTCGAAACCGCAAGGGTCTTCAATCTCGGGCCCTGCCTTGAATGGTTTGGGTGCCGCGATCAAACGTCAGGTTCAACCTTGCTATGATCTTGGGGCATTAGGCGGCACGGATGCAATGCGGATTATTACCGTTTTGCGGTTGCGTTTTAACCCTGATGGTTCGGTAAATGGTGTGCCTGAAATGATCGAGCAAACCGGATTGACCTCGGACAATCGTTCTTATGCC
The DNA here is from genome assembly GCF_000175255.2 of Zymomonas mobilis subsp. mobilis ATCC 10988. NCBI lineage: Bacteria > Pseudomonadati > Pseudomonadota > Alphaproteobacteria > Sphingomonadales > Zymomonadaceae > Zymomonas > Zymomonas mobilis. The sequence continues at coordinate 794,296 of NC_017262.1, read as the reverse complement.
CGTCAAATGGCTGAAATAAGCCGTCGTGCTGTTTTGCGTTGTGCTCCGCTGCATCTGCCTGCCGAACTGTATAAAGGTGGGTGGGATGAAATTGATATTGGCTTCATTCCGGCGCAGATGCATTGAGATTATAAGAAATAACGTCGCCTGTGATGGGCTTCGAAATGAAGGATTGTTGAATGAGCAGCGTAATCAGAAAATGGGCCTTAACGGCTTTGATGGCGGTAAGCAGCACGGCTTTGTTCGCGCAAAATCCTGCGGCTAGTGGTCAAGCAGCCAATCAGGGCGATAATCGCCGCATCTTGCGAGTCGATATTACGGGCGGTATTTCCCAGCCTATGCCGATTGCGGTGCCGGTAATGCCGACTCCGAGTTCGGTTGAAACCTTGGCGGGAACGACGGCGGTATTAGGTCGGCAGGTCGCTTCGGTTATTTCCAATGACCTGAAATCCAGTGGCCTTTTTACGCCATCGCAGCAAGCCTCCTTGCATAATGTATCTTTTCCTGAAGTAACCGCTCCGCAATATAGCTATTGGTTATCGAGTGGCGCGCAGGCCTTGGTTCAGGGTTTCGTTCAGGCCAATGGCGATGGCACTCTGACGGTAGGCTGTTATTTATATGACGTTTTCGCTTCGCAGGAAATGTTGCATAAGGGCTTTGTCGTGAAACCAGCCGACTGGCGGCGAGCCGCACATAAATGTGCTGATGCAGTTTATACCCGTTTGACAGGTGAAGGCCCCTATTTTGACAGCCGCATCGTTTATATTTCTGAAACGGGCCCAAAAAATCATCGCCTGAAGCGTCTGGCGATCATGGATCAGGATGGTGCCAATCACCGTTTCTTGACGAATGGCCAGTCGATGGTTCTGACCCCGCGTTTTGCGCCGAACCAGCAGACTGTTACTTATCTTTCTTATGTTGGTAATTCTCCGCGCATTTATGTCTATACTTTAGGTTCTGGCCATGTGCGTTTGGTGGTGAATAAGCCGAATACGACCTTTGCCCCGCGTTTTTCGCCAGATGGGAAAACGATTGTTTTCTCTATGTCTGTTGCGGGCAATACCGATATTTACAAGGTTCCGGTTTCCGGTGGGCAGGCAACCCGTCTGACCACTTCGCCCGGTATCGACACGGCACCGAGTTTCTCACCCGATGGCTCTAAAATCGTCTTTGAAAGTGATCGGTCAGGTAGTCAGCAGATTTATATTATGAATGCTGATGGATCCAATCAGAACCGCATTAGTTTTGGTAGTGGACGTTACGCAACCCCAGTTTGGAGTCCGCGCGGTGATCTGATCGCCTTTACAAAATTGGGCGGCGGATTTCATGTCGGTGTGATGAAAACGGATGGTTCGGGTGAACAAATTCTGACCAATGGTTGGCAGGATGAAGGGCCTAGCTGGTCGCCGAATGGACGAGTCATTGCCTTCTTTAGAACAGCCCGTAATTCTGGTCATACGGAGTTATGGTCGGTTGATCTGACGGGGGTTAATGAACGGCATATTCCAACGCCTTTAGATGGTTCTGATCCATCTTGGGGGCCGTTATTGCCGTAATTTCTTTATTATTTCGATAAATTGTAAGATAATATCCGAGTTGTTCAAGTGATTCGGTGATTATTACTTTCGATATTATTGCTTTTTTCACAGGATGGCAGACATTTTTTGCCGATGAGGTTAATAATGACTAAAAGTAAATTAACAATAAGTCTGTTTGCTGGTCTCGTAGCCCTGACTGCCTGCTCCGATCACCAGCCTAAAACGGCAAGTTTGCCACCGGCACCGACAACCAAAGCACCAGCCCCGACTTCAAACGGTAATGCTGATGTCGGTGCGGTTCGCGATACTGTGGTTCCCGGCTCTCACGCTGATTTCTTGCGTCAGGTCGGCACCGACATGGTGCATTTTGCTTTGAATAGCCATGATCTTGACAGTGAAGCCAAGGCTATTTTGGATCGCGAAATCCAGTGGTTCAAAAAATACCCCAGCACCCGCGTCACGATTGAAGGTCACTGTGACGAACGCGGCACCCGTGAATATAATATCGCCTTGGGTGAAAAACGCGCTGATGCCGTTCGTGACTATTTGGCCAAAGCCGGTGTTGCTAATTCAATCAATGTCATCAGCTATGGTAAAGAGCGGCCATTGGCGATGGGATCGGATGAAGAATCTTGGGCACAGAATCGTCGTGCTGTGACGGTTACGCCGAATTGATCGGTTACTTTGCCTTAAAAATTGATGCGTAAGTAAGAAGAAGGCCACCTTGGATAAAGGTGGCCTTCTTTTTTTGTGTCGGCGGGTTTTGACGATAGAAATTTGTTTTTTTGTCTTGGGATTTAGGTCACCAATGGATTCGCCTTATCGGCAATAAATGTTGTCCGTAAAATGGCGTTACAGTTCTGTAATGGCTAGACGACCGATAGCGGGGTCATCCGTGAAAAAACCATCTAACCCCATGCTTAAATAGCGTCTGATTTCAGCAATTGAGCCTTGGATGTTACGGCTGCTGTCGCCTTCTTGATTGCGTAATTGCCGAGGCAAAAAGATATTTTCCGGTCGACAAGTATAGCTATGCACTAACAGTCCGGCTTCATGCGCGTCTTGTATAAGGCTGGTCGGTTGTAGCCATTGCCCCGTATTGTCTTTTGGAATGAGATATTCATTAGCGGGCCCAATGGCATCAGCATAGCGGCGTATGTCCCGCAAACCCTCTTTAGTTATCAGATTTCTATAGGTTGTTTTGCCACCCGATGCCAGAATATCGGCTGGTGGCACGTCAGGATCGCCAAGTAAAAACATGAGTTTCCAGTTGGGATGATTTTGCCCTATCTTTTGATGGAGATAACGGAGGGCTGTTGGTTCAAATGACTGGATTTCGACAGCTGTCTGACGAGTGTATGGGTGGTGATCGAGTATTTCTACCAGCTTATCTTCAGAGGGAAGTCCTATTTTCCTGAAATGGGTTGGATGCTTAATTTCAGGAATAAGGCCAATATTTTTTCCATAGGCGGTCGAAGTCGCAGCGACAAAGTCGATGACTTCTTCTAAAGAGGGAATTTCAAACCAGCCATTATAGCGACTGTTAAACGGTCTGATTTTGGAGAGCCGTTCGCAGGCACGAAGCTGTTTGATTTCGGCAAGTGTGAAATCACTTGTAAACCAGCCTTCCTGTTCTTTGCCGTCAATAGTCATCACTCGTCGCCGATTGGCAAATTCGGGATGCTGGGCGACGTCAGTGGTATCGGTGATATTGCTTTCGTGACGGGCAATAAGTTTACCGTCTTTAGTTGGCACCAGATCCGGTTCTATATAATCGGCACCATCGATAATAGCTTTGCCATAGGCGGCTAATGTATGTTCTGGCCGTAGGGCAGAGGCTCCGCGATGCGCAAAAATTAGAGGACGGGTCGGAAAAGCCAAGCTGGGAGCTGCAAAAAGGTCTGTTCCTTTTAAGAGGCTACTGCTGCCAAGAAGAGCGCCTGTAGTTTGTAGAAAATGGCGGCGATTGAAGCGGGTCATAGTAAAAGCCTCGAAAATTAGAAACCGGCCTGAACCGTGATGAAGAACATACGGGGCGCAATAGGGAATGCAGTATATTGGCCAGAGGCTTGATTGGTTCCAAGGGTTGACCAGCCTTTTTCATTCGTCAGGTTAGTAATATTGCCTTGGATACGTAAATCACGGACATGGGGAATATTATGGAAAGTATAGCCCGCATTGAGGCCGTAAATCATATAGGAACCGGCGGATAAATCATTGGTAAAGGTGGCCGGACGTTTGCCGATAATATCGCCGGTGATCTGTGCCGAGAAATTACCCCATTCAAAGCTGCCTACGAATTTTTCTGTCCAGTCGGGAACACCGGCTACGCGTTTGCCTGCGGTCATGACTTCGGAACTGCCGTTATTGTAGTTATCGTTATAGACCGAACGGTTATAGGAAAGGGCATTATAGACAGAGAAATGAGGCCCGAATTTCATCGTGAAGGACAAATCCATACCATCTGTCGTCACTGAACCGACATTGGTCAGGATGGTTGCGCTGCCGACGATCGAAGAATTGGTTTGGGTGGTTGAAACGGCCAAGAGCCGATTGGAAAAATGGACATGGTAATATTCAAGCTGTCCACTGAAATGGGTGAGGGGCCCGAAATGAACCTCTCGGTTGGTGCGGATACCCGTTTCATAGGTCCATGAGGTTTCAGGCTTGCCGTGTTTTTTAAAGTCTTCAAAGGCTTCCTGACTGGTAACGCCCCAAGGTGTAGCATTGCCATAGCCTGCAGCTTCAAAACTACGCATATTTTCTTGAATATTGGCAAAAAGCTGTTCGTGAGGCGTGACATTCCATAACGCGCCAAAGGCTGGAAGGAAGGGTTTGGTCGCTGAAATTTTACCACCCGGAACAGTAATCGCGTTTTTGGGAGAAAGAGAGCCGGGGAGGGCGGCAATCGGTAATTTCCCATCGGTATAGACTAATTCAGATTTAAAACCGGCCTGTAAGGTCAGATTATGGGTTATTCGCCATGTATCCTGAAGATGGGTTACAAAAGTGTCTGTATAAAAAGCGTTTTTATATTGTCGGATAAGCGGGTTTTTCGGTCTTTGATAGGGGGTTGAGGGAGAATTAACATCGAGCGCATACCAGTTTCGGGCTTGGGTATTGTCATTACGTTCATACCAACCGCCGACTTCGATAGAATGTTTACCCGTTTTATAATGCAAGGTGGACATTAAGCCGCCTCGATTATCGAGATATTCGGTTGTCCGTGTCGCATAACCCGAATTACCAAAAACAGATTTTAAATTTTGTCCGGGGAAATAGGCTTCGAATAAGGCGGGAAGTCCGGCGGCTTGAATGGGGCCTGCGACGACACCGACACCAGCGTTATGATGATAATAGAATTGATTATCCCATGAAACATTATCGCTGAAATCATGAGTGAATTTTATATAGCCCAAGAAATCTTCGCGTTGGGCATCAGAATAATAATTTCGATAATTCAATCCAGCGGCAGCAGGCGTTGCTCCACTCGCTGAAAGATAATTTTGGGCATAATTAAAATCGGGATACATGGATGGCCGGACATAAATCGAACTAGGCATAACAACGCCATCTTCATTGGGTTCGATCTTTTTTGACCAATCGAAATAGAGGGTCAGCTTGTTACTATCATCTTGGTGAATGAATTTGGCATTGACCTGATTGCCCCCTTGATGCCCGTTAAAATCCCATGCTTTGGCATCTTGTCTTGCCCATGACACATAGGCTTTGTTCCCGTCTCCAAATTCGCCAGTGTCGATACGCGCAAAGGTTCGATAGGTGGAATAACTGCCAAAAGTTTGGCTTATCTGTCCGCCTGCCCGTGAGAGGGGATCGCTGGTTAGAAATTCTAAAGTACCGCCAAGATTGCTGGTTGAGGCCGTCCCAAGCGCGCCCGCACCGGATGAAAGTGAGGCAGATTTTGTGTTTTCACTAATCATTGCCCGCTGGGGTGATAAGCCATTGTAATTGCCATAATCCTGGTCACCTAACGGCACTCCATCCATTGTGTAACCAAGTTGGTTTTTGCTGAATCCATGAATAAAAAGGGAGGAATTCTGTTCATTATTTCCCCATGGATCAGCATTGGTGAAAACAACCCCTGGTAAAATAGCAATGGCTTTTACCGGATTTAAGCCGGGAAGAAGACGCTGTATTTCAACATGGCTGACGCTTTGCTCGGAATGGGTCTGCCGTGCGGTAACAACAAGGTCAGCCCCTTTATCGGCCTCTTTCCCATTTGTTGTTTTATTCGTTACTTCGGGGACTGAGTCTGCTTTTGTTGTCTCTGTCTGCGCTTTTTCAAGGCTAGGCGTTGCCCCTAAAGCAATGCCGGGAAGAAGAGAGGAAAGCGTAAGCCAACAACATGAAAAAGCGATTTTGCGCACAGATTGTATCCCCTGTAACTTGATTGCAGGAAGGGGATAAGAGCTGATTTTTGCATCAATATTTCAACAAAATGTCATTTATGTTTCATATTCTGAGTGTGGTTTATTTGTATCGTTCTTTTTTGTTGCAAAACATGTATGTGAAATCGTTTTTTATCGGCAAAAGTCATTTGATCGGGTTGCTATCCTTTTCCTTTCGGCGTAATGACAGAGGCATCCCCGGGGGGCCGTATAAATACGGCTGAGAATGAGCTGATTGCTCTAACCCGTCGAACCTGATCCGGCTTAACACCGGCGTAGGGAGGGAAGGCATCAGACCTTGCTTCTTATCCGTCGGCCGAAAGCCTTTTTCCGGTCGGCCTGATGGTTGACCTGCAAGAAGGATGCATAAATGGCTGATATTTCCGATCAGAATATTCCCGGTCACGTCACGACCGGTCCGATTCGTGGTTCCCGTAAAATTTACGTTGAAGGTAAAAATGGCATTCGCGTGGCTATGCGCGAAATCGACCTTGAGCCTTCTGCCAATGAACCACCCGTTCGTGTCTATGATTGTTCGGGACCTTATACTGATCCCAATATTAAAATCGACATTGCCGCTGGTTTAAAACCGCTTCGCCGTGAATGGATTTTGGCGCGCGGTGATGTTGAAAGTTACGAAGGTCGCGAAATTAAACCCGAAGATAATGGCCAGTTGGGCCCTGATCGTTCGGGCGGCGTGCCACCTTTCCCCAATGTAAACCATCATCCTTTGCGTGCCAAAGCGGGTGCCAATGTCACCCAGATGCATTATGCCAAAAAAGGCATTGTCACGCCGGAAATGGAATATATTGCTATTCGTGAAAATTGCGGTCGTGCCCAGATGAAAGAGGCGATGATCCGTGATGGCGAAAGTTTTGGCGCGAATATTCCTGATTTTATCACGCCTGAATTTGTTCGTGACGAAATCGCCGAAGGTCGTGCAGTTATTGCCGCCAATATCAACCATCCTGAAGCAGAACCGATGATTATTGGCCGGAATTTTCTGGTTAAAATCAACGCCAATATCGGTAATTCAGCAGTGGCCTCGGATGTCGCAGCCGAAGTCGAAAAAATGGTCTGGGCCATTCGTTGGGGTGCCGACACGGTGATGGATCTGTCCACTGGACGGAATATCCACGATACTCGCGAATGGATTTTGCGGAATAGTCCTGTTCCGATTGGAACGGTGCCGATTTATCAGGCTTTGGAAAAAGTAAATGGTATTGCTGAAAATCTGACATGGGAAGTTTTCAGAGATACCTTGATCGAACAAGCCGAGCAGGGTGTTGATTATTTCACCATTCATGCCGGTGTTCGTTTGGCCTATATTCCGTTAACGGCAAACCGTATTACCGGTATTGTCAGCCGCGGCGGTTCGATCATGGCAAAATGGTGTTTGGCACATCATCAGGAAAATTTCCTCTACACCCATTTTGAAGACATCTGCGAAATCCTGAAACGCTATGATATTGCCTTTTCTTTGGGCGATGGTTTGCGTCCGGGTTGTATTGCGGATGCCAATGATCGCGCCCAATTCGCTGAATTGGAAACATTGGGCGAATTGACCAAAATTGCATGGAAGCATGATGTTCAGGTTATGATTGAAGGCCCGGGTCATGTCCCGATGCACAAGATCAAGCCGAATATGGATAAGGAATTGGTCGCTTGCCATGAAGCGCCTTTCTACACCTTGGGGCCGTTGACGACGGATATCGCCCCTGGTTACGATCATATCACCTCGGCAATCGGTGCGGCCATGATCGGATGGTATGGCACGGCGATGCTGTGCTATGTTACCCCGAAAGAACATTTAGGTTTGCCTGACCGTGATGATGTGAAAGTCGGTGTTGTGACCTATAAGCTGGCGGCGCATGCAGCTGACTTGGCGAAAGGGCATCCGACAGCGCATTTCCGCGATAATGCTTTGTCTCGCGCGCGTTTTGAATTCCGGTGGAAAGATCAGTTCAATTTGAGCCTCGATCCCGATACCGCAGAATCCTTCCATGATCAGACCTTGCCCGCAGAAGGGGCGAAAGCTGCCCATTTCTGTTCGATGTGTGGCCCGAAATTCTGCTCGATGAAAATCACGCAGGAAGTTCGTGAATTCGCCGCGCAAGGCATGGAAGAAATGAGCGATCAGTTCAAAGAAAAAGGCGGGGAAATCTACCTTCCTGCCGCGGAATAATTCTTATTTTGCTTACTCCCTAGTTTACCCTTGTTCCCTGTCCCTGTTCTGTTCGTCAGAACAGGGATTTTTTTGTCTGTTCGCTGAAAATTCTAAGCTGATTTGAGACGGGTGGGTATGAGGATGCAAAATAGAAAAAGGGTGACCTGTTTTTTGTGAAGCCCCATCGCTATTTAGCTCGACAGTTAACGATGCTGAGAAATATTTCGAGTCGATTAGTCTGGTTAGTTAGACCAATGCTCTGTCCGTATGGTTTGAAGAGCGATAAGAGAGATCGCAGAATTATAATCCGCTATTGGATGCGGTCATTCTAAGAAAAACAGTGTCATTGACCTGTATATTAAAGTGGCGGAACCGCTGCCAGGCCGTTTGCTTGAATATCCACTGACGCCCAAACGTCAGGTGGGCACCGTATGCATCGAACCAAGATTCGAACAGGGACAGCTCCCTTGGATGTATTTATAGCCTCAGGGATAATTGCTAGAGCGCGCACCGCGCAGAACCGCCGTCTGCCTATTTAGGATGCTTGCGCTTCATCATCAAGGCGATTTACGATATTTTCCATTCTTTCTGCATAGTCTTCGATCAAAACTGCCAGTCGTTCTTTTTCCTCTTGCTCCATTTTTAGCTTTTCCTGACAAAGTTTTAGGCTTTCCGTCAGTTGATCTTTTTGCTGCTGGAGCTGTTGATTTTGGGATTCTGCATCGCTGGCTTCGCTTTTGATGTCTTCATTTTGATCGGCCAGCAACAAAGAGGCCAGCATTAAACGTCTGATATCGCCTGCGACATGGAGTTGTTCGCTGACCTTTGCGACTTCTTTATCGACAATATCAGCAAGGAAGCGAAGGCGGTTTTCATCACCATCGCGGCAGGCCAGCTGATAATTACGCCCGCCAATTATTATATCTACTTGCGCCATAATCTGTTCCTGTCTTCAATGTTGCCGGTTTTGTGGAACAGTCACCTTCGTCACTTTATCCCTTTATAAACGCAACAATTACAGGATAAAATACAGAGCTTTTAGGTCTCTGCCAATGACAGGGGACGTGCATTGGCAGGGTAATAGAGTTAACGGCTTGAAGACCTGTTTTTTTACTATAATGAAAGAATCTTATTGAACTGAGCCTAGCGCTTGATCCCCTTCTTTGCCTTCAAGCGGATGCGTTAATTCGTCAACAAAGGCAATTTTTCCATCTCGAAAGCTGTAAAAAGCGACGACTTTGATCCGGCTTTTCTCACCAGAAGCCCGAGTGACATGGGCAATATGCACGGTTGCCGCCGCATCATTATTACTGATGATATGCTGAATATCAATTTCGAGTGCTTTTAATTTTTGGCGCAAGGCTTTGATATGAATAAGAAAATCATTAAGCCCTAATTCTTTGCCGTCAACAAGTTGGCGATAATCTTCTGTAAAAAAAGCCAGCATTTCTTCTGCCGGACGGTTGAAGTCGCTAAGCGTTTCAAAAACCTGCCGAACTAATTGCTCACTATTCTGTGCCATACTTTCTATTCCCCCGCCTAGGATGGATAAGAGAAAGTAATGTTGGTTCTTGCCTGCCTATATTCAATCACGCAGGCAGATTTTTAATGATTCCACGATGTCCATTTTGACAACTGCAACAATAGGAGCCGTTAGATATTTTGCCACTCATTATTTATAATTTATGGCTCTTGCTTTTGTGAGAGGGCGGATGATTCCGAAGGTAGCTTTTTATTTCTTTTCTTGAGAGGCTTCTGAGGCTTTCGCATCAGACAGACTGTCTGCCAGCTTTTCTCTATCTTCTTTTGTTGGGAAAGAGCTTTTATAGGATTCTTGGATGTTTCCAGACAGAAGACTGTCGATACGAGCCAAGGCCTGTTCAGTCGCTTCGCGTAATTTTTGGTAACGCGCAGCAATATCATGATCGGCTATACGCCGGTGGTCTGCTTCTTCCAGACGGATAAGAGCCTGTGACAGACGGTTAAGGGCATGTGAAAGACGATCTTGAGGCATATCTAGCCCATAGCATGTTGAGGCTATGCCTCAATATGGCCTTTTATTGTTTTTATAGGGTTTTTTGCATCTAAAGGTTATTCTTTGTCGTGCGTGGCTGTCCGGCATGTTGACCTTTCCGGTGGCAAAAGACTAATAAAGCCGCGTCTTCCAGTTTCTGTCATTTTTGGCCGGAAATATCGACCTTTTCTTCCAATTTTTTAGGTATCTTGTAATGTCTGTTCCGTATCGACACCTCGCTAATGCCATTCGTGCCTTGTCGATGGATGCTATCCAGGCCGCTAATAGCGGGCATCCGGGGTTGCCGATGGGTATGGCAGATGTCGCAACCATCCTCTTTGGGCGCTATTTAAAATTTAACCCCAAAGATCCGACATGGCCGGATCGTGACCGCTTTGTCTTGTCCGGTGGTCATGGATGTATGCTGCTTTATTCCCTGTTATATTTGACTGGATATGATGAACCTAGCTTAGAGGACATCCAGAATTTCCGGCAGCTGGGTAGCCGTTGCGCGGGTCATCCTGAAAATACTTTGCTGTCAGGGGTTGAAGCAACTACGGGCCCTCTGGGACAGGGAATCGGGATGGCGGCTGGAATGGCCTTGGCTGAACGTCATTTGAAGGCTCAATTCGGTGAAGATATCGTTAATCACCGTGTTTGGACCATTGCCGGTGACGGATGCCTGATGGAAGGTATTAACCATGAAGTTGTTGGGATTGCGGCTAGACTGGGCTTAGGAAATCTTAATGTTTTGTGGGATGATAACGGTATCACCATCGATGGTGACGTTACTATTTCACGCAAAGAAGACGTGATGGCGCGTCATCGTGCCTGTGGTTGGCATGTTGTGGCTTGTGATGGTCATAATACAGAATCCATTATCAAGGCCATGGATGAAGCTATTGCTGATCCTAGACCTTCCTTGATCGCTTGCCGGACAACGATTGGTTATGGTTCCCCAGGAAAACAGGGGACGGCGGCCGCTCATGGAACGCCATTAGGGGAAGAAGAAATTCTGTTGACCCGTGAGGCTTTGGAATGGACTAGCCCTGACTTTACTGTCCCCCATCACATCCTGAAAAAATGGAAAGAACTGGGCACGCGTCATCTTGACGAATATCACGCATGGAAAGAGCGCCTTGAGGCGAATAAAGATAAAGACGAATTTTTGCGGATCACTAAGGGGCAGTTGCCGCAAGATTTTGATCTGACAGACCATAAGAACAATATCATCAGCTCGGCTATGCCGATGGCAACTCGTAAAGCCTCGGAAATGGCTTTGAGCGTTCTGATTCGTCAGTTACCGGAATTGGTTGGCGGTTCGGCTGATCTTACGCCGTCTAATAATACCAAGCCCAAGGGCATGACGACCCTATCGTCAGCTGATTATGGCGGTCGCTACATCCATTACGGTATTCGTGAATTCGGGATGGCGACGGTGATGAATGGTCTGGCCCTTCATGGTGGGGTTATTCCTTATGGCGGTACTTTCCTTGCCTTTTCTGATTATAGCCGCCCTGCAATCCGACTGTCGGCTTTGCAAAAGACAAGAGTCGTCTATGTCATGACCCATGATTCGATCGGTGTTGGGGAAGATGGCCCGACTCATCAGCCGATTGAACAAGTTATGTCTTTGCGTTTGATTCCTAATTTAAGAGTTTTCCGGCCTGCTGATTCGGTTGAAACGGCAGAATGTTGGGAACTGGCCTTGAAAAATATTGATGGCCCCTCATTAATAGTTTTGTCCCGTCAGAACTTACCGTTGCTACGCGAATCGGCGGATGAAAATCTTTCGGCGCGCGGGGCTTATCGTCTCCGGTCGGCTGTTGCCAAAAGGCGGGTTATTTTGATGGCAACAGGATCAGAGGTTTCCTTGGCTGTTGAGGTCGCAGACCTCCTAGAAACAGCAGGTTTTGGGGCAGATGTCGTGTCGATGCCGAGTTGGACCTTGTTCGATCAACAACCCGAATCCTATCGTAATGACGTTTTGCCCGATCAGCCTCAATCGACAATTTTACGCGTTTCGATCGAAGCAGGGACGACAATTGGCTGGGAACGGTATACTGGAATAAATGGTCTTCGTTATGGTATTGATGTTTTTGGTGCATCGGCCCCGGCGAATGATCTATATGCTCATTTCGGCTTGACCGCAGTCGGCATCACGAACAAGGTGTTGGCCGCGATCGCCGGTAAGTCGGCACGTTAAAAAATAGCTATGGAATATAATAGCTACTTAATAAGTTAGGAGAATAAACATGGCGGTTAAAGTTGCGATTAATGGCTTCGGCCGTATCGGCCGTCTGGCTGCGCGTGCAATTCTGTCGCGTCCGGATTCTGGACTTGAACTGGTTACCATCAATGACCTGGGTAGCGTTGAAGGCAACGCTTTCTTGTTCAAGCGTGACAGTGCACATGGCACCTATCCGGGTACCGTTACCACCGAAGGTAACGACATGGTCATCGATGGCAAGAAAATTGTTGTCACCGCTGAACGTGATCCGGCCAATCTGCCGCACAAAAAGCTTGGCGTTGATATCGTGATGGAATGCACGGGTATCTTCACCAACACCGAAAAAGCTTCTGCTCATCTGACCGCAGGTGCCAAGAAGGTTCTGATTTCTGCTCCGGCTAAAGGCGATGTTGATCGCACCGTTGTTTATGGTGTGAACCACAAAGACCTGACCGCAGATGACAAGATCGTTTCCAACGCATCTTGCACCACCAACTGCTTGGCTCCGGTTCTGCATGTTCTTCAGCAGAAAATCGGTATCGTTCGTGGTTTGATGACCACCGTTCACAGCTTCACCAACGATCAGCGCATCCTCGATCAGATCCATTCTGATCTGCGTCGTGCCCGCACGGCCAGCGCTTCCATGATCCCGACCAGCACCGGTGCTGCCCGCGCTGTTGCTCTCGTGATCCCGGAACTCAAAGGTAAGCTGGATGGTATCTCCATCCGCGTCCCGACCCCGGATGTCAGCCTTGTTGACTTCACCTTCGTTCCGCAGCGTGACACGACCGCAGAAGAAATCAACAGCGTTCTTAAAGCCGCTGCTGACACCGGTGATATGACTGGCGTTCTCGGTTACACCGACGAACCCCTCGTTTCCCGTGACTTCTACTCCGATCCGCACAGCTCCACCGTTGATAGCCGTGAAACGGCTGTTCTCGAAGGTAAGCTGGCTCGCGTTGTTGCATGGTATGACAACGAATGGGGCTTCTCCAATCGTATGGTCGATACCGCTGCTCAGATGGCTAAAACGCTCTAGTTTTTGCGATCTTATCGGTAAAAGGGTTGTCCCGCTTTTTGTCCTTGTGGCAAGGGGCGGGATGCCTCTTAATTACTGCAGTTAGTTATTAAGCTGATTGCAGCATTAACCTCCTGATACAGGCCCGTTATGGGATATATCCGTTATAGCTGGGTCTCGTAAGGAGGCTGTCTCCGTTATCAGATCCGCTTTATGATATAAGGCGGCCAAAAGGAGGATATAATGGCTTTTCGTACATTAGATGATATTGGTGACGTCAAAGGTAAGCGCGTTCTTGTTCGCGAAGATCTGAACGTTCCTATGGATGGCGATCGCGTTACGGATGATACTCGTCTGCGCGCTGCAATCCCGACCGTTAATGAATTGGCTGAAAAGGGCGCCAAAGTCCTTATTCTGGCTCACTTCGGTCGTCCAAAAGGTCAGCCGAATCCTGAAATGTCCTTGGCTCGCATCAAAGATGCGCTGGCTGGCGTTCTGGGTCGTCCGGTTCACTTCATCAATGACATCAAAGGTGAAGCTGCAGCAAAAGCCGTTGATGCCCTGAATCCTGGTGCCGTTGCTCTTCTTGAAAACACCCGCTTCTATGCTGGTGAAGAAAAGAATGATCCGGCTCTGGCAGCAGAAGTAGCTAAGCTCGGCGATTTCTATGTCAATGATGCTTTCTCGGCTGCTCACCGCGCCCATGTTTCGACCGAAGGTCTGGCTCACAAGCTGCCTGCTTTCGCTGGTCGTGCCATGCAGAAAGAATTAGAAGCTCTTGAAGCTGCCCTTGGTAAGCCGACCCATCCGGTCGCAGCCGTTGTCGGTGGTGCTAAAGTTTCTACCAAGCTCGACGTTCTGACCAACCTTGTTTCCAAGGTTGACCATCTGATCATCGGTGGTGGTATGGCTAATACCTTCCTCGCTGCTCAGGGTGTTGATGTTGGTAAATCGCTTTGTGAGCATGAGCTGAAAGATACCGTTAAAGGTATTTTCGCTGCTGCTGAAAAAACGGGCTGCAAAATCCATCTTCCGAGCGATGTCGTTGTCGCCAAGGAATTCAAAGCCAATCCGCCGATCCGTACCATTCCGGTCAGCGACGTTGCTGCTGACGAAATGATCCTTGACGTTGGCCCGAAAGCCGTCGCTGCTTTGACCGAAGTTCTGAAAGCTTCCAAGACCTTGGTCTGGAATGGCCCGTTGGGCGCTTTCGAAATTGAACCTTTCGATAAAGCCACGGTTGCTCTCGCTAAGGAAGCCGCTGCTTTGACCAAAGCCGGTTCTTTGATCTCTGTTGCTGGTGGTGGTGACACGGTTGCCGCTCTTAACCATGCTGGTGTGGCAAAAGACTTTAGCTTTGTCTCAACGGCTGGTGGTGCTTTCCTTGAATGGATGGAAGGTAAAGAGCTGCCGGGTGTTAAAGCCCTCGAAGCTTAATTTTCCAGAAGAAGGGGGCGGCTTTTTTAAGTCGCCCTTTTTTTGTCTTTTTTAGATAAAAGAGGCTTTTTAGGCTTGCCTCTTCTTTTTAAAAAATTAACCTGCGACCTGCGACCTGCGACCTGCGACCTGCGACCTGCGACCTGCGACCTGCGACCTGCGACCTGCGACCTGCGACCTGCGACCTGCGACCTGCGACCTGCGACCTGCGACCTGCGACCTGCGACCTGCGACCTGCGACCTGCGACCTGCGACCTGCGACCTGTTTGGGTAAAAGAAAATGGTGATTATTTTTTAAGGTTTAATCACATCAATTGAGCAAAATAAATTAAGAATATAGCCATTATTTTTGCCCATGATTTTATTTTAAGCAGCAATGATCACTAATAAGGCGATTATTCTTTCTTGTTAAAGCAAATCTTTGTCTAATTTTTTAGAAAAACTTTAAAATTTTTTATTTAAGAAGAAGCTAACTCTGTAGCTCTGATGCTATAACCTTATAGTATCTTTCTATATGACAGAAAAAACGGGTGACTGATTCTCTTATCAGGTTAAAAAGAGTTGCTCAGGTAACCGTCAAATTAAGTTTTCAGCCGAAAGCGTTATTTTACTGATACAGCTAGATATGCCGGGGCTGTTACCTTATATCCCAAGGGAAGGAGCGCTGTGATGTCTATTACTCCCGAAGTAAAAGCTATTCTTGATCTTTATGAAAGTGATAATCCCGGGACAAAGGCTAATCTTGCTCGTATTTTGAATCATGGCCGTTTGGGTGGCACTGGCAAGCTGATTATTTTGCCGGTCGATCAAGGTTTAGAACATGGCCCTGCGCGCAGTTTTTATCCTAATCCCGCCGGATATGATCCCCAATATCATTATAAATTAGCAATTGATGGCGGGTTTTCTGCTTTTGCGGCACCGCTTGGGATGCTGGAAACGGGAGCAGCGACTTTTGCCGGTCAAATACCGACTATTTTGAAGATGAACTCTTCGAATAGTTGGTCCTCTGTGAACGATCAGGCGGTCACTTCTTGTGTCGGCGATGCGTTAAGATTGGGATGTTCGGCGGTTGGTTTTACGATTTATCCCGGTTCCGATATTATCTTTGAGCAGATTGAAGAATTCCGCCATATTGCGGCAGAAGCCAAAAGATGCGGATTGGCAACCGTTATTTGGGCCTATCCACGCGGTGGACGATTGACCAAAAGAGGCGAAACGGCCTTGGATGTCAGTGCCTATGCTGTGCATATCGCTGCCCAGATTGGTGGTCATATTATCAAGGTGAAATTACCGACTTCTCATATCGAACAGCCTGAAGCTATCCCAGCTTATTCAGGAAAAGACTGGGCACCATTAGCTAACCGTGTTTCCCATATTATGGAATCAGCTTTTGCAGGTCGGCGTATGGTAGTCTTTTCAGGTGGCGAAGCAAAAACGCCAGATGAGCTTTTTAAAGAAGCCGAAGCTATTCGCGACGGTGGCGGCTTTGGTTCAATTATGGGACGGAATGTTTTCCAGCGTTCAAGAGAAGAAGCCTTGGAGCTGGTGGATAAAATTGTCGAGATTTATAAGAAGAAAGATTGATAGAATCTTAGATGGTGGCCTAATTTAACGAGGCTTTGTATCTGCCTTTTGTAAGAAAGGCTTTTCTGTTGAATGAAAACAGAATTTTAACAGGTGGTTCTGTATCCCTGCCCAAAATGAGCAGGGATAACGAGAAGTAAATTTGTTATAACGAGATTATTCGGCGGCGACCGTGGCCGCCTTCTCTTTTGCTTTTTCGGCTTCGATTTCGGCTGCTTTGGCTTCGACCAAGGAAACGATGTGATCGAGCATTTTGGCATCTTCGACGGTATGATCGGTGACACCGGACAAGAAGACCATATGCTTACCCTGACCGCCACCGGTAACGCCGATATCGGTTTCCCGTGCTTCGCCGGGCCCGTTCACCACGCAGCCCAGAATAGAAAGCGAAATTGGCGTAGCAATATGGGCCAGTCTTTCTTCCAGAGCCTTGACCGTTTTGACAACATCAAAGCCTTGTCTTGCACAGCTGGGGCAGGAAACAACCCGAACACCACGAGTGCGAAGATCCAAAGTCTTGAGAATGTCGTAGCCGACCCGCACTTCCTGCTCGGGATCAGCGGAAAGCGAAACGCGTAACGTATCGCCGATACCATCCCACAACAGATTACCGATACCCAGAGCGGATTTAACGGTTCCGCCAATAAGGCCACCGGCTTCGGTGATACCGAGATGGAGCGGGCAATCGACAGCTTTCGCTAGCGCTTTATAAGAAGCAACTGCCAAGAAAACATCGGAAGCCTTTACGGCTACCTTGAATTCATGGAAATCTTGGTCTTGTAATAATTTAATATGGTTAAGGGCGCTTTCAACCAGCGCATCGGGGCAGGGCTCGCCATATTTTTCGAGTAGCTCTTTTTCAAGGCTACCGGCATTCACACCGATACGGATGGCGCAGCCATTGGCTTTTGCCGCGCGGACAACTTCGGCAACGCGTTCGGAGGAACCGATATTGCCAGGATTGATGCGAAGGCAGGCTGCCCCTGCATCAGCGGCTTCTAAAGCGCGTTTATAGTGAAAATGGATGTCCGCGATGATCGGCACTTCGGCTGCGCGGACAATGTCCTTTAAAGCGGCGGTGGATTCTTTATCGGGACAGGATACCCGAATAAGATCGACACCGACAGCTTCGCAGCGTTTGATCTGGGCGATCGTGGCTTGAGCATCGACGGTCGGGGTGTTTGTCATGGTCTGGACACTGATCGGGGCATCGCCACCGACAGCTACATTACCAACCATGATCTTGCGCGATTTGCGGCGCTCTATATGGCGCCAAGGACGAATGGACATATGCAGAGCCTATACGTCTAAAGGGGCATAAAACCAACCGTTTAAGGGTTTTTGGCCAGCGAAGAAAGCAATATTCAAAATTCTATGGAGAAGATACAACAGTTTATCTTGATATCTGATATCGAAGAAGAGCAGCTTGCCACTTTACATAAAGAATTATTTATATTTTTATATTCTTAATGTTTACATGTCAGGTTATCTCACGTTACAGCTATCCGAATATGGGGAAATATAGCCTTCCGAGCAGATGAGAAATGTGATTCCAGCCTTTGCTTGTGAAAGCGTTTTTTATCTGTTGGCAGAAGACAGCTGAAGCACCCGCCGGATATATTTTGAAATTTGATTGCCGACTAGCCTTTTCTTAGGAGACTTCATTTATGGCTAATGAGCCTTATATTGTCCGTGACATCAGCCTTGCTGGCTGGGGGCGTAAAGAAATTGATATCGCCGAAGGTGAAATGCCCGGTCTGATGGCTTTGCGGGAAGAATATGCCGCTAAAAAGCCGTTAAAAGGCGCGCGGATCACCGGTTCTTTGCATATGACCATCCAAACCGCTGTTTTGATTGAAACGCTGGTCGATTTGGGGGCAGAAGTGCGTTGGGCTTCCTGCAATATCTTTTCCACGCAGGATCACGCGGCAGCGGCCATTGCCGAACAGAATATTCCGGTTTTTGCCGTTAAAGGCGAATCTTTGGAAGAATATTGGGATTATGTCGATCGTATTTTCGATTGGGGTAAGGGTGAAACCGCCAATATGATTTTGGATGATGGTGGCGATGCGACCATGTTCGTTCTGTGGGGTGCCAAGCTGGAAGCGGGTGTTGAATTCCCTGCGCCGCAGAATGAAGAAGAAGAAATCTTCCAGAAAACGGTTCGTCGTCGGGTTGCTGCAACCCCCGGTTTCTTAACCAAAACCGCAAAAGCCATTAAGGGTGTTTCCGAAGAAACCACGACTGGTGTTCATCGTTTGTATGAAATTGCCAAGAAAGGCGAATTGCTTTTCCCAGCGATTAACGTCAACGATTCCGTGACCAAGTCAAAATTCGACAATCTCTATGGTTGTAAAGAATCTTTGGTCGATGCCATCCGCCGCGCAACCGACGTGATGTTGGCCGGTAAAGTGGCTTGTGTCGCCGGTTTCGGTGATGTGGGTAAAGGCTCTGCCGCTTCCTTGCGGAATGGTGGCGCGCGTGTTCTGGTAACCGAAGTCGATCCGATCTGTGCGCTTCAGGCCGCCATGGAAGGCTATGAAGTCGTTACCTTGGAAGAAGCGGCACCGCGAGCTGATATTTTCGTTACCTGCACCGGTAATGCCGATATTATTACGCTCGATCACATGCGCGCCATGAAGCAGCATGCGATTGTCTGCAATATCGGTCATTTCGACAGTGAAATTCAGATCAATTCGCTCGCCAACATGGAATGGACTGAAATCAAACCGCAGGTTGATCTGGTTAAATTCCCTGATGGTAAGGAAATCATCGTTCTGGCTAAGGGCCGTTTGGTCAATCTGGGATGTGCCACGGGTCACCCAAGCTTTGTGATGTCAGCCAGCTTCACCAATCAGGTGTTGGCGCAGATTGAGCTGTTCTGCAACACGGATAAATATCAGAAAGATGTTTACATGTTGCCGAAGCATCTTGATGAAAAGGTTGCAGCTTTGCATCTCCCGAAATTGGGCGTTCATTTGAGCAAGCTTACCCAGAAACAGGCTGATTATATCGGTGTTCCGGTCAATGGCCCGTTCAAGCCGGATCATTATCGTTATTGATTTGTCATTTTGGAAGAGAGCGCTCTCTCTTCTGAATGAAAGCACAAGGAGCCGGTCATTTTATGGCCGGTTCTTTTTTTTGAGTAGGTCGTTGTTGGATAATTAGGCTTGGAATCGATTGTAGGAATCGCCGCCGCTAGGACAAGACGGTAAGGCGTTTTCCGCTCGTCAGTTTATGAGAGCTAGTAACGCGGATGGAGGGAGAGCAGATACTTTAAGAAAGTATCCGCGATTCTAGGGATAAGATAAAAACTGTCCCGACCGGAAAATCCGGTCAGGACAGAGGCAACATGATTAGTTGCGAGTTAATTTTTTATAGGCCTGTGCGCTGGAGCGGTCAGCGGCATCACCCAAGCGGCGGCGTTTGTCTTCTTCATAGGATTCGAAGTTACCTTCAAACCATTCGACATGGCCGTCGCCTTCAAAAGCGAGGATATGGGTTGCCAAGCGGTCAAGGAAGAAACGGTCATGGCTGATAACTACGGCGCAACCAGCGAAGTTTTCCAAGGCTTCTTCCAAAGCACGCAGGGTTTCAACGTCAAGATCGTTGGTCGGTTCATCCAACAGCAAAACGTTTCCGCCTTCTTTCAGCATTTTGGCCATATGGACGCGGTTTCTTTCACCGCCTGATAACTGGCCAACTTTTTTCTGCTGATCCGAGCCTTTGAAATTAAAGGCACCGACATAAGCGCGGGTAGCGATTTCATGCTTACCGAAGGTGAAGCGATCAAGACCGTCGGAAACTTCTTCCCAGACATTCTTTTTATCGTCGAGATGGTCGCGGCTTTGATCGACATAGCCAAGCTGCACCGTGGGCCCGACTTCGATTTCACCGGCATCCGGTTTTTCTTGTCCGGTAATCAGTTTGAACAGCGTCGTTTTACCGGCACCATTGGCACCGATCACGCCAACAATACCACCGGGGGGCAGCGTGAAGCTCAGATCTTCAAACAGCTTTTTCTCACCGAAGCTTTTGGTCAGGCCGCGTGCTTCGATAACTTTGCTGCCCAAGCGTTCCGGAATCTGGATCATGATCTGAGCCGCACCCGGGCGGCGGTCATTTTGCTTTTCAACCAATTCTTCAAAAGCCTTGATACGGGCTTTGCTCTTGGTCTGACGCGCTTTCGGGCTTTGTCTAATCCACTGCAATTCCTGCTGGATGGCTTTTTGACGGCCTTCTTCTTCGCGTTCTTCCTGCTCCAGTCGTTTCGACTGGGCTTCTAACCATGCAGAATAGTTGCCTTCAAACGGAATACCGCGACCACGGTCGATTTCCAGCACCCAACCAACGACATTATCCAAGAAGTAACGGTCATGGGTAACCAGAATGACGTTGCCCGGATATTCTTTCAGATGATTTTCCAGCCATGCGACGCTTTCGGCATCAAGATGGTTGGTCGGTTCATCTAGCAACAGGATTTCGGGTTTTTCCAACAGCAAGCGGCAAAGCGCAACGCGGCGGCGTTCACCACCGGAAAGTTTGGTAACATCGGCATCGCCGGGAGGGCAACGCAGAGCTTCCATGGCGATTTCAAGCTGGTTGTCCAATGTCCAGCCGTCAACAGTGTCAATCCGTTCCTGTAATTCGCCCATTTCAGTCATCAGGGCGTCAAAATCGGCATCCGCAGGCGGATCGGCCATTAAGGTCGAGATTTCGTTAAAGCGATCGACCAGATCCGCGATTTCGCGAACGCCGTCCATCACATTGCCTTTGACATCCTTTGTCGGGTCAAGGTCTGGTTCCTGTGGGAGATAGCCGACGCGGATTCCTTCCGCTGCCCATGCTTCACCCTGAAATTCGGTGTCCATACCGGCCATGATTTTCATCAAGGTCGATTTACCGGCACCATTCACACCGATAATGGCGATTTTGGTTCCGGGTAAAAATTGCAGGTGAATATTATTCAGAACAGGTTTTTTAGCGCCGGGAAAAGTCTTGGTCAGACCTTTCATGACATAACTATACTGGACGGCCATGACGTCTCCGAGATTTGGCGAAAAAGGGAAAATATCGTCTAAATTAGCGAAGCTTTGTTATATTGGCAAATCCTGATCCCCAAAAAATGCGGTCATCAGTGTCTTTGTTTGGTTGTTTTTAAAAAGAAGAAAAATCACCCTTACCCTGTATAGATAAGTCTTCTAAAATTCTACGCCTTATTTTGGTGATGAAAGGCGTGGTCGCCTTGTCTTTTGTAAAATTATATTATTTTTATTGTTAATAATATTTCGCATTTTTGCGTGAAAAACCATTTTTATGCGAATACACCCTAAGGGCTAAAAAGGAAGAACAGAAATCTGAAAAAACGTCCTGAAAAATTTTCTTCTTCATCGAGAAACAGGATATTGGCGATGCGGTGATTCTTGCAAGAAAAACCAATAATAAGGAAACTTATAAGTTTTTATTTTATTTCCCGATTCTGACTCGAAAGCGCAAAAGCGTTTACAACGTCATTTTTTGTCGAAATTTTTAAAATAAAATCGAAGTAATAGGGGTGATAATCAGCTTCTATTCAAAAAACTTGTTCTATTTTGTAGCTTTTTTGCCTCGAAATCACAAATTTGCGACCAATAGAGGTCGAAAAGGCTTTCTTCCTGATTGATTATTGGAAATGAATCGCTATTGGGAGCCAATGGGGCACGGCGTTTCGGACCGGGCCCGTTATTAACAAAACTGGAGCTACTCTCATGAAGAAGCTTGGCATCATTTTTGCCGCCGCCGGTCTGATGGCTGTTGCTGCTTGCAACAAACCGGCTGAAAACACTGAAGCTGCTAACACGGCTGACAACTCTGTTGTCTCCGTTGACAACGGCGCAATCGACAATTTCGCAACCGACGTTAGCACGGCTGCTGCCAACGCTGCTGAAAGCGTTGACAATGTAGCTACCGATGCTGCGAACGATCTGAAGAACAAAGTCGGTAAATAATCGGCTTTTTCTTCCTTGATTGATATAAGCGGCAGGCTTCTGCGGTTTATATCAATACAGAATTTTAGGCGGGTATCTGTTAGATGCCCGCCTTATTCTATATATATCTGGTGCAAAAACGGGTAAAAGCCATTCTCTCTTGTTTTTGAGGCAAGGCGTGGTTTACCTTTCCTATCCTCCTTATCAGCAAGAATAGTATTTTATTTATTAGGGACGACAGATGGCCAAGCCTTCCGCACCGGTTCTGTTTTTTAACAGCCTTTCCAAAAAGATCGAAAATTTTACCCCTATCGATCCAGAGCGTGTGCGTCTTTATAGCTGTGGCCCAACTGTTTATAATTTTGCCCATCTCGGAAATTTACGGGCTTATGTCTTTACCGATAGTTTGCGGCGGATGCTGAACTGGAAAGGCTATCCGGTCAATCATGTCATCAATATCACCGATGTCGGGCATCTGACTTCTGACAGTGATACCGGTGACGATAAAATGGAAGCCGCCGCCCATAAAGCCCAAAAAACAATATGGGATGTTGCCCGCTTTTATACCGAAGCCTTTTGGTCTGATCTAAAAAATCTGAATATTTTTAATCCGACTATCTGGAGCATTGCTACCGACCATATCGAGGATATGATTGCCTTTGCCCGAAAAATAGAAGAGGCCGGATTTACCTATCAACTGGATAGCGGTCTTTATTTCGATACCAGCCGTTTAAAAGAGTATGGATTACTGGCCGGTCATCGTGAGGCCGAAGGTGTTGGGCGGATTGAAACCGTTGCCGGTAAGAAGCATCCTGCTGATTTTGCTTTGTGGCGGCGTTCTTCTCCTGATGAAAAGCGCCAGATGGAATGGATTTCTCCTTGGGGCCCGGGTGCGCCAGGATGGCATCTGGAATGCTCGGTGATGAGCATGAAATATCTGGGTGAGCAATTCGATATCCATACCGGTGGGATTGACCATCGCGAGATTCATCACTGCAACGAGATCGCCCAGAATCAGGCCTTTACTGGTGACCAGCAGAAAACAGGTGCGAATTTCTGGCTCCATAACAATTTTCTGGTGGATCGTAGCGGTAAAATGTCGAAGTCAAAGGGTAGTTTCTTGACCCTTTCTACCTTGATAGAAGCGGGTATCCATCCTTTGGCTTATCGGGTATTATGCTTGTCAGCCCATTACCGTTCCGAGTTAGAGTTTTCACCAGATAATATTCTGGCGGCTTTAACCCGTTTGAAACGGTTGGTCATTGCCGTCGGTCAGCTGAAAAAGAAAGTCCAGAAAAAGGTGGTTGCTGACGGTGAACCAGATTGGTTGCGGGCTTTTGATGAAAGATCATTTAGTAAAGGGGCGCCGCTTGATTATCAGCGGGGTTTGATTGAAGCGCCTTTGAAAAAAGAGGCTTTGGCTATATTGGAACTTTTTGATCTGGCTGTTTCCAATGATTTGATGTTGCCGCAGGCTTTGCCATTGCTGGAAGAAACGCTTGGCAATAAAAAATTACAACCAGAAGAGCAGTTACGATTGATTGCCTCTATGGACATGATATTGGGACTCAATCTTCTGCATCTGGATCGGGCAAGTCTCAATATCCGCCCCAAAAACGCATCTTTACAGGAAAATAACGTTTTGGATCTATTAGAAGAACGGCAATTGAAACGGAAAGAAAAAGATTTTGCGGCATCCGATGCCATCAGAGATCGTCTTTCCGAAGCCGGTATTGACGTTCTTGATGGTGATCCTTTGGGGTGGGAATGGCGGCCTGAATGGAATGCCTGAGTTTTTTGCCAGAGCTTTTCTCTGACAGAAAGAACGCTCCTGCCGAATAGAAAACTGATGAACCGCCTTTGCGCAGCTTGAAAGGAATAATAATGGTAACAGACTGGACGCCAGATAGTTGGCGCGATTTTGAAGCGCGACAATTACCGATTTATCCAGATAACGATAAACTGGATAAGGCTTTAGATCAGTTATCTTCTTACCCGCCTTTGATTTTGGGTTCAGAAGCCCGACTGTTAAAAGAAAAATTGGCCGATGTTGCCAAGGGCAAAGCCTTTGTTGTCCAAGGCGGTGACTGTGCCGAAAGTTTCCGCGATTTCTCGGCTGAATCTGTGCGTGCAACTCTGTCTGCCCTGTTATGGATGGATGCCGTTGTTTCCTATGCTTCTGGTAAGCCCGTTGTCCGCATCGGGCGGATTGCAGGTCAGTTTGCCAAGCCGCGTTCTTCCAACATGGAAGAAAAAGATGGCGTTTCTTTGCCAAGCTATCGTGGCGATAACGTCAACGATATTTCTTTTACCGAAGAAGCGCGTTTGCCCGACCCAGATCGTCTGTTGGCCGGACATGCCCAATCGGCCATCACCCTTAATTTGATCCGTGCCTATACCCAAGCCGGTGATGACAAATGGGAATATGCCTTTAACGGTCTGCATGACTTTGTGAATAGCCGTTCATGGGCAGATGATTCATGGCGTGGTCTGGTCGCTGAAATGGGCGATGCGTTCCGTTTTGCCCAGAGCTGTGGCGGTTTTGGTAACGGATATGCCGCGCCATGCTTTACCAGCCATGAGGCTTTGCATCTGCCTTATGAAGAAGCCATGGTGCGGAGCGATTGCGACTATGGATTGGATTATGCCACATCCGGTCATTTCTTGTGGATTGGTGATCGCACCCGTTTTGAAGGTTCGGCTCATGTCGAATTTTTGCGCGGTATTGATAACCCCATCGGTTTGAAATGTGGCCCCAATTTGGAAGCTGATGAGCTGTTGCGCTTGTTGGATGTCCTTGATCCGTCCCGTGAAGCCGGTCGTATCACCTTGATTACCCGTTATGGTGCGGACAAGATCGAAAAGCATCTGCCTACTTTGGTTCGGGCCGTTAAGGCGGAAGGTCGTCCTGTCGCATGGATTTGTGATCCTATGCATGGCAATGGCACAACCACCAGCGAAGGTCAGAAAACCCGACCATTTGAACGCATCCTTGATGAAGTCAAAGGCTTCTTTGCTGTTCATCAGGCAGAAGGCACCTATGCCGGTGGTATCCATCTTGAAATGACAGGTTTGGATGTAACCGAATGCATCGGTGGCAGCGCTGGATTGAGCGAAGAAGACCTGAAACGGCGTTATATGACGCATTGTGATCCGCGCTTAAGTCGCGATCAGGCTTTGGAAATGGCCTTTCAAGTTGCCGATTTGTTCTAGGCGGCTTTTATAGTTGACGGGAAGGGCGGGGTGGACTATCCCGCGCTTCTCTGCTGGTCCCTTCGTCTAGCGGTCTAGGACGTCGCCCTCTCACGGCGAAAACACGGGTTCGATTCCCGTAGGGATCACCATCCAAGAAATATCGCTATCTATTATGCTGTCTCTGATTTGAGATATTAAATTTTTAAAATGAGCGATCTCCTGATTAAAAAATAACATATCTTTTATAAGTAAAGATATTTTTTATAATTTAATCCTCTTTATAGTAATTTTATTTTAAAATTTTTTTGTCTCTGTTTATTATATAGACAACCCTCTTTTTTTATTATTTTATATTTTCTGACATTCTTTCATTAGAAAACCTCTTGAATATGATATTGATTTGCAATATCATATTTAGAATAATAAATCATTGTTGCTAAACAATATTATCTAATAATATGCTAAATTATTGTTTTTTGTCATATTGGTATATTCTTATTATAAGATAATATGTTTTTAAGGGGGGTCTATGTATATTTCGAGAAATCTGCTTCCGTTTTTAAAATCTGCAAGCCTTTGATTTTAAGGTTCTATCTATGAATTTTTTGGAACCACCTCGTCGCCGTTCCTATGCTTTTTTGAGACGCAATATTGGTTGGCTGTTCCCTTGTTTTTGTCTAGGCGCCATATCGACCGCAGCTTTTTCTGAAACAGCATCCTTTCCTCAAGAAAATATGGAATCCGAGCGGTCGGATGATTCTATGTCGGGACGGCATCATCGCCATCATCACGAAGATCGCGACCATCATGCAGATTCTTATCATGACGAGCACCCTCACGGTCATCACCATGGTCACCAAGATAGGGGATCAGAGGATGAGTTATCTATTCGTGATTTAATCGTTGAAGCCGATCGTCCCAAAGCTACTACCGACGGCAGTAATAGTTATGCCGTAAAAGGGGTTACTATCGGTAAGCGGATTCAACGATTGGAAGATATTCCGCAGTCAGTGTCTGTTATGACTAAGCAACAGATGCTGGATCAGAATTTGAATACTGTTAACGAGGCTTTGAATCAGGTGCCTGGGGTCACGGTTAATAATTATGGTGATGGCACTTCGGGATTTATGTCTCGTGGCTATTCCATGAATACTCAATTTGACAGTATCCCATCTTTCGGTGGGACGTCTTTTGCCCAGCAATTTGATCTGAGCATTTATGATCGTATGGAAATTTTGCGCGGGCCTGATGGTATTTTCCAAGGGGGTGGTTCCCCGGGTGGTGTCATCAATATGGTTCACAAGCGGCCTTTGAACAAATTTCATGTCGAAACCGGTGGATCGGTAGGGGCATGGAATAATCTGCATGGCTATTTTGATGTGACAGGCCCGCTTAATAAAGCAGGGACAATCAATGGCCGTATTGTCATGGCTGGCACCAGTCAGGATTATTACTATAAACCCGGCCATGACCAGCGTTGGACTGGATATGGTGCCATTGATTTCCATTTTGATGACAAAACGACTTTAACCCTGACGGCTGCTGGACAAAAAAATAAGACTACCCGTTTTATGGGATTGCCGCGTGCTAGCAATGGTTCGGATCTAAACCTGCCGGTTTCAAGCTATGTCGGTGCCAGTTGGAATAAAAGTCAGTCCCCAATGTATGAGCTGTCTGCTGATTTTGAGCGCCATCTTGGAAAAGGTTGGCAGGTTCGTTTGGCGGGGCGGCATCGCTATACCAATTCTTCCCAAGAATATAGCTTGCTGAGCAAGCTTGATCCCCAAACAATGAAGGGGTCTTTTAATCTCACGAAGGCTATCGATAAAGAAAGATATGATGACGTTGATTTATATGTGACGGGCCCCGTTCATCTCTTTAATCGGAAGCATATCTTCTTGGTTGGGGCTAACTATAGCTACAATCTTGAAAGAGATGGTAGTGGTTCTGCGACCTATAGCAAAAATCCTCAGTTAACTAATCAGGATATCTTTAATCCAGTTCTTCCACAAAATCTGCTTTCAGGAGATTTGACCTCTTATTATAGAGAACCTTTCGTCCAAAAAGGTTTATATGCCTCTGCCCAGATTGAAGTAATTAAGCCTGTTCAAATTTTGTTGGGCGGAAGATTGAGCAGCTATACCTATAAGCTGAAAAATTTGATCGCAGGTACGCCTACCAAAATCCAGCAGCATGTCGGAAATCATTTGACGCCTTATGCCGGTGTCGTCTGGCATATGACGCCTAATCTGACTTCTTATTTCAGCTATACGGATATTTTTTCACCTCAGGGTGGATATACTGAAGCGGGAACGCGGATTAAACCATTGCAGGGGCAGCAAATGGAGGCCGGAATCAAGGGATCATGGTTCCGTGGAAAGCTGCATGCCAGTTTTGCGGCTTATCGTATTATGCAGCATAATTTGGCGCGTGCGACTGAAGATGGTCGGATGGATTGTGGTCCATCGCAAAGTTCGACCTGTTATGAAGCGGCTGGTTTAGTGCGGAGCCAAGGTTTCGATACCGAAATTATCGGGCAACCGATGAAAGGCCTCGATATCAATTTCGGCTATACCTATAATGATAACCGTCTCATGAAGGCTATTGGTAGCACTTTACCGGTCGGTTCGCGTTATACGTCGAATACGCCTGCTCATTTGTTCAAATTATGGACGCATTACCGCTTTGCTTTGGGAAAATCTTCCGACAAAAATATTTTAAGTTTCGGCGGCGGTCTTAATGCCCAAAGCTCTACTTTTGGCACAACCCGTACGGTTACTCAACCGGGTTATATCATCGGATCCGCTCAAATCGGTTACCAGCTTAGCCCGAAATTCGAAATTTCGGTGACGGTCAACAATTTGAGCGATACCCGCTATTATTCCCGTTTGGGTAATGTGAATTATTATAACTATTATGGCACACCGAGAAGTTTCATGTTCTCGGTTCATAACTCTTTCTAACCTTTTCCAAAGGAGGAATAGCCCTTTAACAGAGGGCTAATCCTCCTTGTGAGGTTTCCTTGTAATTAGCATTCATATCAAGGCCAGTTCGGAGCATCGTCTCAATAACCTGATCGAGACTGACGCGATGATTACCGTCCCCAATCATCGCCAAGCGTGCTGCTTCGATTGCCTTGATTGAGCCAACCGCATTTCTTTCAATGCAAGGCACCTGCACTAATCCTCCAATAGGATCGCAGGTTAAGCCAAGATTATGTTCCATGCCGATTTCAGCGGCATTTTCTATCTGGCGAGGAGACGCATCCAAGGCCGCAGCAAAACCAGCGGCAGCCATTGAGCAAGCGACCCCGACTTCACCCTGACAGCCGACCTCTGCCCCCGAAATGGAAGCGTTTTCCTTGAATAGCGCGCCAATAGCGGTTGCGGTTAGCAGAAAATTTTCAATCCCTTTTGTGATGTCACCTTGGATGAAACGGCGATAATAACGCAAAACAGCAGGAATGATGCCAGCTGCTCCGTTGGTTGGCGCAGTAACAATTCGACCACCCGAAGCATTTTCTTCATTAACAGCCAAAGCCCAAAGATTGATCCAATCCAAAGCCGCTAGAGGGTCAATGGCGCGATCGCTATGGATCGCTTTTAATCGGGCATAAAGGGCAGGGGCGCGTCGTCTGACCCGCAAACCGCCCGGCAGAACGCCGGTTTCACTCATCCCGCGTTCGATGCATTCTTCCATAGTTTGGGCAATGCGTTCAATGCCTTGCGTTAATTCTTCTTCACTGAGGCTTGCCAATTCATTCTGGCGTTGGATGTCGGCAATGGAAAGCCCCGTTTCGATAGCGATTTCCAGTAAGTCCCGCGCGGAATGATACGGATAGGGGATATCTTCATCTTGTAGTTGTGGCGGCAATTTTGCGCCCTCTTCTGGGGCGCGTTCAACAATTGTCCCACCTCCGATAGAATAGGCTGTGTTCTCAAGGAGAATATGGTTTTTATGGTTGTAGGCGACAAAATGCATCGCATTGGAATGAAAGGATAACCGTTTTTTCTTTTCCCAAAGGATGTCTTTGTCAGGGTCAAAGGGAATGATGTCTCCATTTGCAAAATGGAGAGCTTTTTCCTGTTGAATACGGCTGATAATCGGTTCGATGTCGTCGACATTGACTTGATCCGGTCTTTCACCGGATAGACCTAATAAAATCGCACGATCGGTGGCATGGCCGCGTCCGGTCAGTGCCAAAGAGCCGAAAAGGGTAACCACAATCCGGCTTACCTGTTTTTTGTCCAGCGCTTGAATGAAATCGGCGGCGGCGATCATGGGCCCCATCGTGTGGGAGGACGAAGGCCCAATGCCTATTTTGAACAATTCGAAAACACTGCTAACCATATTATCTCCTATTAAGAATAGGTAATAGATAAATTAGGATGAAATAAAGCAGGTTTTTTAAAACTTTATCAAAAAAAAGAGCCTGTGAATCTAATTTTGTGGCGGGCGGGGAAAAAGATGTTTTTCTTTTAGATCCTGTTCCGCTTTTTCTATATTTTGCTGCCGGATAAGCGCATCCGCTCCAAGCTTTTTTTCAAGCGATGCCGCCAGCAATTCTACCATGACCAGACAAGGCACCAAAGATTCATGTGATGTGAAAAGCGTAAAATCGCAGGTCAATACATGATGTGCCAAACGGGAAACCGGTGATAATTTCGGATCCGTTATCAGAATAATGGTGGTGCGTCTTTGATGTGCCTGTTCCGCCAAGAGAGCAATGTCTTCTTGATAATGGCAGATATCAAAGAGCAACAAGATATCACGTCTTCCGCTATCTATGAGTTGTTCATAAGGCGTAAAAGCATTGTTCTGCACCAAATGCGTGCGAGGGCGTAATCGGTGTAACTGATACCAGAATAATTCGGCAATCGGATGTGTGAGATGGTTACCGACAATGTAAACATTGCGCGAGCAATCGGCCAGAAGTTCGGTCACATCCTCTAATTCACAAGCGTTGATCTGCTGTAACGTCCTGTGCATACAATTTTCAAAGAAGCTGTCAGCTTCTTGAAGCACAGACGCAACGGCTGGACGGTCGCTGACATGATTGGCGGTATCATCCTGATTTTGGGGCGTATTATAGATGAGTTTTTGATATAACTCGCCCCGTAAACTGGCTTGAAATTCAGGAAAACTGCTGAAACCCAATTTTGAAACGAAGCGCAGCACGGTGGGCCCGCTTACTTTGGCCTTCGCCCCCAGTTTTGCAACGGTTTCTAAACCGGCCATCATATCGCTGGCAAATAATATCTGAGCAATTCGCCTTTCAGCCTGCGTGAAATTTTCTGACGCCTGATGAATTAGAATAGCAAGATTTGATGTATCTTTTTTTACTTTATGCGCTTTCATGCGATGCTTGCAATATTTGTTAACATAGAATCTTTGCAAATATAAAAAAGGTTTTTCTTAAGAAATTCCCCCTATTTTGAAATATTGGTATCATTTTATTATTTAAATTGGAAGGCTTTAAAAAAGATATTTTGTCGGACTATTGTTCTTATTAATTTTTTTCTAAAAAAATAATTTTATTTTTTTAAAGAAATAAAAAAAGTATATATATGTTATATGTGGGATATTTTTGAAATATAGATATCACCTTTTTGGAGAAGGTGATATCTCCATGTCAGCTATCCAAAGCAAGAATAGAATAATAACAAAATATTTCTTTGGATCCGAAAATATTATTTTGACGATTTTTCTCGAATTTTGGCGACAGCTTCCTTTAAGGCGTCATATCCAGCAACACCGGAGAAGACTTTGTCTCCAATAATAAAGGCAGGCGTGCCGGTTAGACCCAATTCTCTCGCCAGTAGAATATTTTTAGTAATCTCTTGCGTGATGGCTGGATCGCTACCCTGTTTAGCGATGTCCTGAGGATTGAGTCCTAAGGATTTGACGATATCGACGATGACTTCGGGTGAAAGATGTTTGCTGTTATAAATCTGGTGATGAAATTCACTGAATTTAGAACTGTTTTTCGCAATAGCTAATGCTGTGCGAGCAGCAATCTCACTGTCGGGCCCCAAGATTGGCAATTGCCGTATCACCAGACGGATATCTTTATCTTCGGATAAAAGGCGGTTGAGATCGCCGTTGGCTTTACGACAAAAACCGCAAGCATAGTCCGAGAATTCGACAATCGTCACGCGGCCTTTTTCTGCCCCATCCCATGCACCCGCAAAAGGCATTTCCAAAGCCGTTCTGTTTTGTGAAACTAGCTTGTCGGTTTCCCGTTGCTGTAGCGCTTCCATGGCTTGGGGAATAACTTCGGGATGTTCCATAAGATAGTCCCGAACCGGTTCGCCCGATTTTCCTGATATCAAATGGCTTGATAACAGATAGCCTAGCACGACAACGCCACCACCGACGGCTCCAGCTAGAGCAGAACAAAGGCAACTTTTTTTATGACAGCTGTTATTTTCCACTCTTACTTCCTCGGTTGGCTGCGGCATATCGGGCATATTGGGCGGTTCCTTTCAGGGTTAAGTCGGTTATTTTTTCTTCTTGCTAGCCAGTGCCTGACGGGCCGTTGTCGCAATATCGTTAGCACGTCGCCATTCAGCGCTATTCGGATCAAGTCCTTTTAGCGCCATATCCGCCGCATCCATCGCTAGAGTGGTTTGACCACTAAGGCTGTAGCGTTCGGCAGTGGCCAAATTCATATGGGCAACATCGCCTTCGCGGTCATAGATGCTGCCAAGGACAAACCATGCAAGCGGATTATCCTCTTCCCGATCAACGGCAACTGTCAGCACTTTTTTAGCTTCAGCATAATGGGAAGAATCTTCTGTTGCCATCAAGGCGTGACCAAAGGAGGCCGCAATAAGCGGCGACTGTGATATTTCGGTTGCCTCTCTATAGGGTTCCAAAGCGTCATCCGGATGGCCGGATTCGAGTAGAATTTGACCCTTTAATTCCAGAAAATAGGGGTCTTTAGGAATGAGTTTGAGCAGCTTTTCAACTTCATCCATTGATTGCTTGAAATAGGACAGGCGATGAAAAGCATAAGCCCGAGCGTAAAGATCGGGAATATTATGGGCATCGTCCGGATATTCTTTCAGTACTTCGTTAGGGTCAGCAAGATAGCCGGTTAATTTGGCTCTGACCCGAAGGAAGCTCTGCTGTAACTGGGGATCTATGGGACGGTTCCAAGAAGGGAGATTCTCAAGATCACCCCGAAGCATCATTTCACGATCAGCCGTCATAGGATGGTCGCTGGCAAAGCTTCCATCGGAATCGGCGGGCATCGAGCGATATTCCATTTTGCGGATTTTTCCGAAAAATTCCAACAAACCTCGTCCAGAGATATCCGCTCTTTTTAAAAATTTGACGGCAGCGGCATCGGCACTGGCTTCTTGTGTACGGGTGAAGGCAAGGTAATGCTGCACCGCGACCTGACTGCCGATCCCGCCTAGCATGGTTCCGATGGCACCCGCTGCTGGAACGATGGCAGAAAGCGGTACCAAAACCGCTTGTAAAATCATTGCCGCGACACTGATGCGTCCTGCTTCTTTAATACCGCTTGAGTTGATAACATGCCCTGCGGTTACATGCCCTAATTCATGGGCGACAACGCCTTGAATCTGGTTGATGTTATCGGCTGCCATGATCGTGCCAGAATTGATAAAGACCATCTGTCCACCGGCAACAAAGGCATTGATTTCAGAATCATTGACGATCAGGATTTTGACATCCCGTAATCCAGTAGCCGCGACCAAAGGTGCCAATGCCTTCTTTAAAAGAGCATCGCTCTCGGCATCCTGAAGAATTTCCTGTGCAAAGGCGGCTGACTGAATCAACGTAAAGCTGATCATCAAACAAGAGATGAAGAGCCAAAAACGGCGTATCATGAAAAAATGAAAACCCTGATAGCTAAAGAACGGACTCTACACCCAGATATAAGCGCTTATTTATAAGATAACGACCGGAATGGATAAAAGTTTGATAAATATTTTTTATAAATTGTGAAGCACTCTTTTTAATTTTTAAAATTAAATATTGAATATCCATATTTTCGATTTTTTATCATATTTTAAAGTATTTAAATCGAAATGTTCTTTATATTTCGGTTTAGTGTGAATTATCTTGTTGGTGTTTTTCTATATTTATTATTTTTTCTTTTTCTAAAAAACAAAAAGAGCAGGGTTTTTATACCCTGCTCTTTTTTTAGACTGTGTGAATATTTTTATTCACCAAATGTCCGCTGCCACCAACCACGACGGGGAGCTGGCTTTTCAGCTTCTTCCTTGCTGTCGGATACAGGGGCAGCATCAGAATCCTTGGGGGTTTCTGATTTGATGGCCGTGTCATCCGCCTTTTCAACCGTCTTGGCTTCAGCCTTGACGACGACTGGCGTTTCGCTTTCGGTTTCAGCCTTTTTAGCGGCTACTTTTGCTGTAGCGGCCTTGGTCGTTCTCGTCCGTCTTGTCGCCGGACGTTTTGGCTTGGCTTCGGCTTCGCTGTCTTCTGACTCCTCGGCTTTGTCCGCGGTTTTCGGTTCCGCTTTTTTACGACGGGTAGTCGTTGTCCGTTTTCTGACCCGCTTTGGTTTTGTTTCTTCTACCGTTTCGGGTTCACTGGAAGCGACGACCGCTGTTTCTGCCTCGGTGGCCGGTTTTTCTGCAATCGGTTCTTCGTTCTTCACTTCTACGACGGCTGTTTCCGTCGGAGGCGTTTCTTCGTGAAGAACATTTGCCGGTGCCTGATAGCTTTCGCTTTCTACTTTAGGTGAGCGAGCGCGAGGGCGGCGTCTTGTCCGACTGCTGCGAGCTGTTTTGTTTTCAGCTTCGCTGGTTTCTTCTGTCGGCGTGCTTTTTTCTGCAACGTCTTTTTCTACCGGCAGAGCTTCGCTTTCATAGCTTTCCTTGATGGGGGTATCCTCATCAGGCGATGTGGCTTCTGAGGCCTCCGAAGAAAGCATCAAAGGTTTTTCGGCAAAATTTTCACCATTGCGACGACGACCGCCTCGTCTGCCCCGCCGACTGCGACGATTACGACGGCTATGTTCGCTGTCTTCTTCGTGGCTGGCATCTTCTTCTGTATTCAGGAACGCCTGTGTAGCCTCTTTGGGCTCCATACGTTGGTTATCCTGAATCGCTACTTCGGCATTATAGGACGAATTGCGACGAGCCATATTTTGGCGATGATTCCGACGGAAGGGGGCTTCGATAACCTCTTCAGCTTCGATTTCTTCGATCTCTGGCTCTTCCTCATAATCGTCGATTTCGTCTGGTGAGGAAGTCGGCAAAGGCGGTGGTAACATCAGGCCATGGCTGGGGGGAGGCCCTGCCGATTCTACGGATATCTGATTATTGCCACGCAGAGGATCGCCATCGATCAGGATCGTCACCCCATAAAGGGTTTCGATGCTGCCCAGTTCTTTCCGCTTTTTGTTGAGGACATAAATAGCGGAATCAAGTGAAGTCAAAACGTGAATCTGACTGCCATTGCCGCGTGAGGCTTCATCTTCGATCATCCGCAAGGCCATCAAACCTGCAGAAGGCGTGGTCAGCATCAATCCCGATCCCTGACAATGCGGGCAGGGGACAGTCGAGGCTTCGAGCATACCGGTTCTTAAACGTTGGCGGCTCATTTCCATTAGGCCGAAGCTGGAAATATGGCCGACCTGAATACGGGCGCGGTCATGTTTCAAGGCATCTTTCATGGCCTTTTCAACCCGACGGATATTGGCGCTTGATTCCATGTCAATGAAGTCAATGACAATCAATCCGGCCATATCGCGCAGGCGAAGCTGTCTTGCGATTTCGGCTGCCGCTTCGAGATTGGTTGCGGTGGCCGTCTGCTCAATATTATGTTCGCGCGTCGAACGGCCAGAGTTGATATCAATCGAGACCAAGGCTTCGGTTGGATTGATAACCAGATAACCGCCCGATTTAAGCTGAACAATCGGCTGATACATGGCGTTAAGCTGCGCTTCTACTCCGAAACGCTGAAACAGAGGTGCCGGATCAGCATAAGGCCGCACTTTGCGGACGTGGCTAGGCATCAACAGCTTCATGAAATTCCGTGCCGCCCGATAACCGTCATCGCCTTCGACCAGAATTTCATCAATTTCGCGGCTATAGATGTCACGGATAGCCCGTTTCACAAGATCGCTATCGCCATAGATAAGCGCCGGAGCCTGTGACAAAAGCGTTTTTTCGCGAATTTCATCCCATAAGCGGGCAAGATAATCGAAATCGCGTTTGATTTCGGTTTTTGTTCGTTGCAGGCCAGCCGTTCTGACAATGCAGCCCATTGAGCTAGGCAGATTTAATTCTGCCATGATGGACTTTAATCTTTTCCGATCGGCTAGATTGGAAATTTTGCGGGAAATACCGCCACCATTGCTGGTATTCGGCATCAAGACGCAATAGCGACCAGCCAAAGAAAGATAGGTCGTGAGAGCGGCGCCTTTGTTACCGCGTTCTTCTTTGACAACCTGAACCAGCAAAACCTGCCGCCGCCGGATAACATCCTGTATCCGGTAATGATGCCGCCCAAAATGTCGCCGCCGATTTCTTAAATTTTCGAGGCTGTCATCATTGGCATCGTTGCGGATGGCTTCGGAATCAGAGAGATCTTCGCCCTCTTCATCATCTTCACTTTCCTGCTGCTTGTTATGGCGTGCAGAATATTCTTCTTCCTCACGAAGAAGCGCTTCGCGGTCTTCGCGGGGAATTTGATAATAATCGGGGTGAATTTCTGAAAAAGCTAAAAATCCCTGACGATTGCCGCCATAATCGACAAAAGCCGCCTGTAAGGAAGGTTCGACACGGGTAACCTTGGCCAGATAAATATTGCCTTTTAATTGGCGACGGTCAGCCGATTCAAAATCAAATTCTTCGATACGGTTACCTTTGATGACGGCAACCCGGGTTTCTTCCCTGTGGCGGGCGTCAATCAACATTTTAGTAAGAGTCATTCAAAAATCTCCGTCGCGCTGCACAATTCTTTTAGGACAAAGGGCGCGCGAGTAATAATAATATTATCTAAAATAGAGTCGTCATCTGAGAAACAGGATCCAGCGCCGACCTGAGAGGTCAGCCATGAACAACAGCACTGAAAGGCCGCGCGGCTAGTATCGGCGCTGTTACAAGCGCGGAAGGTCTTAGCTGCAGCGGGCCCTGCCTTATCGGAATGGGGCAGGCTTAAAACAGCGGCGTGCATCGATGCTTTCGATCCGGAAACACAAATAGATATCATTCAATAAAGTAGTAATAGCGAGAGGCAGAAGCGATTCCGTTTTTTGAACCAAATTTTTCCTGTTCTCTTCATTGATTCGCTACCATCGCTTTACGTCAGACGCAATGGTTGCTGTTCAACTTGTGGGATGAGCTTATCCTTTATGGGGGAAAATATAAATATCAATAGCTTGCGCTCTAAAAATGTTTTTTTAAAAATGAGCGTTTTTCTGGCTGGTCACAGTCCTTCTAACAAGGGTAATCGGTTAAAATGGCGTATCCGAAAAGAAAAAAGACCCTTTTTTACAGAGAGGGAGCTGTAACTGTTAAATATCTTAAAGGCATGGTCGAGGGTTTTAAGCTGAAATTTTTGAAAAAAAAGCCTTTTGGTTCGATTATCTTTTTTTTGTTTTTCGTATCTCATGAGTCTTGGGCTGCAGTTGTGCCGATGGCAAAACCGGTTCGGATACCCATCGCGCGTGAATCTGGTTCTGCTCCATCAATGCCTCGCATCTATGGGGCGCGGGTTTCCGGTCGTCCTTTAGTCTTGATTGATCCCGGTCATGGAGGGCATGACCCCGGCTCTTCCTCTCGCGATGGACGGTTGCGAGAAAAAGAAGTGACTTTGGCGATTGGTCTTGCCATTCGGGATGCCCTTATCCGGTCGGGGCGGGTTAGAGTGGCATTGACGCGCGAAGATGACCGTTTTTTGCCTTTGGTGACCCGAAGAGAAATCGGGCGGCGGATGAATGCTGATCTTCTTATTTCTATTCATGCGGATAGTGCGGCTGTCGGGAATCCGCATGGGGCAACCATTTATACTTTGTCGGAAGTCGCCTCGGACAAGATTGCAGCACGCTTGGCGGCTAGAGAAAATCAGGCCGATATTTCGGGTTCAAGAGAATTGAGAAATCAGAATAGTGAAGTAAAATCTATTCTTTATGATTTGACCCGTCGTGAAACGATGAATGCTTCTGTGTCTTTTGCGTCGCTTTTACAAAGAGAATTGCAGGATAGAATCCCTTTTCGTAGTCATTACCATCGCTTTGCGGGCTTTGTCGTTTTAAAAGCACCGGATGTGCCTTCTGTTCTTATGGAAACAGGTTATATCTCCAATCCTGTGGAAGCAGCGCGTCTTTTTTCGCGGGGATATCGCGAAAATCTGGCTTTGGGGGTCAGACGTGCGATTGAAATTTATTTTGCCCGACGATTAGCGCGATTGGCAGAAGTTTCTGATTTGAAACCGGATAGGTCGAAAGAAAAAATCGTTACAAGGAAAATAAAAAGATAAATATCAGATATGGTCTAAAAAACAGTTTTTTTATAAATGATTTCCAAATAAGGTAAATGGACGGATATGGCAGATACCGATAACAACAAAGAAAAAGATGTCCCATATCATCTTTTGTTGAAAAAGGTTTTTGCTTCTTTCTGGCAAAGATATTATTTCTATCTTTCTTCAAAAATAGGCTGGAATATTCTCCGCCATTGGAAATTTAACAATGTCTGATCCCTTAAAAATAAGGGGGACAACATCGCAGCGAAAAAAACAGAAAATACAGAAAAAAATGTCTGTTAAACGATTTTGGCATGGAAAGATTTTTCGGTCTTTCTTTCTGTTGTTGGTTGTCGGCTGCTCTTTTTCCGGCTTTCTGTTCTGGCGGTATTTTATCCGAGATTTACCATCAGTTGAAATGCTGGCTGATTATCATTTGCCGATGCCGGCGGTTGTGCGCGATGGCAATGGGATGCCCTTTGGTCATTTTGTTCGCGAACATCGTGAAAAGCTGAATTATGAAGATTTCCCGCCTGTGGTTATTCAGGCTTTTTTATCGGCAGAAGATAAATCCTTCTTTTCCCATCACGGGATCAATGGCGCTGCCTTCTTAAAAGCCGTGTATGAATATTTTACCAAAATGGGCAGTGGAGAACGCGCCCATGGCGGTTCTACCATTACCCAGCAGGTAGCCAAGAATTTATTGGTAGGGGATGAATATTCCCCGACCCGCAAAGTCAAAGAAGCTCTTTTGGCTTTCCAGATCGAGCATCTGTTAACGAAGCGCCAGATTCTAGAAATTTATCTCAATCAGATTTTTTTAGGGCGGAATGCCTATGGTGTCAGTGCCGCTGCTAAAGCCTATTTCGGAAAAACAGTGAAAGATCTGTCTTTACCGGAAGCGGCTTTTTTAGCCATTCTGCCAAAAGCACCGTCCAATTATACCCCTGAACGCTATATGGAGCGCGCTTTGGGACGGCGTGCTTATGTCCTGCATCAGATGATGTTGAATGGCTATATTACTGCCTTTCAATATACCGAGGCTAGTCAAACGCCTTTGGGTGTTATTAAGCCGCATATTATCGCTAAAGCTCCTGTTAAGGGGGGCTATTTTCTTGAAGAAGTGCGGCGGGAATTGGTGAACCGTTTTGGCGAGAGTGCCAAAGACGGCGAGAATAACGTTTATTCCGGTGGGTTATGGGTTAGAACCTCTTTTGATCCTGCGCTTCAGGAATCCGCCGAAACCGCCTTAAGGGATGGCTTTGTTCGTTTTGAACGGGATCATGGTTGGAATGGACGCGTCGGGAATATTGATCCAGGTGAGGGGTGGCAAGAACGGCTGATCGCTGCCAATATCGGCACCGGTTATGCGGATTGGTATGCGGCTGTTATCCTAGAAAAAGAAAATGGTCGCGCCAAAATTGGCTTTGAAGATGGTCAGGAAGATTATCTTTATCCATGGGGGGCAGCGATGCCGCGCCATGATACTGAAACCTCGGCATGGCGGTTTTTGCATGAAGGCGATATTATTATCGTCAAGAAAATCGACAATTTTTGGATATTACGTAGCCTTCCCGCTGTTTCCGGCGGCATGGTGGTAGAAGACCCCCATACAGGCCGAGTCATGGCAATGCAGGGAGGATTTGACTACCGGAACGGGGATTTTAACCGCGCCACCCAAGCCGAAAGACAACCGGGATCCACCTTTAAGCCTTTTGTTTATTCAGCGGCTTTGGATCACGGTATGACACCGGCCTCTATCATTGTTGATGGCCCTTTCTGCGTCTATCAATCTGCTCGTTTGGGTATGAAATGTTTTCGTAACTTTTCCGGTGGTTATTCGGGCCCCCAGACAATGCGTTGGGGTGTTGAGCAATCCCGAAATTTGATGACGGTGAGAGCGGCCGCCCAGACAGGAATGGCGCATGTCGTCAAAATGGCCGAAAAAGCCGAAATCAATCCGCCGGGGCATCCTTATCCACCGGTATTGGGCATCGCTTTGGGCGCGGGCAATACCACTGTTATGCGCCTCACCAATGGTTATTCGATGTTAGCCAATCAAGGGCGGCGCTTGCATCCGAGTTTGATTGATTACGTCCAAGATCGGAATGGGAAGGTTATTTATAAATCGGATGACCGGATATGCAGCGGATGCAATCTGCCAGAATGGGATGGTCAACCCATGCCGAGGCCGCATCATACCAATGGGCAGGCGATCAATGCGATGACGGCTTATCAGATGCTGCATATCTTAGAAGGGGTTGTTCAACGAGGAACTGCCGCGATCTTGCGGGATTTGGGGCGTCCCATGTTTGGTAAGACTGGCACCTCGACAGGGCCGACCAATGTCTGGTTTGTTGGCGGATCTGCGGATTTGGTCGCAGGGCTTTATGTCGGTTATGATCGTCCCCGTTCGATGGGACATAGCGCCCAAGGGGGTACTGTAGCTGCCCCGATTTTTAAACAATTTGCCCAGCGCAGTATGACAGAGATGCCTGTGAAACCTTTTCCGGTGGCACCTGATATTCATATGGTAAAAATAGATCGCTATTCAGGTTTGCGGATCTATGGTTCTGCGCCCGTCAATCCTGCCGATCCGATGAGTCCGATTATATGGGAGGCTTTTAAACCCGATAATGAGCCGCGTCGGAGTTTCTATCGACCTGCGGTTGTTGCGGCAGCCGTTACGCCTGTTCCCAATAATACGACCGATGACAGCCATAAAAGTGAGGCTGTCAAAGCTCAGCCTGTGGCTCCTCCTGTTAATCTTCCGCATCCAAATGATCGCAGTAGCTTGCAGAAGTGAGGTTAAATCTATTAGAAGCCTAGCTGGTCAGTTTTTATCGTCTGATCCGAATAATGTATTTTGATCGGCCTTGTTTGATAGGCTGTTTTCTCATTCAGAAAGGGATGATTATGCGCGCCGAAGCGCAAGCCCATGTCGACCATATTCAAGAATCTTTGGCGCTGCTTAGGCGCTTCCTCGACTGGGATAGAGCCTTGCGGCGGCTGGATGAATTGAACGCCCGCGTCGAAGACCCCAGCCTTTGGGATGATGCCCGCGCGGCGCAAGAAGTGATGCGCGAAAGAGGACGCTTGGATGAGTCCATTGCGGCCACGCGTGCTATTGCGACAGAGCTTCAGGAAAATATCGAGCTGATCGAGATGGCCGAGGCAGAAGGTGAAGAGGAAATGGTGCAGGATGCCATTTCTGCACTGGAAAGCCTTGCTGAGCGCGCCGATCGTGACAAAGTCAAAGCTTTGCTGTCTGGTGAAGCCGATGGCAATGATACCTATATTGAAGTCAATGCCGGAGCCGGTGGCACTGAAAGTCAGGATTGGGCAGAAATGCTTAGTCGGATGTATCAGCGTTGGGCTGAACGCCAAGGCTTCAAGGTCGAATTGGTTGACTATCATGCCGGAGAACAGGCCGGTATTAAATCAGCAACCCTATTGGTCAAAGGCGAAAGTGCCTATGGCTATGCCAAGACCGAAAACGGGGTGCATCGTCTGGTGCGCATTTCACCTTTCGATAGTAACGCACGTCGTCACACCAGCTTTGCTTCTGTTGCTGTTTACCCTGTGGTAGATGACGATATTGATATCGAAGTTTTGGATAAAGATTTAAAAATTGATACCTATCGTTCATCGGGTGCCG
This sequence comes from Zymomonas mobilis subsp. mobilis ATCC 10988, assembly GCF_000175255.2. Lineage (NCBI taxonomy): Bacteria > Pseudomonadati > Pseudomonadota > Alphaproteobacteria > Sphingomonadales > Zymomonadaceae > Zymomonas > Zymomonas mobilis. The sequence goes on along the minus strand of NC_017262.1, from coordinate 752,612 downwards.
GTGGTCAGCATGTGAACACGACGGATTCTGCCGTTCGTATTACCCATATGCCGACGGGTATTGTCGTTGCCTGCCAGAACCAGCGTTCCCAGCATAAGAACCGTGCCGAAGCGATGAAGCAGTTGAAGGCGCGCCTTTATGAACGCGAATTACAAATTCGTGAAGCTGAAGCCAGTGCCGGTTATGCTGCCAAGAGTGAAATCGGATGGGGGCATCAGATCCGTTCTTATGTCTTGCAACCTTATCAGCTGGTAAAAGATTTACGAACTGGCATTACTTCGACGGCTCCGGCTGATGTGCTGGATGGTAATTTGGATGCCTTTATTGCTGCGGCTTTGGCGCAACGGATTACAGGCGAAACCGTTGAAGTCGAAGATGTAGAATAGAGAACAAAATTTTTGATAGCGGTTGTCAAAAACCGCTATTAAAAAGATTTACTTAATAGCGCCGTAATAAGCCCACTAACCGACCTTGGATGCCAATTCTACTGGCATCATAACGCATCGGTGCATAGGCACGATTGGCAGGGTCCAGTCGAACCATTCGACCTTCACGGTGGAAATATTTTAAAGTCGCATCGCTGTTATCAATTAAGGCAACCACGATTTCACCTTCATGAGCTTCATCGGTTTGACGAACGATAATATAATCGCCATCAAAAATACCGGCATCGACCATGGAATCTCCGGCGACCTCTAGGGCGTAATGGGCACCGCTTCCAAGATAGCTTGGTGGGACAGCCAGATGGGATTGGCCTTCCAGAGCTTCTATCGGTAAACCAGCAGCAATTCTGCCATGAAGCGGGATCTCGATAACATCATTATCCGCTTTCGGGGGCGTATAATCCCGAGAAATTTTTTTTTGAATTTCCGTTTTATCTTCTGGCAAACGGATCACTTCCAATGCCCGTGCGCGATTAGGTAATCGGCGGATAAAGCCTCGCTCTTCCAGAGCCTTGATAAGGCGGTGAATCCCTGATTTCGATTTGAGATCAAGGGCGAGTTTCATTTCTTCAAAAGAAGGTGAAATACCTGATACGCTGAGCCGGTTGTGGATAAAAAGAAGCAAATCATGTTGCTTGCGCGTCAGCATAGCCGCAATCTTCCGTCAAAGGCCCGCTAACGAAGGGGCGTGTTTCCTCATCTTTTATAAGACAGGCTTCATGATTCTGTTGGAACAGATATAGAACGTGTAGGAAACATCCATCTAACTGTCAATAGATGAGCCGTTCTTTTGCCCCATTCGTTAGCGGCTATTTTAGCGGAGATTCTGGGAAAATTTCTTCCATGCCTCGAAAACTTGACTGGCACGTCCACTATCTATGACATTTGAGGCGACATTAACGCCGTCATCCCAGTCCCAGCATTTTTCAGCAACAATCAGCGCGCCCGCTGCATTGATTAGAACGGCATCGCGATAGGCCGAGGCTTTACCTGCCAAGAGATCTAATAAGGCTTGGGCGTTGTAGTCTGCATTACCACCCCGAATACTGCTGATCGGGTGGGTATCAAGGTTAACATCGGCAGGTTTTATCCGTATCCGACCTGCGGGTAATCCACTGTTGGGATTTTCATTCTTACGGATCATTAATGCGGTGCTGCTTTTGCTGATTGAGACCTCGTCCAAGGGATCGTCGCCGGAAACCAGCAAAACGGTATCCAGACCAAGGAGGCTAATAGCTTCGCTATAGGCATCAAAATAGCGCGGCGAGGCTAAGCCGATAAGTTGACGGCTGACTTGTGCGGGATTGGCGAGAGGCCCGATCAGATTGAAAATCGTAGGCTGGCCTATTTTGCGTCGCAAAGGTGCAAGCTCGACCAAGGCAGGATGATAGGTTGGCGCAAAAAGAAAAGTGATGCCGGTTTCTTTCAGGCAGTGTTCTGCCTGCTTGGGAGTAAGGTCTATTTTGACACCCAAGGCCTCCAATGTATCAGCAGCCCCTGCCATACTGGAAGAGGCTCTGTTTCCATGCTTGGCTACGGGAATATGAGTGGCGGCAACGACAAGAGAAACGGCGGTTGAAATATTCAGGCTGTTTTGGCCATCGCCACCCGTCCCGCAAACATCAATAGTATCTTCCGGTGCCTTGATTGTGACCATTCTTTCAATGGCAGCTTTGGCTGCGCCAGCAATTTCAGCACCGCTTTCGCCTCTTTTAGACATGGCGATAAGGAAAGCTGCAAGATCATCCTTATCATAGAAGCCATCAAGGATTTCTCCGAATGTTTTTCTGGCTTCGTCGAAGCTAAGGGGGCGGGTCGGGTCTGGAAGAACGGATGTCATAAAAAAGCCCTGCTATTCAGCCGTCGTTATTGATTATTTTCTTGCGCAATTTTGATGAAATTACCAAGCATTTCATGCCCAAAATCGGTGGCAATACTTTCAGGATGGAATTGTAAGCCGTGGATCGGAAGGCTTTTATGCCTTAATCCCATGATAGTGCCGTCTTCATCCCATGCATTCACGACCAGTTCGGAAGGAAAATTTTTCTTGTCCACGACTAAAGAGTGATAGCGTGTGGCTGTCAGTGGAGAGGGCAGGCCTGCAAAAAGGCCGCTATCATCATGGTGGATAGAAGAGGTCTTACCATGCATTAAATGTTCGGCTCGGACGACTGAGCCGCCAAAATATTGGCCGATAGCCTGATGCCCCAGACAAACACCCAGAAGAGGACGTTTATTTTTGACGCAGGCCGCGACCAGATCAAGAGAAATGCCCGCTTCATTCGGCGTTTTGGGGCCAGGAGAAATCACAAAGGCTTGGGCATGGGTTGCCAAGGCTTCTTCTACCGTTAGAGCATCATTGCGGACGACGTCTATTGTTGCGCCTAATTCCTGTAGGTAATGGACAATATTCCATGTGAAACTATCGTAATTATCAATGACAAGGATCATCTTATAAAGACTTTTTAAAACGGACAAACTGTCTTCTTTTAGCACAGCTTTTCCATCCTAGGGATAGTTCTTCTGTTGTTTCTCTTGGTGATTGGAAAAGAAAATTTTTTTGACAGTATGAAAAGCGTAAATAAGATTTACCGCTGTATCTTGATTTTGAGATCAAGGTCTTTTTATTCAAAATGAAATGTAAAAAATAAAAATCCCATATGCTTTGTAAAATTGAGTTCAGTGTATCTCCATTTTTATTTTTATGGAGTAATTTTTATTTAAAAATAGTTTTTGTTCTTTTGAAATGCTTTCTACTAATTTTTCTTTTTAGTCTAATGGCTATTGAAACATTTTTTAATTTTAAATTGTTTAAAAAAGGTCTGGTTTATATTTGAGATTAAGCCTGTATTCTTGAAATATTCTATTCTTATGAGGGGATTGGATATGTGTGCTTTGTAGGGCGCATTCTTCTTTTTTTTACAAAAGATTGCTGTCTGGTTGTGGGGCGTGCCTATTCATTGCTTTTACAGAGAGAAAACGGCCAATTTTAATTTTAAGTTATTTTTAATTTAGTTTTTTTAAAATATAATTTTATATATTATAAAATATTATTTTTATAATTTTATTTTTGGCCAATCCAAATAAATAGAAGGTTTTTCCTAAAACGCTATTTTTATTTCCAAAAATAGAAGTAAATTATGATTTACAGTAAGAACGTAATTCTTCTTAAGAAGAATATTTTATTGTCAATTTTATACAGATGTAGTTGCTACTCCCTATATTTCTGAATATAAAATAACAAAATTTTAGCTAGACCAAGAAAGTTAATAAAAATTTCACGAAATTTAAATACTGAATCTCTTCGTCAAAATAACATCCCTTTGGGATGTTGTTCGGATGGCCGACTGCCTTTGCATAGGAATTTTCAGTAAATAAAATTTAAAAAATGTCGTTTGAATAAAATAACGCCTTTCCTGCTCCTTTGAAAAAACGGTGAATTTATGGGTATTTCAAATTTAATAAAAAATTTGAAAGTTTCTACCAAAGCACACTTCATTATGGTCCTACCTATTCTTCTGTTAATTATAGGAGGATTTGGGTCTCTTCGTGTCCAGTGGAAATTTGTATCAATCGCGAAAGATTTATGTGTCGCCCAGCGCGCCAGAGCACAGTCTGTCAGCGATATTTCTCGTGCAACAGCTGATTATCGTTCTGCTGAAACACGTTATGTTATGGTTCCCGACCCACAGGCCATTCAGGCTGCCCGTCAGGAAATGACAGTCTATCGTAGCCGGATAGAAGACAATATTCACGCATTGGAGCAGAGTGAAGCCAGTCAGGATGTTTTCGATGCGACACGTCGCTTTTTAACAAGCTGGCAGAATTATGCTATTTTAAATAAAGCCACGTTGGATGCGATTCAACAGGGGCGAACGAATGAAGGCCGCGATTTCTTCTGGAAAGAACTTCCTGCTTTTGATCAGGTGACTTCAGCACTTGGTAATTTACAGGCTGTTGAAAAACAGGCGAATGCCAACAAAGTCGCTGATATGGAGCATTCATATAATTATGTTCGTATCCTGACGATTATTGTGACGATATTGGCTATTTTGCTTTCTCTGTTAATCGCTAATATTATGATTAAGGCAGTCGTCCAGCCTTTGGGTATTATTACCAATGCTTTGGCTGAATTGGCCGAAGGTAATATGGATGTAAAGGTTGCCCTTGATCCCCGTGAAGATGAAATCGGCACCTTGCTTGATACTTTGAATACATTCCGTGACCGGATGCGGAATGCTGAAAAGCAAAAGCAGATGGAGTTGGATTCTCTGTTCTCTGGTATTGGTGAGGCCTTGGAAGGTCTGCGTAATTGTGATCTGACAACGCGGATTAGAGGTAATTTGTCTGGCTCTTTCTCGGAAATTCAGGAAAACTTTAATGATTCCCTGAATATTTTAGAACAGACGGTATCCCAGATTATAAAATCGGCTGAAAATATTCAGAATGGGGCAAGTGAAATTCGTCAGGCTTCTGATGATCTGTCTCAGCGGACGGAACAGCAAGCTGCCAGCCTTGAAGAAACTTCGGCTGCTATGGAAGAGATTTCTAAGACCGTCGATCAAGCGGCTGTTGGTGCCAAAGATGCTAAACAAATGATAGATAAAGTTCGTGGTGAAGCCGAAAAGAGCGGCGATATTGTTCATAGAGCGATTGATGCTATGGCCAAAATCGAAAGCTCTTCCAACGAAATCGCACAGATCATCAGCATTATTGATGGCATTGCTTTCCAGACAAACTTGCTGGCTTTGAATGCTGGTGTTGAAGCCGCCCGTGCCGGTGATGCTGGTAAGGGATTTGCGGTTGTGGCCTCGGAAGTTCGGGCTTTGGCACAGCGTTCGGCTGAAGCCGCTAAGGATGTGAAAGAAAAAATCACGGCCAGCGCAGGCGAGGTTGATGGCGGCGTTGTTCTCGTGAATGAGACTGGACAGGCACTGCAACGCATTGTCAGTCAGGTTCATGAACTTGGTAAGAGGGCAACGGAAGCTGCTGCCATGGCGGAAGAACAGGCTGTTGGTTTGAAACAGGTCAACACGGCTGTTTCCGAAATGGACGGCGTGACCCAGCAGAACGCTGCGATGGTTGAAGAATCAACCGCGGCAGCCCGTAATCTGGCCAATGAAACCATCGCTATGATGGAACAGGTCAGCATGTTTAAGCTGGGGAATGGGAATACGCGGCAGTTCGCCAGCACGCCAGCGGTAACTTCCGCTCCGAAGAAGCCAGCGGCACGGCCTGCCTCAAGAAGCAGCGCCAAATCTGCTCCGGCGAAAGCGGCAGCCAAACCCAATCCGGCCCCTAAGCCTATGGCGGATGATGATTGGTCAGAATTCTAATTCCAATAAAAAGCGCTTAATCCTCAAGCGGGTCGGTTTTATCACCGACCCGTTTTTTTTATGAGGTTGATTCTATGGGCGTTTTATTCTGCTTTGATAAATTTTTGAGAATACAGCATTGTGCTATTGTCCCGCCCTGACAGGCGGTTATTTTTTGCCTGAGTTCGGAAGCGAGCTGGGTTAAATCCTGAATTTTGGATTCGATGATATCTAAATGGCCGCGCGCGATTTTATCGACTTTTTGACAATCCTCATCGGGTTGGTCGGTCAATGCGATAATCTCGCGAATTTGAGATAATGGGAAGCCCAATGACCGGCAGCGGCGAATGAAAGATAATCTCTTAAAATGGTCGCGGTTATAAAGTCTATAATTATGGCCTGTGCGAAGCGGGGCAGGGAGCAGCCCAATAGATTCGTAATAGCGGATCGTAACGACTTTGGTATCAGTCTCTTTGGCTAATTTGCCGATCGTGAAATAATCCGTATTCATCGCTTGACCCTATAGTAACTATAGACTGCATTTTAGCTGTCTTGATTCCTCATGACACGAGCAGATATGATGGGTAGGAAATGTTGTTGCGAGCCTGATTTTTCAACAAAGAAAGCTATACCCGAGGGATATAAAAAGGCCTTATGGGTTGTTTTTATTCTTAATAGCATGATGTTTTTAGCCGAGATTGCTACCGGATTTTTTTCAAAATCGGCTTCTTTGCAAGGGGATGCTTTGGATTTTTTAGGGGATGCCCTTAACTATGCCATTAGTTTGCTGGTTATAGGGTATTCGCTGCGGGTAACCGCGTGGGCGGCGGTTCTAAAAGGCGCTACTATGGGGCTGTTAGGCGCATGGGTCTTGGCTATTACCCTTTGGCATATAGCGCATGCTATTGTCCCAGAAGCGACGACCATGGGTATTGTCGGTTCGGTTGCCTTGTTAGTTAATGTCGTTTCATTTTTATTATTATGGCGGTTCAGATCAGAGGACGCCAATATGCATTCTGCGTGGATTTGTTCGCGGAATGATGTGATCGGTAATTGTGCTGTTTTATTAGCGGCCTTTGGCGTGTTTCATTGGGTGAAAGGCTGGCCTGACTATTCCGTTGCCTTTATTATGGCTTTATTAGCTTTGCAGGGGGCTTGGGTCAGTATCCGTATGGCTTTGAAGGAATTACGATCTTTATCTGTTTGCTAACTGCTATCTTTTGAGCCAACCACGGGAGCGATACCAGATAGCGGTTTGGTTCAATCCTTCTTCAAGTGGGATTTGAGGCTCCCAAAGGGTAGTAGGGGGTCTCAAAGTCGGATTGATGACCCAATCAGGATGGCAGAAATAACGGACGCGATCTTGTGTTAGCCGCGCTTGATTTCCATGCAGCCAGCCTTCTGCTTTGGAGGCAAAAGATAGCAATTTTTTAGGAAGATGGACGACCTTTATAGAAGGGCGCCCAACGGCATGTCCCAAGGCTTGGGCGAATTCATTTTGGCTCCAGCCTTCGGGGCGGCCGTCATCAACTTCATAAAGTTGGTGATAGCTTGGCTGGCTGATATCTCGATCGACTAATGTCAGGATAAGGCGCGAAAGGTCATCGGCAGCAATCAGGGATAACCTGCCTTTGGGCGGCATAATCATCAATCCCATGACCGCCATTCTAAACATCTCGAGCATTTCCCGATCCCCTGAACCGTAAACGGCAGGTGGTCGGATAATCGTCCAGTCAAGCCCAGAGGATCTTACCTTTTCTTCTGATTGGGCTTTTGACCAGCCATAATCCGAGAGTTCGGCTTCTCTGGCCGCCAAAGATGAGACATGAATAAAGCGTTTTATTCCGGCGGCCTTGGTGGCTGCGAGAAGTTTTTCTGTGCCGGTCAGATTGATATGCGCGAAGGCTTCCCTGTTTTCGGCTTTGACAGCCCCAGCCATGTGAATAACGGCCTGACAGGATGAAACCAGTTTTTTGAGGCTGTCTTCATCTTCAAGGCTACCACGAATCCACTCTACCCCCGGTCTTGCGGGTTGTGGTCGTCGGGTCAAAGCCTTGATACCAATACCGCGACCTGCGGTATTGTCGAAGACGTGGCCGCCAATAAAACCTGTTCCCCCCGTCAGTGCAATTTTCATAGCATAACCATATGATTGCGATGGATCAGGGCTGTTCTGGCCTCATATCCTAGAATATCAGCAATTTCCTGCGATCGCTTGCCTGTGATTTGGGCAGAATCTTCGCTGTCATATTCGATCAGACCCCGCGCAATAAGGTTGTGTTCTTGATCGAGGATATCGACCACGTCACCGCGGTTGAATTTGCCCTCTATGGAGCAGACGCCCGCAGGGAGCAGGCTGTTTCCATCATGGAGTGCCTCGACTGCGCCTTGATCGATATAAACCTGACCATGAGCGGTTAATCGTCCGGCCAGCCATGTTTTATGAGCTGAAGCGCTTTCATCGGCTGTGAATAGCGTGCCAGCACCATCATCCAAAAACATCGTCAGCGGGGAAGGGCGTTTACCCGTTGTAATCGCGAGATTAACGCCGGAATAGGTGGCGATGCGCGCCGCTTCTACCTTGGAAGCCATGCCGCCAGAACCCATGCCGGAAGCGGAATCACTGCTAGCCATGGCTTCTGTGCTATTGTCGATATGTTCGACCCGATCAATCCGTTTGGCGTTGGGATCTTTCATGGGGTTGGCCGTGTAAAGGCCATCCACATCCGAAAAGAGGATAACGCCAGAGGCATGGCTGGCCTGCCCGATACGAGCAGCGAGACGGTCATTATCTCCAAAACGAATTTCTGCGGTCGCAATCGAGTCATTTTCATTGATGACTGGCACGACACCAAGAGAAAGCAGGCGATCAAGCGTAGCCGAGACGTTAAGATAGCGGCGGCGATCTTCTAGATCATCGAGTGTCAGTAGAATTTGGGATGAATCCAAGCTGCATGCACCCAGCAATTCTGCCCAGCATTGGCTAAGCAAAATTTGTCCGACAGAAGCCGAGGCTTGAGCATCTTCCAAGGATGCCCGTCCACCGCGTGGCAAGTTCAAGCGTCTGGCACCCAGTGCGATAGCACCTGAGGAAACAACAATGATTTGCTGTCCAGCTTGATGCAATTTGGCAATGTCATAGGCGACAGTTTGCAGCCAATCGCGACGAACTTGACCGCGTTGGTCAACGAGCAAAGAAGAACCAATTTTTATAACCAGTCGCGGGCAGTTTTCCGGTCGGAAAACCGCACCGTTATTATTGGCAGAGTTAGTTTCTGTTTCTTGCTCTTGGGATTCTGAAATATCAGAAGTTAGATCGGCGACCATATCTTCTCCGTTTGGGCGCTGCTCTCTTGAGCTTTTTCTATAGCGCGACCGGTCATGGTAATAAGTTGGTCAAGGATGGGATCCAAGCCTTGGCCTGTGGCACCGGATAAAAGCAGAACTTTCTGTCCACTGGCTTCTTCCAATGCCTGCGAAAGCTCAGCACATGTTTCTTCATCAACGCTGTCTATCTTATTCAGCGCCAGTAATTGCGGTTTTTCGGCGAGACCGGCCCCATAAAGAGCCAGCTCGTTTTGCACCTCATTCCATGCGGCTATCGGATCTTCGCCGGAGGCATCAATCAGATGCAGTAAAATCCGGCAGCGTTCGATATGACCCAAGAATCGGTCACCGATGCCGATACCTTCGGAAGCCCCTTCAATAAGCCCAGGAATATCGGCCAGAACGAATTCCTGACCATGGCGGCGCACAACCCCCAATTGAGGATGCAGTGTCGTGAAGGGATAATTACCGATTTTAGGATGGGCGTTGGTCGTGGCTTTAAGAAAAGTAGATTTGCCGGCGTTAGGTAAACCTACCAGTCCCACATCCGCGAGTAATTTCAGTCTGAGCCAGACCCATGCTTCTTGGGCCGGCCAGCCGGGGCCATGTTGACGAGGTGCGCGATTGGTCGAGCTTTTATAGCTAGCGTTACCGCGGCCACCATCACCCCCTTTTAAGAAAATGATTCTTTCGCCGACTTTTGTGAAGTCGTGGAGGATTTCTTCTTTATCTTCTGAAAGAACCTGCGTGCCTACTGGAACATGGATGACCAGATCTTTGGCACCCGCGCCGGTTTTGTTGGAGCCAGCCCCGCTAGCGCCACGGGCTGCGCGGAAATGCTGGGTATAACGAAAGTCGATCAGAGTATTGAGGCCGGGGACGGCTTCAAAAACAATGTCGCCGCCTTTGCCCCCGTTACCCCCATCGGGGCCGCCATATTCAATATATTTTTCATGACGGAAAGAGACCGCACCGGGGCCACCAGCACCGGAGCGAAGATAGATTTTTGCCTGATCGAGAAATTGCATGGTGTGACAGACTATAAAGAAAACAGGGCTTGTTTAAAAGCCTGATGATAGCAGGGGATATCATTTCATCAATAATATCCCCGTTATCATATTACGCAGCTAGTGTCGCGCTTCTGTTTGAAATAGTCTGTGATTTACTGTGTTGAGGAGATGGCTGACAGGAGGAAAAGACCCTGACGCGTTCTTCCTTGATAAAATTTTCTGGTAAAAAAGATACCGATGTATTGGCAGCACCCCAAGCAGCCGTTGGCGGCGTTTTCTGTTTTTCAGAAAAGCCGAGCTTGGTCAGCAATTTTTCAGCCGCAGCATCTGCGTGATCGTAGGCTGCCGTCAGTGACGGAAGGCGCAAAGCCTCATCCGCGAAATGAAGCATCAGTCGGCTGGCTTCGGTGGCAAAGCCCTGTCCCCGAAAAGCGGGGGCAATCCAGCAGAAGAAATGCGCTTCTTTTCCCGCAAGGGCAGTGATGCCGATAAGGCGGGGTTCTTTCCCATCCCGCAAAAAAATGCCGGAATGGGGGCGGGTAACGTCATTTTCGTGAATAAGCCGTGCGGCGTTATCCCGTAAATAACAGGTTACATCGTTATCCGGAGAGTCGAGTAATCCGCTGCGTGATGAGGCAGTATCCAGCAGATCGAGTAAAACGCCGAGGTCATCTGACCAAAGCGGCCTCAAAAATAAACGTGCGCTATAAGCGAACATCGGTTTAAGCTCCTTGATCGCCCCCCGTTTGTAGCTGCCTTAAAAGACAGTATCATGACAAAAGACGAATTATATGAGCGACTAACCGATCAAAAAAAAGAGCGGCCTTTTAGAAGGCTGCTCCCTTTTGTGACTGCTTTTCAACAGTCATAATCGGGTCGCCCTTTGACGGACGACCCAACGGATCATCCGTTATTCAGCTGCCAATGGCAAGGCATCGACGCTGACATAGCTGCGTCCGAGTTTTCCTTTATGGAAAACGACACGGCCTTCGGCTGTTGCAAATAAAGTATGGTCTTTGCCCATACCTACATTGCGACCGGCGTAAACTTTGGTACCGCGCTGGCGAATAATAATGTTACCGCCAATAACGCTTTCACCACCAAATTTTTTAACACCAAGGCGACGACCAGCTGAATCGCGGCCGTTACGCGATGAACCGCCTGCTTTCTTATGTGCCATTATGTAATCTCCCTAGAAAAGCCGACTTTTAAAAAGTAACGACTTTGCCGGTTAAAATTCTGAACATTCTGGCACTGATGGGTAGAATACGCATAGTGCCGGAAAAAGTTTCAGAAAAAATGAAATCCAATATTAAGCAGCGGCGTTACCGACTGATACAATCTTGAGGATTGTATGCTGCTGACGGTGGCCGTTACGGCGACGGTAGTTATGGCGGCGACGTTTCTTGAAGACGATGACTTTTTCCGCCTTAGCCTGAGCAATGATCTCGGCTGAAACCGTCAAACCTTTGACGGGCTGGAGATCAGCACCCTCACCGGCAAGCAGGACATCTTCAAGCGAAACTGTCGTTCCCGCCTCGCCGGCGATTTTTTCGACAACAATTTTGTCTCCAGCGGCGACGCGGTATTGCTTCCCGCCGGTGCGCACGATAGCGAACATGGCTTTTATCACTTCTTCAAAGGCATGAAATAAACAGATCGGATCATGCGTGGTTAACCCACACATGCCGGTTTAAGTGTGCTCTGCTAGTCTAAAGTGAGTCGTGAGTCAATATGTTGAATCGGCTATCAGCCGAAAAAGGCCAGTTTTTGGCCTTATTTCTTCATTGACGTGAAGGATGTGTCTTTTTGAACCACCTGTCCTTTGTTTGGGTATTTTCTTTTTTGAAAAAAAAGGCGTTACTTTTGAAGGTAACGCCTTGAAGAGATTACGAGGAAGTTTGGTCGGAGAAAAATGATTGAATCAGAAGATCCATGAAATATTACCTTTGAGGCCGCTTGAAGAATAATGCGCGCTATATTGGCCGCTATAGCTAAGGCCTAGCTGTAGGCGATTTTTGACTTGGGCTTGTAGGCCGACGCTGACCATCGCCGAATTTTCAGCCAAAGGCACACCCGAAACATTGAAGTCCGCCGTTTGATTAAGAAAATTTTCTTTGATGGAAGATGTGATTGTCCCGAAGGCATGGCGATAACCGATTGTGGCATTGGGTGTCAGGACAGTCGATTTCCCAAGCGTTACGCGGGAAGCCAGTCGGGAACCGAAAGTCGCATAGGCCATATTGCTGCTTAAAGCATGGCCAGAGAGCGCCGCTGCGCCGCCTGATTCACGGAAAGCATTGGTATGCTGGTTGATATAGGCGGCATTTCCAAAAGGTTCGACCATGACCCGACCAATGTCAAAGCGATAGCCGATATCCGCAAAGGCCTGCACGGTGCCGCCATTATAGCGACTGCTTTGTTGATCGGTAAAATCAGCGTAAAGCACTTTCCGACGGGTTGCTAATCTATCCCATGTGTAGGTTGCGCCCATTCTTAAGCCAAGACGATCCCAATGAGTATTGGCATAGCCACCCAAGGTAACGTTATTGCTGTGGCCGGATGAAGCCCGTTCGGAGACAGAAAAGCCGGAATGACCGTAGCCAACCAAGCCACCGATATGCCAATTCGGGATAAGCGAGGTTTCACCACCGAGAACAAAGCCGCCGACGGAATTACTCATTCCAGCGGCATTGGCGCTGTGGCTGTTATGGCTCCAATTGCCGTAGGATTGCATCCAAAGTGTTTGGCCTTGATCGCTGTCGCAGGTCGCTCCTGTAGATTGGCCATCCCGATTGGCAGTTTTTTCAGTGGATGCCCCAGGAATACAGTCGGCTGCCCGCATCCGGTTGATGGCCATATCCCTGATCTCGGTGGCATTTTGAATAAGCGCTGTTCTTGCCGAGGCGTGAATTTCACCAGACAGGCTATTGAAAGCATTCCGTGCCGCTGCAAAATCAAGTAGCGTTACCGGTAGAGCCAAGCTGGAAGTCGGGGACATCGCATCAAGTACTGTTGCAACATTTCGTTCATTTCGGCTTTGGGCGGCATTCGTAAAAGCGATATTGCTTCGTTCGATTTCAAGAGAGACAATATTGCTCTGGTAATCAACGCCGGTTGTCAGGAAGGGGTAAAGGGCATTGCCAGTCAGGTCGCTTTTGACAGCTCCAAATTGACCGGATATGCCGTCCGAGGCGGTCAAAATCGTATAATTTTGTCCTAATTTTGGTCGCCCCGCTTCGGAAGTGGCTAAGCTGACAAGAGTGGCGTTATTGATTTCGGCCTTGCCCTCTACAGCAATCATACTGGCGCTATTGCTGCCTATTTGGGTGAGATAGGTCGCGGCACTATCCAACACTAAATTGTGTGAAACATGCATATTGCCGCCGCCATTGTTGAGCACGGCACCCGGTGTGACAATCCCTTGCTTTACAGTCAAACCGCCAGCAAAAAGCCCGTTACCACTGACAATGCCGGTTGAATTGACAATGGCTGTTGTTTCGCCGTTATTTTCAAAACGGCCTGCATTTTCTACCTGCGATTTGTCCAATCTTCCTGTCAAGATGAGTTGGGCAGCCGCTGCCACGCCGGTTTTTCCGCTGTAGCTGTTATTGCCGGAGAAGATTTCTTGGCCGCCGCCAATGATAACACCACCATGAGTCTGGTTTTCGCCGCCTGTTAAAATAGGCACCGGCACCATCGCGGCACGGGTTGAGCCTTCGGCATAATCATCGCGAATAGAACCGGAGAAGGTATCTTGTGCCTGACTAAGCAATAGGGTGTTATCGCCTAAGACGACTTGTCCGCTGCCAGATAAAGAGCGGATATTCTGTCCGGTTTCAGAATGAGCGATATCGAAACTTCCCGCGACATTAACAACCGCCGATTGGGATATGCTGCCCGTACCGCCAATACCTAACCAGCCTTTTTCAGCGATATTGGTGGCACCGGTATAGCTGTTGTTATTGGTCAGATAGGCGATACCGCCCTCATGGATATTCACATCTTTACTGCCAGAGATGACCCCGGCCAGTCCCAATGCCCCCATGTCAGAAGAGACATCTAGCCCATTGGTGAAATTATAATCCGATACGTAAAAAGGCGTATAGCCTGTTACGGCATTTTCCAGATCATACATCACGGCATTTTGTAAGAAGAAAGAAACGCCTTCCAAGGTGTAATTCTTGGGTGTGTAGATATTGCTGCCCAATGTGAGGACATTGGTTTGATCGCCTTGGGAACCATCACCGGTGACAACCGAAACTGTCTGACCATTCGGGACATTGCCGGTAATGTTTAATATATGACCGGGGTCAACATCGTTGATATAGCCATCGCTGCCTGTTGCGCCTGCATCAATCGCCTGACCCAGTAAATCATTTGAGCCGACGATAATCATTGGTGTTCCGGAATCCAGCAGGGTCGGCATCCCTTTGGTATTTTGTCCGTTATCAAGCGCATATTGGAACATTGCATCAAATTGCCGTCCGGCGTTGGCTCCCGATAACGGAAAGCTGCCGATGATGCCCCGCCAAGGCACTTGGGTGAAGAATTGCGCTCTTAAGGCAGGTGTTAATCCAACGATAAGACAGCTTGCTCCGCAATCCCCCGGGGTTGTTGTGGTGCCATTGGCTTCGACAATATAGCCGCTTTTTGTAAGTTGGCCGGGAACGCCACCATTATCACCGCGATAAATGAAATCACCAGCACCCATAATCCCATAGAAATGATTTTCATCAGGCGCTTTCCCAGCGTCCAGTGATTGTTGCCATGACAAATCTTGATAATAGGCCTGTGAAGGATCCAATCCTGCCGTGTCGGGTGAAATCTGTTGCCCGATGTCGTTAGGATTTAATCGGTTCTCGGTAGCAATAGAGGCTTGAATAAGAGCGACACCTAGACCTGCTGAGGTGTCATAATTGGCTATTTTGCTGCCTGTTGTGCTGTTATAAAATTGGATATTTGAAACCGATGTATCGGATTGCAGATAGCCATAAGTGCCATCGCCATACATATAGCCGTAAGGACTGGATACGGCGGTACCGGTTTGTGGAAACCAGCTGGGCATCGTGCCACTGTTATTCATGCCGACTGCAATATTAAAGGAATCCGAGCCGGTATCGAAAAGATATTCTTTTGGGTCTCCGTTATTAACACCGGCATTGATGCCTAAGCGGGTAAAAGAAAATCCGTCTTCTACTTCATTGATAATATCGAGCGGTATTTCAGTTGCATGCAAAGCATGTGGGTAGAAAACACAACTCGCTAGAAAAAAACGGGTTATAATCCGTCTTAAATTTATCATACTCCCCCCAAATTTTATAATTTAACTATAATTTTATAGTAACGGGAGGAATTTTAGAATTTTTAAAAGTTTTTTTAAGATATTCGAATTTATTTTTGCTCTATAATGGTGAAATATATAAGATAATTTTAATTACATGGGGATGTTTTCATCTGTTTCTTCAAATAAATTAAGGTTTTTATGTAAAAATTTATTTTATATTTATTCATAAAAACCAAAATTTTTAAAAAAGTAATAATTTTTATATTTTTATTGTTGAAATTTTAAGTATAGATTGAAAATATATTTAAATATAAAAATTTATTTTAATGTTTTAAATCTTTATTAGCGTAAAATTGTCTTTTTTCCATGAATGGTAAAAGAATAAGTTGAGCACTACTGCGATAAAAGAGAAAGAGGCTAAAGGATAACCATAAGCCATTATTTCCCCAAGCTTTGAAAAAAAACAGGCTAATCATGAAGAGCAAAAGCGCAATAGCCATACTACCCATCATAGCTTTGCTCCATCCAGCACCAACAAAAACGCCATCCATTACATAGGAGCTGACTCCAACAAGGGGCAGAACAACCAACCAAATAGATAAATTTCCGGCGGCTTGGGCAACGATTGAATCTGTCGTGAAAGATTTGACCAGTAATGAACCCGAAAATCCGTAGATAAGTGCTAATAAAGTGGCGACTAGAAACGCCTGAAATAAAGTAGCGCGCATTAATTGAGAGAAACGCGTGTGATCTTTTGCGCCAGCGGCCTCACCACATAATATTTGTGCCGAACTTTCGTAGCCATCCAAAATCAGCGTTGCGAGCGAAAAAAGTTGATTGATAATGGCATTGGCCGCAAGCAAGATAGCGCCTTGCTGGACACTCATCCGAGTAAAGAAAATAATAGCCGTCATTAACAGTAAAGTGCGTATGAACAGATCGCGATTGAGGCTGAACAAGCTGTAGATGGTTTCTTTTTGCCAAGTCAGGCGATGAAAACCCAGCCGACATAATAGCTGAGGCGAAGCGTAACGGGTGACAGCCGCCAGTAGCAACAGAGTTGAAAAGATTTCAGAGATAATCGAGGCATGGGCGACCCCATTTACCCCTTGCTTTAGCAACAAGACAAAGAGGCAATCCATTGAAATATGAAAAAAATTACTGGCAACCTCGATAGCCAGAACCAGACGCATTGACCGCATCCCGATCAGCCATGCACTTAAAGCCATATTGGCAAGGATGAGGGGCACAATCCAGTAACGGAGACAAACATAGGAAGCGGCCTGCTCTCTAATCCCGCCAGAGGCATTCATTAAAGATAGCCCGAAGGGAATGATAAAAGTTTTGAAAAGTAGCAATAAAAGTCCGAGTCCTAAGGCAAGGGAAACGGCTCGAATAAGCGTTTGTTCGGTTTCATGGCTGGCTTCTATATTCGCGGGGTGGCGTAACCCTGCTTCTTGCCATTGTGCTTCTGACAAAGCGGCGCTGTGGCTGGCTTGGGTTGTATTCTGTCTTCCGGCGGCTTGAGCCGTCAAAGCGGTTGTTCCTGATCGTAAAAAATTAAAAAGCACACAGAGGGTGGTTAATAATTTTGCCCCGATTTCGACACCGCCTTGCGCTTGAGGATCGCCCAAGCGGCCTATCGCCCAGATATCCGCCAGACCAAACAAAGCGGTTGCGATATTGGTGACAATGGCGGGAAGCGCAATAGCTCCAATCACTTTATGACGGGAAAAGGAAAGGCGAAGGCGCGCAGTGGCTTGTTTCGGCAATAGCATTTGTTGGGGATGACTTGCTGCCTTTTCACTGTCAAGTTTGATCGGTGAAATTTGATGTCTTGATATATCCGCTTTCGAGAGGCGTAGCAGAAAGAACAACGCGCGTTTTTATTTTAACTTTGGGATAGTTATGCCTTCTTTCGAAAAAACGGGTTGAAAAAAGCAGAATAACAACAAAATTAAGAAGATAATGAATATTTTTCTGTGCTTGGATGGAGAAGCCTGTGTCCGTTGCGTCGTCTTCCCTTTTCTCTGTTTCTGATCTTCTGAAAGAAGGGGATACATCGGATAATATGCAGCCAACAGCGTCATTGGCTGATAAAAAATCCCTGCGGAAATTATTTCGTCAGCGTCGGAAGGCTTTGGCTGATCATCCTTCTTGGAAAGCTGATGGCTTGATTTTTACGCTGATGTTGGCTGAACACATCCGCAGTCATTTCGGAAAAGCACGTTCTATTTCGGCTTATTTGCCCAATGATGGTGAAGTCGACCCTTTGCCTATTTTCTTGCAGGCGATTGATGCCGGTATCACGCCTTTATTGCCGAGAATTGTTGAAAAAGACGCGCCTCTTGATTTTCATCGCTGGTGGCCGGGTGACCCTTTGGAAGAGAAAAATGGCGGTATTTTGCAGCCGGTTGCAGAATCTGAAAAAATAGTGCCGGATATTATTTTAACGCCCCTAGTCGGTTTTGATCGCTCTTTGCGCCGTTTGGGGCGAGGCGGGGGCTATTATGACCGCAGTTTCAAGGCCTATCCCGATGCCATTCGGATCGGCGTAGCTTGGAGTATTCAAGAGGCAGAGGCTATTCCGGTTGAAGCTTGGGATATGCCCCTTCATGCGGTTGCGACCGAAAAAGAATGGATAGGTTTTTAGGATAGCTTTCCACTAAGACTTTATCGCGATGAAGGGCGGGGGACTCTAGCAGGTGATGCTGGGCGGTAGCGCTTTTCCTTTAGCTTTGCTTGGAAGTGGAATCAGCTAAGGCAAGCATTTCTGCGGTTCTTTTCTTAAAGGCGGTTAGGTCTTGTCCTGTTAACTGATAATGTGCCGTTTGGACAAAATGATCAGGATTGACCGGCACAGAATTGTAATGCAGTTCGTAATGGAGATGGGGGCCTGTTGAAAGGCCACTTGTCCCGATTTGTCCGATTACTTGGCCTTGTGAGACACTCTGTCCTTGATGAACATGAAGGCAGCTCATATGCGCATAGGCGGTTTCAATGCCCTGTCCATGATCGATAAGCGCAAAATTACCATAGCCTGATTTGCGACCCGCAAAAATAACCCGACCGGTTGAAGCCGCTTTGATAGGCGTTCCATAGCTGCTGCTGATATCAATGCCTTTATGGAGACGGCCAAAGCCTAAAATAGGGTGAAAGCGATATCCGAAGGGGGAGGTTATCCGCCCCGCGACCGGAAGAATGAAATTATTGACGCTGACAAGCGGTGCCTGTCCTTTATCGTCCAGCCAGTAGCTTTGTCCGTCTTTTTCCCATTTGAAAAGTCGGAGTTGTGCTATCGGTTTTTTTGTGTCGGACGTATGGCTTTGCGTCAAAGCAATATAAAGTGGGTCGCCAATTTCTTTCTCACCCAAGCTATTTTCCCGCTGGTTCAAGACGATATCCAGCCGTGTTTGGTGACGGATAAACAGGCGAGGATTCGTAAGCTGTTTTTTGAGTAATTCTTCTATTTTAGAAGCCAGTGATGTCGGGATTCCCGCTATTCGGCTATCTTCCCGTATGTTTTTTTCAACCGAAAAACTGAATTTTATAGGGCGGGTCGTAAAAGGGATCGGGTATTTTGTTAGTTTGAACCCGTCTTTTTCGCGATCAATATTGACCATACTGTCAAAAGAAGCCTGAAAATTCAGATGACTAAGACGATGCGCTTGTAACGGGCTGGCGGGCGGCAGGGTAATAAAATGAAAAGCGGTATCTTCCCCGATGTTGTTGTCGGGGATGTTGCTTGAGATCAATTTATCAATTTCTTGCGCTTCTTGGGTTGAAAGTCCGGCTTTCTCGAATATCCGACTAAGCGCTATCCCATTTTCTTTTTTAAGATAACGGATGGGCGCTGTCGGTGAAAGCATGACCTCGCTTTGGGTCGGCATAATGCCGGTTTGAGACGGTGCCGGAAAGAAATGATCCATCCCGACAATCGCCGTCGATAAAGGTGTTTTTTGTGGGTTGGATTTGATGATGGGGGCAACCGCTTCACTTTCTGGCGGGAGAAAAGTGATATGGCTTGCCGGATGGGTCAATAATGCAGCGGTAATCAAACCCGTTAGAGAAAAAGCGCCGCGCCACCAGCGTGCGGAACCAATAGATTCCGCTAGGCTCAGGACTCATTCTTTGAGATAGAAGATGAAACTTGCTGCGATATGGATTGCTGACATGAATGTGTGAGCGCACCGGTCGTATCGTGTTGCGACACGCCGCCAGTCTTTGAGCTTTGCGAACATATTTTCGATGAGGTGACGCTTTTTATACAGATGCCAGTCGTAAGGCGGCTTTGATTTCCGGTTCTTCTTCGGCGGAATACAGGCGGTGATATTCCGGTCTGCGAGAGACTGTCTGATTTTATTACTGTCGTATCCCCGGTCCCCGAGAATTTCTTGTGTTTCTTCCGGCAGATTTGCCAGCAGAACATCCGCGCCTTTGAAGTCACTGACCTGACCTGCGGTCAGATGCAGCCGGACAGGGCGGCCCTGACTATCGCATACAGCGTGAAGCTTTGAGTTCAGTCCGCCTTTCGTGCGTCCGATATGGCGGGGAAAAGCCCCTTTTTGAGCAGGGAGGCCGCTGTCCGGTGTGCTTTCAGATGTGTTGCATCGATCATCAGACGCTTCGAACGGCCTGCCTGCTCCGTCAGGGCGACGAAGATCCGGTCAAAGACACCCAGGCGGCTCCACCGGATAAACCGGTTGTATAAAGTCTTGTGCGGGCCATACGCTTTCGGGGCGTCTTTCCACTGAAGGCCGTTGCGGATCACGTAAACGATCCCGCTCAGGACACGACGGTCATCGACACGCGGCACACCATGCGCCAGTGGAAAAAACGGCTTAATCCGTTCCATCTGGTGCTCAGACAGCAAAAACACGTCACTCACAGCTTCACCTCCATCGGTAAACCTGTGAATCACAACAGCCCGCTCAACTCAAGAAATTAACAGGTCCTGAGCCTAGATCAGTTGTTAGCGTCAGCATCTGTGTTGTGATGCGTTGGTCTAATTCTGGAGAGGTCTTGGTGAGCTGGCTGAGACGATAGCTGTAAAAAGGTTGCTTGACCCCAACTTTGGCAAAAATCTGGGCTGTTCCGACGATTTGACCACTGTCGCTATGTTCGAGCACCAAGACATAGACATGATCGCGGACAGCATCTTCTGTTTCAGAAAAAGCCTCGTTACTTCTAACAATCTTTGCCTCTAAAGCCTTGAGATCAGGAGGTAAATTCGTAAAACCACCTCCTGTTAATTGTGCCAAGGCATAAAGCGATTGTTCATCACCGGCACGTGCTGGACGAATTTTGTAACTCATATTCCCCCGATATTTAAAAGTCCTGTCAGAATGAGAGCAGAAAGCTGCGCCCGTTCTTCAAGACTTTTGATAATCATGAACTCCTTTTGGGAATGGATATTGCCTCCCCGAACCCCCATTGTGTCAATGACGGGCACATCCATTGCCGAAATATTATTGCCATCGCAGACTCCCCCCGTTTCTTGCCAGCGAGCGGTTAATCCGAGATCTTGACAGCTGGATTCAACCAGCGCCATCAGATTTTTGCCTTTTTGGCTAATCGCTTTGGGTGGACGACCGAAATGACCATAAATTTTGACTGTTACACTATGGTCTTGAGCAATATCTGCAATTGTTTTTTTCAGAAGATTTTCAGCTAATTGCATTTTTTCAGGCGTCGAAGGGCGGATATTAATCCGTAACACCGCATTGTCAGGAACAATGTTATTGGGCCCGCCGCCATCAATCTTGGCAGGATTAACCGTTAATCCTTTTTGACTAGCTGATTTGAGGCGAAGTGCCATATCGGCGGCCGCCACGATCGCATTGCGCCCTTGATCTATATTCCGTCCAGCATGGGCAGCCAGACCAGTTATAACAATAGAAAAATTGCCACTTCCTGGTCGGGCACTGGCAAAAGTCCCATCTGGTAGGGTGGACGGTTCATAGGTGAAAGCAGCGATTTTTCCTTTAGCAGATTGAGCCAGTAGCGGAGCAGAGGAAGAAGAGCCTATTTCTTCATCGCTATTTAAAACGATTTCATAGCCTAATTTGTCTTTGTTGGGATGATTTTCAAAGGCTTGGAGTGCCGCCAGCATTACAGTCAAGCCGCCCTTCATATCGGCGACGCCAGGACCACCAATTGTTTCTTCATCCAAGCGAGTTACTTTGTTGAAAGGGTGATCTTTGCCAAAAACAGTATCGAAATGACCTGTAAAAAGGAGTTGTAAGGGCGCATCTGGACGAATCGTTAAATGTAGATGTGTTGCTGTTGTAGGAGAAAGCGGGACGCCTTCCGCAGAAATAATGGCCTGGGAGGGATGTGTTACTTCCTCTATTTTAGCTGGAAGGATTGAAAAAGCCTGTTTCAGCTTTTCTGCCATAACGGCTAGTCCCGCTTGGTTATAAGAGCCGCTGTTAATATTTGCCCATTCTGTGAGATAATCCAGCATAGGAAAATCAGCAGCTATTTTTAAAATTTTCTCTTCGCAAGCATTGATTATATCAGCCATTTCGTCCAATCCTTTTTATTTGTGAATGAAGGCCGATAAATAAAAAAACGGCGATTTATCGACAGAAACAGGAATTTCTAGAGATATAGATCTAGATCATTCCTGATAAAAATGGCAAATGCTGTTCTACGATACTGCGGCGAAGACAGAATGTTTTTTCGTAGAAAATGAAAAAATTTTGAAACCTAAATCGGATATACCATCTAAGGCCGGATATTCTCAGTTAGGGTAAGGTATTTGTAAAAAATAGATCGTATATTTTTATGTAATTATCTTGTTTTAGTTTGAGATACCCCATTACCTACCCCAAGGGAGCTATGACGATAGAACTTGCTATTTATGATATGGATCGCACGATTACTTATCGGCCGACATGGACACCCTTTTTAATTTATGTGGCTTGTCGTCGGCAAAGGTGGCGTTTGCTCTTTCTTCCCTTGGTCGCCTTGGCAATGCTTTCCTATATCATGCGTCTGATTTCACGGGGGCGTTTGAAAGAGATATCCCATGCTTTGCTTTTAGGGATACATGTTGATCCCAATGATATCATGCCTTTGGCCGAGAGTTTCGCTGAGAAAACGATCCGTGATAATATCCGTCCCGGAGCTGTTGCGGCTATAAAAGCCGATCACCAAGCTGGAAGACGGTTGGTTATGGCCACGGCATCTTATCGCCTTTATGCGGGTTTGATTGCCAGAAAATTGGGTTTTGATGATGTTATTGCGACCAATAGCAGTATTCGTCATGATGGTCATTTGATTGCCCGTATTGAGGGAGAAAATAATTATGGCCCTGCAAAATTGCGAATGATTTTGGCATGGATGACATCGGTCGATTTAAAACTCACCGATTGCCATATCCGTTTTTATAGCGACCATGTTTCCGATGCGCCGGTATTCCGTTGGGTGGATTTACCCTTTGCGATCAATCCTTGCCGCCGTCTTGAAATCTTGGCCAAAAGAGAAGGTTGGCCTTGTCTCGACTGGAAACATAGCTGACTAGAATAGAATTCGATTATTTTTATTGAATATTAGGATCTGAAAAACCAATATACGCTGCTTGAGGCGATAAAATAGCCTTAAAAATCAAAATAATAAGAAGCTGTCTTGGGTGAGTGGCTTGCGCTTGTAAAAAGCGTTCTTATATCGCCCAATGTAGACTTGTTCCAAGGGCAAGCTTTTATTTTTAGAAGAGTAAATTTTGTCATTCCTGGGGAAGGAAGGTAGGACATGGGTAAAGTTATAGGTATTGACTTAGGTACGACCAACAGCTGCGTTGCTGTTATGGAAGGTGGTCAGCCTAAGGTTATTGAAAACGCAGAAGGTGCCCGCACGACGCCGTCTATTGTTGCTTTCACCAAAGACAGTGAGCGTTTGATCGGTCAGCCCGCAAAACGTCAGGCTGTTACTAATTCTGAAAACACGATTTTCGCTGTTAAACGTTTGATCGGTCGCCGTTTTGATGATCCGGTAACCAAGCGTGATACCGAATTAGTCCCTTATCATATTGTTCGCGGTAGCAATGGTGATGCTTGGGTTAAAGCGGGTGGTCAGGATTATTCACCTTCCCAGATTTCGGCTTTCATCCTTCAGAAAATGAAAGAAACCGCAGAATCTTATCTCGGTGAAACCGTTGATCAGGCGGTTATTACGGTTCCGGCTTACTTCAACGATGCTCAGCGTCAGGCAACCAAAGATGCCGGTAAGATCGCTGGTCTTGAAGTACTCCGTATCATCAACGAACCGACAGCCGCTGCTTTGGCTTATGGTCTCGACAAGAATGATGGTAAGACGATTGCTGTTTATGACTTGGGTGGTGGTACCTTTGATATCTCCATTCTGGAAATCGGCGATGGCGTTTTTGAAGTGAAGGCCACCAATGGTGACACCTTCCTCGGTGGTGAAGATTTCGACACCAAAATCGTTAGCTATCTTGCTGAAGAATTCAAAAAAGCCGAAGGCATTGATCTGACTAAAGATCGCCTGGCTCTTCAGCGTTTGAAAGAAGCTGCTGAAAAAGCCAAGATCGAATTGTCTTCTGCTCAGACGACCGAAGTCAATCTGCCCTTTATTACCGCAGATGCCACGGGCCCGAAGCATTTGGTCAAAACCATTTCTCGCGCCGAACTGGAACGCTTGGTTGCTGATCTGATTGATCGCACTTTGGAACCCGTGAAAAAAGCTTTGGCTGATGCAGGTGTTAAAGCCTCTGACATTGACGATGTCGTCATGGTCGGTGGTATGACCCGTATGCCGAAGGTTCGTCAGGTTGTTAAAGAATTCTTTGGCAAAGAGCCGCATACCGGCGTGAACCCGGATGAAGTCGTTGCCATGGGTGCGGCCATTCAGGCAGGCGTGCTTCAGGGCGATGTTAAAGACGTTCTGTTGCTTGACGTGACGCCGCTCTCCCTTGGTATTGAAACCTTGGGTGGTGTGTTCACCCGTATGATTGACCGTAACACGACGATTCCAACGAAGAAGTCGCAGGTCTATTCAACGGCTGAAGATAACCAGAATGCTGTGACTATTCGCGTTTTCCAAGGCGAACGTGAAATGGCAGCCGACAACAAGCTGTTAGGTCAGTTTGACCTTGTTGGTATTCCGCCTGCGCCGCGTGGTGTTCCGCAGATCGAAGTAACCTTCGATATTGACGCTAACGGTATCGTTAATGTGTCTGCTAAGGACAAAGGCACCGGTAAAGAACAGCAGATCCGTATTCAGGCATCGGGTGGCTTATCTGAAGGCGACATCGATAAGATGGTCAAAGATGCAGAAAAATTTGCTGCAGATGACAAGCATCGTCGTGAACTGGCAGAAGCCAAAAATAATGGTGACAGCCTCGTTCATACGACCGAA
Organism: Zymomonas mobilis subsp. mobilis ATCC 10988; assembly: GCF_000175255.2. NCBI lineage: Bacteria > Pseudomonadati > Pseudomonadota > Alphaproteobacteria > Sphingomonadales > Zymomonadaceae > Zymomonas > Zymomonas mobilis. Next base: position 727,849 of record NC_017262.1, on the reverse strand, counting down.
CGCCAGTTAACGGAATTGGGTGACAAGGTTGATGCCGCTCTGAAAACCGAAGTCGAAGCTGCTGTTGCTGCAGTAAAGACGGCTTTGGAAGGCGAAGACGTTGCCCAGATTAACGAAAAAACCCAGGCTTTAGGCCAGGTTGCTATGAAATTAGGTCAGGCTCTTTATGAGCAGGATCAGGCAAATAATGAACGGCATGATACACCTGAAACGGAAAAAGCCGAAGGTGACAATGTTGTTGATGCCGAATTTCAGGAAATAGATGACCAAGATAAGAAATAATCTGGTTATTGCGACCCGAAGATCAGCCTAAATAAGGGCTTGTCACGACAATACCACCATCGGTTTTGAAGCGTAAGCTGTGATCGGTGGTGGTAAGGTTGTGAAAGTGGGGGAGCCTTGTGTCTGAGTTAGATTATTATAGTTTGTTAGAAGTCGAGCGCACTGCCGACGATAAAACCATTAAAACCTCTTATCGTCGTTTGGCGATGCGCTATCATCCCGATAGAAATCCGGGTGATAGTGACGCAGAAGAACGCTTTAAGGCGATTTCCGAAGCCTATGATTGCTTGAAAGATCCCCAAAAAAGAGCGGCCTATGACCGTTATGGCAAAGATGCCTTTCAAGGCGGTGGCGGTTTTGGTGGCTTTGGCGGCGGTGCTCAAGATTTCGGCGGTTTTTCCGATATCTTTGAATCCGTTTTTGGCGAGTTTATGGGAGGCCGCGGTCAGGCGCGCTCTTCTGTTCAGCGCGGTGCCGATCTGCGCTATGACCTTAAGATCAGTTTAGAAGAAGCCTTTAAGGGCAAGACAGTCGATATCGAAATTGATGTTGCCTCTGTCTGTGATGCTTGTCATGGATCTGGTGCTAAGGCAGGTTCTGGACGTAAAACCTGCGACACTTGTCATGGCTCAGGCCGGATTCGAGTGCAGCAAGGTTTCTTTGTTGTTGAGCAGAGCTGTCCGGTTTGTCAGGGCAAAGGCGAAGTTATCAGTGATCCATGCCCCGAATGTCATGGGGAAGGGCGCTGTGAAAAGCATAAGACCCTTTCCGTCAATATTCCGGCAGGTGTTGATGATGGCACGCGCATCCGCTTATCGGGTGAAGGCGAGGCTGGTGTACATGGCGGCCCAGCGGGCGATCTGTACATTTTCATTCACGTAACGCCGCATCAGGTTTTCCAACGCGAAAGTTACAACCTGTTTGCCCATGTGCCGATTTCTTTTACCAAGGCGGCCTTGGGTGGAAGCATTCATGTTCCAAGCCTCGATGGCGAGCAATATGAGATTTCTATCCCTGCGGGTATTCAGTCTGGTAAACAACTGAAACGGCGCGGTGCAGGTATGCCAGTCTTAAATGGCCGTGGCCGTGGTGATTTGATTATTCAGATCGACGTCGAAACGCCGACCCGTCTGACGGCAAAGCAACGCGAATTATTAGAACAATTCCGTGAGACTGAAACCGGAGAAGAATGCCCGAAATCATCCGGCTTCTTTTCCAAGTTGAAAACAATTTTAACAGGCGAATAATGCCTTAAGAAATATCGTCTTTTGGAAAGCTTTCTTAGAAAGCTATTTCCGGCAAGAACAAAAAAAAGGCTGTCTTTTAGACAGCCTTTTTTCTTGGTATCTAGCCAGTTTTAGTCTTTAAAAACCCGCTCAAAAATGGTGTCGACATGTTTGAGGTGGTAACCAAGATCAAACAGAGCTTCTAGCTTTTCATCGCTTAACGTAACCTCTGGATCTGCCTTCAGCAGTTCAAGCAATGAGATAGTGCCATCCGATTCCCAGACTTTCATAGCGTTACGCTGAACCAGACGATATGCTACTTCGCGGCTAATGCCGGCTTGGGTAAGGGCTAGCAAAACACGCTGTGAATGAATGAGTCCGCCCATCCGATCGAGATTTCGCTGCATCCGTTCAGGATAAACCAATAATTTATCCATAACATTGGTTAAGCGTGCCAAAGCAAAGTCCAATGTAACAGTAGCATCGGGGCCAATCATACGCTCAACCGATGAATGCGAGATATCGCGTTCATGCCACAAGGCAACATCTTCTAAGGCTGGAGTGACATAGCCACGAACCAGACGAGAAAGACCGGTTAAATTTTCGGTCAATACCGGATTCCGTTTATGCGGCATGGCGGAAGAACCTTTTTGCCCTGGGGCAAAATATTCTTCAGCTTCCAGAACTTCTGTCCGTTGCAGATGGCGGACTTCGATAGCTATTCTTTCAATTGAAGAGGCGATAACGCCCAAAGTAGCAAAGAACATTGCATGGCGATCACGTGGAATAACCTGCGTGGAGACAGGCTCAACATTCAAGCCCATTTCTTTTGCGACATGGGCTTCAACGCGAGGATCGATATTGGCAAAAGTACCAACGGCACCTGAAATAGCACAAGTGGCGATATCCTTGCGTGCGGCTTCTAAACGGTCACGATTCCGTTTGAATTCGGCATAGGCTTCCGCCATTTTTAAACCAAAGGTGGTCGGTTCCGCATGGATACCATGACTACGACCAATTGTTGGCGTCATTTTATATTCGAAGGCACGGCGCTTCAGAACAGCCAGAAGTTTATCAATATCGTCTAAAAGAATAAGCGCGGCGCGGCTTAATTGCACAGAAAGACAGGTATCGAGAACATCGGAAGAGGTCATGCCTTGATGCATGAAGCGAGCGGGATCGCCGACATGTTCGGCCACATTTGTCAGAAAGGCAATCACGTCATGGCGAACTTCGGCTTCGATTTCGTCGATGCGTTCGACTTCAAAGCTGCCTTTTTCCCAGATAGCTTTTGCGGCTTCTTTTGGAACAACGCCTAATTCCGATAATGCATCGGTAGCATGTGCTTCGATTTCGAGCCAAATACGGAAACGGCTTTCCGGTTCCCAGATTTTTACCATTTCTGGTCGGGAATAACGGGGGATCATAATTAGGACTCCTCAAACAATATAGTCCGGTCTTTTCCGGCGGGGGGTTATGGCATTTTGACCTAACAAAGCCGATAGGGGCTATCAATCTTTAAAAATATCAATCGACTATTTCTGACGAGAGTTTGGCGCTTTATGATTACAAAAGGCCAAGTCCTCTTAGACTGCAAGCACCGCTGCTGCTGATAATGACATGGTCATGAAGATAGATTTTTAAGGGGCGTGCCGCGGCGACGATCGAGCGGGTTAATTGAATGTCGGCTTCACTGGGGCTTGCATCCCCACTGGGATGATTGTGGACCAGAATGAGGCCGACCGAACAGAGTTCAATCGCCCTTCGGATAACTTCACGCACATAAACAGGCGCTTGATCAACCGAGCCTTCGCTTAGAATTTCGTCTCGGATAAGGCGATTATGATTGTCCAGATGCAGTAGCCGGCAGCGCTCGGTTAATCGAAAAGCCATATCTGCGTGAAGATAGTCAATCAGTGCTTGCCATCCGGATAAAATGGGCGCTTTTTTGATTTTGGTTTTGAGGAGTCTTAATGCTGCGACTTGAGCAATTTTCAAGGCTGAAACGACGGTTGGTCCTGCGCCTTTGACACGGGCAATCATACCGGGGTCGGCTGTTAGCAAAGTTTCTATATCGCCAAATTCTGCTAATAAAGCGCGTGCCAAGGGTTTTGTATCTTTTCTGGGAATAGCTAGCGCTAAAAGATACTCTATGACCTCGTGATCCAATAAAGCATCAGCTCCACCTGTGAGCAGGCGATCTCTTAATCGGCCGCGATGACCTTGATAGCCAATATCTTTTCTATCCATTCTCAATGGATATAAAGGATTGATGCCGGATGTAATACTGTTTAACTTTCAATACATAAAGATAGCGGCTTTTTCTAAAGCATTCTTGTATGGCATCGAAATCGCGACTTTCATTTTACAAATATTGACCCAATTTTAATAAAGAAAAACAGGGATGACGGATAAAACGCAGAACCAGTTTCGGCTCACAAAAAAGCATTTCTGGCTGTTTGCCATCATCCTTTTTGTGGCTATTCTTCTTATCCTCTGGTCACAGCGTATGATATTTGGGCGCTGGTTGATTACTCGTGAAGTAAATCAGCTTCATATCAAGGCACGTTATCGCCTGACTCGTCTTGATCCAACCCTTCAGCAGCTTGATCGTCTTGTGATTGGTGATCCTGAACACCCTGATCTTACGGCGGATCATGTCGTTATCCATCTCAAGCCTTTATGGCATGGTTTTGCCATTTCCTCTGTCCAATTTGATAAGCTCCGGATTTATGGACGCTTGGATGAAAAAGGTTTTGATTTCGGTAATCTCGATTCTTTGAAAAGTTATATGGCAACAAGTGGTAATGCTTCTGGGCTACCCGCTTTGGATGTTGATCTGAAAGATGCTCGCCTGAAATTAAAAACCGAATATGGCGTTATTGGTATGGCTGCTGATGGTAGTGGTAATCTTGCTAATGGGTTCCAAGGGAATCTGGCTGTATCTATTCCTCATTTTGCATCTGACACTTGCCAAGTAGAGAATGGTCATTTCTTTCTGAAAACATCGGTCTCGCATGGGAGACCTTATTTTCAAGGACCGGCTTCGGCTGAAGCGATTCGCTGTCAGAATGGCGAGATGAAGCTGGAAAAGCTGAAAGGTTCGGTTGATGCTTCTTTAAATAAAGCTTTGGATAGCTGGCAGGGGGAAGCCTCTATATCAACGCCAGAGATAGCTTCTTCAGGAAATGCGCCGTGGCAATTATCGGGTGTAAATGGGAAAGTTACCGCAAAAGGTGATTTCCAAACAGCAAAAGGACAGATGGACTTTTCTGGTAAAGAGCAGATAGATTTTATTTCTGGCGGAAATTGGCATGTTGCCAGCTCTTTCGATTTGCCGTTTAGCTATTTTTCTGAGCCTAAAAAAGGCGATCCTCTTTCGGCAAATATGCGATTTTCTTTGGCAAATGCACGGCTGAAAACAGATTTTTCTAGCCTGACTGTGCCTGATGACACACCTATATCGTCTTTAGTCCAACAGTTGCGGCAAAATTTAACCACGCTGGCAGGAAATATCTCTGCAGATACCGAAATCGCTGTTGATAATAAACAAGGCCATTTGACTGCGACCTTAAGAAAAGCAGTTTTGACTGGTGTATCTGGGCAAAAAATACAATTTTCTGGCCTCGCTCAGTGGCAAGAAAAACAGCAGAAAACATGGCATTTTGGGGGTGATTTTTCTTTAAAAGGAGACGGATTCCCAAACGTTGAAATCCATCTGGCACAGTTAGGGGATTATGGTGTTAAAGGAGAGGCTAAGATTGAGCCTTATCGTAACAATACGGCTTCGATTGCTTTAGCGCCCGTCAGCTTTTTATATGAAAAACAGCATTTCTTATTGAAAACTCAAGCTGATATATCGGGGCCTATCGGAGCGGATGGGCAGGTCAAATCTTTAATTTTCCCTGTCGATATTGAAGGAGAGAAAGACAAAATTGCCATTAACCGCAGTTGTTTTAACCTGCGGGCTGAAAAATTGGTTATGTCAGGTGTAACCGCTCAAAAAATCGTTTTGCCGCTTTGTCCTATCGAAAAGTCATTCTTAAGAGTCGATAATGGTCATTTAACAGAGGGCGGTGCACGTCTTGATAATCCAACGATTGCAGGGGTAATTAACAACCAGCCTTTCAATCTTCATGTGAAGACGTCTTCTTTTTTCCTTGCCCGCCATTATGCGGAATTAAGTGGATTACAATTTAATCAAAAGGGGGATGATGGAGACCCTGATACCCAGCTGTCAATTGACCACTTAACCGCTAATCTTGATGGAATGGATGGTGAAGGTGACCTGACTGGTATGTCAGGACGTTTCAGTCTCGCACCTTTTTTGTTTAGTAATGGTGCTGCTCATTGGGAATGGCAGAATAAGGGCGGCGAGAAGGCAACCGATAATACCGATATTGTTTTGCATGGTGCTGTAGATATTGCCGATGCAGATCAAGCCTCGCCTCGTTTTTTACCGGTACGGTCGCAAGACTTGTTGATGCAAATCAATAAAGATCGTGTCCATATTACAGCGGGTATAGACCGTCCTTTGGACATCCGGACTATCCATCTTTTAGATACAAGGATTGAGCATCATTTTGGTGATAGCCGTGGTCATGTTTTATTCCACGTCAATAATGTGTCGTTTAATAAAAGCCTGCAACCAGAACAAATTACGCCTTTAACCTTGGGTATTTTTGCGGATGTGAAGGGAAGTTTATCTGGCCAAGGTAGAATTGACTGGAAGAGAAAGAACGTTGTTAGCACGGGACAGTTTGTTACTAACGGTCTCGATTTCGCGGCGGCCTTTGGCACGGTTTCAGGCTTTAAAGGGAAGGTCGCTTTTTCTGATCTTTTGAATTTGAAAACGCCCCCCAATCAGCTGGCAACCGTCGATGAGATCAATGCTGGTTTAGCTATCAAAAGCGGACAGATACGGTATCAGCTTTTACCCAATAGGGTGGTCGTTGTTGAAAAAGGCGATTGGCCTTTCTTTGATGGTCATTTGACATTGGATGGTTCTGTCCTCGATTTTGGGCATACAGGCTCCCATAAAGTTGTTTTCCATGTATCGGATATGGATAGTGCCCCGTTGGTCGAGAATCTCCAGTTAAAAAATATATTTGTTAGTGGTCGTTTCGATGGAATTTTACCGATCGAATTTAGCGCCAATAGTGGCAAAATCGAAGGCGGCCGTCTGGCCAGCCGTAAACCTGGTGGGGTTGTGAGTTATGTTGGCCCAGTCTCTAATGCTCATCAGGGAATGTTAGGTAAGGTGGCTTTTGATGTTTTGAAGGGGGTCCGCTATCAACGCTTAGATGTTCTTTTGAATGGTAGCCTTGACGGCGATTTTGTTAGTTCCATTCAATTTGGCGGTGTTCGAGAAGTCGAGACGAAAGCCGATCGTTCTTATTTGGCGCGTGAGATTGAAAAAGTACCTTTCCATTTCAATGTCCAAGTAAAGGCACCTTTCCGTGGATTACTGAACGCGATGCGCTCTTATAACAATCCTCGTTCAGTTCTTAATCAGTCAGAGCTGGCTACTGAAGGCGCCTTCTAACCTTAAAAATGAAGAAAAAGAGTCTATATTAGTAACCATCTATTAGGATTATATATGAGGCAGAAGACCGGAGTAATAGAGAAGAGCCTTCTTTTCGCCAGCTTGCTGATGGTAGGGGGCTGTATCTCGGTTAAGGCACCTGACAAACCGATTGAGATAAATCTTAATGTCAATGTCCGGCAGGAGGTTGTCGTTCATCTTCAAAAAGATGCTGGCGACTTTATTCAAAATAATCCGGAGTTATTCCCACAATGACCAACGTAAAAATGAAATGGCCCAAAGCTATTGTCCGTGCGGCTCTTGTTATGGGGCTATCCTTAGCCGTGCCTTCTTTTGCTCAAGGCGGTGATGATATTTTACAATCAGCCATAGCTAACGGCGTGATTGGTGAAAAGATTGATGGCTATATGGGCTTTGCCCAAACACCACCGCCGCCGGTCAAAACAGCTGTTGATGCTTTGAATATTAGAAGACGTGCTGCCTATACCGCAGAAGCCGCTAAACGTGGGGTTACTGTCGAAGAATGGGCTGTCGCTGTCGGATGTAAAACATTGGCCAGTCGCGTCCAAGATGGTCAATTTTATGCTTTGACCGATGGGAAGTGGCAGAAAAAAAATGGCCCGATCGCATTACCTTCAACCTGCGGTTAAAAAGACTCGGTAAAAAATGCTTTGGAAGGGCTTTTTACCTGTAAATAGGCGTTATTCTGCTGAACTGGTCTCTTTTTGCGATGGGAATAATAGAGAAGTTTGGTTTTTCATTCTCTGTGCTTTGAGTTGACTTGCTTCACCCGTCTTCTTAAAAAAGACCTACTTGACGAGATAGTTACTCGTCATGCTGAATAGCATTTATCCTTGAAATTCAAGGGGTTGGAATTCAAGGCGTAGCGAGTTGGCGATGATGAGTAACGATTCTAATAAAGGGCTGGGACCACAAGACCCTAGAATGGCAGAATTAGAGGCCATGCTTGCGACGAGCAGAAGCGATTCTGAAAGTCGTCTGGCAAAAGCCAATAAGCCTGCGGTTAAAGGTTTTGCTCAAGGAAACAGAGTGTTGACTGAGATGATTGCGGGCCCGGCTGGTGGCGGACTTATCGGGTGGTTGTTCGATCGCCTGATTGGAACTAAACCAATATTTCTGATCATATTTCTTCTATTAGGGGTCTGTATTGCGTTTAGAAATGTGGTACGGATTTCTCGTGAACATCCAGAGTAAAACCTGTATGTTCTTTAATGGATAGATAGCTAGGGGCTCGTAATATGGCTGCTACTAATAATGTAGACCCCATGCATCAGTTTACCGTGGAGCCTTTACATGGGCTTCATATCGGAAAATATGATATTTCCTTCACCAACTCCGCTCTCTGGATGGTGATTGCAATGGCCGCTCTTGCTATTTTTATGGCAGGTGGTCGGAGGAAGGCGTTGATTCCCGGTCGCTGGCAGATGGCCGTGGAAGTCATGACTCGCTTTGTTAACGATATGGTCAGCACAAACATCGGCCCCAAAGGTCGTCCGTTTACCCCGCTGATCTTCACCCTTTTTATGTTCATCCTTTTTGCCAATTTGCTTGGATTGGTTCCGTTATTCGGTTTCTTGCCGGGTGCAGAACCTTTCACGTCAACCAGTCATGTTACCGTTACGGCAACACTGGCGGCGATTGCATTTGGTACCGTGCTTGTTGTGGGTTTCACGCGTCATGGACTCGGCTTTTTCAAGCTGTTTGTGCCGCATGGTACCCCCATGGCACTTATTTGGCTGATCCCCGGGATTGAAGCCTTTTCTTTCATTTTGCGGCCTTTCAGTCTTGCGCTTCGTCTTTTCGTCGCCATGACCGCTGGGCATGTCCTTTTGGAAGTTTTGGCTAACTTTATTGTTAACCCGCCGGTTCAATCTGCCTCGCCTGCTTTTCTAGCAGGTTATTATACCCTAGTGGGTATCCCGACCTTTCTTTTAATGATTGGTATTTCTGCGCTTGAATTTTTGGTTTGCGCCATTCAAGCCTATGTTTTCGCCTTGCTTACGTCGCTCTATTTGAACGACGCGATCAATCTTCACTGATTTCCCAGTATATGGAATGGTAAAGGAGTATTGTCATGGACGTTGAAGCTGCAAGAGTGCTCGGTAAGTTAGTCGGTGGTGGTGTTGCTGCTGTTGGTGCCGGTGTTGCTTCCGTTGGCGTTGGTAGCGTTTTCGCTGGCTTCCTTGAAAGCGCACTGCGTAATCCGGCTGCGGCCGATGGCCAGCAGGGCCGTTTGTTCATCGGTTTCGCCGCTGCTGAACTTTTGGGTCTTCTGTCATTCGTTATCTCGATTCTGCTGATCTTCGTTGCCTGATTTTCAGGTTTTCGCAGTATTTTTCGCACCGGCTGTTTTTTCAGCCGGTGTTCGAAAAATACAGTAAGTTCAGTTAAAGGACAGCGTTGAAACTGTTCTTAGATAAAGTCTGGATGCGATCATGCCTCAGATAGCCCAGCTTGCCTCTACTTACGCTTCCCAGGTTTTCTGGATGCTTGTGGTATTTGGTATTATCTATTTTGGTATTGCCAAGACCATGCTCGTGAAAGTCGAATCCACGATGGATTCCCGCGATAGCAAAATCTCTGATGATCTTGCTGCTGCGGAAGCTGCCCACAAAGCAGCGAAAGAAGCGGATGAGGCATGCCAGTCGCGTCTTGCCAAGGTGCGTTCCGAAGCACAGGCCCGTTTGCAGGCTGCTAAAGAACAAGCCTCGAAGGATGCGTCCCAACAAAATGCTGCGGCCAATGCCGATTATGACCATCGGATCGATTCTGCCAGAATGCGGATCGCTGATGAGAAATCGAAGGTAATGGCCGATCTTGAGAATATCGCGAGTGATATTGCTCACGATATTGTCAAGCAGATCACTGGCCGTTCTGTTCCAAAAGAACAGATTACCAAAGCTGTAGCACAAGTTATTTCTGCTGATATGGTCTGAGGGAGATTACCTAATGGCTAATACAACTCAGACTTCAGCGCCAGCTTCTCCGGCGACGTCTGAAGCGATGCCTCAGACCGCGCCTGCGGCGCCGAAGGTAACGGCGACAACCGAGGCACCGGGAGGTGTTCAACCGGAAGCCCACGAGTCGACTTTTCTTGGATTAAGTGGCCCGGCTTGGGTTTCTGCCTCCATTATTGTCTTTTTACTCGTTCTGGTCTGGAAAAAAGTTCCGTCTATTATTACGTCGGGGCTGGATAAACAGATTGATGAGATTCGTACCCGCCTTGGTGATGCTGAACGCTTGCGCAAGGAAGCTGAAGCCCTGAAGGCCGAGTATGATGAAAAAACGCGTCAGGCTACAAGTGAAGCTGAAGCGATCATCGAACGGGCCAAAGAAGATGCAAGCAGCATCATTGCTGATGCCAAGATTCAATCCCAGCAATTAGTAGAACGTCGTCAGAAAATGGCGACCGAACAGATTGCGGCTGCTGAGCAGGAAGCTGTTGCTGAAATTCGGCAAACTGCTGCCAAATTAGCGCTTCAGGCGGCGACCCAGATTATTCAAAAACAGAATGATGCGTCGCATGATAAGGTTTTGATAGATCAGACAATCGATTCTTTGAAGCAGCAAGGCACACGCCTTAACTGATAGGATTGTTATGTCTGTACAAATCGGCGTCGTCGCCTTTGCGACGGCGCTTTTTTGTTGTTTTCTACTGACCAAAATCAAATGATTACTTTTGTAAAAACTATTTAAAAACCTTGTTTTAAAGCCATATCCTCTTAACTCTTTTTTGGACGGAATGATTTCAAAGATCGTTCTAAAAAGCTTTTTTAAAACAAGATGGATGAGGCACGATCTGAATAACGAATCCCAAGAAACAGATCGTTTCAGCGAAAAACAAACTTTGGACGTTTTTAAAGGAACCGATCATCCAGACCTTGAAAAAGGCGTTGCGGCAATCGGCAATGTTTTAAAGACATTACCACTACGCCCCGGGGTTTATCGGATGTATGACAGTAAGGGAAACATCCTTTATGTCGGGAAAGCGCGTGCCTTAAGAAATCGCGTTGCTAATTACACCCAGATATCAGGGTTATCGCGTCGTATTCAGCGCATGGTTTCGCAAACGCGCAGCATGACGATTGTAACAACGGTAACCGAATCCGAAGCCTTGTTATTAGAAGCGCAGCTTATCAAGCGTTATCGGCCACCTTATAATATTCTATTACGAGACGATAAAAGTTTTCCCTATATTTTATTAAAAGAGGATGGCACTTTCCCGCAATTCCCTTCGCTTCAAAGGCATCGTGGCGTAAAGCGTGCCAAGGGGAAATATTATGGCCCGTTTGCAAGTGCGGATTCGGTTACCTTGACTCTGAATAGCTTGCAAAAGCTATTCTTATTGAGATCCTGCTCTGATAGCTTCTTCCGCAATCGTAAGCGCCCTTGCTTGCTGTATCAGATAAAAAGATGTTCAGCGCCTTGTGTCGGTCGGATTTCTGAAGATGATTACCGTGATCTTGCTGTAGATACGCGTGATTTTCTGTCTGGGAAGTCGACTCATGTCCAGAAAAAGCTGGTAACAGCTATGGAGCAGGCTTCAAATGATTTGAATTATGAGCTGGCAGCGGTTTATCGAGATCGTTTAAAGGCTTTAGCCTTTATTCAAAGCCACCAGTCGATTAACAGCGGCAATTTAAGAAATGCAGATATATTCGGCATAGAATGTCGAGCAGGGCTCGCTTGTATCCAGGTGTTCTTTATTCGTAATCGACAGAATTGGGGACATCATGCCTATTACTTAAATCATATTGATGAACAGCCTTTAGAAGATGTCATGCAAAGTTTTTTAGGGCAATTTTATGAGGATAAAATTGCGCCGAAAGATATTCTGACCAATTATCTCCCTAGTGATAAAAATGTCTTAGAAGACGCTTTGTCATCGCAACGCGACTATCGAGTGAGATTTTACCAGCCACAAAGAGGGGACTTGAAAAAGCTGGTAGATCAGGCTGTACGGAATGCGAAAGAAGCTATTGATCGACGTTTAGCCGAAGCGTCTACTCAGAAACAGTTATTAAAGGAAATGGTCAACCTATTCCATTTGGATAAAATCCCAGACAGAATCGAGGTGTATGACAATAGCCATATAATGGGCAGCAATATGGTTGGTGGCATGATTGTCGCTGGCCCTGAAGGTTTTCGTCGTAATAGCTATCGTAAATTCAATATCAAATCACCTAGCATCAACCCAGGTGATGATTTTGAAATGATGCGAGAAGTTTTGACGCGTCGCTTTTCGCGGTTGGAGCGAAGTGACCCAGATCATTCAAGCAGCGAATGGCCGGATCTTCTATTGATTGATGGAGGAAAAGGACAAGTCCATGCTGTAAAAGACATTCTGGCTAAACAAGGCATTTCAGACATTGCTATTGTCGGTATTTCAAAAGGCCCCGATCGTAATGCGGGACGGGAGCATTTCCATTTAGTTGATGGCAGTGAATATGCTTTACCGCCAAATAGTGGGTTGCTTTTCTACCTTCAAAGATTGCGAGACGAGGCGCATCGTTTTGCTATTGGAACCCATCGCGCCAAAAGAGCCAAAAATCTGACCTCTAGTCCTTTAGATGAGGTGCCGGGTATTGGCCCAAGTCGGAAGAAGGCTTTGCTATTACATTTCGGAACAGCACGTGATGTGAAAAATGCATCGCTTTCTGAACTAGAGAAAGTAAATGGGATTTCCTCGGCAATAGCTCGACAAATTTACGACTTTTTTCATCGTAGTCCCGCGTAAATAATTGGAGAAAATTTTATGAGAGTTTGCGCGGAATGAAAATGATCTCTGAGCCTGCCTTACTTTTAACGAGCCGCTTCCACAGCGAAAATGGCGCTATTATCAGACTGTTGACTGAACAAGGTCTTCTGACAGGATATATACAAGGCGCACATTCTCGTTACCGTCGCCCTTTGTTGTTTGTGGGTAATTATGTTCAGGCAAGTTGGCGTGATAAAGTCGGACGTTCTTTGCCTTCTATCAATATAGAATTACGGCATAGCCGAGGGCTTATAATGGAGCACCCCTTAGCGGCTCTTTTTTTAAGCTGGATATGTCCATTTACCGCCTCCGTCCTGCCAGAAGGTCAACCAGAACCTTATCTGTTCCAAAATCTGAAAAGGTTATTGGCTATTATAGAAAAAACGGATGAGCCTGTCTTATGGATGACTGAGCTGGTTCGTTTTGAATTATTGCTATTATCAGAATTGGGATATGGTCTACATTTATCCCGTTGCATCATAACCGGACAAGAAGCCTGTCTGGACTGGGTAAGTCCAAAACATCATGCGGCAGTCAGTCGACAGGCTGCCCAAGGTCATGAGAAAAAATTATTAGTTCTACCGGACTTTTTAAAAGCACCTTTTTCTGTGTCTTGTCTTGATTTACCTGACCAAGAATCCTTGCAACAAGGACTGAAATTAAGTGGTTTCTTTTTACGCTTTCATTTTGAAGCGGCTTATTATCATCGTTTTTTTTGGGTAAGGCAGCGGCTGATTAAAAATTTTATGATGGCTTGTGAACAAGCCTCTTTCTCATGAGTATTTTTAGAAAGTAACGCGAAAGAAGGCATTAGAAATGAAATATACGGCTTTAGCCTTTTGTTGTTTGGCGGCTGTTAACTTTCAAGCCCAAGCCGTAAAGTCATCGCCGAGTATTCCTTACTGGAGTGTTTGGGCTGATGCACAAGGTGTGACCCATCAAACGCATTGCGCGCTTCGTAATCTGGCTTTGCAGGATTTTGCGCATACTGACCATCCTGAATGGGTATCGCAGCACGATCATGCGACAAAGCGATATGTCTTTAATATCATGCCTGTAGGTTGGATCGGAAATTGGCATAAAAATCCAGAACCTCAGTGGATTATTCCCCTTTCTGGCCGCTGGTTTGTCAAAACTACTGACGGGAAAACCGTTAAAATGAGTGCTGGAGAAATGTCTTTTGGTGGCGATCAATTAGCCCAAATGGTTAACGGGAAAGAAGGGCATATCTCGGGAAGTCTGGGGAAACAGCCTGCTAAGGTCATGATTATCCAGCTTACAGAAAGCCCAGAAAATGCGGTTCATCCTGAATGTGCGGCGGGTGGTACACCTATCAGATAATTATACTTCACTTTCTAAATCAGCGGTAATGGCAGCGGTCAAGGCTTTGACCTTTTTTTGCCGCCATTGGGGTAAAGGTGCCATAAGCCAATATTGCATTTCGCTTTCGGTAATAGACCCAAATTGTTGCAATTCTTTATTTTCGATTAGCTTCTTGGCTAAAATAAGCGGCACTCGACAGCGCCCCAATCCATTTAAGGCAGCGGTGATGGCAAGGCCTGCGTGAGCAACATGTAAAATGATGGGTATATCTGCTTCATACTCGGCATTTGGCCAACCGATAAAGACCTCTGGAGAATCGGGCAGGCCAACGGTCACCATCAGGCCATCACTAAGGGTAATGGCTTCATGATTACCCGGATCATCGGTATAATTTATAGCAACATCCAAATTAGCCTGTGTAAAGTCCAGATCATTCTCAATTGCTAAAAGTGTGAATTGGATATCACGATTTTGCTGATGATATTGAGCTAATTTTGACAAAAGCCATGATTCAGTAAAATCGCGTGGTGCAGCAATAGTCAGCCTTTTCGAGGATTGCCCTGCCTGCATTCGTTGCACGGCTTCTTCGAATTTTAAGAAGCCTTCTCTTAATGCATCTAGTCCAGCCAATGCTTCGGGAGTGAGTTCTAGCCCTTTCGCATTACGCCGAAAAAGAACAACACCCAGAGTATCTTCTAATGCCCGAATTTGCTGCCCGACTGCGGCCGGTGTTACAGCCAATTCATCAGCTGCGCGGGTAAAAGATAAGTGGCGGGCTGCCGCATCCATAACCCGTAAACCATTAAAGGGTAGATGTGTCCGCTTCATAACCCATATTCCTTTGCTGACATATCTACCCTTCTTTTACTCTAACAATAGACGCTTGCTAGCGAATTATAAGCCGATTTTCCGAAGCGCCTGATCGAGATCTTCCTTGAGATCTTCGACATCTTCGAGGCCTACACTAAAGCGTAACATATCCTCGGTGATACCCATAGCCAAACGCTCTTTTTCAGCAACGCCGCTGTGGGTTGTTGAACAAGGATGCGTCATTAAAGAACGTGTATCGCCAAGATTATTAGAGATATCAATCAGTTCCAAATTGTTGAGTAAGGATAGTGCCTGTTGGCGATCTTTACCCAAGAACAACGCAAGAACGGTTCCGCCGGTCTTCATCTGCTTCTTCGCAAGCGCATATTGCGGATGTGATTTCAGACCCGGATAGGAAACACGAGGAATCCGTTTTTCAAGAAATTCTGCCAGAATTTGTGCATTTTCGCTTTGGCGAATGCTGCGCAATTCAAGCGTTTCCAGTCCTTTCATCACAACCCATGCATTGAATGGGGATAAGTTGGGGCCAGTGTTGCGAATGAAAGGCAGCAATGTCTCGTTGACAAATTTGTTACTACCGGCAACAGAACCTGCCAGAACACGACCCTGACCATCCATCATCTTGGTGGCTGAATAGGCAACAACGTCTACCCCGAAATCCATCGGCTTTTGGATAACAGGCGTACAAAAGGCATTGTCGACAACCGTCAGGATACCTGCTTCTTTAGCAATATTACAGACGGCTTCGATATCCACCAGTTCCAGAGTAGGATTGGTCGGCGTTTCAAAGAAGAACAGCTTGGTGTTGGGCTGGATCGCGTCTTTCCATTGCTGGACATCAGCGCCATCGACAACCGTCGCTGTAATCCCGAAACGAGGGAGCAACGAATCTGAAAGCCAGCGGCATGATCCAAAAGCCACTCGTCCGATGACAAAATGATCACCGGCTGAAAGCGCTGACAACAGAACTGAAGTCATTGCAGCCATGCCAGTAGACATCGTGCGAGAAGTTTCTGCACCTTCTATTAAGGCCAGCTTTTCTTCCAGCATCATGACCGTTGGGCTTTGCATACGAGAGTAAATCATACCCTCTTGCTCGCCTGCGAAACGTTCTGCTGCGTCTTCCGCCCGTTCGTAGGAATAGCCGGAAGTCAGGAAAAGAGCTTCGCTCGTTTCCCCAAACTCCGAACGAACAAGACCGCCTCTGATCGCTTGCGTTGCCGGACGCCATTTACGGGTTATATTCCGGTCAAGTCCGGTATGCCGTTTCATAATTTTTTCCTGTTTCTATAAAATGAGAAAAGCGCTGCTTAAATACCTATAGAAGATACAGGTGGATCAGTTAAGAGCCGCTAAAACAGCATTTCCCATTTCAGAGGTAGTCATTTTACCACCAAGGTCAGCCGTACGAGCGCCTTTTTCAAGAGCTGTCGAAACAGCTTTTTCGATGCGATCAGCGTCTGCTTCACGCTTCAGGCTGTAGCGCAGCATCATAGCACCGGACAGAATCGTTGCCAGTGGATTGGCTTTACCCAGTCCGGCAATATCAGGAGCAGAGCCGTGAATCGGTTCGTAGAGGCCTTTACCTTCGCTATTAAGTGAAGCGGAGGGCAATAAGCCGATTGAGCCGACGCAAGCTGAGGCCAGGTCAGAAAGAATGTCGCCAAAGAGATTACCGGTAACAATAACATCAAACTGATCTGGTGCGCGAACAAGCTGCATCGCTGCATTATCAACATACATATGGCTGAGTTCAACATCAGGATATTCCTGAGCGATTTCCAGCACAACAGTCCGCCATAACTGCGAGGTTTCGAGAACATTCGACTTGTCAATCGAACAGAGGTTACCGCTGCGGGAGCGTGCTGTTTCAAAACCAATGCGAGCGATGCGTTTTACTTCATCTTCATTATAGCGCATCGTGTCAAAACCTTCACGGCGATTCTGATCATCTTTGCGTTGGCCACGGGGCGTGCCGAAATAGACATCACCCGTTAATTCACGAACGATCATAAGATCGGTGCCGGTGACGATATTTTCTTTTAAAGGTGATTCTGCCTGTAATTCAGGGAATAAACGCGCAGGTCTCAAATTGGCAAATAAATCCAGTTCTTTTCTAAGACCTAAAATAGCCTGTTCTGGACGTAAAGCGCGTTCAAGATGATCGCATTCTGGGTCACCGACTGAACCAAACAGGATTGCATCACTATTTTTGCATAATTTCAGGGTTTCTTCCGGTAACGGGCTTCCCGTTACTTTCCATGCTGCGCCGCCGATCAAAGCTTCGTCAAATTCGATTTCCTGACTGACAACCGCCTTTAAGATTTTGACGGCTTCAGCTGTAATTTCAGGGCCGATTCCATCTCCGGCCAACAATGCAATGCGCATGGGGCACTCCTTCTACCTAATATGTGTAAAGGCCATGCCGGAACCAACATAAGAGCGCAAGCATTTGAATAGAAAATACCGTAAATTAGAATTTAGGACAGGAAAAGATAACTTTTCTGAAGAAAAATCTTACTAAAATTTAAAATAACCTTCTCTACTCATATCATGGATAGAGTGGCGCATATTTGAAAATTTTAGACGACGGCTATGTGATTCTTCTGGTGCGCTTTGGGTGTCTGGATGACCGACTGCAATCGCGGCATCAATATGATAATTTTGAGGCACTTTTAAAAGCTGCCGCGCCTTATCAAAATATACCCCTGTCATTGGGCGCGTGGCGAGACCCATTCGAGTCGCCTGAAGTGCCATTGCCATCCATGCGGCGCCAGCATCAAAACTATGACTTGGAGCGTCTTTTTCTGTATTGCTGATGGGAGATAAAAGCGTTGTTTTTGAAATAATGAAAATGATAGCCGCTGCCTGTTTTGCCCAACCGCGATTCCCTTCCATTAGTAAATCGATAAAGCCCGACCAGATCGCCGAGTCCCGCATAGCATAGACGAAACGCCAAGGTTGTGAGTTATAGGCGGAAGGCGTCCAACGCGCAGCTTCTAGTAAGGAATAGAGTTGGTCTTTGGATATTTCCTCTGAGGAAAAAGACAAGGGCGACCAACGTTTCAGAAAAACAGGATCAATTGGGTAATCTGCAATGCGGGGTTGGGGAATATTTGAGGCGGAATGAGGGGCGCGAGACATTCTATCCGTATTCCTTGGTCAAGATATGATAGTGGATGGGCATGTCCATATTTCTGTTCATTTGAGGCATTCAGTGAGCAGAAGAATGGTTGCTATTATCTTCTGGTATCCAAAGTAAAAATGAAGACCTGTTGGATAAAATTTTTATGAAAGCTAAATTTAGTGACAAGTCTTATTTTTTAAAAATTTAAATATTTTATTTCTGTTTGTAATATTTACGATTGCTCGTCCTAAATAAATAAGAGTCTTAAATATTTGTTTTAAAAATGTAATTTCAAAAATTCTCGTGATAAATTTATATGTCATAAATATATAAAATGCAGATTTTATTTAGTATTTATAAAATATTTTAAATGTACAACAGTCTACATTCTAATAATAAAATTAGCCATTGTAGATACAGAAGATTTTCTATGAAGCCAATAACATCGGGCGATCTGAAAACTATTTTACATTCGAAACGGGCAAATATCTATTATTTAGAGCATTGTCGGGTTTTGGTGAATGGGGGACGGGTCGAATATATTACCGACCGTGGTAACAAGTCTCTTTATTGGAATATTCCTATAGCGAATACGACCACTATTCTATTGGGTACGGGCACATCCATAACGCAGGCAGCTATGCGTGAATTGGGAAAATCCGGTGTTTTGGTTGGCTTTTGTGGAGGCGGAGGGACACCGTTATTTTCTGCGAATGAGCAAGAAACAGATGTTTTGTGGTTTTCTCCACAAAGCGAATATCGGCCTACGGAATATGTGCAAGCATGGGTTAAATTCTGGTTCGATGACGAAAAGCGTTTACGGGCGGTGAAAGCGTTACAATTAGCCAGAAGCAGTCGTATAAAGGAACAGTGGCTTAAGTCTTCTCTTGGTAAAGATGGCTTTTTACCTGATGAACGCCGTTTATCGGCTTTGCTCCATCAAAGCGAACATGCGATAGAAAGGGCTTCTGATATTGCGACGCTTTTGATCGAAGAAGCCAGACTGACAAAGGCTTTGTTCAAGCTCGCCTCCGAAACCGTTGGATATGGCGATTTTACCCGATCCAAAAGAGGAACTGGTATCGATCCTGCAAACCGTTTTTTAGATCACGGAAATTATTTGGCTTATGGCCTTGGTGCTACTGCGACCTGGGTTTTGGGAATTCCTCATGGATTGGCGATACTGCACGGGAAAACACGCCGCGGCGGGTTGGTGTTTGATGTCGCTGATCTGGTTAAAGATGCGACTATCTTACCGCAGGCCTTCCTTTCGGCGATGGCAGGCGATGAAGAATCGTCTTTTAGGCAGAAATCTATAGCCGCTCTTACCCATAGTGAATCGCTCGATTTTATGATTGATACAATCAAAAAGATTGCTTTGAGTATGGAGGCCGAGCCTGCATTATGAATGTTCTATTCGTTTCGCAATGCGACAACAATGCTCTGAAAGAAACGCGGCGAATCCTTGATCAGTTTGCTGAACGGAAGGGAAGTCGAAGCTGGCAAACGCCTATCACGCAAATAGGCTTGGCTACTGTTCAAAAATTATTGAGAAAAACAGCAAGGCGAAATACTTCTGTTGCCTGTCATTGGTTACATGGGGGTGGGCAGTGTGATTTACTTTGGATAGTTGGGGACGCCAGCCGTTTTAATAATGAAGGCGCTGTCCCGACCAATAGCACTACCCGAAATATTTTACGCCAACAGGATGAAAATGATTGGATAACCGCCGAAGATATTCAGATGTTGGCGCAAATGGCCGCTTTGTTGCATGATTTGGGAAAGGCCAGCAAAGCTTTTCAAAGGCGTCTGCAGTCGAGAGAAAAATCTCGTAATCTATACCGCCATGAATGGGTTTCTTTACGGTTATTTCAGGCTTTCGTCGGGGAGGATACGGATGAGGTCTGGTTAACCCGTCTGTTAGAAGGCAACTATTCAATAAAAGACTGGGTGGCGAAAAAACGGTATAAAAAAGATGGAGTCGATGCCTTGAATGGAGAGGACTGCTATCCCTTTAAATCTTTACCGCCTTTGGCGGCAGCGATTGGATGGTTAATCGTTTCTCATCATCGTATTCCGTTACTGCCTGTTTATATTGAAAAAAAAGACCGTAGAGAACAGGCCTATTTGGGTAAAAAGCCCCAATCGGTAAGACTTGGGATCCTCACAGATCCATTAAATAAGATAACCTCTTTATGGAATGAAATAACTGACAATCAGGCATCACCAGCTCAAATAAAAGCCTATTGGGATATCGACAAAAAAGAAAAATTTCCGGTTTTGTTACCGGAATGGCAAAAACAGGCTTCCAGAATAGCGAAGCGTTTATTGGCTTTGGCCAAGAAAAAAGACATCGGAAAAAACGGGCTTGATAATCCTTATCTTATGCATCTGGCACGTTTGAGTCTGATGTTGGCGGATCACTATTATTCTAGCCTTCCTCCAGAATCAAAAGACCGTATGGCCGCTACCAAAGAACTATCTTATAGCGGAGATGATTTTCTTTATGCCAACACAGACAGTCAAGGTGAGCGGAAACAAGGCTTGAGTGAGCATTTATTGGGTGTGGCAAGAGATGCCGGAATTATCGCCCATGCATTGCCGAATTTTTCTGAATATTTGCCCCGTTTAGCCAAACATAAAGGATTAAAGAAGAGAAGCCAGAATCCCCGTTTTTCGTGGCAAGATAAGGCTGCTGATATGGCGACAGCCCTGCGCGAAAAAACCGAAAGGCAAGGAGCTTTCTGTGTCTGTATGGCCTCTACGGGAACAGGAAAAACTCTTGCTAGTGCTCGTATTATCAATGCCATGGCCAACCCTGAAAAAGGGATGCGTCTGACCTATGCGTTGGGATTGAGAGCACTCACTTTGCAAACCGGAAAATCTTATCAAAAAGATTTACATCTGAATGACAATGATCTGGCTATTTTAGTTGGAGGAAGTGCCAGTAAAACCCTATTTGACTATTATTCAGATAAGGCTGAAGAATCTGGTTCAGCTTCCTCTTTGGATCTATTGGAAGAAGATAGCTATATTTCATATGAAGGCTGTGAAGCCAGCCATCCTTTATTGAGCCGTTTGGGGCATGATCCTAGAATACGAAGCCTTTTATCCGCACCAGTTCTGGTTTGTACCGTTGATCATCTGGTTCCTGCAACCGAATCTTTGCGGGGCGGGCGACAAATCGCACCCATGCTGCGTTTGATGGGGGCTGATCTCGTTTTAGATGAATTGGATGATTATGATTTGAAGGATTTACCCGCCTTAACTCGATTGGTCTATTGGGCAGGTCTGTTGGGTAGTCGTGTTTTATTGTCTTCAGCCACATTACCGCCTTCCTTGGTCTCGGGTATGTATCAGGCTTATCTTGCCGGTCGGAAATGCTATCAATTAAATCATGACCCTAGTCTATCTCTGGCAGCGCAGGATATCCCTTGTTTGTGGATAGACGAATTTGGAACTACTCATGCTGATTGTGCCGATGCCAATCAGTTTGAGCAGGCGCATGATGATTTTGTAAAGCGGCGTAAGCAGAAGCTTTTGAAAAGTGACGCTATCTGTAAAGGCGAAATCGTGCCTTTGGATGAGGTGGTTGGAACGCCAGACGATAAGGTATTATATAAAAATTTTGCTTCAATATTACGCAAGACTGCCTTGGATTTGCATGAAGGCTTTGCTGAAAAAGACCCGATTACAGGAAGAAAAGTTAGTTTCGGTCTGATCAGAATGGCTAATATTGAACCGCTATTTCATGTCGCAAAAGATTTTTTTGCCTTAGGTGGTCGCCGTGATACGCATATCCATTTATGTGTCTACCATGCGCGTTTCCCTCTAATCCAGCGTTCAGCTATCGAAAATATGCTGGATAGGGTGCTGAATCGCCGCGAGGCTGACTTTGTCTATCATCATGCGGATATCCGAGAGATTTTGGATAACAATCCAGAACAGGATCACGCCTTTATTATATTAGCATCGCCTGTTTGCGAGGTAGGGCGTGATTGGGATTTGGATTGGGCGATTACTGAACCTTCCTCTATGCGCGCGCTCATCCAATTGGCAGGGCGTGTACAGCGACATAGAAGAAAATCTGCTGAAAAACCGAATATCGCTATTTTGAATACCGCTCTGCGTTATTTTAAAAATCCTGCAGGGGCTGTTTTTTGGCATCCAGGATTTGAGAAGCCTAAAACTCCATATGGCGACAATCGATTTTATCTTGAAAATCATTGGTTAAGCAAAATTTTAAGACCAGAAGAATATAAGATTATCACGGCTTTGCCTCGCATAGCTCCGCAACCCAAAGAAGAGCGGCATAGCCAAGAAAGAATGTCTGATCTGGAACAAGCACGTATTTGTGAATCTATGTTGCCAGAGAAAAACCTTGGAGAAGTTGTGGGGGGTAGTAGCCGTTCTCCCAAAAAATTGGAACCAAAAGAGGAAATGGCGGCTCTTTGTTGGCAATATCCTCAGGCTAGTCTGACGGGTGTTTTGCCCCAATGGCAGCCATTTAGAGAAAAAACCTTAAGAGAAGAGACTCTTCTATTTTTACCTGACGAAGATGGCGAAAAACTGGAACTTTATCAGGAATATAAGAATCCCGAAAATAGTCATAATCCGTATATTCTTGTTGAACGGGAAAAAAAACATCCGGTCGAAATTGATTATGGCTCCGATATAACCGCATGGCAGGCTGATAGTCTTGAAAATTTATTAGAAGAACAGTCTGAAAATCTTGGTATTTCCCTGTATAAATGTGCTGAATATATGACAAAAGTAAATGTTTTAGAAAGTATATCTGGATATAATTATAATGATATTCTTGGATTTTCTAAATATCACAGTTAATATTATTCAGAAATGATGGAAAAGATTATGCAGCATAATAATGCAAGAATACAGATTTTTCGTCAGGCTATTTCTGATTTTATTAAGAATCGTCGTGATGAAAAATTGAAGGGCAAAGCAGATGATCTCGCTGCAATGCGTAAATATGACTATGCTATTTGGCTAGAAGATGCGGCAAGAAGAGTAGGGCAGATTCATGCGGCTACCCATATCGCCAAAGCTATTCATTCATCGGCTAAAGGAAGCAATCTTTATATAAAACCGGATTCTCTACCACAGAGAGAAGAAATCGGATCGCATCTTTTAGGTGAAAATTTTGATATAGATATTGTCGGTAATGCTGCCGCCTTGGATGTCTTCAAATTTTTAAAAACAAAGGTTGAAGATAAGACCTTGTTAGCGTGGGCTGAAGCAGGTGATCCTGATTTTAAAGCGGCCTTGTCTAAAAATCCTGATCAGGCAGAAGAATGGATTTCTTCTTTTGCCGGCTTGTTGTCTTCGGATAAAAAAGTGCAGTCCCATGCCTTGATGAAGCAGCTTTATTGGTTGCGAGGGAAAGACCCGACTGAAGATGATCAGTATATTTTGCTGCAACCTTTATTCCCGAGCGCATTAGTTAACTATGTCCATCAAAATATTCAGGCCGTACGTTTCGGTGAGAGTAATAAGGAAGCCCGATCGGCTTTTTATAAAAAAGAAGCCTCTGAGTTAGTCTATCAGGAATATAAAAAACTGGCAGTTCAAAGGCTGGGAGGGACAAAGCCACAAAATATATCGCAACTTAATTTTGAACGAGGAGGCGTTAATTACCTTTTGGCATCCTTACCCCCTCGTTGGAAGAATAAAAGACGGCTTCTGCCTTTAAATTGTAAGTCAGCCCTAGAAGTCTTTTTTAAAAGAGATGACGTTTATGGTCAGGTTGATAGATTGATAAAATTCCTGAAATCAAATCCGCCAGATAACCTGAATACACGTCAGTATCGGCAAAGGTTTGAACAGAAATTAACAGAAAGCCTTGTCGATTTTGCTGCGACTATAAAAGCCGAAATGCCTGTTGGGTGGAGTCGGGAGGATAGCTGTCAATTGCCTCCGTATGAAAAATTATGGCTAGACCCTGAAAGAAGCCTTTTTTCTCTTCGTGATGGTTCGGATGAGGCCGATCAGATTTTTTATAATGAGTATATGAAAGGTGATTGGCCTGATGCCGTGGCGCAGAATTTCGGGCGTAGATTGAATGCGAAGCTGAAACATCAAGATATACCCGTGGGCGACACAGAATATATTCACTGGGTCAGACAAGTCACCATAGAT
Organism: Zymomonas mobilis subsp. mobilis ATCC 10988; assembly: GCF_000175255.2. Taxonomy (NCBI): domain Bacteria; kingdom Pseudomonadati; phylum Pseudomonadota; class Alphaproteobacteria; order Sphingomonadales; family Zymomonadaceae; genus Zymomonas; species Zymomonas mobilis. The sequence continues at coordinate 703,580 of NC_017262.1, read as the reverse complement.
GCAGCATGGCCAGTGCCGTGGCGTAGACGGGCATAGGAGTTAGTTGCATGGAAACAGAATTACCCTTCTCAAGCCATATGTTGATTTTGCCTCATATCAGGGTGCAAAATGCCAATGCTATTTCTAGCCCGCTTACGCATGGATTCCCTTCTATCACAGCCTTTATGGGTTTTATGTGGGCATTAGAGCGCAAAGCTCATGCCGCTGGTATTGACGATATAATGTTTAATGCAGTGGGGGTTATTTGTCATGATTTTCAGGAGCAGGTGACAGATAGCGGTTTTACTTATGCTTTTAATCTGACGCGTAATCCAATTGAAAAAGGCGGGAAAACAGCGCCAATCATTGAAGAAGGGCGTATCCATCTTGATGTCTCTTTATTGCTCGCTATTGCCTTTAAAGGTGAGGGTAAAGAAAATTACCAAATTGACGAGTATGTCGAAAAGATAGCTGTTATTGCGCAAAATATGCGTATTGCTGGCGGAAGTATTATACCTCCCTCTCCCAATATGGCGAAGCATAGGAAACCGCATTGGATAGAATGTAATACTTCTTCTGATAACGATAATAACTTTTCTGATTATCGTAAAAATTGTTATCGTCTTTTGCCGGGCTATGCTCTGGTTGAGCGAAGTGGCCTTATTGCTGAACGCTTAAAAAAAATGCAGGAGACCCAGCCAGAGGCGACCTCTTTGGATGCGTGGCTTTCATTATCACGCGTCAATTGGCGGTGTAAAAGCGAAGCCCAATCTCCAAAAACCGAAACAAAAAAAGAAAATATATGGGAAAACGATCAAGACAATGGTTGGATCGTCCCTATTCCTGTTGGCTATGGTGCAGTCGGTGAAATGCAGCCATCTGGATCGGTATCTTCTGCCCGAGATAATACTATTCCTTTCCAGCCTGTTGAAAGCCTGTTTTCGATAGGGGAATGGATTGCGCCTTTCCGTCTAAAACACCCCAATGATTTATTATGGTATCCGTCTTCATTCTTGGGGGAAAAGAATATTATAGAAAAAAGCGTTTATCGTTGTCATAATTTTTACCAATATTCTTTATGATATCGCTTATATATTTTGTTTTTCAGGAAAATTAAGAAGGTTTTTATTATGTCTGAAGAAAAGAATTTAAAAACAGCGTCTGTTCTATCTTTTGAGCGTAAATTAGATCCTTCCGATGCTTTGTTTTTTTCTGGTAATTGGAGCGACAAAGACGATGATACGGCATGGCAACCAATTCATTTGCGCGAAAAATCGGTTCGTGGCACAATTTCCAACCGTATTCCTTCAAAGACTGGAGATGATCCAATCAAGTTGAAGGCGGCTATCGAAAAGCCCAATCTGCAAACGGTGGATGTTGCGACGCTGCCTTTTGATAGTGATACACTGAAAGTAGAATTTACTTTGCGTGTTTTGGGCGGCGTTGGTGAGCCTGCTGCCTGTAATAGTATGGAGTATCGTTCTAAATTAGTGGCTACTATCAGCCATTATATTGATACTCATGGACTTGATATTTTAGGGAATCGATACGCTGCTAATTTGGCAAATGGTCGTTTCCTATGGCGGAATCGCTTGGGTGCGGATGCTATATCTATTCAAATAACTCGATTAAGCGGTGAGGAATCAACTCTAGTCGGTATTTTTGATGCATTAGCGCATCCTCTCCGTCAATTTGAAGAGAAGTCAGTTTCAGAAGAGTTAGAAGCCTTGGCGAAACTGATAACGGCAGGCTTAGCTGGGCAGGAACATGTTTTGCTCCGCGTAAAAGCTTTTATTCGCATGGGAGCAGGACAGGAAGTATTCCCTTCGCAGGAATTGCTGCTTGATAAAGGAAAAAGCACGAAAAGCCGTTTTCTCTACAGCGTTGGTCAAGATGAAAAGGCGATTGCAGCTATTCATTCTCAAAAAATTGGGAATGCCTTAAGAACTATTGATACATGGTATCCTGACGCCGAAATCAATGGCCCGATTGCAGTTGAACCTTATGGCTCTGTTACAACGCAAGGGGTCGCTTATCGCCAGCCAAAGGCAAAAAAAGACTTTTACAATTTATTGGATGCTTGGGTATTAAAAGATAAAGAGCCTGCAATCGAAGACCAGCATTTTGTGATAGCTGTATTAGTAAGAGGGGGAGTCTTTGGGGATGCTAGCTAATCCTGTCGATTCCTATCAGGATATCTATATCTTACCTAATCAGGAAATAGCCCCTCATATTATCATGGAAAAGCTATTTTCTCTACTGCATTTAGAATTAGTGCGGTTGGGTAGCCAGCATATTGGTATCAGTTTTCCAGAGCATGATAATAATAAACCTTGTCTAGGTTTTGTTGACAAAGGAAGGTAACCACAATTTTACGGCCGCGAGATGAAGGAAGGCGAGGAAAGATTTTCTGGTTTTGTCATAGCGTGTGGCAATGCGCCTGAACTGCTTTAGCTTATTAAACATCCGCTCAATACGATTACGATCTTTGTAGTGCTGGAGATTATAAGGAATAGGCTTTTTTCGATTGGAACGAGGCGGGATAACAGGAAGAATGCCTCGAAAAAGCAGTTTTTCGCGTAACCTATCGCTATCATATCCTTTATCAGCGAGAAAACAGCGGGGTGTTGTGACAGGGATATCTATCAAGCTATCAGCGCCAGAATAATCAGAAACCTCACCACCGGTTAGTGCGAAAGCTAGAGGGCGGCCTTGACCATCGGAACGGGCGTGGATCTTGCTCGTAAAGCCTCCGCGGCTGCGACCAAAGCCTTCCTTATACGTCCCCCTTTTGCGCCAGCTGCTTGGCTGTGGGCGCGAATAATCGTACTATCTATCATATGTTGCCAGTCATCTGTCAGGCCAAGGTCAACCAGGGTTTCAAGAAGAGCGTCCCACACACCCTGTTCCGCCCACCTACGAAACCGAACATAGACCGAATTCCATTTCCCATAACGTTCATGCATGTCTCGCCACGGGCAGCCTGTTCGAAGCACATAAAGCATACCATTGAGAAATAACCGATTACTTTTGGCGGGACGCGCGCAACGGCCTCGTTCGCTTGGAAGAAGACCCTCTATTATCTCCCACTCCGCGTCCGTCAGATCTCCTCGCATCCTGTCTACCCTACAAAACTTGTTCTCAATTTATCTCTAAAAATTTTAAATTATATCCTTTGTCAACAGAACCTAGGCAGTATTTTATATTTGAAATATTCATGGCATTTATGAATTATTCATCATTTTTATGCTGAAGAAATTCATTTTTTCTGATATAAAAAGTAATAAAATTTTTAAAGACAAATCTTAATATTCGATTTCTCTTCTTAAAGACAAGATTTTTAGATTATGAAAGATAAATTGCCATTTATTCTAGGTGGAGTCGCTATTCTTATTGCTTCTGGCGTATTTTTATTATGCCGCTCGGGGCGAGCATCTGATATTATTTCAAAGTCAATTAAATCGACATCTCCTGTACGAATATATGCCGAAAATGCAAAAAATACTTATATAAATAATAAGTTTAGTCGGCATTTTGAACATCTAGATTTAGATCATGATCAGAAAATAAGCCGCGATGAATATTTAGCTGGACGCAAAAGAGCATTTGAACGGCTAGATAAAAACCATGATAACATGCTGAGTTTCGATGAGTATGCCGCTTCTGCGGTCAGACATTTTGATCAGGCAGATCAAGATCATGATGGATTTTTAAACAAAGAAGACCTTGCCTCTATAGACAGAAGCCGAAATCATGAAGATATAAAATAATTTCTTTATTTTATTTAGAGATTTATTATTTTAAAGCTTTTTATGAAAGCGCAGGGTAATAATACCCCACGCTTTATAAGAATATATTAGATTGTGATCGTCAGATCACCTAATTTATCGGTCAATTTGTTGTTTTCTGCGTAGTCTACTGGGCAAGCGATGATAGACACACCATCATCGGCTAATGCTTTTTCAATGACAGGTAACAACATATCGGCACTTTTGATTTCGTAGCCTTTAGCCCCGAAACTTTCTGCATATTGAACAAAATCAGGATTGGTAAAGTCCACATCGCGGTGATGCTTTATTTCCAGATCCATTTTCCATTTAATAAGGCCATAAGCGTCATCGACCCAGATCAGCACAACCAGCGGAATATTTTCGCGGATAGCTGTTTCAATTTCCTGTGAATTCATCAGGAATGAGCCGTCGCCCATTACAGCGAGAACTTTCCGGTCAGGGCAGGCAAGTTTAGCAGCCAAAGCACCTGGTAGCGCAAAGGCCATCGTAGAGAGACCATTTGAAATTAAACAAGTCGAAGGCTTTTGGGTCGGATAGAGGCGAGCCATCCACATTTTGATAGCGCCTGTATCAGCCAGAACGATATCATCATCGCCCATAGCTTTTCTGATATCAGAGATAATCCGCTGTGGTTTCAGCGGGAAGCTCTGATCATCCGCATTCCCGTCTAATTCTTCTTTTTTGATCTGTTTAATTTTGGCATGATTGTCGAATTTCGGGAAAGTTGTTTTCTTCAATCCATCAATCAACGCATCCAAAGATTTGTCGATATCCGCTTCAATAGCAATGGCTACCGGATAAGCTGCATCGATATCTTCAGCAAAATGATGGATATGGACAATCTTTTTGTCGTGATTAGGATTGATTTTTGAAGGTGCAAATTCCTGCAATTCATATCCAACTGACAAAATGACATCAGCTGCATCAAACGCAAAATTTTCATAGTCGCGGCGCATAAAGCCAGCAACACCCAGAGCATTGGGGTGGCGATCAGGAATGACACCTTTTGCCATAAAGGTAGTTGCAACCGGAACGTTTAAAAGTTCAGACAATTCAATGAGCTGTTTTGATGCATGGCTACGAGCAACGCCGTGACCCGCCAGAATGATTGGCTGCTTTGCCTTCTTAATCAAATCAATCGTGGCAGCTACCTGATCAGGATCTGGTGCTGTTGTGTGAACCGGATGGACGGTGATTGGCTTTAAATCCGCAGAGACATCAGATTCTTCTAAATCCTGTGGTACTGCTAGATAAACCGCACCAGGGCGCTCTCTTTGGGCAAGGTCAAAGGCTTTCCGCATCATTTCTGGCACGGATGCTGGCGTCAGGATCGTGTCTGACCATTTAGTAACAGGGGCAAACATGCCCTGAAGGTCAATATATTGATGAGACTCTTTATAAATACGGTTAAGACCGACTTGCGCACTGATGGCAACCATAGGGGTGCTATCGGTTTGAGCATCGGCAACGCCCAGTAAAAGATTGATGGCACCGGGCCCCAAGGTTGCGGTGCAAACACCGGCCTTGCCAGTTAGGCGACCATACATATCCGCCATAAAGGATGCACCTTGTTCATGGCGAACCAGGATGAAACGGATAGAAGAATCCGCCATGGCATCAATAAGACGGATATTTTCTTCACCCGGGATACCAAAAACATATTCGACGCCTTCGGCTTCAAGGCATTTAACTAACAGCTTCGCCACCGTAGACTTTGTATCAGACATAAAAGAGAAAACCTTTTTGACGTAGCATTTCCGATTCTAGAAAGCCGGCTCTCCTTACATAATTTAAATGGCGGTTAGAAGAATAAATCCTCCCATAGAGATAATAGATAAAATTGTGCTAAAAAATAAAGTCGAAGCCATATCCTGTTCCATCAATTGATATCGGATGGCTAGCATGGTTGTGATGGCTGCGCTGGGAATAGCCATAGTGATTGTTGTCTGTTCAATGATAAGGGGAGGGGTTTTATTTATAGACGCAAGAACCCATACCGCTGTTGGAATAATAATATTTTTTGATAAAACTAAAGATGCTACTGTTTTACTTAAAATAACTTTTCGAGAAAATAAAATTATACCAGAAGAGAAAAGCGCAACGCCTCCGGTCGCTTTTCCTAGTAGCATTAAAGAAGATTTTAAGGTTTCAGGGAAAGGAATAGAGAGACTGACACAGATAAGAGCTAGAATAGGGGCAATAACAATAGGTTCGGTAAAAGCATGTCTGATATGAGAAAAAAAAGAACTATCCGTGGCTATTTTGTCAGTATTCTTTTTTGGGGAATACGCTGACAAAAGAAAAATGGTAACGGGAACCTGCACGAGGTTCATCATCAGGCTACATATTGAAACCAATATCGTGCTGGCAGTGCCAAATAAATGCCCTAGAACTGTTATGCCAACAAAAGGAACTGCAGGTGCGCTAACAGAAAGAGCTAAAAGAGCAGATTCATTCACTGGGCGCTGGCAGACAAAATATCCTATCCCAAGTGTAATTAGATAGCCGCCAGCCATGGCTAAAAGTAAAATAATTGCGGCAGAACCCGACGATAAAATCTGTGTTTTGGGAAGTGATAAAATCCCAGAGAATAAAGTCATAGGTAAGGCATAGCGTAAGACCATTTTATTCAAGGTCGAGGCTTGATTTGCCGTAAATTCACCACGCCAGCCAGCGAAAAAACCTATCATTAAAGTAATTATAATCGGTAGTAATGCCGATATAATGACTTCTAGCATAAAGGGGTCCTTTGATCGGATAAATATTATAAAAATTTATTATATTTTTAAGGCGGCTTATCAAAATATGAAGTATTTTTATAAAACCGACAAAAGGATTTTTTTGTTTATAAAAAAAGGCGTCATTGGAAGAACCAATAACGCCTTTTTAACTATTTTCCTAAAACAGGAAAAATAAGTCTGTTTAACCCAAATAGGTTAAGTCAGAATCAATAACCACCCTGACGGACATAACCCCAATCCGTGTTGACGGGGCGACCGGTACGGGCAGCTTCGTAAATGGCCTGAATCAGGCGCACATCCTGCATACCTTCTTCACCCGGGCTACGAACTGGTTTGTTATTGAGGACGGCTTCAGCCAGATGATCCAACTGTGCAGAGAACTGGTTGTTCGCTGGCATGATGAACTGTGGCATCATCGACTGGTTAGCATGGCCTGGGGTCTGGACAGAAATCAAATTCTGATAATATCCGGTAGCCGGATCCATCAACAGAACAGCTTTGTCGCCCTGCACCGAGAAACGTGAAGTCGTCGTGGTCGAATAAGACGATGCACCATGAGACAGAGCACCGCTTCTGAAGCGCATCTGCCAAATAATACGATCTTCGACTTCAACGAAACGTTCATCATTCGGATCGCTGTAGGTGTAAGCACGGACTTCGATCGGTTCTTCACCCAGCAAGTAACGGGTACCGTTCAAGCCATAAATACCGATATCCATCAAAGAACCGCCACCGGCGAGTTCACGACGCAGACGCCACTGCTGTGCAGGATCGTTCTGATCCATAACGTCTGAGTTGTCGGTGGTAACCATGCCCAGTTTACCCAACTGGTTTTCACGGATCAATTTTACCGCTGCACGGTTCATTGGATCATAGTGGCAACGGTAACCGATCATCAGCTTTTTATTAGCAGCCTTGGCTGCATCGATCATCCGCTGACAATCAGCAACAGAGGTTGCCATCGGCTTTTCACACATAACATGCTTGCCGGCTTTGAAAGCACGGATAGCAAATTCAGCATGCAAAGAGTTTGGCAAAATGATGTAAACAGCGTCGATTTTTGGATCTTTAGCGATCTTGTCGAAGTTGCTGTAATCATAAATTTTACGGGGATCGACGCCATATTCAGCGGCAACGATTTTAGCTTTTTCAGCGTTACCGCTGACCAAAGCTTCGATGCGGGAATGCTGGCATCCGGCAAAGCCCGGTAAAATCTGGTTAAGGGCATATTTACCCAGACCGACGATAGCATAACCGAAACGACGATCTTCCGGCATCGGGCGGATCGCGTAAGGCATCGGGCGACCTGCAGGCGTGGTCGGAACCTGGCTGGCACCAGCAGGAAGCGTCGCTGCCTGAAGACCACTGGCTAAGGCGCCAGCTGCGGCCAGTCCAACACCACCACCAACGAGAGCGCGACGGGTCAGATTTGGCGTACGGGAAGCGTTGTCATCCGTTGCTGAAACAGCATTGGAAAGATTATCTGAAGACGAGATTTTGTTCGTCATAATCCTTGTTTCTTTCTTAACTAACCAACAATTCAGAGAAGATCCGTCGTGGTTCTCACCTGTGCGTAACTGTTCTCTGATTCGCCGGCTTTTCCAGAAAATTTTGGTATATTAAAATACCGCAGCTTTTAAGTTTTGAGGCTTATAAAGCAATATTTTCTGAAAAACGGTTTAGATTGTTGACCGTCCTAATACGGGACTCTGCGTTCGGCAATAATTGATTGGTAAGCGCTGTCAGATAATTATTTCTTGTGGGTGATCGTTAATTTCGAAAGGGCGTTTTTATTAGTTTTGCAGCATAATATTATAAAACAAAAAAAGAATTTTTGATAAAAATGGCTGATATTAATCTCTAAATCTATATTTAACATGTTTCTTTGTAAAGAAATTCTAAAAAATATGGGTATTTAAAAGCCTTATTTGTATAATAATATTTTTGTATATTTAATGTAGCATTCTAGATTTTGGAAAAATTTTTCAAAAACAAAAAATAATATTTCTTTATTGAGAATAAATGCTGTCTTTTCTGGACGCAAAGACAAAATCAAAAAATATCGATAAAAGATAAATGATATTTATCTTTTATCGATACATAATTTTTAACAAAGATGAGCAATATAATAAAGTTTACTGCTCTAAAATAGAGCTTTTCAGAAAAGCCTCTTCGGAGATCCATTGATCAAGGGCTTTTCTAGCTCTTTCCGCCATCATAGCTTTTCGCTGTTTTTTGGGATGTTTTTCCGAAATAGGTGGAAATAACCCAAAATTGATATTCATAGGCTGGTAGTGGTCAGGATCAGCGTTTTTAGTGATATGTCCCAATAATGCACCTAAAGCTGATTCGACTGGAGGAGAAGAAACCTTCCTATCGAGTTTATCTGCGGCAGTAAAAATACCTGCTAACAATCCGATTGAAGCCGATTCAATATAACCTTCACAACCGGTAATCTGACCAGCAAAACGGATGTTAGTCTGTTTTTTCAGACGTAAATATTCATCCAGTAGGACAGGGGAACGAATAAAGCTGTTCCGATGCATTCCCCCTAACCGAGCAAATTCAGCTTTTTCTAGTCCTGGTATCATTCTGAAAACACGAATTTGTTCGGCATATTTTAACTTGGTTTGAAAGCCGACCATATTCCAAAGGGTGCCAAGAGCATTATCCTGCCTTAATTGCACCGCGCCATAAGGCCATCGTCCTGTTCGAGGATCATCCAGTCCTACAGGTTTCATGGGCCCAAAACGGAGGGTATCAATGCCGCGATCGGCCATGACTTCGATAGGCATGCATCCTTCGAAATAAGGGGTATCTTTTTCCCACTCATGAAAATCACCCTTTTCCCCTGCCAATAAGGCCGCGTGAAAAGCGAGATATTCCTCTTTGTTCAAAGGGCAGTTGATATAATCATGACCATCGCCTTTGTCCCAGCGGGATTGGAACCAGGCGATATCCATATCAATGCTGTCTCGATAGACAATCGGTGCAATAGCATCAAAAAAGGAAAGCGCATCCCGACCGGTTAATTCCGTGATAGCATTGGCTAAACTGTCAGAAGTCAAAGGTCCCGATGCAATAATCGTAGTTTCATCGGGGATATGGTCAATCCGCTCGCGGTGAATCTCGATTAAAGGATGATTTTGTAATCTATTGGTTACGGCTTCTGCGAAACCTTCACGATCAACAGCCAGCGCTGATCCGGCAGGAACACGGTGCTGATCAGCTATCATCATAATCAGAGAGCCCATTTTCCGCATTTCAGCATGTAACACGCCGACGGCATTGCTGTTGGGATCATCTGACCGGAAGCTATTGGAGCAAACCAATTCAGCTAACTTATCTGTGCTATGCGCAGGCGTTTTTTCACGCCCACGCATTTCAAAAAGTCTGACCGGAATTTGTCGGCTAGCAAGTTGCCATGCGGCTTCTGAACCGGCAAGGCCTCCACCGATAATATTGACAGGCTGCATTATCAAAATTCACTTACAATTAATGAGAAGAAGCGGCGGCTTGGCCGCCTAGGCTTCTCCGCTTTGATTTTCTACTGTGCCTTCTTCTTCATCGTCACCATCGTCAGTGATACGAGCAGCTGACACCACTTGTTCACCTTCGGCAACATTAAAGATAGTGACACCCTGCGTATTGCGGCCTGCAATTCGGATATCATTAACGGTTGTTCGTATCAGTTTTGCCTGATCAGTCACCAGCATCAATTGATCGCCATCATGGGCAGGGAAGCTGGCAACAACGGAACCGTTCCGTTCTGATGTTTCGATGTTGGTAATACCCTGACCGCCCCGATTACTACGCCGATATTCGTGGGAAGACGTCCGTTTCCCATATCCATTAGCTGTAACCGTTAAGATAAAGTCTTCAGCTTCTTCAAAAGCTTTTATTTTTTCTGGTGGCAATTCAGCCGGAGCCGGATCTGTTTTCCATGCGGCAGAACGAAGATATTTATCGCGGTCTTCAACCGTTGTTTCAAACCCACGCAGCGTTGAAAGTGAAATAACCTCATCACCGTCTTTTAAGGTGATACCCCGCACACCAGTCGAGGTGCGGCTTTGAAAAACACGAACATCGGTCGCTGCGAAACGAATGGCTTTACCATTACGGGTAGCTAGAAGCACATCGTCATTTTCTGAAAGAAGCGTGACGCCGATCAAACGGTCATCGTCGCCTTCTTCAAAGCGAATGGCGAATTTCCCATTACTTGGAACATTAGTAAAAGCATCCATTGAGTTCCGACGCACACTGCCCTTGGCTGTCGCAAAGAGAACATGGAGATTACCCCATTCCGCTTCATCTTCTGGAAGAGGTAAAACCGTTGAGACCACTTCACCTTCGGCTAAAGGCAACAAATTGACCATTGGGCGACCGCGTGCCTGTGGCGCACCTTCTGGCAAGCGCCAGACTTTTAGACGATAAACCTTCCCATGATTGGAGAAGAAAAGCACAGGGGTATGCGTGCAAGTCACAAAGAGATTGGTAACCGCATCTTCGTCCTTGGTTGCCATACCCGAACGGCCTTTACCTCCACGATTTTGTGTGCGGAAAGTATCCAATGGAGTCCGTTTGATATAGCCGCCATGGGTAACCGTTACGACCATTTCTTCCCGTTCGATCAGGTCTTCGTCTTCAATAGCATCGCTGGCGGCGACAATCTGAGTTCGGCGCGGTGTCGCGAATTGAGCTTCAACCGCATCAAATTCTTCTACCATGATTTCGTAGAGGCGTTCGCGATTGCGTAAGACTTCCAGAAGTTCGCTGATAGAGATAGCCAGCTTTTTCAGCTCTTCGCCTATTTGATCCCGTCCCATGGCGGTCAAGCGGCTAAGTCGTAAGGCCAGAATAGCGTCTACCTGTGCCTTGGATAGAGTATAGAGACCAGATTCTTCAAAATCTTCAACGGCTTCGATTAGTTTGATGTAAGGTAGAACATCATTAACAGGCCATTTGCGCGCAGAAAGTTCGCTATGCGCTTCGGCGGGTGAGGGCGCGTTGCGAATAATGCGGACGACTTCATCCAAATTAGTGACCGCGATCACCATGCCTAATAATAGATGCGCCCGTTCCCGTGCTTTGAAAAGATCATATTTGGAACGACGGGTGATAACTTCTTCGCGGAACTGAACAAAGGCAGCGATAATGTCTTTTAACGACATCGTTTCTGGCCGCCCACCATTCAACGCCAGCATGTTCGCTGGGAAACTACTTTGTGCAGGTGTGTGACGCCATAACTGGTTCAGAACAACATCAGGCGTTGCATCGCGCTTCAGGTCAATGACAACCCGAACCCCTTCGCGATTGGATTCATCACGAATATCGCTGATACCTTCGACCCGCTTGTCTTTCGCTGCCTCGGCAATTTTTTCAACAAGGGCGCTTTTACCGATTTGATAAGGAATCTCAGTTAAAACGATCGAACGACGGTCACCATGTTTCTCTTCGATATTATATCGAGAACGAATGATAATCGAACCTCGGCCATTTTGGTAAGCCGACCTTGCACCACCTTGACCGAGCATAACACCGCCTGTCGGGAAGTCAGGGCCAGGGACAAGGCGAATAAGATCTTCGATAGAAATCGCCGGATCAGCAATATAGGCACGGCAGGCTGCTAGAACTTCGCCGAGATTATGAGGTGGAATATTGGTGGCCATACCAACAGCAATACCACCCGCGCCGTTTACCAGAAGATTGGGAAAACGGGCTGGTAAAACCTGAGGTTCTTGTCTGGAGCCGTCATAGTTAGGCGAAAAATCAACCGTGTCCCGATCAATATCAGCGAGAAGCATCATCGCTGCCGGAGATAGGCGGGCTTCGGTATAACGCATGGCCGCCGGGCCATCTGGGTCCATGGAACCGAAATTGCCTTGACCGTCTATCAGAGGCACCCGCATTGACCAGTCTTGTGTAAGACGAGCCAAGGCCATGTAGATGGCAGAGTCACCATGGGGATGGAAATTACCCATCACTTCACCGACGATTTTTGCCGATTTGCGATAGGGATGCCCTGGAACAAAACCACCTTCCTGTGACGCAAATAAAATGCGTCTATGGACAGGTTTTAGCCCATCACGCACATCAGGCAAGGCACGGGATACAATGACAGACATGGCATAGTCGAGATAACTCGACTTCATTTCATCAATGATAGAAACAGGTGAAATATCGTTGGTGTCTGTGGACGGCAATACGCTGGCCAAGGGATCATATCTTCCGATTAAGTGGACATAAATAGGCGTCTGGGAAACGCTTGCCTTCTTGTAACGTAAGAAGGCTTTCGGCGCCACCCCACATCGTGAAGAATAGGCACCGAAAGCCGGATAAATCTAGAAAAAATGAAGAAAAATCAATCTTGTTAGACGATTTTTAAGCCAACATTGACATTATTTCTGGTCGCATTGGAATAAGGGCAGACTTGATGAGCCGTTTCCACCAGTTTTTTTGCATCTTCTTTAGAAAAACCTGGCAGATGAATAGAGAGATCCGCAGTGATCCCGAAGCCACCTTCGGAACGGGGGCCAATCCCAATCGTAGCCTCAACGGTTGCATCCTTCGGCACCGTTAGATTGAGTTTTGGCGCGACCGCCTTCATTGCACCAAGGAAACAGGCCGAATAACCCGCTGCAAAAAGTTGTTCCGGATTATTACCTTCACCGCCTGGACCGCCCAGCTCTTTTGGTACCGTCATTTTGATATCTAAGGAACCGTCCGTCGTACGCGAACGGCCATCACGGCCACCGGTTGCTATGGCAGTTGCATGGTATTTAGCATCAACAGACATTCGGTATACTCCTTATCTTCAAAACGATATGCTTTGAATAAAACGAGGCTCTTTATTCAAAAGAGTTTTATTCCCCGTTATTTTGATCGTTGTTTTTATGAACGCCTGAAGAGCTATCCCTTTCCATCATTTTTATTTTTTATTTTTTGAATGTGGAAATAATGAATAATGAGGTGATGCTGGAAATCGAGAGCAGTAACCGCAATTACTATCTGCGTTTTCTATCGAGTAAGCATAAGGCTTACTCGATAGAAATGCTTTGCATAGGAATTATTTCTTATGGGGAGTTGAGGCATGCTTGCTTGTTGGAATAATGGTTTCAACATCGTTATCCGATATAAAAACAAGGCTATCCATCACATGATCGATAACCTGTGACGCCTCTTGAGATTTATTGCTTTTAGCTAGAGCAATAGCTTGATTTATAGCCTTTTGTGTTTGAGCCAAGGGGGCAAGAGCCACAATAAAATCAGTATCTTCTCCGACAACCTTCATGGTTTCCACAACTTCTTGTCGTTGGCCTGATTTGAGTTGGCTATTGGCTGTCGCAATAGCGGTTTTCTTTTCTGGAGCCAGTTCTTCTCCAACAATAAATTCACCGCCGACAGGAATCCATGCCGTTTTTTCAATTATAGGTGTGTGAGAAGATGAAGCCGGATGTTGAGGAACGGGATGCAAGTCACTTTCTGCTGCGATGAATTTTTGACGATCATTGCCAGCAGCGACAAGGCGTTTTGATGCGCGAAGTAGCAAAGGTAAGGCTGATGCACTTTCTCCAGAATCTAAAATATGCTTGGCCTGCAGAATATCGACCATTGCATATTGTCCGGACTGGGAAAGATGATCCAAAGCGCGGTCAGCCTTATGCTCTTCCCATTTCGTATGGACAGAATGCAAAGGTGATGTTGTTGTAGTTGCCGCCAAGATCGGGGTGGTTGTTAGAATAGCTAATGCTATAGATTTGGCAAGAATACGCATCAATATTTCCTTCTTCACTCTCCTCCTTGTGCTATATATTTATTTTGATTGATCTAATTTCAAGTAATTTTCTTTAAATATTACAATAATGATATTTGCTATTTGTAATTAATTGGCGATTGCATTTTTATATTGCTGGTAACGCCAAAAATAATTCTCTTGAGAGAATTATTTTAAGGAAAAGATCGCTTTGCTCTAAGCGGTCTTTTCCCAGAGGAATCAACGGGGATGATTCTCTGTAGAAATAGAGAGGAAAAAAATTCCAAGATTTTTTTATGATGGAGATTAATGGAAACAAGGTTTTTGATTTTTTAAGAAGATCAAAAAAATCCCCTAATTATAAGGAGTATTTTCTCATAGGACGTAAAATTTATATCTTTTTTCAAAAAAATATAAAAAAAGGCTTGCATGAGAAACGTTTTACCCATAGAAGCCGCTTCCACGGAGGACGCGTAGCTCAGTGGTAGAGCACTGTGTTGACATCGCAGGGGTCGCAAGTTCAATCCTTGCCGCGTCCACCATCTTCTCCTTCTTGGAGTGAAGCAAGCAGCCTTACTTTTTAGTAATGGCTGTTTTTTTATGTCTTAAACACAATATCTAAACAGCCAGATATTTTGAGTATCACCTAAGATGAGGCGAAATCAGGTTCTTAGGAATCAGCCAGCTAACTTAGCGATGTCTCGGCATGCGTTAATCTGAAGGCATGAAGAATAACGACAGTTTATGCCGCTTATGCCGCAGGGCTGTTATTGCTACGATTACAGGGCAGGCTATGTGCAATATCTTGTGTATAACCAACTTTTGCCCATGCATCATAAGAGCCAATGACGTAAATATTCTGCTTGGCTCGTGATACTGCAACATTAAAAATATTTGGCGTTTCGGCTGCCCAGCGGCGCGCACCGTTTTGATTATTCGCAGGAGCCCCTAGTAGCAAAATAACAGAATCCGCTTCTTTCCCCTGAAATGTATGAACTGTGCCAATATGGCTTCTAATCCATTCACTATTTTTGATTTGGAGTCTTTCAAGTAGGCTCGATTTTTGGCTAAGGCGCAGCTTTAATTCGCTTGAGACAATGCGAAAGGGGGTAATGATAAATAAATCGGGGGAGGTTATGCTTGCTGCTGCCAGCTTTTCTAGAAAATCGATAACAACTTGGCCTTCGGCTTCGCACCATTTGGTATCTGCTTCACCTTTTACATCCAGCCAACGGGATCGGCCAATTACCTTGCCGATAGCACCAATGGAGGGATTGCCAGCAGCATGAACCATCTGGTTGTCATAAGCAATTCGGTTTGAAATCTCGAACATCGGATTCTGGCAGCGTCGATGCACCAATAAAGGGATGCCAACGCGGCGACCATCCTGATCCGAATTGAAGACAGCTTGGAAATTGGAGGCTTGATCGGCCAAACTTTGCGCTGAAGCATCTGGCGCTGACCAGATTGATTTATCAACTTTGAAAAATTGGCAAATCTTGGAGGTCAGTTGCTCCGGCAAAGAAACGACGGGGGGGATTTGCAAAGGGTCGCCGACGACGACTGAACGCTTTGCCCACAGAATTGCCCCTGCGGCGGCTTGTGGCACGGCTTGTCCTGCTTCATCAATCAGAAGCCAGCCAATACTATTAGGCGGAAGGTTACCCAGCATACGGCCTATTGAGGCAAAGGTGGTTGAAATGACGGGAACGACCATGAATAGGCTTGACCATAGGTCGCCGAGATATTGTTTTTCATCTTCGTTCGAAGGCGAACCTGAGGAGAAGATTTTGATGAAGATGCTTAGGTTATGTAGAAATTTTTGTGCAGAAGCATCGATAAAGGCATGGTGAAGGTTCAGAGCCGCAATAAAAAGATCTTCTCTTTTCCGATGCAAGCTGTCGGGGAGCCATGGGGAAGTAAGATTGATCTCTTCATGGCTTTTTTTGAAAAATGAATCGTCAATAATTCTATCGCCAAGAGACGCACGATAAGGCGCTATCCGATTATTGTAGTCGGCAAGCTTCCGCTGCAAATGTTCAAGCTGTTTTTTTTGTGCTTCATATTCAGATTGTAGCTTTTCTAATGACTGGGCTGCTTCACTATAAGATTGATCGGCAAGCTTTTCGTCAATTTCGGCACGAGAGGCGAGAAGTTCCAATCGTGTATAGGCTTGGAGCCATGCTTCCCAGCCTTTGGTTTTGAACCAGCGGGCAAATATCCAAGGTCGTTCGCTTTGATGGCGAGCTATATTTTCCAGCGCGCCTTCATGGATAGCTTTGGCTTTTGCCTGTTGTTTAAAGCAATAGCGGTGATGATCTTTGGCTTGGGTTGTAAGGCGTTGCAGATGCGAAAAAGCGGTTTCACTTTCGGTGAGCGGCTTGCGTAATTTTGTTATCTCCTGAACGATATGTCGCACCGTATGGAGGTCTTTTAATTCCGTCTCAATTTCATTTTTGAGGTTTTTGAAGTGAATTCGGGATTTTTGCCAACGGGTCTTGGCCTCTTGGGGGGAAGGGGGATTTTCGGCTTCGACAATAGCGGGTTGATGCTCACCGATGACCTGTTTTGTTGTTGGATTTCGGGTAGGAAGAACGACTTTATCGCCCCGAGCCGCTTTCAGATAATTTCTGAAACCATATTCTTGATCCCACCAAAAACTTTGCAAAAATTGATGTCGATTTTTGGCATTGCCCAAAGCGGCCGCGATTAACCCCCAGCTTTTGTTATTTTCCGTTTTTTTATCATCTGCGCTGTTATTTTTTTCAAAATAGCTTTGCGGGTTGAGGAGTTGATCGCTGATGCTACGGAAATAGTTTAATTCTTCTGTTGAGCGGCCAATAGCCTCTATAGCCGGTAATTCTTGGCTGATATTTTCGACCGCCTTGTTATTACTGGAAGCAACAATAATTTCATGCCCTTTGATCGACGGGTCGAGGCGGTAAAGATGGAAAAACGCCTTTTCGCCCATCGTTATTTTTTTACCAGTCGGGATGAAGGCGTGTTCTGGGTCATCAAATTCGGCCATGGCCGTGGCGCGATCGACCACCGCTGCCGCAATAACATCCCGAAGTAAGGTTGTTTTCCCTGTCCCCGGGGGCCCATTAACGGCGATGATGCCGTCTTTTTCCTGTAATTGGTCACGGGTTAGATTAACGGCGGCTTGTTGCAATAGCACCAGAGCATGACCGCCAGCGGAAGGCCAACGGGCGATCGGCATTAGGGCAGGCGAAACGGCTTTTTCAACGGCATCATGATCGGTAAGCAAATTGAAAATATTTTCGGCTTTTTTATCACCGAGATAATAGATTAGGCTGGAATTGGCCTTTCCCTGCTGAAGAAGACTGCGTGCCAGCGCAAGATCCCCCAAGAAAAAGGAATTAAGAAGCGTAGCTTGCGGGGGCTTGTCTGATGACAACGGGTGGTAGATCCGAAGCGCAAAGCTGGGTGCTTCGATAAGATCGGAAGGCAAGCCAAATTGTTCCGTTATCCATTGAAAGGCTTCTTCCAAAATACCTCTGTCGAGAGGCTGCTTTTTCCCGTCTGTGCCGTTATTCTGGAGGATAGTGGTGAGATATTCGGTGACTTGGGGTTCGATATCCGGCCAAGCCCCTAGAATATCGAGTTTTCCCTTTAAGGCTTGCGGTAACGCCCATGCAAAGCTGGAAATGGCAACATTGTTATCTTCTACAAGAAAACCGCGATCATCGACGAGAATAGCGGCAATAGCCGATTTTTCCTTTATTCTTTGTCGTGTTTCTTCATCCTTGCCAAAAAGCTGGATCAGTTTTTCTGTTGCTTCCTGCATGGGGATAGAGCCAAGAATAATCTGATAATAGAGCCTTTTTTTAGGGGGCAGGCTTTCGCGATTTTCCCATGGAAGCTGTGCTCTTGTTAGTGAGGCGACCGCTTTTTTATCGCCTGAGGCTAAATCTTCGGGATTGCGGTAGGTCTGAGGTGAAAGCGCTTCTTCGGCTGTCCATGTCGCGAGAATAGCCGCGGGTTCATTGGCTTTTTTAGCCTTAAAACTGGGCAAGAAATGCAGCAATTTATCCAGTAGGTTAAATTTCTTATTCCCTTTTTGAGAAAGGGGTTTTTCTTCTTCAAAAAAAGAAAAGCTGGCTTCTTTTTGAGTGGCGTCTCGGTCTATTTTTTGAATAGCCCATTCGATTTTTTGGATTAAATCCTGTGCGAAATCGCTGTTTCTATAGCCTAGTTCATCGTGGATAAGCGATAGAATATGCGGATTTCTAGGGTTTTCCTGATAAAGATTTTTGAGCCGTAAGAGGGAATAATGGGAATAAGGTCGCTCGTTTTTCTTTATCACGCCAAGACTATCCGTTTTTATTCGTTTTTGTTTCAGTAAAGAAAGTGATTTATTTCAAAGCTATTCTTGAGAAGAGATCGAATTATCCGACATATTGTCTTTATAGGCAACAAAGAAAAAAGGATGGTCGGTTTTGAAGAAAAGAAAAGGGGGATATTCTGCGTTCAAAAAAGAATAATTTTAAATGGAAAGACTTTTGAGAAAATTAAAGGCTTTTATCAAAAGATGGTGCCCCCGAGGGGATTCGAACCTCTGGCCTGCGGTTTAGGAAACCGTCGCTCTATCCTACTGAGCTACGGGGGCATGGGTGATTTCTCTATAGTTTCATCATCATATCGTCAATATTGAAGCCCATATCTTTCGAGATATTCAGTTGTAGTCATCCCTGATTTTTATATTGAAAGGCGAAATTTTCTGACAGGAATCAAAAAAATGCCCGATTTTAGAAAATAGGGGAGTCTCTATTCAGACATTCTTGTTTGAAAGTTTCATGAGAATGATCCCTGCGATGATAAGTGAGACAGCAAGAATACGGATAAAATTTGCGGGTTCTTTCAGAAAAACAATGCCGACGATAAAGCTGCCAATAATGCCAATACCTGTCCAGACGGCATAAGCGCTTCCCAAAGGCAGAAATTTCATTGACCATGATAGCAAGCCGAAGCTGGTAAACATCGTAACAAACATGATGATAGTTGGAATGATACGGGTGAAGCCTTGGGATTGTTTCATGAAATATGCCCAGATAACTTCAAATAAACCTGCAATAGTAATGACCAGCCATGCCATCGATGATGCCCCTTTTTATGCTTGGTCATTCCCCCTTTATAGATTTTGAAAAGAAATTCATCCTGATTAGTGGATTTTATCAGGGATTTTTCGGGCGGTCTCGGAAAGGGCTTCTGGCAGATGTTGTGCCAGATTATAGGCGATTTCCTTTTTGGGGGCATTTAGGTCAAGATCGGCCAGCAAGTCTTCAAACATTTCGGCCAGCAGCGTTTCATTGGGTAACGCCATATTCATTTTTACAAATTGTATGGGGGGCATGATTTGCCGGATGGCCGAGATTTCGGTTTTTAATTCATAACTGGTCAGGCCGGAAAGTGCCAAAATGTCTTCTGGGTTGATTTGGTGATTCATTAAAACGGCGGCTATTTTTCGGGTCAATTCCAAGGGCAGATATTTTTTCTTGAAACGATTCATATCTTCATAAAAGGCATAGCTGGAAGCAGGCATGTCTATGGCTTCAGCTAAGGCTCTGATCGTGATCGGAGGCTTGGCCGCTTTTCGCAATAATTTCAGTTTGTTACATGGGGAGGGCATGAATGCACAATGCGAAAATTTGAGACCAAGTCTTTGCAAAATATTGGTTGTTCTATGTGTTAAAATTTAATACAAATACTTCCTGACAATGCTCGCAAACAAAAAGAAATTTTCCCAGATTTATTCTAAAATTTCATATTGAGTGAGATAATAATTTTTTAATGAGTAGGGCGGCATGGAAAATAAAAAAGAAGTTAACTATGCAGAAAACCTTCGTCTTGAAGCCGACCGCACTTTAAAAAATCAACTTGTTGAGCATAGAAGCTATTGGCTCGATCGTTCTATTGATCTTGGCGGCGATTCTGTTGAAATTATTATGCGGGCTGACCTCTTCTATAGTTATGCGCTTTACGGCGACTTACCTTGAAGACCGTTACTCATTAACATTTTTTCCTGCATTTTCATATAGATAGCGGGATATAAAAAGAAAACTTTTGTTATATGCGGTCAACCAATGGCGATGAAGAAGGAAGCCATGCCTTTCATTCGGGAAGGCCAGTTCTTCATGCGGAATCCCGCGATTTTGTAACAAATGGGTCAGTTCTTCTGACTGTGTGAAGGGCACATTGTGATCGTCATCCCCGTGAATGACCAAAACCGGCGCGCGCCATTGATCGAGATTAGCCAAGGGTGACGATTGCCACATTAGCTTTTGAGATTCTCTTTGGGCATCGGGCGAGAGGTTAGCCGGAGCGGGGCGCAGCATATTATGCACCCCATGGAAATCGACACCGGCTTTAAAAATATCGCTGTTTCGAGCCAGAGCCAAAGCGGTCAGATAACCGCCCCAACTGCCACCCCATAGCGCGATATGCGCCTTATCAACATCAGGGCGGTTTTGGAGGTAGCGAACTGCCCCCATAATGTCGCGATATTCACTGGCACCTTGCCGCCCAGTTTCAGGGGCTTCGCGATAGTCGTGGCCATAGCCGCTGCCGCCGCGATAATTGACACTTAGGACATTATAGCCGTTATTGGCGAGGAATTGATTAAAGATATAAGCATTCTGGTAATAATTTTGCGCTGGGAAACCGTCCAGCATTTGCCGTCGGGGCCCGCCATGCAGAAAGAGGAGGGTCGGATGCGGTTTATTGCGGTTATGGCGTGCTGCAAAAAATTGGCCGTAACTCTCTTTCCCATCAGAGGCCAGAAAATGAACGCTTTCAATGGGTGTAAAGTTTTGGCGGGCGATATCCCACGCCTTTTCCGAGGTCAGGCTATGAAAGCTATTTTCGGTCACAAGCGCCGGATGGGGAAGTTGGAAGTTATTGCTGATTAAAGCCGCCAAGGCTCCGTTGGCTATCGCGGGTTGAAAAGCGAGAGACTCTTGACTGCCCAATCTTTCCGTTTTTTCTGAAGATAGAGAGCGCGCCCAAAGGCTGTAATGATCGCGGTTATCACGATTAGCGCTATAGATGAGCCTGTTTTTGGCCTTATCGACGATGAATTGTTCTACCTCAAAAGCACCCTGCATTAAAGGCGAGACTTTCCCGTTATCGGGATTGAGGCTGTAGATATGGAGCCAGCCATCTTGCTCCCAAGGGAATAAAATCTGGTTTTGCTCTGTCCAATAAAGATTTTGATGACGGGTTCCGGCATAGGCCTCGCCTTGGCCTTTGGGAGCATGCCATTTTTCAGTAAGGGTGAGATCGTTTATATCTGCAATAATCAGCGACCACCAACCCTTTTCACGGTCAGGGGAAGATATGGACTGAGGCGGTTCATAGGCACGAATAAAAGCGAGTTTTTGGCTGTCCGGCGAAAAAACCGGAAAAAGGTCATTACCAAAAGCGGCGGGTAAATACTCTAATTGGCCGCTTGTTATGCGATATAAGGCAATAAAGCCGTGGTCGATGCGATCATCGACAAAAGCCAGTGATTGACCATTAGGTGACCAGCTAAGATCGCGAATATGCCCTTTAATCGTAAAAAGTTTTTGAGGAGGTGTTTGGCTGTCCCGTTTATACAGCCACAAGCTGTTTTTCGAGATATAGACGAGAGATTGGCCATCAGGCGAAAAGACCGGATTATAGCCGGAGGCGATAATGTTATCCGAGGCTGAAGTCAGATCAATCAGATGAATTGTGGCTTCGGGGGCTTGCGGTTGGAAAGTCGGGTTCGGTGGTGGGGCATCTGGAAATTCAGGATCACCGCCGCGAACATAAGCCAGTTGGCTGTCATCCGGCGAGAAGGTGAGGTTATAGAGCGCTTGCCCGTCATCTTCCTTATAATGTGCCAGAATACAATCTAGCGGCAAGCTGTCGGCTTGGGGATCGGGACGGGTTAAGAGGAGCTGATGTTGTCCGGCTTGGTACCGAACAAAAGCCCATTCTTTATGATGATGAGCGGCCGTCAGTTGGCTATCCCGAGGTAAAGCCATCCATTTTTCTAAAGCGGCTAAGAGCGTCTCTTGGGAAGAGGAAACGGGTGTTTTGGAAAGAGCAGATGATGCCCAGAGCGGGTAGGGTGATGAAACTGCAAGGCTGATAGGAAGGAGTAGAGAGGCTAGCCAAGCCTTGGTCTTTTTTCTTCCGAAATTCCGGTTATTTCGGACAGTATCTATTTTGGGGAGAAGAGAAAAAAGGCGTTTCATCATCCTTTCCTTGTAAGGAAGAAGAAAAGGATGAGAAAGCCAAATTATGAGAAGATATCCTTGCCTGAAGAAAAAGCGGCAAGGATATATTTCAAAAACGGTTAGTCCAGATCATAGGCCTTGATTGCACCGGTCAGATACATATTCCGTGCTTTCACACGGCTTAATTTACCGGAGCTGGTACGAGGCAATGAACGCGGTGGCACCAAGGCCACCATGCAGGGCATCCCGATCATCGTCCGCACTTTCTGATTGATCTCAGCGTGCAGTTTCTTTCTTTCTTCGGAATCGGACATCCGGCATTGCACCAAAACCGCTGGCATTTCTTCGCCAGATTCGGTCGTGATCGCAAAAGCGGCGATATCGCCCCCTTTGAAACCGGGGAGCTGTTCAACGGCCCATTCGATATCCTGTGGCCAATAGTTACAACCATTGACGAGGATCATATCTTTGGCCCGGCCAACAATATAAATATAGCCGTCGGACATATAGCCCATATCGCCCGTATCAAGCCAACCATCGACCATGCAGGCATCGGTTGATTCTTTGTCACGAAAATAGCCGCTCATGATGCCGGGGCCTTTGACCCAGACTTGGCCAACTTCGCGTTCCGGTAAATCTTTGCCATCGGCATTACGGATAGAAATCGTCGTGTCTTTGACGGGTTTGCCGCAATTGACAATCGAACGATATCTTTCCGGTTGGTTTTCATCTGCTTGGCTACCGGAAAGAAGGCTTTCCTTGACCATTTCGACCCGAATACCTTCGTTCAATGGCATCAAGGAAACCGCAAGGGTTGCTTCGGCCAGACCATAGGAAGGCATAAAGGCATTGGGGTTGAAGCCTGCTTCGGAGAAGGCATCAACAAATTTCTGCATAACATCAGGCCGGATCATATCCGCGCCATTACCCGCAACCCGCCAACGGGACAGGTCAAAGCGGTCAGCGGCTTTCGTTTGGCTGGACATGCGGCGCGCGCAAATATCATAGCCAAAAGTCGGAGAATAGCTGATCGAATAGCCTTCATTCCGCGTGATTAAATCAAGCCATGCCAGCGGTCGGCGGGCAAAGTCATTGGTTTTTAGATAATCGGTTGAAATCTGATTGGCTATGATCGACAGCATACAGCCGACCAGACCCATATCATGATACCAAGGCAGCCATGAAATACAGCGGTCATTATTCCGCATATTCATGCCCAAGCCATGCGCGTTCAAATTGCTGAGCAACGCTTGATGGGTAATAATAACGCCATGCGGGAAACGCGTGGAACCACTGGAATATTGAAGATAGGCGATATCGTCTTTCTTCGCCTTGGGTAATTCAATAACGGGGGCATCTTCGAGTAGAAGATCATCCCATGCCATCGCCTTCACGCCATTTTTGGCAGCGGCTTTTTCGGCAAATTCCGATAATTCCTTTGGATAGGCAATCAGGCTGGGATCACTGCTTTTAAGCTGGATCGCCAATTGGTCGATATAGGCTTCTTTCCCGCCAAAAGATGTCGGTAAAGGAAGCGGCACCGGCCAAACACCGGCATAAATCGCCCCAAAAAACAAAGCCGCAAATTCTGGACAGGTTTCTGCAATTAAAGCCAATCTGTCACCGGGTTTCATCCCCCGTGCAATCAGCCTTGAAGCCATCTTTAGAGCATCGGCACGCAATTCACTGAAGGGATAGGGTCTGATAAGTGACCCACGCGCATCATGAAAATTCATGCCTTTTTTGGATAACGCCGCGTAATCCAAGGCTTCGCCCATCGTATCAAAATCACAGCGGCGGCGTGCTACCTGATCATCATTGGTAGGCGTAGGTTTTAAAACTGGTTCTTGATCGCCCACAGCATTTTTCTTTCCGACCAAAGTCGACAACGTTTATTCCTCCCCGGGGCATACCTTTTTAGAGTATGCTGTCAGAAAATATCCCGCCCATATCCCGGGATAATAACTGCCCAATTCTTTATCAAACTATGACAGAGACGCAAGTCGTGCATCACCATTTAAAAGACAAGCAACGCAAACCTCTTGATGAGGATTCATTACGTCAACTCGCTTTATATTATGTTGGACGTTATGCAACATCTTCGAAAAAATTGTCAGAGTATTTGAAACGAAAAATAAATCAGTCTGGGTGGATTGGCACCGCACCCCCTGATATTTATGCGATTATTTCTTATTGTATCAATCTTGGCTATATCAATGACCCCCTATTTGCAGAAATGAAATATAATGCCTTTAAAAGACGAGGATATGGCAAAATTAGGGTGAAATCGGCTTTAAAAGCAGCTGGTATTGATGAAAAGATTATTGATAGTCTGACAGAAAATAACGATTCAGCCATGGAAACGGCTTTGCATTATGCCAAAAAACGCCATCTGGGCCCTTTTTATGAAAAAGAGGATCGGGATGATATCAAAATTAAAAGGCGGCATTTTGCGGCTATGGCAAGGGCAGGGCATTCAGCCGATGTGATCGCCCGAATATTCAAGATCAATATTGAAGACCTCGAATCCTAGGCGATGCATCAGGATTGAAGGGGAATACCCGTTTCCTTGACGGCGGCGCAAAGGTCAGATTCGAAGCAGCGCAGGCATTCGGGTTTTCTGGCCTTACAGATATAACGTCCGAAAAGAATGAGCCAATGATGCGCATGAAGGCGATATTTTTCGGGCGTGACGTCTTCTAATGCCTTTTCGACAGCGCGGACATCTTTGCCAGGGGCAAGTCCTGTCCGGTTGGCAACCCGAAAAATATGGGTGTCGACCGCGATGGTAGGACGATTGAAGGCGACATTCAAAACGACCAAAGCAGTTTTCCGTCCAACCCCCGGTAACGCTTCCAATGCCTTTTGATCGGCAGGCACTTGTCCTTGGTATTTTTCAACCAGAATATGCGACAGGGCAATGATATTTTTGGCTTTGTTATTATAAAGCCCGATGGATCGGATATAGTCTTTCAAGCGATCTTCCCCGAGGTTAACCATCTGTTGCGGGGTGTCGACAATTTTGAATAACGGTTCAGTCGCCTTGTTAACGCTGACATCGGTTGCCTGTGCGGACAGGACAACCGATACCAGTAAAGTATAAGGATTTTTGAAAACCAATTCCGAACGCGGATTGGGATTATCCTTGGCTAAGCGCCGATAAAATTCTTCAACAGAATCGGGGGTCATAAACCAAGAACGTCCTTCATCTGGTAAAATCCGGCAGATTGATCGGCAAGCCAAAGCGCGGCCTTCAAAGCACCACGGGCAAAAATAATCCGACTTTCGGCGCGGTGGCCTAATTCGATTCTTTCACCTTCGCTCGCAAAAACAACCATATGGTCGCCTGCAACCGAGCCACCCCGTAAGCTGGCAAAGCCGATCCGGCCTGTTTCGCGCGGTTCGGTGGCGGGGCAGCGCTGTAAATCGGCGATGTCTTCCAATTTTTCGCCACGGCCTTCGGCGGCGGCACGTCCTAGTAATAAAGCTGTGCCTGATGGAGCATCTTTCTTGTGGCGATGATGCATCTCCACAATTTCGATATCCCAATCGCTGCCTAATTTGGCGGCAGCCTGTTTGACCAAAGCAGCCAGCATATTGACCCCAAGCGAGGTGTTAGCGGCCAAGATAACCGGAATTTTAGAAGCGGCTTGCTCAATCAGTTGGTGATCGGCTTCCGTAAGGCCGGTCGTGCCGATAATAATCGGTTTTTTGTGATGGAGGGCGGCTTCGATATTATCTTTAAGAGCCGCCGCCGTTGAAAAGTCGATCAAAACATCAGAGGCCTTGGCCAGACTTTCGCTATCGTTATAGCTGCCGAATTCGGCACCTTTCCGGCCGATGCCACCAGATAGCTGAATGTCTTGCTGTGATGCGGCTTCTTGAATGGCTTTCCCCATCCGGCCAGCCGCGCCAATCAAACCGATTTTGACAGAAGATTCCTTTGTCATAAGATTATCCTTTCTTATGAAAAACGCGGTTATCTTTGAGAATAAGACGATCGGCAGCAAGGTCTTCTAGCGCCTCGGCGTAGATGCGGTGTTCTTCTTTCAACACCCTTTTTGCCAAGCTATCTTCGGTGTCGTCTTCGTAGACCGGAACGGCCGCCTGTGTGATGATGGGCCCAGCATCTAGTTCGGAAGTGACAAAATGCACGGTGCAGCCATGCCATCTGACCCCAGATTCTAGCGCGCGTTTATGGGTATCAAGTCCAGTAAAGCTCGGTAAAAGGGCGGGGTGGATGTTGAGCATCCGGCCTTCCCATGCTGAGACAAATTCCGGCGTTACAATCCGCATATAACCGGCGAGAACCACGATATCGAGTTTGGCTTCCTGTAAGATAGCCAGCACTTTTTGATCATAAGCTGCCCGTCCGCCATGTCCGCGATGATCGAGAAAAGCTGTTTTGATGCCAGCCTCTTCGGCGATTTTGAGGCCTTGGGCATCTTCAATATTGGAGAAGACCAAGGTGATTTCATAAGGGCAATCGGGGCGGTTGGAAGCCTCGATCAAGGCTTCCATATTCGATCCACGGCCGGAGATTAAAACACCGACCTTCTTCTTTGCTGGGCTATTAGCCATTATGGGTTACTTTCCAGTCTGAAGTGCTGTTCCAGCTTCCGGCTTTGCCTGCAACTGTGCAGCCTTTCTGACCTTCTTCGATTATTCCGATGGAATAAACACTTTCGCCTGCTTCATGTAAAGCGGCTTGGACGGTGGCAGCATCTTCGGGATGGACGATTACCGCCATGCCAATACCGCAGTTAAAGGTTCTCGCCATTTCGGCGGGATCAAGATTGCCTTCTTGCTGCAAGAATTGCATCAAATCCGGCTGTTCCCAACGATTGGCATCAATAACGGCATGGCAGTTGTCGGGAAGCGTGCGCGGAATATTTTCAAGCAAACCGCCGCCGGTGATATGTGCCAAGGCTGCAATGACATTCTGGCGGATGAGAGGTAATAGTGACCGGACATAAATGCGGGTCGGTTCCATCAAGACATCAATAAGAAGCGTGTCCTTTTTGAAAGGCGCTGGAGCCTTTAAATCCCATTTTTGGCCGTCGGCTAATTTGCGGACAAGCGAAAAACCGTTGGAGTGAACACCGGAAGAGGCCATACCCAGAATGATGTCACCCGCACGGACGCGACCTGCTTCCAACACTTGAGAACGTTCGACGGCACCAACAGAGAAACCCGCCAGATCGTAATCGCCATCGGCGTAGAGGCCGGGCATTTCAGCCGTTTCGCCACCGATCAAAGCGCAGCCGGCAATCTTGCAGCCTTCGGCAATACCTGCGATGACTCTTTTGGCTAATTCGGGATCGAGATGACCTGAAGCAAAATAGTCTAAAAAGAATAAAGGTTCGGCACCTTGGACAATCAGGTCATTGACACACATCGCCACAAGGTCAATGCCTACATGATCGTGACGGTTGCCGGTAATCGCCAATTTTACCTTGGTTCCGACACCATCATTCGCCGCGACCAGTAACGGATCATTGAAGCCGGCTGCTTTTAAATCAAAAAAGCCGCCGAAACCTCCGAGATCGGCATTGGCTCCGGCTCTCGCCGTCGCACGGGCAAGGGGTGCAATGGCTTTGACCAGCGCATTACCGGTTGCGATAGAAACGCCGGCATCGGCATAACTGTATTTTTGCGTGCTGTTATTAGTCATAAAAAAAGCCCTACACCATCAGACTTGGATTTCTAAGCTGAACTGTTCAAAAGGTTGCATGTGAAGCGGAGATTAGCATTTTTTGACGGAGTTTCCCGTTTTTTCTTCGGATTGTTACCGGCCATAATAACCGGTTACAGTTTGTTCCCGACCATTGCCTATGCCCAGCTTGAACCGGGAGATAGAGGTATTCCGCCAGTTGAGACAACCGAAAATTTGTTGGTCACCGGTATTCGTGTCGATGTCAGTGCTTCATCAGGTGAAAATGCCCGATTGATTGGATGGCGTTTGGCAGAGAGAAAAGCCTGGCAATTATTGTGGGACAAGCGGAATGATTTTGACCGCGATGATAATCTGAAAGATCCAACCACGCCTTTTTCTGACAAAAAGCTGGATTCGATTGTGTCTTCGGTAGTGGTTGAAAAAGAAGAGATTAGCGCGAATCGTTATATTGCTACTTTGGGGGTAGAGTTCGATCGGGCGCGGGGTGGGGCGTTACTTGGCCTTCGCAAGAATCATCACCATTCTTCGCCGATGTTATTGGTGCCTTTGACATGGACAGCCGGAGCGCCGATTAGTTTTGAATGGCGGAATGCCTGGCAAAAAGCCTGGGCAGAATTCAAAACCAGCCATAGTCACATTGCCTATGTCAGGCCGACTGGCGATAATCTTGATCCAGTTTTGTTGAATGCGACCCAGCTTGGCAGCCATAATAAGGCACAATGGCAAAATATTTTGGAGCAATATGGCGCGAGTGGTCTTTTGACTCCTGAAATACGGTTGCATTATAGTTGGCCGGGAGGCCCTGTTTCTGTTTCCTTTTTAGCGAAATACGGTATTGATCAAAAAATATTAGGCCATTTTACTTTAAAAACGGCTTCGGTAGAGAATTTACCTGTCTTATTAAAACAAGGTGTTGAGCATATAGATGCGATCTATATGATGGCTTTGTTTGGCGGTAATCTTGAAAATGATCAGACCTTTATTTCTATCGAGGCTCCGGCTTCGGAAGTGTCGACATTTACGCAAAGAACGATAACCCCAACGCCGGTTTCTTCCCCGCAAGGGAAGGCTGTTTTGAAAAATGATAACCAAGCTGGCTTATCCAGCCCCGAAAAAAGAAAGGAGGCGCCCTTGGCGCCCACGCCCTGACCGATGACCTCTTCTCCTCCTGTCACCCAGATGGCATTGCCTCTGATCTGGCCAGAGCCAGAAAATGATGGAGATTTTATTGTCAGTGACGCCAATAATATCGCCGTTGAGCAGTTGCGTTTGTGGCAGAAATGGCCTGTAAAATCGGCGCTTTTAACAGGTATGCGTAAATCGGGGCGCAGCCTTTTGGGGCGACTGTTTGTTGCCCGCACCGGCGGCGAATTGATTGATAATGCGGAAAGACGGTCAGAAGAATTTATTTTCCATGCATGGAATAGGGCGGAGCGATTAAAGCGACCTTTGTTGGTGATTGCCGATCAACCGCCGCCGCTTTGGAAAATTAGATTGCCGGATTTACGTTCTCGAATGATAGCGAGCCCCCATTTGGTGATTAAGGCACCGGACGATTCGTTGATTGCGGCCTTGATTGAAAGGCGTTTGGGGCGACGTGGATTGCCAGTTTCAACCGAAATATTGGAATGGGTAACGCCGCGTATCGAGCATAATTATATTGCGGTTTTGGACTGGATCGACAAGTTGGATCAGGCGGCCTTGAAAAGACGGGGCCCGATTACCCTGAATATGGTGCGCGCGATTATGGCCGGTGAAGAAATCCCCGATGAAGAAAGACGTGGCCGAAAAATATAATTCGGGGTCGTCTTTTTTTGTCGTTATGGGGCAACCGGAAGAAAGAAAAGCGGTTTTATAAAAATATCACATATCTTTGATAGAGTTGATTCGAAAATCAGATCTGTCACTATACAAAGTTGAGAAAGCGCCTGATCGTTTTTGTCGAGATAGCTGCCAGTGGTTCTTTTCCGCTTAATGGATGAAAGAAAATAATATGTCCCTTATTGCCCAACTACCTCTGAATGAACGTTTTTTTAATCGGGAATTGTCATGGTTGTCCTTTAATCATCGCGTCCTTGAAGAGGCTGGCAACAAGGTTCATCCGTTATTGGAGCGGTTACGTTTCCTGTCTATTTCCGGCAATAATCTTGATGAATTTTTCATGGTTCGCGTGGCCGGATTAAAAGGCCAGCAACTGCAAAGCCTGAATGCGTATTCCAATGACGGTATGACGATTGGTCAGCAATTAGCGGCGTTGACAGAGAGCACCCGCGAATTGATGGCAAGCCAGCAAGAATGTTGGTTGTCGTTGCGTGAAGAGATGAAAACCGTTGGTATTCAAGTGTTGAATATCGACGAAATTAACGGCGAAGATGCCGAAATTTTGGAAAATCATTTTCGGGAACAGGTTTTTCCGGTTTTGACACCGCAAGCGCTTGATCCAGCGCATCCTTTCCCCTTTATTCCGAATAAAGGCTTTAGCCTTGTTTTTGATCTGGTGCGGCAGGTTGATAAAATTCCGGTGCGTGAATTATTGATGATTCCGTCGACCTTGCCGCGTTTTATCCGTTTACCTTCTGGTGCCAGTTCACCGCAAAATCCGGCGCGTTATGTTGCGATTGAGACCTTGATCCGGCGTTTTGTTTCTATTCTTTTCCCCGGTTTTGATGTCATCAGTCACGGTGCATTCCGTCTTATCCGTGATAGTGATATCGAATTTCAGGAAGAGGCCGAAGATCTTGTTCTGTCTTTCCATTCTGCGTTGAAAATGCGCCGCAAAGGGCGTGTTATCCAGCTGGAAATGGAAAAAGATATGCCGCCGGATTTGGAAAAACTGGTTTGTGATGAGATTAGCGGTGATGCAATTTTATTCCAGAGCAGCGGTTTCCTCGCTATTTCTGATTTAAGTCGAATGGTGGAAGAAGAGAGGCCGGATTTAAAATTCGCGCCTTTCACGCCTCGATTTCCCGAACGGATTATGGAATATGGCGGCGACTGCTTCGCAGCTATTCGCGCAAAAGATATCATCGTCCATCACCCCTACGAAACCTTTGACGTCGTTTTGGCCTTTTTACAGCAAGCAGCCGCCGATCCCGATGTCGTGGCTATCAAGCAAACATTATACCGCGCTGGTAAACAATCCGCGGTTATTCGCTCGCTGGTTGACGCGGCTGATGCGGGGAAATCGGTAACGGCCTTGGTTGAGTTGAAAGCCCGTTTTGATGAAGAACAGAATTTGAAATGGGCGACCCAATTGGAACGGGCAGGGGTTCAGGTTGTCTATGGCTTTATTGACTGGAAAACCCATGCCAAGGTTTCGATGGTTGTTCGTCGCGAAGGCAACAGTTATCGCACCTATTGCCATTTCGGAACCGGCAATTACCATCCGGTAACGGCGCGTATTTATACTGATTTGAGTTTCTTTACCGCCGATCAGCGGGCAGGGCGTGATGCCGCCCAGCTTTTTAATTATGTCACCGGTTATGTCGAGCCGCCGCATCTTGAAATGTTGTCTTTGTCGCCGCATGGTTTGCGGGATAAATTACAGAAGTTGATTGATGCTGAAATCGAGCATGTCAAAGCAGGGCGGCCGGGTGTCATCTGGGCTAAATTAAATTCAGTGGTTGATCCGGCCATTATTGAAAGCCTGTATCGGGCATCTCAGGCTGGTGTTCATATTGACCTTATTGTCCGTGGTATCTGTTGCTTGCGGCCTCAAGTGCCAGGGTTGTCCGATAATATTCGGGTAAAATCTATTGTCGGGCGCTTTTTGGAACATAGCCGGATTGTCTGTTTCGGGAATGGACATGGATTGCCCCATAAAGATGCCTTGGTCTTTATTTCATCGGCTGACTGGATGCAGCGGAATTTTGACCGGCGCGTTGAAACTTTGGTTCCGATCGAAAATCCGACCGTTCATGCGCAGGTATTAGATCAGATTATGGTCGCCAATTTATTGGATAGCGAACAGAGTTGGCGTTTGTTACCAGATGGCCGCTATGAACGCATTAAAGACCCCGAAC
The DNA here is from genome assembly GCF_000175255.2 of Zymomonas mobilis subsp. mobilis ATCC 10988. Classification (NCBI taxonomy): domain Bacteria; kingdom Pseudomonadati; phylum Pseudomonadota; class Alphaproteobacteria; order Sphingomonadales; family Zymomonadaceae; genus Zymomonas; species Zymomonas mobilis. Next base: position 671,392 of record NC_017262.1, on the reverse strand, counting down.
ATTTGTTCAATCTGCATCATTATTTTATGACCAATCCATCCTTGTCAGGGCGTGGCACGGCCTTGATTGAAAATAAAATTCCGAAATTGCAGCTTAGAGAAGAGATCTAGCATGGAATAAGCCAGCCTGTTGTTTTTTAATAATGGGCTGGCGATATTTCTATAAAAAGGAATGATTTTTTTCTGTGATAGGATAAGAGCATTATAGGATTAGGGAGGTTTTTCCCTGCCTAGCGGCCAGTTTTATGTCCTAGTGACCCTTTAAAACGGATTTTTCATGATATTGAATAACAGGCAGGGATCGAACGACGTGGATAAAAAATGCCCGATGCCGAAACAGAAAAAATGGTGCAAATCGGGACCTATCGGTATCATTGATATTGGTTCTAATTCCATCCGTCTGGTGGTGTATGACCAGTTAAGTCGCGCCCCGAGAATCCTGTTCAATGAAAAGATTTCAGCCCAATTAGGCCGCAATATTCCAGTAGATGGCCGAATTGATGAAAAAGCGATTGAGCTGGCAATATCCGAATTAACGCGTTTTTGGAAATTAGCGCAAATTATGGAACTTAGCTCTCTTAGAACGGTTGCGACAGCCGCGGTGAGAGATGCTAAAAATGGAGCTTTCCTTCTCGGTGAAATAGCCAAAATCGGGCTAGAAGTTGAAGTCTTGTCGGGCGAAGAAGAGGGCTATGCTTCCGGTTATGGCGTTTTGTCCGCTATCCCCGATGCAGACGGAATTGTTGGCGATTTGGGTGGCGGTAGTCTTGAACTGATCCGTATATCGAAAGGGCGGGTGAAGGACAGAGTTTCTTTGCCCTTGGGTGTTTTAAGAATTGCGGATATTCGTAAAAAAAGCCGCAATGCTTTGGATAACTTTATATCGGAAGCCTTTAAGAAGATTGATTGGCTGGCCGATGCCCGCGATTTGCCTTTCTATATGGTCGGCGGCGCTTGGCGGTCTTTGGCTAAATTGGATATGCATGTCAGGCATTATCCGATCCCTGTTTTACATAATTATATCATGTCGCCCGATCGACCTTCCAAATTGATACGGGTTATTCAGCGCAATAGTCCCAAGAAGTTGAAAAATAAGGCGAATATTTCAACTTCGCGTGTCGAGCAGCTTTCGGATGCAGCTGCGTTGTTAGCCGTGGTGAGCCGTCATCTTCATAGCCGAGCCTTGGTGACTTCGGCTTATGGATTAAGGGAAGGTTTGCTCTATCTTAGCCTTGATAAGGCAACCCGCAAGTTAGACCCGCTTTTATGGAGTGCCAATCAGCGCGGTGAAACGGCAGGTCGTTTTTATCAGCAGGGTGAGGCGCTTTACGATTGGATGTCGACCCTTTTTGCTCAAGATCCGCCCGCTTATCACCGTTTACGTCATGCGGCTTGTTTATTGGCAGATAGCGCCTGGCAGGCTAATCCCGATTTTCGGGCTGAACAAATTTTGAGTATTATTCTACATGGGCGTTGGGTCGGATTGGATGCCTATGGACGGGCTTTGATCGGTCAGGCTTTAGCCGTCAGCTATGACGGTGCAATGGATAAGAAAATCACTAATAATTTGTTGAGTGAAGCGGATACGATCCGCGCTGTGCGTTGGGGTAAAGCCATTCGTTTGGGTATGCGTTTGTCAGGCGGTGTAACGACTAGCCTGAAAAAAAGCACTATTCTTTATCGGAATAACAAAATTATCCTGCAATTTTCCGGTAATTATAAATTAAAAGGCGAGACCGTCCTGCGCCGATTGCGGTCTTTGGCGAATAGTTTTGAAGCCAGCGAAGTGGTCGAATTTTTATAGGATCGCCGCCTTTATTTATTGAAAGCGGTATAAAAAACCTCTGCTATTCAGATGAATAGCAGAGGTTTTGGTTACAATTATTCTTTTTCAATCAGGGTCATGGCGATTTTGCCTTTTTGGACGCTGAAAGCCATTTTACCTTCAATCAAGGCAATGGCCTCTTTCCCAAAAATATCGTAGCGCCAGCCAGTCAAAACCGGATTATTTTCGCGTTCACCCGCGATAATTCCCTCGATATCGTCGCTTTTTGCGATAAGGCGGGCGGCAACTTCGGCATCACGAGCGCGCATTTTAAGCAATAATTTCAGCAAATCGGCAATCATTGCACCGTCTTTTCCGATGCATAATTTTCGGTCATTGCGTTGCGGAATTTCTTCGGGTCTTAAAGCCTCGGCATTTTCGATTGCTTCCATCAGCCTTTGGCCAATGTCATTACTGCCCCAGCTGCCCGAAAGTCCGCGCACCTTTACCAGATCGGATTGACGGCGAGGGGGGTGAATAGCCAGATCAGCCAAGGTTTCATCTTTGGCGATACGACCCCTTGGAATATTACGGTTTTGTGCCTCGATTTCGCGCCATGCGGCCAAGGCTTTGAGACGACCGAGGATATCCGCTTTCCGGTTCGGCATTCGGATACGAAGCCATGATTTTTCGGGATCATTGATATATTGTGAAGGATCGGCCAGCCGTTCCATTTCCTGATCGAGCCATGCGCCGCGCCCTTTATCCCGCAATTCTTTCAACAGCATGGGGAAAAGAGTCGCAAGATGGGTGACATCGGCAATGGCGTAATCCAACTGCCGCCGGTCAAGCGGGCGATGTGACCAATCTGTAAATCTTGCGCCTTTGTCTAATTTGATAGAAAGATATCTTTCTACCAGATTTGAATAGCCGACCTGTTCACCAACACCCAAGGCCATAGCGGCAATTTGTGTGTCAAAAAGAGGAAAGGGCATTTTGCCGGTGTGATGAAGAATAATTTCAAGATCCTGCCCTCCGGCATGAAAAACCTTAAGAATATCTTCATTATTGACCAACAAATCAGTAAGAGGGGTCATATCCAGGCCAGGAGCCAGTGGATCAATGGCTGCGGCTTCTTTATCATCCGCGATCTGAATCAGGCATAACTCCGGCCAATAACTGTTTTCCCGAATAAACTCGGTATCTATGGCAATAAAGTCAGCCCGGGATAAGCGGGAACAAAGAGCGGCTAGCGTTGCGCTATCTGTGATAAGAGGATGAATCTGCATTAAGCCTACTATTAACCGGATTGTGTGCCTTGACAAAGACAAGCTGTCCGAGCGAAGCGCAACAGTAAACAAAAATCTCGTGCAATCAGGAAATTTAATACATGCATGCCTATCGCACCCATAATTGTTCAGCCCTTAGACGCGCCAATGTTGGCGAAAAAGTCCGCCTTTCCGGTTGGGTGCATCGCAAACGCGATCACGGTGGATTACTTTTCGTCGATCTTCGCGATCATTATGGTTTGACCCAGATTGTTGCCGATAGTGATTCGGCTGTTTTCGAAAAACTGGATCAATTACGACTCGAGTCGGTTATCACCGTTACCGGTGAAGTCGTTGAAAGAGCGCCGGAAGTCGTTAATCCCAATCTTGCAACCGGTGAAATCGAAATCCGTGCTTCGGAAGTCGATGTCCAGTCTTTTGCCCAAGAATTGCCTTTGCCGGTCGCCGGTGAAGCTGATTATCCTGAAGATATCCGTTTGCGTTATCGCTATCTTGATTTGCGTCGTGATCGTTTACATCGCAATATCGTTTTACGCTCCAATGTCATCGCCAGCCTGCGTCGCCGGATGATCGAGCAGGGCTTTAACGAATATCAGACCCCGATTTTGACGGCATCCAGCCCAGAAGGCGCGCGCGATTATCTGGTACCAAGCCGCGTTCATCCCGGTAAATTCTATGCGTTGCCGCAGGCTCCGCAGATGTTCAAGCAGTTGATGATGGTTGCTGGTTTCGACCGTTATTTCCAGATTGCACCTTGTTTCCGTGATGAAGATGCCCGCGCCGATCGTTCTCCGGGTGAATTCTATCAGCTCGATTTTGAAATGAGCTTTGTCACCCAAGAAGATGTCTTTGCGACTATCGAACCCGTTTTAGCCGGTGTCTTTGAAGAATTCGGCGGCGGTAAGACTGTTACCCCTGCGCCTTTCCCGCGTATCGCTTATCGTGATGCTATGCTTTATTATGGTTCCGACAAGCCTGATTTGCGGAATCCTTTGAAAATTAGCGATGTAACCGAACATTTCCGTGATTCCGGTTTCGGTTTATTTGCTGGTATGGTCGCAAAAGGCGGCGTTGTTCGCGCTATTCCGGCACCAGAAGCAGGTAAAAATAGCCGCAAATTCTTTGATGATATGAATAACTGGGCGCGCGAAGAAGGTTTTGCTGGTCTGGGTTATATCAATATCAAAAATGGCGAAGCAGGTGGCCCGATTGCCCGCAATCTCGGCGAAGAAGCGACCCAAAAGCTGTTGGCTGATCTTGGCCTTGGTGAAAATGATGGCGTTTTCTTTGCCGCCGGTAAGGAAGGCGAGGCCGCTCGTTTAGCAGGGCTTGCCCGTAATCGCGTTGGTGAATTGCTCGATCTGATCGAAAAAGATAGCTTCCGTTTCTGCTGGGTCGTCGATTTCCCGATGTTCGAATATGACGAAGAAGCCAAGCAGGTCATCTTTAGTCACAATCCATTCTCGATGCCGCAGGGTGGCATGGAAGCCTTGGAAACGAAAGATCCGCTCGATATTTTGGCTTATCAATATGATATCGTCTGTAATGGTATCGAATTGTCTTCTGGTGCTATCCGTAACCATCGGCCGGAGATCATGTACAAAGCCTTTGAAATCGCGGGCTATGATCAGGCTATGGTTGATGAAAACTTTGCCGGTATGATTAACGCCTTTAAATATGGTGCGCCGCCGCATGGTGGGGCTGCTCCGGGTGTTGACCGTATGGTGATGCTGTTGGCGGGTGAACCTAATATCCGTGAAGTCGTTCTATTCCCAATGAACCAAAAAGCAGAAGACTTGATGATGGGCGCTCCGGCGGCCGTAAGTGAACGGCAGTTGAAAGAACTGTCTTTGCGTATTGCGGTGAAACCTACCCAGAAATCAGCTTCGTAAATCTGATAATGCCAACAGAGGGGTAATGCCGCATGTCTGTCAATCTTGCTGATTACGAACAGGGAAAGCCGTTTAGCGGCGATTACGATAAAGTACTGGTGCAGCTTCAAAAGAGACTAGCTCACCTTTTAGTGGCCTATATCGTCTATCGTCGGAAGGCTATTATCTTATTCGAAGGGCCGGATAGCTCAGGAAAAAGCGGTATTATCCAGCGATTGGTGACAGGATGGGACCCGCGCCATTTCAGAGTATGGCCTATCGGTGTTCCGACTGAAGAAGAAAAAGCACATCATTTCCTGTGGCGTTTTTGGACAAAAATGCCCGGAAATGGTGAAGTCGCTATCTTTGATCGGAGCTGGTATGGCCGTGTTCTCGTTGAACGGGTCGACAAGCTGGCTAGTGACGAAGAATGGCAGCGTAGCTATGATGAGATCAATGCCTTTGAATCACTGCAATGTGAAAATGGCACCCGTCTCATTAAAATATTCTGTCATATCTCTGATAAGACGCAGGATGAGCGTTTTAAGCGGCGTTTGATGCATCCTTGGAAACATATGAAGATTGGCCCGGCTGATTTTCATGCCCGTGACGAGCGGGATGAATATAAGAAGGCTTTTTTGGATATGTTCGATCAATGCAACATGCATTGGGCGCCTTGGCATATTATTGATGCCAATAATAAGCAGGATGCTCGTATCCAATCACTTGGGTTGATTGCGGATGAGTTGGAAAAAAATCTTCCTACTGCGCCGCCGCCGCTTGATCCTGAAATCGTTTTGTTGGCTAAAGAAAAATTGGGTATTGATCTGGGCGAATAAATCCTATTGGAAGGATGCCCGATGATTGGGGCATCCCTCCCTCTATTATTATTTTGAGGTCGGAGCGGGATAGCCAATTTCTATAACTTCCCATTCCTTTTCACCGGCTGGTAGGCGGACAATTCTAAGATCGCCTAAAGCTGCGCCCCGCAATGCTCGTGCTAATGGGGACTTCCAGCTTATTCTGCCTTGGCTGGCATCGGCTTCATCTTCCCCGACTAATGCGACTTGGCGTTGATTGTCGTCTTCGTCAGCAATGGTGACGGTGGCTCCGAACCAGACTTTTGACCGATCTTCTACTGCCGAGGGATCAACAACGCGGGCGGCTTTTAATCGGCGTGACAACCATGATAATTCGCGGTCAATCTCACGCATCTTTTTCCGGCCATAGATGTAGTCGCCATTTTCAGAGCGATCTCCATTACCGGCTGCCCAGCTGACAATCTCAACGATTTTGGGGCGTTCGGTATTCATCAGATGATGGTAGCGTTCCTTTAGCTTTTCCAAGCCTTGTGGTGTGATGTAGTTAGGGTTCTTCGTTGTCACGGGACGTCTGTCCTGTTTGATTTAAGGCCGTGAAAGAAAAGCCTGCTATCCTGTAACAGGCTTTCTTAGCTGTGTTAGCGCGAAAGGGTGGGCCCGATGTGATCCATGCCACCTAGATAATCGGATAAGGCCTGACCTCCAACGCGGCTGCGATTGGTGTCGGGGTCAATCCGACTATAGACAACTGCATTTTCTAAGACGCGTTGGATGTAGTTACGGGTTTCATCTAAGGGAAAATCTTCGATCCAGTCGACGACATCCGCATGAGGCATCCGAGGATCGCCATAGCTTGAAAGATAGCGATTCACATTGCCGGGCCCTGAATTATAGGCGGCAACCGCTAAAAGATGGCTGCCTTGATAATAGCTGCGCATTCTTTCGTAAAAGCTGGCACCTAAGGTCAGGTTGAAGGCCGGATCATTTACCAGACGCGCAGGGTCATAGGCTAAGCCTAATTTCTGGGATTGATCTTTGGCCGTTTTCGGCATGAGCTGCATCAAGCCAAGCGCGCCAACGCTGCTTTTTGCGTGGCGGTCGAATTGGCTTTCCTGACGGGAAAGGGCATGCACCATCACCCAGCTCGGTTCGCTTTCATTGGGAAGGGAATAGCTTGGATAACCGCTGCGATTATAGGTAATCAGGTCGCTATTCCGCATAGAACGACAGGCCATGACGGCTAGGTCTTGTCTACCGATGCGCTGACTAAGATCAATGGCCAGCGCGTATTCTTCGGGGCGGGTTAGGCTGTTTGCAAGCGCGCGCAAGAACAGGCTTTGATCCCGCCAATTTTGTTGCTGTCCCAAGCGGATGGTCGCTTGCACCAGAGAGCTGCTGTAGAAAATATTCTGCTGCGAAGAATCGGGCAGAGCAGCCCCATAAGGGGGGATTGGTACGCTCTGTCCCAATAATTCAAGGGAAAGCTGGCCGTAAAACTGGTCAGGGGATTGGCCTGCTGCTGCGAAATAGCGGCGGGCAAGGGTATCATCCCGCATGGCTAAAGCCGAACGACCTGCCCAATAATAGCCTCGGCTACGGCTTTGAGGGCTTTTGGAAGCGGCGGCGTAATTGCTGAAAAAGCCTAACGCCTCTTTGGGCTGGTTGAGGTATTTTAAAGCTGTCCGACCACCCAAGAAAAGAAGATCGGTATAGCGATCCCTGATCGTGAAGGATTGTTCCTTTACCTTTCGGCTATCAGGATAGAGGCTGTAAACCTGCCGGACAATCGCCAAGGTCTGGGCATATTGTTTGTCATTTGCGGTAGCCCTGGCAAAGGTAAGCAGGAGATTGAGCCATTCTCCGGCATCGCTGGGAGCTTGTTTCCATTGTCGCGGCGCAGCCAGCAAAGATCGGGCATCAAAGGGGCGGGCTTTGCTTCGTAAATACTGAGCATGATCTGCCAGAAAACCCGGATTATTGTCAGCATCAGCCCCCAATGCCGAGACAAGGGCTTCGGCTTCGGGGGCGCCTGTCTGGAGTGCAATGCGAGCTTCAAAAACGGGCTTTTGATCTTCGCTGACCCGATTAAGCTGTAAACGGGCGGCTTCGATATTATGTCCAAATAACAACCGGTCTTCTCGGAGCGCCTGCTCCTGTGCTGTGAAGCTGTTATTGAAACGGGCAAAAAGTTTGTTTTCGATATCTGGAGACAGATAACCTTCTGTCCATGCGGCCTTGGCCTGTGTGATGGCTTCGGCTTGCTGATTATATTGATCCAGAATTAATGCATAAGCCGCGCGGCCATTATTGGAGACTGGAGGATAGAGTTGAAAAAAACGCAAGGCTTGTTGCGGTTTTTCCCCTATAGCCGTCAAAGCATCGGCTAAATTCTTTTCAGCGGCTTTTCTTAGAATGTTTTCAGCAGGCCAGTGAGGATTTTCTATCAGAAAAGAGGCATAATCCTGAAAAGATAATGATGTGCCAGAACGTAATAGTTGCCATTTTGCAATTTTACTGTCTGTCTCTGCTGGCTGATTGACGATGGCAATGCTATTGCGTTGCCCGTAACTCTGCCCGGAAAGGAACAGGCCAGCCGGTATGATGGACGCACACAGCTTAAGAAACTGTCTGCGTTGCTTGGGCTGTCTGGACAGCCGTGGCTTAACGTCTTTATCAGACGATAGTAAATTTTGGTTATGGGCCATGGTCTTTACTATATGAGACAGCTTCATACCAAAGGGAAGGAGATGATAATGTTCACGGGCTCAATTCCTGCTCTTGTGACACCGTTTCGCAACGGAAAGTTTGATGAAGTGGTTTTCAGAGCGCATGTTGACCGGATGATTGAAGGCGGATCATCAGCGCTTGTCCCCTGTGGCACCACGGGTGAAAGTGCCACGATGACCATCGAAGAACATAACTATGTTATGGCGGTTTGTATTGATCAGACCAAAGGTCGAGTGCCGGTAATTGCCGGATGTGGATCGAATGATACCAAGGTGTCACTTGCCCATTTGCGCCATGCGGCCAAAGCCGGAGCCGCTGCGGGTCTGGTGGTATTACCTTATTACAACAAACCTAGTCAGGAAGGGCTTTATGCCCATTATAGCTATCTGGCTGAAAATAGTCCGATTCCTATCCTGATTTATAATGTTCCGGGGCGCACCAGCAGCGATATCTCGGTTGAAACTTTGGCGCGTCTGTCGCGTTTACCTGCTATTGTGGGCATGAAAGATGCTAGCGGGCATATTGCGCGGGTTTCTGCACAAAGATTGGCTTGTGGTTCTGATTTCTGCCAGTTGTCAGGTAATGATGATATGGCTTTGGCCTTTAATGCCATGGGTGGTGTTGGTTGTATTTCGGTAACGGCCAATGTTGCGCCGAAACTTTCTGCGGATTTCCAGAAGGCTTGTGCTGAAAATCGCTATCAGGATGCTTTGGCTTTGCAGGATCGTCTTTATCCTTTGCATTCTGCTTTGTTTAGCGATTCCTCTCCGGCTCCGGTCAAATATGCTTTGTCCCGCCTGTATCCTGATTTCTCGCCTGAATTGCGTCTGCCTTTGGTTCAGCCAAGCGATCATAGCAAGGCTTTGGTTGATGCGGCGCTTTCCCATGCAAGGTTGATTTAAAAGATGGCTGCTTTTCGTCCACCTCAGTTTAAAAAATCAAAGATACTCGCCGAGAACCGGCGCGCCCGTTACGAATATGCTTTTGAAGATTTTTACGAGGCTGGTCTTGCTTTGACCGGAACCGAAGTGAAATCTTTACGTTTCGGGCAGGGGTCGATTGCTGAAAGCTATGCCGAGGTTAAAAATGGCGAAGTAACGCTGATTAATGCCAATATTCCGGAATTTAGTCATGGCAACCGGTTCAATCATGAACCAAAACGACCCAGAAAATTGCTGCTTCATGAACGGGAAATCCGTAAGATGCAGACAGCCGTCTCTCGTGAAGGGATGACCGTTATTCCGGTCAGTTTGTATTTTAACAACAAGGGGAAAGCCAAGCTGGAGTTGGCTATAGCACGTGGTAAAAAGACCCATGATAAGCGTGCTACGATCAAAGAACGGGATTGGAAACGCGATCAGGCAAGGCTGTTACGGGATAAAGGGTGATAATATTCTATCACTCTTAACAAAAAAAGAAGCTGTCCCTTATCTGCAAGTGATTATCTTTTGGTAATTTTACAGATTTTTGCGGGAAATAAATTGCTTCTTTTTATTTTATCCTTGCGTCTAAAGTGTGGTAGGCTCCGTTTTTTGAAAAAAAGACAAAGACAATAGTCTGGTTTTCTTAAGGAAGGTTTTTTGTGAAACATCCTCGTTTTTCTATCGGACGGGCATTTGTGGCGATGGCCGCTATGGCATCAGTCGCTGTTCCGGCTTTGGCAGCCGGTGAGACGCTTTTACCCAATAAACCGGCCATTGGCCTGTTCGGTTTTGATGAAAGCGGTATGAACCGTTCGGTCAATCCGGGTGACAGCTTCTATGATTTTGCAAATGGCGGATGGGATCAGAAAACCCCTATTCCTGATGACCGTGCCCGTTATGGTATGTTCACCCAGTTGGCTGATCTTTCGCTTCAGCGGATGAAAGACATTTTAGACGAAGCGGTTAAAACGCCGGGCAATAGAAGCGGTGATCTCTATGCCAGCTATATGGATCAAAAAACGATCAATCAAAAAGGCCTTAGCCCTTTAAAACCGACGATTAATGCCATTAAAGCGGTCAAAAATCAGCATGATTTTGCTCGCCAGTTGGGCGCGATGTTGCCGATCGGTGGCGATGCACCTTTTGCTTTTGGGGTTGCGCAGGATGATCGTCAGCCGGATCGCTATATTATCAATTTCCAGCAATCCGGTCTGGGACTGCCTGACCGTGACTATTATTTGAATAAAGACCCCAAGCTTGAAAGCATCCGTCAGGCTTATGTCGCTTATCTGACCAAGCTGTTACAGCTTTCAGGTGAGGCTTATGCCGAACAGCGTGCTGCCAATTTGATGGCTTTCGAGACCAATTTGGCGACTGTTCAGTGGGCAAGGGCAGACCTTCGCAATATCGACCGCACCTATAACAAATGGCAGCGTGCCGATTTTGAAAAGAAAGCCCCGAATTTCGACTGGAATGCTTTCCTGACTTCTGCCCAGATCAATAATCAGTCTGAATTTTTGGTCGGTGAACCTAGCGCTTTTGCGGGTATGGCTCTGAATATCTCGAAAACGCCCATTCAGACGTTGAAAGATTATCTGCTGGTTCATCTTCTTGACCAGATGGCACCCTATCTTTCGCAGCCTTTCTCTGATGCGCATTTTGCTTTCCATGGTCAGGCTTTGACCGGACAGCCTAAAGAATTGCCGCGCTGGAAAAAAGCCGTCGGTTTGGTCGATACGGCCTTGGGTGAAGATATCGGTAAAACCTATGTTGCCCGTTACTTCCCGCCAGAGACCAAGGCTGCGGCTGACCAGTTGGTCAAAAATATCATGGCAGCGATGAATCGCCGGATTGATAATTTGACTTGGATGTCGCCGGAATCGAAGAAAAGAGCCCATTTGAAAATGGCTTCTTTTACCCCGAAAATCGGCTATCCTGATAAATGGCGCGACTATACCGGTTTGACGATTATTCGTGATGATTTGGCTGGCAATGTCAGACGGTCAAATATGTTCGAATATCAGTTTAGCCTGAATAAATTGGGCAAGCCTGTTGATCGCGGTGCATGGGAAATGACCCCGATGACGGTCAATGCCTATGCCAATCCGACGATGAATGAAATTGTCTTCCCAGCCGCTATTTTGCAGCCACCTTTCTTTGATCCGCATGCGGATGCTGCCGTTAACTATGGGGGTATTGGTTCCGTTATCGGACATGAATTGAGCCATCATTTTGATGACCAGGGCGCAAAATATGACGAGAAGGGCGCTTTGGCACAATGGTGGCTGCCGTCTGATGTCGAAAACTTCAATGCGTTGACCGACAAACTGGTTAAGCAATATGACCAATATGAACCCATTCCGGGATTCCATGTTCAGGGTCGTTTGACCTTGGGGGAGAATATTGCCGATTTAGCCGGTCTGACCTTGTCTTATGATGCCTATCACGCCAGCCTTGGTAATCAGGTTGCGCCTATTCTGGATGGTTTATCAGGCGATCAGCGTTTCTACCTTGGGTGGGCGCAGGTTTGGCGCGTTAAACAGCGCGATGAAGCTGAACGTCGTCAGTTGTTGACTGATCCGCATTCACCTTCGCAATATCGTGTTGCGACCGTCCGCAATCTCGATCCTTGGTATAACAGCTTTAATGTCAAAGAAGGCACTAAACTTTATCTGACCCCGAAGGATCGTGTTCGGATTTGGTAAGCCTTTTTAAAGCCTTATGATAACAAAAAAGCCGGTGCCTTGTTGCATCGGCTTTTTTATGTCTTGTGAGATGAAAAAGGCTTTCTGCAAAGTTGGAAAAAGCTTGCTATCAAGCGTAAGATCGCTTTTGATGGACAGGATGTGATTTGGAGTTTGCTTTAAAAGAGCCTAAAAAGAGGTTTGGTTCTTTTGAAACGGCTTCAGATAATAATTTGGCAGGGATTTTTTGAATAGACTCTTGCTTTTATTATTTTGTCCGGTTATTACGCGACCTCCGTTACCCTAGGAGTGTAGCTCAGTTGGTAGAGCATCGGTCTCCAAAACCGAGGGCCGTGGGTTCGAGTCCCTCCGCTCCTGCCATTTTTCGGTAGTCTAGGTAACGCGACAAAATTTAGGCAAGGCTGATTTGAAATCTAGCCAACTGCGTCAAATAAACGGATTTTCAGCCTGGAGGCATAGATGGCCAAAATAACACCGGCCGAATTCTTTCGGCAGGTTCGGGCCGAAACTGCTAAAGTAGTATGGCCAAGCAGACGTGAAACGGTCATGACCGCTGTCATGGTAGCTATCATGGCTATTTTGCTTGGTGTCTTTTTCTTTGCTGTCGACGCAGCTTTCAGCCATGTTGTTCGACTTCTCCTGTCGCTTCTGGCTTAAAGGATTTTTGGTTTCATGTCTCGCTGGTATATTATTCACGCTTATTCCGGTTTTGAAAATAAAGTAAAAGAAGCTGTTGCTGCCGAAGCTGAACGTCTTGGGCTCCAGCCGTTGGTGGAAGCTATTGAAGTTCCAACCGAGCAGGCTGTTGAAGTCCGTCGTGGTAAAAAAGTGGCTGTTGAGCGCAAATGCTTCCCGGGATATGTCCTTGCCAAGCTGAATATGAACGAAGACGTTTATCACTTGGTTAAAAACACCCCGAAAGTTACGGGGTTTCTTGGCTTTTCTGGTAAGCCACAACCGATTAGCGATGCCGAAGCCGAGCATATCTTGAACCGCAAGGCTGAAGCCGAAGTTGCGGGTAAAAAAGCACAGATTAAAGTCGATTTTGAAATCGGCGATCAGGTCAAAGTTTTGGAAGGTCCCTTCGCCAGCTTTAATGGCGTTGTTGAAGATCTCGATTTTGATCGTGCCAGAGTTAAAGTTTCCGTTTCTATTTTTGGTCGTGCAACCCCTGTTGAATTAGAATTCGAGCAGGTAGAACGCGCCGAATAAGTAATTCAGGTTTTTTTATAAAGACCTGTTGCGGGAGGTGGCCATGGGGGTCATCGTCAACCGCTTAACCTGAAAAGGGTGATAAAATGGCAAAAAAAATTACCGGCTATATCAAGCTGCAAGTGCCGGCAGGTAAAGCTAATCCAAGTCCGCCAATCGGCCCGGCTTTGGGTCAGCGCGGTGTCAACATCATGGAATTCTGCAAGGCATTTAATGCTAAATCGCAGGGCATGGAACCGGGCACCCCGTTGCCGACGATCATCACCGTTTATGCTGATCGTTCTTTCTCTTTCGAAAGCAAGATGCCGCCAGTTTCTTACCTTTTGAAAAAAGCGATCAACCTGAAATCTGGTTCGAAAGAACCCGGTAAGGCTGTTGCTGGTAAGATCAAGCGTTCTCAGATCGTCGAAATCGCCAACACCAAAATGCCTGATCTTAATGCCAATGATGTTGAAGCAGCTACGCGCATCATCGAAGGTTCTGCCCGTGCAATGGGCCTCGAAGTAGTGGAGGGCTAATCACATGGCTAAACTCTCGAAAAAAGCGAAGGCTATTGCAGCCGCTGTCGATAAGAACAAGCTCTACACTGTAGCTGAAGCTATCGCTCTGGTTCGCGAATATGCGACCTCCAAATTTGACGAAACCATTGAACTGGCCGTCAATTTGGGTGTTGATCCGCGTCACGCTGATCAGATGGTTCGTGGTGTTGTTACCTTGCCGAAGGGCACCGGTAAAAATGTTCGCGTCGGTGTTTTCGCCCGTGGCCCGAAAGCTGAAGAAGCTAAGGCTGCTGGTGCAGAAGTTGTCGGTGCAGAAGACCTGATGGAAGCCATTCAGGGCGGCAGCATTGATTTCGATCGTTGTATTGCAACGCCGGACATGATGGGTGTTGTCGGTCGTCTGGGTAAAATCCTGGGCCCGAAAGGCATGATGCCGAACCCGAAACTTGGCACGGTAACGATGAATGTTGCTGACGCTGTTAAAGCAGCCAAGGGTGGTCAGGTTGAATATCGTGTTGATCGCACCGGTATCATCCACAGCGGTATTGGCAAGGCTAGCTTCTCTGCTGAAGATATCCGCGCCAATTTCGACGCTTTGATTGATGCTCTGCTGAAGGCTAAACCAGCCGGCGCCAAAGGTCGTTATGTGAAGAAAGTCGCTATTTCTTCCACGATGGGCCCGGGTGTCAGCATTGATATTGCTGACCTGCCTGCAGCGGCTTGATCTTTGACAAGTCTTTGATTAAAGACCTGTTCGAATTTAAAGTTTGTTCCGGATAGGCTTTCTATCCGGAACCAGTGCCGTCCGAGACTGCGGGAGATAGTTATTCTATCTTAATCGCCCGCATAGACGGGGTTTCAGTGTTTACCAACCTGTAAAGGATTGGTTGCCGAGCCCCACGGACAAAAGGGAGCAGATAGCGTATTTTATCTGTGAACTTTAATGCCTTAATGGATGGTCATTAAGGTAACGTATAAGGAGTGAGGCATGGAACGAGCTCAAAAAGTTGAGCTGGTTGCCGGTCTTAAAAGTGCGTTTGCCGAAGCAGGTGTCATTGTTGTCACCCGCAACCTCGGCCTGACGGTTGCACAGTCCACTGTGCTTCGGTCAAAAATGCGCGAAGCCGGTGCTAGCTTCAAAGTAGCTAAGAACAAGCTCACCCGCATTGCAGTCGAAGGAACGCCGCAGGCTCCTCTCAGTGATTTACTGACGGGTCCGACGGCAATTGCCACGTCCGCCGATCCGGTAGCTGCTGCTAAAGTAGCTGTCGAATTTGCGAAGACCAACAAAAAGTTGGAAATCGTCGGCGCGGTCATGGGTACCACCCTCCTCGACATTGCTGGTGTGCAAGCATTAGCTGAACTGCCGTCTCTGGACGAGCTGCGTGGCAAAATTGTGGGTCTTATCAGTGCACCTGCAACCAAAATCGCGCAGACCATTCAGGCTCCGGCCGGACAGCTCGCTCGTGTATTTGGTGCATATGCTGCCAAAGACGCGGCTTAATTTTTTTGAGTAAACAACTGAAACCACGGGATATGTTGTCCCGTTACGGAGTTAATCATGGCTGATTTAGCAAAAATCGTTGAAGATCTGTCTGCGCTGACCGTTCTTGAAGCAGCTGAACTTTCCAAGCTGTTGGAAGAAAAATGGGGCGTTTCCGCTTCTGCCGCTGTTGCAGTTGCTGCTGCTCCTGCTGCTGGTGGCGCTGCCGCTGAAGAAAAGACCGAATTTGACGTCATCCTCACCGGCGACGGTGGCAAGAAAATCAACGTCATTAAAGAAATCCGCGCCATCACCGGTCTTGGCCTGACGGATGCTAAAGCCCTTGTTGAAGGTGCTCCGAAGCCCGTCAAAGAAGGCGTTGCTAAAGACGAAGCTGAAAAGCTGAAAAAGCAGCTTGAAGCAGCCGGTGCAACGGTTGAACTGAAGTAAGCTTTTTTAAAAGTTTCTTTGGTAAAGAAGGCGGTCTTTTATGGCCGCCTTTTTTTGTTTGGGGCAGGGGCGTTTATGATGGTTTGAGCGGTATCTGGTTACAGTATTTCTTTGAGTGGAAACTTGATCAAATTCGCTATTGAAATGATCTGATAGATTGTTTTTAAAAAATTGTTTTTGGCTCTCGACAATTTCCAACAACATCCCTATATTTATCCCATCTAAAAAGCCTCTACCTTGAAAAGGCGAGGCTACCTGCTTGTTTTTCGGGACAGGATCCAAGTTGCGCAGGGATCTCAGAATAGAAAACATCAGGAAAATGACGCTGACAGCTGCGATACCGAAGATGTGTCGCGGCTTTTTGTTGTCTATAGTAATGTGCATAAGGCATTCGGCCAAAACCGGTAAAAATATTTTTATTCACTCTGAACAAGAATTTTTTATCGGCTGGAATCTGCCCCTATGGGGCGGCTGGTTGTGAAGCGTGAGGATTATATGGCGACCAAGGCATCTGCTATCGGCCACGCGAGTGTAAAAAAACGTATTCGCAAAATGTTTGGTAATATCCATGAAGTTGTGGATATGCCGAACCTTATCGAAGTTCAGCGTGATAGTTACGAAAACTTTCTGCGTTCTCGCCCTGAGGACGGATATGTTTCAGGGTTGGAAAAAACTCTGCGTTCTGTTTTTCCGATCCGTGATTTCGGCGGTGTAGCAGAACTGGATTTTGTCCAGTATGAGTTGGAAGAACCAAAGTTTGACGTCGATGAATGCCGTCAGCGGGGCATTACCTATGCGGCTCCGATGCGGGTTACCTTGCGTCTGATCGTATTTGAAGTTGATCCTGACACGGAAACGCGTTCTGTTCTCGATATTAAAGAGCAGGATGTCTATATGGGCGACATGCCGCTCATGACGCGGAACGGCACCTTCTTTATCAATGGTACCGAGCGCGTTATCGTCAGCCAGATGCACCGTAGTCCGGGTGTTCTGTTTGACCATGATAAAGGCAAAACCCATTCTTCCGGTAAATTCCTGTTTGCCGCGCGCGTTATTCCTTATCGTGGTTCATGGTTGGATTTCGAATTTGACGCGAAAGATATCGTCAATGTTCGTATCGACCGTAAACGCAAATTGCCGGTCACGACCCTGCTTTATGCTTTGGGTTTGAATGCCGAACAAATCCTGCACCATTTCTATAACACGATCACTTTTGTGCGTGGTGATGGCGGCTGGAAAGTGCCTTATGTCGCTGAAAGCTGGCGTGGACGGAAGCCGTTCTTTGACATCATCAATGGCGATACCGGTGAAGTTGTTTTCCCTGCCGGACAGAAGATTTCGCCCCGCGCTGCCAATAAGGCTGGCCGCGATGGCCTGGAAACCTTGCTGATTCCGACTGAAGAAATCTACGGTCATTATGCCGCTTATGATGTTATCGATGAATCAACGGGTCGTATCTGGATTGAAGCGGGCGACGAAGTAACGCCAGAAAATCTGGAATTGCTGGATAATGCCGGTGTCGCAACGCTTGAGTTGTTGGATATCGACCATGTTTCCACCGGTCCTTGGATCCGTAACACTTTGAAAGCCGATAAAGCTGAAGATCGCGATCATGCTTTGGCTGAAATCTATCGGGTAATGCGTCCTGGTGAGCCGCCAACGAAGGAAACCGCAGAAGCGCTTTTCTATGGCTTGTTCTTTGATCCAGAACGCTATGACCTTTCGGCTGTCGGTCGCGTCAAGCTGAATATGCGCCTTGATCTCGATTGTCCTGATACGGTTACGACCTTGCGAGCAGAAGATATTCTGGCCGTTGTGAAAACGCTGGTCGATCTGAAAGACGGCAAGGGCGAAGTCGATGATATCGATAACCTTGGTAACCGTCGCGTCCGTTCAGTCGGTGAGCTGTTAGAAAATCAGTATCGTGTTGGTCTGTTGCGGATGGAACGCGCTGTTAAAGAGCGTATGTCCTCTGTTGACGTTTCGACCGTCATGCCAAATGATCTGATCAACGCCAAACCGGCGGTGGCTGCGGTTCGCGAATTCTTCGGTTCTTCGCAGCTGTCCCAGTTTATGGATCAGACCAATCCCCTTTCCGAAGTCACGCATAAGCGTCGTGTTTCGGCTTTGGGCCCGGGTGGTCTTACCCGTGAGCGTGCAGGCTTTGAAGTCCGAGATGTCCATCCGACCCATTATGGTCGTATCTGCCCAATTGAAACGCCTGAAGGCCCGAATATTGGTCTGATTAACTCTCTTGCTACCTTTAGCCGTATTAACAAATACGGTTTTATCGAAACGCCTTATCGTAAGGTTGTCGATCACAAGGTAACAAATGAAGTTATCTACCTCTCTGCGATGGAAGAAAGCCGCTATACGGTGGCTCAGGCCAACGCAGAATTGGACGCAGAAGGTCATTTCGTCGAAGAACTGGTTTCTGCTCGTGAAGCCGGTGAATTTTTGATGGCACCTCGCGAACAGATCACTTTGATGGACGTTAGCCCGAAACAGTTGGTTTCGGTCGCTGCCTCCTTGATCCCATTCCTTGAAAACGATGACGCTAACCGCGCTTTGATGGGTTCCAACATGCAACGTCAGGCCGTGCCTTTGGTACGTGCTGAAGCGCCGTTTGTTGGCACCGGTATGGAAGAAACGGTTGCTCGCGATTCTGGAGCTGCGATTTCGGCACGCCGTGCTGGTATCGTCGATCAGGTCGATGCTTCTCGTATTGTTATCCGCACCACGGGTGAAATCGAAGCCGGTAAACCCGGTGTCGATATTTATCGCTTGATGAAATTCCAGCGTTCTAACCAGTCAACCTGCATTAACCAGCGTCCGTTGGTCAGCGTCGGTGACTATGTGAATGCCGGTGACGTTTTGGCTGATGGCCCGTCCACGGAATTGGGTGAACTGGCATTGGGGCGGAACGTACTCGTCGCCTTTATGCCGTGGAATGGTTACAACTACGAAGATTCCATCCTGATTTCCGAACGGATTGTGAAAGACGACGTCTTTACCTCGATTCATATTGATGAATTCGAAGTGATGGCTCGTGATACCAAGCTGGGGCCGGAAGATATCACACGTGATATTCCGAATGTCGGTGAGGATGCTCTCCGCAATTTGGATGAAGCGGGTATCGTTTACATCGGTGCAGAAGTTCAGCCGGGCGACATTTTGGTCGGTAAGATCACGCCAAAGGGTGAAAGCCCGATGACGCCGGAAGAAAAGTTGTTGCGGGCGATCTTTGGTGAAAAAGCCTCGGATGTTCGTGATACCTCTTTGCGTCTGCCTCCGGGTGTTGCTGGGACGATTGTTGATGTTCGCGTCTTTAACCGTCATGGTGTCGACAAAGACGAACGCGCCATGGCTATTGAGCGCGAAGAAATCGAGCGTCTGACGAAAGATCGTGAAGACGAGCGGGCTATTCTAAATCGGGCAACCTATGCTCAGCTTCAGGAAAAACTGCTTGGTCAGACGGTAGCCGCTGCGCCTTATAAGCATATCGTTAAGGGTGCCAGAATCGATATCGAGACGCTGGCTTCTGTCGAACCGCATAAATGGTTCAAATTCGCTGTTGAAGATGATGCCCGCCAGGCAGAATTGGAAGCGATCAAGAACCAGTATGACAGTGCAGATGAAGCTATTCGGAAGCGCTTTGAAGATCGCGTTGAAAAAGCACAGCGTGGTGACGAGTTACCGCCAGGCGTCTTGAAAATGGTCAAGGTCTTTGTTGCCGTGAAGCGTAAGCTTCAGCCAGGTGATAAGATGGCCGGTCGTCATGGTAACAAGGGTGTTATCAGTCGTATTCTGCCTGCCGAAGACATGCCGTTCCTTGCTGATGGAACGCCGGTTGATATCGTTCTGAACCCGTTAGGTGTGCCTAGCCGTATGAATATCGGACAGATATTCGAGACGCATTTAGGTTGGGCTGCGCGTGGTCTTGGGGCGAAAGTCCGGACAGCTTTGGAAGAATGGCGCGAAGCTAATGTCGACCGCTATGAATGGGATTTCTCACCACCAGAAGTTGTCAGAGAACGGATGATTGAAGTCTATGGCGAAAAATATGCCGAAGACATCAAGAGCCGTGAAGACAGAGAAATCGTCGAAATGGCGGGTCTGTTAAGAAATGGTGTGCCGATGGCAACGCCAGTCTTTGATGGTGCCAAGCCGGAAGATATTTCTGAAATGCTGAATTTGGCTGGTCTGGATGACTCTGGACAGGTTGAATTATATGATGGACGGACGGGTGAGCAATTCGATCGAAAGGTGACTGTCGGCTATATTTATATGCTGAAATTGCACCATTTGGTTGATGACAAAATCCATGCTCGTTCCATCGGCCCCTACAGCCTTGTCACCCAGCAGCCGTTGGGCGGTAAAGCACAGTTCGGTGGTCAGCGCTTTGGTGAAATGGAAGTCTGGGCATTGCAGGCTTATGGTGCTGCTTATACCTTGCAGGAAATGTTGACCGTTAAGTCAGATGACGTTGTCGGTCGTACCAAGGTTTACGAAGCTATCGTCAAGGGTGATGATACTTTCGAGGCCGGTATTCCTGAAAGCTTCAACGTGCTTGTCAAGGAAATGCATAGTCTGGGTCTGAATGTCGAGCTGAAAACCTCCAAGGCAAAAGACGAAGACGATAGCAGTTTTCAGGTAGCCGCTGAATAGAGGCTGGTCTTTTGATGCGGTGCGGTTTCGACTGCACCGCAGAAGGCTGCCTTATTTGTTGACCCTTTCTGAGGGATGAAGAATGAACGAATTAGCTAATTTTGCCAATCCGCTTGCCAGTACAGAGCATTTCGATCATATCCAGATCAGTCTGGCCTCTCCCGAGCGGATCCGTTCATGGTCTTTTGGCGAGATTAAGAAACCTGAAACGATCAATTACCGCACCTTTAAACCGGAACGGGATGGTCTTTTCTGCGCTCGTATTTTTGGGCCTATCAAAGATTACGAATGCTTGTGCGGTAAGTACAAGCGGATGAAATATAAAGGCATTGTCTGCGAAAAATGCGGCGTTGAAGTCACCGTTTCCAAGGTGCGCCGTGAGCGGATGGGCCATATCGAATTGGCAGCGCCTGTTGCCCATATTTGGTTTTTGAAATCACTGCCAAGCCGCATCGGTCTTCTGCTTGATATGCAGTTGAAGCAGCTTGAACGCGTGCTGTATTTCGAAAGCTATATTGTTATTGAGCCGGGTCTGACGCCTTTAAAGAAATTCCAGCTTCTGACCGAAGATGAATTGCTTGAAGCGCAAGATCAATATGGCGAAGATTCCTTCTCGGCTGGTATTGGTGCTGAGGCGGTTAAAAAGCTTTTGGAAGCCTTGGATCTTGAAACAGAACGCGAAGATCTGCTTGAAGAACTGAAGCATACCAAATCCGAATTAAAGCCGAAAAAGATCATTAAACGACTGAAGGTCGTTGAGAGCTTTATCGAATCCGGCAACCGTCCTGAATGGATGATTTTGGAAGTTATTCCGGTTATTCCGCCTGAATTACGTCCTTTGGTGCCGTTGGATGGGGGTCGTTTTGCGACTTCCGATTTGAACGATCTTTATCGTCGCGTTATTAACCGTAACAACCGTCTGAAACGTCTGATGGATTTGCGGGCACCTGATATCATCGTCCGCAACGAAAAGCGGATGTTGCAGGAAGCCGTTGATGCTCTGTTCGATAACGGGCGGCGTGGTCGCACGATTACCGGCGGTAACAAGCGTCCTTTGAAATCTCTTTCTGATATGCTGAAAGGGAAGCAGGGTCGTTTCCGTCAGAACCTTTTGGGTAAACGCGTCGATTATTCCGGTCGTTCCGTTATTACGACGGGCCCAGAACTGAAACTGCATCAGTGCGGTTTGCCGAAGAAGATGGCGCTTGAGCTGTTCAAGCCGTTTATCTATTCGCGTCTGGATGCGAAGGGTCTGTCAATGACCCTGAAACAGGCGAAGAAATGGGTCGAAAAAGAGCGGAAAGAAGTTTGGGATATCCTTGAAGAGGTCATCCGCGAACATCCGGTGATGTTGAACCGCGCTCCGACCTTGCATCGTCTGGGTATTCAGGCCTTTGAACCGGTTTTGATCGAAGGTAAGGCTATCCAGCTTCATCCTTTGGTTTGCTCGGCCTTTAATGCTGACTTTGATGGTGACCAGATGGCCGTTCACGTGCCTTTGTCCCTTGAAGCGCAGCTTGAAGCCCGCGTTCTGATGATGTCCACCAACAATATTCTGTCTCCGGCAAACGGTAAGCCGATTATCGTGCCGTCGCAGGATATGGTTCTCGGTATTTATTATCTTTCAATGTTGAAAGAAAATGAACCGGGTGAGGGGATGCGCCTTTCCAATATGACGGAAGTGCATCAGGCCTTGAATGTGGGTGCGGTTACCTTGCACAGCAAGATTATCAGCCGTGTCCCGCAGGTCAATGAGCAGGGCGAGACCTATATGAAACGGGTCGAAACCACGCCGGGTCGGATGCTGTTGGGTGAAACCCTGCCGCAGAATTACAAGGTTCCTTTTGAAACCATCAACCGTCTGTTGACGAAAAAAGATATCGCTGACGTTATCGATACCGTTTATCGTCACACCGGTCAGAAAGACACGGTTCTTTTTGCTGATGCGATTATGTCCTTGGGCTTTAAATACGCCTGTAAGGCCGGTATCTCCTTTGGTAAGGATGATATGATCGTTCCGGCTGCGAAAGAAGCCTTGGTCGAAGAAACCCGCGCCCTTGTTCAGGATTTCGAGCAGCAATATCAGGATGGTCTGATTACGCAGCAGGAAAAATACAACAAGGTCATCGACGCTTGGTCCCGTTGTGGTGATCGCGTGGCCGGTGAAATGATGAAAGAAATCCAGATGGTTCATAAAGGACCGGATGGACGCGAATTACCGGTTAACGCCATTTACATGATGGCGCATTCGGGTGCTCGTGGTTCTGCCGCCCAGATTAAACAGCTGGCTGGTATGCGTGGTTTGATGGCAAAACCGTCAGGTGAAATCATTGAAACCCCGATCATTTCGAACTTTAAGGAAGGTTTGACCGTCCTTGAATACTTTAACTCGACCCATGGTGCCCGTAAGGGTCTGGCTGATACGGCTCTGAAAACCGCGAACTCTGGTTATCTGACCCGTCGTTTGGTTGACGTCAGTCAGGATTGCGTTGTTGTTGAAGATGATTGCGGCACCGAGCGCGCCCTTGAAATGAAAGCGATTACGCAAGGGGGTAATGTTATCGCCTCCTTGGGTGAACGTATTTTGGGTCGGACTTTGGCCGAAGATATCATGGGAACCGATGGTCAGGTCGCCATTCCGATCGGCACCCTGTTGGATGAAGCCCATATCGCAGTTATCGAAAAAATCGGTATCCAGTCTGTGAAAATTCGCAGCCCATTGGTCTGTGAATCACATGGTGGTGTTTGTGCCGCTTGCTATGGTCGTGACCTTGCCCGTGGTACGCCGGTGAATATCGGTGAAGCGGTCGGTGTTATCGCCGCCCAGTCTATCGGTGAACCGGGAACCCAGTTGACGATGCGTACCTTCCATATCGGTGGTGCTGCTCAGTTGAATGAACAGTCCCATTTGGAAGCCGTTACCGACGGTCGTTTGCAGTTCCGTGATCTTCGCACGATCATTGATCCGCAGGGTAAGCAAATTGCTTTGAGCCGGACGGGTGAAGTTGTGTTGGTCGGCACTGATGGACGCGAGCTGGCTTCCAGCCGTATTCTCTTGGGTGCTCATCTCCTTCATAACGATGGTGATATGGTCAAGAAGGGCGACCGTTTGGCTGAATGGGATCCGTTCACCATTCCGGTTATCACGGAAAGCGCCGGTATCGTTAAATATCAGGATTTGGTTGAAAACCAGACCTTGACCGAACAGGTTGACGAAGCCACCGGTATTTCTCAGCGTGTCGTTATCGAATATCGCGCCCCGCGTGGTAAGGAAGATTTACGTCCGCGTTTGACCTTGATGAATGGCGATTCTGGCGAGACTGCCCGTTACATGTTGTCACCAGGAACGGTTATTTCCGTTGACGATGGTCAGGAAGTTCTGGCCGGTACGGTTCTTGCCCGTGTCAGCCGTGAATCGGCCAAGACCCGTGATATTACCGGTGGTCTTCCGCGTGTGGCTGAATTGTTTGAAGCCCGTAAGCCGAAAGAAAATGCGATCATTGCGAAAGTATCCGGTCGCGTTGAATTCGGTAAGGATTACAAGGCCAAGCGGAAAGTTATCATTCGTCCGGATGATGGTTCGGAACCGATTGAATATCTGGTCCCGAAATCCAAGGTTATTGACGCGCAGGAAGGCGATCACGTTAAACGGGGTGATAACCTGATTAGCGGTAGCCCTGATCCGCATGATATTCTTGAGGTCTTGGGTGTTGAAGCCTTGGCTGAATATCTGGTTTCGGAAATTCAGGAAGTGTATCGTCTGCAGGGTGTGAAAATCAACGATAAGCATATCGAAACGATTGTTCGTCAGATGTTGCTGAAAGTTGAAATTACCCATGCGGGTGACAGCATCTTCTTGCCGGGTGAACAGGTCGAAAAAGAAGACTTTGAAGCGGTCAATGCTAAATTGGAAAGCCAAGGTCAGGAACCAGCACAGGCAACGCCGATCTTGCTGGGTATTACCAAGGCATCCTTGCAGACCCGCAGCTTCATTTCTGCCGCATCTTTCCAAGAAACAACGCGTGTTCTGACGGAAGCCGCTGTTCAGGGTAAAATTGATACCTTAAGCGGTCTGAAAGAAAACGTCATTGTGGGTCGTTTGATCCCAGCCGGAACGGGTGCTGCCATGAAGCGTCTTCGTGTGACAGCTAACAGCCGTGATGCTGCTTTACGGGCTGCGAATAAGGCGGTTAATTTTGAACAGCCGACTATCGCTATCGAAAGCGACAACACGGATACACCGGATGCAGCTGAATAATTTCTGATTATTCTTTCTTTTAAAAAAAGGCAGCGCTCCAAAAAGCGCTGCCTTTTTTATTGCTTGGTAGAGAGGCCGTTTATTCAAGCCATCTTTCAAGGCAGAAGCGAATATCTGCCTTCTGATATCTATTTTAATATATTTCGAGGTAAATGCATAAAAATCAGGGGATAGGGATAGCCTTGGCGATCTGTTTTGGATCGGCCTGTCTCGATAAAACCTAAATGACGATAGAAGCCAAGAGCTTGGCTATTTTCTTCGTTGACATCAACGGACAGGATATCGTTACAAAAAGAAATAGCCTGTTGCACAAGCCTACGTCCGATGCCTTGCCCCATAAAATGAGGATCAATAAAAAGCGCTTCAAGATGATTGTGAGAGCATAGCATAAATCCTATCGCGTTATCGCTGTCATCGACAGCGAGCCATAAGGATGCCATGGGCAAAAAATCAGAGAGCGACTTTTCTATTTCAAAACGATCTTTTGCTTTTAGAAAAAGATGTGTTTCTTGCACCGCATCGCGCCAGATTTCCATAACACGCTGCCCATCGCCAGAATTTGATTTTCTGATCCGAGATATGAAAGGCGTCTGGGGCATAAATTGAAGGTAACCTTGGTTCAAAAAGGGGCTTAGATTTTTCTACAAGAAAAGATGACCGCCATTTTGATGCCCATAAAAAGCTTTGAAATTGTTATTTTCAGAGTCGTTTAAAAAAACTACGATCTGTTTCTAAAATGCTTTAAATAGAAAAAAAGGTTTTTTTGTAAAAAGCCTTCCGCCTTATGGGAGACATTATGCTTTTATCATCACTTTCGCCGCAGGCTGCGTTATTAGAAGGTCTGGTACAAATTGCGCTACAGGCCGGAAAACGGGCGCTCGAAATTTATCATGGTGATTTCACCGTGATGAAGAAAGATGACGATAGCCCCGTAACGCAGGCGGATCGGGAAGCTGAAGCGATTATTTTACAGGGATTGAAAAAGCTGCAACCCGGTGTTGCCGTCATCGCAGAAGAAGAATACGCCAAAACCAAGAAGGGGTATAATACCGACAGCTTTTTCTTGGTTGATCCCATTGATGGCACGCAGGAATTTGTGAATAAGCGTGATGAATTCACGGTCAATATTGCCCTGATTAAAAAGGCCTATCCTATTTTAGGTGTGATCTATGCGCCGGCAATCAACCGCCTTTATGTCGGCGATGTGTTGGCTAAAACGGCATGGGCCGCTGATACGACTGAAGATTTCCAGATTGAAAACCGGAATAGCATTCAAATCCGTGAAGCGGGTAAGAAATGGGATGTAATGACCTCTTTTTCCCATAATAACCCTGCAACCGAGGCCTATTTGAAGCAATTACCGATCGAAAATCGGATTAAGGCCGGTTCTTCTTTGAAATTATGTTTATTGGCAGAAGGAAAAGCGGACATCTATCCCCGATTATCGCCTACCCATGAATGGGATACGGCTGCGGGTCATGCCATTCTTTTGGCCGCAGGGGGTAATGTGATCGACGAGACGGGTGAAAATCTGACCTATGGGAAACCGGGTTATCGCAACCCCGGTTTTATCGCCTATGGATCGGAGCAGCCGCCTTTACCTGTAGAAAAATAAGCATAAAAAAAGAGCCGGAAAATTCCGGCTCTTTTTCGTTATATCTTTGGTCTATGACATCAGATCTTTTTCAAGCTCTTTTCTTCCAACCAAGCTTCAAGCGATTTGATCGTATAATCGCCATCCACAAATTCTTCTTTGGCGAGAAGTGATCGCTGCAAAGGAATAGTCGTTTTAATCCCGTCAATGATAAATTCTTCCAGAGAACGGGAAAGGCGGTTGATTGCTTCTTGTCTTGTTTCACCATGCACGATCAGCTTGCCAATCATGCTATCATAGTAAGGCGGAATCGCATAACCGCTATAAAGGCCGCTATCGACCCGAACCCCGAAACCACCCGGAGCATGATAATTTTTCACCTTGCCCGGTGAAGGCGTGAAATTATCAGGGTCCTCGGCATTGATACGACATTCAATGGCATGGCCGGATAACGTAATCTGTTCCTGTGTACGGGACAGACCCTGACCATCAGCAACGCGGATTTGTTCGCGCACCAAGTCCAAGCCAGTGATCGCTTCTGTGACTGGATGTTCGACCTGAAGACGGGTATTCATTTCGATGAAATAGAATTGCCCGTTTTCGTATAAAAATTCAATCGTGCCTGCGCCGCGATACTGCATATCGGACATGGCCTTGGCGACGATCCCACCCATTTCTTCGCGCTGTTCTGCAGAGATAACGGGTGAGGGGGCTTCTTCCAGCACCTTTTGATGGCGGCGTTGTAAAGAACAATCACGTTCACCCAAATGGATGGCCTGACCTTCACCGTCACCAAAAATCTGGAATTCAATATGGCGCGGGGCGGCCAGATATTTTTCCATATAAATGGTGTCGTCACCAAAGGCGGCTTTGGCCTCGGATTTGGCTTGTGCCATCAGGCTTTCGAGTTCGTCTTCACTTTGGACGACTTTCATCCCGCGACCACCACCACCGGAAGCCGCCTTAATCAGCACGGGATAGCCGATTTCTGCCGCGACAGCTTTGGCTTCTCTGATCTCGTGAAGGGGGCCGTCTGATCCGGGAACCAGCGGCAGGCCGAGTTTACCTGCCGTCCGCTTGGCTTCTACCTTGTCACCCATAATACGGATATGTTCCGGCTTGGGCCCAATCCAGATCAGTTCATGGCTTTCGACGATTTCCGCAAAACGGGCATTTTCAGACAAAAAGCCATATCCCGGATGAACAGCATCGGCACCGGAAATCTCGGCAGCGGCGATGATATTCGGGATATTAAGATAACTTTCACCCGCGGGAGCGGGGCCGATGCAGACAGTTTCATCCGCCAAACGAACATGCATGGCATCGTCATCGGCGGTTGAGTGAACCGCTACCGTTTTAATCCCCATTTCATGACAGGCACGATGGATACGAAGGGCGATTTCACCGCGATTGGCGATAAGAATTTTTTTGATGGCCACGGAATTACTCTATTACCACCAGCGGCTGATCGAATTCGACCGGCTGGGCGTTTTCAACCATAATTGATGAGATGATCCCGCTTTTGGGCGCCACAATCGGATTCATCACTTTCATGGCTTCGACAATGAGCAGGATTGTGCCTTTTTCGACCTTGTCACCGACATGGACAAAATTGGAAGCGCCGGGTTCCGGTGCCAGATAAGCCGTGCCAACCATAGGCGAATAGACTGTGCCAGGATGATTCGCAGCTTCGGCAACAGGTGCTACCGCAGGCGCTGCCGATGCTGTGTTCATCGGTGCCTGCTGCATCGGGGCAACAGGAATAGTCTGTGGCTGGGCATAGACGGTAGCGTTGCGAACGACACGAATACGGCGGTCGCCATCCTGCACTTCAATTTCAGTCAGGTTCGTCGCATCCAATAAAGTTGCGAGTTGATTCACTAATTCGGGATCGACTTGCATGGCTTCTTTGTGTTTTTCTGTCATTCTTACGCTCACGAAAATTATTCCGGCTATCCGGCATTTATTAATTGTTAAGGCATAAACTGTAATAACCGGATAGTTATTACGGTTTCTGCCATGTCAGAGCTTGGCGGCAGCGTCCAGCGCAAGAGAGTAACTTTCTGCGCCAAATCCGGAAATTGTCCCCAATGCGGCCTCTCCGACATAGCTTTTATGACGAAAAGCCTCGCGGGCATGGGGATTGGAAAGATGCACTTCAATCACCGGCACCGTTATAGCTCTGATCGCATCATAGATCGCAACGGACGTATGCGTATAGGCCGCTGCGTTCAAGATAACGGCCTTTGCCTTTACAGCTTGAGCCTCCTGTAGCCAATCAATTAATGCCCCTTCGTGATTAGATTGTCTTATCTCGACGGTAACATCAAGTTTTTCTGCTTGAAGTTTTAATTTGTTAGCAATGTCTTCTAGCGTTTGATGCCCGTAGATTGTCGGTTCGCGTAATCCCAAGAGATTAAGATTAGGCCCGTTTAGAATAAATATGGTCGGCTTTTTGGCCATGATGTTACTTCCGGTTGCGAGTAGGGGTAAAGGCTCTTTATAGAACAGGTTAGATTTCTTAGGCAAAGGCAGCTTTTCATGAGTGATAGTCTCATCAATATCAAGCTAAATGGTGAACCTCATCAGGTGAAAGCCGGAATAACGATTGCGGCTTTGGCGCAATCATTGGGCTTGAATCCGGCCAAGGTGGCTGTTGAACGCAATCTCGAAATCGTGCCGCGCTCTGAACTCGGCAATGTAACCATTGAATCGGGCGATCAATTGGAAATCGTCCATTTTGTTGGCGGAGGTGATAATTTAATGTCTGATGATAGCTGGTCTGTAGCAGGCCATACCTTCAAATCCCGCTTAATTGTCGGCACCGGTAAATATAAAGATTATGCCCAGAATGCGGCAGCGGTAAAAGCCGCAGGGGCTGAAATCGTGACTGTGGCTGTGCGTCGGGTTAATCTGACTGATACATCTGCCCCGATGTTGACCGATTATATCGACCCGAAAGAATATTGTTTTCTCCCCAATACGGCCGGTTGCTTTAATGCAGAAGAAGCCGTGAGAACCTTGCGTTTAGCACGGGAAGCCGGTGGCTGGACTTTGGTGAAGTTGGAAGTTTTAGGCGAAGCCCGCACCCTTTATCCCGATATGGTCGAGACGTTGAAGGCGACTGAAATCCTTGTGAAAGAAGGTTTTCAGCCGATGGTTTATTGTAGCGATGATCCGATTATGGCGAAGCGTCTTGAAGATGCAGGAGCTGTTGCCATTATGCCTTTGGGGGCGCCTATCGGTTCCGGTCTGGGTTTACAAAATCCGGTCATGCTGCGTCTGATTGTTGAAGCTGCGAAGGTGCCTGTTCTGGTCGATGCTGGTGTCGGCACCGCTTCTGATGCTGCGGTTGCCTTGGAATTGGGCTGTGATGCCGTTTTGATGAATACGGCCATTGCCGAAGCTAAAAATCCGGTGTTGATGGCACAGGCAATGAAATCCGCCGTTGAAGCCGGTCGTATGGCCTATCTGGCTGGACGTATGGGAAAACGGATGTATGCGGATCCGTCTAGTCCGTTGGCAGGTTTGATCTAGTTATCCCATTAGAATCAAAAACAGGAAAAGCAGGCTTTTGGCCTGCTTTTCTTTTCGGGATGGGTTTCAGGCTTCAAAAACCGGAATAAGATGTTCGCCTTTGGGTGGTTCCGAAAAATATTCATTTACCAAAGCGCGCCATTGCGGCAGGGCATCTGATTTGCGGAAGCCTTCGACATGGGCTTCTATCGATTCCCAACGGATAACCAGACAAAAGCGGCCTTTATGTTCGTGAGAGCGGGTCAGAGTCATGCCTTCGCAACCCGGTGAATTGAGAAATAACGGTTTCGCCTTTTCAACTGCGGCGATAAAAGAATCTTCTGAATTTTCCTTAATAGATATCTGCAAGAATTCATAAATCATACAACAACTCCCAATCTCTTTAGCAAAGAATCATAAATTTGTTAAATTTTCCTGTAAATTGTAAAAAGCCTTTTCGGTAAAAATTTTTATATTTCTGGGAACCTATTCCTCTTCTCCTTCGTTGGTGAAGTATAGATCGAATGTTGATGGTTTCACTTAAAGAAAAACGGCTTTATTTTAAGTCGTGTTTAAGTGTCTTAATTGAATGGAGGAGGTAGATATGTCAGGCACCTACAATAAAATTAAAGGGACTGCACAGAAAGCCGTCGGCGCCGGGAAAGAAGAACTTGGTAAGGCGATTGACGATCCTGAATTGCAGAGCAAGGGTATTCTTGAGCAAGCTCAGGGTGCGGCCTCGAAGGCTTTCGGCAATGCCAAGGAAGCTATCAGCGATGGTGTTGATAAAGCCAAAGACGCTTTGGAAGACCTGAAAGAAAGCGCACAGGAAAAATTTGAAGATATTAAAGAATCTGTCGAGAAAAAGACGAAATAACGTCCGACAATACTCATATAGCTTATATCCTATAATTTCACCCTTATCCCTAAATTCCTTGGGCGTCGGTTTCGTTAACCGGCGCCTTTCCCCGTTTTAGGATATTTTATTTTAGGATTTTGGTTGGTGAAGGGTGGAATCATTTTCTTCTGATCTGGGGATGATATAGAAGCAGCATTCATTTTGTCGCGGATTTTGGCCTTTTGCTTGCTAAAAAGATGATTTTTGTTCATGTCATGCGTGACAAGGTCAGGAGATCAAGCTGTCCTGACCCGACTATCGTTTATAGCGATGGATTTTCCCAACAGGCTTCTTTTTGATTCAGGTTTCATGACTGCTCATTCTTCACGCCCAGATAGACGCACATTCGCTATTATTTCCCATCCTGATGCCGGTAAAACAACGCTTACCGAAAAATTGCTGTATTTCGGTGGTGCTATCCATCTGGCCGGTGAGGTGAAAGCCCGTGGCGATAATCGCCGCGCGCGTTCGGACTGGATGAAAATCGAACAGCAACGCGGTATTTCGGTTACCTCTTCGGTGATGACCTTTGAATATGATGGTTTGACCTTCAATCTATTGGACACGCCGGGGCATGAAGATTTTTCCGAGGATACTTATCGCACTTTGACGGCGGTCGATTCTGCGGTCATGGTGATTGATGCTGCCCGTGGTATTGAAGCCCAGACCCGTAAATTATTCGAGGTTTGCCGTCTGCGGTCGGTGCCGATTATCACTTTTATCAATAAAGTGGATCGGGAAGGACGGCCTATCTTTGAATTGCTTGATGAGATTGCCGATCAGTTGGCTTTGGATGTCAGCCCAATGGTTTGGCCTGTCGGTATGGGCGGCCTGTTTGAAGGGCTTTATGATATCGAGCATAAGAAGCTGTTAAAGCCTTCAAAAGAAGATAATCATGCCTATCGCGGGGATGCGACGGTTATTTCTGGTTTGGATGATCCCAAATTGGAAAGCCTTATTTCAGAAAATGCCCGCCAGAATTTAAAAGAAGAAGTTGAGTTAGCGGAAGTCGGTTATGCCGAATTTGACGAAAAAGCCTATCAATCTGGCGATTTGACGCCGGTTTATTTCGGGTCGGCTTTGAAAGATTTCGGTGTTGAACAGTTGATTTCAGCCATTGCACGTCATGCACCGGGCCCTCGGCCACAGCCTGCTGACCCAGAGCCAGTGAATCCCGATGATCCCTCTGTTAATGGTTTTATCTTTAAAGTGCAGGCCAATATGAATCCGGCACATCGGGATCGTGTGGCCTTTATGCGGCTTTGTTCTGGTCGGTTCCGCCGTGGTATGAAGTTAAACCAGATCGGAACAGGGAAAGCGATTTCCATTCACAGCCCGATTTTGTTTTTTGCCCAGAATCGAGAAGTTGCCGATGAGGCCTTTCCGGGGGATATTATCGGTATTCCTAACCATGGCACCTTGCGGGTGGGCGATACCTTGAGCGAGAATAGTCAGGATTTGACCTTTACGGGGTTGCCTGACTTTGCACCTGAAATTTTGCGGCGTGTTGTCTTGTCTGATCCGACAAAATCCAAGCAATTACGAAAAGCGCTGGATGATATGGCGGAAGAAGGCATTATTCGCGTCTTTCATCCAGTAATCGGTGGGCAGTGGATTATCGGTGTTGTTGGGCAGTTGCAGTTGGAAGTCTTTATTTCCCGATTAGATGCCGAATATCGGGTGGCTGCGGCGTTGGAACCGTCGCCATGGCAGACGGCGCGCTGGCTAGCTTGTGATGATCCAAAGATATTGGCTAATTTTATCGCGACGCATCAGTCTTCTATTGCGGAAGACCGTGATAAAGCCCCGATCTTTATGGCAAAAGATGGCTGGGAATTGAATTACGTTTCCGAACGCAATAGCGATATTCGTTTCTTGGCTACCCGTGAAAGGCGGTAACGGATACAGGCTACACTCTTTATATTCTTGTGAATGTTGCGTTAAATTACTTTTACAAGCGGGATTTATTCAATAGTGAAATGGCGTGTTTACCTTGCAATGATAGATAGGGACGCGCCATTTTTCTGAATAAATCTTTTTATTATCTGTCGAGCTTTTTGGCTGGCAGCCTCGCCATGATAGCGCCGCTCCATGCTGAAACGGGTAATATTTTACAGGATAGCGATCCTTTGGGAGCGATCTGCACCGATCGCCCAACTAAATCATCGGCGGCTTGCACTGTCCCCAAAGGGCATTGGCAAATAGAGGCGGATGTCACCAATTATAGTGAATCCCGTTCCGGCAATTTGAATAGTCAAACGCTTTTGGCAACAAACCCGACTTTGAAATATGGCATTAACAGCTATATGGATTTTCAGGTTAACTGGGTTCCTTATAGCCAAATTTGGACGCAGGATCGCGTTACCCATGAAAAACATAATTATGGTGGGTCGGGCGATGTTATTATGCGTTGGAAAACCCGATATTATGAAGATGACCGTTTTAGTTTAGCCGTTATCCCCTATGTAAAAGCACCTGCGGCGGGTCATAAAATCGGTAATCGTCATTGGGAAGGGGGCATGGTCGCGGCGGCCAATATCAAATTGCCAGCCGGATTTTTGCTTACCTTGGCACCAGAAGTCGATATCGTTTTGAATGATGATAATAACGGTATGCATGCGGCGATGCAGAATGTCTTTAATCTGGCGCGTCCGTTAACCAATCGTTTGACCTTGATTGGTGAATTATGGTCGGCGACCAATTTTGATCCATCAGGAAAAACAACCCAATATTCCGCCGATAGTGCGCTTGTCTATGCCCTAACCCAGACAATTCAGTTAGATATTGGTGCCAATGTCGGTTTGAATAGGGATACGCCTGCCGAGCAAATCTATTTGGGAATCAGTAAAAGATTTTAGGCTGCTTTCGATAAAGTAAATAATATCATTTTGGGATAAAGTAATCTTTCGTTGGAGCTGATTTTGTTTTTTCCTATTTTGGAACAGACAAGGTCCAGAGAAAATTGCTTTAAGTTATACGGTGGATAGCTATTGACGTAATAATATCAGCTGATTAAATTTAAAAAATAATAAAACCTTACCTTTTAATGATCAACTATAATGGATCAACAAAAAATGATGGCAGTTCTGATATGCCTAAAGATTTATCAATTTGGTCACATACATTAAGTGCTTCAGAAATAGTTACATCCATATCAAGATAACGATACGTACCAAGACGGCCTAGGAAAGAAACATTTGATGTATTTTTTGCTAATTCTACATAATTTTCAAGTAATTTTTTTTCTCCAACAAGCCTAATTGGATAATACGGAGTATCTTCTTTCCCAGCTAGTCGACTATATTCTTTAAATGCTACAGTATTTTTAAAATTATCCGCTTCCCAAGGTGCAAAGTGCTTATGTTCTGAAATCCGGGTAAATGGAATATCATAATCACAGTAATTAATTACTGCTGTTCCTTGGTAATCTCCCTCTGCATCTATACGTATAAAATCAAGTGTACGATACCCTAAGTGTCCAAGTGAAAATTTGAAATATCGATCAATAGGGCCTGTATAAAAAATGTGAGAAAAATTTTCTTCGATATCTTCAAATTTTGTTTGTAGACAAATTTCTATATTTTTTGATTTCAAAATATTTTCAATTATAGCTGTATAGCCGTTTTCTGGCATTCCTTGATAAGGATGATTAAAATAGTTATCATCATAATTAAATCGTAATGGCAAACGCTTTAGGATTGAAGAAGGAAGGTTTTTTGGATCTATTCCCCATTGTTTTTTTGTATAGCCTTCAAAAAATGCCTTATAAAGATCAGAGCCAATCATTGATAAGGCTTGCTCTTCAAAAGTTTGGGGATCAATAATTAATTTATTAGCATTTTGTTCAATGAAAAGGCGTGCTTCTTTTGGTGAAAATGTTGTCTTAAAAAATTGATTGATTGTCAATAAATTAACTGGAAGTGTATATACACAATTTTTTGAAACTGCTTTTACTCGATTAATGTATGGTCTAAATTTACCGAATTGTTGCACATAATCCCATACACGCTTATCTGCGGTATGAAAAATATGAGGGCCATAGCGATGTACCATGATACCAGTAGATGTATCTCGTTCTGTATGGCAGTTGCCTGCAATATGTTTTCTTTCATCTAGTAAAAGTACTTTGTATCCTTTGTCTGACAAATGGCGAGCTATTATTGCTCCACTAAAGCCAGCCCCAACAACACAAAATCGCATAATTCTTCCTTATAAGTGGAAAACTAAAATTTAAAAATTATTATATTATATACAAGTATTTTTTTAAAAAATTAAATATATACTATGAATATTAATGTAATTCCCAAAAAATATTATCCTGCACCTAGGGTAAACTGATGATTACCTAAACGCATTGTTATCGCTCGATTAAGCTTCTTTATAAAGAATTTTTTACGATTTTCTCCCTTAGATTGAAGAAATCCTTCTTTAGGGAGATTCCCTAAAATTCGCTCCATCTCCATAATTTTTGCACCTTGTCGACGTTTTTTTTCAACAAAAATATTAATAATACGTTCACCGATAAAACCAGATACTCGACGTTCCTGAGGGTTGTATTTGTATATAGGCGCATTTAAATCAATTTTATCCGTAACAGATAAAGTAATATCAAAGACCCATTTCATATATTCTTGAAATATATCCCATTTCATAATAAACATATGACAGAAATACCCATGTGTTGAATTCATGACTTTATCAGTTAACAGAGTATCTTCTGGGTACAGATCTTTTATTACTTTTATTGTAAGGTTGATATCTCGGGAAACATGGCAGTTCCGGTAATGCTCGTAAAGCGTTCCAGGTTGATCCCATAATGGTGGGCGTTGAACATCTTCAATATGAGGTAAAATAATGTCAGCACCATCGATAGTATTTAAAATAGTTTCATAATCCCAACCAAACCTTTTCATAGTTTCAGGTTTGAAATCAGAAAAAATACGTTCGGACCAATGTCGTTCAGGAGCAGGTGGACGGCCAAAATTAAATAATCTTCGGTAATGAAAAAAACCGATATAATCTGTTTTTGGCGCATTTTTCCACGCCCAATACATAGCAGTCATTTCACAAAACATTGGGTTCAGTTTTGAAATATTTTCACCAGTATCATCCCCTATAACGCCCGGGAGGCGCTGATTTATAGCTGCTCCGCCTTGAATAGGAATAAAAGGCGCTTTTTTAGGAAGATCAAAAAAGCCATTTGTGCACAAGTAGATTTGGACACGTTTTTTCATAAACCTTCCCCATAAAAATTTGAAATAGTTACATCTGATTCCCATGCAGGAAAACCAGAAAGACATTTTACAGAAAATTCAAAACTACATTCATTGAATGAAATATCTTTAGGAATTTCTAAAAAAGAAAGAACTATTTTTTCTCCAATATGAAGAATTGTTTTTTTATCTATAAGTATTCTTTTGTTCTTATCTAGAAGAATCTGGCTGATGCAAAGTTCAGAAGATCGACCTTCTTGATAGCATGAGAGGAAGTACCAAATTTTAGAGCATCCATGGCCTTCAAAGTTAATATTAATTCGCGCTGGTTCCATGTTGGGATCATGAGCTGGGGGTAAAATTATAATGCGATTGTTTTCATATATAATAGCTTTATAATCTAGAAGATCTGGATAATAAGGCATGCTAATATTATGATTAGAAATTTTTAATTGATGAGATATTTTGTTTTCATCTACATCAAGATCATACCTAGTCAACACCATTTGCAGTTTATTTAGACCTATAAATCGAGGACGTGGTTGATGATTGCTGGGATGAGATCGAGCTACCAATTCTTGGAATTCTTTCCATGAGGAGCATTTTTGCGCAAACATAGCCATAAACAGAACATGTTCTGGTATATATGCACGATTAAGAGAAGAAAAATCTACTGGTTCTAAAGATTTTCGCAACATTGTATGAAATACTTTAGCTACAAAATTGTCTGAAACCAGCGTGTCACCAGACTTGTCAGTTAAATGGAGAAGCTCTTTAATCATACGCTCCCACCAAATGCTCTTAAGCTTTTCATAATGACCACTATCATTCAAAAAAGCTAAGGCTTTTTCTTGAGCCAAAAAGACATCTGCAAAAATATCACGTCCAGCAGTAAGAGAACGATTTTTCTTAGTATCTCTGATACGGTAATAATAAAAGGGCTCTCCAACGACTGATATACGTTTTGCTTGTGTCATTGCTTCCCATTGAAAAGGGATATCTTCTCCAATTAAAGCTGGGAAACGAATGTTATAATTTTTTAAAAATTCTCGCCTATAACATTTATCCCAAACTGGAGTCGGCATAGATAACACAGCAGGACAAGTCTGTGCATCAAATGGAAGCGATGCATAACGTACTGCAGGATCAACAAAATGTGAAACTATACGTGCGCCTTGTGAGAACACAGCATAAAACGTCCCAACTACCATATCTGCAGAGGTGCGCTCTGCCTCTAGATAAAAGGCTTCACCATAACCAGGGTCAACCCAATCATCGGAATCAACGAAACAGATATATTTCCCACGCGCATATTCCATACCTGTATTGCGAGCAGGACCTAGACCCTGATTTTCTTTGTGACAAATGATTTGAATTCTTGGATCTTTTCTTGCGTATTGCCGCGCTTTGGATAAGGTGCCATCTGTTGAACAGTCCTCGACTACAATAATCTCAAAGTTATCGAGAGATTGCTGTTGTAGTGAGGTTAAACATTTTCCAAGGTAGCTTTTTACATTATACGCCGGAACAATAAACGAAATTTTTATTTCATGATTATTCATTATTGATTTTACTCTTTGATGAAATAAGCATTCACTAGATATGAGGCTTCTTACATGATTATAAAAATTTTACAATACTTAAATATTTAAAAACCCTTATCAGGGAATACTAGACTATTTAGATTTATATCTTGTATATTTAATGATTGCCATTGTAATGTGCGGCGCCCAAAATAATCTATAAAAAAAATTTTTTTATTTTGGATGTAAAAAATAATTACTGGTAAAGAAGATGGCAATCCATCTGTTAATTCTAGTAAATTTAAATCAAGAAGTAACGTATATTCTGGCGCATTCAATAGAATGTTTTGTAAATTATTAATAGATTTAATTAGAACAGAGGATGGACTTAACATATCATGACACTTCCGTGAAAAATATGTTTCATTCTCGCCGGCAATGACCACTCGCGTTTTTCCGCAAGAAACTAGTTGTGCTAATGTATCGAGAATAATAGGGGCGGATTGATCATAATCCATTCTTTGTGCAATGATCACTAAACAACCTTGAGTTCTAGGATACAGAAAATGTTTCCGTTGCATTTCAGAAAGTGATGCATATCCCATATAAACAGATGAAAGATCAAGATTCGGATTATAATAAGGGTCAGATTCTCTTAAACTAGGATATTTAGAACGGGCATATAAAAAGTATTCGCGGTTAGTTTGATATTTATGCGCTGTCGTATCATAACCACGGGAGCGAGACTCATGATGAATAATGTGACTACGGGTTGTAATATAGTTAGTATAGCCTAAATCTTTTAACTGTAGACAAAGAGCAATGTCGTTGAAAGAAAACGGTAAATTTTCGTCGAACATACCAACTTCTAAGAAAACATCTCGACGTATAGCTAGACAAGCTCCAGTAACTGCAGATACTTCTCTTTGGGCTGTTATAATTCCATGGTAAGTATTTGAATCTACGGGAAGTCCGACACCGATATGCCCGACTCCTCCATTCATACCAATTAGGCATCCTGCATGTTGTATAGTGTTATCAGGATAACGTAGTAAACTTCCTACTGCTCCAGATTTTGGCCGCTGAAGAAGCATAAGCATATCGGGAAGCCAATGAGAATCCTGTAATTCAATGTCATCATTAAGAAAAATTAGTATTTCGCCATCAGTTTCACGAACGGCTTTATTATTAACACCAGAGTAATTAAAATCATTTTTATAATAAATTACTTTATGTCGTATCGGGCAATTTTTCAAAAATTCTTCAGATTTCGATGGACTACAATTGGTGATGATTACAATTTCTATTTTATTAGAAAATTCTTTTGTTGTTAAATGCAGACTCTTCAATAGATTTTTCAAATAAGATCCATAAAAAGCAGTAGGTATAATAATAGTAATTTTTTTGTCTTTTATAAATTCATTTATTGAAAACTTAATTGGAGATTGTGGTGGAAAAAATTGATCTGTGTTGGGGCAGGTAAGGTGACTTAGGCATAATGGTAAATGTTTAACTTTAGCGCGAGATAAATGCTTAATTTTTTCGTAAATGAAATTATCATCTATGTTAATTTGGCCGTCCATCCAATAAGGCCTAAAGGCGCAACCTGCTGCAAGATAATCTACCGTATTAAGAAGTTCTGGAGAAAAATCAGGTTTAAAAAATGGGCATTCATGCAGAATAGAGCTAAGCTTTGTATCATGGTCTGCGTAAAATAAACTGTATCCTTCAGATAATTTTTGATATGCAATTTGTCCATAATCCTCTTCAAAAATCGTTGCCATTCGTATCCAAAAAACGACATCATATGGTTCAGAAACTACAGAAAATTGAGAAAGAGGCAAAGATACAGTCTCAACTGTACAACCTCGCTGAGACTGTAAACTAGCTATACAATCAAAATAATCAGGAGATTGAATTACATTTGGACTAAGAAGGGCTAGTATCCGTAATGGTACAATCTCTTTGTCTTTTAGCCGAGGCAATGGATTATTTTGTCGCCAATTATGGTAAGCTAAATCAATTTTAGTTAGCCCACGAAAGCGAGATAACTTTTTTTTTTGCAACCTATTATAATACAATTATGCTGGAAGGCTAAAAATAATTTACTGAAACGATCTCTCCAGCGATAGACAAACTGACGAATTCTTCTTATTGGGAAAGTAATTTTCCACGAAAGAGAACTTTTTAGTCGAAGATTTCTTTGGTAAAAAGTAATAAAAGAATTTTCTAAATCTTTATACGCTAACAATGTAGGCGTATTTTTATCTCGATATATTGAAAAATCTAATTTTTCTTTTAGATCGCTCATTTTTAAAAGATACCTTTATTGATGACAATAGAATCCATCAATTGTTGTAAAAATTAATACTATTATAATTTATTATAAGATTTATCTTAAATATATCCTTGTGGATGTTTTTCACGCCATAATAAGGCTGTTTCAACAATTTTGTCGATACTGCCAAAATTTGTCATCCAGCCAGTATCTTTTTGCAGAGCTGTAGAATCTGCTACTAATACTGCAGGATCACCTTGTCGACGTGGGGCTGGTTCCCATGAAACTTTTTGACCACTTACTCGTTCGACAGACTCTATAACTTCTAAATTAGAATATCCTTGTCCATTCCCAACGTTATATACAACGCTCCGATCATTGATTTGATCAATTGCGCGTAAATGGGCGTTTGCAAGATCAGAAACATGAACATAATCGCGGATACAAGATCCGTCTCGGGTTGGATAGTCAGTTCCGAATAATTTTAATGTAGGTCGCCGTCCTAAAGCCGAATCTATTGTTAAAGGAATAAGATGTGTTTCTGGTCGATGATCTTCTCCAGCTCGCCCTAAGTGATCTGCCCCAGCTGCATTAAAATATCGTAAACATGCACTGTGCAAATGATATATTCTATCAGCCCAATATAGAATCCGTTCGATCATGTATTTACTCTCGCCATATGGCGATCCTGGCTGAATGAGATCAGTTTCGGAGATTGGATCAACTCTATTCTCTCCCCCGAATAATGCAGCTGTAGAAGAGAATACCAGCTTATTTATGTTATTTTCAATACAAGTCTGAATAAGATTAAAAGCTGTAAGATAATTATGGTAAAAGTATTTTAATGGTTTTCTCATGCTTTCTGCGACTTGAGAAAGTGCCGCAAAATGAAAAACTCCATCCCATGCACGGTTAGCGATTACGTTTGCTATGGCTGTTTTGTCTAGTAAATCAACATGATGAAATTCAACACTTTTAGGAACAGCTTGGATGTGTCCAGTACTTAAATTATCAAGAACAACAACTTCGTGGCCAGCATCTAGAAGAGCCAAAACAGTATGGCTTCCAACAAAACCTGCGCCGCCAGTGACAAGATAGCGCATTAAACAATCCTTTCTATTGTATGAATAGTTTTGAATTTTAATGTTATTTTATTTTAATTTATGTAATTTCGCACTGCAAAGGTCTAAGGCAGAAGACAAACGCTTACAATAAGCGCTATTAGAGAAAAAGATCGCACGATCTTTCCCTGCTTGTATAAGTTTTTTTGTGAGTTCTGGATTATATTCTAGCTGTATTATAGCATTTTTCAATTCTTCGACACTTAAAGGATTTACTAATATTCCAGCTTGGCCAATAATTTCTGGAAGACTGCCTTCTGTTGACCCAACCACGGGGGTTCCCAATGCCATAGCTTCGAGAGCTGGTAAACCAAAGCCTTCATATAAAGAAGGAAAAATGAGCGCTTTAGCATGCGAAATTATGTTAATTAAATCATCTCGTTGTAAATATTTGATTACAATACAACGCCTTGATCCATCATTAGAGTAATTATTTATTTCTTCCCATACATCATCACATCCCCACCCTTGTGAAACAACAAGAACTAATGGTAGTTTAGTTTTACTTTCTTTATGAGCAGCAATAATTCTAGCAATATTTTTTTTAGGCTCTACTGCACCAAAAAATAAAAAATATTTTTTTTCTTCTAAGCCTTCAGGAATTTCTTTTCCATTTTTAAATGGTTTATTCCAAAAGCCATTTTCAATTGATTGATAAGTATTTATTACTTTACTATTATCACACCCTAGTATCGATATTATATCTTTTCTTGAATTTTCAGAAACTGTTAATATAAAATCAGATTTTTTATCTATAGAAAAAATTAATTTTTTATAAAGTAAATGATTATTTAAAACAAATTCTGGGTACAATAAAGGAACAATATCATGAATTGTGTATACGTTAATAGCATTGCGAATACAGATTGGCATAGCAGATGTCCAATGTGCAATATCAATTCCTGGGATATCTAACTCAGTAAATCGACCGAAATGTTTAAAGGCTGCCATTGCACTTCTGTAAAGCTGTCTTATGTGCCATGCATGATTAATAGGGAGGTCATTTTGACTTCTGACAAAAGAAATTTCGTTTACTCTGGGAGCAAAGCACGTTTTAATTTCCCTATAAAATCTTTGTATAGGGCCTAGTGTAGATTTTTTTTTATTACTAAAAAATAAAATTTCATTCAGAGAAGAGCAATTGCCAAAATGAGAAGTATTATTTCCAAGAAGAATATCTATCTCATGGCCGCATTCCACGGAGTTTGTAATAAAATTATTTGTATAGGTAGTAATCCCTGTACCGAATGGTAAAGATAAATTTAAACTATCAACAAGTATCCTCATTTTTAATTCTTTTATAAAAATTATAGAAATATCTTTGTTTATAAAATAAATTTTTCAAAAGATAGATAGCTTAATAGAAAAATTACTATCAAGATGGCAATAATCATTTTAATAAACAAAAATTTATATTTAAATACGAATAATAAAGATTGGCGGAGAGGGTGGGATTCGAACCCACGGTACGCTTCCACGCACGACGGTTTTCAAGACCGTTGCCTTAAACCACTCGACCACCTCTCCCGCTTAGAAATGCGATCGTCATCAATCAAATCGATGTGGAAGAGGCTCTGTAGCAGCATAAATTCGATAAGGGAAGCCTTTTTTATGGCGAATAAGAGATGTTAAGGCTTTCTCATTTTGGTATTTTTTCTCTATATAGAGCGTGACTGATGAAATGAACGCGTGATTTTGGGGCTTTATATCTAGAGGTAATAAAAGGATAACGCCCTGTTCGGCGGATGACGTTCTTTTTTTATCAGTTTATTCCGGTTCCATTTGAAGAATAGTCTTGGTTATCAAGTGATATTCTGAACAACAGCTAGGCTTAGGCAGATATGATGGTGCGTGTATTTCAGTCAGGGAAAAGAAAATTATTCTGTGCTGTCGCCCAATTTTTTATTTTTTGTCTTTGTCCCGTTTTTTTTATTATATCGCCGCTTTCAGCCGCCGTTATTCATACAACGCTGCCTTATTGGGCTTCGATTAGTGCCAGTGAAGCCTTTATGCGGAGTGGCCCCGGAGCGAATTATCCCGCGATTTGGCATTACCAGCGGCCTGATTTGCCTGTAAAAGTGGTTGCCCGTCATGAAAATTGGAGAAAAGTGGAAGATATTGACGGGGCAACTGGATGGATTGCCTCGGCCTTACTTTCTGACAGGCGCACCGCGATTTTGAATGGTGTTGGTATCCAAAATTTATATGCAGAGCCTTCGGCAACGGCGTCCGTTATCTGGCGGGCTGAAAATGGTGTGATTGGTCGTGTTTCAAAATGTCGTGAGAATTGGTGTCTATTTAACATTCGTGGTCAGACGGGCTATATCAATAGCCGCAATCTATGGGGTGTTGATCCCAATGAAGAGATCAAATGATCCCTTCTCGCGCTTTAACACTAAATAATATTTGTTTTATTAACAATTTTATCGTTTTTTTGTACAAAACGGCAAAATAATTATCTTCAGTGACGGAAAAAATATGGCTGTTTTTAGAGTAAAACGCTCGACCCTTCGCAAGTTATTATGCGTCACTGTTCTTTCTGTCGCGTCGCCTCTTGTCGCCAGTCCCCCTTTACCAACACCGATGGCTTTGTCTTCGCTGGAAAGTGGAGAATGGCGGATTTCTGTGCTTCCGAAAGGCATGACGGATGTCTGTCTCGGTAATCCACATCAGTTGATGCATAGTGCCATTCCGTCAGGCCAATGTGATGCGTTGGTGGTCGATAACAAGCCGGATATGGCAACTATGGAATATCGTTGTGGCGAGGCCGGATGGGCGCGCACCACTATCCATGTTGATAATGGGCATAGCGCCCGCATTGATAGTCAAGGCGTTGCGGGGCGGATGCCTTTTGCCTTTAAAGCGGATGTTCGCCGTATCGGGAATTGCCCTTCTTAAAAGACAATCCCGATAGCATGGTGTGAAGTGGGGCTGTATCAGGCTTCCGGTAAGAAATCCGGCACCGACAGATATCTTTCACCGGTATCATAATTAACACCGAGAATACGGCTATTTGCCGGTAATTCTTTGATTTTCTTGGCAATGGCGGCCAGCGTTGCCCCCGTTGAAA
The DNA here is from genome assembly GCF_000175255.2 of Zymomonas mobilis subsp. mobilis ATCC 10988. Taxonomy (NCBI): domain Bacteria; kingdom Pseudomonadati; phylum Pseudomonadota; class Alphaproteobacteria; order Sphingomonadales; family Zymomonadaceae; genus Zymomonas; species Zymomonas mobilis. Next base: position 627,508 of record NC_017262.1, on the reverse strand, counting down.
TGCCGACCAACAGACCTTCTTCTTTCGCGGCGCGCAATGCCCATTTTTTGGCTTCGTCATTCTCGATTTCAACGATGCCATTTAGAATATTGCGATGTAAATTTTTCGGCACGAAACCAGCACCAATGCCCTGAATAGCATGTGCGCCCGGTTTGCCGCCTGCCAAAACCGGAGAAGTCGCCGGTTCAACCGCGAAAATTTGAATATCCGGCCATTTTTTACGGAGGCTTTCACCGATGCCAGTTAGGTGGCCGCCAGTGCCGACGCCGCTGACAAGGGCATCAATCGGTGTATCGGCGAAATCTTTCAAGATTTCCTGCCCTGTTGTGGTGGCATGGATATTGATATTAGCTGGATTTTCAAATTGCTGGGGAATCCAAGCACCTTCTGTTTCTTCTGCCAATTGGCGGGCGCGCTCGATAGCACCAGCCATGCCTTTTTCTTTCGGTGTTAGGTCAAATTCGGCACCATAGGCCAGCATCAAACGCCGTCTTTCAATCGACATTGATTCAGGCATAACCAAAATCAATTTATAGCCTTTGACCGCGGCGACCATAGCGAGACCGATTCCGGTATTCCCGCTGGTCGGTTCGATAATCACGCCCCCTTTTTTCAATTTGCCGCTTTTTTCGGCATCTTCGATCATCGCGAGGGCGATACGGTCTTTGATTGAGCCGCCGGGATTACTCTTTTCGACTTTTATCCATACTTCATGGTCAGGAAACAGCTTATTGAGACGCAGATGAGGCGTATTCCCGATCGCTTCCAAAATAGTATTGATTTTTGCCATTTTTCCTGTCCTTAAAAATGATTGTCTAGGCAGAATAATCTGTTCATTTATATGTAGGGCGCGTCTTTTCTTTTATAAGGAAGGCGCGAACGGTCTGACAATTAAACTTTACTATCAGTGTGTCAGGAAATTCTTTTCTATAAAATAAAAACGCCCCACCGTGAGGCCGGGCGTTTTTTAATGCGATGACCAATAGCGGCGAAAAACGCCTATGCCATAGCGGGTAACAGCTTTCTGTCTCCGGCGAGTTCCATGATCGCCTTTTGCAATTTATCGAAGGCTCTCACCTCGATTTGCCGGACACGTTCGCGGCTGACCCCATAGACCTGACTTAATTCTTCCAGTGTTTTCGGGTTATCGCTTAATCGTCTTTCTGTCAGAATATGTTTTTCACGGTCGTTCAGTTTATCCATCGCTTCGATCAACAATTTATGACGAACGAGGCTTTCTTCTTCCTCTTCGATCTGTTGGTCTTGTAGCGGTTCCTGATCAACCAGCCAGTCTTGCATCTGGCCTTCGCCGTCTTCCCGCATCGTGATATTGAGCGAGCTGTCGCCACCCATCGCCATGCGGCGGTTCATATTGACAACTTCTTCATTGCTGACCCCGAGATTGGTCGCAATGGAGTCGACTTCATCCGGTTTTAAATCCCCGTCTTCAAAGGCATTCATATTGCTCTTTAAACGCCGGAGATTGAAGAACAGCTTCTTTTGTGCGGCGGTAGTTCCCATTTTAACGAGACTCCAAGACCGCAGGATATATTCCTGAATAGAAGCCTTTATCCACCAGATGGCATAGGTCGCGAGGCGAAAACCGCGTTCGGGGTCAAATTTTTTGACACCCTGCATCAGGCCGATATTGCCTTCTGAAATCAATTCGGAAACAGGCAGGCCATAGCCGCGATATCCCATCGCGATTTTGGCAACCAGACGTAAATGGGAGGTTACCAGACGGCTGGCTGCTTTCGGATCTTGGTGTTCCTGAAAGCGTTTAGCCAGCATATATTCTTCTTCCGGTTTTAAAATCGGAAATTTGCGGATATCGGCCAAGTAATGGTTAAGACTCTGGTCACCGCCCAATGCAGGAACCACTGCCGGAAGGGTGCTACTGGTGGCCATTTTGATCTTTCTCCCGTCTTCCCAAATTTGCTACCTACGAATAGTTGGCTGTTTAGTTACGATTGCTTATCATAAGCATCTTGAATAAAAGCTGCATATCTTGGGGCATTTCCGCATCAAAGTCCACCTGTTTACCTGAAATCGGGTGAATAAAACCCAGATGGGCAGCATGTAGAGCCTGCCTTTGAAAAGCCAACGATTGTAATAACGCATGATGCGCCTTTTTGCTCCGTCCATAAACCGGATCACCCAATAAAGAATGGCCGATAGAGGACATATGCACCCTGACTTGATGCGTCCGCCCCGTTTCAAGGCGACATTCTATAAGAGAGGCATTTTTTAAAGGCGTAATCATGCGATAATGGGTCACCGCCCGTTTGCCGCGTCCATCAGAGACGATCGCCATTTTTTGGCGATTGACGGAAGAGCGAGCCAGAGGTGCATCAACATGGCCTTGGAGGCTGGGATGGCCGTCAACAATCGCCCGATAACGGCGGTTAATCGAATGGTCGGCAAATTGTGCTGCAAGGCCTGCATGCGCGGGATCGGTTTTGGCTACCACCAACAGACCGCTGGTGTCCTTATCAATGCGATGGACAATACCCGGTCTTGCCACGCCGCCAATGCCGGATAATTTTCCGGCGCAATGATAAAGCAGAGCATTCACCAAGGTATTATCATAATTACCGGCCGCAGGATGCACCACCATGCCGGCTGGTTTATTGACAACTAGCAGATGCTCATCTTCGAAAACAATTTCCAGTGGGATGTCTTGCGGTTCGTTATGTGCCGGACGGGGAAGGGGGATATCAACGGTAAAGCAATCAAGGCTTTTGATCTTGAAAGCCGGATCGCGCACCAATGCCCCTTGGCTGTTACTAACACAGCCGGAGGAAATCAGGTTTTTTAGTCTTTCCCGCGAAAGGCGGGTTATCAAACTGGCCAAAGCCCGATCCAAGCGCCAGCCGATCATTTCTTCTGTTAACGTCACTTGTTCTGTCGGCATTGCTTTTCTATCAAGCTCCCTTGGATTTGTTCCGATGATTTGCCATGGTGTTCTTTATGGCTTTCACTAATGGAATTCCGCTTTCTGACAAGGAAAGCGTGAAATTTTTTATCGCTTCGTCTTTTGTTGAAACGATTTTACAGGCGGCTTCGGCCTGTCCTGATAAGGAAATATGCGGCCTTTTAATCGGTAAAGCGAATTCTGTGACCGAAATCAGGCCGATGGAAAATAAAGCCGCCCATCCAGAGCGTTTTTTTGAAATGGAAGAAGCGGATCTGATCCGTTCCCATCGAGAAGCGCGAGAGCGGGGTTTAAAGGTCATTGGCCATTATCATTCCCATCCATCGGGTAATTGTCGTCCGTCTCATTGGGATGCAGCTTTGGCACATGATGGGCAATATTGGTTGATTGCGGCTTCCAATAAAATAGAAGGATGGTATGCCGGTAAAAACGGGGTGGTTGAAGGCATATTTCATCCTTGCCGACTTGTTGTCGAGTAAATATGCCTGAAAATAATAAATGACAGCTTGTGGTAAGTCTTTTTACTATAGCTTTAACTTATTCTATTTAAATAAGATAACCTTATTAAAATGTCAGTTTGAAGGATCTTTGACTTTATGACCATGACAGCTATCAATCTGGCAAGCTTGCTCTGCTCACGGCTTTGTCATGATCTCTTAAGTCCTGTCAGTGCCATGAATAACGGCATCGAATTGTTGGCCGACGAACATGACCCTGAAATGCGGGCGCGTTGTATTGACCTCCTTTCTGAAAGTGCCAAGGTTTCAGCGAGTAAGCTGAAATTTTTCCGATTGGCCTTTGGGCAGGGCGGAGGCTTTTCTGAATCTGTGGACACTGAGGAAATTCGTGAGGCTATTGCCGGATTATTCGGTTTTGACCATCGCATCCAGTTGGGATGGATGGTTGATGATCCGGTTATGGAAAAACAAGCGGTTCGTATTCTGCTGAATCTGTCTTTGATTGCGTCTGATGCTTTGGTGCGAGGCGGTAATCTCGATATTGGAGCCGAAGGCAATGAAATTGTTATTCGGGCAGAAGGGCGGCGTTTGGTCTTTGATGAGCAGATTGAAGCAACCTTGTTAGGGAAAACCCCGCAAGATCAATTAACGCCGCGTTTGGTGGCGGCATGGCTTATCTATACCCTTATCAAAGAGAGAAATGGCGATTTGCAGATTGTTCGGCCAGAACCGAATGTTTTGCTGTTTGGTATCAATTTGATGTGAGGATGAGGGTTATTGGGTTCCTGTAATTCATTGCATCACTATGATCTCAATATTTTATTTTATCTGTTCTGGGTAAAATAGTAGCTTGGTGCCAGTAACATTTAGTCGGTTTTCTCCTATCTTAGGATTGGAGATGACGCGGCCTTCGCTTCATTCATTGGGAGAGTATTCATGGCGCATATCGAAATTTATACCACGCGAGTTTGCCCCTATTGCAAACGGGCAAAAGCTCTGTTCGCCGAAAAAGGCGTGAGTTTTGACGAATATGACGTCACGGATGACAGCGCTAAAAGAACCGAAATGATTAAGCGTTCCGGTGGCCGAACCGTTCCGCAGATCTTTATTGATGACAAGCATATCGGTGGCTGTGATGATCTGGTCAAATTGAACAGTGAAGGTAAGCTCGACCCATTATTGGCAAAATAAGGTTGAGGCCGGATAAACAGCATCGAAGGAATATATTTTGGATTTTACGCAGGATCAGTTCATCGCCAAAGTCATCAAAAGTGATGCCTATGTTGCCGGTTCCAAAATCAAATTCGACTTTGGAGAAGAAGGCACCATCCTGTTGGATGGTATCAGTCGCAAAGTGGAACGGGATGACGGAGAAGCCGATAGCGTAATCAGCCTTAGTTGGGGTGATTTTAAGGCTTTGGCGAATGGTCAGCTTAATCCGATGACGGCCTTTATGACCGGACGGGTTAAAGTCAAAGGCGCGATGACGCCTGCGATGCAGTTAAAGCAAATATTCCAGAATATCCGCTAATCCGGTATAATCTTTTATAGTTAGAAAAGAAGCTCTGCCGAAACAGAGCTTCTTTTTTTTCAGTGAAAGCGGGCGTTAGGCGCGCTGTTTTTCAAGCTCGCTTTTGCCCTGCTGTGCCATCGCGATATATTGGCGCAGCGTTACATTTTTTTCTGCATCCATATCGTTAATCAGATGATTATAGCTGGCCTCGGCCTCATCAAGGCGACCAAGGCTGATTAGATAAATAGCCTTTTTAAGATAGGTTGTGGCAACCCCGATCTGTAATCCGCCATTTTCTGTTTTGGAAAAACGGGTCAGGAAATCGTCATAAACCGGAAGGGCGGCTTCGGGATTACCATGATCGCCGAGATGACTGCCTTTGCTGAATAATGCCCGCGCGACATAAAGTTGCAGATTGGGATCTTCGCTGTCGCCAAAACGGCCAAGGAGATCGTCATAGCTGGCAAGCGCTTCCGCATCCTGTCCTGCCTGTGCCAAGCTGATCGCTTTATTGATCAAGGCCGTGGCAATCATGATATGGATAGACGGATCTTGTGAATCCGAAAAACGAGCAAGAAAGCGATTATAGCCGTCAATTTCTTCTTCGACGCGGCCTTGCTCGCTTAACAGGCCAGTTTTTTCAAAAAAGCTGTTGGCGACGATTTTAGCGGTGGCATCGTCTTCGGTGTCGATGAAACGCTGAATAAGCGCGTCATAAACGGCAATCGCTTCATCGGTCTGATTGAGGTGATAAAGGGCGGCGGCTTTGTTGAATAAGGCCTTGGCAATGCCGTTTTGAACTTCTTTATCATCAACATCCGAAAAGAGGCTGATTAACTGGTCGTAACAGGCGATTTCTTCTTCTGTCCGTTCCAGTTTTTTTAAGGTAACCGCTTTATAGAATAACGCTTTGGCGACATTATTCCGCAATTCGGGCGTTTCGCTGCCCGAGAACAGGGAAATAAGTTCGTTATAGCTGCTAAGCGCTTCTTCGTCTTTTTCGACGGCATCCAGATTGCCTGCTTTGTTAAACAAAGCCTTGGCAACACAAATCTGTAATTCGGCTTCCTGACTATCGCGGAAACGGGTGATTAATTCATCATAAACGGGATGAACTTCTTCATTCCGTTTGGCTTTGCGAAGCGTGACCGCCTTGTCGAACAGCGCTTTTCCAGCGAAAATCTGTAAATTGATATCTTCGGCTTCGATGAAGCGGCTTATCAAGGCATCATAGGCGGTAAGCGCATCATCAATTCGATTCATGGCAGCCAAGCAACTGGCTTTGCTGGCGAGCATCATGGCGATGTAAATCTGTAAATCTTTTGCCTGCTCTTTGGAAAAAGATGCCAGCCATTCGTCATAGCTCTTTAAACGGGTTTCGTTATCTTGCTCTGTGGAGGGTTCCATCAGGCTTTCAAATTGGCTTTTCGCTTGTTCGATTATGCTATTCATGCTGCTTTTGCCGTCGCTTTTGAAAATGAAATAAGACAGGAAGTCTAGGGCTATAAAGGCCATAGAAAAAAGACGCTATCCGAAAGATCGGAGAATTTGCCTTTTGTCTTATGAAAATTGAGATCGCGAGAGGTAATAAAAGGCGCAAGGATAAGCGCCTTTTATCGATTGGGTTACACAGTTTCGAGGCTATTTTTCTCTTTTTCCGCCAAGATATGGTATTTTTTTAATTCCTGATTTTCGCTGTCATCCAGCGAATTTAAGACGAGATCGTAACAATCAATCGCTTCTTTCACCTGTCCTTTGGCGACGAGATTGGTTGCCTTTTTAATTAAAGCTGTGGCGACCGCAATTTGGAGGCTGGGCTCCTTGGTGGAAAGAAAACGAGTGATAAAGGCGGTGTAAAGATTATTTTCATCTGCCCGCCGTTGCAGGCGACAGAGAATATCGGCGGCATTGATATAGGCTTTGGCCAGTTGGAACGCCATTTCATCGCTTTCATCTTTTTCAAAGCGATGAATAAGGCTTTCATAGATTGAAAAAGCCTCTTCCAGTTGGTCATTATTTTTAAGGGCTTCGGCTTTCTTGATCGACACCAAGGCAAGGCAAAGCTGTATATCGTCTTCTTTGCTATCGGAAAAACGATTCAGGAAACAATCATAGGCAGCAATCATCCGGTCATGCTGCCCTAGTTTTTTAATACAACCCGCCTTGTTGAGCAGGGTATTGGCAACAATTTTTTCGATATTCGGATCTTTGTTATCGGCAAAACGGGTCAGCAAATCATCGCAACAGGCGATAGATTTCTCTGTCTCATTCATCTTGCTGAACAAGCTGGCTTTATTAAATAAAGCCTTGGCTACCCCCGATTGTAACAAAGGCAAGGGGTTTTCCGAAAAATGTTGGATGAGGGCATCATAGCTGTCGATAGCATCCTGATATTTTTCGGCATTGCTGAGCAAGACGGCCTTGTCGAAGAGGCTTTTCCCGACATAGATTTGAAGTTCGGTATCTGGCAAATTCCCGAAGCGTTCTATCAAACGATCATGGGTCGCTATTTCAGCTTGGGGATTTTGTAATATCCGAAAACAGCTAGCCTGATTGGCAAGTGTCATTGCCCCATAAAGTTGCCATTGGGGTTCGGTAGCATCCTTGAGACGATCATCAAGATCGGCATAGACCACCAAGGCTTCTTCTGTCCGTCCGGCTTTACTGAGGCTGAGGGCTTTATTGAAAAGCGCGGGAATAAGCGCTTCCAGTAAGCTGTCTTTTCTTGTTGATGCTGCCTTATCCGGCATAGCCACCTCCCGAAGTGTCTGTCCGGTTTCCGCTGGTTAGTTCGGTTAGGAAATCCTGATAGGGCAGGGGGCGGGAGAACATGGGGAAGTTTTTAGTGACCGAAAATTGCTGTTCTTCCGCACTGGTGGCGGCGGTGCAATCGGTCAAGGCGACTGTATCGAAGCCTTTTTCATAGCCTGTCCGCAAGGTTGCTTCGACACAGCAATTGGTCAGGAATCCAGCGACCGCAAGGGTTTCAATTTTGAGTTGGCGCAAGATGAAATCGAGATTCGTGCTGTAGAAACCCGATAATCCTCGCTTGCCTTCGATAACGATATCCGTTTCTTTTACCGGAAGCTGTTCGATGATTTCAGCCCCCCAAGAGCCTTGCTGAAAAGCCTGTTTTTCAAGGATAGCTTTCAGGATGCCATGGGTCTGGGGATTCATTTCATGATAATCAGCGGTGAAGGTTATCGGGCAGAAAAGAATATGCACGCCCAAAGCCCGCGCTTTTGCGACCAGATCCTGTGTGTTTTCCAACATGCCGCTGGCATCCATCACGGGTTTGACAGCTTCATAAAAAACGCCATTGGGATTGGCAAAGTCGTTCTGATATTCAATCAGAAGAAGGGCTGTCTTTTTCGCTTTATCTGTGGTCACGCTATTTCCTTGGGTCGAAAAGAGGAAAAAGGATATTTTAGAAAATATCTTTGGCCTTGCGGAGTTTAGCCAATTCTTCGGGATTTTTTGCTCTCATAAAAGGATTGGTGGCTTTTTCGAGAGCAATAGTTGTTGGCAGAGTGATTTTACCTTGAGCGCGGAGAAGATCGACTTCTTTGACCCGTTTTTGCAAGGCCTGATTATCAGGATCAACAGTCAGCGCGAAATGGCCGTTATCCTGCGTATATTCATGGCCGCAATAGACCTTTGTTTCGGGAGGCAGAGCCGCAAAGCGTTGTAACGCCTGCCACATTTGTTCAGCCGTTCCTTCAAAAATCCGGCCGCAGCCCATTGCAAAAAGGGTGTCACCGCAGAAAAGAACATGATGATCGGGAATATAATAGGCGACATGGCCGAGGGTATGAGCTGGAATCGCCATAACTTTGGCAACAAGACTACCTAATCCGATTTCATCGCCTTCATCGACCTTGATATCAATAGCCGGTATCGGGTGGCTTTCATGAGAAGGCCCGATGACATCGCAACCGGTTTCAGCCTTGATGACTTCATTGCCGCCGGTATGGTCATTATGCCAATGGGTGTTCCATATCTGGGTTACTTCCCAGCCTTTTTTCTGAATAAAATCCAAGACGGGTTCAGCCTGTCCCGGATCAACCACTACAGTTTTATCGCTGACTTTGTCGTGAAGTAGCCAAATATAATTGGTTTCAAAGGCTGGCACCGCCACTATTTCGATAGTCATTTCAGATGTCCTTTTTCGGAAAAATGACGATAGGGCTGCTTCTACCAGCTACCCGTATTCGGCATGGATTTCCAAGGCTCTATCGGTTCCAGCTTGTCACCGGCCTGCAATAACTCGATTGAGATTTGATCCGGCGTTCTGACAAAAGCCATCCATCCATCACGAGGCGGACGGTTGATGACATAACCACCGTCAATCAGTTTTTGGCAGCTGTCGTAGATATTATCGACTTCAAAAGCGAGATGCCCAAAGTTGCGGCCGCCTTCATAGCCTTTTTCATCCCAATTCCACGTCAATTCGACCTGAACATTGTCATTCGGCACAGCCAGATAGATGAGCGTAAAGCGGCCTTCGTTATTATTGACCCGTCCTACTTCCTCAAGTCCAAGAAAACTGAAAAAACGAATAGTTTCATCAGGATCGGAAACCCTGATCATCGTATGAATATAACGCATCGCTCATGCCTTTCAGAACAGATTCTACCTTGGCCTGTAAAATACCGGCTTTTGCAAAATGACTGCAACCATTCTCTTTTATAGAAAAAAATACAGAAAAAGGCTGCCTTATCTGCATTCTCTTTGTTTTTTTATCCTATCACCGCTTATTGCTTTTATTTTTAAGATTTTGGCAGAAAAAGGCGCTTTCGTCTCAAAAATTTTAGGGTGCTTTGGGCGCTGTCGATTTTGGTTCTGTTGCGGCATTGGCTGGCATATCATCTATTTCAGAAAGTGCCTTGCGCGCGACCTCAGCAATTTCGGCGGAGGGATTGGCTCGAATAGTTCTTTCCCATGCTGATTTTGCTGTCTCTTTATCGCCAGAAAGGGCGTAAATCAGGCCTTTTTCAAAAGAAACATGGGTATCAAGTGGCGCGAATTTTTCTGCCTCGGTAATATCATTTTTGGCACGGGTCAAATCCCCTTGATGCCGTGCCAAAGTAGCTGACATGAGCCATGCGGTGGCATCTTTCGGAATAAGCTTGAGAGCTTTGTCGATATCCTGTCGGGCAATGGCATAGTCGCCCACCGCAACATCTGCGCGGGCGCGGTCGGATAGGGTATTGCCCCGCATTTTATCCGGCATAACCGGTGACATCAGCGCATGATCGAAAGCATTGCGCGCCGCCCCCGGGTCCTGATTAGCCAAGGCGGCATTTCCCGCTTGTGACCAGAAAATGGCAGAGCGGCCATCATGTTCAAGATCGGATTCCCTTGCGGCCTGTTCAAAGGAATCAACCCCCGCAGAATACCGACCAAGGGCGACATAGGCCATGCCCAAACATTGGTTGGCTAGCACACCTCCTGCACTTAAACGCCATGTATTAGCGATTTCGGCGGCCTGTTCGGGGTCGCGGTCAATCATATTAACGCATTGGTCATAGCGTTGTTTCAAGCTGGCATTTGGCACAATGACCTTTAGGGTCTCGTTATCTTGTTTTTCTTTTTTTCGATCACGGCTGTTTTTTTTTACGTTTTTTGCCGCTCCCGAAGGGGCTGATGTCGTGGTTTCTTTGGGAGAATTGGTCAGTTTGGGGGTGCTTTCTCGGGGGCCTGTTGCCAGAAAAACCGGTGATTTGGGCAAAGAAAGCGACGGGATTTCCGAGGCAGCTTCAACCGGTGCGCTATTGGCAGCCGGTGGAGCCATCTGGTCAGTGGCAGCGAGTAAAGCAAAAAGAGAAAGGATCATGATACCTGCTTTTTATCGGGAAATATCAGGCGGGAATTTCGGCCAATAATTCGGACAGAGTATTGATAATCAGATGAATATCCGAAGAACGTGACAGTCTATGATCGGCATCTTTGACCATCGTGACGCGAATATTATCAGAGGCCAGTTTTTCAGAAAGCATCAAGGCATTTTGCCATGGCACTTCTGTATCCTTTTGGCCTTGGATAAGACGGACAGGGCATTGAATGTCGATTTTTTGGGTCATGAGTAGATTTTTTTGACCACTTTCCCAAAAGGCGCGGGTGACAAAGACTTCATTACCGGCATCATCAACAGGGATAACTAATTTCCCCTGTTGTTCGATAATCGCCTTCTCCTTTTCAGAGAAACCCCATTCCGTGAAATCAGGCGCAGCAGCCAAGCCGACCAATCCCGCAATCCGTTCAGGGCGACGAAGTGCCGCCAACAACATCAGCCAGCCGCCCATAGAAGAGCCGACCAGAATAAGACGGCCTTCGGTGAGTTGGTCAATGACGGACAGGCAGTCTTCCAGCCATTCGGTCAGTGTACCGTCTTGAAAATCGCCTTCGCTTTCGCCGCAGCCGGAATAGTCAAAGCGCAGGCAGGAACGTTTCTTTTCAGCCGCCCATGCGCCGAGGGCGATGGCTTTGGAACCGTGCATATCGGACATATAGCCCGGTAGGAAGACGATGGTGGGGCCTGATCCTTCCAATTTATGATAGGATAACTGTTTCCCATGAGCCGATTTGATAAAAGCACTTGTCATCGTCGTAATAAGCCTACTTTAAAAAACTGTCAGTTCTGAAATAACGCCAGCTTACTTACTGGATTTATAAAGCTAATATCTTTAACGCTTTTTTTAGAAGGGGTCTATCTTAACTGCTAGAATCCTGTGGGCTTGCTATTGATGATATAATGTATCATTAGCGCAGATCAGAGGTTGCAACATAAGGGTAAGACCGCGCATAAGCCTCTGAAGCGGTTTTGCCGCTTCGATATTAACATCTTTGAAATAAAAGAAAGACGAGAATGGCTGAGAAGATCAGGATCACGCTTATTGACAATTCGGAGCGCGAGGTTCTGCAGGGCACTACTACCACCCAGATCGCCGCCTCTATTTCTACATCCCTTGCCAAAAAGGCTTTGGCCGCCCGTTTTAATGGTCAGATGATAGATCTTTCTCAGCCGCTTTTGGAAGATGGCCGGTTGGAAATCATTACGGCCGAAAATGAAGCCGAGGCGCTGGAACTGGTGCGGCATGATTATGCCCATATTTTGGCAGAAGCTGTCCAGAAATTATTCCCCGGAACCCAAATTACTTTTGGTCCAGTGACAGATGACGGCTTCTATTATGATTTTGCGCCGAAAGATCGGCCTTTCACCGAAGAAGATTTGCCGCTGATCGAAGCCGAAATGCGGAAAATTATCGCCCAGAATAATGCATTGGTGCGTGAAGTTTGGGAACGGGACAAGCTGATTTCCCTTTGGGAATCGCAGGGCGAAAAATTCAAGGCCGAATGGGCAAAAGAATTACCGGAAGGGCAGGAGCTGACTATCTATCGCGCCGGAGAGTGGTTCGATATGTGTCGGGGGCCTCATCTGCCTTCTACCGGAAAACTTGATCCAAAGGCCTTTAAGCTGACCCGTGTTTCGGGTGCCTATTGGCGTGGTGACCAGAATAATGCCATGTTGAGCCGTATTTACGGCACCGGTTGGTTAAACGCCAAGCAGCTGAAAGTGCATCTCGAAAGACTGGAAGAAGCCCAGAAACGCGATCATCGTCGTTTGGGTCAGGAAATGGATTTATTCCATTTACAGCAGGAAGCCCAAGGTTCGGTTTTCTGGCATCCGAATGGCTATACCATCTGGTTACAGTTGGAAGCCTATCTTCGTCGTCGCATGAAGAATGCCAATTATAAAGAAGTGAAAACGCCGCAATTGATGGATGCGGCTTTGTGGGAGGCTTCTGGACATTGGGGCAAATTCCGCGAGAATATGTTCGTCGTTCCTGACGAAATCCCAAGCACCGATCCAGATAAGCCGGTATTGTCGGGTAAGGGTAATCTGATGGCTTTGAAGCCGATGAACTGCCCTGCTCATATCCAGATTTTTAAACAGGGTATTCGTTCCTATCGCGAACTGCCTTTAAGAATGCTGGAATTTGGTTGCTGTCATCGCAATGAAGCCCATGGCGCTTTACATGGTTTGATGCGGGTTCGTCAGTTGACCCAAGATGATGCCCATATCTTCTGCACCGCCGAACAAATCGTTACCGAAACCAAAGATTTTGTGAATCTGTTGGATTCAATTTATCGCGATTTGGGCTTTACCAGCTATGCTGTGAAATTATCCTTGCGGCCTGAATTGCGTGCCGGTGATGATGAATTATGGGATAATGCTGAAAATGGTCTGCGCTCGGCTTTGGAACAGGTCGGTATTACCGATTATGAAGAATTGCCGGGTGAGGGCGCTTTTTATGGCCCGAAACTCGAATTCCATTTGACGGATGCAATTGGCCGGACATGGCAATGCGGCACCTTGCAGCTTGATTATGTTCTGCCGGAAAGACTGGATGCCAGCTATGTCGCCGAAGATGGTAGCCGCAAACGGCCTGTTATGCTTCATCGTGCGATTATCGGCACCTTTGAACGCTTTATCGGTATTTTGATCGAGCATCATGCCGGACGTTTCCCACTGTGGATGGCACCGGTTCAAGCCGTTGTGGCAACCATTGTTTCAGAAGCAGACAGCTTTGCTGAATCGGTTGTTGAAAAGATGAAAGCTGCCGGTTTGCGGGTCGTTTCCGACATTCGTAACGAAAAAATCAACTACAAGATTCGCGAACATAGTCTGACCAAAGTGCCGAATATTTTGGTGGTCGGTAAACGCGAAGCCGAAGAAGGCAAAGTGGCTATCAGAAAATTGGGCAGCCGCGACCAGATTATTCTTTCGGTTGATGAAGCAATTGCCTTATTGTTGGAGGAGGCCACCCCGCCCGATCTGAAATAAGTGAGGAAATTTTATGCCGGTATCTTTTTTATCCTTGGCTTCCCAGCCACAGATTATTGATTATCCGGCCATAAAAGAAGAAATCGCTTCGATTAAAAAGGTGGCAGCCGGTGATCCGGTTTCGGAATACCGTGCTGTCAGCCTTGTATTAAAACAGACCGTTTTAAAAGGACGGGAGGTTATTGCCGAGGCTTTGACCCGCCGCCCGCATCAAGGCCGAATTGCGGCTTTGAGTTATGCCTATCTTACCGATCAGATTATTCAGTTGGCCTTGTATGCCATGGTCGGCGATGACGAAAAAGCGACCGATAATCTGGTTATTTTAGCGGTGGGCGGATATGGCAGAGGTGAGATGGCACTGCATTCCGATGTGGATATCGCCTTTTTATCCCGACGATCACCCCGCAAAGCTCAAAAAAAATTGATTGAATCCTTGATATCCTTGCTTTGGGATGTCGGTTTACGGGTTAGCCAATCCCATCGCAGTTTAAGCGATATGGTAAAAATGGCGAAAAAAGATATCACGATCAGAACAGCTCTTTTAGAAAGTCGCTATCTGGTCGGTGATAAGGCGTTGTTTGAAGAGGCTTCGACCCGTTTTATCCAAAAGGTGGTTGCGGGTTCGGGGCGTGACTTTGTTGCTGCCAAATTATTGGAATGGGATGAGCGGCATTTGGCCCGTGGCGACAGCCGCTATCTGGTTGAACCGCATTTGAAAGAAGGCAAGGGCGGATTGCGGGATCTGCAAAGCCTGTTCTGGATCGCCAAATATTTGTATTTGGAAAAAGAAGCCCGTCATACGGTTCTGACTTCGCCTATTTTGACTGATTACGCCTTGGTAAAAGCCGATCTGATTGCGGGGCATGAGGCAAAAAGATTCCGTCGCTGCGAAAATTTTCTATGGGCAGTGCGCTGTCATTTGCATATTTTAGTTAAACGCCCCGAAGAAAGATTGAATTTTGATGTCCAGCGCAGTCTGGCTGAAAAGATGGGCTATCGCTCGAAATCGGGGAAATCAGCTGTCGAGCGCTTTATGCATCACTATTTTCTGGTCACGAAGATGGTCGGAAATCTGGCTGCGCTTTTCATTGATGCCTTGAAGGTTAACCATTATTTGAAGCCGAAAAGCAGGCGGTCGGGGGCTTCAAAACAGATTGATGGTTTTCCCGTTATTCAAGGCGAAATTGTCCTTGATGATGATTTTTTCTTTCGCCACAATCCGGCGGCTTTGATTACCCTTTTTGCCGTCGCCTATCGTCATCGTTTGGATATTCATCCTTTGACTTTACGCCAAGCCGGACGCGATGCCCGTCTGATTGACGAGGCGTTACAGAATAACCCTGTTTGTAATGCGGCTTTTTTAACGCTTTTTACCTTGCCTTATAATCCTGCCCCGATTTTGAAAATTATGAATAATACCGGCGTTTTAGGGCGGTTTATTCCTGATTTTGGCCGGATCGTCGCCCAGATGCAATTCGATATGTATCACCATTATACAGTCGATGAACATGCCATCCGAGCATTGGATATTTTATGGCAGATAGAAAACAACAAGCTTGAAGATTTATATCCTTTGGGAAGTCGGCTGTTTAAACAACTGAATGCCCGTCTTGTGCTATATATGGCTTTGTTTTTGCATGATATTGCCAAAGGCCGAGAGGGAAGTCATTCTGCTTTGGGCGCGGAAATCGCCTTACGTTTATGTCCGCGTTTCGGCTTAACTGCGGCTGAAACGAAGCTGGTGGCATGGCTGGTCAAAAATCATTTATTGATGTCTCATACCGCTTTTCAGCGTGATTTAGCGGATGCCAAAACGATTACTGATTTCGCAAATGCCGTCAAAAGTCCTGAAAGACTGCGTTTGTTATATCTTTTAACGGTGGCGGATATTTCGGCTGTTGGCCCCCATATCTGGAATAGTTGGAAGAACCAGTTATTGACCTCTCTCTATGAGGCTTGCTCTCAATGCCTTTTGGAGGGCCCGACCGGACATGGTGCCGGAAGGCGGCAGCGGATTGAAAACCGCCAGAATGATGTCAGTGAAAAGCTGGATTGGGATAAGGATTTATTCCATGCTTTGGTAAAGCGTTTGCCGGATGACTATTGGTTTTCAGAACGAACCGACGTCATTGCCGCCAATATGCAACAGATAATAGACACGGATAGTAAGGGGCAATCCATCTCGGTAAGGGGGCATGAGATGCCCGCTTATGATGCCACGATGATAAGTCTCTATGCGATCGATCATCCAGGGTTTTTCTACCGGATTTCTGGGGCTATCCATGCGACTGGCGGCAATATTCTTGATGCTCGTATTCATACGACCCGCGACGGTATGGCGATGGATAATTTATTAGTCCAAAATAGCCAAGGGGGCATGATTAAATCCGGTGAGCATCTGAACCGGATGATGCAGGCTATTGAGGATGCCGCGACCAGCCATATTCGAAGTAGCAATAAATTAGCAGCCCTCCGTCCGCCCCTCTTTTGGCGTGGCAAGGCGTTCCATGTCGAACCTTTGGTTTTTATTGACAATCAGGCTTCTGATCGCTTTACCGTCATTGAAGTCAACGCCCAAGACAGGCCTGCCTTGCTCCATGATCTGGGTTGCGCCCTGTTTAATGCCCGTTTAACGATTAGTTCGGCTCATATCGCCACTTATGGAGAACGGGCTGTCGATGTTTTCTATGTCTCTGATTTATTTTCCCATAAAATCACAAATCAGAATCGGTTGAAAGCAATCGAGAAACGGTTGCTTGCTGCGGCCGATGCAGCAAGAATAAGCGAGAAGTGAAATAATTTCTTACATTAGGCTTCTTTGTTTATAAATTTTGTCATATCAAAATAATAGCCGTGTAAAAATATCTGTATATTTTTGGGGAAAAATGGGAATAAAAGTTAAAAAATAGAGTGTCTCACTCTGCGGTATAATAATATTTAAATGAGGCTGTCATAATTTGAAACACAATGCCAACGATAGTGACACCGTGAAAAACAGAAAAAAACAAACGGTAGCCAAAGGCCAAACGGCCTCTTCCTTGCGTATGGAGCGGGTCTCGAAAAGATGCCGGAAGCTATTGCTGGCCGGATTTATGATGGCACCTTTATTCCCTGCCACGGCTCAAAATACTGGACAGGCGGCTACCAAGAATGAGGCCGTTTCTATCGAAACGCTTGAACAGGAAATCCGCCATATTGAGCAGGCGCAGGCGGCTTTGCAGCAAGATTTATTGGCAGTCAGACAGCAATTACTCGCAAAAAAACAACAGCAATCGACCATGGCTTCGGCTGGAGATCAGAAAAAAACGCCTGAAGCCGCTCCATCTAATGCGCCTATGCTGGCCAATAATGCTGTAACACCGCCAGCCAATAAAGTGAATGAGACTCCGGCGGATACTCATCTGGCTACGGCTGATAAAAATACCCCTGCTTTGACAACGGTAGCACCGGATTCTACTGCGACAGCCGCTACAAATCTAGGGAATAATAGCACGGCGCTTGCTTCCTCAGCGGCTCCCAATAAAAGCAATGCTGCTGATAGCAATAAAAGTCTCGATCTGGTGATGGATCCTTTCCAAAATCAGAGCGACCAATATGGTATGGCTAATTTAGGCAATGTGCCTTCGACATCGTCCAATACCAGCACCGATCAGGCAAAGGCAGATGCCGCTTTTGCTAGTAATGTAGGGGGTGATATTGCCCAGATTAGAGAGGGTGATAACGGCGCAGTCGAGTTATTCAAACACACGGATGTGCCGACGGAAGCTATTATTGCGCGCCATGCCCGCGATATTATTTCGATGACAGCCAATAACGGCGTGGGTCCGCATCCAAGAGAAACCGCCGGTGCGCAGTTGGCGGGTGCTTTGGGTGACCATGGCGTTTTCAATCTGGGCCCGATGACCTTTATTTTGGGTGGTTTTATTGATGCCTCTGGTCTGGTTTCAAACCGTCATATAGCCTCCGGCACCTTTAATTCATGGAAGTCGATGCCCTTTAAAAATAATCCTGACTATCATACCGCGAATACGGAAGCGAGCGCACGCTATACCCGATTGTCGCTATTGATGCGCGGCACGGTATCCCAACATTCGACGATTTCAGGTTTTGTTGAAACTGATTTCGGGGCTGGGGGGTCAACAACAAACCCCTATGAAAGTAGCAGTTATATTATCCGATTGCGCCAAGCCTATTTGGCATATGATGATAGTCGCTATAATTTCCATGTTTTGGGTGGTCAGGCATGGAGTTTGTTAACCCCGAACCGTGTCGGTATTACGCCTCGTCAGGAAAGTGTCGCTGAAACCGCGGAAGCCTCTATTCTAGCTGGGCAGACATGGGCAAGACAGTGGCAAGTTCGTGTAGCTAAAGACTGGTTTAACCATCGTTTTTGGGCCGCGATTTCTATTGAAAATCCGGCTACCATGTATGACACAACCGGTTTCACCAATAATGCCGGACGCATTGTTATGCCCAATGGTTCGACAACGACCATTACCTCAAATGGTGTCGGTTTGACCCAGCCATCGGCATATTCTGCCGAAGTGTCGCCCGATATTATCGGTAAATTGGCTTGGGATCCGGCTTGGGGGCATTATGAAGTTGTCGGTATTATGCATATGCCACATGATCGGGTAACCACGGCTGATGGTGTTGGGCATAATAATACGGTTCTGACCGGCGGTGGTGGTGGTTCTATGGTGTTGCCATTGATCCCGAAAAAGGTCGAATTGCGATTAGCTGGTTTGGTCGGGAAAGGGATCGGGCATTATGGTGCCGCCTTGTTACCCGATGCCACATTGGATGCCGAAGGGCGGCCTGTTCCTTTATGGAGTATGCAGGCAACCGCTGGTATTATGGGGCATGTTACACCACGGCTTGATCTTTATGGCTATTACGGAATTCAGGAATCTGGGCGTTCTTATTTCACCGAGAATGGGCACGATTATGGGTACGGTAATCCGCTTTATAATAACAGCGGTTGTAATACCGAGCTTTCGACGGCTTGTGTTGGTAGCACAAAACGGATTAGTGAAGCGACAATTGGTGGCTGGTGGCGTTTCTTGAAAGGCCATTATGGCACGGTTCAGGCCGGTGTCCAATTAGCCTATTCTACCCGCGAGGCATGGCGTGGCACTGGCGGTTCACCGACAACGCATATGAGCGAATTATTCTTGAGTTTGCGCTATTTGCCATTCCAGTAAAAAGATTTGGAAAGGACAAGTTTTTTCATATCTGGGATGTTTTTAAGGCATCAGGGTTAAAATGCCCGTCTAGAATTTCGAGAAAACTTGTCTGTGTTCCTTCCTCTTGCGTCAGTAATTCTATTAGCGCCGTGACAGAAGAAGGCTTGTCAGCGAAAGATTGTCTTTTTCTTTCGGCCTGCGCGGTAGGGCTATCCTTTTGCCCTGTGGTTAACCGTTCAGATAAAATTTTGAAGATTTCGATGCTTTCTTCGGAAAAATTTACATCATTTTTCATCAAAGAGATGCCTTGTCTTTCATATTCCGGTTAAAACAGATAACGCATCATACCAGCTTTTTTCTTCTTAAACAGATATGCGCCCTGTTATCAGGAGTGTTATAGGCAAAATTCTTATGTCCATTGATTTTCAGATTGATAAGCCAAAATCAGCACAACGTATTGTTGTTGCGATGTCAGGCGGTGTCGATAGTTCGGTCGTTGCAGCTTTGGCGAAAGCAACGGGTGCTGAAACTATTGGTATTACACTCCAGCTTTATGACCATGGGGCGGCTGTCGGACGGAAGGGAAGCTGTTGCGCCGGTAAGGATATTCGTGATGCCCGCGCGGTTGCTGAAAAAATCGGTATTCCCCATTACGTTTTTGACTATGAAAATAATTTCAAAGAAAGCGTGATTGACGATTTCGTTTCCGAATATGTTGCCGGTCGCACGCCTGTGCCGTGCATTCGTTGCAATCAAGGGGTAAAATTTACTGATCTTTTAAATGTTGCCCGTGAATTGGGTGCCGATTGTTTGGCAACGGGACATTATGTCCGTCGTTTGGTCAATAATGATCGGGTGGAAATGCATCGTGCTTTAGATCCTGCGCGCGATCAAAGTTATTTTCTTTTTGCGACGACAAAAGAGCAGCTAGATTATCTGCGTTTTCCTTTAGGTGGTTTACCCAAGCCGAAAGTGCGAGAGATGGCCGCTGAATTAGGTCTGTCTGTGGCGATGAAAGCCGATAGTCAGGATATCTGTTTCGTTCCCGATGGTGATTACGCCCGTATTGTCGAAGAAAAATGTCCAGAATCAGGGCAGGGGGGTGATATCGTCGATATGCAAGGCCGTGTTTTGGGCAAACATTCGGGATTGATCCATTTTACAGTGGGGCAACGACGAGGTTTGGAAATTGGCGGTCAGAAAGAACCCCTCTACGTTATTCGACTTGATCCGGCGAAAAAACAACTGGTTGTAGGCCCGCGTCAGGCTTTGGCTGTGGCGAAAGCTGAGATCAAGGAAGTGAATTGGTTGGTCGATGGTTTTGATCGCGAGATGCAGGTTAAAATCCGTTCAGCGGCCAAGCCAGTATCAGCCCGTTTTGATGGTAAAGAATTGGTATTTGAAAAGCCGGAATATGGTGTTTCACCAGGGCAGGCGGCTGTTTTCTATGATGGTGACCAAGTTTTGGGAGGGGGTTGGATTAAAGAGACGACTCCAGCCGTCTTTGATGATTTGGCCGAATAATTTTATTTGATTATTCTATGAAAAAAGCAGGCTCCCTTTATGAGAGACCTGCTTTTTTAATGGAATCTATTTGGGGCGGGCGTTAGGCACCTGTTAGACCGCTGACCGTGGCCAATCCCAAAAATGTAAGGAAGCCCATCGCATCGGTTGTCATAGTCACAAAAATAGAGGATGCCACCGCAGGATCGCTGCCTGCGCGGTCAAAGGTGAGAGGCACCAACACGCCGGCCAATCCGCCAATGATGATATTGCTCATAATGGCTAAGGCGATAACTTCTGTCAGCAAGACATTATGGAAGACTAGCCATGTGCCAGCCCCCAAGACACAAGCCACGGTTAAACCGTTTAACAATGCAATCCGTAATTCACGAGTGATAGAGCGGACGCAGTTGGAAGCGGTAAGCTGATTGGTTGCCAAGGCGCGAACGGTGACGGCCATCGTTTGTGATCCGGCATTGCCGCCGACACCGGCGACAATCGGCATCAGAGTTGCCAATTCGACCATGCGGGCAATGGTGCCTTCAAAAAAGCCGATAATGGTTGACGCCACCAAGGCGGTGCCAAGATTGGTAATCAACCAGCGCACCCGACTTTTATAACTATCAAGAACCGGTTCGTTGATATCGCCATCACCGGCACCGGAAAGTTTCAGGATATCTTCATCGGCTTCGTCCCTGATGATATGGATAATATCATCAACCGTAATCATACCGACAAGGCGGCCGGATTCATCGACAACGGCGGCGGATATCAACCCGTATTTTTGGAAACGTAAGGCAACCTCTTCCTGATCCATGGTGACCGGAATGAGGGTTTGTTCCGGCTGCATAATATCCTGTATCAGGGCATGACGCGGCATTCGGAGTAATTTTGATAATTTACAGGTGCCTATCGGTCGATGGGATGGGTCAACGACAAAGACTTCCCAAAAATCGGTCGTCAGATCATCATTTTGGCGCAGATAATGAATGACATCGCCAACGCTCATATTCTCATGCACCGCCACAAGATTGCGTTGCATCATCCGTCCCGCAGATTCCAGCGGGAAAGACAGCGCGCGCTCGATCGCGGCTCTGTCTTCGGAAGATAAGGCCTGTAACGTTTCTTGCTGTTTTTGTGCGTCCAGCTCGCTGACGATAACCACCGCATCATCAAGATCAAGCTGGGCGATGATATTCGCCACTTCCTGTCCGGTTAGGGATTTAAGCAAATCTTCCCGAACCCATTCGTTCATTTCGGAAATGACTTCACCACTCATCAAATCGGTGATGGCCGCCGCTAAAGGACGACGAATTTCAACAGGAGCTTGAGCAAATAATTCGGCAATATCCGCAGGATGAAGCGGTGCCACCATGTCATAAACGGCCTGATTATCGCCTTCTTCTATGAGTGAGACAATTTGCCGAACAAATTCGGAGGCAAGGCGGTTTTCTTCTTCCTGACTATTGGGAATAGACGATCCTCTTTCTTCCAAAGAATCCGGTTGATCGGGCGCAAGGCCGTTTTTTTCCTGTTCGTCCATGGCAGTTTCTGCATTGTCTATTGTCGATTTTTTCATATCCGCTTCCTCCCTTCGGATATTATCCTGCCCGATTGCCGGATGCTCTGCTTTCTGTTGAAAATAAAAAGACCCTTTATTCTAACCAATGTTATTTAGATTTATGTGACAGCCCCTTATCATATTCTTTGCTCAGGGAAAAAGGCTGGCATCTCTATCACTTACCGCCTAACTAAAAGCTCTTGTTATTTTTCGATGAAGGAGGCCGGAATATGGCTGATGATCCCGAAAATCTTTTGATTATGACGGTGGATGGTGGTGACGTAACGATTCGGTTGCGTCCTGATTTAGCCCCCAAGCATGTCGAGCGCATCAAAGAGCTGACCCGTGAAGGCTTCTATGATGGTATTGTTTTCCATCGGGTTATTCCGGGCTTTATGGCGCAGGGCGGCGACCCGACGGGAACTGGCATGTCAGGTTCTGACAAACCGGATCTTCAGGCTGAATTTTCCGATGCCAAACATATCCGTGGTGTCTGCTCGATGGCACGCACCTCTTATCCGCATTCTGCCAACAGCCAGTTTTTCATCTGCTTTGGTGATGCCACTTTCCTTGATCGCCAATATAGCGTTTGGGGTGAAGTGATCGAAGGGATGGAGCATATTGACGCTTTGCCGAAGGGTGAACCGCCTGCGAATCCCGGTAAGATTATCAAAGTCCGTATTGCGGCTGATAAATAATTATCCTCTTCTAACCCGCCCTTGTTTCTTCTTTGGGCGGGTTAGTGAGCCATTCGTGAAATAGTCGAACGGGTCGCCGTCCCAATGAAGCGCGACGGCAAGCAAACCAATAGCTATAAGGGCTATCTATATTGCTGCTGAAAATGGGTCTTAGGCTCGTTTTATATTGTCCTTTGTAATTACAATCCAAAAGACAGGCGATTCCCATACCCCCAGCGGCGGCATCCAGCATCAATTGTCCAGAATCAAAAAAGTCGATGGCTGCCGGTTCCAATTTAGGAAGGCCGATGGCTTCGCGCCATGTTGTGAAATTATCCGGCATGTCCCGATGTAAAAACAAAGTCGTTTTCGCTAAATCTTCGGGATGCTTGAGCGCATTTTCCCCTTCAACAAATTCGGGTGCCGCAAAAAGCATGATTTTATTAAAGCCGAGCCTGTAAGAATAAAAAGCGGGATCAATATCCCGCGCCAAAGTTATCACGGCATCAAGGCCTTCCCCAAGGCGAGAAAGTGCATAAGGAGCGGTATCGACATCAATATGCAGTTCTTTGTGATGTTGTCGCAGATGGGTGATGCGTTTTATCAATTTTTGTGAGGCGTAAAGGGGCGGAACTCCTAATCTTAAACGCAATAATTCATGTCCACCGCTGGTCGAGATTTCGACGGCCTCGGCCAGAATATCGAGCGCGGGCCCTAGACGATGATAAAGCGTTTCCCCGTCACCATTAAGCCGCATGGCCTGATGCTGTCTGATAAAAAGCCGTCTATTAACAAATCTTTCTAATTGCTGAATCCGGCGGCTTAGAGCCGGAGAAGAAAGCGAGAGGGCTTCAGCAGCGGCTTTGATTGATCCCAGACGGGCTACCTGCACAAAAGCTTCAATGGCCGTTAGGGGCGGTAACCTGCGCATGCGTGTTTTTTCCTAACTTTATTATGAAAAATGAAAGTTTTTGGGGATAAAAAAAGAGCCATTATGGGGGGCTTATGGTTTCATTTTCTGCATGTCCTACGGTATCATTGCTATTTTAGCCTATTTGTCGTTGCAAAAAATGCAATTGCAAGATATTTTTTAGCAATTGCCTTTTTTCTGGGAATCGCTCATTAAGAAAGTGCCTTTCAGGCATCCTCTCCTAATACTACGGTCGGTCGTTAAGACCGACCTTTTTTTTATTCTGACAACGGTGACAATTTATATTTCTATGCAGAGCCGTAGAGATTTTTTAATGCTGCATTGCTAGGGAAAGAGTCTTAATATTGTCCTACTTTTTCTCGTCTTAGCTATTTTTGATAAAAATAATTGCCTGTAAGTTTAAAATTTACCCCTGATTTTCGACAAATAATTGCTAGCAACGCTTGCCTTCCCCGCATAATTTGTGCGAACGAAAGGCCTTTGCGGGCAAGCCCTGCCCAAGATAGTCAATAAGTTTTGGAGTAGCGATGACAGGATCTTCCGCAGATGATACCTTGAAAGGGGTTCATGGCCGCCAAAAAGCCCAAAAACGGCCAAACCCTTTTGCTATATTTTTTCAAGGATTTCTGAAGCATCCGGTGATGGTGGGATCAATAATTCCGTCATCGCAGAAACTGATTCACCGGATGTTGTCTAAAACCGACTGGAGCAATACCAAATTATTTGTTGAATATGGCCCAGGTGTCGGGACTTTTTGTCCCCATGTTTTGAGCCGGATGGCACCGGATGCGACCTTGATCGCGATAGACACCAATCCTGATTTTGTTGCCTATCTTAAAAGCACGATCAAAGATCCGCGTTTTATCGCTGTGAATGGATCTGCGGCGGATGTTCGCTCGATTATCAAAGCCCATGGTTTTGATAATGCCGATTATATCTTGTCAGGACTGCCTTTTTCGACCTTGCCAGAGGGCGTTGGTGCGACCATTGCCCATGAAACCGGCGCGGCTTTGAGAAAAGGGGGGGCTTTTCTGGTTTATCAATTTTCACCTAAGGTGAAAAATTTTCTTGATCCCGTTTTCTCTGATATCGATCATGAGATGGAATGGATCAATATTCCCCCAGCCCAACTTTATTGGGCGTGGAAGCAATAAAATTTAGGTCGTTTTGATGCCCTGATTATATCAGGGCATAAGACCTAGCACCGAATCTGCCACAAAGGGGTTATGATCCCTTTCTGCCCCGAAAGTGGAGGGACGGCCATGACCCGGAATAAAGACGGTTTCGCGTCCCATCGGCCATAATTTTTCGGTGATAGATTGAATTAAGGCTTGATGATCGCCTCCCGCAAAGTCACTGCGCCCTATTGAATTCCGAAACAGAACATCACCAACAATCGCTAAATGTGAAGCAGCGTTGTAAAAAACGACATGCCCCGGTGTATGTCCTGGACAATGCCGCACTAAAAGCCGTTCTTCTCCAAGCGTGATTTCATCTTTGTCTTTTAACCACTGGTCGGGGGTAAAACTTTCACCTTCAAAGCCATATTGTTGTGCATTTTCAGGAATTTGGTCAATCCAGAACTGATCATCAGGATGAGGCCCGATAATGGGGCAGCCAAGAATCTGGCTGAGAGCGGCTGCTCCGCCGCAATGGTCAAAATGGCCATGGGTGATAAGAATCTTTTCAACCGTGACCTGTTTTTTCGTGATAGAATCAAGAATGAGAGGGATATCACCACCCGGATCAACGATGGCACCCTTCATTGTTTCTACGCAATAAAGCAAACTGCAATTTTGACGTAGAGGCGTAACTGGAATAACCGTCGCTTCTAGGGGCATTTTTCCTGAATGGGAGGTCGTTGGCATAGTGAATTATCCCTTTTATTATGCCGCTTTTGCCCTTTAAAAGGCATAAATATGCTATAGGATGGGCTAAATAGAAAATGCCAGCTATGATATTCGACTGGGCATGATCTAAAAAAATTTAACATTTAAAATTGAAAATTTAACGTTGCATATCAGACATAAATAGGCTGTAAAACAATTACAACGACGCGTTATTTTTTGCTTCTGTTTGATTTTTAGAAAAGCAAATCAAACAGACATCCGTATCAACGATCTGGAACACCGCTTATGCTCGCGCTGGTACGCATTGCTCTCCGTCGCCCTTATACTTTTATTGTTATGGCGGTGATGATTTTTATTGTGGGGATTTTATCCGCCTTTAAAACACCGACCGATATTTTTCCTGATATTAAAATCCCGATTGTGGCTGTCATTTGGCAGTTTCAGGGGATGTCCCCTGATGACATCCAAAGCCGGATCAATACGCCTTACCAGCGAGCGATGACAACGGTTGTCAATAATATTGACCATCTGGAAGCGATGTCGATTGCCAATTTCGGTATTGTGAAGATTTTCTTTCAGCCGGGAACGGATATTCGTCTGGCCAATGCCCAGATTACCGCCAGCGCCCAGACAGTTTTGCGATCTTTGCCGCGAGGGATCAACCCTCCGCTTATCCTGAATTATAGTGCGTCCACCGTTCCGATTTTACAGCTTTCTGTTCATGGTAAAGGTTTAACCGAACAGCAGCTGAATGACCTTAGTTTTAACGCCGTACGTGCCGGTCTTATTACTGTTCCGGGGTCGGCTATCCCTTATCCTTGGGGTGGGCGTGTGCGTCAGATACAATTTGACGTTGATCCCCATGCTTTGCAATCTAAGGGTCTAACCGCTCAAGATATTTCAAATACCATTGCTCAACAGACCCAGATTACGCCAGCCGGTTTCGCCAAAATAGGCCCTTATCAGTATAATATCCGCCTCAATAACGTGCCGGGTTCTACCGAGCAGCTTAACCATTTGCCGATTAAAACCGTGAATGGTGCGACCGTTTATGTCAGCGATGTTGCCCATGTGCGTGATGGTGCCGCTCCGCAGACGAATGTTGTCCATGTCGATGGCGCACGTTCCGTTTTGCTGACGGTGTATAAAAATGGTTCGGCTTCGACTGTTTCTGTGGCGGCGGGTATTCTTGCCAAAATTCCGAGCTTGCTGGTTGGCTTGCCCAGCACTTTGCGGGTTGACGCTTTGACCAATCAGGCGATTTTTGTTCAGGAAGCTATTTCTGGGGTAGCTAGAGAAGCGGCGATTGCGGCCGTTTTGACCAGCTTGATGATTATGTTGTTCCTTGGTTCTTGGCGGTCAACGGTCATCATCGCTATTTCTATTCCTTTGGCGATTATGTCAGCTTTGGGATTGCTTTCGGCCTTTGGTCAAACGCTGAATATCATGACCTTGGGAGGATTGGCGCTGGCTGTGGGTATCTTGGTCGATGACGGCACCGTCACGATCGAGAATATCAACTGGCATCTTGAGCATGGCAAAGACGTTATTCCAGCCATTATTGACGGGGCGATGCAGATCGCAACACCTGCTTTGGTTTCAACGCTTTGTATTTGTATTCCCTTTGTCCCGATGTTCTTTTTGCCGGGGATCGCCGGATTCCTGTTCGCGCCGATGGGGATGTCGGTTATCTTTGCGATGTTGGCCTCATTCCTGCTGTCTCGCACCTTGGTGCCGACTTTGGCGATGTATTTATTGAAGCCGATTCCGCATAAACATGACCCCGAACATGCGGTGAAATCGTCGAATATCTTTGTCCGTTTCCAGCAGGGTTTCGAGCATCATTTTGAAAAAATGCGCCTTGGCTATGTCCATCTTTTGGAAAAGGCATTGCGCGCAAAATGGCTGTTTATTGTTGCTTTTTACGGCTTTGTTATTCTGTCCTTTACTCTGTCGCCTTTTCTGGGACGGAATTTCTTCCCGTCGATTGATACCGGATCGATTACGCTTCATGTTAGAGCGCCAATCGGGACGCGTATTGAAGAGACTTCGGCTATTTTTGCCCGTATTGAAAACCGGATACGTTCGATTATCCCTGCCGATCAGTTGAGATCGGTGGTTGATAATATCGGTATTTCATCCAGTGCGATCAATACGACCTATGATGCCACGGGCTCGATTGGGATGCAGGACGGGAATATCATGATCAGTCTGACGGAGGATCATGCGCCAACCGATTCTTATATCAAGCGGTTGCGGGAAATATTGCCGCGTGAATATCCGGCCGAAACCTTTGCGTTTCTGCCCGCTGATATTGTTTCCCAGATTTTGAATTTCGGTTCACCTTCACCGATTGATATTCAGGTTACGGGACGTAATCCGGTTGATGATGAAAGCTATGCCCGTCTTTTATTGCGGGAAGTCCGTAAAATACCCGGATTGGTTGATAGCCGGATTCAGCAATCTTCCAAATATCCTGAATTTACCGTCAAGGTCGATCGTTCCCGTATCGCTCAATTGGGCTTAAAAGAGTTGGATGTTACCAATAGCTTGGGAACTTCGCTGGCTGGTTCTTCGCAGTTGGCACCCGTTTTCTGGGTCGATCCGAAAAATGGCGTTTCCTATCCTGTTGTGGCGCAGACACCGGAATATATGGTGGATAGTCTGGCGCATCTTGGCAATGTCCCGATTTCAGGGGAGGGGATGCGCGCGCCTGAACCTCAAATTCTGGGGGCTTTGGGCCCGATTGTCAGAACCCATAGTAGCGCGGTGACGTCGCAATATAATCTGGCTTCATTGTTCGAGATTTATGGTTCTATCCAAGGTCGCGATTTGGGGGCTGTCAGTAATGACATCTTGAAAGTGATCCATGAAATGGAGAAGCAAAAGCCAAAAGGGGTCACGGTTACTTTGCGAGGGCAGTATCAGACAATGAATACCGCCTTTCAAGGGATGGGTTTTGGCTTATTGGGGGCGATTGTTCTGATCTATTTGCTGATCGTCATCAACTTCCAGTCATGGCTTGATCCTTTTATTGTGATTGCCGCTTTGCCCGGCGCTTTGGCGGGTATTATCTGGATGCTGTTTGTGACGAAAACGACGCTTTCGGTTCCAGCTTTGACGGGGGCGATCATGTGTATGGGTGTGGCAACATCAAACTCGGTGTTGGTTATCAGCTTCTGTCGTGAAAAGATGGAAGAAGGCTTTACTTCGGCGCAGGCCGCTCTTGAAGCGGGGGCAACCCGTTTGAGACCTGTCTTGATGACAGCCTTGGCGATGATTATCGGTATGTTGCCTATGGCTTTGGGCTTGGGTGATGGCGGTGAGCAAAATGCGCCTTTAGGACGGGCTGTTGTCGGCGGATTGATTGTCGCAACCACGGCATCCCTGTTCTTTGTGCCTTCGCTCTTTTCGTTAATGCACCGTAATGATCCCAAAAAAGACATTGAATTTCCGGAAGCCGCGGAAAGCGATCACTCTGAGACAATAAAGAAACCTGATAAAGGCGATGATACCAATGGAGAAGTCTATGCCTGATATGCAGGACGCAAAGACCCAACATCAAAACCACGAAAAACAGGAAAGTCGTCGGTTAAAAAAAATCGGGATTCTTGCGGTATGTCTGCTGGCCGGTGTTGCGGGTTACGGTATTTACAGCCGTTATCAGAATGAACATGCGGTAAAGAAATGGACAGAAAGTGAATCTGTCCCCAGTGTTTCGATTATTTCTCCGACTGAAGCACCTGGAACGACTACCCTGACTTTACCAGGGCGGGTCAATGCGTGGTATCAAGCGCCTGTCTATGCTCGAACCAGCGGCTATCTGAAAGCATGGTATACGGATATCGGTACCCCCGTGAAAGCTGGTCAGATTTTGGGTTTGATTGATGCCCCTGACCTTGATCAGCAATATGCCGCCGCCAAGGCTAGCCTTGCAACAGCGGCAGCACAGAGGGCTTTGGCACAGACGACTTCTGACCGTTGGCAAAAGCTGATCGCTGAAGATGCTGTTTCGCAGCAGGAAGCGGATGAAAAGAAGGCCAACTATGCCGCCCGTTTAGCGATGGAGCATGAGGCAGCGGCAGAAGTCGATAGATTGCGGGCTTTAATTGGCTTTAAACAGTTATTGGCACCTTTTGATGGGATTGTGACTGGCCGTTCTACGGATATCGGGGCTTTGATTATTGGCGGTGCGTCCAATACCAATAATACCCAGCAGCCGTTATTTACAGTTTCCGATATTCATAAAATGCGCGTTTATGTGAATGTGCCGCAGGCCTATGCAGCCGAGATTAAACCCGGTATTACGGCGGCTTTACATCTTCCTGAATATCCCGATCGTGTTTTTCATTCGACTTTCGTTGAAACCAACCATGCTGTGACGCCCGCCAGTGGCACGATGTTGGTTCAGATGGCGGCTGAAAATGCCGACCATGCTTTGAAACCCGGTTCCTATGCCCAAGTAGAATTTACGCTGCCGACACCGTCTAATATTGTCCGAATTCCGGCGAGCGCGGTTCTCTTCCGGCAGCAGGGTATGACGGTTGCGACCATCGACAAAGACAATCATGCTCATTTGCATATTATCAAGATTACGCGTGATCTGGGTAAGCAGATTGAAATTGCGGGCGGTATTTCCCGTAGTGATCGCGTGATTGATGCGCCAGCCGATGATATCGCCGAAAATGATTTGGTTAGTCCCGATGTGAAGCAAGCCAAAGCTGATGGGGCTGCCCATGGAAAATAAGAATAATTTCCTGCTTTTACCGTCTTTTCAAAATAGGACGGTAAAAGGCGACATTCGGAAAAAAATTTCAATCATCGCCTTGATGACGACTGTAATTTGGGGCGGTTTGGTTTCAGGATGCTCTTTTGCACCAGATTATCACAAGCCGACGGCCAAAGACATCAAGGACATGCCGGTTGCCTATAAAGAAGGGGGAGCTTGGACTTCGGCACAGCCTGCCGATGAAGCACCGCGCGGGGCTTGGTGGAAGATTTTTGATGATACGCATCTGAATGATCTGGAAGACCGGATTGAAAAGAATAGTCCGCAATTGGCCGAGGCCTTGGCGCGGTATCAGCGGTCGCAGGCCTATGTAAAAGAAGTCCGTTCCGGGCTGTTCCCTTCTATCAGTGTCAATAGCAGCATCAGCCGCCAGCGTGTCTTTCGAAATCCGGGAAGCACCTATAGCCCTTATATTTATAGCCCTTCTATTGCTGGGGGCGGTATCAGTTATGAAGCCGATATTTGGGGGCGTATCCGCAATATGGTCAAAGCTGGTAAGGCAATGGCCGAAGCCAGTGCTGCGGATATGGGATCTATTCGGTTAAGTTTACAGGCCGAGTTAGCCGATAACTATATGCAGCTTCGCGGTTTGGATGCGCAGGCCGCTTTATATCGTGAAACTGTCGCTGCCTATATGCGAGCCTTACAATTAACCGTGGCACGCCACGATGGTGGGGCGGTTTCCGGTGTCGATGTCGAGCGCGCCAGAATGCAGCTTTCTGCTACGCGGTCTGAATTGTCGCAGGTGATGGCACATCGCGCTTTGTTAGAACATGCGATTGCTGTTCTGATCGGTGAGCAGCCCAGTAATTTCTCTATCGAACCGGTGGATATGATCAATACCCCGCCGGTTATTCCAGTTTCGGCACCTTCACAGCTTTTGGAAAGACGGCCTGATATTGCCTCGGCTGAACGGCAAATGGCGGCGGCCAATGCCGCGATCGGTTCCGCGATTGCGGCTTTTTTCCCGACAATTTCGCTTTCGGCAAATGGTGGGTCAGATTCAGCCGCCTCTAGCCTTTTATCCGCGCCATCAGGATTTTGGGCTTTGGGCCCTGCTATGGGTGTTTTGCCTTTATTCCAAGGCGGGCGGCGACGTGCCAGAGTGAAAGAGGCAAGAGCTGATTTCGATGCCACCGCAGCCAGTTATCGGGATACGGTCTTAAAAGCCTTTCAGGAGGTTGAAGATCAGATGGCCTTAGCAAATTGGTTAGCCAATGCCCATGCCGATCAGGAATTCGCCGTTACCGCCGCAAAGCGTGCCAATAACCTTGCAACCATCCGTTACAAGGAAGGGGCAGCCAATTATCTGGAAGTCGTTATTGCCCAGACCGCGGAATTACAAAACCGTCGTCAGGCCTTGATTATTCAGACGCAGCGTTTGCAAGCAGGGGTTGGATTGATCCGCGCTTTTGGGGGAGGATGGAAAGCTTCCTAGACTTTAGCCCTGTAAATGTTATGTGAGGTTAAAGTTATATCGTTATGGCTAAAATAGTTTGATATGACTGATCTGGATTTATTTTCAGATTGTTGTGCAGTCTTTCAATAGATAAGCTTTTTTAGCGAAGCTTGGTTGTTGCTATAAAAGGCAATATTTTAAATTAGGAATAGGCGCGTTTGACTTTTATGCGACAAAATCAGCTTGATGGTCTGGTCGCTTTTGTCTGTGTAGCCAGACTGGCGAATTTTTCTTCTGCGGCACAAAGACTAGGTGTTTCTCCTTCTGCTGTCAGCCAATCAATCCGCGCTTTAGAACAGCGGCTGGGCGTGATGTTGTTCCACCGGACAACAAGAAGTGTTAATTTGACCGATGCAGGGGCACGTTTTTTGGCGCGGGTACAGCCTGCTGTTGATGAATTGATTAGTGCTTCGACCGATGTCGGTGATGATAGCGGCCCCCCATCCGGTTTATTGCGGCTTATTATGCCCCGTTCCGGCTATCTGTTAGCTTTGCGACCTTTGTTGCGGGATTTTCTTGAAGCCTATCCTGAAATGAAAATGGAAATCGCCATTGATAATACGATGGTTGATCTTTCCAGTCATGGATTTGATGCCGGTATTCGTTTTGGCGGTTTTGTTGAAAAAGATGTAACGAGCGTCAATATCGGCCCTTCGATGCGGTGGTATGTTGTCGCATCCCCTGAATATGTTGCCAAGCGGGGCATTGCCCGACATCCCAGAGATTTGCTGGGGCATGAATGTATTAAATTCCGCCGGACATCCGGTGAAATTATCCAGCGGTGGAATTTCACCAATAAAAACGAAAATCTGATGATCAATATTGATGGTCGTCTGGTTTTAGGTGACCTTGCGGTTATGGTTCAGGCCGCCTTGGATGGGTTAGGGGTTATCTATACTGTCAATGGCTATGTCGAGCGCTTTATTGAGGACGGGCGTTTGGTGCGAATGTTGGCTGATTGGAGTCCGCCGACATCGGGCTTGGTTCTCTATTATCCGGCAAAGCCAAGGATTTCCCGAAAAGTAAAAGTCTTGATCGACTATTTACAGGAACATGCCCATTTTTTGGTGAATGAAACCGGATCGCATGACTTTATGTTAGACCCATTAAGTTAAAATGAAGCGGTAAAAACTATAAAAAAAGGCCACCGAATTTCGGTGGCCTTTTTGTTAGAAAGAGAGAGATACCGATTAGGCTGATAACAGCTTTTTCAGGATTTCGTTGACGACCGCAGGATTGGCTTTACCGCCCATTGCCCGCATGGTCTGACCGACGAAGAAGCCGAAAAGTTTATCTTTACCGCTGCGATATTGTTCGACCTTATCCTGATTATCAGCAAGAATTTTGTTGATAACCTCTTCGATAGCGCCGGTATCGCTGGTTTGTTTCAGCCCGCGTTCTTCGACAATAACCGCTGGATCCTGTCCGCTTTCCAGCATGATTTCAAAGACCTGTTTGGCGAGGCTGCCTGACAAAGTGCCATCAGCAACAAGACCCACCAATTCAGCCCCCTGTTTCGGAGAAACCGGACTATCCGTGATATCACGTCCCAATTTTTTCAAGGCACCGAACAAATCAGACGTCAGCCAGTTAGCGGCAGCCGTGGCGATTTTGGCATCGGGTGCTTTGAAATATTCCAGCATGGCTTCAAACCATGCGGCGGTTTCATGATCGGCCGTGATAACCGAAGCCGTATAAGGCGTTAAATTAAGCTGAGTAATATAACGCTGGCGTTTGGTATCCGGTAATTCTGGCAGGCTTTCGCGACATTCGTCAATAAAGCTTTCCGGCAATTCCAAAGGCAGAAGATCAGGATCTGGAAAATAACGATAATCATGTGCGTCTTCTTTTGAGCGCAATGACCGCGTTTCGCCCTTGTCATGATCGAACAGGCGGGTTTCCTGTATGATTTCGCCACCGTCTTCGATGACTTCAATCTGGCGGCGGGCTTCATATTCAATAGCAGCCTGCACAAAGCGAACCGAGTTCACATTTTTGATTTCGCAGCGCGTGCCAAAGGGCTCACCGGCTTTCCGAACGGAAACATTGACATCAGCCCGCATCGAGCCTTCTTCCATGTTACCATCACAGGAACCGACATAACGCAGGATTGCCCGCAATTTACGGATATAGGCACCGGCTTCGGCCGGAGAGCGGATATCCGGTTTTGAAACGATTTCCATCAAGGCAATACCAGCCCGATTTAAATCGACATAGGATTTATCGGGATGCTGGTCATGCATCAATTTACCGGCATCCTGTTCAACATGGATGCGTTCAATGCCGATTTCGCGTTCTTCACCATCGACATCGATGAGAAGGCTGCCTTCGCCCACAATCGGGTGATAAAGCTGTGAAATCTGGTAACCTTGTGGCAAATCGGCGTAAAAATAGTTTTTACGGTCGAATTTTGACACGCGGTTGATAACGGCACCAATGGCTAGACCCGTGCGGACAGCCTGACGGATACATTCACGGTTTACCACCGGAAGCATCCCCGGCATAGCGGCATCAATCAAAGAAACCTGTGAATTCGGTTCTGCACCGAACGCGGTAGCGGCACCGGAAAAAAGTTTGGATTTTGAAATAACCTGTGCGTGGACTTCGAGCCCTACGACAATTTCCCAACTGCCGGTTGCACCTTCAAGGATATATTTTTCCATTTTACCACCATTTCTTTGGCTGGCTGGTAAATCCGGCGCGCTCTTCGAGAGCAAGGCCAGCATTTAACACGCTCTGTTCATCCAAAGGCTTGCCGATCAACTGCAAACCAAGCGGCAGACCCTGTTCATTAAGGCCAACCGGCACCGTCATTGCAGGGAGACCCGCCAAAGAAGCCGGAACTGTGAAGACATCGTTCAGATACATCGCGATGGGATCTTCTTGCTTTTGACCAAGGGCAAAGGCAGCTGTTGGCGTTGCAGGAGTCAGCAGAATATCGCATTTGTCAAAAGCGGCTTCAAAATCGCGGGCAATTAAAGCACGGATTTTCTGTGCCTTGATATAATAGGCATCATAGAAACCGGCAGACAGCACATAGGTACCGATCATAATCCGGCGTTTGACTTCGTCACCGAAACCAGCCGCTCTGGTCGCGGCATACATATCCGCGAGATTGCCACCTTCCGGCGTTTTGCGTTCACCATAGCGAACACCGTCGTAACGGGCGAGGTTAGAGGAGGCTTCCGCCGGAGCAATGATATAATAAGCCGCCAAAGCATGTTGCGTATGGGGCAGGCTTACATCAATAATTTCGGCACCCGCATCCTTCATCATGTCGATGCCACGCTGCCATAAACTTTCGATTTCGGGCGCCATGCCATCCACGCGATATTCTTTTGGAATACCGATTTTTTTGCCGCGAATGTCAGAGGAAAGCAGTTTTTCCCAATTCGGCACCATCACATCGACAGAAGTGGAATCTTTGGGATCGAAACCCGCCATGACTTCGAGTAAAGCGGCGCAATCCTTGACAGAATGAGCCATGGGACCTGCCTGATCGAGCGAGGAGGCAAAGGCGATAACCCCGTAACGGGAGCAACGGCCATAGGTCGGCTTTAAGCCCGTGATGCCGGTGAAAGAAGCGGGCTGACGGATGGAGCCGCCGGTATCGGTACCGGTGGCGGCCGGAACGAGTTTAGCGGCGACGGCTGCTGCCGAACCACCGGAAGAACCGCCCGGCGTTAAGGCCGTGTCATCGCCCTTTTGCCGCCAAGGAGAAATGACATTCCCGAAGGCGCTGGTCTCATTGGAAGACCCCATAGCAAACTGGTCAAGATTCAGTTTGCCGACCATGCCAGCACCTGCCGAGAATAACTTTTCAGTAATCGTGGATTCATAAGGCGGCACAAAATTGTCGATAATTTTGCTGGCCGCAGTGGTGCGATAGCCGTTGGTGCAAAACAGGTCTTTGATACCGAGCGGCACACCGGATAACGGTTTTAACTGGCCGGAGGCGCGGTCTTTGTCAGCCTTTTCAGCCTGTTTTAAAGCATGGTCAGGGGTGAGCGTGATAAAAGCATTCAGCTTTTCAGCTTCATTGGTGGCAGTCAGAAAGCTTTCAGCGACTTCTTTCGCTGAAAAGTCACCTTTTGCGATACCATCGCGTAAATCTGTAACACCAAGATCTGTAAGACGGGTCATTATTCGATCACCTTTGGCACAGTGAAAAAGCCATGCTCTGCTTCGGGCGCATTGGCCATCAGGGCATCACGGATATCGGGAACGGTGACTTCGTCTTCCCTTAGGCGCTGGGATTGGGCAATAACCGAGGTGAGCGGTTCTACACCATCCGTATTGATGGCAGATAACTGCTCTCCCCACCCCAATATGGCGTTGAGTTCAGGAACCATCGCGGTAACCTCTTCCTCTGTTACGGCGATGCTGGCGAGTTTCGCTATTTTGCGAACAATACTGGCATTTATGACGGACATATCTTTGCGCTAGCACTGGCAAAGATTTGCTTCAAGAGCAGAACAGGATCAAATAAGAAAACAGGCCTTTTTCCGGTAAAAAGAATTTTAAAAAGGCGCTTTTCTTGTAAGGGCGTTCTTCCTTTTTGAAAAATTTTCTATAGCGGCAGGCAATGACCGATTGGATAGGTTTTATCTTCCTATAGATTATAAGTCGTTTTTGAGCCTGATTAGAATAATACGAAGGAAACAGAATGCCCTATGATGATGACAATGAATTTGAATCTTTTCGTCTGAACCGATTGGACGAGAAAAGAGAAGAAAATATCCTGAAAAAACAGGAAGAGCTTCGTCTGTTTCAGGAGGCTTTGCCGCGAAAAGGGCGTTTGGCGGGTTTGGATGTCGGGACAAAAACCATCGGTCTTGCCCTTTGCGATAGCCAGTGGATTATTGCTAGTCCGGCAGAGACGATCAGACGGAAGAAATTTACGCTGGATTTGGAATTACTGCGGCAATTTGTTGAAAAACAACAGGTAAAAGGGTTGGTTATCGGTCTGCCTTTAAATCTGGATGGCAGCGATAGTCCAAGAACCCAATCGGTGCGTGCCTTTGCTAAAAATGTTGCGCCTTTATCTTTGCCGGTTTTGATGTGGGATGAGCGTTGGTCAACCAAAGCGGTCACGCGCACCTTGTTGGAAGCCGATGCCAGTCGTGCCAGAAGAAGTGAAGTCGTCGATAAAATGGCCGCTGCCTATATCTTGCAAGGCGCTATCGATTCCTTTGCGATGTTTTAAGACTATTTCGATGGATATGATGATTTTAAAAAGGTCATTTTATCCATCCTTTTTAGATAGATAGTATATAATCCCGATATTTGGGTTCGGTTCATTATGAACATGATAGGATTTTACTATATCAACGGAACCGTTTCTTTATTAAAAAGTAATGATATCCAGATTATTTAACCTTTTTTCACTGCTTGTTATATCGGGAAATCTATGCCGGAACATCCAAAGCCGTCTGACAAAAAGCCGTCTCCCCGACGGGAATTTTTGAAAATCGCAGGGCTTTCTGCCGGAAGTGCTGTTGCTGCGGGAACGGCACCTTTGCTGGCTGAAGATAAAAATGAAAATGATCGGCTTCAGGATCAATTTTTTCAGATTTCGACTTTCCTGACAGGGCATCATGATCTTGATCGCGCTTTGTCCAATCGCGCGCTGACAGCTTTGATCGCGGTGGATGCTCATTTTCCTGAAAAATTACAGAATTTACAGCAAGCCTTGGCTGTTGAAAAATTAACGGATTCTTCTTTGTTGCGGACATCTCCGATAGGGCAAGATGATGCTTTGATGGCGACCGCCAAGACGATCGTTTCGGCTTGGTATCTTGGTTATGCCGGAGAACCGGCCAGTCATGCGATGGAAGATAATGCCCGTTTTATTACCTATAGCGGGGCTTTGATGTATCGCCCGACCATGGATGCCACGGTTATTCCCAGCTATGCCCGTGGCGCACCTAGCTATTGGGTTAATCCGCCTGCCACTATCAAACAGGATTAGGGTTGTTATCCCTTTCGACACGATCCATTCCTCTTATCCGAAAGAAAAGAGCCTCCCATGGAATATGATGCCGATGTCATTGTAATCGGTTCAGGCGCGCTAGGTAATAATGCGGCGTATGAATTAGCCAAGCAGGGTAAATCTGTTATTATTCTGGAAGCCGGAAAATCCATTCCCCGCTGGAAAATTACTGAAAATTTTCGGACATCACCCCGAAAAAATAACTACAACGATCCTTATCCCAATGCGGCCACGGCTCCGACCTCTTTTGCCAAGGATTATATCGAGAATACGGGCTCCTTTGCCTATCTTCCCGGAATGTTGAAACTGGTTGGTGGCACAACATGGCATTGGGCAGCCTGTGCATGGCGTTATCTGCCCAGTGATATGAAGTTGAAAAGCCTTTATGGTGTCGGACGGGATTGGCCGATTTCCTATGATGATTTGGAGCCTTATTATTGCAGAGCCGAAGAAGCCTTAGGCGTATCAGGGCGATCAGATGAAGATCAAAGCGGGCAGGGGAGAAAGCATTTTCCGCCGCGTTCAAAAGAATACCCGATGCCGTCTGATGGTATCAACTACATGACCAGTCGGATGAATGACCGTTTAGAGAAATTAGGCTATCGTTTCGTGCAGGAACCTTCCGCGCGACCGACCAATCAGCCTTATGATGGTCGTCCAGCCTGTTCCGGCAATAACAACTGTATGCCGGTTTGTCCGATTGGGTCGATGTATAGCGGTGATGTTCATGCCCGTCATTCCGTAAAGGCGGGGGCTAAGCTGTTGACCGAGGCCACCGCTTTCAAGCTGGAAAAAGGAAGCGGGAATAAAATCGAGGCTGTGCATTATCGGACAACTAAGGGCGAGGATAAAAAGCTGACAGCGCGCTATTTTATTGTCGCCGCCCATGGTTTTGAAACGCCGAAATTATTATTGATGTCCGATGTTGCCAATTCTTCCGATCAGGTTGGTCGGAATATTATGGATCATAATGGTCTGGCGATACAGTTTTTAGCCGATGAGCCTTTATGGGCAGGGCGTGGCACGGTTGAAGAAGCCTGTATCGTCAATATGCGTGATGGTAACCATCGTCGCCGCTATGCGGCTTCCAAGCATAATATCGGAAATGCCGTTCCCAATATGGCGGTTACTGAGCGGTTGATTGCGCAGGGAATTTTCGGAAAAGAATTAGATGAGCGCATCCGCCACGATGCGGCGCGTTGGGTCGATATTTCTTCTATGCTTGAAACCCTGCCTATGCCGAGCAACCGCGTTATTCCTCATCCGACCAAAAGAGATGCTTTGGGCTTACCGACTTTATCTGTCCATTATGATGTTCCGGCTTATACCGAAGCGGCTAAGGATATTATTATGCGTGACTACCGTCGGATTGCGGCGGGCATGAATGGCAGCATCGTCAATGAAGTCAGCGAATGGCAGAATCATGACCATATTATGGGATCTGTCATTATGGGTAAAAATCCCGCAGATTCAGTCGTGAATGGCGAATGTCGTAGCTTTGACCATCACAATTTGTTTTTGGCAACGACGGGTGTCATTCCGGCGGCGGGCGTCGTGAATCCGACTTTGACAGGGGTCGCTTTGGCGATCCGTATCGCTGATATCATCGCGCGCGAAGTATAAGAAAGGCATATGATGATGAGACCTTTTTTCCATCGTCTGGCATCCGTGGCAGGACTGGCTTTTTGTGTATCGCTTCCAGCTATGGCATGGGCTGAAAAGAGTCAGACTAGTATGCCTGTTAGCCCGCCGGTGGTTGTTCAGAAAAATGTTGCCGCTTCTTCGGCGACCAATGGCTTTTCTTCTGATCTGGAACGGGGGGCTTATCTCGCTAAAGCGGGGGATTGTATTGCCTGCCATCGGGGTAATGCCAACAATGCGCCGCCTTATGCTGGTGGCTATGCAATTGCGTCCCCGATGGGTAGTATTATCTCGCCTAATATCAGCCCTTCAAAAACGGCCGGTATTGGTAATTATAGCGAACAGGATTTTAGTCGCGCTTTGAGAAAAGGTATCCGAAAAGATGGTGCCTATCTTTATCCGGCTATGCCTTACACAGCTTATGCCGGATTGAGCGATCAGGATGTTCATGCCCTTTATGTCTATTTTATGCAGGGCGTGGCTCCGGTAGATGAAAAACCCCAAGCCGTTACAAAACTTTCATTCCCATTTAATCTGCGTCTGTTGATGTCGGGATGGAATTTACTGTTCCTGCATGACAAGCCTTTCAAAAATAATCCCAAGGTCAGCGATGAAATCAATCGCGGGCATTATCTGGTCGATACGCTAGCCCATTGTAGCACTTGTCATTCACCGCGAAATTTCTTCATGGCAGAATCTCGGCGGCGTTATTTGACCGGAACTTC
The DNA here is from genome assembly GCF_000175255.2 of Zymomonas mobilis subsp. mobilis ATCC 10988. Classification (NCBI taxonomy): domain Bacteria; kingdom Pseudomonadati; phylum Pseudomonadota; class Alphaproteobacteria; order Sphingomonadales; family Zymomonadaceae; genus Zymomonas; species Zymomonas mobilis. The sequence goes on along the minus strand of NC_017262.1, from coordinate 587,440 downwards.
TGTTGGTGGCTGGTATGCGCCCAATATTACACCGGATGAAACCGAAGGTATCGGGAGTTGGAGCGAGGAAGAAATTGCCCGCTATCTGAAAACTGGGCATGTTAACGGTAAGGCGCAGGCCGCCGGTAGTATGGCGGAAGCGATTGAATATAGTTTGCGCTTTTTATCGGATGCCGATCTCCGTGCGATGGCGGCTTATCTGAAAACAGTGGCTCCCCAGAATTTGACGGGAGCAAAGCAATCTCGTTTCAGTTTTGAAAATAAAACGCCTGCCCATTTAGTCGATGTTGAACCGGTTACCAGCCGCACGGCGATGGCTATGAGTGATGCCGGTTCGGTCGATGGGCAGTTGCTTTACGAAAATGCCTGCGCCAGTTGTCACGGTCGCAATGGGGAAGGGACGGCTGACCATTTTTATCCGTCACTGACGCATAATAGTGCGACAGGTGGTCTTGTTGCCGATAATCTGGTTATGACTATTCTTAACGGTATTGAACGTAAAAGTAACGACGGTATCGCAGGGATGCCTTCTTATGCTGATGAATTAAACGATAGTCAGATTGCGGCTATTGCTAATTATGTCATTTCCCGTTTCGGTAATAAGGCTATTCCACCGGTTTCTATCCAACAAGTCGCAGATTTTAGAGCCAATAAAAGCACGCCTGCTTTGTTGATGAGAATGATGCCTTGGCTGTTATCCGGTGCTGGTTTCGTTTTTATTGTGGTGATGATTATCGGTTTTTTCCGTTTGAAAAGCCTGTTTAAGAAACGGCCTTCTCACTAAAAATTAAATATAAATTGGTTATCTAAGGCGCAGTGTAAAATCTTGCGCCTTTTTTTCTGTATTTTTGAATAAAATGGGATGATTTTTCTATTTTTTAGAAAAGGAAAAATATTAATTTTACTTATATATTTTTATTATAATTAATAATAATTTATTTCTATATTTGAGGTTTAATTTTATTAAATGGTGAATGTTTTGAGTCGCGATGTATTAATAAATTGCCGTTCTCATTAATGGCTGTGTCACTAAACGTAAAAATTACTGCAATAATAGCGTAACAATTAAAATCTATACACCCTCTATAAGTAGGGGGGTAAATGATGAAAACCACTTCCGTAAAAAGCAAAAGACATTTTTCTATTAAAAAACACAAGTTAAAAATATTTTTTCTATGTTCTTCACTATGTCCTTCATTGTGGTATTCTGCGGCATTGGCAAATAATGCTTTAGAAAAAGAACAATATAGCGAAAAAAAGATAGATAAAAGCGATATTCAAGAAAATAAAAATGACCGTCCCAGTATGATTGGTCAGACTGCCCCAACAGATGAAAAAAGTATCGTTGTTACGGGGCGTCATTCTTATATTGATGGTGTCAATAGACGCGCTATCGGCGGCGGTCTGATGATTAAGGAAGATGCCCCTAAATCGAAATCTAGTATTACCCGCGATTATATTGAGAAGCAGACACCTGGTTTGAACCCGATGCAGTTGATTGCCCTTTTGCCGGGTGTCAACTCTTCAGATTCTGACCCAATGGGTTTGACGGGAGGGCATACCTCGGTTCGTGGTATGAACGAAGCCTCAATGGGCTATACATTGGAAGGCTTTCCGTTAAACGATATCGGTAACTACGCTGTTTATCCGCAGGAAATTGTTGATTCAGAAAACTTGTCAACCATTCAGGTGGCTCAAGGTTCTGCCGATCTCGATAGCCCGACGATTAGTGCCGCGGGCGGTGTCGTTAATATGTATATGATCGATCCGGCTAAAAAAATGGGCGGACGAGCCAATTTTACGTATGGTTCCTATAAGACTTTCCGTGGATTTGCCCGTTTTGATACCGGTGAAATCGGCAATTCCGGTACCCGTGCTTATTTCTCTTTCTCGGATACGCATGAAAATTTATGGCGTGGCCCCGGCACTGAAAGAAAACTTCACGGTGAAATGAAAGTCGTCAAGGAATGGGGTAAAGATAACCGAGCATCGCTGGTTGTCGTCGGAAATAACCTCAATAACTATAATACCCCCAGTGTTAATATGGCTTCTTGGGATAAATATGGCATTGGCGTGATGGGTGGTCCTGTTTCGGGGACAGCTAATACCGTTTATAGTTCGGATTATACTGGAAATACCAAAGCCAACGCGACCTATTACAGGTTACATCCCAATCCGTTTACCAATATTTATATTAGCGCCCCTACGCGTCTTAATCTTGGACATAATATGGTGCTGACTGAAACGCCTTATTTCTGGTATGGTAACGGTAATGGCGGTGGTGCCTATTGGACTGATATGAATAAGATGTCCTATGGTTCCCAAACCATGAGCGGCACGGTTGATGGAAAAAATTACGGGCAGACTTTGCTCTATGAACCGTCTATCACCAAGACCTATCGTCCGGGTGCGGTCACCAAATGGACATGGACAAAAGGTATCAACCGTTTGATGGTGGGTTATTGGTTTGAATATTCAAACCAGCGCCAAACCGCGCCTTATTCATTGATTGATGAAAACGGAAATCCCTATGATAAATGGGGTGGTGGTTCAAATGTGATTTTGGCGAATGGCGAAAAGGCTGAATATCGGGATACAAGAACCCGCACGGTCATTCATACGCCTTTCATTGGTGACAGTATCTCGCTCCTGAATAATAAATTGACTATTGATGCGGGTGTAAAATACTCCATCATTAAAAGAATGGGACGGAATTATCTTCCCGACACCTCTACGGGTGAAGTTATTAACCAAACTTATCGCGCCGTCTTACCGACCGGTTCTATTCGCTATAAAATCAATGACGAGCATCAGTTATTCTTCTCGGTCTCGACCAATTACCGTGTTCCGATGAATAGCTCTCTTTATGACTCCGGCACCTATTATGCCGGTAGTGGCTATAGCAACCATGCCGCGACGGGGTTGAAACCGGAAACGACGATTTCAGAAGAATTCGGATGGCGCTATCAAGGTAAGGTAATCAATACCTCTTTGACCTATTTCCATTACGACTTTCATAACCGTCTGTTTTCTCAAACGATCATTGATCCAGAGAATCCGACTTCTTACTATTCAACCAGTATCAACGGCGGTAACCAGACGACGAATGGTGTCGATTTTGAAATCGGTACCCGTCCTATCTATAATATTCGGCCTTATGTTTCTGCGGAATATATTGATGCCCGCACGAAAAGTAATTTGATGGCGTCTGGATCCGGTGTTTCTGCTCTTTTGCCAACAAAAGGCAAATTTGCACCACAAACGCCGCGCTATCAGGTTGGTTTTGGCCTCGATTATGACAACGGTCATATCTTCGGTAACTTCAGCTTGAAATATGTAGGGTCGCAATATTCGACCTTTATGAATGACGAACAGGTGCCTTCCTATGTTCGTATGAATATCGGTGGTGGATATCGCTTCAACAGTTGGGGCGGTTTGAAGAGCCCGACTATTCGTTTCAACCTCGCCAACATTACCAACAAGCATTATCTCAACTATGCTTCGGGTGTGACGACCAATGCTCAGTACGTCAAAGCTTTGAATGGGCAAATGGTCAAAGGGTCAGCCCCGACTTACGGTATTGCATCGCCTTTCTCGGCTATGATGACACTCAGTACCGGTTTCTAAAATTGAAAATATTTTTGGCCGGAGCCATGGGTATATTTTTTACCCATGCTTCCGGTCAGAATATCTTGTTATGCCTGTGGTTGCGGGCAATGACAGATGGACTAGGATTTATCTCTATCTTTTAAAATTAATATCACATTCGTGAAATATTATAATTTTAGACATAGTCGTATACTTAAAGCATGTTAATAAACGGAATGTAATTCTATCAATTTAGAATGAAAATAATTGCAAATTATTTGAATATAATATTTAATAGAATATTATGAAAAAGACATTAGCTATTTTATTATTTTCTCTAAGCGCCTGTGCGAGCTCCAATTTGCCAAATAAAATTAATGGGAAATATTATTGGAGTGGAGATAAACTCTGTAAAAAATATAAAATATATAAAGAAGATGTCATTGAATGCTCAGATAAAAAGGGCCGAAATATCAATTATAGATCTGCAATGAATGATAGCGAATATCAAATTTACTATAGGAGATGGTTATCTTCTGTTGCCAGATCTAAAGCTGGATTTGAGCAGCAATCTGTCCCATCACAAAATAATTATCTTTCTCCTACTATGTATCCTGCTTTTACAGGTAGTATTAACCCTTAGTATTTTGTAATTTTATCCTGAATTCTTGCTTTAATATTTTCATTAAAAAATATCGATAATCTATTAAAGCTAGGTTCTGTTGACAAAGGGTATAATTTAAGATTTTTAGAGATAACTTGAGAACAAGTTTTGTAGGGTAGATAGGATGCGAGGAGATCTGACGGACGCGGAGTGGGAGATAATACAGGGTCTTCTTCCAAGCGAACGAGGCCGCTGCGCGCGTCCCGCCAAAAGTAATCGGTTATTTCTCAATGGTATGCTTTATGTGCTTCGAACAGGCTGCCCGTGGCGAGATATGCATGAACGTTATGGGAAATGGAATTCGGTCTATGTTCGGTTTCGTAGGTGGGCAGAACAGGGTGTGTGGGACGCTCTTCTTGAAACTCTCGTTGACCTTGGCCTGACAGATGACTGGCAACATATGATAGATAGTACGATTATTCGCGCCCACAGCCAAGCGGCTGGCGCAAAAGGGGGACGTATAAGGAAGGCTTTGGTCGCAGTCGCGGAGGCTTTACGAGCAAGATCCACGCCCGTTCCGATGGTCAAGGCCGCCCTCTAGCTTTCGCACTAACCGGTGGTGAGGTCTCTGATTATTCTGGCGCTGATAGCTTGATAGATATCCCTGTCACAACACCCCACTGTTTTCTCGCTGATAAAGGATATGATAGCGATAGGTTACGCGAAAAACTGCTTTTTCGAGGCATTCTTCCTGTTATCCCGCCTCGTTCCAATCGAAAAAAGCCTATTCCTTATAATCTCCAGCACTACAAAGATCGTAATCGTATTGAGCGGATGTTTAATAAGCTAAAGCAGTTCAGGCGCATTGCCACACGCTATGACAAAACCAGAAAATCTTTTCTCGCCTTCCTTCATCTCGCGGCCGTAAAATTGTGGTTACCTTCCTTTGTCAACAAAACCTAGAGACTTGTCTGGTGACTAAGAAAAGACTTTTATTCTTAATTTATGGCGCAAAAGCCGGTTTTTGTTTTTTCTGCTTTTCGAGCCTTTTCTGATATTGAATGTCGCGAAAAGAGAAGGTAAGCCTCTATTTTGATGTCTTTTACTTTACCTTTTCCCCATCGCCATTTACTTGGCATCGCGCCGCTTGCGGCTCATGAAATCCTTTTTCTGCTCGATGAGGCGGAACGCTGGGTTGCCCTTAATCGGGCGGCGGCTGTCAAGCATGATGACAGTCTGGCCGGTTTGACCCAGATTAACGCTTTTTTCGAAAATTCAACCCGAACGCTGCTCTCTTTCGAGATCGCCGGAAAGCGTTTGGGGGCAGATGTAGTCAATATGGCTGTTGCCCAGTCTAGTGTTAAAAAGGGTGAAACGCTGATTGATACAGCAGTAACCCTTGATGCCATGCATGCGGATATGTTGGTTATTCGCCATCAGGCTTCGGGTGCTGTCCAGCTTATTGCCGATAAAGTGGACTGTCCGGTTTTGAATGCCGGTGACGGTCAGCACGAGCATCCGACGCAGGCTTTGTTAGATGCTTTGACCATTCGCCGCCGAAAGGGGCGGTTTGAAGGACTGGTTGTCGCTATTTGTGGCGATATTATGCATAGTCGTGTTGCCCGTTCGGATATTATCGCTTTACAGAAATTAGGGGCGCATGTTCGCATTGTGGGCCCTTCAACATTGATCCCTCCCCATATCGAAGCCTTGGGCGTTGAAGTCTTTCATGATTTAGATAAGGCGATTTCTGGCGCGGATGTCGTGATGATGTTGCGTTTACAAACGGAAAGAATGGCGGGCGGGTTTATTCCTTCTTTGCGCGAATATCATGCTTTGTTCGGTTTGACGGTCGAAAAACTGAAATTGGCGGCGGATGATGTTCTGGTTATGCATCCGGGGCCGTTAAATCGCGGTGTTGAAATCGATTCCGCTGTGGCGGATGATCTGAAATATTCGGCTATTACGGAACAGGTCGAAATGGGTGTTGCCATGCGGATGGCCTGTTTGGATGTGCTGACCCGTCAACGGCGCGGTGTGAAAGGTTGGGCATGAGTTTCATCGCAATTATCAATGGCAGATTGATTGATCCTGCTTCCCAAAAGATAGTCGAAGGTGGCTTGCTGCTTAAAGAGGGGCGGATTGCCGCCCGTGGCCAGATTGACCCCAGCCAAGCCGATAAGGTGATTGATGCCGAAGGCGGCTATATTGCTCCGGCGATTATTGACCCAACCGTGTTTTCTGTTGATCTTCCGGCCTTTATTAAGGGCGGGATTGGTCGCGTGGCTTTGATGCCCGATCAGTCGCCTGCTTTGGATGAGGCCGCTTTGATTCAGCGCGCCAAGGCCTCCGGTGGTGAGGCGGTTGAGGTCTATCCTTTGGCGGCAGGTAGTCGCGGCCTTCAAGGGCAAGAATTGGCGGAAATCGGCCTGATGCAAAGGGCGGGTGCTAAGGCGGTCGCGACAGGGCGGCAGTGGATTGCCGATTCCGGTTTGATGTATCGCTTGCTTGATTATGCGGCTTCTTTGGGATTGACGGTTATCAGTCATGCCGAAGATGGTGGTTTGACCAAGGGATGTGTTGCAACCGAAGGGTTGATGGCCAGCCGCCTTGGTCTAAGGGCAGCTCCGGCGGTTGCCGAAGCAATAGTTGTCGCACGTGATTTGATGTTGGCTGAAGAAACCGATTGTAAAATCCATTTTGCCCAACTGACCACGAAAAAAAGTTTTGATTTGATCCGTCAGGCGAAAGAAAAAGGCGTTAAGGTAACGGTAGGTATCAATCCGGCTTATCTATTGTTATCGGATCGACATACCGAAGATTTTCGGACTTTTGCGCGTTTGTCACCGCCTTTACGAGGTGAAGATGACCGTTTGGCTTCGGTTGAAGCCTTGCTCGACGGTGTAATTGATATGTTCTGTTCCGCCCATGACCCGCGCGATGCCGAGGATAAGCGTCTTCCCTTTATTGATGCCAAGCCCGGTATGGCCGGAGCCGAAACATTGTTATCGGCCTCTTTGGAATTGGTGCATCAGGGTGTCATTGATTTGTCCCGATTGGTTGAATTGTTATCGGTTAATGCCGCGCAATTATTGGGTTGTGAAGGCGGCGGTCTGTCTGTCGGTGACGAAGCTGATATTGTTATTTTCGATATAGATCGGGAATGGCAGCTTGATAGTGCCAAGATGGCTGCCAAAGCAGGCAATTCGCCTTTTGATGGTCGAATGATGCGAGGGAAAGTGACCCATACTATTAAAGGTGGCAAAGTCTTGCTGTGATAATTTTATAAATTTTTAATTCGTTTAGTTCCAAAAGGGTGGGGATGGCTCGGCTTTTCCTGCCTTTTTTGTATTTAGCGATTGCTATCGTATCGAGGTTAAAAGACGGGGCATGTCCGATATTGATTAAATCGCTGACAAAGGATTGGATAATGCGTTTTCGATTTAAAGGGTTGGCAGGCTTGCTGTTGTTGTGCAGTTCAGTGAGTTTCGCCAGAGGTTATTACAGTGAATGTAAAATTTCTGGTGGTAGTAAATTTTCTTGCGGTGGCTGGTTCACGGGCAAAGCCGTTGTGAGAGATCGGGGCTATTACAGCGAGTGCAATATTTCTGGCGGTAGTAAATTTTCTTGTGGTGGTTGGTTCACGGGTAAAGCCGTCGTGAGAGATCGGGGCTATTACAGCGAGTGCAGTATTTCTGGTGGTAGTAAATTTTCTTGCGGCGGTTGGTTCACGGGTAAAGCCGTTGTGAAGGATGGCGGTGATTATTTAAAATGCAACGTGTCTAATGGATGGGGAAACTGCCAAGGATGGTATACGGGGCAAGCTGTCGTAAAAGACAGAGGGGATTATCACCTATGCAAGATAGAAGATGGCGAAAAAATATCTTGTGATAATGCATATAGCGGCAAGGCTGTTTTGAAAGAAAACGGCCAATTTCACCTATGCACTATAGAGAATGGTTATAAGCGGTCTTGCAGTCGTGATGATTATTCTGGTGAGGCGGTGTCCGATGATGAATAAAAAGTCTGCCGGATAAATAGATTATCCGGCAGTTAAGGACAGCGGATTACAGCAATTTGCGATAAAGATACGTCATGGTTAAGGCCTGTGTTCTGGCGGTCTGTTTTAAATCTGCGCCAGAGCCATGGCCGCCTTCGGTATTTTCATAATAATAAAAAGGCAGCTTCATTTCTTCCATGCGGGCTGCAAATTTACGAGCATGTTGGGGCCCAACGCGATCATCTTTGGTGGTCGTAAAAATGAAGGGTTCGGGATATTTTACGCCTTGCTTGAGGTTATGATAGGGTGAGAGACCTTCCCAGAAGGCTCTTACTTTAGGGTCTTGGTTGACGTCGCCATATTCACCTTGCCATGAGGCACCGGCTGCAATTTTGGATATTCTTAACATGTCCAGCAAAGGCACCTGAATAACCACCGCATTCCAAAGTTCGGGATGCTGGGTCATTTCGACCCCCATCAAAAGACCACCATTGGAGCCGCCTTGAATACCTAGATGACGCGGTGATGTTATTTTACGCGCCATCAGATCCTTGGCAACGGAAGCAAAGTCATCATAAATGATCTGCCTCTTTGTGCCTAATCCAGCTTCATGCCATGCGGGCCCGAATTCACCGCCGCCCCGAATATTAGCGAGAACAAAGGCTCCGCCTTTTTCGAGCCAGAGCTTGCCAATCGAAGCTGAATAATAAGGTGTATTACTGACCTGAAAACCGCCATAGGCCGTCATTAAGGTCGGCGTGGTGCCATCATATTTGATGTTTTTCCGATGGACGACAAAATAAGGAATTTTCGTGCCGTCTGTGGAGGTGGCTTCAAGCTGTTCGACGACATCCTCTGACGCATCGAATTGAGGGGGAAGGGCTTTAACGCTTTCGATTTTGTCTTGTGCGGTATCGGCTAGATAAAGCGTGGATGGCGTGACAAATCCGCTAACCTCGATAAAGGCGCGATCGCTTTGGCTGTCGCTTGACCCCAATTCTATCGCCAATTTATCTGGCAAGGGCAGCGTTTCCGCCGTCCATTGGTTATGGGCGGTGGGCGTGAAAGCGATAGCCCGACCTTGGACGTTATCCAAAATAGAAAGTAACAGCCGGTTTTTAGTCGAAGTCAGGCCGTTAAAGGCTTCCTTTGCTGTCGGCTGCCAGACAAGCGTTGCCTTTAGCTGGTCGGGTGACTGCAAAAGCGCATCAAGGTCTATTGAGACAATCGAACCAGCTGAAAATAGCGTGCTGCCATTTTGCCATGATTCATCAAGAGATAAAATAACGCGTCCTGCGACCAGTTCGACAAGGCTGGCTTTATCAGGGATGGGAAGCTGTTTTATCCCCGTTTTTGTCAGCACAAAACTTTGATGATGAAAGGTGTCTAGCGGCCGTTCGATGACCGTTAATGCGTTATTTTGACCGTCGCGAAGAGTCGTGGGCGTTATGCCATAGCCGCCGTCACTTTTATTGCCGCGATAAATTTCTTGCGCTTGATCAAGAGATTGGCCGCGTGCCAGCCGCTTGACGATAAAAGGATAGCCGGATTCCGTGAGGTCGTCCTTTGTCCAATTGGTTGCAATCAGCAGGTGATCTTTATCTTCCCATGTAACGCGATGTTTCCCGCGCGGCAGGTGAAAGCCATCTTTGACAAATTGCTTTGTTGTCAGATCAAATTCGCGAATTTCGGCGGCATCTTCGCCACCATCCGATAAAGATATTAAGCAAAGCCGTTGATCCGGCTGGAAACAGTCAATGCCATGGAGCACCCAGCTTTTGCCTTCTGCTTTACCCAAAGCATCTATATCAAGCACCGTTTGCCAATGAGGCGTCGCGTTACGGTAATCTTCCAAGCTGGTTTTGCGCCATATCCCGCGAAGATGATCGCTATCTTTCCAGAAATTATAGATTTCACCCTGCAAAAAGCTCGGCATCGGGATGCGATCCTTGGCCGATCCGATGGCGAGGGCTTCTTGATAAAGCGTTTTATAGCGGCTGTCTGATTCCAAAAGGCTAGTGCTTTTGTCATTATGGCTTTTGACCCATGCCATCGCTTTGGGTGAAGAAAATTCTTCGAGCCAGATATAAGGGTCGTTATGAGCCACTGCGGCCATTGCCGGAATGGATGCCATCGAGGTCATCAATAAAGCGGGTAACATAGAGCGCATAAAGTTGGTTCCCCCCAGTTAAGTCGTTTAAAGACTATAGTCATTATTTTTGCGTTGTCTAAAAATTACCGATGACAGAAAATCTAGCTGATCTTGGCTCGATAGAATGGCCGGTTGCTCCTGTACTGACGGCCGAAGTCGGTGTTAAACGATAATCATAGGCATATTGTGCAGCATAGCCATGGTTGTTGAATAAATTAAAGATACTGGCTTCAAAACGCAGCCTTTTAGAGACTCTGTAACCGACGCTAAGATTGACTTCTCTATAGCCTTTGGAGCGTAAAGAATTATCTTCGTTGAGAGGATAACTGCCCAGCCAGCGGACTTGCAAACTGCCATACCAAGCCTTGTGAGAATCTGCCAAAACACCAAAAGCCCAAACAAATTTAGGGGCATTCGTCACGTAAAGGCCGTCAATTCCATATTGCGAAGGGTCTTTTGTTCGGTAACGCGCATGGGCAAAAGACAAATCTGTATTAAATTCTAGCCATGACAGCGGGTTATATTGTGCCGAAAATTCCACCCCTTTACGCCGACTGGCAGGCCCCGGGGTGTTGACGCCCGCATCGCCGTCATAGCTAAGCTCGGAATCGAAATCGATCAGGAAAACGGCGGCTTGCATATGTAAATTTTTGATGGGGGTCGTTCGAATGCCGATTTCACCGCTGACGGCGGCGGTCATCAAAGGCACTTTGACAGAATTTTGTGCAAATTGGTCCGCCGAATAAGAGCCTGAAACCGAACGGAAGTCATTCGAGTGATAGCCTTTACCACCGCTAAAATAGAGTTCCGTATTTTTCCAAGGCCCGAAAATCAAGCTGCCTTTGGGCTGGAAAAGCCATTGATGTTTTTTTGTAGTGCTGCCATCCACAAGATTATCATCGGTGCCACCTTGATAATCTTCGCGGAAGCCGACAACTGTGCGGAGCCATGGTAACCAATGGGTTGTATTCTCGACATAAAAGCCGACTGCGCCCAGATTGATATTATCGCCATTACAGAGATATCGGCCACTGGGGTTTAAACTGCCTGGGCATTCTTCAAGCGCTTGGCGGTGGTAGGTATGGCGGCGATTGACGTATAGAATATCATAGCGACCTTGAAGACCAACCTGCGTATCCGTTTTAAAGTCGCCGATATAGTCGTTGCGGCTATAAACAGCACTGCCACCGAATGTCGTTCTGGCTTCGTGTTGGGAGTGTTGGTCACCGTTAACGGGATCGTCCAGATAATGTGTGAAGTCATTCCATAATGTCATTCGGCTATGGGTAGCAAAGGCACTGGTAACAAATTTCCAGTTGGAACCTGATTTACGATAATGGCCGGAAATGCCATAGCGTTCGGCAAAGCCGCCATCGGTAGGATCGAGTGAGCCATAACGACTGATCATGCCCGTTTCGATGGCTTCTATCGGTTGGTCATTGGTGGCGCGCCATTTGCCACGATAATACATCGCCGTTACATCAAAACCGTCCGAGTTGTCGCCATGGGTATAATGCGACATTGCCCGAATAGACCGTGCATTGTCGGGATATTTCCATGGCCCATCAGCATGTTGAAGGCTTAGCGCATTAACCCAACGGTCGCCATTTTTGAAATGCGTTGTTCCGCCAATATAGAAGCGATAGTCGCCCAAGGTACCACCGCTGAAGGAAACTTGGCGGGGAATATCATCAGCCAGCTTCATATGATCGGAGCCAGCAACACCAAAGTCGCCAATATTCGCGTGAAAAGGCCCTTTTGTGTAATCTACCCCGCCAAGTGTTTCGGGAATAAGAAAGTTGATATCAGTATAGCCTTGACCATGAGCATTAGTGGCTCCGTTAACCGGCACATCATCAACAAAAGTTGCAAGGTCAGTTCCGTGATCGAGGTTAAAGCCACGTAAGAGGAATTGATTGGCCTTACCTTCACCAGAATGGGTCGTGACAACCAAACCCGGAACCGCTTCCAATATCTGTCCAACGCGATAGGCGGGTCGTAGTTGGATTTCTTTGGCTGTGATTGAGCCTTCACTGGCTGTGCTGGTCTTTCCGAGGAGGTCTTTTCGTGAGGCGACTACTTCAATATCTTTTGATGTGACGCTTTGCGATATTTTTTCTTTGGAATGGCTTCTGGGCGTGGGAGAAGTATTTTTTTCGGCGGTTTCATCATTTGATGCGTTTTCTTCGACCGGAATATCTTCAGCTCTGGCGGCTGATGACAGAGTTTGAACGCAGCAGATACTGCTTAAAAGCATTGTTACAAGCGTTGTCTTTTTCAGAAAACGCCTTTTGACCTTTTTTTCTGATTTCACTTTCTGCGCCTCTAGATGATATAATATATCATATCTTCATATGGGCGTGAAGTCTACAGTTATTGATATTGATTTTCAATAACGAAAATTAGTTAATGACATACAGCAATACGAGTAGGGCGGCTGGGAATGCGTTTTACTTTACAGCTTTTTTGCGGCGGCAGATTGGTTGTGGTGACCACCGGTATGGGCAAAGCCGGAGGAGGGGGCGGTTCCGTATCGAGGTCTGTGACCAAAAATAACAAAGGAATTATCATAAGGCCTCAATCAATAGGAGGGGTAAATTATTATTTATGTTATAACATAACATTTATATGCCGTAATCAAAATAGTTTTTTTGGTAATAAAACTTGTCTGCTGTTAAATAGCGTTAAAAGTTAAAAAGACGGCCTCTGAATGCCTTTGATATAAGTGTTTTTTGATAGGTTTAGAAGAATTTTGGGTTATCTGATGCAGGCTGTTTGAAGCGAAATATTGCCCCCACCCAATGCGGGAGCAATACCGGTATTTCTTTATAGAATTGTTGGGATAATTCCGCCTTCAAGCCGGATGGCTGCTCCGTTCGTGATGGCTCCGAAGGGGCTGCAAAGTAAAGCGACTTGGGCTGCAATTTCCGCCGGATCGCAGCGGCGTTGCAGCAAAGAAAGGGGGCGCATTTTTTTAAAAAATTCGGCTTCCATTTCTTCTTCTGAAAGACTGTCATTGGCGACAGCCGCTCTGATGAAAGCCGTACTGCCTTCGGATTTTGTGGGCCCCGGTAGAATTGTATTGACGGTGACAGCCGTGCCTTTAGTCTCTTCAGCGAGGCCGCGCGATATCGCTAATTGTGCCGTTTTCGTCATGGCATAATGGATAGTATCGCCTGGGGTAACCACGCCACATTCGCTTGAGACGAAGATAATGCGTCCCCAGTTTTTCTCGATCATTTGCGGAAAATAGTAACGAGAAAGCCGGACACCGCTCATGACATTGACTTCGAAAATATGGTGCCATTCATCATCGGTAATGTCAGAGAAGGCCTTTGGTTCAAATATTCCAAGGTTATTGATTAGAATATCAACCGCAGGAACCTCTTTTGTCAGAGCTTCGATACCCGCTTGGCTGCCCGCATCCGCTAAAACAGCTTTGACTTTTTCTGGCGCTGGAAATGTTTTGAGAGCGGCATCTAGTTTACCCTGACTGCGGCCGCAGATAATGACATTAGCCCCTTCTTCGGCAAATCTTTGCGCAATCGCAAGGCCGATACCGGAGGTCGATCCGGTGACAAGCGCGGTTTTGCCCGTGAGCTGTAAATCCATAAAAGGCTCCTATCCTACAATATTGTTATAGCTGGTAAGCTGTGTTCCCTTACGAAAGGGAAGACTCCTCTCTAGGATTATTACAGGCATTGTCCTTTTCAGAGGTAATTTAAAAATTTGTGGAATGTCGTCTCAATAAAAAGAAATTTGAATGGAACGGGATGGGCATAAAATCAGAATTACTCCGTCATTTAAAGGCAGAGTAATTCCGATTTTAAGAAAGAATTTTAGCTCCATCCACCACCAAGGGCATAATATAGATTGATGGTAGCCATTTGTTGTTGCTGGATGGTTTGAATGAGGCTGTCATCCTTGTCCACTTTATCCAGTTTGGTTTCCAAGACATTTTGAAGCGTATGCTTGCCGCCTTGATAAAGGCCTTGTTCGACTGTGATATTTTGTTCTGTCGTAGCCAAGGCCTGTGACAGCTGCATGATGCGCTTATCCTGACTGCTACGCGCCTGATAGGCATTTTCCACTTCGGTGAGGGCAGACAAAAGTTTTTTGTCATAGAAGGCAACCGCTTCATCAAGTTTGGCATCTTCCAAAGCGATATGGGCGTGCACCCGTCCAGCAGTAAAAATCGGGAGATAGGCCGTTAATGCCATAATGCCCCCTGAATTTGAAAAGCCGGAAAGACCAGAAAAACGAATTCTTCCATCGCCGCCAAAAAATTGGAGGCCAAAGCGAGGCAGTAAATCAGCCTTGGCGCTTTTTAGGCGATTTAAAGCGGCATTGATATTGGCTTCGGCAGCGGCAATATCCGGTCGCCGATTTAAAACCGTACTGGGTAATTCCCCAGCTGGAGCAGGAGGGGTTACGGATTCCGGTGATATCGCTATTTCTACATTTTCAGGCGTTTTCCCACCCAAAATAGCAATATGGCGCAATGAGGCTGCAATGGCAGATTCAAGATCGGGGCGGTAGCTGTGTAAGATATTGATCTGCACATCCAAGCCTTTGATATCCGACAAAGTCGCTTGTCCGGCATTGAATCTTGCTTGTGTATAGCTTTTCAAATTCTCCAACAGGATGAGGCGTTGGTCGATAAGTGCCAGTCTTTTCCGTAGACATTGGATGCCCGTGTAATAGCTGGCGACTTCAGCCGCGATTGCCATTTGTATCTGGTGAAGTTGGGCTTCCTGTCCTAAGACTTCGGCTTTGGCGGCTTTGGCATCGGCATGTCTTGCACCGAAGAGATCCGCATCCCAAGAGGCGGTGACACCTGCGATATGGCCTACTGAGGTCGGATCGCTGGAATCATTACTGAAACTGTTGAGATAGCGATTACGGGAATCCGTGCCACCACCTGCGATATTACCGGTAACGCCAATCGTCGGAGACAATGACGATTTGGTCATTTTGAAGTTAGATTTTGCCTCTTGAATATGATCGCGGGCAATGCGGAGATCAAGATTAGCCTTGAGCGTGTCTTCGATGACCTTGGTGAGTGCAGGATCGTTCCAAGCAAGCCACCATTTCGATATATCGCTGGCCTGTCCCGCAGCGGCTTGCGCGAATTGTGAAGGCACCGCTACCTGTGAAGGTGGCACTGGCGTTTTAAACGGTGAACAGGCAGCCAGTATCAGGGTGGCGATGAATCCCGAATAAAGGGATGTTTTTTTGATAAAAGTCAATTTCATCAGGACTGGCTCGTGAGCATAGAACGGAAACGGATAAGGGCGAAAGCAAGAAACAGGATTCCGGCGGCGATAATGATGACCAATGGTTGGGTAATGGCATCAAAACCAGCCCCACGATAAAGAATGGCCTGTGCAATATTAACGAATTGAGTTGTTGGCAGAAAATAGACCGCATGTTGTATTGAGGTCGGCATATTTTCGACCGGCGTCGCCGCACCGGATAAAAGATAAGCAACAGCGTAAACCGGCACGACCAACAAACCGAATTGCGGCATGGTTGGGGCAACTGTGGCTAGCATAATCCCCAAGGCCGTTACCGAGAATAGATAAAGCAGAGTGCAAACCGCAAAAAGCAGGATAGACCCTGATAATTGAACCCCGAGCCAGAGATGCACCACCAGCCAGAGCGACAGCATCGAGGCTATAAAAATAGCCCAGCCATTCGCGATAATTTTAGCCATAGCGATTTCGCTGGGGCTGACAGGCAAAACCAACAGATGTTCAATAGTGCCATGTTCTTTTTCACGGATAACGGCTGCCCCGACGAGAATAATCGAAAGCATCGTTATGTTCGTGACGATCTGCATCACCGACATAAAAGGATAGGATTCGGTATTGGGGTTAAAGTAAATCCGGCTGTCGATTTGGAAGGGTAAAGCCGAGGTAGCCGAAGACAGCGGAATAGCAGCTTTTATCTCGCGATAGAAAATTTCGGTTAGATAGACCGTGCCTAATCCAGCCTGTGTCATTGCCGTGGCATCAACGCGGATTTGCAAAGAAGGTTCTCGTCCTGCGAGAACATCTCTTTCGAAATTAGGCGGAATATCAATGGCGAAAATATAGTCGCCTTTATCCATTCCATCTTCGGCTTGTTGCGTATTGGTCAAAACCGGCGGTTTGAAATAGGGTTGCAAAATAGCATCCCGCAATCGGTTTGAGAGTGTCGAATGGTCATGGTCAATAAACGCCACTGTGGCGTTTGAAACCTCGACTTTGACGCCATCGGCAACGGCCAGAACGCCGCCTGTAAACGCAAAGACGATCAGGGCAATCAGAACCTTATCGCAAAGAAGGCTTCTGAATTCTTTGGCGCATAAAAGCGCGACATTGATTAGCCAACGTCTCATCTTTTATAGCTCCTGTTTCCGAAGGAGGACACAGGCAAGGGCGAGATAGAGAAGGGCAAATCCCGTCAAAGCCCCATACATCGTCAAAAAGGCCGTAAAACCAAGACCCTTGGTAAAACTGCCAAGACTGATTAGCTGGAACCATGATGCCGGAAAACAACGTCCAACATGATAGGAAATGCCCGTTAATGTTGAAACAGGGTATAGCAGCCCCGAAAAATTGACTGCCGGAATGAGGCACAAAATGGCCGTTCCGAAAATCGCCGCGACTTGGGAGCTGACAAAAGTCGAGATCAAAAGGCCGAGGCCGGTTGCAGCAAGATTATAGAGCAATGCGCCTAGGGAAAGTGCCAAAAAAGACCCCTTCAAAGGAACGCCTAAAATCGTGACTGACAGCACCACCAGCGAGAGATAGGCCAGCATCGCAATAGCAACATAGGGAAGCTGTTTCCCGATAAGATATTGTCGGGTTGAAGCCGGAGAGGCATAGAGATTGATAATTGAACCAATTTCTTTTTCCCGAACGACGCCAAGCGCCGTCAGCATGGTCGGGATCAGAATTAAGGCCAGCATGATGGTATCTGGCACCATCGTATAAATGCTAAGAAATTCCTGATTATAGACAAAGCGGGGTTCAATCGAAAAAGGCAGCGAAGAAGGCGCATTATGCGTTAATCCCTGTGCCGATAATTGGGCATATTGTAACAGGGCATTCGTGGCATAGGATTGAATATTTGCCCCAAGAAAAGGCATCGCACCGCTGATCCCGATACCGAGAGAGGGATGGCGACCGGCCTCGATATCCCGACCGAAACCGGCGGGAATATCAAGTGTCATCTGTGCTGTCCCATCACTAAGGCGTTTGTTCATTTCAGCGATACTGGAAGAGGCCGCTTTTTCTGTGAAATAGGATGAGCCTTGGAAGGTTTTGACCAAGCTGCGGCTTTCGTTACTTTGATCTTGGTCGCAGACGGTGAAGCTGATTTTATTGATATCAAAGGAAATACTATAGGCCGAGACCAAAAGCAGGATAATGGGCCCTGCAACCGCAAAGGTCAGGCGTAATTTATCCCTTAATAGTTCAAGGCTTTCGCGCCTTGCAAAAGCCCAGACATAAGACAACCAATGCCAGAGAGGCGATGGCGTCGCCTTTTTTTTATTATCCGAAATATTCTCAAGAGAGACATTCGAGGAAGAGGTCTGGTTGTCACGGTTATCTTTGTCTTGTGACATTTGGTCTTGGAGATAGTCGATAAACGCGGCTTCGAGTGATTTTTCTCCCCGCTTTTTCATCAATTCATCTGGTGTGCCAACCGCCAGCACATGGCCGCGATGCATCAGGGAAATACGGTCACAACAGGCCGCTTCATTCATGAAATGGGTTGAGACGAAAATGGTTACATGCTTGTTACGGGAAAGATCGATCAGATGATGCCAGAACATATCTCGCGCGGCCGGATCAACGCCCGAGGTCGGTTCGTCAAGAATGAGAATATCAGGGGTATTGATACAAGCAGCGGCAAGCTGCAAACGTTGCCGGATACCCAAAGGGAGATCAGCCGGACTGATATCGGCAAAGGGGCGTAATTCAAAATTATCCAGCGCATCATCAACACGTTGTTCGGTTTCTTTTTCAGTTGCCCGATAAAGGCGCGATTGCAGCACCAGATTTTGTTTGACCGTCAATTCTTCATAAAGCGAAAAGGCCTGTGACATATAGCCAATCCGCATACGTGTATTGAGATCCCCCGCAGAGACTGGCTTGCCGAATAATTTGGCCGTACCGCTAGTCGCGTCCAGCAGACCCGTCAGCATTTTCATCGTTGTCGATTTGCCGCAGCCATTGGAACCAAGAAAGCCGAAAATCTCGCCTCGACCAATACGAAAGCTGACATTATCTACCGCTGTAAAAGAGCCAAAACGACAAGTGAGGTTATTGGCCTCGATAGCGGGTTCTGGATCGGTATTTTTATAGGGAGGAATTGAAAAACCGCTGGCTTGGGTACGTTTTTCTTCTGGCAGAAGAGAGATATAGGCTTTTTCAACCGTATCTTGGCCGGTTTGTTTTAGAATATCTGTCGTTTTGCCATTTGCCAAAACTTTCCCGTCATCCATGGCAACCAGCCATGAAAAACGAGCCGCCTCCTCCATATAAGCAGTGGAGACAATTACCGTCATCGAGGGATTACCGGCTTGTAAGGCATCGACCAATTCCCAGAATTGTTGCCGCGACAGAGGATCCACGCCGGTGGTCGGTTCGTCGAGAATAAGCAAATCGGGATTATGGACAAGAGCGCAGCAGAGGCTAACCTTTTGCTTCATACCACCGGATAATTTTCCGGCCGGACGATCAAAGAAAGGGGCGAGGCTGGTCGCTTCCAAAAGCTGGGCAATACGAGTTTTCCGATATTCGGCATCGAGACCGAACAGTCTTGCGAAAAAGTCGATATTTTCCTGTACTGACAAAGTCGGATAGAGGTTATGCCCCAAACCTTGCGGCATGAAAGCAACCCGAGGCAGAACGGCTTCGCGTTGTTTTTTTTGTCCTATATCCGCATCAAGTGTGGTGACTTTTCCGGATTGAAGGCGTTTTACCCCCGAAATAATACCAAGCAGTGTCGATTTGCCTACGCCATCGGGCCCGACCAAGCCGATAGTTTGACCGGCTGGCAGATCCAGATCAATCTGATGCAAGGCTTCGTTATCGCCATAATGATGAGTCAGATTCTGGATGGAAACGGCGAAATCGGAAGCGGCAAAATTTTTTGCCATTGTATCATCCCCGATCCGACTTGAGGCTTGGCCATTGTGCCGAAGGCTCTGTCCGAACATAGCCGATTCCGGTCATACCCGCTTTCAATACACCGCCGAGGCGATGAACCGTATCCGGCATAATGCGGAGTTTGACCCGATAGACCAATTTTTCCCGCTCGGTTTTTGTCTCGACAAATTTGGGCGTAAATTGGGCTTCCGGTGAGACAAAAGAAATCTGTGCCGGAACAAGGCGATCATTCATCGCATCTAATTTGATGCGAGCTTCATCGCCGACATGCAATTTTCCGGCAACCGCAGATTCAAAAAAGACAGTCAGATAAATATCAGACGGATCGAGTAAAGAAGCCAAACGACCACCCTGACCAAGCACCGAGCCTTTTTCCGCAATGCGATATTCTATTTGTCCACTGGTAGGCGCTCGAATCGTCATTTCTGCTAAATTGGCATCCAAACGGGCTATTTGTGCCGAGGCTGCTTTCACGGCTTCTTTGGCAGCGGCCACATTATGTTGGCTGGCCTCTTCGGAGAGCTTGCGCGTGGTATAAGCAGTTTGGCTGTTCTGCAATTCCATATCCGAGACCAACGACTGTGCTACCATTTGTTTTGTGTGCATCAGTTGTTGTGCCGCCAATCCGGTTGAGGCATGAGCCGCCGCCTGTTCGGCTTCAGCACGGCGAAGCGATTCCTGTGCCTGTTCAAAATTGGCCTGTGCCGCATCCCGTTGGGCGCGAAGTTCGGAATCGTCCTGATGGGCAAGGATTTGCCCCGTCTGAACGACATCGCCTTCATGGAAAGACAAATCGGTAATCCGTCCAGCATATTTGGCCGCGACATCAAAGCGAGTCATTTCCAGACGGCCATTGCTGCCTTCTATATGGGGGGGCAAATCATTTTTATGTTCAAAATAATGCCACAAGCGGAAACCGCCAAAACCAGCACATATCACAAGGATACAGCCGATAATGAGCCATAATTTACCAGACTTACGCGGAGGAATTTGCCCCGAGGAAGGCTGTGTTTGGGAGGCGTCTTTTGTCTGGTCAGTCATTTCGCAAAACTTTTATGTGTATTATGTTAAATAAGAAATAAACAAATATATACTACGGAGTATCATTGATAATTTATATGACAAGGCATAATTTTTGACAAACATAACGTATTTTTAATTATTTTTTTCTTTATTGATCTGAATAATCAATAAGATATACTTTGAAATAATAAGTATTTATTAAAAAGATGAGTTTTTGGAATAGTAAAAAGGTCTTCTAAGAAGAGCCATTTTTCAAGGCCATCAGGCGGCCTTGGGTGGACGGATCGGAAAGCCTTTGGGGCAATAAAGCCATCTGGATTTTTCGGTAATTGGTTTTGAAAAAACGGCAGTCCTAGAGCCATTCTATTCAGGCAAGCGTCTTTATTCAGTCCCGCCTATGCGCGCCTGTTTAGAAAATGCCTTTTATCGAGATTGAAGGGCTATTTTGTTTTTTTGACGGATTTGGTTGTCGGAACCGATTCTTTATAGCTGGAAGCCATACAGGCAATCTCTTTTTTCATCAGGCTATTACAGCTTTCCTGAGCCTCTTTGGCAGACGCAAATCCAGTCAGGAGGAGGCGATAGACCGGACTGCCTGTTTCGCTATAGGTGATGATTTTATATTTTGCTGCGTTGGGTAATTTCGCCTGTATGCTCTGTAATATCTTATGGCTTTGTTCTGTTGCCGCTGGAGTAATCGGCAATTTATGGGTGGCTAGCTGAATGGCCGGATAGGTCACATTATGACAAGTCGCAGAAGAGCAATCCTTGTCTTCCTTTTTTGAGTCCGCTTTCAGGGCTGCTGTGTTTTGAGGCAGGCTTTCTTTTTTCTCGGGACTGTTGGGTGCTGTTGTCGCTGTAGCTTTGGTTGATTTATTTTCTGCCAGAATTTCTTTGATCGGTAGATTGAGGCTTTTCTTGGGGCTTGGAGCTGTCTGTTGGGGAGCAATTTTCTCTTTGACGGTTACCGTAGGCGTTTTTGGGGCATTGTCACTGATGCGATCGCTATCGGAGATAGTTGGATTACTGGACGCTCTGGGGGCAGGTTGCGTGCTGTTAGCCGAGGGTAACTCTATCTCGGTAATGGTTGAAGGCGCATTGGGATTGGTCGCCGCCGTCAATGTTGCCGCTGGCCGTGTCGCCGGTGCCGTTGTTGCGGATGTCGCTGTAGCTATATGCTGCCCATTTTGATCGTTAGAAAGAGCGGTTGGGGCAGGTGTCGCAGGCTTTGCAGGAACAGGGATCGGGTTTGCTATGGCCGCTGTTTTGGTTGGTTGTGAGATTGAAGGCGTAACCGGAGCCGAGGAAGATGCTGACATTATAGCGGGGCTAACTGTCGGGCGGGGTGCGGAGCTGTCTGTTTTTGGGGGTATAACAGGGGAAGTCGTTTGAACTACCGGACTGGAGGCAGGTGTAGAAGAAAGAAAGCCATAATCCTTGGCAGGAGGCACGCCGATAAAGGCCTGAAGTTGAACGGCACCGTTCTTTTCTCGGATAACGCGGCTCCATTGGGACAAGCGGGCATTGACCTGATCGGCAGATAAATCCTGACCTGCCATTTTTGAGGCATCATTCCAGCGTTCTGCCATCGCATAAGCAAAGGCTAGATTCTGTCGAAGTCTAGCTGAATTGGAAGGCGTTGAAAGAAGCGGTTCCATCCTTTTGATCGCTTCTGTTGGTTGTCCGGCCAAAGTCAGTGCCAGACCAAGATCAACAGGAGACACCTTTGTGATCGGTGATAGAATACTTTGGGCGGCTGTTTTGTTATTATTGCCGATCGCCGCAAGACCCATATAAAGGCGGGCTTTTTCATTATAAGGATCGCGCAAGACCAGCTTGTTCAGGCATTGCCAAGCCGAAAGATAACGTCCGGCCATCAGATAAGCGCGCCCCAGTTTGAACTGGATATCTGAATTATCGGGTTGTTGCCGGAAAGCCTGTTCGGCCGCGGTAACCGCCGAGAAGCGATCACTGACAATATCGGCAGAAGCCGAGCTGGCACCGATAACGGAAAGGGCGGCAACAGCCGTTATTTTCAGAAAATCGTTCAAGACAGGACTCTTTTTTAGCAACACAGGACTATTATCCTAGCAGGTGCAAGCGGTTTATGAGCGACCTTACAAGCAAAACCGCCTGTTTCGAGGCGGTTTTATGCTTGTGACAGGCTATTACAAGACCCAATCTTTAAAGAGGTCTTGGGGAGGGTTTTATAATCTTAAACCTCTGGTTTCAGGACAGCCTGACATCAGGTTGATATTTTGCACCGCGGCACCGGCAGCGCCTTTCCCCAGATTATCAAGGGCGGCAACCAATAGAATTTGGCCAGTGCTTTCGTTCCCGAAAACGAATAATTCCATCCGGTCACTATTGGCGCAATGCTCGATTTCGATTTGAGTCATATCCTGTGACTCTGACAGGGGTTTAACCCGAATAGTGGCGGAATCCTGATGATGTGCGGCTAGAATATGATGAATGTCTTCCAGCGTGACCTTTTGAGAAAAAAGACCCGCTGATAGGGGTACATGCACCAACATGCCGCGATAGCAAGGAGAGACTGCCGGAGAGAAAATCGGCGGCATTGTCAGTCCTGCATGATGCTGCATTTCGGGAATATGTTTATGCTTAAGAGAAAGGCCATAGCCTTTGAATGCAGACGGTTTTGTGCCGGATTCATAGGCTTCGATCATTTTACGGCCACCGCCGGAATAACCTGAAACCGCATGGACAGTCAGCAATTGTTGATCCGAAATAAGGGCCGTTTCCGTCAGCGGTCGAACCAGTGATAAAAAGCCGCTGGGATAACAGCCAGGATTAGCGACAAAACGGGCAGATTGGATGCGTTCTTTCTGACCTTTTGTTAATTCAGGGAGGCCATAGACCCAATCTTTGGCTGTCCGATGCGCGGTTGAGGCATCAACAATCCGTGTTTTGGGATTTTTAACCATAGAAACCGCTTCTTTTGCGGCATCATCTGGCAGGCATAAGATAACGATATCTGCCTGATTTAAAGCCTCTTCACGGGCTTTTCTGTCTTTGCGATCTTCTTCACTTAGAGTGATAATCGAAAATTCAGGCCGATTAGCCAATCTTTCACGAATTTCAAGGCCGGTCGTGCCTGCGCCACCATCAATAAAAAGAGCCGTCATAATTATAATCTCCGCCGTGCCAGAATAGGCGAGGGGTTTGTTTTGGATAAGCGTGTAACAACATCTGACAAAGCTTCAAGCGTTACGCTCATGGAAAAGGCATTGGCGTGAAGCAGTGTTTTTTCATCGGCCATTATACCGACATGCCCCGCGAAAAAGATATAGTCCCCTCGTAAAAGCGAAGCATCAGGCGCGATTTCATGGCCTAATTGGCTGCGTTGCATATCGCTATCGCGAGGGGCTTTCTGTCCGGTCACCTGAAGGCTAAGCTGGACAAGGCCCGAGCAGTCTATCCCGCCTGCGCCGCGTCCACCCCAAAGATAGGGAAGGCCAATCATCTTTTCGGCAAAAGAGACCGGATCGCTGTTTGTTTTTCCCAAGTTATTTAAAAGGCAACAATGGCGTTTATGAATATAGCCAAAGGGGCTTTTAATGAAATTGCCTTCCTCCTCGCCTTGGAAGCGGCTGCCTAAAGACCAAAAATGGCGCGGCTGTGATTTTATGTCAGCCTTGGAAAAAACGATGCCTTGCATTGCCGTGACGCTATAAAAAGCTTTGTCTGGTAAAGGCGCATGAGGTGATAAGGCTTGTAAAGGTAAATAGCCGACATAATGGTCAGCAAGACTGTATCCCCATACCCAGTTATCGGATATTTCGAGAACGGCAAAAGCCTCGCCCGGTAAAATTTGGCTGACCGATGGGCTGTCTTCTGAAGGCTGTTTCCGCATCAGACAAGCCGCTGCCCCGCAGAAGCGGGTTATGGGTTTGACATAATGCGAAGAGAAAAGACGGCCTGCTAAGGCAATATCGGCTAAGCCGTCTTTAAAGGCATAGATTCTGGGATCGAGAGAAGATGATTTCTGTGTAAGACAAAAAGCGGGTATTTTCTGTTCAACTTTAGGCATCTTCCCTCATCCTTCATTATAGAAATATTGTCCCCTGATAGGATGGGATAACTTAATCAGGGATTATCCTGATACTGAATAATTTAGCCATTTTGGATGTAACGGCTTTTCAGCATATGCCATGCCGCCCGTAAACCATAGGCGGCGCCCCCTTTTGGACGGCCTGCTTTGGCCGTTGCTTGCCATGCGAAAGTATCAAAATGCGCCCATTTAAGGGAATCGCCAACAAATTCCTGTAAGAATAATGCTGCCGTAATCGCGCCGGCCATGCCGCCGCTACCCGCATTATTGATATCAGCGATCGAGGATTTCAAAAGCGTTAGATAATCCGACCATAAAGGCAGTCTCCATAAGGGATCTTGAACTTTGTTGCCGGATTCGGCGAGTTGATGCGCGAGTTCATCATCA
Source organism: Zymomonas mobilis subsp. mobilis ATCC 10988 (assembly GCF_000175255.2). Classification (NCBI taxonomy): domain Bacteria; kingdom Pseudomonadati; phylum Pseudomonadota; class Alphaproteobacteria; order Sphingomonadales; family Zymomonadaceae; genus Zymomonas; species Zymomonas mobilis. The sequence continues at coordinate 562,450 of NC_017262.1, read as the reverse complement.
TTGGCGAAAAGAGCGGGTAAATCCGTGCCTAGGGCAACGCGAGCTGCCCCCGTCAGAGTGGCAAAATCAATAATCAATTCGGGATTAGGTTCGCTGGCTTTGGTCAGGGCATCCGCCAATACCAGACGGCCTTCGGCATCGGTATTACCGATTTCAACGGTTGTGCCTTTCCGACTGGTCAGGATGTCCCCCGGTCGCATCGCATCACCGGAAACGGCATTTTCAACCGCAGGAATGACCAGATGCAATCGGACAGGCAATTTCATCGCCATAATCAGATAGGATAATGCCAAGGCATGAGCCGCACCGCCCATATCTTTTTTCATCAGAAGCATTGAAGAAGAGGGCTTGATATCTAACCCACCAGAGTCAAAGCAGACACCTTTCCCGACAATCGCTATTCTGGGATGTTCAGGACGACCCCATTGTAATTCGATCAGCCGTGGCGCTCGGTGAGGAGCGGCTGCCCGTCCGACGGCGGTAACCATCGGATAATTACTATCCAATTCTTTCCCATGGGTGGTGGTCACGATCGCCTGAAAAATAGTGGCGATTTCTTCGACCGCCTTTTGCAATTCGGCGGGCCCGCAATCACAAGCGGGCGTATCGACCAGATCACGCACTAAAGCGGTGGCTTCGGCTTGGGCGACAATGTCGTCAATGGCGCTTTGATCGCTATCGACTAATAAAATACGGGAAGCGCGCGCAGGATGATCGGAACGGTAACGATCAAAATAATGTTGTGCCAACAACCAGCCAAAAGCCAGTTTTTCAATATTGCCGGAGCGCAAGCGATAGCTGCCTTCTGGTAGGAGGCTCGCCAATTTGGCTAAATCCCAGATTGAATTTTCTTCGCTGACCCCGACTAAAATTTGTGCGGGTTGTTTATCATTGGCGGGTAAAAGCAGGCTTTCACCGGCTTGGCCGGAAAAATGCGCCAATTGGGCAGCCAGTGCAAAATCGGCATTATTTTTGGCTAATAATGTTTCGAATTCGTCAGACGTAACCGGTATAATTTCTTGTGCCGGTTGGCCTTTGTCGACTGCCAGTAAAGATTTGAACAGACGCATTTTTTACGCTCCTTTAGACAGTTTCAATAACCAAGCTGGTGATTATTGAAACTGTTCTGAAATCCGGTTTTTATTCCAAGGTTTATAGCCGGATTTTTGTCAAAAATACAAAAGGGATATGGTTGTTTTTATCCCTTTATATTTTAGGAGAGCGCGACCCCAAAAAGATCATGTTCATCGGCATCTTCTACCCGAATAGTCACGATGTCACCGATTTTTAGATCATCAGCATCGCGAAGATGAACTTCGCCATCAATTTCAGGTGCATCCGCATAGCTGCGACCTGAAGCCCCGCCTTCACCGTCGGTGCGGTCGATAATGGTCGCAATGTCGCGGCCAATTTTGGCTTGCAATTTAGCTTCCGAAATTTGGGCGGCTTTTTCCATCAGCCTTTGATAACGTTCATTTTTGACTTCTTCGGGAACAGCGCCGTCGAAAGCATTAGCGGCGGCACCTTCTACCGCTTCGAAACGGAAAGCTCCGACGCGGTCAAGCTGGGCTTCGTCCAGCCAATCTAACAGATATTGGAAATCTTGTTCTGTTTCACCGGGAAAGCCGACCACGAAGCTGGAACGGAGGGCAATATCCGGCACGATTTCACGCCATTTTGTAAGGCGATCCAGTATTTTGACTTCATTGGCGGGGCGTTTCATCCGCTTTAGGACAGAAGGAGACGCATGTTGGAAGGGGATGTCCAGATAAGGCAGGATTAAACCCTCCGCCATTAACGGGATAAGAGTATCGACATGGGGGTAGGGATAGACATAATGCAGTCTGACCCATGCGCCCAATTCACCCAATCCACGTACGAGGTCGGTCAGATCGGCCTTTACCATCCGGTCTTTCCAACGATATTCCTGATGACGAAGATCAACGCCATAAGCGGAGCTATCTTGCCCAATCACCAGCAATTCTTTGGTGCCTGCCGCAACCAGTTTTTCGGCTTCGCGTAGAATGGCATCAGCACGGCGAGAGACCAGATCGCCCCGAAGTGAAGGAATGATGCAGAAGCTGCAACGATGATTACAGCCTTCGGAGATTTTCAGATAGCTGTAATGGCGCGGTGTGAGTTTTAAGCCTTGTTCCGGCACCAAATCGACATAGGGTGAGGCTTCGATCGGGGCAGCGTCATGGACAGCCGAGACGACCTCTTCATATTGTTGCGCACCTGTGATCGCCAGAATGTCAGGGAAACGTTCCCGAATGCGGTCGGCTTCATTGCCAAGGCAGCCGGTAACAATAACCCGACCATTTTCGGCCATGGCTTCACCAATGGCATCAAGGCTTTCTTCCTTGGCGGAATCAATAAAGCCGCAGGTGTTCACCAAGACAACATCGGCTTCGTCATATTGTGACGAGAGATTATAGCCTTCTGAACGGAGTTTTGTCAGGATGCGTTCGCTATCGACCAAGGCTTTTGGACAGCCCAAAGAGACCATGCCGATTTTCGGAGAGGTGGGGAGTTTCTTTATCATCTATGGATAGCCAGTAAATTATTGCCGTTTGCTTGGCGAGGGATTTTCTAAAGCCTGCTTGATGGCCTGCGCCTATATCAATATTCCGTTTGGAATGCTGCATTGAATAGCGGAGTATCTGGCCTGAAATATAAAAACCGTCCCATTCTGTTACAAAAAAGGGACGATTTTTGTTAGTCTTTCAAGGCTTATGAGGCGTTACTCATATTGAGAGAAGACATTTTTCAGAAGGTCATAGCTAGGATTAGCTGACCTTTTTGATGAAATCTTCTGCAATTTCTGTCAGCCGTTTGACATCCCCCGCAATATGTAAAATTTTGATTTTGGAATGTTCGCCGGATTCTATCCTGACTGCGCCTTTTGGGACAGAAAAACTTTTCGAGAGATACGCCATCAGATTTTTATTGGAAGCCCCCTCAACCGGAGGTGCTGCAACACGGATACGGAACAGTCCCCGCCCAGCGGTATCTTTATCGAACATAGTGATGCCGGTTTTACTGGCACGGGCGGTTACCCGAAGTGCCAGACGGATGCCATCTTCAACGGGGGTATAGGGTAAGTCTTCGTTTTGCGTGGTCTCTGTCATGGGGCTTCTTATAGTCAATAAATGGCTTGCGTAAAATACAGGCCATCCGGTGGCGCATTAAAGCCAAGGGCGGCACGATTGCGCGCTTCTAAAGCAGTGGTCATATCATCGGCTGTCCATTGACCTTGGCCGACCAAAACAAGACAGCCAACCATTGAGCGCACTTGATGATGCAAAAAAGAACGCGCAGCGGCGGTGATTTCGATCTGGTCGCCTATGCGTCTGACATCAAGGTGATCGAGGGTTTTAACCGGACTTTTTGACTGACAATGCACCGAGCGGAAAGTTGTAAAATCATGAAGGCCGATAAGCCTTTTCGCGGCGATATCCATCGTTTCGGCATCCAGCGGCTTTATCACATGCCAAGCCCGTCCGGCTTCCAAGGTTAGAGGCGGTCGACGATTGATAATCCGGTAAAGATAGCGGCGACCAATACAGGAGAAACGTGCATGCCATTCAGGATCGACCTGTTCACAAGAAAGAATAGCAATCGGGCGCGGTTTTAAACGGGCGTTTAAAGCCTCCATTAGCCGAAAGGGAGTAAAATCACGGGCAACGTCAATATGGGCGGTCATCGCCAAACCATGAACACCGGCATCCGTCCGGCCTGCGGCCTGAACGGGGGTAGGTTGTCCAGCGATGGAGGCGCCCGCTTCTTCGATAGAGCCTTGGATGGTTGCCCCATGTTTTTGACGTTGCCAGCCCATGAAGTTCCGGCCGTCAAATTCGACGGTAAGGCGATAGCGATTCATGAAAGACGCGTTCCCCGTGGAATGGCGAAACCGCGCAGCATATCTTCCAGTTTCATGGCTTTTCGTCCGGCGCGCTGGACAATGACCGGTTGGAGAGAATCGCTGCCACAGCCGATTAACAGATGATCATCGAGCGTTTCACCAACGGCACCGGCCTGATTTTGGACATGGGCTTCCAAGATGCGTATTCTTTCCTCGTTATAAAGGAAGAATGCCCCAGGTTTGGGGGCAAAAGCGCGGATTTGCCGTTCAGTCTGCACGGCACCTTTGGAAAAGTCGATTAAGGCTTCACTTTTGTCAATTTTAGCGGCGTAGCTTTCGCCGCTTTCCGGTTGTTTGACGGGCGGATATTGTTCCGGCTGTGCCAGCACTTCGACCATCAATTTTGCCCCGATATGGGCAATTTCGTCCGAAAGAGCACCCGCATTTTTATCCGCTATCGGCGTTTTTTCTATTTTGAGCATTGCTCCGGTATCAAGGCCGCGATCCATCTGCATGATAGTTACGCCGCTTTCTTGATCACCAGCAAGGATCGCCCGTTGGACAGGGGCTGCGCCGCGCCATTTTGGGAGAAGAGAGCCATGCACATTTAAACAACCAAGGCGCGGCATTTCAAGAATGGCCTTGGGTAATAACAGGCCATAGGCCGCGACAACCGCAACATCGGCTTGGTGATCAGCAAATATTTTCTGTGTTTCGGCTTCTTTCAGAGAAACAGGCGTATAGACATTTAAGCCCAATTCCCTTGCCCGTTTTTCAACCGGAGAAGGGCGGGGTGCTTTGCCGCGTCCGGCAGGTCTGGCGGGCTGGGAATAGACAGCCACTATCTCATGTCCGGCATCAACCAAGGCGTTTAATGTCGGTAGGGCGAAATCGGGGGTTCCCATAAAAATAATTTTCATGTTGCGAGAAAAAGCGCGCATGGCCGCATATTGCAAGCGGTGAATAGCGGTAATTTTACAAATACTTAAAAAATAACCGCATTTTTGGCTTTTTATCTGCCGGAAAGCCCCTACCGATTTTTGTATAAAGGTTTATCTGATAAAAGATGTCTGCTTCTCCTATAGAAAATCTTATCAAGAGTCTGGCTGTTATGCCCGGATTGGGCCCGCGATCAGCAAGGCGGGCGGCGTTGTATCTGATTAAAAAGAGAGAAACCGCACTTTATAATCTGGCGCAGGCTTTGGATGAGGTGCAGCAGTCGCTGGTTATCTGCCCCGAATGTGGCAATATTGATAGCTGCAATCCTTGTTCGATCTGTTCCGACCCCAAGCGGGATGATGCCTTGCTGTGTGTGGTTGAAGAGGTTGCTGATTTATGGGCGCTTGATCGGTCACGTCTATTTGCGGGACGCTTTCATGTCCTTGGCGGGCGGTTATCGGCCTTGGATGGGATAACGCCCGAAGATCTGTCGATTGATGCCCTTGTGAAGCGGGTTCAATCGGGAAAAATTAAAGAGGTTGTCTTGGCCATGAATGCCACGTTAGAAGGCCAGACGACCGCGCATTATATAACGGATTGTTTAGAAAAATATCCGGTAAGAATTACCCAATTGGCGCATGGTCTTCCTGTAGGAGGGGAGCTTGACTATTTAGATGATGGCACTTTAGCGCAAGCTTTGCGTGCCAGACGACCTGTATCATGACCTTTATTTTGAGAAAGTAATTATGGCTTTATTGCCCATTCTGGAAGTACCTGATCCGCGTTTGCGTGAAAAATCGACTGTGGTCGAAGTCTTTGACGACAATTTGCAGCGTCTGATCGATGACATGTTTGAAACTATGTATAAAGCCCCCGGCATCGGATTGGCGGCTATTCAGGTCGGCGTTGCCAAAAGATTATTGGTAATTGATTTACAGCAGCCCGAAGAAGGTGGCGAAGCCAAGCGCAACCCGATGGTCTTTATCAATCCCGAATTGACACCGGAAGGCGAAGAAAAACGCCTTTATAATGAAGGCTGTCTATCTGTCCCCGATCAATATGCCGAAGTGAGAAGACCTTCCGTTATCAATGCCAAATGGCAGGATAGAGACGGTAATTTCCATGAAGAGCGGATTGAAGGTTTGTTGGCAACCTGTCTTCAGCATGAAATGGATCACTTGGAAGGCATTTTATTCATTGATCATTTATCGCGGTTGAAGCGTGGCATGTTGATGAAGAAACTGTTGAAAGAGCGGAAATTACGGGAAGATTCCTACTGAGTTTCTGAGAATCAAAAGAAGCCTGTGACCGGAAAGCTTGAACCTTGTTTTTGCCTTCCGGCTTCTTTTTAAAATGGATAGAGAATGACCGCTTTTTTGCCTTTTCTGGCTTTTTTATTCGGGTTGATAATCGCAGGCTTGCCGCTTCTTTGGTATATCCGGCAACAAAAAACAGCCTTAGATGGCTTGCAGGCACGGGTCTTGGAAGGGGCAAAAGCAGAAGAACAGGCAAGAAGAATACCGGCTTTGGAACAGGCGGTAGAAAGCTGGCGCGAAAAAGCTTCGCTATTGATGGCGGAGCAGGCTGCCAATAAGCGTGGCGAAGAAGAGCGCGAAAAAGCTTATCGCCAACAAATTGAACAGTTGAAGGCCACGGAAGACGCTCTGTCGCAGAAATTTGATAGTTTGGCGGCGAAAACCCTTGAAAAAGCCCATGGCCAATTTTTGGAACAAGCCCAGATGCGCTTTGCTAAATCCGAGCGCGAGGGTGAGGCCAAGCTTGAATTATTATTACAACCCGTAAAAGACAGTCTGAAACGCTATGAAGCCTCGGTAAAAGAAGCGGAGCAGTTAAGACAGACGGAATATGGTAGTCTGACGGCATTGGTTTCTACCATGAGAGAGGGACAAGAAGCCGTTAAAAACGAGGCCAATAAGCTGGTCAATGCGTTGAGAACGGCTCCAAAAGCGCGTGGATGTTGGGGCGAACAGCAGCTTCGCAATGTCTTGGAAAGCTGTGGTTTAAGTGAATATGTCGATTTTGAAACCGAAGTCAGCGTTAATAGTGAAAAAGGCCGGTTAAGGCCAGATGCGATTATCCGAATCCCGAATGGTTCGATTTTGGTCGTGGATTCCAAGGTTTCCCTGAATGCCTATCAGGATGCCTATGATGCGGTCGATGAGGATAAAAGGCAGCTTTATTTGCAAGCTCATAGCAAGGCAATCAAAGCGCATATTGATGGATTGAGCCAGAAAAATTATTGGGATCAGTTCAAAGAAGCCCCCGATTACGTCATCATGTTTATTCCGGGTGAGCATTTCTTATCCGCTGCTTTGGAGCAAGACCATAATCTATGGGAATATGCCTTTCAAAAGCGGGTGTTATTGGCAACGCCAACGAATTTGATTGCCATTGCCCGCACGGTAGCGGCTGTTTGGAGGCAAGAGGATATTGCCCATAATGCAAGAAAAATCGGTGAATTAGGTAAAGAGTTATATGAACGCATTGCCAAGGTTGATGCCCATATGCGGGCTTTGGGCAATAGTTTAGAAAATAGCGTTAAAAATTATAATAAATTTGTCGGCTCTTTCGAATCCCGTGTTTTGGTGACGGCGCGTAAATTTCGCGAATTGAATATTGAGACCAAAGAACAGGAGATCAAAGAACCACCCATCTTGGAAATTACGCCAAGAATGGAGGATAAAGAGTAAAAAAAGAGGCTGACCTTGGTCAGCCCCTTTGCCGGATTAACGGCCGCGATTGTCAGGCCCGCGATCATCACGAGGCCCGCGACGGTCGCCATCACGACCAAGATCGCATTTGGCGAATTTACCGCGGCCATCGCGGCAGCGTTTTGGCGGGAGGGGTCTTCTAGCGTCGCATTTGACAAAACGGCCACGACCATCGCGGCAAGGTGCGCTGAATGCAGGGGCGGCGGTGGTGGTAACAACCGCCAAGGCGGTTAAAGCTGAGAGCAGAATACGCATTAAAAAATTCTCCTGAAAGGATCAGTGTAGAAAATGTCATGAGCTGATCTTTTTGTCGATGAAAAAATCAATCCAGAGTGATCCTTCTTCTAGAAGATAATCTATCAGGCTAAGTGCTGAAACAATAAAAGCCGGATATAAATATCCGGCTTTTATCGGGTTGACTATATTCTGCAAAGAGTAGGGTAAGGTAGAATTAGGACATCAGAGATCAGCTTTCAGTTTTTGGAGTGTTGGGACTGGGTTCATCGTGATGATGCATTCGATGATCGGAATGGTGATGACAGCATCCTTTTTTACAATGACACTGACATTTCATTTTTGCTGATTTCGGTGCGGACGCCTGAGCATAGCTTGCCGGTGCCATCGCCAAAATACCCGCTGCAACAAAAAGTGACATTAAATTCCGCATTTTCCTGCCTTCATCATTCTTAGTGGGTATTTGAAATCTAGCAGAGCTTTTTAGGGCTGTCTATTGCAAAATACTATCATTAGCAATTTTATTGAGCATTTTTCCTTCACAATAAAAAGTTTGATATTTAGTTTATTTAAATTAAAGTGAAAAAAGACGCATATTCCGAGGATTTGTCGCTATAAGGCTTATATTATTTTGAGAGTTCCGGTTATTCACCGAAGAATCAACTTCTAACCTGACACGAGAAAAATATGAGAATCACGCAAGCCTTTACTTTCGAGGCCGCGCATCGTCTGCCGCATGTGCCGGAAACCCATCGTTGCCGTCGGTTACACGGTCATAGTTATCGGGTTGAGTTGCGACTGGAAGGGGCCGTTAATCCTGAAACCGGTTTTGTTGTCGATTTTTTTGATGTCGAGCATATCTTTGGCCCTGTACTGAAACAGCTCGATCATTATTGTTTGAATGATATTCCGGGTTTGGAAAATCCAACAGCTGAAAATATTTCCCAGTGGATATGGCGTAAAATCAAAAATGATTTGCCGCTGTTGGCGGCCGTTACCGTTTATGAAACACCCCATTGTTGGGCTGAATATCTAGGGGATTGATCCTTTCTATTCATATCCCTGTCACAGTTTTCTTTTTATAAACTGATTTGAGGGCTTTTTAGGAGATAGATCGGAAGGGGAGGAATTCTTGCTTTCTGAAAAATCTCCAGCCCTTTTATGCTCGTCTTGGAAAAATGACTTTAGCAAAAGACTAAAGAGCAAAACCTGAATAAGGCGCTATCCGTTCAGGTCTGGAGAAGGATAAGAATTTTATGCGCATTACCATGATCGGTTCCGGCTATGTCGGGCTGGTTTCCGGCGCCTGTTTTTCTGATTTCGGTCATAATGTCATCTGTGTTGACCATGACCAAGAGAAGATAGCGCTATTACAAAAAGGCGTTATGCCGATTTATGAGCCGGGTCTTGCGGATATGGTTGCCAATAATGTTAAGGCTGGGCGGCTTTCCTTCTCCAACGATTTGGCTTCTTCTGTTAAAGACGCGGATGCGGTTTTTATTGCAGTGGGCACACCTTCACGTCGAGGCGATGGCCATGCTGATTTATCCTATGTTTTTGCAGCGGCGAAAGAAATAGCCGCTTCTGTTTCAGACAATACGGTGGTGGTCGATAAATCAACGGTTCCTGTGGGGACGGGGGACGAAGTCGAGCGTATTATCCGAGAAATTGCGCCTGATAAAAAAATCTGGGTAGCATCTAATCCTGAATTTTTACGGGAAGGTGCGGCTATTGGCGATTTTAAGCGTCCTGATCGTATTGTTATCGGGACAGAAAATCCTGAAGCCCGCGAGATTATGCAGGAAATTTATAGGCCGCTCTATCTGAACCAGTCGCCTATTTTATTTACCAGTCGTCGATCGGCTGAATTAATAAAATATGCTTCCAATGCTTTTTTGGCGACGAAGATTACCTTTATCAACGAAATGGCTGATTTATGTGAAGCGGTTGGCGGGGATGTTCAAGATGTTGCCCGTGGGATTGGTGCGGACAATCGTATTGGTTCCAAATTTTTACATGCAGGCCCCGGATATGGAGGGTCTTGTTTCCCAAAAGATACCTTAGCCCTTTTGAAAACGGCCGAAAATTTTGCAACCCCTCTGCGTGTGGTGGAATCAGTCGTGACCGCCAACAATATTCGCAAAAGAGCGATGGCCCGGAAGGTTTTACAGGCGATTGGCAAAGATATGAGAGGCCAAAAAATTGGTCTTTTAGGGTTAACGTTTAAGCCAAATACCGATGACATGCGTGATGCGCCTTCTTTAGCCCTTATTCAGGGATTAGAAGATGCGGGAGCGATTATTCATGCCTATGACCCAGAAGGTATGGTGCAGGCGCGCCCGTTATTGCCGAATGTTGTTTTTGAAGATGAGCCTTATAAAGTCGCAGAAAAGGCCGAAGCTTTGGTGATTGTTACAGAGTGGGATGCTTTTCGAGCATTGGATTTGAAGCGTATCGCCGGATTGCTGAAAACACCATTATTACTCGACCTTCGGAATATTTACACGGAAGAAGAAGCGAAAAAGGCTGGACTGGTTTATCATGGCATTGGCCGACCCCATGCAGGGTAAAAATTGAAGTTTGGTTATTGAAAAAAGAAAGGGCTTGGAAAAATCCAAGCCCTTTTTAATATCCGTTTTTAAGGGCTATTTATTGCATCAATTCAGGCAGAAAAGCCTCATGAGATTTCCGTAATTTTTCAAGTGAAACCGACTGGCTGTTTAAAACTACAGCATCGCCACCCGTGACACCCAAACGGAATACCGGAATACCTGCTTTTTCAGCGGCAGAAACCAAAGCTACGGCATTGGTCGAAGAGACCAAATAGCGTCCCTGATCTTCACCGAAATAATAGGCATGTTCTGCAATGGCTTTATCATGCGCTTCGACAGTAGCGCCGATATTACCCGCCAAAGCCATTTCAGCCAAAGCAACTGCCAAGCCACCATCACTGATGTCATGAACAGCGCAGAGCATTCCGTCCTGAATCATAGCACGGATAAAATCGCCCGTGGCTTTTTCCTGTGCCAGATCAACGGATGGGGCGGTACCTTCCTCACGACCGGCTATTTCACGCAGCCAGATCGACTGACCTAAATGGCCTTGGCCGCTATTACCGACCAGATAGATTTCTTCGCCGGTATTTTTAAAGGCAATGGTTGTGCTATCCCGCCAATCCTGCAGAAGGCCGACACCACCGATTGTAGGCGTGGGCAAAATAGCAAGGCTACTACTATCATCCTGACGTGTTTCATTATAGAGTGAAACATTGCCTGAAACGATGGGCATATCCAAGGCGCGGCAGGCTTCACCGATTCCTTTAATCGCACCGACGATTTGACCCATAATTTCAGGGCGTTCAGGATTACCGAAATTCAGGCAGTCCGTTGAAGCCAAAGGCAAAGCACCCACCGCTGTAATATTGCGATAGCATTCGGCAACGGCCTGTTTGCCGCCTTCTTCGGGATCAGCCCGGCAATAGCGCGGCGTGACATCAACACTCATCGCCAAGGCTTTCTCGGTGCCGTGGACTCGGACAACCGCGGCATCACCACCCGGACATTGAACGGTGTCGGCACCAACCATATTATCATATTGTTCCCAGATCCAGCGGCGGCTGGCAAGATCTGGAGAACCGACCAAGGTTACCAGATTGTCAGTGATAGAACCGGATGCAGGAACAACGTCTAAGGCCTTGGCTTTGGGCGTTGCAACCCAAGGGCGATCGTAGCAAGGGGCATTATCGGCGAGCGGTGCCAAAGGAATATCGCAAACAATATCCCCTTTCCATGTCAGAACCATATGTTTGCTGTCGGTGACGCGACCGATGATAGCAAAATCAAGTTCCCATTTTTTGAAGATGGCTTCTGCCTCGGCTTCACGTCCAGGCTTTAAGACCATCAACATGCGTTCCTGTGATTCGGAAAGCATCATTTCATAAGGAGTCATGCCTTCTTCGCGGCAAGGCACCATATCCATGTCTAATTCAATGCCGACTTCACCCTTGGAAGCCATTTCAACGGCAGAGGAAGTGAGACCAGCGGCGCCCATATCCTGAATAGCGACGATGGCATCAGACGCCATCAATTCCAAGCAGGCTTCAATAAGGAGTTTTTCAGAAAAGGGATCGCCCACCTGTACCGTTGGACGTTTTTCTTCGGCATCTTTACCAAAATCGGCAGAAGCCATCGTTGCGCCGTGAATACCGTCACGACCCGTTTTAGAACCAACATAAACAATCGGGTTTCCTGCGCCCGATGCAGCAGAATAGAAAATCTTGTTCGTTTCGGCGACGCCAACCGTCATGGCGTTCACCAGATTATTGCCATCATAAGCCGGATGAAAATTGACTTCACCGCCAACCGTTGGAACACCAACACAGTTGCCATAGCCGCCAATACCAGCGACAACGCCTGAAACCAAATGCGGTGTTTTCGGGTGTTTCGGGCTGCCAAAACGAAGCGCGTTCAAATTTGCAACCGGACGGGCGCCCATTGTAAAGACGTCTCGTAAAATACCACCAACGCCGGTGGCGGCACCCTGATAGGGTTCGATATAACTGGGATGATTATGGCTTTCCATTTTGAAAATGGCGGCTTGCCCATCACCAATATCGACAACACCGGCATTCTCACCGGGGCCGCAAATGACTTGCGAACCTGTGGTCGGCAGCTCTCTTAAATGTTTCCTTGAACTTTTATAAGAGCAATGTTCTGACCACATGGCAGAAAAAATGCCTAATTCCACCAAATTAGGCGTTCTGCCCAGTGCCTGCTTAATGGTGTCATATTCTTCGGGGGATAAGCCATGACTGGCCACAGTCTCGGCGGTTATGCTGCTGTTTTCTTCGGTCATATTTTAGCCGATAGCGAAGTGTAACCTTTCTGTCAGCACCCAACCTATCTTTAATGAAAATTATATGCGTTGTTGATACTATTCTATAGAGTTTTCTGTCAAAACCCTGTTTGGCTCCGGCCATAGCTCCGCTATGAAAGAAACGCTATGAACATTGCATCTTCTTCTGTGCCTAAAAAGGCCGAAAATATTCTTTCCATGATTGGCAACACATCGCTTGTTAGGCTGAAAGGCCCCAGCGAGCTGACAGGGTGTAATATATATGCCAAATGTGAATTTACTAATCCTGGGGGATCTATCAAAGATAGAGCCGCTTTGTCGATTATTGAAGATGCAGAAGAGCAGGGGATTATTGAACCCGGCGGCGTAATTGTTGAAGGCACAACCGGCAATACCGGAATTGGGTTAACTTTGGTCGGAGCAGCCAAAGGCTATCATACCATTATTGTCATGCCGGAAACCCAAAGTTCGGAAAAGATTGCGACCCTTCAGGCCTTGGGGGCTGAATTGGTCTTGGTGCCGGAAACCTCTTATTCCAATAGCGCCCATTATGTTCATATGTCGCGGCGGCTGGCGCAGGAGACAGATAACGCGATCTGGGCGAATCAGTTTGACAATCTGGCAAACCGAATGGCGCATATTAAAACAACTTCGCAGGAAATCTGGGCGCAGACAGAAGGGCATATTGACGGGTTTATCTGTGCAGCCGGAACGGGCGGTACCTTTGCCGGAACCGGATTAGGTCTGAAAGAGCATAATCCCGATATTGTGGTGGCGTTGGCTGACCCGTATGGGGCCGCTTTATATAATTATTATACTAGCGGTGAATTGCGGGCAGAGGGGCATTCTATTGCCGAAGGGATTGGTCAAAGTCGGATTACAGGCAATCTTGATGGCGCACCGGTTGATAACCAGTTTTTAATTAGCGATCAGGAAGGTTTGGCGCAAATCTATCAGTTGCTTCAAAAAGAGGGGTTGTCTGTTGGGCTGTCGTCGGGGATCAATATCGCAGGTGCCATTAAACTCGCAAAAGAATTAGGCCCCGGAAAAACGATTGTTACGATTTTGGCCGATTCTGGATTACGCTATCTCTCGACTTTATATAATCGCCATTGGCTGATTGCGCATGATCTGCCTGTTCCAGAATGGCTGGCTAAATAGTTGCTTTCCTTGCCGTTATAATGTTTGAGATATAGTATTCGTCTTTCAGGAAGTATCCGATCTTTTTCTATGCCCAATAAACGCCCCAAATTTCCAGATAACCAAAGCGGTCAACGCATTAAAGTTGGCCTGACCGGTCTTGCGGGTGTGGTTTTGCTCGTCTCTTTTGCAGCATTCTTGCTTAGTTTAGCACCAAAGGAAGATCAGACTGCGGCGATGGCGAATAGTGAAGTAGAAATGGATATGAACGGGCGCGTTAATCTGGATGTATTGGAGAAAGATCCGCCCCGTGATCCTCTGGCAGAATTGGGCGTTTCACCCGGAGGCAGTGTTAAGCTGCCTTTGCCTGATTTATCGAGCTTGGCAGCCTCGAATACTCAAAATATTCCAGCCGGTGAGGATGAGGGCAATCCATCTGAAAATATGCCTTGAACTAGAGGCATAAATAAAATTACCGAAAAAGCCCGTAGTTTAGTTTGAGATTTAAAACCTCTGTTTGGTTGAATAGATATTCAGCTAATTAGTTAAATAGTATTAGGCGCAAATTTTTAGACGCTCTATTTAAAAATATTAGCTAAAAGACGCGTTGAAAGCCATTCTTTCTAGAGAATGATGACACTGTTTTATCATGAGATGACGCGTAACATCTTAATGATGTAATGCCGCTATAAATCTTTATCTTTTGAAAGTGATTTTTCTATCCATAATCAAACGGCGCGAAGTGCAGAAAGCTTTTGTCCTTTTTATCAGAACAAAAAATCTTTGTTTTCAGTCCCCATCCCAATATTTTTTATATTTTATATGAAGAATAATATTTCTTTGGTCTTTTTTGTTCATCTTGGAGAAAGGCTATTTTTTCATGACAAAACCAATAACTGTAATAACATATTTGATGTATTAAATTATTTAATTATAATTTTTTATAAAATTAAATAATTTAAGTTTAAAATACTTTGTGCTTTAAATGATTTTTTAAATCCAAAGAGGAGCTGTTTTTACAATTCATCCTCTATTTAGACGGTCTGTGTTATGGAAGCCGGTTGTTTTGGAGGCTATTATTATAGCTTTTAATCCAAAAATATAAAAATGTTTATTTTCAATAACTTATTTGATGAAGCTCAAAAAATATCTCTTTTTTTAAGAAAGTGGTTTCAATCCCACTTGTCGGTTTTATACGGCTATGATACCCCAAGAATAATAGTTAATAATTCCTTTCATTTAAATAATGATACCGATCAGATAGGGTAAGGCGTTGTCGTATTTGGCTTTCTATTACAGAAAGAACAAAAGAAATTCTGTTTCCAACAGAATAAAATTACCTGCGCCTGAACTTCATTCGAGCCATTTAAAATATAACTTTATAATTCATAATAATAATAAAAAGTTATGTGGCAATATATCATTTGGGTCTATTCTGATCCAAAAGTTAGTTCTGCTCGGTAAAATTTATCATTCTATTTTTAAACAAAGGGATAATGAATCCGCCTTATTCTTCTCATTCAATACATTCCAATTTATTGGCCAAAAATTGAATAAATTTTTTAGCCTTGTCTCTTTTTTCTTTTCTCGACTGATTTCTTCTCAATTGATGACATTTCTTTTCATAAATTTTTGCAAGTTGGGTCGGATGGAAGGTTCCTTATGACATCTGACTCTTTTTCAGCCCCCCATATTCCTGTCCTTCTTGATGAAGTCATAGAGGCTTTATCGCCCGTTGAAGGTGGTATCTATATTGATGGCACTTTTGGTGCAGGAGGATATAGTCGCGCCATATTAGAAAAGGCTGATACTCAAGTAATCGCTTTTGATCGCGATCCGGATGCTATTCGCGAAGGGGCCTCCTTGGTCGAGAAGTATAAAGGTCGGCTACGGTTAGTGAATGACTGTTTCTCTAATATCGGTCACCATCTTGATGCTTTGGATATTAAGGCTGTTGATGGAATGGTCTTCGATATTGGCGTTTCTTCCATGCAGATTGATCGCCCTGAACGTGGTTTTTCGATTCAGGCTGATGGCCCGTTAGATATGCGGATGGCACAAACAGGGCTGTCTGCCGAAGAATTCCTGAATAATGCTCAGGAAAAAGACATTGCCGATGTCCTTTATTTGTATGGTGAAGAGCGTCAGTCCCGTCGCGTGGCACGGGCTATTGTCGCGGCACGGCCTTTAACGACGACTTTTCAGTTGGCTAAGGTTATTCGCCAATCTTTGGGCTATCGTCCTTTTGATAAAAAAGATCCGGCTGCCCATTGTTTCCAAGCCATTCGGATTCATCTGAACCGCGAATTGGACGAGTTAAAAGACGGATTACAAACAGCCGAGCGCTTTTTAAAATCCAAAGGATGTTTGGCGGTTGTTACTTTCCACAGCCTTGAAGACCGCATTGTAAAGCATTTCATGAGGGAACATGCCGGGCAGACGGGGCAGGTATCCCGTCATCAGCCTGTGATCCCGCAGCAAAATCCTGTTTTTTTCTCAAAACCCGCTCGTCCTGTGAGAGCTGGAGAGGCTGAGCTTGCCCGTAATCCAAGGGCACGTTCGGCTACTCTTCGGGCTGTCTATCGGACAGAAACGCCGTTTTCAGAAGATATTTCTCGACCTGATACCCATATCCCGCGTTCTCGGAGACAATCGGCATGATAATCACAAAGCATTTTCGCTCTATTTGCTTGGTCGGGTTGTGCTGTATCGCAGCCCTGATCTGTTATATGATTACGCAGCGGGTTTCTCTGGAAAGACGGGCGCTGTTACATACCGAGCGGGAAATATTGAATTTACAGCAGACTATTCGTCATCTCCAGACCGAGAAGGATACGCTTGCCCGTTCAGGGCAAATTGACCGTTGGAATGCCGAGGCTTTTGCACTGGTTTCACCGAAAATAAATCAATTTGTCTCTGATGATACCCAATTGGCAGCGCAGGATAGTCAGGTCGATAATAGCAATACCGATCTGTCGCCGAGCCATGACAGTCAATCGGGTTTCCGGCAGGCGAGTTATGTAGTGCCTTCAGGACGCGGAGATGAACAATTTTCTATGCCTTCATCCTATAAGCCAGAACCGGTAAAAAAAGTTCAATATAATCATTCCTCTGCTGTATCAGAAACTACATTGGCGCCACCCGCTCCAGCGCAGAATACCATCAAGAATGACAATAAGGGAATGACCAAACTGGCAGCCTTATCTCTTCCGAATAACCATTATAGCAAGATACAAGCTGTCCGGTGAGCACCCGCATTAAGTCTCAAAAAAAGAAGGCCTTATCATCTGTCGCTGATATTCTGACCACAAGCCATATTCGGCTTATGGTCTTGCTTATTCTTTTTTGCTGCGGCATCGCTGCGGTTATTGCCAAGCTGATATGGCTTATCTTTATTACCGGTTGGGGGGTGGAAGAGCGCCGCCATCCACCCGTTGCGCCGTTGCAGGCGCGCGCCGATATCGTTGATCGTAACGGTCGGACATTGGCGCGCACGATTGATGTTTGGTCTATCGGGATACATCCGCGCACGTTACAGGCCAATCATATCAGCGACCCCGATATTCTGGCTGCTAATCTGGCGGCTTTGCTGCCTGAACGGACGGCTGATGAATATCGGAAGATTTTACATTCCAATCGTAGCTTTGTTTTTTTGCGTCGCCATGCCTCGCCGGAATTAGTGCGCGCTTTGAATATGCTGGGTGAACCAGCAATTGATTTCTTGCATGAGCCTTCGCGATTATATCCAGAAGGTAACTTATGCGCCCATGTTATCGGCTGGATCGGTGAAGATGGGCATGGCCAGTCCGGCATGGAATACAGTTTTGACAAGGAATTGACCGACCCCAAAAGACAATCCGAGCCTTTGGCGCTTTCTATTGATATTCGGGTTCAGGCCGCCGTTGAAAAATCATTGGCTGCAGCCATGCAAAAATATAGTGCGGTGGGTGCCAGTGCCATTGTTTTGGATGTCGATACCGGCGAAGTTTTAGCGATGGCATCCTTGCCCAATTTTAATCCGAATGACCGGAGTAGTTCTGACCCGACTGCTTTTGACAATAAAGCGACTCTTTCTGTGTATGAATTGGGATCGACCTTTAAGCCTTTGACCATGGCAACTGCTATCCAAGATGGCGTCGTAACCTCTTTGGCAAAACGGTATGATGCAACCGAGCCTTTGGCGGTGGGTCGTTTCCATATCCATGATGAGCATGCCCAGAAAAGATGGCTAGATGTGCCAGAAACGCTTGTGCATTCTTCCAATATTGTGACTGCCCGTATTGCTGATGAATTGGGCCCAGAAAGAATGCAGGCGATGTTCCGGAATCTTAATTTCGATCATCGTCCGGCTATCGAACTGGCAGCTAAAGGTCGTCCGATCTGGCCTGCTTTTTGGGCAAGAACAACGGTTATGACGACTGGATATGGTCATGGTATTGCGGTTACGCCTTTACATTTAACCAGTGCTTATGCCGCGATTGTGAATGGTGGCATTTGGCGACCAGCCACCTTGTTGAAGCGTAATCCCGATTATCGTCCCGATGGCAGCCGCCAGATTATTTCGGGTCAGACCAGTGCGACTATGCGGCGGTTATTGCGCCTGATTGTGACAGATGGAACCGGACGGAAGGCCAATGTTGAAGGTTTTCGGGTTGGTGGCAAGACCGGAACGGCAGATAAAGCCGAGAAAGGTCGCTATAATCACGGTGCGCGTATTTCGACTTTTGCAGCCGTTTTCCCTATGGATACACCGCGTTACGCTATTGTTGCCATGTTGGATAACCCGCAAGGGACGGCTGAAACCGGAGGTTATGCCACCGCCGGTATGGTAACGGCGCCAATGGTCGGGGATATTATTCAGCATATAGGCCCGTTGCTGGGGGTTATTCCTGATCCGAAACGCGATCTTGATCTTACCGATTTACGGGCTTTGTTATGGAAACCACCGGCGAAACAATAATGAGCGGCACAGAAAAAAAACTGGGATTTTTGGCCTCCGGTTACGGACTTAGCCCAAAAGAAAAAGACTATCCTGTTCTTGGTTTTGCGGTGGATAGCCGTAAGGTTGAGAAGGGTTTTGTTTTTGGGGCTTTTCCCGGAGCCAAAGTGAATGGCGAAGATTTTATAGAAAAGGCAATAGCTGCCGGTGCCGTCGCCATTGTTGCCCGCCCCGAAGTCAAAATTGAGGGTGCGGTTCATTTGGTAGCCGAAAATCCTCGATTGGCTTTTGCTGAAATGGCTGCCCGTTTTTATGCTCCTTTCCCGCCTGTTATGGCTGCGGTAACGGGCACGAATGGCAAAACATCGGTTGCAGAATTATGCCGTCAGCTTTGGACGATAGCGGGTCATAAAGCGGCATCAATCGGGACTTTGGGCGTTATTACTGCGAAAAATAGCTATTCGCTGGGGATGACAACGCCGGATGTCGTGACCTTTCTTTCTTGTTGTTCCGATTTAGCGCGTGCGGATATTTCTCATGTGATTTTTGAAGCCTCCAGCCACGGTCTTGACCAATATCGAAGTGATGGAGCGAAAGTGATAGCGGGCGCATTTACCAGTTTTTCTCGCGATCATCTTGATTATCACGGGACAATGGAACGCTATCTTGCCGCCAAACTGCGTCTATTTGATGAGCGTATTGCACCCGATGGCACGGCTGTCGTTTGGGCTGATGATCCGGCAGCCACAACGGTTATTGCCCATGTCCAAAAACGTGGTCTAAAATTAATAGATATTGGAGAAAAAGCCGAGGCTATCCGCCTCGTTAATCGAGAAGCTGATAGTCAGGGACAGATGATTACCCTGTCGATTCAAGGTGAAAGCTATAAAATTCGACTGCCTTTGATCGGTGGATATCAGCTATCCAATGCTTTGGTCGCAGCCGGATTAGTTCTGGCCACGGGAGGTGACATCAAGCAGACGATGGCGGCTCTTACTTTACTAAAACCTGTTCGAGGCCGGCTGGAAAGAGCAACCCAAAGCCAAAATGGCGCGGAAGTCTATGTTGATTATGCCCATACGCCTGATGGCTTGAGAGCTGCGATTGAAGCCTTGCGACCTCATACTGAAGGGCGGCTTTGGGTCGTTTTTGGTGCAGGCGGCGACCGTGATAAAGGCAAAAGGCCAGAAATGGGTAAAATTGCCGCCAATCTTGCCGATCATGTTATTGTAACCGACGATAATCCTCGCGGTGAGGATGCGGCGACTATCCGAAAAGAAATTCTGGTAGGATCGCCTCTGGCAGAAGAAATAGGTGGACGGAAAGAAGCTATTTTTTCTGCTATCAAGCGAGCCGAAAAGGGCGACATTGTTTTGATCGCGGGAAAAGGGCATGAGCAAGGCCAGATTATCGGCCGTGGAGAGACTATGCGGGTTCTACCTTTTGATGATGTGACTGTCGCCAAAGAGGCTGTATTATGAAGGCTTTATGGCAATCTGAAGCTATTGCACGCGCTGTAAAGGGTACGGCTTCGGCTGATTTTTCTGTTCGGAATGTCGCCTTTGACTCCCGCGAAATTCAAAAGGGCGATTTATTCTTTGCTTTAAAAGGCACGGAATCCGATGGGCATAACTATGTCGATGCGGCCTTCAAAAGGGGCGCCGCTGGAGCGGTGGTTATGTCGCCGGTGCCTTATCCTCATATTCTTGTTGATGACAGTTATCAGGCTTTGAAGGATTTGGCGGTTGCATCCAGAAAACGCAACCATGGTAAAATTATCGGCATCACCGGATCAGTCGGGAAAACCAGCACCAAAGAATCCTTGCGTCTTGCCTTGGAAAGAATGGCACCGGAGAAAGTCCATTATTCGCTAAAAAGCTATAATAATCATGTCGGTGTTCCTTTGAGCCTCGCCCGTATGCCGGAAGAAAGTCTTTTCGGTATTTTTGAAATGGGTATGAATCATGCGGGGGAATTATCTGATCTGACCAAGCTTGTTCAGCCTGATGTTGCCTTGATAACGGCGATTGCACCGGCACATGCTGCTTTTTTTGCAGATGAGACCGCTATTGCCGAAGCGAAAAGCGAAATATTTGAAGGTCTATTATCGGGCGGGATCGCTATTATCCCTCATGATTCCCCTTATCGCGATTTATTGACAGCTAAAGTCCAAGAGAAAAAGGCTGAAATTCGTAGTTTTGGTTTTGGCGAAGGGGCAACCATTCGCGCCCAGAATATCGTTCGTGAGGCAGATGGGCGTGTGCTTGTAACCGCCTCTATTCGTGATCGCCAACTTGTCTTTTCTATGGCGATGGCTGCCGAGTATTGGATTTCAAATGCGATGGCTGTTTTGGCGGTGGTGGATGCGGTTGGCGGTGATTTAACCTTAGCTAGTTTGGCCTTGGGTGATATTACCGGTTTCCAAGGTAGGGGACAGCGTTTTGATATCCCTGTTGGAGATGGAAGCGCTATTGTTATTGACGAAAGCTATAACGCCAATCCAGCATCAATGGCGGCAACGATCAAGGCTTTAGAAAATGAGCCAAAAGACAAAAGACGTATCGTTTTATTAGGCGATATGCTGGAATTAGGTCAAAATTCTGCCGCTTATCATCGGGCATTGGCAGACCCCTTATCCCATGCAAAAGTAGATCACGTTTTATTGGTCGGTCAGGAAATGGCTGCTTTGGAAGAAAGCCTTGCCGGTAAAATCGCGTGTGATCGAATAGAAAAGGCCGATCAGGCAGAAGCGCTTTTGGATGAGATATTGAAAGCCGATGATATTTTGTTGGTTAAAGGGTCGAATAGTCTGGGATTATCCACGGTGGTTTCGTCTCTTTCGAAAAAGGGCTGTGCATGTTCTATCTGATTGCCTCGGCGGAAGGCTTTTCCCGATTATTTAATCTGATCCGTTATATTACTTTCAGAACAGGGGCGGCGGCTATCACCGCCTTGTTAATCGGTTTGATTTTTGGCCCGCGTTTTATTGGCTGGATGCGTATTCACCAGCATAAAGGGCAACCTATCCGTGATGATGGCCCGAAAACGCATCTAGCAAAGGCTGGCACCCCGACGATGGGGGGGCTGATGATTTTGATCGCGGTCTCTATCTCGCTTTTTCTATGGATGGATTTTACCAATCCCTATGTTTGGGCTTGTATCGCAGTGATGTTAGGCTTTGGTGTGATCGGATTTATCGACGATTATGACAAAGTAACCCAAAATTCAACGCGGGGTGTTTCCGGTAAAGTCCGGCTGTTATGGGAATTTGGGATTGCCTTTTTTGCCTGTTATCTGATTTTGAAAGACGGCAATACCCAACTCTATTTGCCTTTTTATAATGGCCCTGTGATTGACCTTGGTTGGTTTTATTATCCCTTTGCAGCTTTTGTGATTGTTGGCACTGCCAATTCTGTCAATCTGACCGATGGGCTTGATGGTCTGGCAACGATGCCGGTGATTATTGCCAGTCTTGCCTTTTTCGTTATCAGTTATGTCGTTGGTAATGCCGTTTTTGCACATTATCTCGGTATTCCTCATGTCCCCGGTGCCGGAGAGTTAACGATTTTGACAGGGGCGATTATCGGGGCGGGTTTTGCTTTTCTGTGGTTTAATGCACCGCCTGCGGCCATCTTTATGGGTGATACGGGGAGCCTTGCTTTGGGGGGATGCCTTGGCACGATTGCGGTTGCGACCCATCATGAAATCGTTTTGGGCATTGTTGGTGGCCTTTTCGTCGCAGAAGCCTTGTCGGTGATTATTCAGGTCGGTTTCTACAAACGTTTTAAGCGGCGCGTATTCCGTATGGCACCGCTTCACCATCATTTTGAACAACTGGGTTGGTCAGAGCCGACCGTGGTGATCCGTTTCTGGATTATCAGTTTTGCTCTGGCTTTGCTTGGTCTAGCAACGTTGAAGTTAAGATGATTACTAGCCCCGTTTTTTCCGGTCAGTTTTATGCGGTTTTAGGCCTTGCCCGATCAGGCATGGCCACTGTAGCTGCCCTTTTGGCATCAGATGCCAAGGTGATGGCTTGGGATAATAATCCTGAAACCCGCGATCGACTGCAACAGCAATATCAAGAAGCGATTGATAAAGGACGGCTGGTTATTGCCGACCCGATGATTGCTGATATTTTTGGCATATCGGCCTTTGTCGTATCTCCCGGTATCCCAATCAATCGTCATCCGATTGCCGCTTTGGCGAAAGAACGCGGTATCCCGATTATTGGCGATATCGAGTTATTTGCCCAAGCCCATGGATTTTGGGAAAGACATGGACGGCGTTGCCCCGTTGTCGGCATCACTGGAACAAATGGTAAATCGACGACAACCGCGCTGATCCATCATATTTTGAAAGAGGCGGGTCTCCCGACCTTGATGGGTGGTAATATTGGTTTGCCTTTATTAGCAGCAGATCCTTTGCCCGATGGTGGGGTCTATGTGTTGGAATTATCCAGCTATCAGATTGATCTGACCTTTACCCTTGATTGCGATATTGCGGTTTTGACCAATATTACGCCGGACCATCTCGATCGGCATGGCGGTTTTGAAGGTTATCGCAAAGCGAAAGAACGACTATTTTTACTGCAATCATCGCCACATTATGCCGTTATTGCAACGGATGATATCCCTAGTCAGGTAATTGCCAAGCAGTCGGCTGCCCATTTGGTCACGGTGCATGCTGATAATATTTCGGCAGAAGATCAAATAAATTGGCCGAATTTGCAGGGCCCTCATAATGCTCAAAATGCCGTTTTAGCGATGGCCGTTGCCCATATTCTGGGTATCTCGGATGATGTTATTTCAAAAGCCTTGGTTAGTTACGCGGGGTTGCCTCATCGGATGCAAAAAATCGGTGAGCGGCGGGGTGTTTTGTTTATTGACGATTCCAAAGCGACCAATGCCATGGCAACAGCCCCTGCTTTGGCGGCTTTTCCGGCTATCCACTGGATATTAGGAGGAGTGCCGAAAACAGCTGACCTTGATCCTTGCAAAGCCTTCTATAATCATATCCGTCAGGCCTACACGATTGGTCAGGCGGGCCCTGATTACGCGCAATTATTGCGTGAAGCGGGGGTGAACGTCGTGGAATGTGGCACCCTTGAAAAAGCAGTGCGTTTGGCAGCGGAAGAAGCCCAGCCTGATGAAGTCGTTATGTTGACTCCGGCTTGTGCTTCTTTTGACCAGTTTAGCGATTATGAGGCGAGGGGACAGGCCTTTAGAAAAATAGTGGAGGCGCTTGATTAATGGGCGCTATGCACCATTCCGGATCTGATAAAGTCGATAGCGCTTCTGTGATCGAAAACCGGAAAAGAAAAACGCGGAAAGATAACAAAAATCAGAGACTGGGGCGAGCTGACCGCTCGGCTTTGGGGCGATGGTTTTGGGAAATTGACCGCTTTCAGCTTTTTCTGATTTCGCTTTTGATTGCAATCGGCGTGATTGCTGTTGCCGCGGCATCCCCTGCGATTTCGGCTCAAGAAGGAAAGCCCGCCTTTTATTATTTTACCCGCCAGATTTTCTGGTGCCTTATCGGTATCCCCGTCATGATCGGGGTATCCATGGCACCGAAAGACCTTGCCCGTCGTGCCTGTATTTTAGGGGCGGCAGTGTGTTTTTTCCTTTTACTCCTTGTGCCTTTTTTAGGTGTGGAAGTGAATGGTGCCAGACGATGGCTTGGTTTCGGGATGTTTAAAATCCAGCCTTCGGAATTTTTGAAGCCTTTTTTTGTCGTTACGATGGCTTGGATGCTTTCTTTCCGCTTCAAAGATAAAAATTTACCGGTAATCCCGATCTCAATGTTTTTTGTGGCGATTATTGGTGTGTTGTTGATGAAACAGCCTGATTTCGGCCAGACAGTTATCTTTACAGGAGTCTGGCTGGTCTTGTTGCTTTTATCAGGTATTCCGGTTTTCTTGATGGTCGGCCTTGGTGTGGCGGGGGCTTTAGGTGTTGTCGCGGCCTATGAATTTTATTCTGTTGCCCATACGCGGATTGATGCCTTTTTGAACGGCACCGGCGACCATTATCATGTTGACCGCGCAATGGCGACTTTGACTAATGGCGGCTTTGTCGGTGTGGGTCCTGGTAGCGGGATTGAGAAATTTCGCTTACCT
Organism: Zymomonas mobilis subsp. mobilis ATCC 10988; assembly: GCF_000175255.2. Classification (NCBI taxonomy): domain Bacteria; kingdom Pseudomonadati; phylum Pseudomonadota; class Alphaproteobacteria; order Sphingomonadales; family Zymomonadaceae; genus Zymomonas; species Zymomonas mobilis. The sequence continues at coordinate 537,629 of NC_017262.1, read as the reverse complement.
GAAGCCCATAATGACTATATTTTCTCCGTTATCGGTGAAGAATTTGGCCTTTTGGCCTGTATTATCATTGCCCTTATCTATGGCACTATTGTTATAAGGGTTTTTAGACGCCTGCTTGGCGAGGATAACGGCTTTCTGTTATTGGCCTCGGCAGGTCTTGCGACCCAATTCGGGTTGCAGGCTTTAATTAACATGGCGGTGAATGTGCAGCTTTTGCCTTCAAAGGGAATGACCTTGCCCTTTATCAGTTATGGCGGGTCGTCTCTTGTCGCTATGTCTATCGGTTTCGGATTGTTGCTGGCTTTCACCCGCCGCAATCCTTATCTTGCCCGATCAACCTATCTTCCGAAGTGGCAGCAAAAATGAATGGCAGCCGACAATATATTCTCGCCGCTGGTGGCACCGGTGGCCATATGATTCCAGCCCACGCATTGGCTGTTGAGTTAATGCGGCGGGGTCATCATGTGGCTTTGGTGACCGATGAAAGAGGAACGCGTTTCCCCGAATTATTTAAAGATGTCCAGATACATCAGCTTCCTGCTGGTCGTTTGACGGGCGGGGTAAAAGGCCTGTTTCAGGCGATGCGGAATATTTGGGCAGGGCGGGAACGCGCCTTGACGCTTTATGAAAATTTTACACCGGCGGCGGTTGTCGGTTTTGGTGGTTATCCGGCGTTACCAGCGCTATTGGCGGCTTTTAAAGCGAAAATCCCGACGGTTATTCACGAGCAAAATGCGGTGATGGGACGGACGAACCGTTTTCTGGCTGGAAGAGTGGATGCCATTGCTACCGCTTATCATCAGGTTGATCGGCTGAAAAAACGGTATCGTCGTAAGACTGAAGTAACAGGTAATCCGGTGCGGGATGAAGTCTTGTTTCTGCGTGACCTGCCTTATCCGCCGTTAAGTGACAACAGCATTTTTCGGATATTGGTGGTCGGTGGTAGCCAAGGTGCCAGCATTTTGTCAGAAGTCGTACCGGAAGGTTTGGGGTTATTGCCGCTTCATCTGCGGCGGCGGCTTCAAGTGACGCAGCAATGCCGACCGGAAGATTTGGAAAAGACTCGCGCTCAATATGCTAAGCTTGGTATCCCTGCTGATATTTCGACCTATATGGCGGATTTACCGCAGCGTCTTGGTTGGTCTCATTTGGTTATTTCCCGTGCAGGCGCTTCGACCATTGCCGAATTAGGCGTTGCCGGACGGCCTGCTATTCTTATTCCTTATCCTGCGGCGATGGATAATCATCAATATGCCAATGCCCGTGAGCTTGTTTCTGCCGGTGGCGCGCGTTTGATTGATCAACGACGCTTTAATCCTTTTGAACTGGCAAAACAGATTCAAAAAATGGCTTTGGAGCCTTCTGCTTTGAAAAATGCCGCTGCCAGAGCAAGGCAGGTTGGTTATCCCGATGCGGTTGAAAAATTGGCTGATTTGGTTGAGCGGGTCGGAGGCGATCTGCCTCAACAGAATTCTATAGAAGAAGATTCAACTTTCGAAAAAAATCAAGAAGGAGCGGTTGCATGAAGGGTGTCGGCACGGATATCGGCCGAATTCACTTTGTCGGGATAGGGGGTATCGGAATGTCCGGTATCGCCGAAGTGATGCATAATCTCGGCTATCAGGTTCAGGGTTCTGATATTTCAGAAGGCTATACTGTCGATGCTTTGCGCCAGATGGGAATTAAGGTTCTGATCGGGCATCATGCCGAAAATGTCAAAGATGCGGCGGTGGTGGTTGTTTCCAGTGCTATTCATCGTGGTAATCCTGAAGTCGAAGCTGCCCTTGAAAATCGTATTCCGGTTGTGCGTCGCGCAGAGATGCTGGCTGAATTGATGCGGTTAAAGTCCACCGTTGCTGTTGCTGGCACCCATGGGAAAACTACCACGACTTCGATGGTTGCGGCCTTGTTGGATGCGGGTGGTATTGACCCGACGGTTATCAATGGTGGCATCATTAACAGTTATGGTTCCAATGCGCGTTTAGGTGACTCTGATTGGATGGTTGTCGAAGCCGATGAAAGCGACGGCAGCTTTTTACGCTTGGATGGCACCTTGGCCATTGTGACCAATATTGATCCTGAACATCTGGATCATTACGGTTCCTTTGAAAAAGTGCAGGATGCTTTTGTCGAATTTGTATCCAATGTGCCTTTCTATGGTGCTGCTTTCCTGTGCATTGATCATCCTGTGGTTCAATCTATCCTCCCTCGTATTCGGGATAGACGGCTGATTACCTATGGTTTTTCGGCTCAGGCCGATATTCGGGCGGTTGATATCACACCTATCTCTGGTGGTAACCGCTTTACAGCGGTCATTCGTAGCCGTGATGGAGATATCCGTCGGATTGAAAATATCTTTTTACCGATGCCCGGACGGCATAATATCCAAAATGCACTGTCGGCTATCGGGGTGGCTTTAGAATTTTCCATTCCTGATGCCGCTATCCGTGACGGTTTTGCACGTTTTGGAGGGGTGAAACGTCGCTTCTCTCGGGTTGGCGAGATTAAGATTGGTGATGGCTCGGTTCTGGTTATTGATGACTATGGTCATCATCCGGTTGAGATTAAGGCTGTCTTATCAGCCGCCAGAGAAAGCGCGCAACAACGCGTCATTGCTGTGGTTCAGCCGCATCGTTTTTCGCGTTTGCATGATTTGATGACAGAATTCCAAAGCGCTTTTAACGATGCTGATATGGTGTTTGTCGCACCGGTCTATGCTGCTGGTGAACAGCCAATAGCGGGCGTGGATTCTCAAGCCTTGGTTTCGGGATTGAAACAGCATGGCCATCGTTCTGCTCAAGCTGTGGATTCTCCTCGTTCTTTGGCGATTGCGCTTGCTGATATTATCAAGGCCGATGACATCATTATTTGCCTTGGCGCGGGCGATATTACGAAATGGGCCGCAGGTCTTGCGGCGGATATTACCTCAATCAGAGAGGTTCATCACTTATGACAACTGCTACATCTTCCAATATCTCAAGTAAATTGCCGTCTATTCGCGGTGAAATAGAAGCCAATGCGCCTTTGGCACCCCTGACATGGTTTCGGGTCGGCGGTAATGCCGAATGGTTGGTTAGCCCCTATGATACCGAAGATTTGTCGGATTTTCTGAAGAAAATTGACCAGTCTATGCCAGTTAGGGTGCTGGGGATTGGTTCCAATGTGATTATTCGTGACGGCGGTGTTTCCGGCGTTATCATCCGTTTGCCGCGTCGTTTTTCATGGGTCAAAAGAGAAGAGGGGAACCGCCTGCGTTGTGGTGGATCGACCCTCGGCATGATGATTTCAAAGGTTGCTGCTGCTGAATCTTTGACCAATTTAGAATTTATGCGCGGTATTCCGGGATCCATCGGTGGTATGATCCGCATGAATGCGGGTGCCTATGGCGGTGATATTTCCAAGATTCTGATTCAGGTTACGCTGGTTCGTCGGAATGGTGATATTGAAATCTGGCCAGTTGAAAAATTGAATTTTGCCTATCGCTATTCTGAATTGCCAGAAGATGCGATTGTGACCGAAGCGCTTTTCCAAGGGCAACCCGGCGATAAAGACAAGATCGAAGCTCAGATGAATAAAATTATCGCCGAGCGTGAAGCCAGTCAGCCGGTTCGCAGCCGGACGGGGGGATCGACCTTTAAAAATCCTGAAGGCTATAAAGCCTGGGAGCTTATTGATGAAGCTGGTTGTCGTGGTTTGAAAATCGGTGATGCCGAAGTTTCTACCAAACATGCCAATTTTCTGTTGAATTTGGGTGATGCTACCGCGGCTGATATTGAAAATCTTGGCGAAGAAGTGCGGGCGCGCGTTAAAGCGAAATTCGGTATTACCCTTGAATGGGAAATAAAACGCATCGGCCATAAACTCGATGGGGATAAGGCATGAGCGACAAAAAGCATGTTGTCGTTTTGATGGGCGGATGGTCTTCGGAACGTGAAATTTCGCTTCTGTCAGGCCGCCATGTCGGCAAGGCTTTGGAAGAGGCTGGATATCGCGTGACGCTGCTCGATATGGATCGGGATATTGCGTTCAAGCTTCGTGAAGCTAAGCCGGATGTGGTTTTTAATGCTTTGCATGGCACGCCGGGTGAAGATGGCAGTATTCAAGGTCTGATGGATTTAATGGCTATCCGTTATACCCATTCGGGTTTGACGGCTTCGGCCATTGCCATTGATAAAGAATTGACCAAAAAGATTCTGACCCCTGAGAATATTCCGATGCCGCAGGGCTGTTTGGTTGAGCGCGAAAGCCTTTATACAAAAGACCCGTTGCCACGACCTTATGTCTTGAAACCGGTCAATGAAGGCTCTTCTGTCGGCGTTGCGATCATTGATGAATCTTTTAATGACGGTCAGCCTATTCGGAAAGACCAGATTGATCCGTGGAAAAATTTTAAAACCCTTCTTGCCGAACCTTTTATTAAAGGGCGGGAATTAACCGTGGCGGTGATGGGTGACAAAGCCTTGGCTGTTACCGAATTATGCCCGAATAACGGCTTTTACGATTATAAAGCCAAATATACTGATGGCATGACGACCCATATCTGTCCTGCAAAAATTCCGGCAGAGATTGCTGAAAAGGCGATGGCTCTTTCCTTGAAAGCGCATCAACTTTTGGGATGTCGGGGCCCGTCGCGTTCCGATTTTCGTTGGGATGATGAAGCCGGATTGGATGGTTTGTTTCTGTTAGAGGTGAATACCCAGCCGGGTATGACACCTTTAAGTTTGGTTCCTGAACAGGCAAAACAGCTGGGTATCGACTATGTCGCCTTGTGCCGGATGATTGTTGAGGAAGCCTTGGCGGAAGACACATTACAAGAAACCAAAATGGCAGGACAGGGTGGCTAAAGCAGCACGCAGAACAAAATCGGCTCCGGCTAGGCGTTCTCCAAGGCGGCATGCCCGCCAAACGGGTGCGACAATTCGTCGCCCCAAACGGCCTATCAAGAGTAATGAGACGATAGCTCTGCCTAAATGGCTGGGTTTTCTTTCCCATCCGTTATTAAAACAGATGGCAAAGCGTCTTTTGCTTATTCTTGTTATTGTCGGATTTTTGGCCGGTCTTTGGGCTGCGCGTTGGCCACAATTATTGGCGACCAAAACAGGTGAATATCTGGGACGGCAGGGCTTTTCTGTCCGTCATGTCGAAATCGTTGGTTTGCATCATATGGATCGGCAGGCGATCTATGACATCGCCTCTACCCAGCAAAATCTGGCGATGCCTTTGGTTGATCTTAATGCTATTCGGGATCGCTTGTTACGTTTTGGCTGGATTGAGGATGCGCGTGTTTCCCGCCGTTGGCCGGATACTTTGGTCGTTGATATTGTCGAGCGAAATCCGGCGGCGGTTTGGCAATATCATGGTCATTTGAGACTGGTCGATAATAACGGCATTATTATTTCGGATGTTGACCCGCATGCTTCGCCTGATCTGCCCTTGGTTATTGGGGCGGGTGCCAATCTGCATCTTGAAGATTTGGGGCATCTTTTGGAAGCAGCCCCCTCTTTGAAACCGATGATTGATGCAGCAAGCTGGATCGGGAATCGGCGGTGGGATTTGCATTTTGCTTCTGGTGAAACTTTATCTTTACCAGAAGGGAATGAAGCCGAAGCGGCTTTGGTGCGTTTCTCTCATATTAATCGCGAGCATCACTTGTTAGAAAGGGGCTATGTCAAATTCGATATGCGTGTTCCGGGGGCACCTATTACAGCCAGAATTTCACCGGAACCCGTTAAGAAAGCGACAAAGCCTGCAAAGGCAGCTGATCCTTTGGTAAGTGATCGAATATGAAGGAACGACATCATAGTATGACGCCGGTAAAAGAAGGCAATCTGATAACTGCGCTTGATATCGGTTCTTCCAAAATTTCAGCCCTGATTGTTGAGAAAAGGGCTGATAATGTTTTGCAGGTATTGGGAAGTGGTCAGCGAGAAAGTCTGGGGGTCAGACGGGGCTATCTTTTCGATATGGAATCGACGGAAAAGGCGGTTCGAGAAGCCGTTGAACAGGCCGAAAGGATTGCAGGCACCAATATTGAATCTGTCTGGGTGTCTTTTTCTGCGGGAGGATTGATATCCGATCTTAGCTCGACAGAAGTAGCCTTGAATGGTCAACGGATCGAAGAAATCCATATGGAGACCCTGTTGGCGACCGGACGGGATGCGATTGATCCTGATGGGCATATGGTGCTTCATGCTCAACCCGCCCTTTATACCTTGGACGGGTTAAAGGGGGTTAAAAGTCCGATTGGTCTTTATGCCGACCGCTTGGGAGTCGATATCCATGTGATTGCTGCTGAACCTTCGCCTGTCAGAAATTTGGAATTGGCGGTGCGTTCGGCACATCTGGAAGTGCAGGCGATTGTTGCTGCGCCGATCGCGGCCGGAATGTCTTGCCTCTTTGCAGAAGAGCGGGAATTGGGTGTGGCCTTGGTTGAATTAGGGGCAGGCGTTACCAATGTATCCCTTTTTGCCGGTGGGCTGTTGGTTGGTTTGACTTCTATCCCGATGGGCGCATCCGATATTACAGATGACATCGCGGCGGCTTTTGGCACCAGACGGTCGGATGCAGAAAGATTGAAATGTTTTTATGGATCGGCGCAGAGTTCACCTCGCGATAATCATGAGATGATAGATGTGGCGCCGATTGCCAATGACGAGGATGTAATTGATCCACAACGGATAAGTCGGGCGCAGCTGATCGGTGTTATTCGGAAGCGTTTGGATCATTGGATGGATCATATCGCCGATGCCCTGAAATCTTTGGGCTATAATGGCCCCGTCGGACGTCAGGTGGTGTTAACAGGAGGGGGTGCAGAATTGAAAGGTATTGCCGATTATGCCCAAGGTGTCTTGGGTCGTTCGGTTAGAATAGGGCGGCCGCACGGCCTTGTTGGGCTTCCAGATGCCCATAGTGGCCCGGCTTTTGCGACTTTGACGGGGCTTGTTCTTCATGCTGCGTCGGAACCCTTTGATCTTAGACCGCTCTCTTATAATAATAGAATGGGCAGTCAAAAATCTTTTATGGGATCTTTTAAACGTCTTTTTCAGATGTTTCGTCGCGAATATTAAAAATATATTCAAAATTAAGATTTTATTGCACATTTTTACGTGCTTTTAGTAATGGCTTCAGGCAATATAAGATTTAGTCACTAGGTAACAGGGTGAATAGCTTTGTTTGGTCAGATCCGGTAATCTTTTCGACAAAGAGTAACTTGTTAAATCCGATTTTATAGCATTGTAGCCTAGGATAAGCCTGACAAAATGTATTTGGGACGGAGAGCGTAAATGACCATCGAATTCATGCAACCCAGTGATAGCAGCGAAGTAAGTGAGCTGCCCCGGATTAGCGTGATTGGTGTCGGCGGCGGCGGCGGAAATGCTGTTGCCAATATGATTGCATCAGGTGTGCAGGGTGTCGATTTTATTGTAGCCAATACAGATGCCCAGGCCTTAAATATCTCTCCGGCAGAACAGCGGATTCAGCTTGGCCCGACGACGACGCAGGGCTTGGGGGCAGGATCGAGACCGGAAGTCGGTAAAGCGGCCGCAGAAGAAACGATCGAGCAGATTCAGGAAGCCTTGGAAGGCGCAAGAATGTGCTTTATCGCCGCTGGGATGGGGGGTGGCACCGGCACGGGTGCAGCACCGGTCATCGCAAAAGTAGCGCGTGATCGTGGTATTCTGACAGTCGGTGTTGTGACCAAACCGTTCAACTTTGAAGGTAAAAGACGGGCGCGGTCAGCTGAAAGCGGTATTGAAGAACTGCAAAAGCATGTCGATACGCTGATTGTTATTCCAAACCAGAATTTGTTTTTGATCGCCAATCCGAACACGACCTTTAAGCAGGCCTTCCAGATGGCGGATGAGGTTTTGCAGCAGGGTGTTCGCGGTATTACCGATTTGATGGTTTGCCCCGGTCTTATCAATCTTGATTTTGCTGATATCCGTTCTGTCATGAGCGAAATGGGTAAAGCGATGATGGGTACCGGTGAGGCTTCCGGTGATAATCGGGCTATTGAAGCCGCGGAAAGAGCCATTGCCAATCCGTTGTTGGATGGTGTGTCTATGAATGGCGCACGAGGCGTAATCGTTTCTATTATCGGTGGTGAAGATATCACCTTGATGGAAGTCGATGAAGCCGCCAATCATATTCGTGAATTGGTCGATGATGATGCTAATATCATCTTTGGTTCAGCCTTTAACGAAGACCTTGATGGTCGTATCCGCGTTTCTGTTGTGGCAACCGGTATCGATTCGAGCAAAAAAGAAGGCGAAGAAGAAAAATCTTCTTATAATCCGACTAGCTCGGCTTCCGGTTATACCGCTGTTTCCTCTCAGTCGATGTCTTCGGTATCCCAGTCCACCGTTGTACCTGCCCCAAAGGCAGTGGCACCGCAGCCCCAGCCGCCTGTTGAAGATGAGCTGGTTCTTGGACAAGAGGCCGTTAAACCGGTCGAAAAAAAAGATAATTTAAAAGCAGCTTCTCCGTCCGTCGATGACAGCGATTTTAACCAGAATTCTAACGCTGGTTGGAATAGCGAGCCGACCCGTCCGGCTCCGAGACTGGCAAGAGAAGGCAGCACCTTATTTGAACGGATGTCTAACATTGCCCGTGGAGCTGATCGCAAAGACAGCACTGAAAACCGTGGCCGTGTCGATATCCCTCAATTCTTGAATCGTCAGGGTAATTCCTAAAATTTCGGGTCTTTGTTAGACTCAAAAAAAAGAAACAGGTCGTTCTCATTCGGTGAGCGGCCTGTTTTTTTATCTGTGGCATCCTACGGCATCAATTTAGCTTCATTTCTGACCGCTAAAATATATTTAATCCGATCTTCTGCCTTTTTTGTCGTTTTATGCTTGCGTTCGCAAAGACAGTTAGCTTTTTACGTTACTATGGCTATCGAGATAAAAGATTCTAAGAATGGCGGTTTTGGGAAGCAGCCCGTTCCGTCCGAATTTATCGGCACCCGCATATCGGCAAAAGCCCAAAAGACATCCTATGGTAAGATACGATATATCGTTAAATCTACTTGGGTATCTTTTCTGGTTTTGACAGGCATCCCTTGCTATTCTGTTCCTTTACAGGCGCAAATAGCCGAGAATGAGACGGGTAGCGATAAGGCAGATTTGACTGTTTATCTGCGCCGTTTGGCGGCGCAACCTCATGATACCAATGCCCTGATTGGAGCAGGACTGGCTTCTTATCGGGCGGGTGACCTTCACGCTGCTTATGGTTTTTTGTCCCGTGCCGAGACATTGGCTCCCCATGATGGGAAAGTAAAAGCTACCTTAGGATCGATTTTTATCCAGCAGGAAAAACCGCAGCAGGCCTTAAAATATTTTCATGAGGCAGTCTCGAATGGTATTCCAGCAGCCATTGTCGCGAGTGATAGCGGATTGGCTTATGATTTATTGGGCAATAAAGCCAAAGCCGAAGCAGCCTATACGATGGCTTTATCCTCTCATCCTGATGATGAGACGGAAAGGCGATTTGCCCTTTCTCAAGCCATTGCCGGACATGCTAGTAATGCCCTCGCTTTGATTGATCGCCAGCTAAGACAACAAAATCGGGCTGCATGGCGCACGCGTGCTTTGATATTAGCGTTAACCGGCGATGTCGCTGGAGCTAATGCTATTATCAAATCAACGATGCCTGCCGGTTCTGCCGAGGCAATGGCGTCATTTTTAAGCCGTTTACCCCATCTGTCAGCTCAAGAAAAAGCGGCAGCCGTGCATTTCGGGGATATGAAAGTTAAAGGCAGCAGCTCGCAATCGCTTTGGGCTGAAAATGACAAATCGGGCCCTGCTGATACCAAAGAGCCTGTTTCAGATTTTAATATTGATAGCATTCCGGCAACGCCTGAAGATTACGTCACATCAGAAAAACCCATGCCACTGGCTCCGCAGGCACCGCGCCCAGAAGTCGGTGAAGATCCGATTCGGCCTTTGACAGTCAAAGACGATGATAGAGAGCCACCAACGCCCAAAGTTCTTTTAAAATCGAGAAGAGGCAATGTTGGCGAAAAGGCAAATCCTGTAGCTGTAACGGTTTCGCCTCCTGTTGTTCCGGCTCCAACAGTGTCGCCCGTTCTGCCGAAGCCAAAAAGTAAAATCGCTTCGGCACCGATTGTACAGGAAAAGACTTCTGAAAAAACACCGCCGACTACTAAAAAAACGCCGGTTAGGAGCGAGGCGGAGTTAAAGGCCTATTGTAAGATAAATATTGAAAATAGCCTTAAGTTACCCGCTAAAAAGGCAATGAAAGGGAAAATTGTAGCAAAGCCTGCTCATGCGTCTAAAACACCCAGCAAGGTCGAGCTTTTAAAGATCAATCAATGTATTGCCGAGCAAAAGGCACTCGATCAAAAAGCAGAAAAAAGTAGTGCGAAAAAGGTAGGCAATCTGCCGATTGAGGCCAGTGAGAAAAATCCCAAAATGCTGAATGGGAAAAAAGACCTGTCAGCGAATAGCCCAGCTACTACGATAGAAAAGAAAAATAGCCATGCTGCTGTAGATACAAAAACGGCCACTGAGACCAAAGCCGTCACCAAATCAGCGCATGAGGCCACAAGTGAACGCTATTGGGTTCAGGTTGCCAGCGGCGAAAATAAGGCTAATCTTCTTGCGGTCTGGCAAAAATTATTAACCAAATATCCTTTACTGAAAACAACACAGCCATGGACTTCGCCTTGGCATAAATCGCATCGTTTGCTGGCAGGCCCGTTCTCGTCAGATGAACAGGCACAAGATTTCGTTAACAAGCTAAAAAAACATGGTTTTTCGACGATTCAATTTACATCTCGTAAAACTGTGCCGGTAGAAAGGCTGACGGCAAAATGAAGATACGCTATGGCCTTGCCTGTCTTGCTGTGGGCTGCCTAACCGGATTGGGCGGGATGCTTTTGTCATGGATACTGCATGCCGTGCAACATATCGCTTATGGCTATAGCTTGCAGCATGTCATAAGCGAGGAAAGCTTTTTAAAAGGTAGCATGGCCGCGTCACCTTTGAGGCGGTTAGAAGTGCTTGTTTTTTGTGGGGCTGTTGTCGGTGGTGGCTGGGGCTTGCTGCGTCATTTTGGTTCACCTTTGGTTTCGATTACGCAAGCCGTTGCCGCCAATAAAAGAGTAATGCCTTTCTGGACGACTATTATTCATGTCCTTTTGCAGATTGTGACGGTCGGCCTTGGCTCGCCCTTAGGGCGGGAGGTGGCTCCGCGGGAATTGGGCAGTTTGATTGGCGAAAGATTTGCCTTTTGGGGGAGCTTATCCGAAAATCAGCGGCGGATTTTAGTCGCTTGTGGGGCAGGGGCTGGATTGGCTTCGGTCTATAATGTGCCACTTAGTGGCGCGTTATTTGCTTTGGAAGCCTTGTTGATGACATGGGCTAGTCCGGTTGTCATTGTCGCTTTGTTGACCTCGGCCTTGTCTGCTCGCATGGCATGGATTCTTCTGGGAAATAGCATGGTCTATCATGTCCCTGCATGGCCAGTAGATACCCGATTAATGCTGTTGGCATTACTTGCAGGACCTGTTTTCGGGATTGCTGCTCATTATTTTCGCTTTTGGTCGCAAAAAATAACCGCCAGCAGAATAAAGGATAACCGCCGATTAGCTTTGGTGGCTATCCTCTGTTTTGCCGCGATTGGCCTATTGTCTATGTGGTTTCCTGAAATTTTGGGTAATGGCAAAGGCCCCGTGAGCTTGGCTTTTAATGATAATTTATCCGGTATGAAGGCCGGCGAGTTATTCTGTTTTAAAATTCTGGCTGTCTTTCTAGCCCTCTGGGCAGGCGCATATGGGGGATTATTGACTCCCGGTATCAGTTTCGGGGCTTTGTTGGCTGTTGTTATTGGCCATCTATGGAATATGTGGTTACCGCCAGTGCCGATTGGTGCCTTTGCTATTATTGGGGGTGCCGCTTTTTTAGCGAGCTCAATGAAAATGCCGATTACGGCTATGGCTTTGGTCATCGAATTTGCCAGAACCGGTCATGATTTTCTGATTCCTATTGCTTTTGCAGTGGCGGGTTCCATTGCTATCAGTCAATTTTATGACCAGAAAAAACAGCCAAAAACAGCATCTAAAAGCGTTATCAGTCATTTGGGAGGGTAGGCTTGTTTTTGGAAGGATGATTTGCTCTTGAAATTCATTTTCTATTTTTGGCTGTGGTTTTTATGCGTTATTTGTAAACGCCCGATGACATGGGTCATGATAGAATAATGAAAACAGAATTTGCATCTTATGCCGCCGATCCCGAATTATCCCGTGGCAGACTACATGATGAAGGGAAGGGTGCCGTAAGAGGCCCCCGCAATGCTTTTCAGCGTGACCGTGACCGGATTATCCATTCTATGGCTTTCCGAAGGCTCCGTTATAAGACGCAGGTTTTTATCGCGCCGGAGAGCGATCATTTTAGGGTGAGATTGACCCATAGTTTAGAAGTCGCCCAGATTGGCCGGACGATAGCCCGGGTGCTTCGGTTGAATGAAGACCTAACGGAAGCCTTATGTCTGGCGCATGATTTAGGGCATCCGCCTTTTGGTCATATCGGCGAAAATATCTTGAAACAGGCGTTGAAAGACGCAGGTGGTTTTGACCATAATGCCCATAGTCTTCGTATCCTGACCCATTTAGAATCGCCTTATCCGCGTTGGTCAGGCCTCAATTTGACTTGGGAAATGCAGGAAGGTTTAGCCAAGCATAATGGCCCGATAAGGCATCCGAATTGGGCATTATCAGCTGTGGATGATGCTTTCCCGTTGGAATTGACAAGCTGGCCATCACTAGAGGCGCAAGTAGCGGCTTTGTCCGATGATATCGCCTATGACAACCATGATTTGGATGATGGATTGCGGGCAGGATTGATTGATCTTGAAGAAGTCGTTGCCCAGCCTTTGATTGCCCCAACATGGCAAGCCGTGAAAACACGCTACCCTGATTTAACTGGGAAAAAGTTAATTGCTGAATTGATCCGTGAGCAAATTGGTCGAATGGTCAATGATTCGCTGGATGAGACCCGCCGCCGGATTGCCTTTTTTAAACCGGAACATCTGACGGATATCCGGCAGATGCCTCAAGCCATGGTCGGCTTTTCAGATGAGATGACCAAGAATGAGCGGCTGTTTAAAAAATTCATGTATCAAAAGCTGTATCATCACCCCCGATTATTACCGATTGCGGAGAGATCGTCTTATATTATTTCCAGATTGGTAGCGCTTTATAAGGATAATCCGCGATTATTGCCGGAGGATTGGCAAGAAAATTGGCCGGATAATGAGGTCGATCGGCAACGGCATATCGTTGATTATGTCGCCGGTATGACGGATCATTATGCGTTAAAACGCTATCATCAAGATATCGGTGCCTTCGATCTGGTCTAAAAAAGGATATCGCTTATCCTTTTTGAAATAGATTTATTTCTTCAAAGATTGATAATAATGCCCTTGAGAGGCTTTAGTCAGGATTTGATTGTTCCGCAAAATAGATTAGAGCCTTTTGGCAACAACAGGTTAAGGCTTGGGATAGTAGCTTTGGCTGTTTTTTTGCTTTTTCATTATTTGTCTGATGGATTATTTTAACCGTGACCCTTTATCGCCATTTTGCCGCGCAGCTCTCTTCTATTCTTGATACCTTTGAGGCCGAAGGTCTGTTACCGGCCGGTCTGGATCGTAGTCGGGTTGCTGTCGAGCCACCGCGTGACCCGTCTCATGGAGATTTGGCTATCAATGCCGCTATGGTACTGGCAAAAGCGGCTAAGACGGCGCCCCGTGCTTTGGCTGAAAAACTGGTTGAATCTTTGTCCCAGTTGGAAGGGGTTGAGTCTGTCGAAATCGCAGGCCCCGGCTTTATCAATATCCGGTTGACCGATGATTGCTGGCGGAAAGAATTGACCCATATTCTGGAACAGGGTCAAGATTATGGCCGTTCTGATATTGGGCAAAATTTACGCGTTAATGTTGAATATGTTTCGGCAAACCCTACCGGACCTATGCATATGGGCCATTGTCGGGGCGCCGTGGTTGGTGATGCTCTGGCCTCTTTGCTAGATTTCGCTGGTTATAAAGTTACCCGCGAATATTATGTCAATGACGCAGGACAGCAAGTTCAGACTTTAGCGCGTTCGGCCTATATGCGCTATCGGGAAGCCTTGGGTGAAGAAATCACCATTCCTGAAGGCCTGTATCCGGGTGACTATTTGGTTCCGGTTGGTAAATTACTGGCTGAAAAATATGGCGACCGTTACCTCAACGCGCCGGAATCCGAATGGCTGGCTTTGTTCCGTGAAACGACGGTCGCAGCCATGATGGACATGATCCGTGATGATTTAGCCTTATTAGGTATTCATCACGATAAATTCACGTCAGAAGCAGCGCTTCACAAAGCTGGTATTGTCCAAAAAGCCATTGATAAACTGGAAAAAGAAGGCCTGATCTATAAAGGCGTTTTGGAAGCGCCGAAAGGTGAAACGCCGGAAGATTGGGAACCTGTCGAACTGACCTTGTTCCGTGCGACTAAATTTGGTGATGACAGCGATCGGCCTGTTCAGAAATCCGATGGTAGCTACACCTATTTTGGTGCTGACCTTGCTTATCATGCCGAAAAAGCAGCGACTGCCGATCAGCTAGTCGATATTTGGGGTGCTGACCACGCAGGAACGGTTAAGCGGATTAAAGCAGCAGTTGCAGCTTTGACCCAGAATAAAGTCCCGTTGGATGTAAAACTGGTTCAGATGGTGCATTTGCTTCGTGGCGGTGAGCCAGTCAAAATGTCGAAGCGTTCCGGTAACTTCGTTACCCTTGCGGATGTCGTATCAGAAGTAGGGCGCGACGTTGTTCGCTTTTCAATGCTGACCCGCAAAGCGGATGCCCAAATGGATTTCGATTTTGAAAAAGTAATCGAAGCCTCAAAAGACAATCCGGTCTTTTATGTCCAATATGCTCATGCCCGTGTTCACTCCTTGCATCGGCGGCTTGTATCAGAGAATATTACTTTACCTGAAAAAGCGGATTTAAATCTGCTTGATAAAGAAGAATTGGCGTTGATTCAGCAGGCTGCCCAGTTCCCGCGTCTGATTGAAGCGGCGGCTGTCGCGCATGAACCACATCGTATCGTTTTTTATCTGTTCACCTTGGCTGCGGATTTTCATAGCTTGTGGAATAAAGGTAATGATAATCCTGACCGGCGTTTTCTGTTGCCGGATAATCCAGCAAAAACAGCAGCCAGACTAGCTTTGGCTGATGCTGTTGGTCAGGTTATCAGAAATGGGCTTGGCGTAGTCGGCGTCAATGCCTCGGAGGAGATGTAGGGAATGGATGATAAAGATCAGGAGCATGATGCCATGAATTCTCATGGCCGGCCACAAGAGAACAATACCTATAACCGAACATTTGGCCGGTCTAATGCTCATGGTTCGTCCCGTGATGACACCAGTGATTTTTATGATCATCATTCGGCTGATGCAGATGATGGCGATGAAGATGATAGCTTGCCATGGCTGGAACCCGTAGAAGATGACGATAATGGTCATGGTGGGAATATTTTCCAGATCGTTATTGTCGCCTTGGTCGCTTTATTGACTTTGGCTTTGCTAGGGATTGGGCTTTATTGGTGGTTCCATCGTCCGCCAGCCGTTAGTGGTAATGCGTCCGTGATTACAGCGGAACCGGGTCCCTATAAAACCAAGCCCCGTGAGCCAGGTGGGATGAAAATCGAAGGCGAAGGTGAATCAGCCTATGCCGCCAGCGAAGGACGGGATATCAATTCATCTATTGATACATCCGTGCAGCCGGAACAGCCGATGACGATCGCGCCGAAACAGGCTGAACAGCCTATCACGCCACCGCCTCCAGCCTCAGCACCTGTCACAAAAACGCGGCCTGATGTCGTAGAAAATGAACCGGAAATGTCGGATATGACGGGCGACACCCGTCATTCAACCGCAACGCATCCGGCAGCCCCACGTCCAGCAGCACCGGTGAAACACGAAAAAGAAGTTAAACCTGCCGAGCATCCGGTTAAGGCTGCGGAACGTGAAAAGCCACCTGTTGCTGTGGTTAAACCGGCTACAAAAGTTGAAAAGCCGGAAGCTGAACATCCAGCAGAAGTGGCAAAACCCAAAAGTCGCGAAGATTCCGTTGCGGGTGTGATGAGCAGTCTTCACAAAGATGCTCATCCGGCAGATGAAGCCAAAAAAGCACCAGCAGGTGCCGGTGTTATCCAGTTGGGTGCCTTTGGTAGTGAAGCCAAAGCCAATGAAGTTTGGTCTCATTTGACGCAGCGTTATAGCTGGATCAAGCCTTTGCCGCATCAGATCATCTCTGTGAAGATCGGTGAAAAGACCTTCTATCGTTTACGGGCGACAGCGGGTGGTCAGGCGAATAGCTTCTGTAGCCAGCTTCAGGCCGCAGGTGAGACTTGCGCCCATATCGGAAAATAATATCCTGATCTGAAGAGGGTATGCGTAAAATAAATACGCATACCCTGTATTTTTTCGTCTGTTTATACTGTTTTTATGCCCATCGGGTGCTATGGCTGCTGGCAATAAAACTTCCGGTCAGCAGTGTTGGGGGCCTCATTATGATAACAACGAATGAAATCCGCCGTTCTTTTCTCGAATATTTCGAAAAGAATGGCCATCGGATAGTACCATCGGCACCCTTGGTGCCTCAAAATGATCCGACGTTGATGTTTGTTAATGCGGGGATGGTGCCTTTCAAAAATACGTTTACCGGTCTTGAAAGTCGTCCCTATAAAACCGCAACATCGTCACAAAAATGTGTCCGTGCTGGTGGTAAACATAACGATCTTGATAATGTCGGTTATACTGCCCGCCATCATACCTTTTTTGAAATGTTGGGTAACTTCTCTTTCGGTGATTATTTCAAAGAACGCGTCATCGAACTGGCATGGGGTTTGATCACCAAAGAATGGGGTCTTGATCCAGAACGCCTTTGTGTGACCGTTTATCATACCGATGAAGAAGCCTTTAACCTATGGCGCAAAATTGCCGGATTACCTGAAGACAGAATTATTAAAATTGCGACTTCTGATAATTTCTGGTCAATGGGTGATACGGGACCTTGTGGCCCTTGTTCTGAAATATTCTATGACCATGGCCCCGAAATTCCGGGTGGCCCTCCGGGATCGCCGGATGAAGATGGTGATCGCTTTGTCGAAATCTGGAATCTCGTCTTCATGCAATATGAACAGGTCAATGCCGAGACCCGTTTGAATTTGCCGAGACCCTCCATTGATACTGGTATGGGATTGGAGCGCATTGCGTCTGTCTTGCAAGGCGTTCATGACAATTATGATACCGATACCTTTAAGGCCTTGATTGCGGCATCTGGTGAGTTAACTCATACGGCGACAGATGGTCAATTTAAGGCTTCCCATCGGGTTATTGCCGATCATTTGCGAGCGGCTGGTTTCTTGGTTGCTGATGGTGTTTTACCGGCCAATGAAGGTCGTGGGTATGTTCTGCGTCGTATTATGCGTCGCGCTATGCGCCATGCCCATTTGATCGGTGCAAAAGAGCCTTTGATGTATCGGCTTGTACCAGCGCTTCTTTCTGAAATGGGTATGGCTTACCCTGAATTGGTCAGAGCTAAGGCTTTGATTGAAGAAACGTTGCGCTTGGAAGAAACGCGTTTCCGTCAGACTTTGGCTAATGGTCTGAAAATTTTGGAAGATGAAACTCAACATCTGAAAAGTGGTGACACTTTACCCGGTGAGGTCGCTTTTAGACTCTATGACACCTATGGTTTCCCCTATGATCTGACAGCTGATGCTTTGCGGGCGCGGAATCTGACCGTCGATCAGGCTGGTTTTGATGCAGCCATGGCCGAACAGCGGAAAGCCGCGCGGGCTGCATGGAAAGGGTCAGGCGAAAAAGCATCGGATGAAATCTGGTTCGATATTGCTGACCAGTTGGGTGGCACTGAATTTACCGGATATACCGCTGAAAAGGGTAGTGGCCAGATCATTGCCTTGATTAAAGATGGCAAGCGAGTTGAAACGGCTAAACAGGGCGATGACATCACCATCATCACCAATCAGACGCCTTTTTATGGTGAAAGTGGCGGTCAAAAAGGTGATATTGGTGTTATCATCGGTAATAATGATCTGAAAATGACGGTTACTGATACTCAAAAACCGTTAGGTCGTATTCATGCCCATATCGCTAAAATCGAAAAGGGCGAGATTAAGATTGGTGATGACATCCAGTTGCAAGTTGATATCAATCATCGCAACCGTTTGCGTGCCAATCATTCGGCAACCCATTTGTTGCACGCCGCTTTGCGGGATCAGTTAGGACAGCATGTTTCCCAGAAGGGAAGTATGGTTTCTGCTGAACGTTTGCGCTTTGACTTTTCTCATCAGAAGGCTTTGACCGATCAGGAATTGGCCGCGATTGAAGCCGAAGTTAATCAGCAGATTTTGAATAATTCTGTTGTGACGACGCGACTGATGACGCCAGAATCCGCTGTTGAAGCCGGAGCGATGGCCTTGTTTGGTGAAAAATACGGCAATGAAGTCCGTGTTTTATCCATGGGATCATGCCTTAACGACCAGAATGAGGAAAGCTCTTGGTCTGTTGAGCTTTGTGGTGGCACCCATGTATCGGCTTTGGGGCAAATTGGGTTATTCCATATTGTCAGTGAAACCGCCGTTTCTTCGGGTATCCGTCGTATTGAAGCCGTTACAGGCGAAGAAGCTAGATTGTGGTTGGTCGGTCGTGATCGTCTGTTACGAGAAACCGCTTCTATTTTGAAAGCCGTGCCGGAAGAAGTTCCAACACGGACGGCTGCCATCCTTGACGAGCGCCGTAAATCTGAACGCGCTCTGGCCGATGCTCAGAAAGCTTTGGCTTTGGCTAATGCCAATGGCGGGCAGGGCGGTAATAATGCCGCCCCCGAAAAAGTCGGTGCGTATCAGTTTATCGGTCAGGTCATCGAAGGGCTTGATCCTAAAGCTCTGCGTGGTTTGATTGATGAAAATAAGAAGATCATTGAATCTGGCGTGATTGCCCTCATCACGGTTAATGAAGGGCGTGCTTCTGTTGCCATTGGGGTAAGCGATAGTCTGAAAGACAAGATAAGCGCTGTTGATCTTGTTCGGAAGGCTGTTGAAACCTTGGGTGGTAAAGGCGGCGGTGGTCGCCCTGATATGGCTCAAGGCGGTGGCCCCAATGGGAATGAGGCCGCCCAGGCTTTGGAAGCGGTGAAAGCCCTTTTAGAAAAAGCCTAAGACGCGTTTCATTGATGAAAAAAAAAGCCCTGAATTTTTCAGGGCTTTTTTTATGAATAAGTGATTTTTAAAAAGATTATGCTTCAGGCATAATGCTAGGCGTATGCCTGATCGCTTGCATATTGCCTTCCTCGGCCGCTTTCAGGACATTTTCACGCATCGAAGCGCGTTTGTCATGAATAGCTGCAACCGCATGACCGGTTGAAACTCCAAGAGAAATCAAGGTTGCTTCTGCTAAGCGCAAAGAGCTTTCGAGCGTTTCAGCCACGATATCGGTCGCACCCGCTCTAAAAAGCTGTGCTGCATGACGGGAATCGCTGGCACGGGCAATGATCGTTAAATCGGGATAGATAGTATGCAGTCGATGCACCACATTGACCATAGAAACAGGGTCGTTAATGGCAAGCACCACGGCATTGATCTTGTTCCCTAATTGCTGGATGAATACCGGATTGCTGATATCACCAAAAGTAGCGTGATAGCCGTCCCTTTTAGCATTGATAACCAGATCAATATCGGAATCGATCGCAAGATAGGGTTTCTTTTCTGACGTCAGCACATCCGCAATGACTTTCCCAACGCGCCCGATACCTGCAACAATGGTATGATTTTCGATATCTTCGATCGGTTCCTCATTGGAGGGTAAAGTCAAATTATGTTCGCGTAAGGTGAGCTTGAGCGAGACTTTGTGACCAATTTTCGCAAGAAGAGGTGTAATCGTTAAACCGATCGCGGTAACAATTTCCCAAAAAGCAGCCGTCGATGGCATGATAAGCTGTGCTTGTCTGGCCGTTGCTAAAATAACCAAGGTTGTTTCAGATGGCGCCGACATCAGCAAACCAGATTCAACCGCTGTAGCTAGTCGGACATGGCTCAAGCGCAAGAGTGTGCTGGTTACCAGCGTTTTCACAAGAACAACGCCAGCAACGCCTAGAGCCAAGGCCTGCCAATTCGCCATGATAAGCCGAAGATCGAGGCTCATCCCGACGGTGAGCAAAAACACACCGAGTGCCAGTCGTTGGAAAGGCAGAATGACCATCTCGACTTCGACATGATAATCGGTTTCAGCAATCAAAAGACCTGCAGTTAAAGCCCCAACGATCGGCGACAGCCCCATAGCGCTGGTGGCAACAGACGCCAGAATAACGACCAATAGGCTGATAGACAGGAAAACTTCAGCACTTTTGGTTCTAGCAGCCTGTGCGAAAAGCGTAGGAAGTGCAAAACGTCCCAAAACCAGAATGGCAATAACGGTGGCACCACCTTGCCAAATGGTTGCGATCAATCCGTCCCAGCGATTATCTTGCCCATAAGGTGCCATGGCACCCAAGGCAAAGATGATCGGCACCAGAGCAAGATCTTCAAAAAGAAGAATAGCGAAAGCGTTTTTCCCGACTGGTCCCGTTGTTCCTACTAGAGGCAGCACCAAAGCGGTTGACGATACGCTGAGAGCCAGTCCCATCCCGATGGCACCCGCCCAATTTTCGCCCAAAGCGTAGAGGCCCGCCCCAATGAGGAAGCCACATCCCAAGAGCTTTCCAGTTCCCAGACCAAAGACAGCCTGACGCATTGCCCATAGACGTTTAAAAGATAATTCAATGCCGATAGAAAAAAGCATCAGGACGATACCGAAATCTGCAAAAGGCTCGATACCGTCAGGATCGGAAATAGTGATATGTTTTAACCATGGATATTCGGTGACAAGCGAGCCCAAGGCTTTGGGGCCTAGAACGGCACCGGCCAGAATGAAACCGATAACAGGGGATATTCGAAAGCGAGCAAAGGCCGGAATAATCAGCCCCGCTGCCCCCAAAATAACAAGGGAATCACTAAAAAGAGAAGAATTCATATGCATGGGGCTGCATTATCCATAAATGAAGAGCTGTGCCTTGTTTTTTATTAAATCAAAGAGCCATTTTTGCAATAAAAATTACAAAAATACATGAGCGTATTATTATAGAACAGAATAAATAATATTCAATTTACAGAGACTTAACATCGGGATGGTTTTTGAAAATCGGATAAATCTATTTTTTATTATAAAATAATTTTATCTCCGATGAGTATTTTAATAAAAATCGATAACCCTCTAAAAATGCTTATCCGGTTATTCGCCTTTTGATGCAAAAATACCATGTAATAAGGTTATTATCGGTTATCTTTATAAAATAAGGTTGGGTGGCAGAGGATAAGGCGTTAAATATTTTTAAACAAGATTGCCTTATATAAAACAGCTAGAGAAATAGCTGACAAATGCTTTTTAGTCGGATACAGAGCCATTTAATTCCAATGGCTAAAAGAGCAGGGCTTTGGTATAGGGGAATGGAGGGTAAAAGTCGTCTTGTTTCAAACCTTTTCTAACGGACTATTTTTAGTGTCTTATGCTTGTGAAACGACCGTTTTTCGGCCAGAGAAGAACACTGAAAATCTGGCATAGATGATTCTGTAAAAGTGGTTTTGTTGTATCAAAGACCACATTAGAACAGGTCTCTTAAATATATTATAATATTATAAAATAAAAATATAAAAATATAAAAATCCTTACGGAGAGGATAAAATGAAAAATAATTTTAAGATTGCGAAAGTGGCGCAGTGGGTCTTGGCCTTGTCCATTGCCACAACCTCTGCTGAAGCCTGGGCTGATCCTTTGGGCAACTGGCTTGCCAAAGTGAATAATCATCACAAACAGAAAGAGAGCGCCAGCGAGCAATCAGTCGAACAAGACGATCGAACTGATACCGATAACACGGTTAATACTTCACCTGTTGCTAATCAGCCACAGGCACAAACATCACAGACTGTTTCGCAACCTTCTGCCGTTACGCCTTACCAGTCTGTCAATAACAGGGAAAGCCAGGCGGCATCGCAGATACCAGCAGCAGACGCTACCGATAATGATGTCCGAATGTCAGATAACGACAATAATGACGCGAGTGGTCGTTCTGTTGATGCGCCTCAAATGGCAGAAGTTTCCCATCAGCATGTTTCTCCTGCACCATTTCCTTATGCTTCTTTGACGGTTGGTAGCAGCGAGTTACAGCCGGAAACGGATCCGCGCCTTCCTGTCAGCAAGGGCGGTGTTGTCGAAGAGAATGTTGAAAATAAAGGTTTGGTTGACAGTATCGTTCAGTCAACGCGCGGTCGTCACAACGCTTTTGCCTGGATTGGTGTTGGCGATAACAGCGTAATGTTAGCCCGCGACCCGAAAGACCGCGGTATGTTCGGCACATGGTTAGGGATTAAACCATGGTTGCGTGACAAGGGTATTGATATCCAATCCTCTATGGGCGGTGTTGAAACGGCCTTTAACGCGCGGGGTGGTGATCGTCACGCTCTTAGAACGGCTTATCAATGGTTGGTGCAGGCCAGTTTTGACATGGAACGTTTGGGCGTCGTCAAAGGTGGTAAATTCAACTTTATGATGACCAAGCGTGGTGGTGGTCAGATTGAAGCTGCTATCAATTCAACGACCTTGACTGAAATGCAGGAAGTTTACGGTCGTGGTAATATTTGGCGCTTGATCGAAGGTTCTTATGAACAGCAAATCGGTCGGTTTAACATTAAGGTTGGTCGTTTAACCGAAAACAACGAATTCGGTATGGCAATGACCGGATGTTCCTTCATGAGCTTGGGCTTCTGCGGTAACCAAGCCGGTAACCTTGTGGGTGACTATTGGTATAACTGGCCAGTTTCAAACTGGGCAGGCCGCGTGACCTATCAGGTGTCAAAAGAAGTCACCATCGGTGCCGGTGTTTTTGACGTTAATCGCAAAAACATCCAAGGTAAGGTTCTCCACGAAAACTTCTACATGGATAACCCGTTCCATCCTGAAGCCGGTTTGTATATCGGTGAAGTTAAATGGGCTCCGAAATTCGGTAGAGAAAATAACCTCGAAGGTTTGTTCAAATTTGACGGTTGGTATACTGACGATAAGTCTTACAATTTGCGTTATTATCAAGATGTTGCGACTAAAGCAGGATATTCTTCACAGGGGCCTGAAGTCCGTGGACGTTATGGTGCCTATGTAACAGCTGAACAGCAAGTTTTACGCTTTGATAACCATCGCCAGCTGACGGTTGCTTTCCGTGCTTTGAAAAATGATGGTCGCACCAATAAATCAACGGCTGAAGTTTCTGCTTATGCCATTCTGTTCGGCGTTTCCAAAGAGCGTCCTGATGACTGGGTTGGTATCGGCTCAGGCACGACTTGGTTGAGTAACGCCTTCTTGAAGAGTCCGGCTTTGTCAGCGCAGAACCGCCATCAGGAATATTATTCAGAACTGTTCTATAATATTCAGCTTTCTCCGGCGGTCTTCCTGCGTCCGAATATTCAATATGTTGTCCATCCGGGCGGCTATTATGCTCGTGGCCCTGTGCCTTACAACTATAATTCTAAAAATATTATTTTGCTCGGCCTTAAGAGCGGTTGGGTATTCTAATACTATAACGCCTATCCGGTTATCGAATGACATGCCTTTTTCGATAACCGGATAATAATGTCAACGCATGAAAAGAATCTGCCATTTATCATAAGGCAGAAATGATTAACCTCCTGCACATCAATAAAATGATTATTTTTATTGTCTTTAGTTCATTATTCTAAAATGAAGAGTGCGAACGGAGCGATTATCACCTTCGTGATGTGTCTATTTTTCTGTCGATAAAATTAAAATTTATTTGCTATCGGCTTTATTAAAGAAAATACAGGCTAATATTGAGATCACTCTATTGGTCGATATTCTTTAAAACCTTGTTAATTTCAAAATTATCAGCGGTTTCTTTTTTAAAACAAGAGGATGGCCGGAAGAAAAGACAAATATCTTCAGTCTTTTCGCCATTTTTCTGTGGATAACAGCTCACCTGACGATATTCTTTTGGTAAATTTTTACCTGAAGAAGAGGCGCTGATAATGGCATTAGAAGCTGAAAAAAGCGATGGTGATAAGGCAATAGGATCAGGATAGCGCGTGCTATACATGTTGGACGGTAACAGGCTGTAAATGGGAATGGGACGATGAAGCAGGCTATATCCGCCACTTTCCCAATAATCGATCTGATATAAGGTAAGGCCACATAAATTAGAGAGGCTTCGTGCTTTCATCTCAGCCTGTAAGACCCCACGATATTGATACCAGTGAGAAATATTTCCCGTAGAGCAGAGAAAAGAGCAAGCTCCCCATGTCGTAAAAGCGGCTATCTGGGCTAACTTTTTATGCAAAGGCGTAAAGTTGACAGTAGCTTTCTCTATCAGAATGGCACTGCCAATAGCCGCGAGGATTATAAAAATACCGCTGCTTAAAAAGATGAAGCGATATTCTTTATGGGAGACAAGCATGTGAAAAATAAGATTGACTAAAGCTGTTCCGAATAAAGCAGGATAGCGGTAGGCTGCGACTAAAATGGGAATAGGCAGGATCAAGGAAAGCCATTTCCAATTTGTCCAAATATCAAAAAAATAGCTATATATCGGAGCGGTGCCGTAATCCTCTGCACGGTGAAAGATCAAATTTTGTTGTATGTTTTTAAACAACCATAAAAGAGGATATTCGCCTATAAAGATATCCGATAGCGAACTAATAAAAACAGCCCCTAATCCACCAAGGATAAAATAACCCCACTGCCTAACATTTATTCTTAATGTAAAGAGCGTAATGAAAAGAATAGAAGGGATATATTGGAACCTTAATAAGGCTGATAATCCCATTAAAAATCCAGAGAGTATCAGGCTGCTCTTCTTTTTTTCTTCTGCAATTAAATAATAGGCAGCGGGCATAAAAGCCGCGAAAGAGAGTGACTCACTAAGCGGATGCGCAGCGAAAAGAACGATTTCATACCATGTCGCGGCAACAAACATGGCAAGACAGCCGGTAAAGAAGGAATGTAATCGCCCTAATTTATAGGCGCTCCAGATAACACCCAATGATAAAAGAGCCGTGATCGCATGGGGTAAAACCCAATATAAAAAACTTTGTGTGTTCATGATATCTCCCATTTTCATAGCGGCTGCCAATAAAACGGGGACAAGGCCACCTCGCATCCCGTAGCGATATTCCCAAGGGATGACCGAATAGCCGAAGGTAAGGCGGTGCGCCTGTTCCAAATACTGGAAAATTTCGTCTGGATGATAATAGCCGATGGGAAAGATGGCCGTCATTCTTAGGTTCTGTTGACAAAGGGTATAATTTAAGATTTTTAGAGATAACTTGAGAACAAGTTTTGTAGGGTAGATAGGATGCGAGGAGATCTGACGGACGCGGAGTGGGAGATAATACAGGGTCTTCTTCCAAGCGAACGAGGCCGCTGCGCGCGTCCCGCCAAAAGTAATCGGTTATTTCTCAATGGTATGCTTTATGTGCTTCGAACAGGCTGCCCGTGGCGAGATATGCATGAACGTTATGGGAAATGGAATTCGATCTATGTTCGGTTTCGTAGGTGGGCAGAACAGGGTGTGTGGGACGCTCTTCTTGAAACTCTCGTTGACCTTGGCCTGACAGATGACTGGCAACATATGATAGATAGTACGATTATTCGCGCCCACAGCCAAGCGGCTGGCGCAAAAGGGGGACGTATAAGGAAGGCTTTGGTCGCAGTCGCGGAGGCTTTACGAGCAAGATCCACGCCCGTTCCGATGGTCAAGGCCGCCCTCTAGCTTTCGCACTAACCGGTGGTGAGGTCTCTGATTATTCTGGCGCTGATAGCTTGATAGATATCCCTGTCACAACACCCCACTGTTTTCTCGCTGATAAAGGATATGATAGCGATAGGTTACGCGAAAAACTGCTTTTTCGAGGCATTCTTCCTGTTATCCCGCCTCGTTCCAATCGAAAAAAGCCTATTCCTTATAATCTCCAGCACTACAAAGATCGTAATCGTATTGAGCGGATGTTTAATAAGCTAAAGCAGTTCAGGCGCATTGCCACACGCTATGACAAAACCAGAAAATCTTTTCTCGCCTTCCTTCATCTCGCGGCCGTAAAATTGTGGTTACCTTCCTTTGTCAACAAAACCTAGACACAAAGCCAAAAGCGTAATCAGAAGCACAGTAAGATGAGATGCTTGTATTGATTTCAAGGAAAAAGAGGCGGCAGATTTATCTTTATTTGCCATTATTTTTCCATTTCCAGCCAGAATTTAATAATTTGGATTTAGGACAACTATATCGACATAATAAACAGATATTTAACTTGTTAGATGAACAAGATATTTAAAAGCATCATCTATTCAAAAAGAAATTGATAACATTTATACCGTCTTATATTCCTTAAAAACAAAATCAAATCATAATTGATTTTTATTATATTGTCGAAATGAGATGATCTTTGGACTTAAATTTCTTTTTATAAAAAATCATTCCTTTATGTTTAAAAAATGCAAATTGATTTTAAAATATAATTTTTAATTTTATTTTAAACTATTAAAGATATATATAATTTTTCTATACTTGTCAGTACGTTACATCCTGCTATAATCCATAATGGTTGTAATATTAAGTCAAAGAGCAAAATTTATTTGCCGAGTTGCATATTGCCCTATGGAACTGATGATCTGGTCAGTTCTTTTTAAAAGGGAGGTATGAGTAACATTCTAAATATGGCGTTTTACATTCTTTATGAAAGTAAAATATAATTATATCGAATGTAAAATGTTTTGGAAATTGTTTATTCAATATTTCCATATTTCTGATTAAAGTATTTATTTAAAAACAAAACAATTAAGTATAGATATTGTCTTCAATGTATGTTTTTTACAGTGGGGCGCTGTAAATAATATTTGGCCTTTTTTGTAAAAAATAAATGATAAAAACAATAAAGGCTAATAAAACTAGGGTATGGCTTTGAGAAATGAACAACTATATTATATTTTTTAAAAGTATTAATTTTTAACGTATTATGGCTTCAATTTCTTCGTTCAGGAGTGCTTCTGTCGTAGAAAATACAGCGCTTATCGGCGAAAGCCCCGCTATGCGTGAAATACGGTATCTGATTCAGCAGGTTGCCCCTACCTCTGCATCAGTATTGATTACCGGCCCATCTGGGAGCGGTAAAGAGATGGTTGCATCTTCTATTCACGCATCAAGCCCGCGTTCACAAGGAAGATTCATTCCTGTTAATTGTGGCGCAATTCCGCGCGACTTGTTGGAATCAGAGTTGTTTGGCCATGAAAAAGGCGCTTTTACGGGTGCTGTTGGCCAGACTTGTGGACGATTTGAAGAGGCTGATGGCGGTACGCTTTTTCTTGACGAAATTGGCGACATGCCTTTCGATATGCAGGTTAAACTGCTTCGGGTTTTAGAGGATAATATTATTACCCGCGTGGGTGGGCGGCAGCCTATCCATGTTGATACCCGTATTATATCGGCGACCCATCGCGACATCCATAATGCGATTGAGCATAAAGCCTTTCGGGAAGATTTATTCTACCGTTTGGCCGTCTTTCCTATTCACTTGCCTTCATTGGCCGATCGTTCTGATGATGTTCCGTTATTGGCAGAATATTTTTGTGACCGTTTGCCGGAAAGTCGGAAATTTTGCTTTTCTTCGGATTCCTTGCATTATCTGTCCCAATATAGCTGGCCGGGGAATATTCGTGAATTGCGTAATCTGATCGAGCGCACCTCTATATTATATCCCGATCAAAAAGTTGGGGTGGAGCAGACCCAAAAATTATTAAATCTGGCGGTTTCGAGCCAACCGGCCGAGCGCGATGCTTTGTGGAATTTAAGCAGCCCGTCATCGGAAATATCATCAGATCGTGATTTGTCTTTAGCTGATGATATTTTGGAGGATGATCCCGATAATGAAAGCGAAAATCTGGCGTTATTTGCAGATTTTCCTATACCCGGCGATGCTGTGAAATTGAAGGAATTGGTAACGGAATTGGAGTGCCGTTATATTACGGCGGCTTTAAATTCTGCCAATAATATCGTTTCTGATGCTGCCCGTCTTTTAGGATTGCACCGGACAACGCTTATCGAAAAGATGAATAAATATAAGATAAGCCGTTCTTGATCCGGCAGGCCTTTTTCAAGAAACCTGCCGGATATCCGGTTAGGGGTATAAAAATTCGCTCTGCCAGCGGCCATCATTCAGGGTAAATAATTCGCGTTCATGTAATCTGAACTCGCGATCATTCCAGAATTCCATACGGATGGGGCTTACTCGAAACCCCGTCCAGTAAGGAGGACGCGGCACATCTTTGCCTTCATAGCGGGCTTCGATATCGGCAATCCGTTTTTCGAAAACATCACGTGCCGGTAATGGGCGAGATTGTTCGGATGCCCATGCACCAAGCTGTGATTTGCGTGCGCGCGTTGCAAAATAGGCATCGGCTTCTTCATCAGAAATCAGCGTGGCAGCCCCTTCAATGCGAACCTGACGGCGCAATTTCTTCCAATGGAAGAGCAGGGTTGCTACCGGATTTTCTAAAAGCTCGTGGCCTTTCCGGCTGCCCAAATTCGTGAAAAAGACAAAACCGTCTTTGGTATGTCCTTTTAACAGCATCATTCGCACACAGGGGAAAGCCTGCTTGCTGGCTGTTGCGAGTGCCATCGCCGTTGGATCATCGGTTTCGGCTTTTTTAGCCTCATCCATCCATTCGTCGAACATTTTATGAGGATCTTGAGTCATAATGCTGGTCTAACGCTATCAGTCTGTCAAGAAAAGCGGGTTATCCAATATTTCTATCACTGTTATTATTTCGGTAAAAGAAGGCTGGAATCTCCGTAGGAATAGAAACGGTAGCCAGTATCAATCGCATGTTGATAGGCAGCCAGCATCTTTTCCCGCCCCATTAAAGCCGAGACCAGCATAAATAAGGTCGATTTCGGCAAGTGAAAATTCGTCATTAGACCGTCAATGACCTGAAAACGGTAGCCTGGAGTGATGAAAATATCGGTTTCATCGGAAAAAGGATGAACCAGACCCATTTCATCGGCAGCACTTTCGATCAGGCGAAGGCTGGTTGTACCTGTGGCGATAACACGACCGCCTTGTTTTTTGGTTTCGTTGATGGCGTTCGCTGTTTCAGCCGAGATTTGTCCCCATTCGCTGTGCATAACATGGTCATCGCTGTCCTCTACCTTCATAGGTAAAAAGGTACCAGCGCCGACATGGAGTGTTACTTTTGTATGTTTGACGCCTTTTTCTTCTAATCGCTGTAAGAGCTCTTCTGTAAAATGAAGAGAAGCGGTGGGCGCCGCGACAGCGCCTTCTTTTTCTGCGAAGATAGTTTGGTAATCTTGCCTGTCTTGTTGGTCCGCCGGTCGTTTATGGGCGATATAAGGGGGAAGGGGCATATTGCCTGCCCGTTCCAAAAGTATTTCAACTGGCTCGTTACCAAGAAATTCAAAAAGAACCGAGCCATCATCATTGCGATGAACAACCCGAGCAGAGACATCTTGGCCGAAATCGACGATATCATCGCTTTTCAGCCTTTTGGCATTACGGACGAAAGCCTGCCATTGGCGAAGGCCTTCGCGTTTAATCATATTGGCGCTGATACGTGCCTGATTTTTTTTGCCTTCAAGATAGGCCGGAATAACACGGGTATCGTTGAAGATTAACAGATCGCCTTCTTGTAAAAGATTCGGTAAATCCGCGACATGGTAGTCATCCATCCCTTGGGATGTAACCTGCAACAAACGAGCGGATTCCCGTGGAACAGCGGGTCTTAACGCAATAGATTCAGTTGGTAGCTCAAAGTCGAAAAGATCAACCCGCATAGAAAGACGTTCCTGTTTTAAACAGTGATATTATGATTAGTGCGATTGGCCGGAAGCCGCCGGCGGTTCTGCATTGGCAGAAGCCGCGCGTGATTTGGCAAGAAGGCTGCGCATAGCATTACGCCGCACTTCTTCTTCCTGCTTTTGTTGTTCAGCAAGGTTGATGGCTTCCTGTTTTTCAACGGCTGCCTTGACTTCTTCAGTCGTCGGCGGATGGATTTTATCAGAACCAATAGAAGCACGGACAATAATCGACGGATGGGCAGGGGGTTCACCTTTTTCTACCGCATCGACATATTCCATGCCGGACACCACTCGACCGATAGGCGTATATTCGCCATCAAGAGAGAAAGTCGGTTGATAGACAATAAAAAATTGGCTGTTGGCGCTGTCCTTTTCCTGCGCTCTTGCCATAGAGACTTCCCCACGGACATGGGGCATGTCGTTAAATTCGGCCGGAAGATTGGGAAGCGAAGAACCGCCACTACCATCCCCTTTGGGATCACCAGTTTGCGCCATAAAGCCTTCAATAACGCGGTGGAATCTTAGGCCGTTATAGAAACCTTCCCGTACCAATGTTTTAATCCGTTCAACGCTTTTCGGGGCTTTATCAGGGCGAAGTTGGATAACGACGCGGCCACCTGTTGAAAGATCAAGGTTAAGCGTATTTTCAGGCGTCATTTCAGGAATGGGGGGTAAATCCGGCAGAGCTTGGCGTTGCGTTTTTTGAACGACTTTTCTGATTTCTTGCGGGGTCGCCGTTAGCTCCGGTTCTTTTTCTTTTCCACGTTTTTGAGCAAGAAGGGGCGCGGCTAAGAAAAAAAACACAAAAATGGCGCTAGTGCTTTTTAAAATACCCTTACAGCGCATAGTATAAACATCCTTCTTGACGGTATATTGATAATTTAAGCAATCATCACCCGAGTTATAGACATATCGGACAGGCTTTTCAAAAGTCTTGTCCTGATTATCAGGAAAGAAAAAGCGGTTACGGGATGGGTTTTGCCTTCGGAATAAAGAATGTCACCTTATGCCTGATAAAAGATGAAGGTTATATGGATAAAAACCTTACTTTGTGGCTTGCAAGCGTTCTGATTCCAAAGATTCTAATCTTGAAAAGATTTTTTTCTTGTAACGGCTTCTTGTAATTTTTGTGCGACATAAGGCGGCACAAAAGGCGTGATATTGCCATTATAAAAAGCGATTTCCTTGACCAAACGGGAAGCAACAGGTTGCAAAACGCTGTCTGCCATCAAAAAGACAGTTTCGATTTTATTATTTATTTGCTGGTTCATGCCCGCCATTTGATATTCATATTCAAAATCGGCAACCGCACGCAAACCCCTTAGAATAACCGATGCGCCTTGGCTTTCGACGCAATCCATCAGCAAAGAGTTATAGATGATAACTTCGATACGGCTTTTTGTTGGGTTTTCGAGGCGGCTTATTTCATGACGGATCATGGAAGCCCGCTCTTCTGATGAGAAAAGCGGCGATTTCCCCGGATTCTCAGCAACTGCAATAATAAGATGGTCGAAGATACGAGCGCCGCGCCGGATAATATCAAGATGACCTAGCGTGACAGGGTCAAAAGTACCGGGATAAAGCGCAATGGGCTGCTTTTTCGGAGAGAGAGCGTCCATATCACAACATTTCCCTTCACACTCCTGACAGCAAAAAACTTTTTCAAGATTTTTTGCTGTCAAAAGAGGCTGATACGTAAAATTTAGTGATCGCGCGCTACGATATAGCGAGCAATACTCCGTAAATAATCGGCTTCTGATCCGAAAACAGACAGATGAGCAATCGCCTGATCGACCAATGCCTGTGCCTGTGAGCGGGCTTTTTCGAGACCTAACAGAGACAGGAAGGTCGCTTTTCCGGCGGCAGCATCTTTACCGACTGCTTTTCCGGCAACGGCTTCGTCACCTTCGGCATCGATCAGATCATCAGCAATCTGGAAAGCAAGACCGATATCACGGGCATAGGCCTTCAGACGATCACGGATGTCTTTATTCTGACGACCCATGATAGCACCAGCTTCTAAACAAAAACCGAATAAGGCGCCGGTTTTAAGCTGTTGCAAGCGGGTGATGGTCGGAAGATCAAAAGGCACCGTCGAGGTTTCTGCGGCCAAATCGATGGCCTGTCCACCGACCATACCGTCTTTACCGGAGGCGATAGCCAAAGCCTGAATCAATTCCAGCCGAACATGGGGATCGGTATGGATTTTTTCTTCTGAAAGAATTTCAAAAGCCAAAGCCTGAAGCGCGTCACCTGAAAGAACCGCAGAAGCATCATCAAAGGCTTTATGAACAGTGGGTTTGCCACGCCGCAAATCATCATTGTCCATGCAGGGCATGTCATCATGAATCAAAGAATAGACATGGATACATTCGATAGCCATGCCGACCCGTAAAGCGGCTTCGCGATCGACATTGAACAAGGCGCAGGTGGCGACAACCAGAAGAGGACGCAGTCTTTTTCCGCCACCGATTGCGGCATAGCGCATGGCCTCTACCAAGCGGCGACGGGGGTCTTCTGGAACCGGTAATTGTTCAGCAAAAAGCCGGTCAATATCCTGAGCGACCTGTTCCATCATGGTCTTAAGATTAACTGCCATATCTATTATTTACTCCGCATCGAAAGGACTAGTTCCTGTTGCCCTTCCGTCCTGATCGAGACTGATCTGTTCGATTTTTTTCTGTGCCGCTTTCAGCCGTGCTTCGCATTGTTTTTTCAATGCATCGCCCTGACTATACATCTGGATAGAGTCTTCGAGGGTTGTATCCCCGCTTTCGAGGCGGCGGACAATCTCTTCGAGCTTTTTCAAGGCTTCTTCGAAGCTCAATTCCGATATGTTTTTTTCTTGGCTCATCTACGTATGATCAGACAGGACTTTCGGGAAGAAAAGACGATTTTTACCGCCTTTATCCCGAAAACTTGCCTTTCCCTTATTGCTTCTTGGTGAAAGGATCAACAAAGCCTTTATATTGGCTTTCGCCTTCGCTGGCATGAATTTCTTCTGCCGTCCGTTCCTGATTTTCACGTTTGCGATGCAGATAACGGATCATAGCTTCGCGCTCACCCGCCAAGGTTGCGTCAAAAGGAGAGGTTTCCTCTTCTTTATCCTTTTCCACTTTGGCAATAATCGCGTTTAATTCGCGCTGGGTCGTGAGACCTAAGGTGACCGGATCTTTTGGAACAATATTGATCATATTGTAATGCGTACGATTGCGAATTTTGGCAATCGTTTCGCGGGTCGTTCCGATCAGTTTTGAAATCTGGCCATCCGTCACCTTGGGATGGTTAGCAATAATCCATGCAATACCATCGGGTTTATTCTGACGCCGTGAAATCGGTGTGTAGCGGGGCCCTTTCGGGCGACGGTTTTGTTCAGGGGGAAGCTGGATAACCAGACGGTAATTCGGGTCTTTCTGACCTTTTTCGATTTCTTCTAAAGTTAGCTCACCTGCAC
Organism: Zymomonas mobilis subsp. mobilis ATCC 10988; assembly: GCF_000175255.2. Taxonomy (NCBI): domain Bacteria; kingdom Pseudomonadati; phylum Pseudomonadota; class Alphaproteobacteria; order Sphingomonadales; family Zymomonadaceae; genus Zymomonas; species Zymomonas mobilis. The sequence goes on along the minus strand of NC_017262.1, from coordinate 504,184 downwards.
GAACCGGATCGCGACCTGCTAATTTCGTAGCAGCGGTATCATCGGCAATCGCCTGAACTTCAAGAATATGAAGACCGCAAAAATTGGCAATCTGTTCAAAAGTAAGTGAGCTATTATCGACAAGCCATGAGGCTGTCGCATGAGGCATAAGCGGCTGGGCCACAGCAAAATTCTCCTGAATATTGCACCCCGTTACGGCGAGGCCTGCATAAGAAAATGGCCACCCGTGGAAGGATGGCCTTGCGTATTTTTTATCCTTACCCTGTCATAGGGTTAAGGGCAAGGTAGATATCAACACCCTGTCGATTATAGAGTGTTTTTTCTATTCCCGTTGTTATAATTATACTATTATTTTAAATGATATTTTTTAGAAGATGGAAAATAAATTTTAATTTTTAAGAAATAATATTTTTAAATAAAGTGATTTTTTAATCACTGTTATCCTTTTAGAGTAAAGAAACTATCTTGTTTTTTCTTTTTAAAAATATTGTTTTTATGCACTGTCATTGGATAAAGAGAATCTTGTAGAACAAGCCTTTCTTTCCAGATTTTTTAAAGATTACGCTAGATGATTTACCTAGACTATCAAGCCACGACCCCCATGGCACCCGAAGCCAAAGCAGCGATGCTGCCTTGGCTGGATGGTGGCGCTAATCCGCATTCTCCCCATCGGATAGGAAAAAAAGCGGCTGCGGCCGTTGCCATCGCTAAAGACCAGATCACCGCTTTGATACCCGAAAGCGAGGCAGGGAATCTGGTTTTTACGTCGGGTGCAACCGAAGCCCTTAACATGGCGATAAAGGGGTTGTGGTTTTCTGGGAAAAATACCCGCCGTAAAATTGTGACATTGGCAACTGAACATGCCGCGACATTAGATAGCCTAGGCTATTTAGCCCGTTTGGGTGCAGAGATTGTGCTTTTGCCTGTTCATTCTGATGGCTTGGTTGATCTGGAAAAGGCTGCGGCTGCGATTGATGACAAGACCGCCCTTGTGACGGCGATGTTCGTCAATAATGAAATCGGCGTTATTCAGCCTATCGCCGAATTAGCAAAATTAGCCCGTCAGGTTGGGGCGTATTTCCTGTTGGATGCTGTCCAAGGCTATGGGCGTTTAGCCTTGCCAGAGGGCTGTGACATGATCGCTTTGTCAGGCCACAAAATTCATGCACCGATAGGTGTCGGGGCATTATGGTTTAAAAAAGATATTACTTTAACGCCTCTTTTACATGGCGGGCATCAGCAAGAAGGATTCCGCTCTGGAACTCTTAGTCCGGCTTTGTCTGCGGCCTTTGGTGCTGCCGCCGCTTTGGCGCAGCAACAACAGGCAAAAGATCAAAGCCATGTGGCGGCTTTATTCGCTTTAGCTAAAGCAGAAATGCCAGATTGGATCATCAATGGCTCGGAAGATCAGCGTTGGCTCGGTAATTTTAACATTCATCAAGAAGGTATCGATTCCAGCCGCCTGATAAGTGATGCCCGCCAAGTGGCTTTTTCGGCGGGTTCGGCTTGTTCAAGTGGCGATGGTCGCCCCAGCCATGTTTTAAAAGCCTTGGGGTTGTCTCAAAAAGCGGTGAGGGGAAGCATCCGTATCGGTTTCGGTCGATATACAACGGAAGAAGAACTACTTTCCGGCTTGGGATATATTAGAGAAGCTGCGGAAAAACAGCGGCGTTTTTTGAGTTAAGGAAATGTCATGTCTGTAACTGTCTTGTTCATTGATCAGCAGCAGAAAAAAATCACCTGCCAAGCCGAAAAGGGTGATAAATTATTGGATGTTATCCATAAAGCCGGTCTGCCGATTGAAGGCACTTGTGAGGGTGCCTTAACCTGTGCAACTTGCCATGTCGTGATAGAGGCTGACAATTTTCGCCAGCTTGAGGCCGCTTCGGATATTGAAGAAGATATGTTGGATTTGGCTTTTGATGTGGAGCCGACTTCTCGCTTGGCTTGTCAAGTTTATTTGCCGGATTGCCAGCATTTTACGGTCTATTTCCCACAAGATTTCTAAAAAGAGCCGATGGAAGCAGGCCGTTTTTTTGGGAAATATCTGTCTTGATTGATAATTTTCCGTTGTTACGGGCTTGCAAACCCCGTCTGAATGTTTCATAGGCGATAGTGGAAGTCGGGCGGACGGTGCTGTCGCCAACCCGGTCAGGTCCGGAAGGAAGCAGCCGTAACGAATTTGTATCGGGTCGTTCCGGCTTCCACGTCTTAAAAATTTCTAAAAATTCCTTTTTTCTTTATCCTTGATAATCGCGCTTTTATTCCGTTTCGGATAGATGTCCTTTTAAAGCCGGATAAGAATGATGGACTGAAAAATATTTCAGTCGCTTTCCTGCCCCATATTATGCATTAACTTCGTCCTATGGTTGATTCTTCCTCTCTGGCAACGCCCTATCGGGTTCTCGCCCGTAAATATCGTCCCCAGAAATTTTCTGATCTGATTGGTCAGGATGCGATGGTGCGGACGTTGGGGAATGCGATTGCCCGCGACCGTTTGGCTCATGCCTTTCTGTTGACGGGAGTCAGAGGCGTTGGAAAGACCTCTACAGCGCGATTGATCGCCAAAGCCTTGAACTGCGTCGGGAAAGACGGCCATGGTGGAATGACGATTGATCCTTGCGGAGAATGCGAGGCCTGTCGCGCTATTGCCGAAGGGCGTCATATTGACGTGGTTGAAATGGATGCCGCATCCCATACTGGGGTAGATGATATCCGCGATATTGTTGAATCTGTGCGCTATGCTTCGGTATCCGCCCGTTTCAAGGTCTATATTATCGACGAAGTCCATATGCTTTCAAAAAGTGCGTTCAACGCATTATTGAAAACATTGGAAGAACCGCCTGCTCATGTAAAATTCTTATTCGCCACGACAGAAATCAATAAAGTGCCGATTACGGTTTTATCCCGTTGCCAGCGTTTTGATTTGCGGCGGATATCCACGGCTACTCTAACGGATTATTTTTCAAAAGTTGTCCAGTTGGAACAAGTGGAAGCCGAAGAAGAAGCTTTGGCTATGATCGCCAAGGCAGCTGAAGGTTCAGTACGTGACGGCCTGTCCATTCTCGATCAGGCAATTGCCCATAGTTCTGGTAGTATTTTAGCGGCCGATGTCCGTGAAATGCTGGGGCTGTCTGATCGCGGTGTTATTAAATCCTTGCTAGTTGATTTGCTGGAAGGAAAAGGCGATCATGTTCTCGATCATGTTAAAGCTCAATATGATCTAGGCGTAGAACCGGAAGCCTTGTTGCATGGCTTGTTACAGCTTATTCATGCCATTACCCGCAGCAAAATGGGGCGGCCTGATAATCTGACCCTTCATCCGACAGAAGAAGAAATTTGGCTGGCTGAATTAGGGAAAAAACTGTCTTTTCCGGTGCTTCATCGTTTGTGGCAGCTTTTATTAAAAGGCCATTCCGAAGTTCAAAACGCAGTTTTACCCTTGGAAGCGGCAGAAATGGCTTTGCTTCGGGTAATTCATGCGAGCCAGCTTCCTGATCCTGCAACGATTATTGCCCAGTTAAAAAAACAGGGAAGCGTTTCGCCGAATTTATCACCTTCACCAGAAGATAACCGATTGGCTCTGCCGACCTCTTCTTTTCAAGACATAAAGGCGGGCGACGTAAAAAAAAACACTTTTAAACCGGTAAACTCGTCGGGATCTCAGGAAAAAGAAGCCTTACCGAAAAACAGGAATGATTTTTCAAAATCGTTGCAATCGACTGAAAAAAAAGATTTTTCTCCTTTCGATGACGATAATAATAGCCGGGTGGCGGCCAGTGGTTATCCTGTCGAAGGTAATCAGAAATTTTCTGAATTACCGGAAAACCAGCCAAGGCCATCGGCTATACCGATAGCACCAGCGAGCGAGGCAAAGCTTAAGAATCCTCATTTTCCGCCAGATTTTAAATCACTGACAGAAATGCTTTTCGATAATGGTCATGCCTTGCTTGGGCATAGCTTGGAAGATTATGGGCGGCTGATCGAATATAATCCGCCTCGATTGCTGTTGGAAAATCATAGCCGCATATCTGGTGAAACCCGCCAAGAATTATCCTTGGCTCTAAAAAATTTGACAGGACAGGCGTGGCAGGTTGAATTTTTACAGGATCGGAAAGGGCAGCCAAGCTTTCGGGAAGCCGAAATAGCCCAAAAAGAAGCCCGTCAAAAAGCGATTTTGAATACGCCCATTGTCCAAGCGGTCTTGAAGACATTTCCTGATGCCGAATGGGTGCAGTCATCTGATGAATAGATAGAGAGGCTTGGTAAAGATGAAGGCATCTTAAAGCTCAATATGTCTTATGAAAGAAGACGAAAACTTTCCTCAAAAAATTTTTGCATCAGCCATGGCCTCTTCCTAAAGCAAACAGCACAAGCTAAAATGAAATTTCATAATATAAAGGCTTTGCTATGGATCTCGAACAAATGATGAAGGCAGCGCAAGAAGCTGCCCAGCAATTACAGAACCAAATGGGAGAAGCTCAGGCTAAACTCGACACGATTGATGTCGAAGGTGCTTCTGGCGGAGGTTTGGTCAAAATCAAGGCTACGGCTAAAGGCCGGATTACCGGCGTTGAAATTGACGAAACGCTGCTGGTGCCAGCTGAAAAGCAAATGCTGGAAGATTTGATTGTAGCAGCTTGCAACGATGTTAAAGCTAAGGCTGATGAAGCCAGCAATGCTGAAATGTCTAAAATGACCCAAGGGATGCCTTTACCCCCCGGAATGAATTTACCGCTTTAAATTTATATAAGAGGGAAGGGGCGGTTATGCCCCTTCCGGTCTTGAAGATTCTTAGAGGCGGGGGAGGGTAACGCCCCGCTGCCCCATATATTTTCCGGAACGATCAGAATAGCTAACCTCGCAAGGTTCGTTGCCTTGTAAGAACAAGAATTGGCAAGCGCCTTCACCGGCATATATTTTGGCCGGAAGCGGCGTGGTATTGGAAAATTCTAGCGTTACATGGCCTTCCCAGCCCGGTTCAAGCGGCGTGACATTGACGATAATGCCGCAGCGGGCATAGGTCGATTTCCCAAGGCAAATAACCAACACATCTTTGGGAATACGGAAATATTCGACTGTCCGAGCCAAAGCAAAACTGTTTGGCGGAATGATGCAAACATCGGTTTTACGATCAACGAAGCTGCTTGAATCAAAATTTTTCGGATCAACCGTCGCAGAATTGACGTTGGTAAAAATTTTAAATTCGTCAGCGACGCGGGCATCATAACCATAAGACGATAATCCATAGCTGATACAGCCGCCTCTACGCTGGCTTTCAACAAATGGCTCAATCATTCCGTGTTTTTGAGCCTGCTCGCGTATCCAGCGGTCAGCCATGATCGACATGCATATATTCCTTTTCTAAGATTCTAAGCAAATTTCAGGTGTTTTGATGTGAATTAGTCGTTTTTCGGAGAAGTTAGATTTTTGGGCCCAAAGCTATGAGGTAATAAAGTCGAGAGCCGATGGGGTTCGATTTCGGAACCTTCAGCTGAACCGCAATAGACCATTATGTCATAATGGCCTATTTCTGCCGCTTCGTTTAAAACCTGACGGCAACGTCCACAAGGATAAATGATATCGTGGCCGATAAAACGGTCTTCGTCGAATTTCCCTCCACAAATGGCAATTGCTCTGATATGGGCGAGGTGACCCACTGTATTGGCCGTTGCAACCGCAACCGTTTCAGCGCAGAGGGTAAGACCATAGCTGGCATTTTCAAAATTCGTGCCGGTAATCACGCTGCCATCTTTGAGTAAAAGGGCGGCACCCACTGCAAAAGCAGAATAGGGAGAGTAGGATTGGCGCGCAGCGGTGCGGGCTTTATCCATCAATGATTTCACGGTAATGTTGCCAGCTTCAAACGCATCGATAGATTCGGACATGAAATGGTATTCTCTTTTTTGAAGGGGTTACTATCCCGAAATTGTGCTTTGATATCACATAAGATTGAAAAAAGAAGAAGAAGGGTGGATTCGGCATGGTAGAAAGTCTGAAAATTGTACCTTCAACGCCTGCTATGCCAGAAAAAGACAATGCGTCTCTTCCTGTTAATCTTGAGGCAGAAGCGGCTCTTTTGGGCGCTTTGCTGATTGATAATCGTTTGGCCGAAGATGTTCAGGTCAAATTGAGAGATGAGCATTTTTTTGATCCAACCCACCGTCTGATTTATCAGCTTATTATGCGCCAGTTAGATCGTAATCAGCTGGCTAATCCGGTTACTATTCAGCCTTTGATAGAAAAAGACCCCGGCTTACAAGCCAAGGGAGGCATGAAATACGTCTATAATCTTGTCGTTAATCAAGCCTCTTTGGTCGGGGTGCGTGATTTTGCAGCACAGATTTACGAGCTGGCTTTGTTGCGCGAGCTGGTCAGTGTCGGGCGCAACATGGTCGATAATGCCTTAAATACCCAAGGGATTATTGATCCTCGCGCCCAGATTGAAGAGGCAGAAACAGCGCTTTATCGGGTGGCTGAATCGGGTATTTCCGAAGGCGGTGTTAAGAGTTTTTATCAAGCGGCTAAGATAGCTGTCAAAGCCGCTGAAATGGCTTTAAATTCTGGCGCGCATCTATCCGGTGTGACGACAGGTCTGGAATCCGTCAATGCCAAGATCGGTGGATTGCACCGATCTGATTTGCTGATTTTGGCAGGCCGTCCCGGCATGGGAAAAACGGCTTTTGCAACTAACGTCGCCTTCAATGCTGCTCGTCGCTATATGTATGATACCCAAAACGGCATCCCGCCAGAAGAAACGCCCGGGGCGCCGGTTGCCTTTTTCAGCCTTGAAATGTCGGCAGACCAATTGGCTACCCGTTTGTTGGCAGAGCAATCCCGATTATCCTCGGAATCTTTGCGCATGGGGCGAGTCAGTAAAGAAGAATTTCGTAATCTGGCACGAGCCGCTGCGGAACTTGAAAATTTACCGCTTTATATCGACGATACCCCCGGCCTTACCATTGCCGCCCTTAGAACAAGAGCGCGGCGTTTAAAGCGTCGCCATAATATCGGTTTGTTGGTCGTCGACTATTTGCAGCTCTTGCAGGGGTCGGGCAAAGCCAATGATAACCGCGTTAATGAAATTTCGGAAATTAGCCGTGGTTTGAAAACCCTTGCCAAGGAATTAGATATTCCCGTTTTGGCCTTGTCCCAGCTTTCCCGCGCGGTTGAGCAACGCGAAGATAAACGCCCCCAGCTGTCCGATCTGCGTGAATCCGGTTCTATCGAGCAAGATGCCGATATCGTGTTATTCGTTTATCGTGAAGAATATTATCTCCAGTCTCGTGAGCCTAAAAGGCCGCCAGAAGGGAGTGATGCTTTGGTGGATGCCCAGATTGATGAAGAGCATCGCAAATGGCAGCAATCTATGGAACAGGTTTATAACCGAGCTGAATTGATCGTGGCCAAGCAACGTCACGGGGCGACCGGTAAAGTGCGTTTGCGCTTTGAAAGCCAGATCACGCGCTTTTCTGATCCGGTTGATGAGTATAATTCTGAAAATGATTATCCCGCATAGTAAAATGAAGTTGATATAATCTGAAATTAAAATAAAACGCATAAAGTTAAATATATAATTATGTAATGTGATATTATAACTTTTGTAGTGATAGCTACAAAAGAAATGAGACTTTATGGCAAGCGAAATAAAAAATACAGAAATGGGTCATGATCATGACCATAATCATAACCATAACCATAGTCATGCGCATCATGACCATCATCATGGACATTCCCATGTTCATGAGATCAATGCCAGTAATAGTCGCGGTTTCGGGATAGGTATTGCTATCAACTTAGCCTTTATTCTGGTTGAAATAGGCTATGGCATTACTTCGGGTTCTTTGTCCCTGATTGCGGATGCCGGACATAACCTTTCCGATGTTTTGGGATTAGCCTTATCTTTGGCGGCCTTTATTGCCGAAAGGTCAAAGCCAACATCACGCTTCACCTATGGTTATCGGTCATCATCTATTTTGGCTGCGCTTTTTAACGCTCTCTTTTTGGTTATTGCTTGTGGCGCCATTGGATGGGAGGCGATACGGCGTTTTTCAGAGCCGGTCGATGTTCCGGGTGGCACTATCATGATTATTGCCGGTATCGGTATTATCATCAATTTTGCCACGGCTTTGTTATTCAAAGATGGCCATGAAGAATTAAACCGTCATGCAGCCTTTCTTCATATGTTGCTGGATGCGTTGGTTTCAGCTGTCGTTGTCTTGTCAGGGTTTATTATCAAAATGACAGGCTGGCATTGGATTGATCCAAGTCTTAGCCTTGCCATTGTGGTCGTTTTGTTATGGAGTAGTTGGAGCCTTATTAAACGCTCTTTTGCGATGGCTCTAAACGCTGTGCCGCCGTCTATTGATGTCAGTGCAGTGGTTACTCGGCTGGATCAACTACCGGATGTTATCAATGTGCATCATGTTCATATCTGGCCGGTAAGCACCAGCGAGACTGCGATGACAGCCCATATTGTGCGCTCCAAAATTCAAAATAATGATGCCTTTATTGGATCTGTTGCCGATATTATGAAAAAAGAATTCGATATCGGTCATGTAACCTTACAAATAGAGCATGATGGCTGCGATAATGAAATTATATGTTGAGGATAACTTCTTGATATAAAAATATAATTTTCTTTATTGTCACCAATCGACAAAATGTCACATACTGTGACAATAGTGCCAAATTTATCACAGTCGGAATAACTACGCCGCACTCTTATTTATTCCGGTTGTGATAAAAGCACCTTGGCTTTACCGGACAATACTATCCGGCCATTATATGCTTAAAAGGGCTTAACGACCCTGTCTTTCTGGTAATTGAGATCAATTGAGTATAGTGCCGTTATTTCCGCTTATTGGAGGCGTATAAGGGGTCTATCGTGCAAGATCATAATCAGGTGAACAAAGAGAAGCCTGTATTAGTTACTGGAGTTTCTGGATTTGTGGGTTCTGCGGTTGCGCGTTCATTAGCGCAGCAGGGCTATAAAGTGCGAGGCATGGTACGTGCGACCAGCCCGAAAACCAATATCCGTGACTTTCCCGGCGAGATTGTTTTTGGTGATCTGGATGATCCGCCTTCTTTAAGAGAACCCCTTTCAGGCTGTGGCGCGCTGATCCATGTAGCAGCTGATTATCGTTTATGGGCCGCCGATCCTAACGAAATTATTCGTCATAACCGTTTGCATACCCAAGCGATCATGACAGCGGCGCTTTATCTGGGTATCGAGCGCGTGATCTATACCAGTAGTGTCGCTACTTTGGCACCGGGACATGGTAAACCCAGCGATGAGAATTCTCCGCTAACGCCGGAAAATGCTATTGGTGCCTATAAACGTTCCAAGGTTGAAGCCGAACGTCTGGTTGAAAAGATGATAGCAGAGCAGGGCTTGCCTGCGGTTATTGTTAATCCTTCAACGCCTATTGGCCCAAGGGATGTTAAGCCTACGCCTACCGGACGCATTATTATCGAAGCGGCTACCGGAAAAATGCCTGCCTATGTCAATACAGGGCTTAATCTTGCTCATGTGGATGACGTAGCAGATGGGCATGTTAAAGCCCTTGAAAAAGGCGTTATCGGTGAAAGGTATATTTTAGGCGGAGCCGATGTGCCTTTAAGTATCATGTTGGCTGAAATCGCGCGACAGGTAGGTCGGAAGCCACCAAAAGTCGCTTTGCCAAGATGGCCGCTCTTTCCATTGGCATGGGGCGCAGAAGCCTTTGCCAAGATAACGAAAAAAGAACCTTTCATTACTAGCGATGCCTTGCGCATGGCTGGCTATCATATGTATTTTTCGTCGGAGAAAGCCAAACGCGATTTGGGTTACAAATCTCGTCCATGGCAACATGCCATTTCTGATGCCATCGAATGGTTTCGGGCAGAAGGTATGTTGTGATGATCGCCACCATTCTAGGATTAACCTCCCTTAGTATTTGGATTGGTCTTCTGTTCTTTCATGGTGGCTTTTGGTTATGTCATGAACGGGATGATCGTCCCGTTCCGTCTTTGGAAATATGGCCGGATGTCGTGGCAATTGTGCCTGCCCGCAATGAGGCCGATGTTATTGATAAAGCAATAGATTCATTATTACGGCAGGATTACCCCGGTAATTTTAAAGTTATCCTTGTTGATGATAATTCCGAGGATAGAACCGCAGAAATCGCCAAACGTATTGCGGGGACTTATCCTGAGGGTAAATTGACGATTGTGAATGGATCAGCTCTGCCTAAAGGTTGGGCTGGTAAATTATGGGCCTTAGATCAGGGTATTAAGGCCGCCGGACAGGTAAAATGGTTATGGCTAACCGATGCCGATATCGCGCATCAGGATGATACCTTGAAAATGTTGGTTGCTCATGCCGAAAAAGACGGATTGATTTTTCATTCCCTGATGGCGCGACTAAGTTGTAACAATTTTGCAGAATGGGCGCTTATTCCGGCCTTCGTCTTTTTCTTCCAGATGTTGTATCCTTTTCGGCATATCAATAATCCCAAGCATAAAACGGCCGGTGCTGCCGGTGGATGCATGTTAGCCGATCGTGCCAGTCTTGAGAAAGCAGGTGGGATAGGGGCTATCCGTCATGCTATTATTGATGATTGCAGTCTTGGCGGCATCATGAAAAAGCAAGGAAAAATTCGGCTTTCTCTAACAAATCGTTCACTGAGTATCCGACCCTATTTAGGGTTTCAGGAAATTGGCCACATGATTTCCCGTTCAGCTTATGCTCAATTACGATATTCTTTCTGGTTGTTGGCATTGACATTATTCGGGATGTGCCTTGTTTATCTGGTACCGCCTGCTTTGGCTTTGCTGACCCATGGTGTATCGGCTTGGATTGGTCTGGCTGGATGGATGATGATGGCATTAGCCTTTCAACCAATATTACATTTTTATCACCGCTCTCCTCTTTGGGGTTTAGCGCTTCCCTTAATTGCGGCCTTTTATAGCTGTGCGACATTTTTTTCTGCCGTGCATGTCTGGCAAGGGCGAGGCGGTATGTGGAAGGGGCGTGCGCAAGCACGTATAGGTCTGTGAGTATTAAAACAAAAAACAAGCTAAATGCAGCCGCTTTGGTTTCTGGAAAAGGACATCAGGATGAAAATTTTCCGGTGGCTTCTTTTCTGATCAATCCCGAATATCGGCCTATTATTATGGCATTCTATCAGTTTGCCCGCCAAGCTGATGATGTCGCTGATAATGTGATCGCAAGCAAAAAAGACCGCTTGGCTATCCTTGAGGATATGCGCAGCAGTTTGACAGGCGAAAGCCAGAGCGAGCCTAATGCCGTTGTCTTGCGCCAGACTTTGATAACTCATGGTCTCGATCATACGATTGTTCATGGTCTTGATCTGTTGGAAGCCTTCCGGCGTGATGTATCCGTCAATCGTTACGAAAATTGGGACGCTTTGATGGATTATTGCCGTTATTCGGCTTCTCCTGTTGGGCGCTTTGTTTTGGATGTCCATAAGGAATCCCGTAACCTTTGGCCGATGAATGATGCTTTATGCACGGCTTTACAGGTCATCAATCATCTTCAGGATTGCGGTAAAGATTATCGCATGATGAACCGTATTTATATCCCAAGCGATATTATGGAAGCGGTGGGTGCTACCGCTGGAGATTTAGGCCGTTTCCATGCCTCATTGCCTTTACGTCAGGCTATTGAGACCGCTGCCTTGAAAACAAAATCTCTTTTGAAACGGTCTTCTGGTTTTTCTGCCGCTATTCACGACAAGCGGTTGGGGGTTGAAGTCGCGGTTATCCAACGCTTGGCGGAAAGCCTGACCGAATGTTTAACTAAGCATGATCCGTTATCCGAACGGGTTCACCATAATAAAGCTGAAACTTTGGGACTGGCCTTTGTCGCCGCCGCAGGGAGATTATTTTCTTAATGACTTCGGCCATGAAAAAGATTCAGCCAGAGGCTTTTTCCGAAAAATCATCGGATAGCCAAGCTTCGGTCAGCGGTGCAAAAAGCAGCAGCTTCTATATCGGTATGCGGGTTTTGCCGCCAGCCGAGCGGGAAGCGATGTATGCTATTTACAACTTCTGTCGCCAAGTGGATGACATTGCCGATGATCTGGAAGGCAGCCAAGAGGAAAGAAAGCAAGCGCTTGACGCATGGCGGCATGATATCAATGCCCTTTACGCTGGTGAGCCCTGTGGACAGGCCGCTTTTCTGAAAGAACCGGTTGCCCGTTTCCATTTGAGACAAGAAGATTTTATTGCCGTTATTGACGGTATGGCCATGGATTTGAAAGGGCCTATCGTTTTTCCTGATGAAGCAACCCTTGATCTTTATTGTGATCGCGTTGCTTCGGCTGTCGGGCGGCTGTCTGTCTATGTTTTTGGCATGGATCCCAATATAGGGGAATCTTTAGCTTACCATCTTGGCCGAGCGTTACAATTAACCAATATCTTGCGTGATATTGACGAAGATGCCGAAATCGGGCGTTGTTATCTGCCCCGGGAACCGCTTGAAAAAGCCGGTATTCCACTGGATATTGAAAAAGCCTTGGCTGATCCACGTCTCGACAAGGTTTGCCGTGATCTCGCTTGGCAGGCCGAAGGGCATTATGCGGCTTCTGATCATATTATCCATAATCGCCCCAAAGGCTATTTGATCGCGCCTCGTTTGATGGCCGCAGCCTATTCTGCTTTATTGCGTAAAATGTTGGCGCAAGGGTGGAAAAATCCTCGGAAGAAAGTCAAACATAACAAACTTGCCCTGTTATGGACTTTGCTCAGATTGAAGGTGACTTCATGAGTGTAACGCATATTATCGGGGCGGGGCTGGCTGGATTATCTGCCGCGGTAGCGATTACCCATGCCGGAGGACGCGTCAAAATTTATGAAGCCTCGGCCATGGCTGGGGGACGGGCGCGTTCCTATCATGATAAAAAGCTGGGGATTGAAATTGACAATGGCAATCATATGCTGCTGTCAGGCAATCATTCTGCCAAGACCTATTTGAAAAGAATAGGGGCAGAGCATCGTTTTAAAAGCCCAAAAGAGGCCGCCTTTTCTTTTTGTGATCTAAGCGACAAAGAACGCTTTACCATTAAGTTAAGTAATGGCCCTTTACCTTGGTGGGTTTTATGCGCCAAAAGCCGCGTCCCTCATAGCAAAGCCAAGGATTATTTAGCATTATTGTCGCTGTTATTGGCAGATCATAATACAAAAATAGGTGATCTTGTTCCAGATAATACGGCTTTATGGCGTAAATTGCTTGATCCTTTTTTTGTATCGGTTCTCAATACACCGGCAAGAGAAGGGGCTGCCTGTCTGGCGGCAGCGGTTATTCGGGAAACTTTGATGAAAGGGGGTAATGCCTGTATCCCCCGTATCGCTTATCCCAATTTGGCAAGCAGTTTTATTGACCCTGCGCTTGACTATTTAAAAGCGAGAGGGGTCGAAGTTGATTTCCGTAACCGCCTGCGTCAAATCCATTTTTCAGGTCAGAATGTCGCCTCTCTGGAATTTGCTCATCAGGATGTAAAGCTGGGAAAAGGCGATAAAGTGATTATCGCTTTGCCTGCTTGGGTCGTTCAATCCTTGATACCAGATATCGAAACGCCGGATAAATATCAGGCGATTATCAACGCTCATTTCCTGATGAAGCCTACTGCCGCTATGCCTCATATTATGGGTGTTGTCGGAGGAACTGCTGATTGGATTTTCACTTTTGAAAATCGGATATCGGTTACGATCAGCGCCGCTAATCATTTATTGGCGCTTGAAAAAGAAGAACTGGTTAAGCGTATCTGGGATGATATTCAGACCGTTTATGCTTTCAAACAGGATATGCCTGAATGGCAGGTCGTGACTGAGAAAAGAGCCACTTTTGAAGCGACTGTCGAGCAGAATAATCGCCGTCCACCGGCGGTTACAGCGTGGAATAACCTGTTTTTAGCCGGAAATTGGGTGAGAACAGGCCTGCCTGCGACTATTGAAAGCGCTATACGATCCGGCCAAACTGCGGCTGATCTCGCTTTATCCCATTCATAATTAGAAAGCCCATAATGACTGTATCGACTTCCTCGGCTTTTCATCATAGCTCGTTGTCTGATGATGTTGAGCCGATTATCCAAAAGGCCACCCGTGCCTTGCTTGAGAAGCAGCATCAGGATGGCCATTGGGTTTTTGAATTGGAAGCCGATGCAACCATTCCCGCTGAATACATCCTGTTAAAGCATTATTTGGGTGAACCCGAAGATTTAGAAATAGAGGCCAAGATAGGTCGCTATTTGCGTCGTATTCAGGGCGAGCATGGCGGATGGTCTTTGTTTTATGGTGGTGATCTTGATTTGAGCGCCACGGTCAAAGCCTATTTTGCCTTGAAAATGATCGGAGATTCTCCTGATGCGCCTCATATGCTTCGAGCCAGAAATGAAATTTTGGCACGGGGTGGGGCGATGCGTGCCAATGTCTTTACACGTATTCAATTAGCTCTGTTCGGGGCAATGTCATGGGAGCATGTCCCTCAAATGCCCGTAGAGTTGATGTTGATGCCGGAATGGTTTCCGGTTCACATCAATAAAATGGCCTATTGGGCAAGAACCGTTTTAGTCCCGTTATTGGTTTTACAGGCGTTAAAGCCTGTCGCCCGCAATCGGCGCGGTATCTTGGTTGATGAATTATTTGTGCCGGATGTTTTACCGACCCTTCAGGAAAGCGGTGACCCTATATGGCGTCGTTTTTTTTCGGCACTTGATAAGGTATTGCATAAAGTAGAACCTTATTGGCCGAAAAATATGCGCGCGAAGGCTATTCATAGCTGTGTTCATTTTGTGACCGAGCGGTTGAATGGTGAAGACGGGTTGGGTGCTATTTATCCGGCGATTGCCAATAGCGTCATGATGTATGATGCCTTGGGATATCCCGAAAACCATCCAGAAAGAGCCATTGCTCGTCGCGCTGTCGAAAAATTGATGGTGTTAGATGGCACGGAAGATCAGGGTGATAAAGAAGTCTACTGTCAGCCTTGTTTATCCCCGATTTGGGATACGGCTTTGGTTGCCCATGCCATGTTGGAAGTCGGAGGCGATGAGGCTGAAAAATCGGCTATTTCTGCCCTGAGCTGGTTAAAGCCGCAACAAATTTTGGATGTAAAGGGCGATTGGGCATGGCGGCGGCCTGATCTCCGACCCGGGGGATGGGCCTTTCAATATAGAAATGACTACTATCCCGATGTCGATGATACGGCTGTTGTGACTATGGCGATGGATCGAGCCGCAAAATTGTCGGATCTTCACGATGATTTTGAGGAATCTAAAGCGCGTGCCATGGAATGGACCATTGGGATGCAAAGCGATAATGGCGGTTGGGGTGCTTTCGATGCCAATAACAGCTATACTTATCTGAATAATATTCCCTTTGCTGATCATGGCGCGTTACTTGATCCGCCAACGGTCGATGTCTCGGCACGCTGCGTTTCAATGATGGCGCAAGCCGGTATCTCGATTACAGATCCCAAAATGAAAGCGGCAGTTGATTATCTTCTGAAAGAGCAAGAAGAGGATGGTAGCTGGTTCGGGCGTTGGGGCGTCAATTACATATATGGCACATGGTCGGCCTTATGTGCATTGAATGTGGCCGCTTTACCCCATGATCATTTAGCTATTCAGAAAGCTGTGGCTTGGCTGAAAAATATTCAAAATGAAGATGGTGGTTGGGGTGAAAATTGCGATAGCTATGCCCTTGATTATAGCGGATATGAGCCGATGGATTCGACGGCTTCCCAAACAGCATGGGCTTTATTGGGCTTGATGGCTGTTGGGGAAGCTAATTCCGAGGCCGTGACAAAGGGTATAAACTGGTTGGCACAAAATCAGGATGAAGAAGGGTTGTGGAAAGAAGATTATTACAGTGGCGGTGGTTTCCCCCGTGTTTTTTATCTTCGGTATCACGGTTATTCCAAATATTTTCCTCTTTGGGCTTTAGCGCGCTATCGCAATTTGAAAAAAGCCAATCAGCCGATTGTTCATTATGGGATGTAACAGGCTGATTTTATAACCTGTTAGTAATGAAATACGTCTAAATCAAAATACGGCTGATTTTTTGGCCGTATTTTTTTGTATTATCATATTGTTTTTATAAAATATTGTGATGATTGGCGGGGTATTATGAAGGAAAAAATATGCTGAACCATATCCTTGCTGTGACCGGAATAGATCGTGAAGCACGGGCGGCGGCGCAATGTGAAAAAGTTTTGTCTCTGGCAGGGGGAGGGGATAGTATTCGTCTCGAAGAATCTTTGCGCCGAATTATGCAAGAAAACACGATTGCCGGTTTAGTGAGTTTTGGTTTGGCTGGCGCTTTGGATTCTGATTTAAAAGTAGGCGATTGGGTTGTCGGAAGCCATTTAACAGGGAATGTCGATGCCGATTGCGATGAAGCATGGCAAGGCTCGCTTGAGAAAATTTTCCCTAAATTAAAAAAGGGAATAATTTATTCAGATGGCACTCTTGTTTCCGATATCGCCCAGAAACAAGACATTCAGAAAAAACAAAAGGCTATCGCCGTTGATATGGAATCCCATATCGTTGCCCGAATAGCCCAAGAATATAATTGTCCATTTATTATTTTAAGAGTGATTTCAGATCAGGCCGATCACGCTCTGCCTCCCGCTTTTTCGGTGGCGATGCAGCCTGATGGCAGCGTCGCGATACCGGCCCTACTGAAATCATTGTTATTGAAACCGAGCCAAATACCGGCTTTCGTCACGACAGCAACGGCCGCAACGAAAGCCTTGAAAGAGTTAGGCCGCGTCGGTTTCCTTTTTGGCAGCAGCCTCGGCTTCCCGGATTTCAGCTAAACGCTGCTGAACGTGATCGGAGAACACATCCTTGGCGCGACGCTGATTGGCAAGGCTGATATCGGGTGCCATAGCACCTTCTGTTTTGATGCCTTTTAAAGCAACCATAGCAGCTTTCAGCGGATGGCGAACCGTGTCAATAACCGCCGTGGCTTCAAAACCAGAGTGAACCATACAGTCTTGGCATTTTTCATAATTGCCAACGCCGTAATCATCCCAAGCCGTATTTTCCATAAGGTCTTTGAAGCTTTTGGCGTAATCTTCACCCAAAAGATAGCAAGGACGCTGCCAGCCAAAGACGGTACGGGTCGGGTTGCCCCAAGGCGTGCATTTATAGGTTTCGTTACCGGCCAAGAAGTTCAAGAACTGAATGGACTGGTTGAACGGCCATTTATGACCTTTGCCCAAACGGAAAATGTTGCGGAACAGGTTTTTCGTGGTGGTGCGGTTCAGGAATTCATCCTGATTGGCAGCCCGTTCATAGGCGTAACCCGGAGAAACCGTGATGCCGTCAATGCCGATGGCCTTCATGCGGTCAAAGAATTTAGCCGTCCGTTCTGGATTGGCATCGTTAAAGAGCGTGCAGTTGATCGAAACCTGAAAACCACGGGATTTGGCAAGACGAATAGCAGCTTCCGCTGTTTCATAGACACCGTCTAAAGAAACAGAGCGGTCATGCATTTCCTTGTCACCATCAAGATGGATTGACCAAGTGAAATTGGGGCGCGGTTCATATTGATCGACCTTCTTTGCAAAAAGCAAAGCATTGGTGCAGCAAATAACGAATTTGCCTTTATCAAGAGCGCCTTTAACAATTTTAGGCATGTCGCGATGAAGCAGCGGTTCACCACCGGCGATAGAAACCACCGGAGCGCCACATTCATCAATAGCCTGCATACATTCGTCATAAGACAAACGCTGGTTCAGAATTTCTTTGGGGTAATCGATCTTACCGCAGCCCTGACAGGCAAGATTGCAGCGGAAGAGCGGTTCAAGCATCAAAACCAGAGGATAACGCTTTGTCCCTTTGATATGATTACCAAGGATGTAGGAACCAATCCGTAAAACCTGACTAAAAGGAATACCCAAGGCTCAAGCCTCCTGTTCTGTATCGTTAGAGAGACTGTCCGCCTCTTCTGAAGCAGCAGTTTTGTTGTCTAAATTGTTATGTGCCGCATTGCGGGCTTTGAGATGGCGCAGGGTTGGCGGCAAGCGGAAAGCAATCTTCTCTTCGACACCATCAAGCTGTTCTACAGTGACAGGGCCTAGAGCGCGGATGGCGGTAATAACGCTTTGCACCAATTCTTCTGGCGCAGAGGCACCTGCCGTTAATCCGACTGTATTGATACCTTCAAACCAAACAGGATCAATTTCGCTGCCATCGGCGATCAGATAGCTGGGAAGACCTTCTTCTAAGCCAATTTCGCGCAAACGGTTGGAATTTGAGCTGTTCGGTGAACCGACAACCAAAATGAGATCGGATTGTTTGCAAAGATCTCTGACCGCAGCTTGCCGATTCTGGGTCGCGTAACAGATATCCGAGGTATCGGGCCCAATGACATCTGTAAATTTTTTGCGCAATGCAGCGATAACCGAGCGGGTATCATCAACAGAAAGCGTTGTCTGGGTGATGAAAGCGACCGGCGTATCGGACGGAATGTCAAGGCTATCTACCTGTTCGGCGGAACCGACGAGGTGAACAGGCCCATCAATCTGGCCTAAAGTACCTTCAATTTCAGGATGACCGGCATGGCCAATTAAAATCAAAGTCCGTCCATGAGAAAGGTAACGTCGGCCTTGCGCATGCACTTTGTTTACCAAAGGGCAGGTCGCATCGACCACCGGCAAGCCGCGTTCTTCGGCTTCCTTTTGAACGGTGCGAGCAACGCCATGCGCACTGAAAACAGTGACTTCGCCGGGGGGAACTTCGGAGAGTTCTTCGACAAAGACAGCGCCTTTTGCCTTTAATGTATCGACAACATGACGATTATGAACGATTTCATGGCGGACATATACAGGCGCTCCGACACGGTCTAATGCCTGATCGACAATTTCGATAGCACGGATCACGCCGGCACAGAAGCCACGCGGTTGAGCCAGAATGATTTTTATCACAAACAGTCCCGATTTTGGATGTTCTTAATTCTAGACCTTGCAAGTCTAACCTGACACAGGTCTGTATCTATTTTATAGATAATTCTAAAGCAGATAACGCATAATGTAGCATAGAAACGGCAGATTTCGTGTGAATTATGTATAAAAAACACAGTATTTTCAGATGTTGCGGTCAAAAACGGAAACTCAACCCTTTTTTTGACGTTTTTTTTCATCAAGGCATAATGAAGCATTTTTTGTGAAGGATTAGACAAAAAGTTCTAAACCGGCGATGAGTGATGGGACGGATGCTTGTTTCAAGGTTATTGTTCTTTCCTCGTTCATTAGATGCTTTTTAAAAAGACATATTAAACCAAGGGAAGAAAGCCGACGGGAAAATCAGGATATTACATTTCCATTATTTCCGGCATTTTTATAAATGGGAGATAAGTAAGAAATGTGGAATCGTATTTTGCCTCTTTCCATATTCATGTGAATTGAAGAGTAGGATTTTTTATGGCTTTAAAATTGAAAAATATAATACCCGCTATTTTGGTGACGGTAGCGCCGGTTGCAGCCTTTGCTCAAGCGAGCGATCCTGCCGCCACCCAAATTGACGCCTATCACAATGCTATTATCGAAATCATGAAGCAGGGAAAAAGCCTTGGAATTTCTGGCCGGATAACGCGCTTTGAAACCTTGGTTCATGACTATTATGACATGCCAACCATGACGTCTTTGGTTGTCGGATCTGGTTGGTCTTCAGCTTCCCAAGCGGATCGCGATCAGGCTATTGCGGCTTTGGAACATCATAGTGCCGTTATGTTGGCCAGCAATTTTGTCAGTTATGGCGGTGAACAGTTTAAAACCGAACTGCCTGTTACCAGCCGTGGTTCTGATAAATTGGTACGGGCAACGATCACGAGTGATAAGCTGATTTACCGGATGCGTTTTAGTCAGGGTAAATGGAGAATCGTCGATATTATTTCGGATGGCGTCAGCCAGTTAGCGGTTCAGCGCGCTGACTTCTCTTCGACGGTTGCTTCTAATGGTATTCCGGGACTGGTTCACAAATTGGCAACGATTGATGCCAAAACCATGAAATAATTGAAGCGTATTTCCTTAGGCCGGAGCTTTTTTAAGATCCGGCTTATTTTTTAGAAAAGACGCCTTGCATTATTTGTTATTGAGGCGTGCTGCCAAAACCTCAAGCGGGATATGTTTGACCGCTTCAAGGCGATCATCAGCCTGTAAGATATCCGCGATGATAGCAAGCCTTTGTGTAATATGGTCGAAATCCTGTAAAACAGAGACATGATTTTCGACAACATAGCTATCGCCGCATAATATCACTGATAGATGTTCGACATCATGGCGCACCAAAGCGACTTCGGCGGCCAGCTTTTTAAATAAAAGGGTGGTTGCCCGATTATTTTTGCACAAATCTCCGGAACAGGGACGAGCCTGTTCCGGATTGAGAAAATCTTTATCTGATTTTATTTCTGACATTTAGCAAGAACCACAGAGGCGATATCGCCGATAGCGACCTCCTGATCGATAACCTTGGCATCGCGAGCAGCGCGGGGTGCATCACCAGCGATAGCGGTTTCCTGATCTTGAGCAAAAGTGAACGCGCCACTAGCTTTCAATGCCCGCATCCCGGCAACGCCATCATCACCAACCCCCGTCAAAATACCGGCAACAACATCATCTTTGGCGGTTTTTGCAAGGGCTGCAAATAGCAAGCTGGCGCTGGGGCGGTGGCCTTGGACAGGTTCCTTGGGAAGCAAGCGAATGGTCGGATCAGGCCAACGGTCAATCACCACATGGTTATTGGTGTCGCTGGCAATATAGATCACGCCTTGTTTTAATTTGGCACCATCTTTGGCCAGTTTGACCTGAGGTTTGATAGCAGAACCCAAACGAGTCAGATAAATTTCGGTAAAACTATCATCCAAAGGTTGAACAATAAGGGTCGGAGGGCAGTTGGCCGGAAATTCCGGTAAAATGTCAAGCATTGCATCCACGCCACCCGTTGAGGTCGCAAGGGCAATCATCTTACCATTCCATTCCAGTTCGTCTTTGGCAACCTTACGCTGTCTGGTCTTTTTACGGATTTTACCGCCAGCCGCAGCAACAATCAGTTCAGCCAGTTTAGGCCCAAGTTTTTTGAAAACTTCCAGAGTCACATTCTGTGGTTTCGGGAAGCATTCAAATGCGCCCAATTCCAAAGCACGCAGTGAAATTTCTGCACCACGCTGGGTCAGCGTCGAAAGCATGATGACCGGCATTGGCCGTTCTTTCATGATTTCTTCGAGAAATTCGATACCGCTCATTCCCGGCATTTCGACGTCAAGCGTAATGACCTGGGGTGATAATTCTGTAATACGTTCCCGTGCTTCATCTGCATTCGCCGCGACGCCGACAACCTGAATATTATCAAAGCTGTCCAGCACCTCGGAAAAGAGGGTGCGCATGGTGAGAGAATCATCAACAATTAAAACGCGAACAGGATCGCTCATTCCGTATCCCTTTATATTGATTTTAAAACGCCCGTTATGTGGAGAAAACTGGTTCAATATGAAGCAGTTGTTTAAAAACCGATATTTCTAAATCCTATTGAATGTCTATCATTTGATAGAAAGTTTAATACCATAAACTCTAAAATATGCTTAACAAAATCGGCTTTTGTCTTTATATTTCAGACATATAAGGCAATGCTCTTCTGGAAAAATTATCAATTTTTATAGAAAATCCGAAGTCGTCAAAAATATAAAAACCGACTCCTCAATAAAAATGCGCATCCATCCAAAACGGATTTTTAAATTAAAATATTTTACGTAATAATAAAAATATATTCTTTTAAAATAATGTAAAATTAACTGTATTTGTGAGGGTTTAATAAGGAGTCTATGTCAATAACTAGAGCCGTTTGACCTTCTTGTAGAAAAGCAACCCCACTAATACCGTGCACAGCTTGGAAATTTTTTTCGAGGCTTTGAACTAAAACCTGTCTTTGGCTTTCAAGAGCATCAACGATAATCATCACTTCTGGTTGGTGAATCGTCGGGTCAATTCTGATCAGGATTTTTCGGCCTGTCTTAAAAGAATCCTGTGTGAAATTTTCCTCTCCCAATAAGGCAGAAAGCGCAATAGCCGGAAACCACTGATCCCGTAGTTGGATCATTGACTGTCTTTCATCGACCCAATGAATATCTTCTGCGTTGACCGCGATGCTTTCGATGATATCGGAGATAGGCAGGATATAGCTTTGATCTTTGACGGTGGTAATCAGGCCTTCAACCATCGTTTGATTAAGGGGTAGAAGCATCGTGACCCGCGTGCCTAAACGGGGAGGAGCATAAATGCGGATTTCTCCCTTTAATGACTGAACAATGTCTTTGACGGTCGCAAAGCCGCCTTTTCCATGATGCGAGGCATGGCTTTCAAAAGATTGCGTTTCGTCTGCTTTCCCATCTGGAGCATCTTTATCTGCAATTATGCCGTATTGTTCGGCAATTTTGACCAGTTTTTTCCAAAGAATGCCACGGCCATCATCGGCGATAATGATCTTTAAGCGGCTGGCATGATAGCGGGCTTCCAAGCGAATATGACCTTCGCGAGGTTTACCCATTTCCTGACGCGTTTCGCTTTCTTCAATGCCGTGAAAGGCCGCATTATCGACAAGTTCAAGTAAAGCCTTGCCAAGATCAATGACGATCCGTTTGTCGATTTTGATTTCAGATCCGATAACTGAAAAAATAATATTTTTGTGATTATTACCGCATCTTTGCTTAATGATATCAATGACTTGTTTAAAAAGCGGCTCGATAGTCTGAGTTTGGAGCGCCATAGCATAATTATTGGCAGATTGGATCAGTTGATCCAATTTTTCGAGCGCATTGACCCGACCAGCTTTTTCATCTGAAAGGCCATGAGTGAGACTTAATTCTGAACGAATGCTCAGCATTTCGTGGAATATATCGAATAGGTTATCCAGTTTTTCAGGATTAACTGGAATATGCGGTTCAAGACTGCCTTCAACGTGAAGCGTTTCATCCGTGGCATTTTGATGAATACGCGTTACGGGATCATCGGCCACCAGAGCGTTTTTGGATAAAATGACTTCTGGCTTGTCTATAGTGATTTCATGACCGACTTTTTTAATCGCATATTGAGAAGAATGGGCGATTGTCTTTTGTAATTCTTCTTCAATCTGGGTCTGGTCAACCGGAATCTGTTTTGATGTAATGGCCAGAATGTCATTTTCGATCGTATCAAAACTACGCTGGATAAGATCAATTAAGAACAGATTTAAAGCCAAGCGATCTTTGCGGATCGCTTCTATCAGTTGCGCTAGTAAAAAAGTTAACTGAACTAACGCTGTTTCATTATTGCCAGAGGCCTGATTATTCAGTTCTTTTATCGCCATTTCCAGACGGAGCAGGCATTTGCTGTCATAGATACCGGCCTGACAGGCCTTTAGATCATTTTCGATCGTTTTTTTTTGGGCTTGCCATAAAGTAAACAGTTTTTTTTCGGGCTGTGTCATAAATTATACCGTCTTCCCCGAAAGAACGTCTGATAGTTCCTGTTACCTTTGAATGCCGAAAAGGGACATTCAGAAAATAGCGATTGCCTAAAGCCTTTATCCGTCTTGTTATTATATCAAAAAGGCAAAATAGGCTGGAAAATTTTTCCTATTACGTCAAGGATCAATTGGAAAGCGCGCATGATATTTGACGTTTTTTATCGCTATAAATAAAGCAAAATTAGTTTGTTTTCTCATCTGCCCCTAGATGAAAACGTTCCAAAGCGGTGCCAAGTAGGTCAATTGCCTCGACAATATTTCGAGAAGCTTCGGTTGATTGCTCAACAATAACGCCCCCTTGTTGCGTTATTTGTTCAGTATTTTTAACGGTCGCAGCGGCGTTTTGCAGCTCTTGTGATTGAGATGCCGCTGATAGTGAAATATCATGAGCCTGCCGGTTAACGGTTTCGATACTCTCTATAATTTCTTCAAAGGTTTTGCCGGTATTTTCAACATGATTTTTTGTGATGCTAAGCTGTTTTAAACTGTCTTCAATAAGGGTTTTAATACCTGCGGCGGCTTCGGCTGAACGCTGAGCCAGCGCCCGAACTTCATTCGCAACAACGGTGAAGCCTCGACCTGCTTCGCTCGCTTTCGCGGCTTCAATACTAGCATTTAAAGCCAAAAGATTGGTTTGAAATGCGATATCATCAATGAGGGTAACGATATTGGAAATCTTTTTAGATGAGGCGGACAACGCTTCCATGCTCTTGATGGCATCATAGGCGATACGGCCACCTTCACCTGCTTTTTCCCGTGTTTCATCAATGGATTTACTGACATCCTTTGCCTGTAAAGCCGTGTTTTTGGCCGCTTCGGCAATATGACTCATGGTATTGGTTGCATCACCCAATGTCTGAATTTGGTGATGGCTGGAATCGGTTAAAGATTGCGAAAAACGACCGATATTATGCGCTTCTGATTTGGCGCGATGAGCGATTTCGATAACTTGGGCGATCACACCCGCTAAGCTAGAACGCATAACGGCGAAGTCATTCGCGATCGCAGCATAGTTTTTCGGGATATGTTCTAGAACGACATCAAAATTTTGTTCGGCCATCTGGTTAAGCGCTTTGCTCAAGCTCGTCAGGATGGTGTTCCGTTCCTGACGCTCGTAATCCAGATAATTCGACAGAACAATTTCAATATCAAGAAGGGTTAATTTGACTAAAGAGCCAATTGTATCGGCTAATTTGCGGTTGAGAAATAAACCTGCCGCTGAGGATTTTATCGCCCGCGTAATTAATTGTTCCAAACTAACAGCATAGGCGCTGATATAATAGGTAGGCGTTACCCCAATTTGGGCATGAATGGCACCGATTTTTTTGGAAGTTTCCTCACTTTTTTTATCCAAAGGTAAGGTGAACCACGAGAGCCAATGCGCTAGCTGCTTCTTTTTTGCCTTTTCAATCGCGTCTTTGCTTTTGAAAAAACGGGCAGCCGAAGTGCGTGTCAGATGCGTATAAAGATAATCAAGGGTTTTCTGCCCATGACGCTCAACAATTTTTTTGAGCGCGGGAAAATTTTTATAGTCACCGGCAGTGACGTTAAATAACTTTAAACGTTCCTTGAAATCTTCAGCCACGCAAAATCCTTAATTTGGAATCCGTTTAGTCGTTTATCGGACATTCTGTTCCCAAGCAAAAAAGCACAAAGAACATGGGGGTAGAGTGTCCTTTACTTTTACGGCATATAGCCGGAAATTTACATCCATTTTAAAAGAAAAAGGGTGCCAAAATGGCACCCTTTTTGTCTTTTTCTTTATAAATTGTTTTATAAAGTAAAAAGATCTTAACGTTTGGAGAACTGGAAGCTACGGCGAGCTTTGGCACGACCGTATTTCTTACGTTCAACCGCACGGCTATCGCGCGTCAGGAAGCCAGCAGCCTTCACAGAAGAACGCAGAGCCGGTTCGTAGCGGGTCAAAGCCTGAGAAATACCATGCTTTACGGCACCAGCCTGACCAGAGAGACCGCCACCGGTAACGGTTGCGACAACATCATACTGGCCACGACGTTCCGTGACGTCGAAAGGCTGATTGATAACCAAACGCAAGGTCGGACGGGCGAAGTAAAATTCCTGATCGCGACCGTTTACAGTGATCTTGCCGCTGCCCGGTTTGATCCAGACGCGAGCAACAGCGTCTTTACGACGGCCAGTTGCATAAGCACGACCCTGTGCGTCCAAAATCTGCTCACGCAGGGGAGCAGGTTCGGCAACAGCAGCTTTTTCTTCAACAACAGTTTCTGTAACAACAGAGGTCGTTGCGGCACCGGCTTTCGCTGCGCCGGCTTTTGCCAGATCAGCAAGATCGGAAAGAGATTGACGATGATCAGCCATCAGGCACCCACCTTATTTTTACGGTTCATAGCCGCAACATCAAGAACTTCAGGATTCTGAGCCGTATGCGAATGTTCTGCACCGGCAAAGATACGGAGGTTACGCATTTGCTGGCGACCTAAGGGGCCACGGGGAATCATGCGTTCAACCGCTTTTTCCAATACACGTTCCGGAAAACGTCCGCCCAAAACTTTGGCCGGAGTGGTTTCCTTGATACCACCAGCATAACCGGTATGCTTGTAGTATACTTTTTTCTGCATTTTACGGCCGGTGAAACGAACCTTGTCTGCATTGATAACAACAACATTGTCGCCGCAGTCAATGTAAGGCGTAAAGCTCGGTTTGTGCTTGCCGCGCAGAAGATTAGCGATAATCGTTGCGACACGACCAACAACTAATCCTTCGGCATCAATCAGATGCCATTTTTTTTCGACGGTTGCAGGCGTTGCCGGCTTCGTCGTTTTCATGAGCGCCTTCATGGGCTCTTGTTCCTCATATGGCTAAAATTCGTAAAATCACGGAAATTCCTGCCTAAAACAGAAATGCCGTCTATTGAAGGCAGGTGAATACAGTCTAGGCCGGAATAGTCAAGAAAAATAAGGGTTTTTAGAGTGGTATTATAATACCGCGATGATTTTTTGTTCTTTTATATCCCAAAAAATGATCGGTTTTCGATCATCCTTAAGAGGGTAAAATGACCGCCGTTACGTTGTAACATATACTGACACCTCCCATATAACCGGAAGACCAGCGCATCTTATCAACTGCCATAGTAAAAGGATGCCTTATTCAATTTTAGGATAAAGAGATGATAAAGCGAATTTTTCAGTCTCATTGGCTAGATCGCATCGCTGTTGTGCTTTCAGGATTATGCGCTATCCATTGTTTCGGCGGATTATTTCTTTTGCTCTTTTTGTCCGAAGTATCCGATCGTCTTAACGACCCGCGTATTCATGAAATCGGTTTGGGGTTAGCTGTTCTTTTTGCTTTATTGGGATTGGGTGGCGGATTTTTATCTCACCATAAATGGCGTCCTGTTATTATAGGCTTTATTGGTATTGCCTTTATGTCTGTTGGATTATTTGTAGGTCATAGTGTGGCAGAGGATGTTTGCACGGTGATTGGGGTTTCTTTGGTAGCCTGCGCCCATTTGATGAATCATCGCGTTAGACGGCATAGCTGCCTTCATTGATAAAAAGGCTGGCGATATATTTCTGCTTTTGAAGATGCAAAAATATATCGCTTCCTGTTTCTCTATTTTTTTTCTTGAAAGAATTTTTCGGGGAAGGGCAGTGTCGAAGAACATTGCTTGATCGTTATCCGTGAACCAGTTGTAATATTGTGGCTGCTTAAAAGGCCTTTCCCGACTTCTAAGGCAACGCGAACCGGCTTGTCAGAGACATGAAGCTCTGTCGTATTCGGCTTCATATTTTCTATTTGAGTGATTTCACCCTTATCATTGATAAAAGCTACTGACATAGGCCGTAATACCGACCGCATCGTAAAGGCATAGCGACGCGGTTGATCCCATAGGAAAAGCATGATCGGTGTACCGTTATACAAATTGGCAACACCTTGGTTGATCTGTTCTTTGGTATGGGCGACAGGAACCGTTGTGAATGGGATTTTTGTTCCGAAACTGGCTGTTTTAATTTCAAATTCGCAGTTTGCCCATGGGTCATTAGTGGGCGGAACGGCTTCTGTTGATGTGGGCGTTTCTTTATAATCGGGCGTGTCGTTATTGGCAGATAAGATAAAAACCGCTGCCAACATAAGGATTTTACGCATCGGATATGCCTTTTTATACTCGAATTCAGAAATTCTTTATCAGGATATCCATTTGTTGAACATCCAATAGCGTATATTCAGGGCATATAAAGAAACGGCTTTGGTTTAGCTTTCTAAAAAGCATCTTTGATAAAAATAGGGTGATTTTTGTTCACCAAATAAAATCTTGATCCTGTCCGGATCGGGGAAACATCACCTCCTCATTCTGAAAAATATTAAACCGATTATTTTATTTTTTGGCTTTCAAATAGCGATAAAGCGTTGCTCGGCTGACACCAGAAGCCCGACAAATATCAGCAATCGGCATATCGGGGTTGCTGTGATAAAGCGTAATAGCGGTGTTAATTTTATCCTCCGGCATATGGGGACGTCCACCCAAGCGACCTCTTGCCCTTGCTGCCTTCAAACCGGCTTGAGTGCGTTCGCGGATAAGATTGCGTTCAAATTCCGCCATCGCCCCGAAAATATGGAAAATCAAACCGCCATCAGAAGAGGCTGTATCAATCTTTTCCGAGAGGCTTTCAAAAAGAACCAAACGTTTTTTTAAATTATCGACTAAGGTAATCAATTCTTTGAGTGACCTTGCCAGACGATCAAGCCGCCAGACGATAAATTTATCGCCTTCGCGCATGAAATTTAAGGCTTCCTCAAGCCCCGGCCTCTCAGCTTTGATGCTGCTTACTTTATCAGTAAATACTTCTTCGCAGCCAGCTTCCTTTAAAGCCTTGATCTGGTCATCCAGATTCTCTTCATGGGTTGAAACCCTTGCATATCCAATTTTCATAATTCTCTTTTATTTCCGAATTTTAATTTTGATATAGTGATTATAAGATGCGTTTTAAGATTAAATATAATAAAGGTTATATTACAATAGGGTATACGGATAATCTTTAAATCTTTTTAATTCTGTATACCGCAATATGTAATAATGAGAAATATATGAGACATTAGGTAGCAACTAATAGAGGTTATTAGTCACTACCCATATGCCTATATTAAAGAGATATTCTAACGACGCGTTCCAAAGCGGAAAATCGTCGTATAATCAAATACCTGTCCCGGTTTGAGTTCGGTTGTCGGGAAATTGGAGTGATTGGGCGAGTCCGGAAAATGTTCAGCTTCAAAAGCAATAGCGTCGGTTTGGCGATATTGTTTGTTGCTTTTGCCGTAATAAGTACCGTCCAAAGAATTGGAGGTATAAACCTGCATCCCCGGTTGAGATGTCAGCACATCCATTGTTCGTCCCGTTTTAGGATCGAAAATTTGGGCTGCGAGGCGAGGTTGTTTCCCATATTCTCCGTTAATAACCCAATTCTGATCATATCCCCGTGCATAGCGGAGCTGTTCATTGTTGTCGCGCAAATGATCGCCAATTCGCATTGGATTACGGAAATCAAGGACAGTGCCTGCTACAGGGGCTATCTCGCCAGTAGGAATAGAGGTCGTATCCGTCGGCGTATAGTTATCGGCGTTAATTTTTAAAATCTGGTTTTCAATCGAACCGGAGCCTTCGCCGCTTAAGTTAAAATAGCTGTGATTGGTTAGATTGAGAACCGTCGGCTTGTCCGTTTTAGCCTGATAACGCAGCCGCAATTCATTTTTGTCATTCAATGTATAGGTGACATGAACCGTTAAATTCCCCGGGAAACCTTGGTCATTATCGGGGCTGACCAAAGTTAATTCTGCACCCGCCTCATGTTCGGTGGCGGGCAGGGGACGGACTGTCCAAACATATTTATCAAAACCCCTTGTCCCCCCATGTAAGGCATTCGGCGCAGCGGTTACGGGGACATGATAGGTTTTGCCGCCGAGGCTGTAAGTACCATTCGCAATCCGGTTGGCATATCGACCAATCAATGCACCAAAAAAGAGGCCGCCTTTCGCTGCATCTACGGTATAGCCTTTGAGATCGGAAAATCCGAGAACAATATCACCGGCTTTACCATCGCGATCAGGCGTTTCGATGGATTGGATGATACCGCCATAAGAAATAAAACGAACGGTTACGCCATTAGCG
The DNA here is from genome assembly GCF_000175255.2 of Zymomonas mobilis subsp. mobilis ATCC 10988. Taxonomy (NCBI): domain Bacteria; kingdom Pseudomonadati; phylum Pseudomonadota; class Alphaproteobacteria; order Sphingomonadales; family Zymomonadaceae; genus Zymomonas; species Zymomonas mobilis. The sequence continues at coordinate 474,532 of NC_017262.1, read as the reverse complement.
TTTTTTAAGGTGTAAATCTGAACAGGTTGGCCTTCAGGAGTGGTGCCAAAGGGCGCACTACTTAAACTGACCGAAGACGCAGCGCTATAGGCAGCCGTCGGTGTGATAACCGCCGCTGGCACAGATAAACCGAGGCATAAATACATTATTTGTTTTGATAGATAGCGCATGTGACAATCTTTCTTCAATTTGTAAAAACTGAATCAGTAAATCTCTTATTTATTTGTTGAATATTTAGACGAATTAAATAAGATAATCGAAGAAAGATATGATATTTTGTCTTAAAATCAATAATAATGCCGTTTATTTAATAATTATTATTTTAGATTAAATTTAAATTAAAAATAATATTGTTATTTTTACTAATGTAATATTAAACTTTTTTGAAGTCAACTTTGACAACGCAAGTCAAATTTAATTCAATTTATTATTTTTTCTTAAAATAAAGAGCAGAAAAGCGCTTTGAGAGAGGTTTGTGAAAGGTTGACATAATTTAAATTATACATTTTTAACTTTTTAAATCAATTTAAAATAACTTAATTTTTATTATTTGAAATTTTTAAATTATATTAAATATTTGTTTTAAGGTTATTTTTAAAAAATCTTACTAATAGGAAATGGTCTTCGGAGAGAAAACTGAATCCGTTTTCTCTCCGAAAAGAATAAGTCTTAATTATTTTGCCAAAGCTTCAGCAATCAGTTTTCTAGTATTATCCAAGCCATAGAGCTTGATAAAGCTACCCATGCGAGGACCTTGGCTGGAACCAAGCAGCGTTTCATAGAGAACACCGAACCAATCTCTTAACTGATTCTCGTAATAGCTTTTTCCGACTTCATAGACTTCGGTTTGTAAAGCCTCGGCAGAACTGTCTGCTGCCAATTTTGAAAGGCGGTTATCCAAATCTTTCAAAGCCTCTTTTTCCTGTTCTGTCGGAGCGCGACGTTTCAGGGTCGGGGCAATATGATCTTTGTGATAGGCCAAGGCAAAACCGATCAGGCGATCGAGATCGGGATATTGTTCGACAGTAGCTTCTGGTAGTAATTGATTGAGATAGCCCCAGACCATAGCCTTGTCTGCGCCATCACCCAAAACACCCACCAAATTCAGAAGCAGGCTGAAAGGCACTGGCATTTCTGTTGTCGGGACAGCACCATTGTGAATATGGTGAACCGGATTACCCAGCTTTTTATCAGCATCCTGATCATGCCAATTTTTTCTGAACTGCCAATATTCATCAATGGCACGCGGGATAACACCGAGATGTAAAGATTTTGCTTTTTTCGGTTCACGATAGGCAAAGAAAGCAAGGCTTTCTTCTGGGCCGTAGCGGAACCATTCCTCCAATCCAATGCCATTTCCCTTGGATTTGGAAATCTTTTCGCCATTTTCATCCAGAAACATTTCATAATTGAAACCTTCTGGTGGGCGACCACCGAGAACACGGGTAATTTTGGATGACTGGGTAACGGAATCAATCAAATCTTTTCCGGCCATTTCATAATCAACGCCAAGCGCCTTCCAACGCATTGCCCAATCGACTTTCCATTGCAATTTGGCTTTACCGTCAAGAATAGACTGTTCAACTGTTTCACCTTCATCCTCGAAGCAGATAATACCGGCTTCGGCATCAACGACTTCGACCGGAACCTGCAAAACAATGCCGCTTTTTTCGCTGATCGGAAGGATCGGGGAATAGGTTGCCCGTCTTTCTTCGCGAAGCGTTGGCAGCATGATATTCATAATTTTTTGATAGTTACGAAGAATATCTTTCAGCGTTTCATTGAAACGGCCAGAATTATATTGTTCGCTGGCTGAATAAAAATCATATTCAAAGCCGAAACGATCAAGGAATTCTCGCAGCATCGCATTGTTATGATGCGCGAAACTTTCATATTTGCCAAAAGGATCGGGAATACGGGATAAAGGCTTGCCCAGATGTTTAGCCAGCATTTCATGATTGGGCACATTGTCGGGAATTTTCCGCAAACCATCCATATCATCCGAGAAAGCGATCAAACGAGTCGGCGTGTCTGACAGAATTTCATAGGCGCGCCGCACCATCGTGGTTCTGAGAACTTCGTTAAAGGTGCCGATATGAGGCAGACCTGAAGGCCCGTAACCGGTTTCAAAAAGGATATACCCTTTTTCAGGAGCCGCCTTAGCATAGCGTTTCAGCAATTTTCGTGCCTCTTCAAAAGGCCATGCTTTGGATTTTTGGGCTGCAATGCGAAGCGCGTTTTCCTGTGTCATATGATCCTGTTGTGTCATAAAAGAAGACCGGACAAGAAGGCCGGTCTTGAATAAAAACTATCCGGTGCATTCCTATATACAGGGATATCAAAAATCAAAGTATCCCTTTTGACTGAATGCCGGTTATCGGGGATAGGTATTTTACCCCGTCATCCCAACTGAAGAAATCCATACCGGAGCCATAATTTGCGTTATCTTACTCTATCGGAATGGCTTTTTCAGTTGATAAACCTATCTTGGTCAGGAATTTATCCTGTTTATGCCTGATCGGGCAGATTTCAATATCGGTCGTTTAGAGGTTAATCAAGCCTTGGGACAGTGTCTTCTTTGTAAGGTGGAATAAAGTCGTCTTCTCAAGATAGGAATAATGCGTGACAGATAGCCTTTTTTCAGAAGATCAAATACCTCCGGCATTACATGTCACCCATGCTGGTATATGGATGGCTTTCCCCAATGGGAATATCCAGTCGCTTGATCGTCAGACGGCTGTCAATCTGTTACAGAAAACGCCTCTTATTCTGCTGAATGCGCCTATGGTTGCCAGCCGACTAAAAATCGAAGAGACGAGCGGAATTGATCTTCTGGAATTATTTGCTTTTGTGCATCCGGCGCGTTTTGCGGTACCAACCGCCTCAGGATTGGCGCGGTATTTAGGCTTGGATGTGCCGGAAGATGATATTTCGGCTGCCCGTATTCTCCATCAGATTACCAATCATCTTTTGAAAACGCTTTCCGACCCGAAATGGCAGGAACGGGGTGGTGCCTGGGATAGTGCCGCCGCTTTGGCGCGGCGGCAATGGAATTGGAGCCCTTTTATTGAGGCTTATTTGGAAAAGCCGCTTCATCCAGAAGCATGGTTGTTTTCCCGTTTGCCTGAATGGGAAGATGCGCCACCAAGATCGCCTATCCGTCCGGTTGTTTTATCACCGGAAGAGGCAGACGAAAGTTTGGGAAAAACTTTGGGTGAACAGGCGGAATCTAGACCCGAACAGCGCCGTTATGCTCGTCATGTCAGTCAGATATTTAGCCCCAGAGAAAAAGAGGATGAACCGCATCTACTTTTAGCGCAGGCTGGAACCGGCATCGGGAAGACATTGGGCTATTTGGCTCCAGCGGCGGAATGGGCAGAAAAAGCCGAAGGCACGGTTTGGATTTCGACCTATACCAAGGCTTTACAACGTCAGTTAGGGCGGGAAGCTGAACGGATTTTTCCTGATTTCCAGCAATATCGCGAGAAGGTCGCTATCAGGAAAGGGCGCGAAAATTATCTCTGCCTGCTCAATCTTGAAGAAGCCTTGCAGGGCAATTACCGTTATCGCACCAATATTCTGGTTCAGTTAGTTGCTCGATGGGCAGCCTATAGTCGTGATGGGGATATGGTTGGGGGCGATCTTCCCGGATGGTTGATAAGTCTGTTTCGACGTAATGGGGCTTTGTCCCTGACAGATAGGCGCGGCGAATGTATCTATTCAGCCTGTCCCCATTTTCGGCGCTGTTTTATTGAACGCGCTATTCGTGCCACCAAAAATGCCCGTATTGTTATTGCCAATCATGCTTTGGTGATGTTGTTGGCAACGGGAGATAAAAGCGAGGATAGCCATCTTAATCGCTTGATTTTTGACGAAGGGCATCATGTATTTGAATCGGCAGATTCAACCTTTGCAGCCGCCTTTACAGCCAGAGAATCTTGCGAATTAAGGCGCTGGTTGACGGGATCAGGCAGCCGCCGACGGCGAAAAGGTTTATCTGAAATAGCTGGATATGATGAAAAAATTGCGGATGCTGTCGAAGAATTGAAGGAGGCCGCTCGTTTCCTGCCTTCTGATAGCTGGTTAAAGAATTTATCCGAAGATAAGCCGCAAAATGGCATTGAAAGGCTGTTTCTGGCTATTCATCATATGGTGAAATCGCGGGCGGACAAATCCGAGCAGGGCTATAGCCTTGAAATCGAAATTATTGATGTCGATCAAGTCGTAACCGATGCCGCGAAAGAAAGCCAGACTGCGCTTCACGCTCTTCGTGAACCCTTGCTTCTGATTGGGAAGCGTCTTGAGCAATTATTGGTAGAATCACCTGATTGGCTCAACAATGCTGTGCGCGGAAAAATAGAAGGCTTGATGAACGCTTTAGGGCGGCGCGAAATGATATTATCAAGCTGGTTGAATTTGATTGAGCGGCTGACGGGGGTAGCAGAGGCGAATTTTATCGACTGGCTGGCGATCGATCGAATTGATGGCCGAGAATATGACATCGGGATCCATCGTCATTGGATTGACCCGACCCATCCCCTTGCCGAAGATGTGTTCAAATCTGCGCATGGGTTATTGATTACTTCGGCGACTTTGGGTGTGGGGCGGGTATCACCTTCTGATCTGGAAGCTGAGAAGGCCGAGGATAGTCTTTTATGGGATATGGCCGAGCAGCGAAGTGGTGCCAAACATTTGGATATTCCGCTGTTACATTTTGAGGTGAAAAGTCCGTTCCATTATCGTGATGCAGCTGAAATATTTATCGTGACCGATATTCAGAAAAATAACCTTGCGTCTTTAAGTAATGGCTATGTGCGGTTGCTGGAAGCTGCAAAAGGCGGTGCATTAGGGCTATTTTCGTCGATTCATCGATTGAGGCGCGTCCATGCGATGATTGTCGACCATCTCGCAAGGCAAGGTTTGCCACTTTATGCCCAGCATGTCGATCCAATGGATACCGGCACTTTGGTTGATATTTTTCGGGATGACCCTCATGCCTCTCTTTTGGGGACGGATGCTTTGAGAGATGGTATTGATGTTCCCGGACAATCTTTACGACTTGTGATTATGGAAGGGTTGCCTTGGCCACGTCCAACGGTTGCTCATGCTGCAAGGCGGAGAGCCTGGGGCGGGAGAGCTTATGATGACCAGATTATTCGTGCCAAACTGGCACAGGGATTTGGTCGTCTGATCCGTAGTCAGCATGACAAGGGGGCATTCGTGTTATTGTCTTCGGCAGTGCCTTCTCGGCTTTTGAATGCTTTTCCTGAAGGGGTTCCTATTCATCGTTTGCCCCTTGATGAAGTAACCGCGATGATTACAGAAAAATGCCGCTTGGAATAATTATGAAGAAAGAGCGCTGTCCCATCCTGCGATAACGGCATTTCCCGTTTTTCGCCGGATATCTTGCATAGGTACCCCTGAAAAGCGGGTAGGGTGAACGCGATTGGTTAATAATGTCCATGCCAAAGAACGGTCGAAATCTATCCATAATCCGGTTCCAGTAAAGCCGGTATGTCCAATGCTCTGATCGGAGCAAGCCTGACCACCTGCCCAGTTATCAAATTTACATTCCCAACCAAGAGTTCTTTTGGGATTGGTTGAAACGCGACGGATCGCTTCCAAGGCTTTGGGAGAAGCCGCTTGGCCATTCAAAAGCGATTGGGCAAAGTCAAGAACCGCATCGACTGTACCGAATAAACCAGCATGACCGGCCGCACCCCCCAATGCCCAAGCATTCTCATCATGCACTTCGCCTTTAAGAACACGGTGGCGGAAAACGCAATTTTCGGTCGCCACCGCAAGGGAGGTGGGTGGGGTGTAGGTAAGTCCCTTTGGTAAGGGTAAAGTGATTAATGGAGCATGATGTAGCCGTTCCAAGGCAATACCAAGCAACATAAAATTGATGTCAGAATAAACGGGCGTGGCAGTTTTTTCCCATTTGCGTTGCAAAATGAAATGCCGAAGCCGATTGGGATCGCTGCCATAGGTATAAATAGGCTCTACCGCGGGAAGACGCGTGTTATGGGTAAGGCAATCTCTGAAAGTCAGTGTCCGTTCATAGGCCGAACCGACTTCATATTGTCTTAGGTCAGGAATAGCTTTGGTCAGAGGTTGATCGAGATCAATGATTCCATCATCGACCAGTTTTAAAATAGCCGGTGTTGTCGCCATTACCTTGGTTAAAGAAGCAAGGTCGAAATAATGTTGTCGTGTCAGTTTTTCTTTTTGCGGTATAATCTGGGCAAAGCCGTCAAGGTAACATCCTTTCCGACCGTCAGCCGTGATCACGCCTAATGCGGCACCCGAGATTTTACCTTCCGCAACGAAGGCACCGACAGACCGAAAGGCTTCTTTTGCTAGATTTCCCAGTCTTTCAGAAAATGCCATGAGACGACCTGCCTTTAATCTGTTCAGAAGCAATATTATCTTTTGATAATAGACTTATAAAAGGGTTTTTGGGGAGATTTTTTGGCAATTTCTTCCAAAGCGCTAGTTACTTTTATTGCTTCAGGGGTGTTAATAATGGCCTGAAAATTCTTTAGACGACGGAAATTTTTGGGATTAATCACGATGACTTCGGATTCTTCATCTGGCAAATAGTTTTCTATTCTCCATCCCGGTAAGGAAACAACAGGCCGGACTGGAACCGTATAGCCCAATTTCCCCCGTAAATATTTTGATAATTCGCCACTGACAGCTTTTGCCTGTTGTAAGGGAAGGTCTTCTTGGCGGCGGCCACTAAAAAGGATGCTGTGGCCATCATATTCTGCCAAAGCGCCTTGGCCACCTTTAATATCAGCATATTTTGAACGATATTTTGTTTCAATCGCAAAGATGCCTGTTGGTCCAACGAGAACATGGTCGATATTTCCACGAGGAAAAGACAGATCGTGAAAAAGATACCATCCCTCTCTGACTAAGGGGGTGAAATATTCAGCCGTAGCCATTTCCCCCATCAGGCCTGCGGTAAAGGCCTTCCGGCGAGCCATAATTCTTTTCGTTGCATAGACAGAGGTGGTTATTGAGGCACCGCATATCATTGCCCATAAAAGGTCGATCCAATGGAATTGCACAAATGCGGGATTGATCCACTGTCCCATCAAGCAAATAAGAATAATTGAAGGGATAAGCGCGGAAAAAGAAAAGACCGCTATCAACTTATTATTTTCAAAATTTAGATTTTTTTGCAGTGTTTCGCCGGGCAGGGGAAGAAGCGGTTCTGAAATAGGACTGCGGCGTTTGAGTTGGCGATTTTTGAACTGGCAAAAAATAATGGTGGCCGCAGGAACCAAGGCGCAAAGAAGGATAAACAAGACGGCAGATACGCTACTGAACAAGAGAACCTCGGATAATCAGATCAAATATAGATAACGATCTGGTTCATAAATCAATTTGAGGTAATATCTATATCAAAAGTCTTTTCATGCAGCTGTATTTTAAAAGAGGAATGGCGGATTATTCTATTTTCTCTCTTGTCGCTATCATAACAGATTATCTTTTCATGATGGGTGACAGTAAACAGTCATCACAATTAAAGACATAATATAGCCGTTGTTACTATATATCCCGTTTTCTTTGAAAAATCCTAAAATTTCGTCTGGGGAATACCCTTTTTCGTGAAGAATTTTGATAGAAGAAACCATCTCGTTCACGATATCTTTTTTGGTTATTAACTTCTCTTTTTCCGGTAGATTATCTACCTTATCTCGCAATTCTTTAATTATATTGTGGTTGAAGCGATGCACGGCTGATTATCCCCAATACTAGATTGGGAGGATTATCTAACATTTTTTCTAAAAAAAGAGAATAAACAGAGCGGGCTTAGATGAAGCCCCAAAAGTCGATTTTTGACTTCATAATTTTTATAACATACTGATTTTACAATTAAAAAATATGGAATATCTGTAAAATAAGTTTGGTGATTACAATCTATCATCAAGTCTTATTTATAAGTTGATTTTCATATTGGTGGGCATTTTTTAGAATGGATAGCCTAAATAGGGCGAATGAACAGCCGAAGGCAGCCATTATCAAGCGATAATAGATAAAGTATAGTTGAATTTTTAAGGAGGTTATTGCCGAGAGATAAAGGCAAAAATTCTGGTGCCGCTTGCAGGACTCGAACCTGCGGCCCTCGCATTACGAATGCGATGCTCTACCAGCTGAGCTAAAGCGGCGCAACAGAGTTGTGGCTCTTAGCAACCCTCTTCAGAAAGCTCAAGCATAATTTTGCAATTAGACAGAAATAATTTTCTGTTAGCGATATTTTAAGCTTATTGTCTTTACGCCCTTCGTTTGAAAGTGGATAAAGCATATCCACAAATAATCGACGTGATTACCTGAAAATTGACGAAGGCAAAGACCCAAAAATATGACGGACAGTCAGAGAAAAGAGATCGAGGCTCCTGTTTTCCCAAGGGGGGGAAGTGAAGGCGTTATGAAGGCGATTGGGGCATATGATCGCCGGATGCATGTACGCGCCTATAATTTTTGGCTGTCGGTATTAAACGGTCACAAAATTCCATTGGTGAGCGATTTTGATCCGGCTGCTATCGCTGATTTCGGGCAGCACAGCTTCTTGCTGGATTTTCGAGAAAATCCCCATAATCCGAAGATATCCTTTCTAGGATATGCCTTACGCGAGCTGGATAAACTGACATATCATGTCAATCATATTTCAGATGCCCCCGAAGGTAGTCTGATTGCCCATATGGCAACTGCCCCTCATTTTGCAGCGGTAATTGAACAAAAAGGCCCTGTTGGCTTTGAGGCTGACTTTGAAACCTATCTGGGTCAGTCTTTGATCTATCGCGGCATCTTTATGCCTTTTTCTTCGGATGGTGAGCATATTGACCATCTTTATGGGGTCGTGAATTGGAAAATTCTCTCTGAAGATAAGAGTAAGGCAAAATCATCTCTTTTGCAGACCGTTGCCAGTGAATTGTCAGCGGTGGATAGCCATAAGGCTTCTGGAGAAAAAGCCGATCATTCCGCTATTCCAATGATAAAAAGCAGTGATAGTCTGGCTTCATTGAAGAAAGCCCCTGCAAAGGCGATCGTCGATCTGGGACCTGTTGGTAAAGATTTTGTTCTGTTGTTAGGTCGCCGTGAAAAAGATGATCAGATCGGCATTGTTGCCATGGTCGAGAAAGACGACGAAGGTCTTAAGGCGCTTTTGAAAAAGCTATAAGATCAGCACCAATTATCTGAAATAGCTTGGGCTTTTTTAAAGGCCAATCGTGCAGCTATTTCAGGGTTGGTGTTTTTAAAGGATATGCCTTTTCATTTGTAACTCTTTGGGGCAAAGGAACAAATGAAGGCATTTTCTTTTTTGTCTGTTACAGGCTGTTTGACCATCTGCCTGAATTTTAAGGAGGAAAGGATCGGAAGCCTTTTCTGGTAAGGATTCCGATCTGATGAGCATGACTGACCAATTGACAATACTGTTAGCTCAAATCCCGCAAACGGTCGGTCATTGCCGCCGTAATGCGGATGCTATGCTGAAAATCAGGCAAGAAGCGGGGAAGGTTGATCTTATCCTGTTTCCTGAATTGCAATTGATCGGTTATCCTCCCGAAGATCTCGTTTTAAAGCCGTCTTTATTGCAAAATGCCAAGGAAGAATTGGAGCGTTTGGCTCTTGCGACATCTGATGGCGGGGCGGCAATGTTGGTTGGAACGGCATGGCAGGAAAAGGGGCGGATTTTCAATGCCGTTGCCTTGCTGGATCAAGGTAAAATTGCGGCTATTCGCTATAAACATGACTTGCCAAATTACGGCACCTTTGACGAAAAGCGGATTTTTTCAGCGGGACCTCTTCCTGAACCTGTTTTGTTTAGAGATGTCTCTCTTGGTATTCCTGTTTGTGAAGATATCTGGACAGAAAAACTCTGTGATCATCTGAAAGAACGCGGAGCGGAAATACTTCTTGTGCCGAATGGCAGTCCTTTTGAAAGCGGTAAATATCCGGTTCGGCGTAAAGTTGTTGCAGATCGGGTTAAAGAAACAGGATTGCCCTGCCTGTATCTGAACAGGGTCGGTGGACAGGATGAAGTCGTTTTTGATGGTGGCTCTTTTGTTGTCAATCGAGATGGTGCAGTGCCTGTCTCTCTGCCGCGATGGCAGGCGGATTGTTATGTAACTCGTTGGCATAAGACCGAAGAAGGTTGGTCTTGTGATGAGGGTTTACAGAGTAAAATCTCAGAGGGTGAAGACGGGCGATTAAGCGATATTTATCAAGCCATGATGATGGGGCTTGGCGATTATGTCCGCCAGAATGGTTTTTCTGGTGTTTTGCTGGGCTTATCCGGTGGTATTGACAGCGCGCTTTCGGCGGCGGTCGCAGTAGATGCCCTTGGTGCAGATAAAGTCTGGTGCGTGATGCTGCCTTCTCGCTATACTAGTCAAGAAAGCCTTGATGATGCGCGCGCTTGTGCCGAGATGCTGGGATGTCGGTTAGATTCTGTTCCCATCAATCCGGCGGTTGAAGCTATTGACGGGATGCTGGCTCCACTTTTTTCAGGGAAAAAGCCTGATATTACCGAAGAAAACATTCAATCCCGTTTGCGCGGGGTCGTGTTAATGGCGATTTCCAATAAATTTTCTCCAATGGTGTTAACCACGGGAAATAAAAGTGAAATGGCCGTTGGCTATGCGACCCTTTATGGCGATATGAATGGCGGCTATTCTGTCCTGAAAGATCTTTATAAAAGTGATGTCTTTAAGGTATCCCGTTGGAGAAATAGCCATAAACCTGCCCATGCTTTAGGCCCCGATGGCTATGTCATGCCCGATCGAGTGATTACCAAGCCACCTTCCGCAGAATTGCGGGAAGATCAAAAAGATAGCGATTCATTACCTCCTTATGATATATTGGATGCTGTCTTGCATGGCTTGATTGAAGAGGATTTGTCCTGTTCTGATCTGGTCAAACGCGGCTATGATCCTGATTTGGTCACGCGGATTGAAAATCTGCTCCATCGTGCCGAATATAAAAGAAGGCAGGCTCCCCCCGGTGTGAAACTGGGTAGCCGCAATTTCGGGCGGGATCGCCGTTATCCGCTTTCCCATCAATTTCGTTCTTCTCATTCCTGATCGGGTTTTCTTGTGATTACTACGCGCTTTGCACCATCGCCGACGGGCTTTTTACATGTCGGCAATATTCGGACGGCTTTAATCAACTGGCTTTATGCCCGCCATCATCATGGCCGTTTTGTCTTGCGGATTGATGATACCGATAGCGAAAGATCAACCGAAGAATATACCCAAGCTATTCGGGCTGATTTGGCTTGGCTTAATCTTAACCCAGATGTCGAATATAGCCAGTCCAAGCGAAGCGAGCTTTATGAAATCCGTTTTGAAAGCCTGAAGGCGAAAGGGCGTATTTATCCTTGTTACGAAACGCCACAGGAACTGGATTTAAAACGCCGCATTGCGATTGGACGTGGATTGCCGCCGATTTATGATCGAGCTGCGCTTAATCTGACAATTGAAGAGCGTTCGGAACTGGAAGAAAAAGGCATTAAACCTCATTGGCGTTTTCGTCTGGATCACGATCATGCCATTAAATGGAATGATCTTATTCGGGGTGAACAGCGCTTTGACCCCAAGTTGCTTTCAGATCCCGTTATCCGTCGTGCAGATGGCAGTTGGCTTTATCTGTTGCCGAGTGTCATTGATGATATTGATATGGAAATCACCACCATTGTTCGCGGTGAAGATCATGTCAGCAATACAGCGACCCAAATTCAGATGTTTCAGGCTTTGGAAGCTGAATTGCCTGAATTCGCCCATATGGCCTTGTTGACGGGGGGCGATGCAAAAATATCGAAGCGTTTTGGTGCCGATAGTGTCGCTGATTTCAAAGCCGATCATATCGAGCCGATTGCCTTGGAGGCTTTGCTTGCCCGTATTGGCACGAGCGATCCGGTTGAAGTTCTGACGGATTTGGCACCTTTGGTTGAAAATTTTGACTTTAGTCATTTCAGCCGCGCCCCAGCCCGTTTCGATATGGCAGAATTAAAGCATCTGAATGCCCGTATTCTTCATATCATGCCTTATGAACAGGTCGCAGATCGTTTGCCGGAAGCTATGGATGCCCATAGTTGGGAAGTTATCCGTCCGAATATAGATGATTTATCCGAGGCAGCCTTTTGGTGGTCGGTCGTCAAAGAAGACATCGCCAAGCCTGATCTTTCCGCAGAGGATAAGGCCTATCTGGTTGAAGCGATGGCCATTGCCAAAACGCTCGATTGGTCTTCCAATCCGTGGAAAGAATGGATTGATATTTTGAAAAAACAGAGCGGACGTAAAGGCAAAGCCCTGTTCCTGCCGCTGCGTTTTGCTTTGACAGGACAAAGCCATGGCCCCGATATGGCAGGATTACTATCTTTGATTGGCCATGAAAAAGCCATTAAACGTCTGGAACAAGCCGTAAAATAAGATCTATTGATCTGGTCAAATTACTTAAGAAGTTTTTTGATCAGATCAAAAATAGAAAAACTGGTGCGATTATAAACGCGGTTATAAAGCGCTTTTTTCGGATCGGTAAGCCAGCCCCAGCCACGAGGCATCCGCAATCCCAATTTATTTTTGATGATGCGAGTAGGGGAAGTTCTGGCCGCAATGCTTTTGCGGATGCTGGGTTTTCTGATGCCAAGTTTCATAATATTATGAGTAAATCCTCACAGGATAAGGAACAAGACCTTATCCTGTGAAAGACTTCATAACGGTTAGATATCTTTCGAAAATCCAAAGTAAAATCCGCGTCTGGCACCATAAGAAGGCAAGCCGACACCGACACCATCCCCCGTTCTGATCTGATAAACATGATCACCGATATTGGTGATATCAAAGCGCAGATTGATGCCTTGTCTTTCAATACGATACATGATTGTCGTGTTGACCGTGGCATAGGGTTTAACGCTGGCTCCATTCGGAATGGTATCGCCATTGGCCAAAGTCAGATCCGTTCTGAGACCTGAACCATAAAGAGCCGTTGCGCCTAATTGCAGGTTTTTCAAAACACCATCATGGAAGGTATAGGAAACGCCACCAGAAGCCGTCCAGCTCTGGTTATGATCCAGATAGATGTAATGTTGCGCGATATAAGCGAGATCATCGGCTTCGAAATTATATTCGCTGGATTTGATCTTCTTCCCTAAGGCCTTCTGATAGGCGAAGTTGCCATAGACGCGCCAACCACCATGCGTATAGCTGCTGTTAAAGTCGATACCCCAGATTTTACCGCGACTATAATTGAACGGTGTCATCAGGATAGCTTCGCCAAATTGGCCTTCATCAATCAGATTATGAGAGCGACGATAGTAACCATCGACTCCGAAAGTGAAGTCTTTGCCGATTTTTTGCTGGATACCGGCATCATAGTAATTTTGCCGTTCGGCATAAGGTGTTGTAGCCTTGTTTACCCCTGTTGCCGCGCCGGTTGTTCCATTAAAGCGGCTGATCGTTCTGTAACCGACCAACTCAAAGGGAGGCGGGGAGAAATAGCGCGAATAGCCGACATGCAAGGCCGTTGATTTAGTCGGTTGCCATGTCAAATTCGCGCGGGGGCTAAATTGGTGTTCTGTCCGATAGCTGGAATAAAGATCAAAACGAACACCATAGTTAAAGGTCAAATTTTGAGCGAGTTTCCATTCATCCTGAACATAGGCGCTGTAGGTCAGTTGGGTTTTCCCGCTGTTATCAACAATGGATAGCGGCGTCGTACTCGTCTGATTACCGTCATCATCGGCGGCAAAAACCGAGGATGTTGAAAAAGTGCTACCCCGTTCCCGATCAAAGAAGAAACCACCGCGTAATGTGTGATGTTTGCTGACATGCCATGACGCATCATATTGCAAGCCAAAGGCGACATTCCTGCGTGTAATCCGTTGCGCCATCCCGTTGAAGATCAACTCACCTGCGACAGAAGGATAATAATCAAGAGAAGAATAGCGGCCAAAGATGGAGGCCTGCATCGAGAAAGGCCCTGAATCATGCATGAAAGCCAGTTGGGCAAAGCCCGTCCGTTCTCTCTGATTTTCATCAAGGTCATTACTGCGATAGTCAGTCTGGCCATTCAGATTAAAGCCGGTTGTTCCGTTTTCCCCCGGATGGATATTTTTCGGGTTCGGAATTTGGAAATTCTGCTGGGAATAACCGGCCATCAAGGAAATACGGTTGCTGTCATCAAGGATATGATCGAGATAACCGAAGAAATTACCTTGATTGCTGTGATCATGCAGCGGGGTTGAAGAACCGTCGATACTGTCGATTCCCAAGGCTGTATGGCGATATTCTCCGGTGACATAATAATTGGTCGATCCGGTCGATCCGCCATATTGAACGCTTGGGATGATCGTTTCATGGCTGCCGCCGTAAATGGAGGCCGTTCCACCATTTTTTTGCAGGCCACTTTTGGTCGTAATATCAATAATACCTGCGGTTCTTAGGCCGTATTGTGCCGGTAATGCCCCCGTAATCAAATCCATTTTATCGATCATACGAGGCGCCAAGGTTTGACCAAAAACCGAAATGCCTTCCGGTAAAATAATACCGTTAATACGATATTGTAGATTGTTATGATCGCCCCGAATATGAACTTGGCTGAATTGATCCTGAGTTACCCCCGGCATTTGCAGCAGGATATTATTCATCTGCTGATTATAGCCACCTGGAATAGATTCAATCTGTTTTTGATCCATTGAATAAACGGTTGCACCCAAGTGAGACTGAATTTGAGCGCGAGCTTCGTTTAATCTTTGCGCGGTCACCAGAATGTCTTTGCCTGTGGCATTCGATGGCACCGCATTTTCTGTTTTTGAGGTGCTGTTTTCTGATGGGGGAGAGCTCTCTTCGGCAGAAGAATTTTCATCCGCTGCAGCATAAGAAGGCGATAAAGTAACAATAGATGAAAGTGCCAATATGCTGGCAGCACTATAGAATTTGAATAATTTAAGAGCCGATTTTCTGGAATCGCTCATCCCCATTTTCCCCCTGTAGAATAGTTATGTGATAACATAACATTTCTAAGAGCGAAATGTTCATGAATATACGATGAACAAAAGAATGAAATGTTACAAAATGTGAATATTGCGGGGATGAGATGAGGTTTAAAAAAATGGCTCCTGCTTTTTATAAAAGAGGAGCCATTCAAATAAGATTTATTTTTAAATATTAGCCGACGCTTTTCGGATCGACGGCATAAGCACGATTAACCGCACTTAAGACAGCCCGAACCGAAGCAGTAGCGATATCGTCGTCAACACCAACACCGAAGACGGTTCCACCCTGCGGCAAGCTGCATTCAATATAGGCAGCCGCTTGCGCTGTATTACCGTGGCTAATGGCGTGTTCTTGATAATCGACGACTTCTAAGCGGATATTCGTAATAGAAGACAGGGCGTCAATAATGCTGGAGATTAAGCCGTTACCGTGGCCTTCAACCTCATGAATGTTATCTCCGGCTTTTATCTTGCCGATGATCGCATATCCATTGTCACCCTGCTTGACTTGAAAATCAACCAACTGAAAGTGGCCGCTATTGTCGAGGTGATAATAGTCAACAAAAGCATTCCAGATATCTGAAGAATCCAGCTCTTTTGAAGAAGAATCAGCCAGTTCCTGAACTTTACGGCTGAAATCTACCTGCATCCGTCGTGGCATTTTCAGGCCTTGATCTTGCTCGATGACCCATGCCACGCCCCCTTTTCCAGATTGGGAATTAACCCGTATGACAGCCTCGTAAGAGCGTCCCAGATCAGCTGGGTCGATGGGCAGATAAGGCACATCCCAAATGATTTCACCGTCTTCCTTGGCCTTTCTTTCGGCGCGCTGGGTGAAACCTTTACGGATGGCATCCTGATGAGAGCCGGAAAAAGCCGTGAAGACCAGATCGCCTGCATAAGGATGCCGCGGCGAAACCGGTAATTCAGTGCAATATTCAACGGTCTTGATGACCTTATCAATGTCAGACAGATCAATATTTGGATTGATAGCCTGTGTATAGAGATTGAGTGCCAGCGTCACCAAATCAACATTGCCGGTTCTTTCACCATTACCGAACAGGCAACCTTCGACACGGTCAGCACCAGCCAGCAAGGCCATTTCAGCCGCGGCGATACCCGTTCCACGATCATTATGAGGATGCACGCTGACAATGATAGAATCACGTCTGGAGATATTGCGGCAGAACCATTCAACCTGATCAGCATAGATATTTGGCATGGCAGCTTCGACCGTTGCTGGTAAATTGATGGTCAAAGGCTTTTCCGGTGTTGGCTGTAAGACATCCAGAACCGCTTCACAGACTTCCAGACTGAAATCCAGTTCCGCAGTCGAAAAGGTTTCTGGGCTATATTCAAAGCGCCAATCCGTGCCAGGGCGTTTTTCAGCTTCGTCCCGCAGCATGGTTACACCTGCGATAGCCAGTTTTTTAATTTCTGGCCGTTCCATATTGAAGACAATCCGCCGCCATGCCGGAGAAACGGCATTATATACGTGAATAATCGCGCGATGGATACCTTCGAGGCTATCAAAACTTTTGGTGATTAAATCCTGACGTGCCTGTGTCAAAACCTGTAAAGTGACATCTTCTGGCACGGCATTCTGTTCAATTAAGCTACGAACAAAATCAAATTCAGTGGCACCGGCGGAAGGAAAGCCGACTTCGATTTCTTTCAGGCCGATCGAAACCAACAAATCGAATAAACGACGCTTTTTTTCACCGTCCATCGGGTTGGCCAAAGCCTGATTACCATCCCGTAAATCAGTAGAGAGCCAGATTGGGGCTTTTTTGATGACTTGGGAAGGCCACTGCCGATTGGGTAAATCGATGGCAGGGAAAGGACGATATTTTGTAGCCGGATTATGTAACATGATTATCCCTAAAACTTCGTTCTGCCTTGTCCGGTGATTGGATCACCAGAACAACAACGTTGTTTTTTCTAATGAAGTAACCCCTTAGGCGTTGACCCTTGCTGTAACAAGAAGGGCAAAGCGAATAACACGCCTAAGGGCGTGTAAGTCGTAGATCGCGTGCTATAAGAGGCAGGGAAAACATGCCTTTATATATAAAAGAGCGATGACAATAAGTCTATAGAAAAACGGGGTATAGTTGTCCTTCTGAAAGCGAAAAAACAGGAAATAGTTATTCAAAGATTTTCTGTATCAGAAATAAATACCCCGATTTGATAGATTATTGCTGCTCTTGGGCTTCCTTTATATCTTTCCAATTAGCTGCATCGATCTTTTCTATCGGCACCCCTCCACGGACATTATGTAATACCGTGAGGTGAATAGGCTCCATCACTGTATTTTCTTTATCAAAAGCCGTTCCGTCTGATGTAACCGCCAAGGCAAGAAGGTTGTCGCCATTGTAGTCAATAATGCCCGCAGGAATAGAGAAAACCGTCTGAGGCCCGATATGCGCAATATATTGTCCAATATTCCAGCCATTCACAAAAATGAGCATTCGATAATGGCTTTTGGAGCGAATTTTATGGCCATCCCCGATGGTTAGGCCAAGGGTAATGTCATTCTCTTTGGGAAGGTTTAATTTTACATGGCTACGATACCATGTTGTTCCCGGTGTCGAAGAAAGGCGCGTCATATCCGCCGATGACCAATTGGAATCGGAATAGCCCGGTAAATGCCAGCCGGAGCGTTCCCCAAATTGGCCGCCGTTATTAAGCGCCCCCCGATCGGTATCAAGTAGATTTTCGCCCCCAAGATTACCTTGGACTCGCCATGAAATCGGGACAGCATAGGCGGCACCAGAGGGATCAGACAATGACGCGGCAATCAGACCTGATGGTGCCCTTTGCATATTATTATCGGCGTTGTCTTCGCGGTGGCCGTTCAGGCGGATCATAACAGAAAATACGTGATCGCCTGCTTTCTGGGCACTTTCGGGTAAATTAATCCGAAAACTGCCACGGGTTGAAGGTTGTGACAGACCATTTTCTATTTCATTTTCACCCAGAAACTGGCCATCCATCCATAATTGCAAAAAGCCACTGCCGCCTGCGCCATAGTGAAGTGTCAGGCTTTTTGCCTGCGGATCACCGACAAAATGGCCACGATACCAGATATCCCCATCATGGAAGCCATAGGAATCTGCATTCAGATTGGGCTGACCTTCCGGGGGGGATATAATCGCACTGTCATCAGTGTCGTCAGCTTTCTGCCAATGGCTGTCATCAAAATTTGGACGTGCCTCTGGTGTGCCTTCTGCCGCCTGCCAGTCTAAGGTCATTAAATCTGGCAAAGTAAAGTTTTCAGGTTCGGGCAGGAAATCCTTGGCTATGAAATTGCCATTTAGGAAATTCCGGCTGAAAGCAACATGATGGCTGTTCCATTCCAGCGTTGTGATAGCAGGTGGAGCCCAGACTTCTAGCGTTTCTTGGCTACCCGTATCGCCTTTTAGCGATAAAGTGAGATCCGTGGATGAAGCCTGTCTAACGAGTGAAGGGCCAAAGACAAGCACATCTCCGGCATCAGTCGAAAAACGCGAAAAGCGTGCGGATTCCTTTTCATCGCCGATTAAAAGAATAAGGGGGGCTGGGCCGCCATTTTCGATTTTTATGCGGGTAAGGCCGCCATGAATATAATTTAACCGTAAATCATGCCGCGCCGGATCATAGAAATATCGGGCATCGCCTTCGATAACAGTTACGCGAGGTTTGGTTTCATATCTTAGAACGATTTCGCCGGCTTCCCCCTGACGACCATTAAAAAGGGCAATATCATGTTCCCCTTGTGTAATCATCGTCTGAAATTGAGAGGTCGAATAAACCAGACGGTTTCTTCCGAGGTTAAAACCAGCGATTAGATATTTGCTGTCATGGCCATTTAACTCGAGATTGCCTTCTTCTGGAAGAGTATAGGTGCCATCGGGCAGAGCAACAGAGAAGGTGAATTTGCTATCATGCAGACTATTGGCAGGCTTATGCGTGATAAAGAAAAGATGAGAATTGGTGTCGGGATTAACGTTATGCAGCACTCGAATATGGCTGGAGGTTGGGACAATAACCGAACCCGGCATCATTTTTGTAATATCAGAAAAAGTGGAGATAAATTGCCCCAATCGCTTTAGGCCATCGGCTTTAGGTCTAAGGTTACGAGCTTCATCGATCGGCGCGCCATAATCGAAAGAGGTGATGCGGCCTGACTGTCCAAGCCAGCCCCAATTGATACCGCCATAAACCATTCGAAGCGTTTGGTTTGTTAAGCCGTTGATAAGATTGTTTCCTAATATCAACATTTCATGGCGTTCGTCATTACTATTGGCGAGGCAATTATATTGTTCGTTGCTACCCCAATAATCGGCGCTACCATCTTCTATGGTTATAAGGCTAGTTGCCGGACGTTTTAAGAAACTCGCGCTGTTATCGAGATTATAATATCCGAGATCAGGAGGCGCAGCTTCCCGTAAAGGTTGATTTTGAGTGTCGCAAAAGCGTGTCGTGTTAATTGAGAAACCGTGGAGATCAATGAGGCTAGCGACATCTTCGCCAGATCGGGCGACAGAAAGCCAGTCGCCAACGGGTCCAGTTTCATTATGAAAAATAGGAAGCGTGATGCCGTCATGGCGGGCTTTGGCATATAAATGTGCCATATAGCGTTGTTTGACAGGGCTGGGATCGCCGAGACGATCTTCCACCTGATATAAAATGACATTGCCTTTATCGCCGTCATATTGATGGCGGCTGATAATCGCATTGACTCGCGTTAGCCATTCGTCAACGGCCGCAAGATAAACCGGATCGTCACTTCGGGCATCGACTTTCTGACGGGTGAGCCATCCGGGGAAACCACCGCGAGACAAATCGGCGTCAGCATAGGGCCCGATCCGAACCACAACATATAATCCCGCGACTTTTGCCATGCTGAGTAGGCGATCAATATCGCGAATACCATTAAAGTCGTAAACACCCGGAGCAGGAGAATGATAAGCCCAGTCTAACTGAATAGTTACCGTATTGAAGCCAATCGCCTTCATCTTTTCAAAGATATCTTGCCAGAGAGAAGGGCTGGGCAAGCGGAAAGGATCAAACTCTCCACTCCAGATAAGAAATCTTCGGCTATCTATCATTGCCGAATAGCGGTCGAATGTAATTCTGACGGTTTTTTCGGCAGGAAGGCTGACCGTAATATCTCGACCTTTTACTGGACGAGATAATATTTTGTCTGAATTATCGGCAGCTATAGCGTTGTGGTTGATAAGGGAAGGAAGCAACAAAGAAAGCAAGCTTGCGCCTAGCCGGAATCTTTTCGCTATTTTCCCCATCTTGTCCATTTTACTCTGCTATCCTGTTTTGTAAGTTATGGTTTATTAAGCAAGTTTGTTTTTATAAAAAAAATTTACAATTTGTCATCAGTCGCTTTTACGATACCAATTATCTTATTTCGGATATCTTCAACAGGATTACACCCCTATGGTGAATGAATGAGAAATCATAATCCTGAGAATTCAAAGATACATCCCGATTTTGAGGCTATAATCGAAAAATAGGTCTCGAATACCATATTCAAATCTTTGGGCAGCTGCGTTACAGCAAGAAAATAGCGTAAATTATTTTGGAGAGAATATATGAATGCCTCTTTTAACCGCCGTCAGATGCTTGTTGCTCTGGGTATTGCTACCGTTGCAGGAGCCGGTTTTAAGGGGAATTCACTCTTTGCAGCGTCTTCTGTCGATAGCAATCTGCGCTTTGGCAAAGCCCAAAATTTTTCATGGAAAGGGCTGCAAGCCTATGCCATGGAATTATCGCGCCATCCTTATAATCAGCCAAAGCCATCACCTGAAGTGATGGCGATTGACTATAATGCTATGGTCAAAATCAGCTGGCGGGATGATAAAACTTTGTGGGCGAATGACCCAGAAAGAGCGACCCGCTTTTTTCCGGTCAATCGAGCGGCACCCGTGCCTTTGAAAATCTATGTCGTCGAGAGCGGTCAGTCTCGTGAAATGCTGTTTTCTGATGACCTTTTTAATGCGCCAACGGATAGCCCTTTACATAAATTACCCAAAGATCAGATGGGTTTTGGTGGTTTCCGTTTTATGAATCCCGACCGGATGCATGATTGGTTGGCTTTCATGGGCGCATCCTATTTTAGGGCTGCGGGTGATCAGGATCAGTATGGTTTGTCAGCCCGAGGTCTGGCGATCGATACTGGCCTTTCTCATCCTGAAGAATTCCCTGTCTTTACCCGTTTTTGGCTAGAAGAAGCGCCCAATAATGGCATTATTATTTATGCTTTATTGGAAGGCCCAAGCGTCGTTGGTGTTTATCGGATGACCACTTACCAAAAGAATGGTCATGTGGTTCAGGATATTGATTGCACTGTTAAGCTCCGTAAAACGGTCGAGCGTCTGGGTTTCGGTGTCATGACCAGTATGTTCTGGTATGGTGAAAATAACCATCGTAGCGGTAAAGACTGGCGCCCTGAAGTCCATGACTCTGATGGTCTGGCTTTGTGGACAGGGAAGGGCGAAAGACTGTGGCGACCTTTAGAAAATCACGAGGTAACACGCGTCAGTAGCTTTTCTGATGTAAATCCGAAGGGGTGGGGTCTTATCCAACGCGACCGGAATTTTGATCATTATCAGGATGATAACTTCTTTTACGAAAAACGCCCGAATTTATGGCTGGAAACGCGGAATAATTGGGGCGCTGGTGCTATTAATCTGTTGGAAATGGCAACAAAAGGCGAAACAGATGACAATATCGGGGCAATGTGGGTTCCTGCCGGACAGGCGAAAGCCGGTAATCGTTATGACTTATCTTATCGTTTGACTTGGCTGAACAGCGAGCCGTTACCGAAACCGTCTTCTTATGTCGTCGATACACGGACAGGGATGGCGAGCGATGATCCTGTTGGTCAGGATGAACGTTGGTCAAAACCAGGATTGGAAAAGATAGTTGTTGATTTTGAGGGTTCAGCCTTGGCCAATTTGCCACGCGAAGGGGTTGAGTTCGTTGTAACCGCCAATCAAGGACAGATTATCTATAGTTCAGCCGCGCCGGTGGCTGGTTTCTCTAATCGCTGGAGAGCGACAGTTGAAGTAAAACCCGTTGCCAACCAAGTAATGGAATTACGTGGCTATCTGAAAAAAGGCAACAACGCCATTAGTGAAACATGGCTCTATGCCATAGGATAGTTTTATCCCTATTAAGCTGAATACAGCTCGCTTTATGCGGCTATCATTTAATCTGGTTTCAAGAATAAAATAACAATTCTTCTCTGTCATTTGCATGGGCAGAGAAGAATGATGATATGGGTTTCGAAAAAGGCGTAAAAATGAATAATCCTGAACAGGCACAGACAGGTGACGCTCCTTATGGGGCAGAGGCTTTATCTTGCTTGCCGCCTTTGGCTCCCATTGAAATGCCGATTCAGTCATGGAGTAAAGTAGACGCCGTCAAATCGAAAATCAGAACCTCTCCTTCGGTTATTGGCAATCGTCGGGCTTTGTTATTTGGTGCGACGCTGATCATTTCTATTGCCGCCGCCGCTGATCTTTTCATTGCCGAATCGGTGCAAGGCATAAGTCTGAGTGAATTTCTGATATTCATTCTCTTTTCTCCTTTATTTACATGGCTGGTTTTTGGTTTTCTAGGATCTTTGATTGGTTTTACCCAATTGATACGAGGCAAAGCCTCTTCCGATTATCAAATGCCGCCAGCTTCAGTTGCTCCGCGCGGTAAAACGGCCATATTGATGCCCATCTATAATGAAGATGTTGATATGGTTTATTTGCGCCTGAAGGTGATGGCGCAATCGCTGGTAGAGACTGGATATAGTCAAAATTTTGAATTTTTTATTTTAAGCGATTCAAAAATAGTCAACGAATTGACTGAATTCGCAGCCTATCAGAAGCTGAAAGATGAAATAAAAATTCCGGTATGGTATCGCCGTCGCGAAAAGAATATCGCCCGAAAACCAGGTAATATTTCTGACTGGATTCATCATTTCGGCAGCGGATACGATTATATGCTGGTATTGGATGCCGATAGTCTGATGTCGGGTGAAACAATCGCCCGTATGGCTGCTAGCATGGATAGAGACAAAGGGGTCGCTCTGTTACAGACGGTTCCTATGCCTGTGAATGGGCAGACCTTTTTTGCTAGATGGCAGCAATTTTCTGCAAGGCTATATGGCCCTCTGGCGAGTGCTGGATTGGTCTGGTGGTCTGGATCGGAAGCCAGTTTTTGGGGACATAACGCTATTATTCGCGTGAAGGCTTTTGCAGAAAGCTGTGGCTTGCCAAAGCTTTCCGGTAAAGAACCTTTTGGCGGTAATATTATGAGTCATGACGTTCTGGAAGCGACATTGCTACGGCGGAATGGTTGGGCCGTGCATACAATTATGGCAGAAGGCAGCTATGAAGAATATCCTCCGACATTAGTCGATAGCGCTATTCGAGACCGCCGTTGGTGCCAAGGCAATTTACAGCATGTACGCTTGTTGGATATTAAAGGATTACATTGGATTAATCGCTTGCAGCTATTGATTGGTGTTACCTCTTATACGACTTCGACTTTATGGCTTTTCCTCTTGCTCGCGACCCTTATGCATCATTTTGGACGGGGAAGCGCTAATCTTAGCTTACCTCCATCAACATGGCTCCTTGTCCTGACGATTATCTGTCTGTTTGGTGCTAAAATTTTGGCGGTTATATGGGCGTTGATGGACAAAAGACGGGCGAAAACCTTGGGTGGTTTGAGCGGTATTTTGGCAAGTGTCGTTATTGAAATACCTTTATCTGCCTTTATTGCTCCCATCCTGATGGTGACCCAGACTTTAACTTTCATTGACATTCTGCGTGGCCGACCCAGCGGATGGAACACGCAAAGACGAGACGTTGATGGCATAAGCTTTTCAGAAGCTTTCCATTATTATCGTCCTCATGTTGTGGTGGGTCTTGTCTTTACTTTATTGGCTTTTATCGGCGGCGGGGCTTTGACATGGCTGTTAATGGTCGCGTTGGGTTTGGTATTGGCTCCAGTGACGGCCTATGTAACTTCTTATTCTTCCATGGGAAAAGCTTTGGCTTCAATCGGAATCTTTGTGACGCCGGAAGAGCATCGACAGGATGGTACATTGGAATCCCAGAAAGAAAGCGGTATCGTTCATGCGACAATTAAAGCCGCTTCTAATATGCCGCCACAGGCTTATTCCAATGCCAAAAAGCAGTCGGGGGCAGGGTCTTTTCCGGTAGAAAATCCGGTATAGTCGATAATGAAATTTTTTAACCGCAAGATAGGCAAAAAAAGTAGAAGTGATCTACCTTTTTTTGTCTGTCATATGCAGTGATCAAAAAAAATTATCATTAAAAACAAGATAAGGGCTAGTCGTCACTGACTGGCTTTGCTAAAGGCTCTTGCACTGCTTTGCACCCGTAGCTCAGCTGGATAGAGCGCTGCCCTCCGAAGGCAGAGGCCACAGGTTCGAATCCTGTCGGGTGCACCATAATTCTTACTGCAGTTTTTTCTTGGACAATTAATTTCAGGCTTGCCTTGTTGCTTTTTGTAAAAGCAATAACCTGTGGCGCTGTCTTTCTATAGAAATGTATAAGATAGATTTATTTCTGTGGCTCTTATATCTTAGTTCGGACTCCTAATTATTTTTAGCTACAGAATTAGAATGTCAAGCCAGCTTTAAAGCTGGCTTGATAAGACTATTTTAAGCAGCGTGTTCCCTTGTTCCAGCAATAATTAGCCAACCAATGGCATAAACCAGCATCAGCACAAGAGCCGTTCCGGCTATTGTTACAATGGGTTTAGGGTAGGTTGATTTAACCGGCATATTGGGTTCAACGACGCGGATGATAAATAATTTTTGCCGCATTGCAGTTTCACTCGCTTTTACAAGAGAGGCTGCAGCTGATTCATAGCGTTTGGCGGCAAATTCTTGGCGGATACGAAGTTCTTCGTATGAGCCCAATCCCGTCACCATAGAAGTCCGACCATTAGTCATCAGGCTTTTTTGCTTATTAACAACGGATTCTAAAGACGCGACCTGTCTTTTCTGAGCAATATATTGAGGACTATCGGGTGAAATAGTTTCTTTCATAGAATCAAGCTGTGCTCGAGCCTGTGCTAATTGAGCCGTAAGCTGAGAGACCAATTTAATTTGAGTTTCGCCAGTAATCCGTGGATCTAAATCCTGATCACCGCGTCTGAAATGGGTAATAGCTAATTGTATTTCTGCAATCTTATCTTCAGCTTGTTCTAACTGATTTTTAGCAACCCCAACAGCACTTTCGTAACGACGTTTATTCATGTCGTTAACCCGCTCTTCGCCTAATTTGAGGAGAGTTTCAGCTAAAATATAGGCATCCTTCGGGCGAAAGGCTCGAACTTTGACATTCGTAATGCCGGTTTCGGTCTCATATTTTACTTTAACATGATTTAAATAATATTTTAACAGCATTTCGGGTGTTGGATTAGCAAACCATAAGCGGCTAAAAATATCGGCCTCAGGTCTTCTGAACATCTCCACAAGGTTTAATTGTGATTGAAGTTTTGCGATGACGTCATGAGATTGCAGATAGTCATTGACACTGACACCTTCAGTCTGACTTCCACCCGAACTTCCTAATGCACCCATCATTTGACTAAGACCAGTGGCTGGCATCGCATTTTGACCATCAGAGCGGACGACAAAATGAGCCTCGGACTCATATTGATCAGAGGCAATCAGCGAGTAATAAAAAGAAAGGAACAAAAGAGGAAAAATAACGATTATTATGAAATTCCTATGTTCTTTCCATGATTTTTTCAAAAAATCTATGGCAGCAGAATAATATCTGTCAAAAGGCTTCTGAAATTCTTCGTCCGTCGTTTCCACATTTTTTTCCAAATTTAGTTAAAAACCAAAAGCGGCATAAATATCTATTAGAGCTTATCTGCTAATTGAAGCACGGCTGTAATATGCGCATCCCAACTTGGCAACTGCCATTTCAGCATAGCTTTTTTTTGTATTTCCACTCGTTCAGAATTGGACCGGCTATATTCTATAACAGCATTTTGCCAGCCTAAGCCATCAATGGGATCAATATATTCCGGGACTATACCCCCCACTTCTCGATGCGCAGCTATATCGCTACAAATAACGGGAACCCCTAAACTAATCGCTTCTGCAATCGGAAGACCATAGCCTTCTGCAAAAGAAGGCATGAGTAAGGCGCGTGACTGCTTTAACCAAAGCTGCATTTGATCATCTCCGAGATGGCTAAACTCGAAAACCCGTTTTTGCATAGCGGGACACCGATCAAGCATATCAAGGATATTTTCATTTTCCCAACCACGTCGCCCCACTAAAACAAGATAGGGTGTTTTATCACCATAAAGGGTGACAAGATTTCTCCAAATATTGAGAAGCAATAAATGATTTTTTCGAGGCTCTATCGTGCTGATATAAATAAAAACTGGTTGCTCTTCATTGATATTGAGCGTTTCAAATAAAGAAGGGTGAATATTTTTAGATAATTTAGAATTATGCCTAATATCTACACCTAAATGGGCTGTAACTATAGGTATGTTTTTTTCTGATTTTTGAAGAAAATCTTGGAATTTTTTTTCAGTATCGTAAGAATTAGCAATAACCCCATCTGCTAATTGAGCTACTGTATTCATTCTTTTTATATGTAAATCAGCTCCATTAGGACGGGCATATTCAGGATAACTAATGGGAATAAGGTCATGCAACAAGCAGATAAATTTAGCCTTTTCTTTTTTTAGAATAGAGGCCATCAGTTTTTGATTGGTCAAATGATGAGGTGAGGATTGTAGAAAAATACGAAGCGACCGACTATTCTCGGGCACAGATTGAGGCCACATTAAACCGTAAATTTTACTGATATACTGCCACTTCTCGATGCTTTTTG
The DNA here is from genome assembly GCF_000175255.2 of Zymomonas mobilis subsp. mobilis ATCC 10988. NCBI lineage: Bacteria > Pseudomonadati > Pseudomonadota > Alphaproteobacteria > Sphingomonadales > Zymomonadaceae > Zymomonas > Zymomonas mobilis. Next base: position 447,634 of record NC_017262.1, on the reverse strand, counting down.
GGGGAATAGAGATTTTTCCATTCCATAAATTATCGACGTGATCGAGGAAAATCAAAGCTTTGTCATTGGGAATCCGTCCATATCGCCCAAAAATATTGATAGCTGCAAAAGAAAGCTGATCTGGAATTCGACGTAATAACGCGCGGGCATAGGCCATTTCCACTCGGTCAACACCGGTAGGTGTAGCATGGAATAGGCGGGATAATAGACGTGACAGATCAAGGACGATCTCTCGATCTGGCTGCATAAAATAATCCTTTGAGTTTAAGACTGGCTCTGTTTTTCCTGATGAAATGTAATCGCTTCATCAATGGTATCAAAGAGATGAAGCTGTTTCTGATACATGACAGCACCACTATCGCAATATTCTCTCAAGGTATTAAAATCATGAGAAATCATCACTAAAGTACCATTCTCGCGACGTTCGATGAGCGCTTCGTGACAACGATGACGAAATCTTTCATCACCGGCACCGGTGACTTCGTCGACGAGATAGCAATCAAAATGAATTGCTAAGGATACACCAAAGGCTAGTCGAGCAACCATACCGGCTGAATAGGTTTTGATCGGTTGCCGAAAAAAAGGCCCTAATTGGGCAAAGTCTTCAACATAAGCTAATAATTCATCTACATCTTTTCCATAGACACGCGCGATAAATCGGCAGTTATCAGCGCCGGTTAGACTGCTCTGAAAAGCACTAGTATAGCCAATCGGCCAAGAGGTCGACATCTTGCGTGTTATTTTCCCGAAAGTTGGCTTCTCAACCCCGGAAATCAAACGGGTCAAAGTCGACTTACCCGCACCATTGGCTCCGCATATACCGATACTTTGGCCTCTTTTTAAGGTGAAGTTCAGATCACGGAATACAGTATTTTCAAATTTCTGATTTTTATATATTTTTGTAACATGTTCAAATTTGATCATTTTTTACCATAACCATTCCGAATTGCTTTAATAATTTATTCTAAAGAGACAATTCAAAGCGTCAAAACTGGTCATTCCTTTATAGAAACAGTATCAACGCTCTTCTATAGGGTAATTATCCCACCGTAACATTCATAAAAGAGGCAGAATGAACAGCGTTTTAAAGGTTGCGCACAAAAAGATGGAGTTGTGCTTTATTTTTTTCCAAAGATATAGCATGAGCTCCTAGTGATGATGAATTCTTGCCAAGCCTTTGCTCGATCTCTATCGAGATACACCCGATCCTTGTCGCAATTGGGGTGCCTTATTATACCTGTTGTATTGGCAGGTTGTAATTCTTTGCCTTCTAGCGGACCGACGGCCCATCAGTTTTTGAAAAGGACAAAACCTGGGCGCAACCCGTTGGATATCACGGTGATCGACTTGAACCAACCTACAAATGGAATGAAAGCGGTGCTGGCAGCAGACAAAAATAGCGAAATACTAGATGACAATATTTCGCTTTCTTCTGCTGCCGAAAGATATACCAAGGAAAATGGTAGCGAGACTGGCCGGAATCTAAAATTACGGGATTTAGCATCAGAAGGGCGCGTTGACCTTATCGGCCCAGGCGATGTCCTTCGAATCAGTATCTATGAGGCAGGCACCCGGCTTTTTATCGGTAATAGTAACCGTTATGGTTATACGGGCGTTGATCCATCCGCTTCCGCTGAACATTTTGATATTGTTGCTGTTGATGCAATGGGAACGATTAAGTTACCCTATGCGGGTAGATTGCGTGTGGCTGGTTTACGGGTTGTTCAAATCCAGCATCTTATTGAAGAAGCCTTCGCCACCCAGTCACAGAAACCGCAGGCTATGGTTTCTGTTCTCGAAAATGTTGCTAATACGGTTTATGTCGGTGGTGATAATGCGACGAAAGCATCACGTATGCCGCTGACTTTATACCGGGAGCACTTACTGGATGCGGTTTCTTATGTCGGGGGACCCCGTGCATCGCTTTTAGCGGATACGGTCGTTATTTTTTCTCGAAGCGGGAAAACCGTTAAACAGCGTCTCGACCATATCACGCCTGAAAGCCCAGACAATCTTGCCTTATTGCCAGGTGACCGGATTGAATTGGTGAAACGGCCAAGAACATTTGAGGTCTTCGGGGCAGGTAGTCGAGTTGAGCAGATGGCCTTCAATAATCCTGAAGTTTCCTTAGCTGAGGCGCTTGCGAGAGGCGGTGGCCCAAATGATAATATTTCTGACCCAAGAGCCGTCTTTTTGATGCGTTTTGTCCCAGATGAGACAGCGCCTAATAAGGAAAGACCCGTCGTTTATCAGCTAAATATGCTTGATCCTGCTAGTTATTTTATGGCGCAAAGATTTACTTTGCGGGATAAAGATGTCCTTTATATTTCCAGCGCGAAGTTAACACGTGCTATCAAGGCTGCGAATATTGTTAACCAGATATTTGCACCGCTCCTTATTGCAAGAGCGGCAGCATATTAATTTTTAGCTTGTTATCGGAGCTGGGTTGTAATCTGAAGATATCTATCCAGCTCCAAGAATATTATTCTATTTTTAGTCAATATTTTGTCTTGCTTCCCTTAGAATAATCAGAAAAACTATTCTCCTTTGTAACAAAGTTTAGTCATGGCCTAAATTGGGAACATGCCTTTGATTAAGGGGGGAATTGATCTTGGGGAATCAACGAATAGGTAAACCCGATAGTCAGGAAAGACGAAATATTCTAAAAAAAACGGCCACGGTTCTGACCGTTGCAGGAATCAGTAATATTATTCCAGAAATAGTAAGTGCAGCGGATAATTCACCGTTATCAGGTCTGTTGGCAGAGCTTGCCCATGAAATTTTAATTCTGTCGCCAGAAATGGCGACAAGTTTAGGACTTGATAAGGGGCAACTGGCAGGACTTGAAGCCAAACTGTCTGATAATTCCGAGAAGGGTTTATCAGAATGGTCTCGTCAAATGCGCTCTATGCGTCAGAGATTGGATAAGGTGAAAGCCAGTCTCAAGAATGAAAAAGACCAAATACAATATGAAACAGTTTCTTATGCTGTGGATCGTGGTTTAGACGGTCTTGGCTTTTCTTACGGCGGAGGTGCCGCTGCTGGTTTTTCTGGTGGAACAGAAACCTATAGCCTTAGCCAACAAAATGGCGTTACTACCTCGATGGCTGATTTCTTGAATTCTCAGCATCGGATTGAGAATAAGGCAGATATTGAAGCCTATCTTTTACGATTGCAGGCTTTTTCTCGACAAATTAAAGAGGAAACTGAGGAACTCAAAAGAGAGGCCTCTATTGGCGTTATCCCACCTAATTTTATTGCCCAAAAAGCCTTCGCACAAATGCAGGATTTTCGGGCTATCAAGGCTGAAGAACAAAGTTTTGTTCAAAATTTAGATGTTCGCGCGAAAAAAGCCGGTATCCAAGGTAGTTTTTCGGATAAAGCGGCCAAAATTGTAAAAGATAGCCTTTATCCTGCTTTGGATATTGAATTGGCAGAATTCTCAAAAATTCTGCCTAAGGCCGGAAATAATCCATCCGTTTCACGTTTACCTGATGGGGAAGCTTATTATCATTGGGCTTTAAGATTAGGCACGACGTTGACGACATCTGCGTCGGATATTCATAAAATCGGTCTTGAACAGAATGAAATTCTGAAAGCCGAAATGGATGGCTTGCTTAAATCACAAGGCTTTACCCAAGGAAGTGTTGGACAAAGATTACAGGCGTTAAGCAAAGATCAGCGTTTTATCTATCCTGATAATGATGCAGGTCGAGCTGAAATTCTAGATTATCTCAATGGAAGACTGGCGGCTATTCGGCCTTTGCTTCCTAAATTGTCACATTTGGGGATGAAAGCCCCAATTCTGGTCAAAAGAGTTCCACCCGATGTCGAAAAAGGTGCCCCTTTAGGCTATATGAATTTTCCGGCCTTGGATGGCAGCCGACCAGCTATTTATTACATTAATCTGGCATCAACGAACTTATGGCCGCGCTATTCTTTGACAACTCTGACTGCCCATGAAGGTATCCCCGGTCATAGTTGGCAAGGCGCCTATCTGGCAGAACATCATAGTGAAATTCCTCTTATCTCTTCCATGATGGGCTTTAATGCCTTTGTTGAAGGATGGGCGCTCTATGCCGAAAAGCTGGTAGATGAATTAGGGCTTTATACCAATGATCCAGTCGGAAGGATTGGTTATCTTTTAGATCAGCAATTTAGAGCATGTCGTCTGGTGATCGATACCGGATTGCATTCTATGGGGTGGTCGCGTGATCAGGCTATCCGCTATTTGATTGATGAATGTGGTTATGTAGTGGATGCCGCGACCAGCGAAGTTGATCGTTATTGTTCTAGCCCAGGACAGGCCTGTGGCTACAAAATGGGACAGCTCGAAATTTTGAGGTTACGCCAAAAGGCAAAAGATCAATTGGGCTCGGCTTTTGATTTGGCTTCTTTTAATGATGCCATTGTCAAAACAGGCGGTGTACCTTTGCCTGTTTTGGGGGATGTGATCAATCGTTATATTGCCCGCAGTAAAGGTTAGCAGACATAGAAAAAGAGCCCCTAAAAAGGGGCTCTTTTTTAAAGAAAATTAAACGCGTTTGACCCAGCCATAAGGATCTTCTGCGCGTCCATACTGCAAGTTAATCAGAGATTCTCTCAGTTCATTGGCTACTGGATTATTAGCGCCATTTTCACCAATCTCAAAATCGCCATGTGTGTCGCACACTTTACCGATAGAAGTAATAACCGCGGCTGTCCCACAGGCAAAGGCTTCCAGCAATTTGCCAGATTTGGCATCTTCACGCCATTGATCAAGGCTATAGGGCTGTTCCAGAACGGTATATCCTTTGTCGCGGGCTAATGCGATGATCGACTTCCTGGTAATTCCGTGGAGAATCGTGCCTTTCAGTGGAGGGGTGATCAATGTTTTGTCATTCATGACAAAAAAGACATTCATCCCACCAAGTTCTTCGATCCAACGGCGTTCGATGGCATCCAAGAAGACAACCTGTGCACAACCATGGGCGTAGCCTTCGGCTTGAGCTGTCAGACTGGCTGCATAATTACCGCCACATTTGGCCGTACCAGTGCCACCAGGAACCGCCCGAACATGATTTTCGGAGACCCAAATCGGCACACCTTTGGTTGCATCCTTGAAATAAGAGCCAACCGTACAAGCGATAATCGCGAAAATATATTCTTTGGCAGGTTTCACCCCAAGGAAAGGCTGGCTGGCAATTTGGAAAGGACGAATATAGAGGCTACCTACTTCACCATCAGGCACCCAGTCACGATCAATATCGACCAGCTTATGCACGGCATCCAGAAAGATTTCTTCTGGAATGGGTTCCATCGCCATAACTTCTGCTGAATGGCGGAAACGACGGGCATTTTCTTCGGGCCGGAACAGCAAAATTTCATTTTCGGGACTGCGATAGGCCTTCATCCCTTCGAAAATTTCCTGCGCGTAATGCAACACTGAAGCGGCCGGATCGAGTGGTAACGGCTGGCGAGCCATAACCCGTCCGTTATGCCATCCTTTTTCTTCGGAATAGTGAATCACAACCATATGATCAGAAAAGGTCGTGCCGAAGCCAGGATTAGCCATCATTGCCTTGCGTTTATCAGCGGGCGTAGGATGGTCAGTGGGTTCTATCGTAAGAATAGAGGTTTCTTTCGTTTGAGACATATACTTAACCAATCTTGGTAAAGACAATGAAATGCTTTGTCTTTGTCCTTTAAGAAGCAGAAGTCAAATTCCGTGCAGCCTGCACCGTATTATTAAGAAGGCAGGCAATAGTCATGGGACCAACCCCCCCAGGGACTGGAGTGATGGCCGAAGCGACCTTCGCAGCTTCGACAAAATCAACATCCCCGACAATGCGCGTTTTCCCCGCAGCCTTGGCAGCCTCATCCTCAGCAGGAACCCGATTGATACCGACATCGATCACAACGGCGCCGGGTTTGAGCCATGAGGCTTTGACAAAATGAGGAATCCCGACAGCAGCGACAACGATATCGGCCTGTCGGCATAATTCTTCCAAATTTTTGGTATGGCGATGCGCAACGGTTACCGTGCAATCGGCGGCTAAAAGAAGCTGTGCCATCGGACGGCCAACAATCGTTGATCGACCAATCACCAAAGCATTTTTGCCTTTTAGGCTCCCCAAGCTATGCTCGAGCAACATCATGCAACCGGCAGGTGTGCAAGGCACCAAACTAGGCGTGCCTATTGCCAAACGTCCTGCGTTAACGACATGGAAGCCATCAACATCTTTGTCTGGATCAATAGCTTCAAGAATAGTTGGGGTATCAATATGCTTAGGTAAAGGCAGCTGAACCAAAATGCCATGAACAGCGGGGTCATGGTTGAGTGTTTCGATCAAATCGAGCAATTCTTGCTGACTGGCATTTGCATCAAGGCGATAGCTGAGGGAATTCATTCCGACAGCTGTGGTCATTTCTTCTTTCTTACGTACATAGATACGGCTAGCTGGGTCCTCGCCCACTAGGACAACGGCCAAGCCAGGAACGACGTTACGTTCTTTTTTGAATGTTTTGACATCTTCGGCAATTTTATTGCGTAAATTTGACGAAAATTCTTTACCATCAATAATTATTGCCTCAGTCATGAACAATCCTTACAACAAAAATATTAAAAGAATCAGCTTGGTCTTATAGGCTAAGCCATGCCCTATATAGGGGGATCACTTTATTTTGGAAGAAAACAAGTCTTAAAAATACCATTGATAAAGAAAATAAATTATAATTCACCCGACTGAACGGCACCATTTCTAACCTGATGAGTTAGCTCTGATATATCTTGCGGTTAAATCGGTCGGAAAGAATCCCCATCATATGGCATCAAAAAAGACGGTTTCTTTATTTATTAAAGGTATGGAATGTGCGGCTTGTTCAAGCCGTATTGAGAAACGGCTAAACCGTCTTCCTGATGTCGAAGCCTCGGTCAATTTTGCGACCGAAAAAGCGCAGGTTACTTTTGATCCGAGTGTAACGCAGATAAGTGACATCATAAAAATAATTGAGAAAATTGGTTATGGTGCCATCGAATCTGAAAAAATTGATAGTGAAAAGCAGCGTTTACTAGAACAGAAACTGAGAAAACAAACCCTATATTATTTTCTACTTGCCCTTTTTTGCAGTCTACCTTTTCTGCTTCAGATGGTGATGATGTTTTTTCCTAACCATTCGATGGCAAAAACAGAGTCTGAAATGCCACGTCTTATCCAATGGGGCTTGGCGACTATTGTTGAATTTATAGCGGGTGCCTCTTTCTTTAAAGCAGCATGGAAATCGCTTCGTTCTGGATCGGCCAATATGGATGTTTTGGTCGTTTTAGGAACGGGTATGGCCTATCTTTATAGTAGCATCGTTACTTTCGGTGGCTTCAGGCATCTACATATTTATTTTGAAGCCAGCGCCATGATTATTACGCTCGTTTTATTAGGGCGCTTGCTAGAAGATATGGCCAAAAATCGGGCAGGCTCCGCGATGCACTCTTTATTGTCATTGCAACCACCGATTGGCCATATAGAAGAAGATGGACATATTTCGGATGTCGTTGTTAGCCAAATACAAACAGGCAATATCCTTGTTATTCGTTCAGGTGAGCGAGTGCCTGTCGATGGACAGATTGTAGCAGGTGAATCCTCTTTCGATGAAGCCATGCTAACAGGCGAAGCGATGCCAGTTGTTAAACAAGCCGGTGATACTGTTTTTGCTGCTAGCATCAATAAGGGCGGCGCCGTCAGGATAAAGGCCATCGCTGTTGGGGCGCATACAGCCTTGGCAGGTATTATCCGAATGGTTGAAGAGGCTCAGGGGTCAAAAGCGCCGATTCAAAAACTGGCTGACAAAATAGCCGGTATTTTTGTTCCGGTTGTGATTGTCATTGCTTTTCTGACTTTAGCTGTCAGCTGGCTTTTGACAGGGTCTTTTTCTTCTGCCTTGGTTTCCGCTGTTTCAACCTTGGTTATTGCTTGCCCTTGTTCTTTGGGATTGGCGGTCCCGACGGCAATTATGGTGGGAACGGGGGCTGGCGCCAAAAAAGGCATCCTTATTCGCAATGTCGATGCTTTAGAACGTGCTAAAAATATCAATTATTTGGTGGTTGATAAGACAGGAACAATTACGGAAGGCAAACCCGAGGTTGCAACAGTGGCCTGTAGCGCGGGTATAAAAGAAGAGGATCTTTTAACGGTTGCGACCTCTCTTGCCAGTCAATCATCCCATCCTTTGTCGCAAGCTATCGCTTCTTTTGGCCGAGACAAAGACATTACCATTTTTCTGCCTGACCATATACTGGAAAAGGCGGGTCTTGGAGTTACTGGAACAGATAAGAACCATCATAAAATCAGGATGGGTTCTTTACGCTTTCTAGAAGAATCCGGTATAAAAATTCAAGATTCCGCTTTATCTCAGCTTCATCAAGACGAGCATAAGAAAGAGAGCAGCTTTGTTTATATCGCCCGCGACAACCAATATCTAGGCTCTATCGCCTTGGCTGATCCTGTCAGACCCACTTCAAAAAAGGCTGTTGAAAGACTACATGATTTAGGTATCGAAGTGGCGATGTTGACGGGTGATAATGACGTCACTGCCCAAAAAATTGCCGAGAATGTCGGTATTCGTCATTACAAAGCAGGTCTGTTACCGGAAGATAAAGCAAATGAAATTCAGAGCTTGAAGAAACAAGGGCATTATGTTGGTATGGTCGGTGACGGTATCAATGATGCACCGGCCTTAGCCGTAGCTGATGTCAGTTTTGCCATTGGAGCCGGTTCCGATATTGCAATTGAATCGGCAGATATCATTTTGATGAAATCCAACCTTGAAGAAGTCGCCCTTGCGATATCTCTTTCGAGAGCAACCATGCAAAAAATGAAACAGAATTTGTTTTTTGCCTTTATCTATAATGTTTTGGGTATTCCATTAGCCGCTTTCGGTTTTCTTAACCCTGTTATTGCTGGAGCTGCGATGGCAATGAGCTCTGTTTCTGTTGTGAGTAATTCGCTTTTATTAAGCCGATGGTCGGCTTTTCCATCAGGAGAGATTAAATGACCCGTGTGATTTTTCAGGTCGAAGGGATGCATTGCGAGAAATGCGTTAAAACGATTGAAGGCCATTTAGGCCAGTTACAGGGCGTTTCTGCTGCCACGGCATCTTTAAAGAATAAAGCCGTCACTATAGATTATAATCCGGACGAGGTGTCGGAAGATGTCTTGAGAAAAGAAATAGATGATTTAGGATATGATATAGTTGCCTGATCTGAAAATAACAGCGGTTATTGGATAACCAAATCAGGATATTCCAGCCCACCTATCTTGGAGCAGGTGGACTGGAATTCTCTCCCTAATACTTGCGGTCAATTTATATCATTTGACGGAAAAGTAAATTTATATAATGTATTTTTTTGTAACTTAGATTAATTTTTTTATTAAGATATTCTTCATAGAGATGGTCGTATTTTTTCATTTTATCCTTATATAATAAAAAGCACCCAAACTCTGAAATTTTGACGATAGAATAGTCGAAAGCGAATTTAGTTTTGAATGAACCATCTCTTTGGGCGAAAAGAGTTAGTTAAATCGCAAAAAATTTAAATAACAATAAAATTTATTTTTGAATAATTTTGTTGTTATGAATTATTTAATTTTGAAAAATAGTATTAACTAAGGGTGGTTTTTAAAAAATCTTTTCCCATTTTTTGATTAAATCTTTAAAATATTTCATTCCCTTTTTAAAAGAGCTGATTTAAAATTTTGTGCCTCGCGAGAATGATTTGAAACTAAACTTCTGCGTTTTTTATTGATAAAAGCGCTTTGACCCAAATTAAGAAAATTGCATTTTAAGGGAGGATTAACTTGTTCAAAGGCTTGCACCCAATCCGTTACGGCAAGCGTGAAGTATGGCCTCTGATTGAAGGCGGGAAAGGTATCGCCGCATCGGATCATATGAGTGCAGGCGCTTGGGCGGCTGCTAATGGCATTGGCACAATTTCGGCTGTTAACGCAGATAGCTATGATGAAAATGGCCGGATTATTCCCCAAATATACCACAGCAAAACCCGTCCAGAACGCCATCAAGAATTGGTGCAATATGCCATAAATGGTGCCATTGATCAGGTTAAACGCGCCCATGATATTGCATCCGGCAAGGGTGCTATCAATATCAATATTTTATGGGAAATGGGCGGTTCCCAAACTATTTTAAAAGAGGTTTTGGAACAGACCAAAGGGCTGGTGACAGGCATTACCTGTGGTGCCGGTATGCCTTATAAACTTTCCGAGATTGCTGCCCATTATCAGGTTTATTATTTGCCGATCGTTTCTTCGGCTAGAGCCTTTAATGCCTTGTGGAAACGTGCTTATTCCAAGGCACCTGAATTTCTGGCCGCTGTTGTCTATGAAGATCCGTGGCGGGCAGGGGGGCATAATGGTTTATCCAATGCTGAAGATCCAGCCTCACCGCAGCCGCCTTATGAACGGGTATATGCCCTCAGGAAGGTGATGCGTGCTGTGGGTATTCCTGACAGTATACCCATCGTTATGGCAGGCGGTGTTTGGCATCTTGAGGAATGGAATGATTGGATCGACAATCCTGAATTAGGCACGATCGCTTTCCAATTTGGAACGCGTCCGTTGGTAACGCAGGAAAGTCCGATTTCTTTGCCATGGAAAAAACGTCTGATGCAGCTGGATGAAGGGGATGTTTTATTGCATCGCTTTTCACCAACAGGATTTTATTCTTCGGCGATCAAAAATAGATTTTTGAAAAACCTAGAAGAGCGGTCAGAGCGTCAAATTGCTTTCTCGGGTAAAGAAGCCGGCGATCACCAACATTTGTTGGATGTCGGTGTAAATGCCCGCGCCAGTTTTTGGGTCACTGAAGGTGATTTGGCAAGAGCGCGCCAGTGGGTGGAAGATGGCTATGTCTCGGCATTAAGAACGCCAGATAATACGCTTGTTTTTGTTACCACAGAAGAAATGCGGATGATCCGTAAAGATCAGGCCGCTTGCATGGGGTGTTTAAGCCAATGCAATTTTTCTTCATGGACGGAAGCCGACAAAAATACGACAGGCCGTGTGCCTGATCCACGAAGCTTCTGCATTCAAAAAACATTGCAGGATATTGCGCATAGTGATGAGATCGAAGACAATCTGATGTTTTGCGGTCATTCAGGATATCGGTTTAAGACCGATCCTTTCTACGCCAATAATTTTATTCCTACGGTTCAACAATTAATCGACCGTATTCTTACTGGAAAATAATATTTATCTGAAATTACCCTGTAATAAAATGCAGGGTAATTTTTGATAGCTATCAAAATAGAGCTTATTATTCGGTCATTTCATCGCACCGCCGAATTTTTAAGGATACAATCACCTAGACTATGCGTTCAGTCATAAATCCCAATCAGGTAAGAGGGACGTTATGACTAGACCCAATCTTCAGACTGAATCAGGCCGCATTGTTGGTGATAACCAAAATAGTATCACCGCAGGAAAACGAGGCCCAACCCTCCTCCAAGATGTCTATCTCATTGAAAAATTAGCGCATTTCAACCGCGAGCGGACACCGGAAAGGGTTGTTCATGCCAAAGGATCGGGCGCTTTTGGTGAGCTAACGGTAACAGCTGATATTACCCGCTATACAAAAGCCAAAATCTTTTCAGAAATCGGGAAAAAAACACCGATGTTTGCCCGTTTTTCTACGGTTGGCGGAGAAAGAGGCTCGGCAGATACAGTGCGTGACCCGCGCGGTTTTGCCCTGAAATTTTATACTGAAGAAGGGAATTGGGATTTAGTCGGGAACAATACCCCCGTCTTTTTCATCAGAGATGCGATAAAATTTCCAGATTTTATCCATACGCAAAAGCGTAATCCACAGACGAATTTAAAAGACCCCAAGATGGTATGGGACTTTTTCTCGCAAAGTCCTGAAAGTTTGCATCAGGTTCTTATTCTCTTTTCTGATCGTGGTATTCCTCTTAGTCATCGCTTTATGCATGGCTTTTCTAGTCATACCTATTCGATGATCAATGAGGCTGGAGATATCCATTATGTGAAATGGCATTTCCTGTCACAACAGGGCATCAAAAATTTGAAGGCCGAAGAAGCTGAAAAATTGGCAGGCAGCAATCCTGACCATTATCAGGAAGATCTCTTTTCTTCGATCGAGAAAGGCGATTTCCCGAAGTGGAAGGTTGCAATCCAAATTATGACGCCTGAACAAGCCCGAAATCAGCGGCTTAATCCTTTTGATGTTACCAAAGTCTGGTATCACAAGGAATTCCCGTTGATGGAAGTTGGCTTTTTCGAGCTTAATAAAAATCCCGAAAATTATTTTCAGGATGTTGAGCAAGCCGCTTTCTCCCCAGCGAATACTATACCTGGCCTTTATTTTAGCCCTGACAAGATGTTGCAGGGACGGCTTTTTGCCTATGCTGATACACAACGTTACCGTTTGGGTATCAATGCGACGCAGATTCCTGTTAACCGCCCAAGATGCCCTGTTCATGGTTATTATCGCGATGGCACGATGCGGGTTGATGGCAATGGTGGTGATGCCGTCAATTATGAACCTAATTCTGATCCATCTTCGCCCTTTGAAAACGCATCTTATAAAGAACCGCCTATCGCGGTTGATGGTGAAGGGGGGCATTATGACCGCTATGAAGATTCCGGAAATGACAATTATGAACAGCCCGGAAAACTTTATCGTTTGATGAAAGAGGATGAAAAAGCCCGTTTAGTTTCCAATTTGGTCGCTTCTCTGGGTGCTCCCTCGGTGCCTAATGCGATAAAAGAAAAGCAAATAGAATTATTTAGACGTTGCGATGCAGATCTTGGAAAAAGATTAGCCGATAGCCTGTTATAAAATAGGCTGCTTTTCGTATATGCATCTCTCTTTTGAGAGGTGCATATATTTATATTTTCACTGTCTGTTATCTGTATTTTTTTTGTTAAATTTTGTTGGTGAAAAGATTATATCAAAATAAAATAAATAGTTTTTGAAACCTAAAAAGATTTCTGTGTGTTGTACATTTCTTGTTTTTTGCAAAAAAAAGGACTGTTTTTACTTTATATTTATATAGGTATCACAGTTTTTTTTGCAGGAATGACATCTTTAAATGCCGCCGACACATGGGCGGATTGGCGGCCTGTCTATATTCAGACGGTCGACATTTCTAATGGCAACCAAAATTTAAACAGCAATATATCGGCGATTGCCAAAGACAAACAGGGAATTTTTTGGTTCGGAACAGCGGGCAGCGGCTTAATCCGTTATGATGGACAGCATGCGGATATCTTACGCTATTCATCCTCTTATAATTTAAGTTTGCCTGATAACGTTATTCATAGTCTGGCAGCGTTGCCAGATGGGGGCTTGCTCATTGGGACGGATGTTGCCGGTGTTGTCCGTTTTAATCCCATGGATAATAATTTTTACCCCTATCCAGCGACAGGAAAACAATATCTAGGTAGTCGGATCTATGCGATTGTCCCAGATAGGCAGGGGGGATATTGGATTGGATCGGATATTGGTCTGTCCCATATCGATTCTGATTTAAAACATACCCGACAATTTTTTGTCTTTTGTCAGGATAATGGCACCTGTTCCAGTCAAACACGGGCGATTTTACAAGAAAAGGATGGATCGCTTTTATTAGGAACGGATAAAGGTCTAGTCCGTTATTCGCCAGATAATCAGAAATTTACCTATATTCATTTCAAGACATCAGTTCAAAATAATATTGAAGGAATCCGTGCGCTTTATAGGGATTCTAAGGGCTATCTTTGGATTGGAACGGCATCTAGCGGTGTCTTTTACATAACGTTAGATGGCAAATTACATCAGCCTGAATCTCTAAAACAAGAGAGTCCCTTTATTCGGTATCATTCCGTAAATAGTTTTGTAGAGACCTTTAGCGGTGCGCTTTGGATTGGAACAAGAGGTGGGGGGTTATTATCTCTTGACAGAAAAAGCGGGAAAATAAGCTTTATTCATCAGAATGAAGCGGCTCCAGAAAATCTGGATACGGATTCTATCCGCGCTTTTTATCGTGAAGAAAATGGTAATATATGGATCGCGGCAGGAGACAATATCGCTTTTTACAATCATGAAAATGATCATATTTTTACCTTTAACAATAGCGGTATTAGCAGCAAATCCCTTGCTGATCGCAATGTCTATTCCATTTTAGTTGGCCGGTATAAGCAAATTTGGCTAGGTCTCGAGAATGGACAGATCGACTATTTTGATAAAAAACAAGGCTTTATTCGGCATTTGAGATCAAAAGGCATGGCTTCAGGGGAAGGGATTCATAGCCTTGTCGAATTGGGCGATGGTAGTATTTTAGCCGCTTCTAAAGGTTTGAGCCTGATAAATCCTCGAAATCTAGAAGTCTCGCCTTACTCTGTCCCAGATTTGCCAGAAAATCTGATTGTCACCAATCTTCTTTATAAAAATAACATTCTCTATATCGGCACTCCAGAAGGCTTATATATTTACGATATAAAGAATAAAAAAACAGAACACTTAACGCATACGAATAGCGATTCGAATAGTCTAGCTAATAATAGAATATTAGACTTAGCCTTTCATGATAATATTTTGGTGATTGCTACGGCAAAGGGACTTAGTTTTTATATTCCCAAGAATAAAAAATTTTATAACATTTTCCATCGAAATGATAATATCAACACTATCCCTAATGACTATATTGCAGCACTTCGGTCGGCCGGAAAAATACTTTGGGTTGGAATTAGAGGTGGTTTGCTGAAAAAGCAGGGCAATACTCTTTCTGTGGTGCCGATGCCGGAGAGCGAGTTATTCTGTGAGACTATTCAGAGTTTAATAAACGATACTAAAAATCGACTCTGGATAGTTGGTAGCAGCACTATTGCTGCGATAAATCCAAAGACACAAAAAATAGATCAAATAAATCGTCATAGCGATAGCGATAAAATGATCTATTATCGGGATAGCGCCGCAATCGGAGCGGATGGCGAAATTTTATTGGGTGGATCGAATGGTCTGACGGTTATTCCAGCCGATTTCCATCCTGATATAATACCACAGCCTAAAGCTGGCCTAGCTATTACTAGCGTCAAATTTAATGGCAATGAGCTGCCTTATGGAAAAATTCCGAAAGAAGGTCAGCCTCTGAATCTACCTTCACATGCCAAAAATTTGTTAATAAGATTTTCTCTTCTGGATTACGGTTTTTCTAGGTTTTGTTGACAAAGGAAGGTAACCACAATTTTACGGCCGCGAGATGAAGGAAGGCGAGAAAAGATTTTCTGGTTTTGTCATAGCGTGTGGCAATGCGCCTGAACTGCTTTAGCTTATTAAACATCCGCTCAATACGATTACGATCTTTGTAGTGCTGGAGATTATAAGGAATAGGCTTTTTTCGATTGGAACGAGGCGGGATAACAGGAAGAATGCCTCGAAAAAGCAGTTTTTCGCGTAACCTATCGCTATCATATCCTTTATCAGCGAGAAAACAGTGGGGTGTTGTGACAGGGATATCTATCAAGCTATCAGCGCCAGAATAATCAGAGACCTCACCACCGGTTAGTGCGAAAGCTAGAGGGCGGCCTTGACCATCGGAACGGGCGTGGATCTTGCTCGTAAAGCCTCCGCGACTGCGACCAAAGCCTTCCTTATACGTCCCCCTTTTGCGCCAGCCGCTTGGCTGTGGGCGCGAATAATCGTACTATCTATCATATGTTGCCAGTCATCTGTCAGGCCAAGGTCAACGAGAGTTTCAAGAAGAGCGTCCCACACACCCTGTTCTGCCCACCTACGAAACCGAACATAGACCGAATTCCATTTCCCATAACGTTCATGCATATCTCGCCACGGGCAGCCTGTTCGAAGCACATAAAGCATACCATTGAGAAATAACCGATTACTTTTGGCGGGACGCGCGCAGCGGCCTCGTTCGCTTGGAAGAAGACCCTGTATTATCTCCCACTCCGCGTCCGTCAGATCTCCTCGCATCCTATCTACCCTACAAAACTTGTTCTCAAGTTATCTCTAAAAATCTTAAATTATACCCTTTGTCAACAGAACCTAGGCAAATACATTATAGCTATCGTTTGTTAGGGCAGGATTCTGAATGGCTTAACTTACCGGCAGGTAGTGTGCCTTTTGTTATTTATTCCCATTTACCAGCAGGCCATTTTACCTTTGCCCTTCGAGCGACTATCCCTGGTATAAAGCAGCCTATTCTTGAAACGCATTTCCCAGTGAATGTTGAATACAGGTGGTATGAATACCGTTTTGTTAAAATTGCTCTGATCATAGTTTTAGCATTATTTCTCTATGATCTGATATCTAATCAGATTAGAAAATTACGACTGATGATTACTAATAAAACTTTGGAGTTGCAGGAAACCAATCTTCGTCTAAAAGAATTAGCGAATACTGATGAATTAACAGGTCTACTTAATAGACGCGCCTTTACAGAAATGTTTGAAAAAAATTGTGCGCAATTTAGTAAAACAAAAGACCAGTTTTCTGTTTTTATTCTAGATATCGACTTTTTCAAAAAGATAAATGACAACGAAGGGCATTTGGCAGGCGATGCCGTTATTCAATATATTGCCCAGAAAATTACTGAAAATATTCGACAACAGGATTTCGCGGCACGCTATGGCGGAGAAGAGTTTGTTATTATGCTGCCCAATGCCGATATGGAGACAACTTGTCAGGTTGCCTCACGTATTGGGAATGCGATTTCCGAAAAGCCAGTTCCTTACCAAGGTAGAGAAATCCCTGTGACGGTTAGTATCGGGGTTGCCGTTATGAAGGAAAATGACGATGCCAATTCCTTGTTAGAACGGGCGGACGAGCGTCTCTATATGGCGAAAAACCAAGGCCGAAACCGCGTTTCTTCTTAAATTGGTTCAGTGTCTTGTTTATTTTAGTAAACGGCAATTCCGATAAATAATACGAGAATTTTGGGCATTATCGCCTTTAAAAACTGACAGAAAAGCGGAGTCACCTTTGCTCCACCAGATAAGGCCATGGGATAAATCCAGCCCATGATGGCCGATATAACGCTCGCCACTGGCCGAAACCGCCTCTGTAAGACCATAGCTTTGATCGCCAATATCAAGGCGAAGAAAAGAAACAGTTTCTTTTCTACTCTGATCTTCTGAATTGATATAATGCGCCGTCACATTTTTCTTGTTATCACATAAGTAATGATAGGCCTTTTCTTGAATATTGATATTTTTCGAATTCTCTTCAGCCAAAATTGGTGTGGTTACAAAAAGAGCCAGAAGTGTTAAATATTTCAATTTCATCACAAAGACTCACTCGTTATTATTGATATTTTGTATGTTATCTAATTTATGGTTGGCGTTAGGGTAAAACAATATCCTTTGCGTTGAATATGAATGTTTTCCGGCACATATAACAATGCCCTGAAAAAGAGAGGATTGTCTGTTGGAAATGAAGACTGTTTCCCTTGCTTCTTTGTTTTTATCTACAATTTTGATGGCTTGCCCGCTTTATGCTCAATCGGAGCCAGAAAATACAGCATCGCTTCCGTTAGTGGCAGGCAGTGAAAAGACCCATCGGGCGGTTGACTATGTCGGTGGCTGGGCTGTGACCAGTAATGGCAAAACCATCATGGAAATCCAGATAGAACAAACACATGATAGCAAGAATCCTTTTGCCGGGTTTCTTAGCCATCCCCATTTAGATATTACCCCCAAGGCTTTCACCAAAGTGCATGGTCCCTTGGTTAGGGAAGAAATTATTGCCAGCCGTTTTTTTGACGATCATTTATTTTTTTCTACCCGTGACGGGCTGGGGGCACGCCATGATATCGAAATGTGGCTTGATAATAATGAGAGCGCTTCTTTAAATATTCTCGATATCGCGGGTATTCGCTGGCCTATTACCCGCACCAATAGCCGTGCGCCTTTCACGCTGAATTGGGATATTAATCATGTCTATACAATAGATCGACCTGAATTACCGCCTAATACGGAAATTATTAAACTGTATCATGAAGTTCAGCCTTTAAAAAATACGGATGAAGAGCTTGCGGGATCGGCTCGCATCCAAAGAGTTAAAGATATTATTACGCAAGGGAAATTGCATACAGCGCAGGATTTTAATCAGGCGGCATATATCCTGAATCGGAGTTCCAGATCCGAAGATGCTCTGTTGGCGCATAGTTTAGCCATGGCAGCCTTGGCGAATGGGGATGAAACCGCCATTACGACGGCAACAAACAGTCTTGATCATTATTTGATGTTAAATGGCCGCCCCCAGATTTATGGCACCTGTCGAGAAGGTTCAGCAAAAAATAGTCCGATCAAACAGCCTTATGACAATAGCATTATTCCTGAAACCCTGCGTCATGAATTGGGGGCTTTTGAACCTATTGCGTCTCTTGCGCCCAGCACGGCTGACAAAAATCTACTTCCTATAGAAAAGTCGAATGAAACCCCTGGGAAAGAGGCTGTAGCGAATACATCGCCGCCAACTGTGAAAATTTCGCATCGCAAAATTCCGATGGGGCAGCCTGTTGTTACGAAAAAAATACCAGCAATGCCTAAAAAGGATTAGTTGGATATGAACGTCTTTTTTGCGGCTGTTTGAAGGATATATTGAAGCGTGACTGATATCCCAGACCGAAAAGAAGCAGTTATTTCCTTATGGCCAGAATTCGCAAAGGCGATTGTATCTGGCAAAAAAACGGTGGAATTTCGACGAAGAATACCGCTTCCAGCTTTATCGGCGCGGATTTGGATTTATGCGACGCGTCCTGTGAAATCAGTGATTGGCTTTGCTTATCTGGAAGCGATTGTTCAAGGCGATGTTAACACACTTTGGAGTCGATACGGGCGCGAAGCCTTTCTATCAGAACAACAATATCGAGATTATTTTGAAGGGACAGAAAAGGCAACGGCTTTTCTCCTTAGAGACCATCAGCCAATCCGACCAATCAATCTCGACCAATTAAAAGAAATCCGTGCTAATTTTCAGCCACCCCAGTCTTTGACGTGGTTACGAAAAGAAGAGACGCAAAAATTGGTGAGTTTGACTAGTCAGGTAGAATAGGGGGCGGTAATCCCAATCGATTGCCGCCCCCTATGGTTATCAACTCCGGTAATCGGCGTTGATCGAAATATAACCATGGGTCAAATCGCAAGTCCAAACCTGCGCCTGACCTTTCCCTAATCCGATATCGACAGAAATATCTATTTCTTTGCCTTTTAAATGAGCGGCGACAGGGGCTTCGTCATAATTGGGTACAACCATGCCTTTCGCGGCGACCTCTATGCCGCCGAAGCGGATGGACAAAAGATCCCGTTCCGCAGGCTGACCGGCTTTCCCGACAGCCATAACAACGCGTCCCCAATTGGCATCCTCTCCCGCCATAGCGGTTTTTACCAAGGGTGAGTTAGCAATCGACATCGCGATAATATGTGCGCTTTCATCAGAGACCGCACCATTAACGGTAACGCTGATAAATTTGCTGGCACCTTCGCCATCTCTGACAACCTGCTGTGCCAAATCAAGGCAGATAGCTGTTACCGCCTCTTGCAATTTGTCGGCATCTTTATCTTCTTCTGACGATAAAATCCGATTACCAGCCGCCGCTGTTGCAAAAGCGAGAACTGTATCAGAGGTCGATGTATCACTATCAACTGTGATGCAAGAAAAGCTTTTCTTATTAGCTTTGGTCAGCATTTTCTGTAGCAATTCAGGGGCAACGGCGGCATCTGTGAAGATATAACCAAGCATGGTGGCCATATCAGGCGCAATCATGCCTGACCCTTTGATGATACCGACCATTTTGACGGATTTACCCTGAATAGTAATGTCCTGACGGGACATTTTTGCAAAAGTATCCGTGGTCATAATGGCATTAGCCATATGGTCCCAATTCACATCTTCCGCAGAGAAGGCCTTTTCAAGGCCATCACAAGCGGTCTTAATTGGGAGAGGCACGCCGATAACACCGGTTGAAGAAACAAACACCTCATGCAAAGCGCATTTTAGATGATCGGCCACGCGAGCCGTAATCGCGGCTACCGCTTCGCGGCCTTTATGGCCAGTAAAAGCGTTTGAGTTTCCTGCGTTGACAACAAGCGCGCGGGCTTTCCCTTTTTTAATAGCGGCACGGCACCATTCCACTTCGGGCGAAGGGCAAGCTGACTGGGTCGTAAGCCCCGCGACTACGGTATCCGGCTGAAAAAGAAACAGGCTGAGATCATTGCGCTGCCAATTTTTATAACCGGCGCAGACCGTTCGTAATGTAATCCCGTCTATGGCCGGTAATTCAGGTGTATAACTGGGCGCAAGCGGGGAAATATTGGCGATCATACAAAAAGATCCTTCAATCACAATAGACTGGCCGGTTTGTTCATACGGCTTGATAATGTATTATCACTATAGCGATCCGTCTTTATTCCTCAAAGAAGGATATAAAAAGCTCGAAAAAAAGATTAAATGACAGTAAGACTGTAAAAATACTCTTGGCTGCTCTGGTCTCTAGAATCTGATGCTTGTCAGAAAAATCGACAGGGTAAGAACAAAGAGGCATTGTAATGGGGGGAGGGGATGATTGACGTTACCAAGGCGGCGACCTATCTTCTTTTCAACTTATCAGCTTAAAAGTGAGCCTTTGCCGGTTCATTCCGTTCACCGCATATTTTGAAATTGTTAGGGACTGTCCATGTTCGGCGCTATTGCCAAGGCTTTATTCGGCTCTGCTAATGATCGTTATATCAAATCCCTGCGCCGTATTGTTGAAAAAGTAAACAGCTTTGAACCCAGCGTTTCTGCGCTTGATGATGACGGGCTTGCCCGACAAACGGTTCTTTTCAGGGAAAGGTTGGCCAAGGGTGAAACGCTAGATCAACTTCTGCCGGAAGCCTTTGCCACCGTCAGAGAAGCGTCGAAGCGAACTTTGGGACAGCGTCATTACGATGTCCAGATTATCGGTGGTATTGTCCTTCATCGTGGTGAGATCGCAGAAATGCGCACCGGTGAAGGGAAAACCTTGGTAGCGACGCTTGCCTGTTATTTGAATGCATTGGAAGGCAAGGGTGTTCATGTCGTGACGGTCAACGACTATTTGGCAAAGCGTGATGCTGAACAGATGGGGCAAGTCTATCGTTTTCTTGGCCTGACCGTTGGCGTTGTTATGCCGAATATTTCGGATGAAGAACGCCGTCAGGCCTATCTTGCCGATATTACCTATGCGACGAATAATGAATTGGGTTTCGATTATCTCCGCGATAATATGAAATATACGCGGGAACAGATGGTTCAGCGGCCTTTCAATTATGCCATCATTGATGAAGTTGATTCAATCTTGATCGATGAGGCGCGGACACCGCTTATTATTTCGGGCCCAACCGATGACAAATCTGATCTCTATATTGCGATAGATCAGGTTGTTAAAAAGCTTGGCTCTGATGACTATGAAATTGATGAAAAACAGAAAAATGTCGTTCTGACTGAAGATGGGACAGAGCGCGCCGAACAGTTTTTGAAAGCCGATGGTCTTTTGCCGGAAGGCAATCTTTACGACTTTGAAAATACCCAGATTGTACATCACCTTAATCAGGCATTGAGAGCCAATTTGATGTTCCGGCGAGATGTCGATTATCTGGTTAGAAATAACAAAGTCGTCATCATTGACGAATTTACAGGCCGGATGATGGATGGCCGTCGTTGGTCGGAAGGTTTACATCAGGCGATAGAGGCCAAAGAAGGCGTTCAGATCGAACCTGAAAACCAGACTTTGGCCTCTATCACCTTCCAGAATTACTTCCGTCTATATCCACGTATTGCGGGTATGACCGGAACTGCGGCAACGGAAGCCACCGAATTCCATCAAATTTATAAAATAAATGTTGTTACTATCCCCACCAATTTACCGGTGCAGCGGAAAGATGAAAACGACCAGTTTTATAAAAATCTGGAAGACAAATTCCGAGCTATTGCCAAATCTATTAAAGAACATGCCGCTAGTGGCCAGCCTATTTTGGTCGGCACTGTCTCGATTGAAAAATCGGAATTGCTTTCGGAATATCTGCGTCATGAAGGGGTGCCTCATAAGGTTTTGAACGCCCGTTATCATGAGATGGAAGCGCATATTGTTGCGCAGGCTGGGCGCTTGGGTGCGGTAACGATTGCAACCAATATGGCCGGACGCGGCACAGATATTCAGTTGGGCGGTAATGCTGATTTCCGGATTGCTGACGAATTGCGGGAAATGACGGAAGGGCCTGAGCGGGATGCGGCTATCATCCGCATCAAGAAGGAAGTAGCAGAAGAAAAGCAGAGAGTTCTTGAAGCCGGTGGCTTATTCGTCCTTGGAACGGAACGCCATGAAAGCCGCCGTATTGACAACCAATTACGGGGACGGTCGGGACGTCAGGGTGACCCCGGATTGAGCCGTTTCTATCTTAGCCTTGATGATGATCTGTTGCGTATTTTTGGTTCCCAGACGATGTTTGCCAAAATGATGAACAAAAGTCTGGCTGATGGTGAAGCCATCGTTAGCCCGATCATGTCGAAGGCAATTGAAACCGCGCAGAGAAAAGTTGAAGCCCGTAATTATGACATTCGGAAACAGGTCGTCGAATATGATGACGTGATGAATGACCAGCGGAAAGTCATCTACGAACAGCGCGCTACGGTTATGGACGCGGAATCGGTCAATGACCTTGTCGAAGAGATGCGGGAAGATACTATTGCCGATCTGGTTTCCGAGACTTGTCCTGAAGATCAATATGTCGAACAATGGGATATTGATCAGTTAAAGGAAAAAGCGCTTGATCTTCTGAATCTCGATTTGCCGGTCAAAGAATGGCAGGAGGAAGAAGGTATTGATAGCGAAATCATTGCCGAGCGTATCCTTGAAAAATCCGATGAACTTTTAGCTGAACGCAGCAAAGATATTCCGCCAGAGCAATGGGCGGGTATTCAAAAGAATACGTTGCTTCAGGCGATTGACCATCATTGGAAAGAGCATCTTTCTGTTCTTGATAGTTTGAGACAGATTATCCATTTGCGGGCTTATGCCCAACAGACGCCGATCAATGAATATAAGCATGAGGCTTTTGCGCTGTTCGAGCGGATGCTTATCTCTATTCGCGAAGATGTTACCCGCAATTTGAGTCGAATTGAGCTTTTTCAGCCGTCTTTTGAATTGTCCGAACTACCAGAATTTTTCAAAAATTCGCCGGAAATCATGGCAGCCTTAGAAGAGCAGGAAAAACTGCTTTTTGAGACAACTGTTGATGGCCAGAATCAACCACAAGATGACCAGATTACGGTCAATCAAATGGCTGCCCAACAAGGCGCTGCTGCTCAAACCGATTCTCTATCAGATGCAGATCCGGCGCATTGGGTAGGAAAGATAAGTCGTAACGCGCCTTGTCCTTGCGGGTCGGGTAAGCGTTACAAACATTGTCACGGCGCTTTCGATAGTAAAAATTAAGAGAAAAGCTGCCTTCGGGCAGCTTTTTTTATGACCTGTCAAATTTTTGATCGAGAAAGGCTTTTAGAAAAGAGGCCTTTCATTTTGGATAAAAAGCGCAATATTTTTCATGAATACTGCGGTATAATTACTTTCTTCTTTCTTTCTCCATGCTAGTTTGATTGAGAGGAGGGGGAGAATGCCGAATAAACAGCTTCATTCTACTATAAAAAACGTAACAGCTATGCCTGTAAGTGATCAAAATTCGGTCGATATTTTGATTACAGGATATGTAAAATGGTTCGATATTATTAAGGGTTTTGGCTTTTTGATCGGTTCAAAGGGCGAAGGCGATATCTTGATCCATTTTTCTTTATTACAGGAATATGGGAAACGTTTTTTACCAGAAGGCTCATGGGTCAAATGTTTGGCAAGGAAAAGCCGTCAGGGGTGGAAAGCCTATAAAATCCTTGCCTTTGAATTAAATAAAGAGATCGATCATAAATCGTCGCTTGATAGTAACGAACCGCCTTTAAAGGAAAGTGAAACATCCTTTGAAGCGGTTACTGTCAAATGGTTTAATAGAACCAAAGGCTATGGTTTTTTGATCCGGAATGCTGATCAGCAAGATATTTTTGTCCATGCTGAAGCCTTTCATGCCGCTGGCATCAAGAAATTTGAAGCTGGAAAATCGCTTTATGCTTGCCTTCGGCAGAGTGATAAAGGGCTATCGGCATATCTTTTAAAAGACGTAACAGCGCCCGAATAGACTTAAATCAGATAGCTCCTTTATTCCGATCTGTAAGAATAACGAGACGTCTACCTTAAAAATTCGTCTTTCACGGATTTCGATTAGGTCTATAAGTCATGAAACCCCTTTGGTGAAATGCTATAAAAGAGATATAATCGCCTGATGAAAAATACTTTGCGTGAATATAGTGCAGAGGCGTTAACCGGCCTTTTTATTGTCTTGGCGACGATTGGCTTCGCCTATTATGCATGGAATAAAACCGGTGGTGGTGTGACTGCTCATGCGGTTCATGTAAAGGCGTTGTTTCCTAATGCAGGTGGTATCAATTCTGGCACAGAAGTTAGAGTTGCCGGTGTGAAAATCGGTAGCGTCCTTGATGAACAGCTTGATCCGCAAAGTTATCAGGTTATGGTTAATCTGGCATTAGACCCGAATATTCCTCTTCCCTTAGACAGCAGCGCGGCTATCACCTCGGACGGTTTGATGAGCGGTTCCTATATTGCGCTTATTCCGGGTGGGTCAGACAAACATCTGAAAGAAGGCGATACAATCATTGACACCCAAGGCTCGGTTAATCTGATGGGGCTGATTGGCCATTATTTAAATAATAGTAGTGGTTCAAAACCGGCACAGAATGATGCCTCGGGACAAGCTGCTGACAAAAATTCATGAAACGAATTATCGTTATTGTTCTTTTGGTGGCGGTTATCCTCCTTTCGGGAGGGATTTTGTGGGATATTAAAAAAAATCGTCCCGAATGGTTCGATTTTCTTCCGCAGAGCGAAAACCAAACTTCATCACCTAAAGTCGGTGATGAAGAGCCTTCAAAGGACGATAATGAAGTAAAAGTTCCTGAAAAAGCTGATCATACTGAGGCTCCTCCTCCTGAAAAAGGATTACTGCCGATGTCTCAGCGTGTGGCGGTCTTGGGCGTTTTGAATAAAAAAACAGGTGAATGGCAAGATATTACCTTGCATACAGGAGAAATAACGCATTTCCCTGATCTTATTATCAAATTACAGGCCTGTGATGAAACCATGCCTTGGGAAGCTGAGCATTTAACGGGGGCTTTTGTGCAGGTTGAAAGCCTAAAATATAATCATCGCTGGCAACGAATTTTTTCAGGATGGCTTTATAAGGAAGCACCGTCCTTGAATGTTCTGGAAAGCCCTGATTATGATATCTGGCCTAAAAGTTGCACAATGCGCGCACCATTAGGACATGCTAAAGAGAAGGAAGCTTCACCTGGCGCAGTCCCATCAGTCTCTAAAGCTATGCCTTCCGTAAAGGGTAAATCTACATCAGCGAATTGATTTTCTTTTGTCTTGCTGTGTTTGTTGTGTAGGAGTGGAGAAAGGCGATCGAGGGTATTCCAGTTGCCGGTTTCTTTATCTGTAAAATAACTGGAAACGGCAGATTTGAGATGCTTTAGATAGTCTTCTCTTGTGATTTCTATTGCCCCCATAGAGGCGAGATGATCGGTAATAAATTGGCAATCAAGCAAGCTGAAATTGCCGACTTTCAATCTGGCTACCAGCCAAGCCAACGCTACTTTTGATGCATTGCTGACCCGACTGAACATGCTTTCCCCAAAAAAGGCATAGCCTAGATTGACTCCGTAAAGGCCGCCAACCAAACGGTTATCCAGCCAACATTCGATAGAATGGGCATAACCTAAATTATGGAGCTGGCAATAAGCTGCACGGATAGGGGGATTAATCCAGCTGTCGGGGCGATCTTCTGTTGGTTCGGCACAAAGGTCAATAACCGCTTCAAAATCGCGGTCTGCGGTTACTAAAAAACGATCAGAGCGAATAATCTTAGCCAAAGAGCGCGATAAATGAAAATGATCGAGGGGCAATATTCCGCGTTTTTTGGGTTCAACCCAATAAACTTCATCTGTTTCCCGACTATCCGACATCGGAAAAATGCCGGTCGCATAAGCACTAAGCAAAAGATGAGGATCGATCATATTTGTCATAGTCTGCCTTCTTTTCAGGATCAGACTATAGGAGATAGCGGTTGGAATTGGTAATCAAAATAAAAGCAGTACACTTCTTTCGGTCGAAAATTTTTGGTTTTAGAATAATCTAGAAACCGTTCTTTTAAATGTTTTGAATAGCAGGTTTTTTTGAAACAGACATTTTCTCCCAAAACCGGCAACCTTAATTTGATTACGGATGTCGGCGGCCTATTAGTTGGGCAATCAGAAGATCCGATCGCTGAAACGGGTGTTACCGTTTTGACCTGTCCGTCTTTGTGGACGGCCGCAGTCGATATTCGTGGCGGGGGCCCTGGTGGGCGAGAAACTGCCGTGCTTGATCCCGAAAATCTGGTTGGCGGCGTGCATGCTATCGTTTTGACCGGAGGATCTGTTTTTGGATTGGCCGCCGCCGATGCGGTAACTGTAGCCCTATCTCAAGAGGGAAAGGGGTTGAATATCAATAGCTGCCACAATCCTGTGCCAATCATTCCAACGGCAGTGCTTTATGATCTGGCGAATGGCGGCAAAAAAGATTGGGGTAATACCCCGCCTTACTATCAACTGGGAAAAACCGCGTTACAAAAAGCCGATATTTCTTTTGATCTAGGACGAGCCGGAGCGGGCTATGGTGCTTTGGCTGGTCATGTCAGGGGCGGTATTGGCTCAGCCTCTTTGGATTTGGATGATGGGATAATCGTAGGCGCTTTAGTCGCCGCTAATCCCGTTGGTTCTCCTTATATGGATGATAATCGGCATTTTTGGGCCTGGCCTTTTGAAATCGGTCAGGAATTTGGAGGAGAAAAACCCGATATCAGGCAGGTATCCTATAATGATCCCTTTCCCGATATCGAGCGACTTTCCGAGAATTTTCGTTTAAAAGGCGGCGCCAATACGATGTTGGCTGTTGTTGCAACAACAGCAGAACTCGATCGCAACCAGACAAAAAGATTAGCTATTATGGCACAGGACGGTTTTGCTAGGGCTGTTAGGCCAGTGCATACACCTTTTGATGGTGATACTTTATTTGCGTTGTCTTCCGGTGCGGTTTCTATAGCTGAGGGAAAAATAGCGAATTTAGAATTGGCGCGTATCGGTTCTGCTGCTGCTGATTGTGTCACACGAGCCATTGCCCGTGCCGTTTATTATGCCAATAAATGACTTTGACTATTTAGGTTCGTTCGTTTTGTTTTCGGTCTGCACCGCTGCCTGTAAAGCTAATAATTGCAATCGAATAGAACCGGCTGTTTCATAAAGATTGATACTACCCTGAAGCCATTCGGCAGCGGTCATCCTATTATCGGGATTGTGAGGAAAGGCGGGTAGCGGGGGCGGGGGTGTCATCAGATTGGCTGGCAAGTCCGGCATTGGCTGCACGACGCGCGTCGTCGAGCAAGCGGGAAGCATCAGCATTGCCACAGACAGTATTATATACCGGCTGGGTTGCCATTTTTTGTGCATTTTCTTGAATATTCCTTATTTTATCGCCTTGTTCTTGCTGAATAAGACCCATCTGACGGGTCAAATCGTCTATTTGTTGTTGGGCAAGATTGGCTTGTTTCTGGGCGGTTTCCAGAGCTTTTTCATATTTTGCCTGTTCATGCCGTTTACCGCGCCGATAGCCATCGTGATGGATCAGCCCGATCGCAAGAAAAATGGCCGATATCGCCAAAATTGGTTTCCATGAGCCTTTTATAAAAGACCAAATTAAAGGTAGCTCAATCATGGCAGCCTTCATTCTGGATATTTTTATTATCCTGATTACTGAAAGAAATCAGGGTTCCGCCAAAGGTCGCCATCCCGATCCCTTGCGCCATATTGTTAATCCATCCCATGTCATGTCCCAGCAATGTGCCAACGACGATAAGCAGACCTCCCCATGTTGTGCGTTCTTTCAAACGGCCTTTTATCCAGCCTATGACTGTATAAAAATGCCTCATTGTTTTTCTCCATTTTGTTCAGGTTTTGTTCTTTTTAGGTCATGGCAGACCACCATTGACCATCGGGTAAATAACTGGTTGTCCGATTATTCCATCCTTTCAAAAATCGAGGCTGGTGAAGGGATAAATCAAAATTTTCCCGTGTTTTTGCCCATATAATAGCGGCTTGTGCTTCGCCATTTTTCTCTATCCAATCCCGATAGGCTTGAATGGTTTTATCCCCGACAACCCCGTCAGGCGATACACCAATAAGACCTTGTAAGAGCCGAATGGCTGTTTTGGGGCCTGATCCCCATGCCTTGTCTAACACCGAAGCAGTGACATGATTCCAAGGCAATTTATCCAAGCCGGAAGCATGGTAATATTGTGCGAGGCCTATGCTAACAGCTTCATCTTCTGTCAGTCCGGCTATATCAAAAGCCGTGATATGAGATGTCTGGCGTTCGCTGGAAAGCGCCGCAGCGGTGATGCCATATTTT
This sequence comes from Zymomonas mobilis subsp. mobilis ATCC 10988, assembly GCF_000175255.2. Taxonomy (NCBI): domain Bacteria; kingdom Pseudomonadati; phylum Pseudomonadota; class Alphaproteobacteria; order Sphingomonadales; family Zymomonadaceae; genus Zymomonas; species Zymomonas mobilis. The sequence goes on along the minus strand of NC_017262.1, from coordinate 419,046 downwards.
GAGCCTACTAATTGACCATTCCACCAATTGCCTCGATCCTTGGGATCAAGAGACAATTGACCTTCCCAATGCTGGATATACCAACGGATAAAATCGGCGGCTGTCATCATGAGATAGTCTTCCTATTCCCTGATAACAGTCGAGAAAGACGGATTCCGATCATTTTAGAATTTCCTGAAAATGAATATGGGCGACCATTTTAAAATAGGAAACTTGTCACTATCGATGGTCACCCTTGAGCTTCGATTTATTGAACGATTTCTGATCGGAATCCGTGGATGTTCGCCATTTCAAGCATATCTTCCGTTGATATGACATGTTGTCCGACAAGCCAGACATCTCGAGGAAAAGTGATGTCCACAATATTGGCATGGCATACCGGCACATAACCCTTGCGCCTTAAATAGTTAGCCGCAGAGCTTTCTATTTTTTGATGCGATAATTGTTGTTTTTTGACGGTATCGCCATATCCAAGATGCTTTTTAACAGGCGGGTATCCCGTCGATGCAACTGCATTTCGGGTCAGTGCAGGCAGCATATCAGGGGATACCATTGCCTTTTCAGAATTCCTCATAACCACATTCCTTTTTGTTCTTGTTATGTTCTAAAAATATCAACAAGACTCTCTGTAGGAAAGCTGGTTATGGTAAAATGTTATTTTTGTTGGAGTTGTATTATAAAAATATATCAATATTTATTGAATTTTAAATTTATATAATAAAATTTTTGATTTTTAAAATATTTGTAATCGACTCACAAAATTGAATAACGGCACAGTTCTCTGTGCCGTTATAGAATCTTAAGCCTTCATACTGGGACGGGAAGAAACTTCGCTATACCAGCGGTGTAAAGCTTTCAATTTGGAATCTGGTTCCATATCCAGTCGTTTTTTAGCCAGATCAAGGGCAACAACCGCTGTGATATCAGCCATCGAGAAAAAAGCACCAGCGGCATAAGCCTGCTTTTGTAGACGGCTATCGAAATCTTCAAAAAAGCGAATAGTCCGTTTTTTCCCGCGTTCAGCTAATTCCGGAATTTGTTGATAACTATCAACGCCTGTTAAAGCGTGGCCTTTAAGGTTGCTATTACTATTACGGGTAGCATCGACAACCGAAAAATAACCGTCCAGTTCTATTCGTCTTTCCCACATTCCTACAATTGCCCGCTCTTCGGCTGTCCGACCAATTAGAGGAGGATCAGGATAAATTTCTTCCAGATAACGGCAGATAACCGGCACTTCTCCTAATGCAGTGCCATCATCCAATAACAAGGTTGGCACGACACAATAGGGATTTATTTTGCGGTATTCTTCTGAAAATTGCTGCTTTGCGGCAAGGTCGACTTGGATATTTTCAATATCAATATTTTTTTCTGCAATAAAAATCCGCACCCGCCGAGGATTGGATGCGCCGCTATAGTCATATAATTTCATTTGTTTTTCCTCAATCTGATCTCTTACCGTTTATAATGTTTTGAACGCAGAAACGGCTATTTCTTTTCCGAAAAAGCGAAAAGTTTTTGTCACCTTGCTTTTATTGATAAAAGCGGCCCTGTGAGTAGAAGCTCTATTCTATTGCTTTAAATAATTATAATTTTCTGAAATTTGAATTTTTATTTTTGGTAAATAAAATAATAATATTTTTATTTAAAATAATATTATGTGAATTATAGTGCGGTTACAGCTATTATATTCACAATCCAAGTGAGGGGATATGTCATGAACCGGTTATGGAATAATGCATGGATAACCTTATCGCTGGCTGCTTTTATGTGGGCCAGCAATTTCGTTATTGGGCGTATTATTCCGCCTTCTATGCCGCCTGTTAGTCTGTCTTTTTGGCGTTGGGCTTTGGCTGCCTGTATACTTTTGCCGTTTGTGTGGTCATCTTTGAAAAAAGAATGGCGCGTTGTTTTAAGGCATTGGCCAATTATTCTCCTTTTGGGAACAACAGGGCAGGCCGGATCAAATACTTTAGCTTATTACGGATTGCATAGCACGGGGGCGACAGTGGCTTTGCTTATCCAATCGGCAACCCCTGTTGTCATCTTGCTTTTCGCTTTTTTTCTTTATGGTGAAAAACCAAGCCCAAAGCGTATTGTGGCGATGCTTTTTGCCTTTGGTGGCATTCTCTTTGTGATTGCCGCTAAGGGAAATGGTGGGGCGGCCTCTACAATCGGGGGAACTTTGCTTTTGACAGCAACGATGCTGTGCCAGGCTTTGTATGCTACCATTTTACGCCATAAACCGCCGACTACGCCGTTAGTTTTGTTGTTTTCCTGTTTTGTGGCAGCCTCTCTTGTCTTGCTACCTTTCCAAATTCCTTATGGGGTGGGGTTACCCTTCCATGATTCTCATTCTTTATCGGCGATAATCTATCTGGCTATTGGCCCGTCTATTTTTGCCTTTTTGTTTTTTAATCGAGGCGTTCATATTATTGGCGCCAGTCGTGCCAGCATTTTTCTCTATCTGATGCCTGTTTTCGGTAGCCTGATCGCGGTGCCATTCTTAGGGGAGCGTTTGGGATGGATGCATCTGACCGGATTTTTACTGGTCGGGGTTGGTTTTGTTCTGTCACGAGAAAAGGTGAAATCTATCTTATCCCGTTAATAAAAAAGCCCTTCCCTTGGGAAGGGCTTTAAACAGGTTAGATAACCTTTTGTATTGCCTTCACAAAAGGATCTATCGTTGTCGGCGTTAAACCGGCGACATTGATGCGACCCGATGGCGCCATATAAATAGCGTTTTCGATACGCAGCTTTTTAATCTGTTCTGGTGACAGCGGTAATATCGAGAACATACCTTTTTGCTGTAACAAAGGCGCAAAATAGGAATCAGCCTTAGCCAAAGATTGGCGATTACCGCTAATCCGTTGTTGCATGGCATTTAATTCTGTCTGCCAAGAATCATATAAAGCTTCATTTTCAAGAATAATACGAACAGCCGCTGCGCCATGATCGGGTGGCATAGACCAATGGGTTCGTGTTGATGCGATCAGATTAGACTGAACGATTTTACGGCTTTCGGCATTTTGGGATAACACGAAAATCGCGCCGGTTCTTTCTCGATAAAGCCCGAAATTTTTATCACAAGAATATGTCACGATCATTTCGTCTACTTGTTGGCTCAACCAACGAAGACCTGCGACATCCTCTTCTAAACCATCGCCTAAGCCTTGATAGGCAAGATCAATGACCGGTAATAATCCTTTTTGACTGATAACTTCTGAAAGAGCTTTCCATTGATCAAAAGTAAAGTCGCATCCGGTCGGATTATGACAACAGCCATGCAATAAGATGACATCACCCCTTTTGACCTGCTTCAGATCGTCAAGAACCGCATCAAAATCAATTTGACGTTTTTCTCTATTGTAAAAAGGATGGCTGATGCTGTTTAAACCAGTATTGGCAATGATCTGAAGGTGGTTAACCCATGTCGGATTACCGTAATGAATGTCTGCATTCGGATTGCCTGCATGGATGAGATCAAAAGCGAGCCTTAAAGCTCCGGTCCCACCAGGGGTCTGTAAGCCTGACAAGCGTTCATGATCTTTGAAATCATTCCCAAAGACGACCGGAATTAGTCGGCGAAAAAATTCTATATCGCCTGCGGATCCTAAATAAGATTTGGTATTCTGTTCGTGGATAAGCTGTATCTCGGCAGCTTTAACCGCTCGCATGACAGGGGTATGTCCCTGATCATCACAAAAAACCCCAACGCCGACATCAATTTTATTTTCGCGAGTATCTTCACGACAAAGCGCGATCAATTCCAAAAGCGCATCTGCTGGTTGAGATTTTAAATTTGAAAAAACCGATTTTTTTTCAGAATGGCTCGGCCTTTCTGTTATATTTTCGGCATAGGCGGTCATAATATCCCTCTTTCTATTCCTCGATAAAAAGAGGTTAAACGCAATTTAATCCCCGAAACAAGGATAAAGCATAAGGCTTTTCTGTATCTATAAAATGATAGGACAGGATAATAAATTTACTTCTATTATAGAGATAATGTCTTTTTCTTTATATCCATTTTTATAGCTATATTGATATATAATTATTTTTTGCGATCTGTATCATATAACGAATAATAATATAATTTTGTTATCCTCTTTAATAAAAAGAGACTTCCCTATATCGAAATGTCACATTTCGATGATATTATTGGTTTTTCCCAGAATTTTTTAAGGGATGAACTCATTGCTTCATCATTCTTTTTTAAAGACCGTATTTTCTTCGTTGGCGATAGCGATAGTTACAAGCAGTCTTTCATCGGTAACAATCGCGGCAACGCAACCTTTGGATAATCATCCCAAGGGAGAGATTGCCGCGTCTTCTGAAACAGCGCATAACCCATGGAGTGGGACGCGCCTGATCGTTGCTATTTCTGTTGATCAATTTTCGTCTGATTTATTTTCTGAATATCGTGGCCGCTTCCGGTCAGGAATGAAGCAGTTACAAAATGGTGTCGTCTATCCCATGGCTTACCATAGTCATGCGGCAACGGAGACCTGTCCTGGACATTCGGTTTTGTTAACAGGCGATCATCCAGCCAGAACAGGGATTATTGCCAATAACTGGTATGATTTTTCGGTCAAAAGGGCTGATAAAAAGGTCTATTGTAGTGAAGACCCGTCTCTTTCAGCTGATCCTCAGAATTACCAACCATCGGTTCATTATTTAAAAGTGCCGACTTTGGGTGATCGGATGAAAAAAGCGAATCCCCATAGCCGTGTAATTTCTGTAGCGGGCAAAGATCGTGCCGCCATTATGATGGGTGGCCATATGACAGATCAAATATGGTTTTGGTCTGATAATGCGTATAAAACGCTGGCTGATCATAAGGGGGAGATGCCTGCCACTGTAAAAACAGTGAATGAACAAGTAACCCGTTTGATGCAGCAAGATGAGGCGCCTGTCATGCCTTCTGTTTGTGCGGATCACGCATCGGCTCTGAAAATCGGGAATAACAGAATTATCGGCTTGGCACCGGCATCCAGAAAAGCCGGTGATTTCAAAACTTTTCGAGTAACCCCCGACTATGATCGGACAACTACCGATATTGCTATCGGATTGATTGATGAGTTGAAATTAGGGCATAGCAATGCCCCCGATCTGTTAACGGTGAGTTTGTCTGCAACGGATGCTGTTGGCCATGCTTATGGCACCGAAGGGGCTGAAATGTGTAGCCAAATGGCGGGTCTGGATGATAATATTGCCCGTATTATTGCTGCCTTAGATAGTAACGGTGTTCCTTACGTCTTGGTTCTGACAGCTGACCATGGTGGCCAAGATGTGCCTGAACGTGCAAAATTACGCGGTGTGGAGACGGCTCAACGCGTTGACCCCGCGTTATCGCCAGATCAGCTTTCTTTGAGGTTGGCAGAACGTTTTCAATTGAGCCATAATCAGCCATTATTTTTTGCCAATGAACCACAAGGCGATTGGTATATTAACCGTAATTTACCCGAGCAAACAAAAGCACAGCTTATTCAGGCTGCAAAATCGGAATTATCCAATCACCCACAGGTCGCTGCGGTTTTTACCGCATCAGAATTAACCCATATCCCATATCCAACCCGTTCACCTGAATTATGGAATCTGGCGGAAAGAGCGAAGGCTTCTTTTGATCCACTACGTTCGGGGGATTTGATTGTTCTTTTAAAACCGCGCGTGACACCTATTGCCAAACCGGTTTCATATGTAGCGACCCATGGATCAGCATGGGATTATGATCGGCGCGTCCCCATTATTTTTTACACGCCGCATGCCTCCGGTTTTGAACAACCTATGCCGGTTGAAACCGTCGACATTATGCCAAGCTTAGCGGCTCTCTTGCAGATTCCTTTGAAAAAAGGGGAGGTCGATGGCCGCTGTCTTGATCTTGATCCGACGGAAGCTACCACCTGTCCCGTAAAATAGTCTCTAGATAGGGGGGTGATCAATACCGCCAAAAGCCAATTTACCTTTGATATAGGTAGCGGCAATAGCGCGATCATCCCCCATAATTTCGAGAGCAAAAAGCTTTTCTTCCAAAGAGGCGTTTTTTGTTCTGCGATCAAGCAAAGGCGTGGCCGCCGGATTTACGAGGATAAAGTCTGCTTCTTGCCCCATTCCTAGTGAGCCAACATAGCGATCGATACCCAGAAGTCGCGCGCCGCCTAAAGTCGCGAGGTAAAAGGCATAAAAAGGATCAAGATTATAATTCTGTAACCGACATGTTTTATAGGCTTCAGCCATCGTTGCCAGTAATGAGAAGCTGGTTCCAGCACCCACATCACTTCCCAAACCCATCGTGATCTTAAGCTGGCGGGCTTTTTCTAAATTGAATAATCCTGAACCTAAAAATAGATTGGATGTCGGACAAAACGCAATTCCAGCACCCGATTTAGCTAAGCGATGGAACGCGGAATCTGATAGATATAGGCAATGCGCAAAAACACTTCTGTCAGTTAACAATCCAAAATTTTCATAGACTTCTAGATAATCGCCAGCCTTCGGGAAGCGTTCTTTAACGGCAGCGCATTCATCTTTTGTTTCAGCAAGATGTGTTTGCATAAGAATATCGGGATATTCACCCAGTATTTTTCCTGCACCAGCCAATTGCTCCGAAGAAGATGTCAGAGCGAAACGGGGTGTTACAGCATATCCCAATCGGCCATGACCTTGCCAGTTTTGGATTAACTTCTCACTATCGTCGAGGCTTTTTGGTATTTTATCGGCAAGCGCCTTTGGCGCTAAATCCATCAAGACATTACCCGTGATAATGCGCATATCCGCCTTTAAAGCAGCATTATAAAGCGCTTCGACTGATTGGAAATAGGATGTCGCAAAAACAAGCGTGGAGGTCGTGCCATTCCGCAGACATTCCTTTAAAAAAAAGTCGGCCGTTTCTGTCGCATAGGCTTTATCCGAAAATTTCTGTTCGGTTGGAAAAACCTTTTTTTCAAGCCAACCAAGTAAAGTCTCACCTCCGGCGGCGATACAGTCGAGCTGTGTGTAGTGGATATGACTATCAATAAAACCGGGCATAATTAAATAGCCGGAGCAGTCAGTAATCGCCAGATCAGGAAACTGCGTCTTGATAATTTCAGCCTTATCCCGTGCAATGACACGACCATTCTCAACGACGATTATGCCATCTTTTTGATGGGAAACAGCCTTGTCCCCATAGAAGGACGGGTCATCTGTAAAAGAAATTATTTCGCCTCGAAAACCCTGACGCATGTCTATTTCCTTGTTAATCGCCTTTGCGGAGGGCTAGGGCAGAATCCTTTATATCGGTCGATAAAAGATTTTCTAATAATTGCCAGAATCCGGTTACAGCATCGGCTCCGCTAGTCGCGTAAGCCTTGGCCATTTTATCTCGAATTAATCCGAATAACTGACTTTCTAGAGCTTTCCCTGAATCACTTAATTTCAGCAATCGGCATCGGCGATCCCGTTCGCCTTGTCTTATTGTGATAAGTGCCTTTTCTTCTAAATCATGAATAATCCGTCCTAGAGATTGTTTAGTGATATTCAGCAATCGAAGTAGCTCTCCGACTGAAATATCAGGTTTTCTGGCAATAAAATAAAGCGAACGATAATGCGCTTGCCCTAATCCGTTTTTTGTCAGCAGGCTATCAATGGACTGATAAATAGTGGAGTAGCCAAAATAAAGGAGTTCTATACCCCGTCTTATTTCAGCTTCCCTTAGGAAAAGAAGGGAATCGGCTGGCGAAGAAAACGCCTCTTTCATCAATCCACACCTTTGAAAAATAAATAAAATATGGGGAAAGAAGGATATAGAATTGATTGAGAAAACAAAGCCCTGTTTTTTGAGCTAACAATTCTGAATTTTTTATAATAGCTTCATGAATGGGTGATATAATGGCGAAACCATTCGACAAAACGGCCTGCTCCGATATCCAGCGTAATCTTAGGGTGAAATCCTAAATCCCGCTTTGATGTCTCAATATCGGCATAGGTGGTGGAAACATCACCTGCCTGCATGGGGCGCAATTCTTTGATGGCATGACAGCCGCAAGCCTCTTCTAATAATTCAACAAGATATTTCAGGTTTTCGGGGTGATGATTGCCGATATTATAGAGATTATGAGGATTAAGGCTGCCGCCTGATTTTATCTTGTTATTATCTTGAGGTGGGTTGTCCAAGGCCGCAATTAAACCGGATACCGCATCATCAATATAGGTGAAATCACGTTGCATTTCGCCATTATTAAAAAGCATAATTGGCTGTTTTTGAAGGATTTTTTTGGTAAAAATCCACATAGCCATATCTGGGCGACCCCAAATACCATATACTGTAAAAAAGCGGAGACCTGTCAGGGGGATACGGTAAAGATAGGCATAGCTTTCGCTTAACATCTCACCCGCTCTTTTGGTTGCTGCGTAAAGAGAAGCTGGGTAATCCGGCTGGCTATCAACTTTAAAGGGCAGGGTAGAACGGTTGCCATAGACAGAAGAGGAAGAGGCATAGACCATATGCCGGACTTTTCTATGTCTTGCTAACTCAAGTATATTGAGATGGCCGATTAAGTTAGAATCGCCATATATCTGGGGGTTAATGAGCGAATATCGAACACCGGCCTGAGCACCTAGATGGATAATGCGATCAAAATCGAATTTTTCGAGAGTGTTATTGAGAAGAGTTCCGTCCGAAAAATCGATAGGGGAAAAATGCAGTTTGCCGTTTTTGAGCTTTTTTAATTCTGCCAAACGTTTTTTCTTTAACTCGGGATCATAATAATCATTTAGATTATCTATCCCGACTATTTCTTCGCCTCTTTCTAAAAGGGATTTTGCAGCAAAACTACCAATAAAGCCTGCAATGCCTGTTATCAGAATAGCCATAATCGAGATCCTTTCGGAGGAATTGCCCGAATTGAGGTCGAGAAAAGAAAAATTTTTAGAAATCAGGACTTTTCAAGCCCGTTTCAGTCGTTATAAAGAAGATCATTCTCGACCGAGAAGCCTATTGGGGCGTAGCCAAGCGGTAAGGCAACGGGTTTTGATCCCGTCATGCGCAGGTTCGAATCCTGCCGCCCCAACCATTTTTAACAGGCATCGCTTGAAAAAGCGGCTAGATTAGCATCCTGTAATGTCCATCTCTTAAAAGAATCAAAAACGGCATAGCCTTCGATAGCGAATAAACGGCCTTTAAGGCTGTCCTTATCGGGGAATATTCGACTACTTATGCTGTAGAGGCCTTGGGTCTGATCATCGCCGACAAAAATTTCTATAGATGATCGGTCAAGGAATATATGCAGTCTGACTTTGGAGGTGTTCGGAAGCGGACAGCTTCTAATCCCTTTTACATTTTGCCCCGAGCGATTTCGGTCAAGAATGATACGATTCTGGCTTCTATCGATATAAAGAAGCGTTTCTTGCCCTTTGCCATTACAGCGCAAAGCCAAACCAGCTTGATAAGCATTGCTTTTTTCCAAGTCAAAGATCAGCTCTATTTCTTGCAGGGGAGAGTCCATCGTAAAGGGATGCTCGGCATCCGAAAGCGTTACGACAGATTCAATTTTTTCCGATTGTCGTAAAATCTCCATTTCTCTAACAGGCGTCATCACAATTTTATTATCAATTAAATCAAGCTTGCGGGGCAACGTCATACAGCCAGCCCATCCATCTCGTTGGCTGGGTTTTTGATTTTCCCACATATCAAACCATGCAATTAATATTTGACGACCATCTTTAGCTTCAAAACGTTGTGCTGCATAGAAATCATGACCATAGTCTAGTTCTTGGAAGGATGTTTCCGGCGTAAATTGAGGTGCTTGCCATTTTCCAAGAATATAGCCGTTTTGAAATAGATTCCGGTTTTTGTAACCGCTTGCCTTCAAGCCTTGTGGAGAAAACATCAAAACAGAACGATTGCCTAACGAGAAGAAATCAGGACATTCCCACATAAAAGCCCGTTTTCCCAGCGGTAATTGAGAATTATCACCCAGCAGTGTTTTGACAAAAATCCAGTCTTTTAGATTTTCGCTTCTGTATAGAGCGACATGTCCGATTCCTTGATGTTTCTTATCATCTGTTCGATAGCCCACCACCATAAACCAGTGGTCATTCTCCTTCCAAACGCGAGGGTCTCTGAAATGGGCGACCTGTGGCATGGGTGCTTTTTCAAGGACGATGCCTTCTTTTTGAAAATGGATGCCGTCTATGCTTGTCGCCATACACTGCACTTCACGAATGGCATCAGGGCTATCGTTAGATAAAACGATATGCCCCGTATAGATCAGAGTCAAAACGCCATTATTATCAACAGCGCATCCTGAGAAACAGCCGTCGCGATCAAATGAATCCCCTGGAGCAAGGGCAACAGGGAGTGTTTCCCAATGAACTAAATCACGGCTTTTCGCATGTCCCCAATGCATCGGCCCCCAGACAGGTGCAAAAGGATAGTATTGATAAAAAAGATGGTATTCCCCCTTGAAAAAAATCAGCCCGTTGGGGTCATTCATCCAACCAGTTAAAGGCGTTACATGAAATCCAGGATACCATTCAGAAGATAGAAGCCGTTTTCCAGCTTTTTTCTGTGCATCCTCGGCTTTGATTAAATTTTTATAAGAGGGGGATTCCATTATCGCTGCCTTTTATTCGGATGGAAGAATTATAAAGAGTAACGACCAAAGACAAAAATTTTTCCTTTTGGGAGAGATGACGCTGTTTTTTTTCTATATTTTTTGGTCGCAAGGCTTTTCAAAAGAAATTTACTTGCTATAAAGCGGCTCTTCAAAAATAGACTGCACTCTTAATGAAGTCTATTGGGGCGTAGCCAAGCGGTAAGGCAACGGGTTTTGATCCCGTCATGCGCAGGTTCGAATCCTGCCGCCCCAACCATTTTTAGCCTTGATAGACAAAAGGCTACAAAAGTGTTCCCCTTTGCAGCCTTTCGCCGAAATTTATTTTTCAATAAAAATTATAAATCGTCTTCATCGACATTGATGAGAATTTCGATACCAAAAGAGCGGCTTTCTTTCGGTTTGATCGGGACAATACCCGGTTTTTCAAAAATATCGCCTTTGAAACCTGCTGGATCGGAATGTCCCTGCCATGGCTCGATGCAAAGGTAATCGGCACCTGGTTTCATCCATAATGCCAAGGAGGGCATTAGAGGAAATCGGACAATAGCGCCCTTATATCCGGGTGCCCCCATCCAAACAGAGCGGCTAGCAACTTTATCAAAAATCAAGGCATCATCATTAAACAGGTCATCATTTAAGATAACCGTCCGATCATGCACCGGATTTTCTCTTGGGCTAACAAAAAGACCGTCACTATCGACACCGGAGATGGTACCAATCTCGGCTTTTTCAAAAAGGACGATGTGATTCTTTCTATCTGCCCCTGTTGGAAGCGGCCATCTTAAAGCTGGATGGAAACCAAAGCTGGCCGGCATAGGAGAATCGCCATTATTGGTCACTTTTGCTTCGATAGTTAAACTATTTTCTTTCAGACGATAGTCGATATCAAGCGTAAAGAGGAAAGGATACACAGCCCGCGTTTCCGAATCATCTTTCAATCGGAAACAGGCATGATCTGCCTCGATAACGATCGGATCAAAAGCTTTCCGGCGAGCAAAACCATGACGCGGAAGTTCATAGCTTTTATCGCCCAAGCGATACTGATTTTGAACCAAAGTGCCGACAATTGGGAAGAGGAAAGGGGCATGGCCGCTCCATATTTCAGGATTCCCGTCCCATAGCCATTGCTGGCCATCGGCATCTTCGATACGTTGCATTTCGGCACCCGATGTCGAGATATCGAGCGTCAATGAATTATTTTTTATAGTGATAATCTTGCTCATGGGCGGTTTTTATCGCATTTTTTTTCAGAGAACGCCATTTTTTATCGCAATATCGACCTCAAATGCAGGAATATTCGAATAGAAAGCAATGACGGGCTTGCTCTTGGGGAAACTATTGTTATAGACCTCGCCAAAAGATTTTATTTGCGGGCGTGGCGGAAATGGTAGACGCGCTGGATTTAGGTTCCAGTATCGCAAGATGTGGGGGTTCAAGTCCCTTCGCCCGCACCATCCCATTCACTGTTCAGAGGTTTTCCTTCTGAAGAGCGTTTGTCCCGAATCCTCGGGGCAGATATTATTTGGCTTTAAGCAGAATTCAGAAATAAAGGTTCGTTACGAGATGGAAACTGTCGAAACGTTAAATGAAGGCCTGAAGCGGAACTACACGCTGACTATTACGGCAGATGAGATCCGTAAAAGAATCGATCAGGAAGTTGCCGAAGCTGCACCGCGTGTTAACTTACCTGGTTTCCGTCCGGGAAAAGTTCCAGCAAAACTGGTTAACAAAATGTATGGCGCTTCTTTAGCACAGGATGCTCTGAACAAAGCCCTTCAAGACGGCGTTCAGAAGTTACTGAGCGACAAAGGCGAGAAGCCCGCTATGCAGCCGGAAATCGAACTGACCGAAGGCTATGAACTGGGTAAAGACGCCGAGCTGAAGGTTAAATTCGAAATTTTACCGGAAGTGCCAGAAATTTCCTTTGATGATCTGAAGCTGGAACGTTTGACGGTCGAAGCTGATAATGCTGTGATCGATGAGAAAATTAAAGAATTCGCAGAACATCAGAAAAGCTTTGATGATTCGAAAAAAGATCACAAAGCTGAAAATGGTGACCTTGTCGTTGTTGATTTCGTTGGTAAAGTTGATGGCGAACCCTTCGAAGGTGGCACCGGCTCTGATATGAGCGTTGAGCTGGGCGCAGGTCAGTTTATTCCGGGTTTTGAAGAGCAGTTGGTCGGTGCAAAACAAGGCGAAAGCCGTGTTTTAAAGGTAACCTTCCCTGAAGATTATTCGGTTCCTTATCTGAAAGGCAAAGATGCCGAATTCGACGTCACTGTCAGCGATGTTCGGGTTCCACGCAAAGCTGAAGTCAATGATGACTTTGCAAAATCCCTTGGCCTTGAAAGCCTCGATCAGCTCCGTGATCTGATGAAAGGTCAGATTGAACAGGAATTAAATGGTCTGACGCGCACTTACATGAAGCGTAAGCTGTTGGATCAGTTGGCTGATAGCTATAGCTTTGAAGTCCCGAGCCAGATGGTCGAAGCTGAATTCAATCAGATTTGGCGTCAGCTGGAACATGCTGCCAGCCATGAAGAAGATTCTGAAGCCGCTTTGGCTGAAATGGAAAAAGAACGCGATGAATATCGCGCGATCGCAGAACGCCGCGTTCGTTTAGGACTGGCTCTTTCCGATATCGGTGCCAAAAACAATGTTGAAGTAAGCCAGAATGAAATGAACATGCTCATTTCTCAGGCTGCACAGCGTTATAACCCGGCCGATCGTCAGCGTTTTGTTGAATATCTGCGTCAGGATCCGATGATGGCTGCACAGCTTCGTGCGCCGCTTTATGAAGATAAAGTGGTCGATATCCTGTTTGAAAAAGCCAACATCACGGATCGTGCTGTTACGCGGGAAGAATTAGAAGCCGCTATTGAAGCTGAAGAAGACAGCATCGGTAAGCATGATCACGACCATGATCATAAAGAAAAGGCTTCTGACAAACCCAAGGCTAAAAAAGCAGCCGCCGCTCCTAAAAAGAAAGCAGCGCCTAAAAAGAAAGCGGCTCCTAAAGCCGAAAAGAAATCTTCTGACGAATAAGGAAGGTTTCAGACAAGGTGCTGCCTGAAACAAAAACGGCTACTTTGAAAGTAGCTGTGCTGTTACCCTGTCATAACGAAGAAGCTGCCATCGGTAAAACGGTGGCAGCTTTTCGTCATGTTCTGCCTGATGCAGATATCTATGTTTATGACAATAACAGCACGGATAACACCATTGCGATTGCGCGACAGCATCATGCCATCACGCGTTCGGAAAGGTTGCAAGGGAAGGGGCATGTTGTTCGGCGGATGTTCGCTGATATTGATGCTGATATTTATATCCTTGCTGACGGTGATGCGACTTACGATGCCTCTGCTGCTCCAAAAATGGTGGAAATGCTTTGTGAGCAGGGGCTGGATATGGTGGTCGGAATTCGGCAATCTATTTCTGACCAAGCCTATCGTCTAGGACATCAATTCGGCAATCGTGTTCTCAATGGTATTTTAGCCTGGCTGTTTGGCCGTAATTTTACAGATATCCTTTCCGGCTATCGGGCTTTTTCAAAACGCTTTGTGAAAAGCTTTCCTGTTTTAAGCACTGGCTTTGAAATTGAGACAGAAATAAGCGTTCACGCTTTGGCTTTACAAATGCCGGTTGCCGAGGTTGAAACGCACTACAGTGCCCGCCCAGAGGGGTCTTTTTCAAAATTATCAACTTATCGGGATGGCTGGCGTATTCTCTTGACGATTATGTCGCTTTTCAGACTAGAACGCCCGATGCTGTTTTTTAGTGTTATTGGTATTTTTCTGGCGATTATGGGTATCGGATTGGCTGTGCCTTTGATGATTACCTATTGTCATACTGGATTAGTTCCAAGATTGCCGACAGCTTTACTGTCAACCGGCCTTGTCATTCTTTCCAGTCTTTCATTCGCCTGTGGTATCATACTGGATACAGTGGTTTATGGCCGTCGAGAAGCGTTAAGATTGGCGTATCTGGCGCAATCTGGCCTTTTAAATTTCGATAAAAAGAAAGATAGATAGATATATCTTTGGGCTTGAATTAGTAAGCAAGAGCGACAATCTATAACTTTCGCCAAATAATAAGGACGCTGTTTTTCGATGAGCCATGATCACGCTGATATCGTCAATGCTTTAATCCCAATGGTTGTCGAACAATCGAACCGTGGGGAACGTAGCTTCGATATTTATTCTCGCCTGTTACGGGAACGTATCATTTTTGTAACCGGTCAGGTCGAAGACCATATGGCTTCGGTGATTTGCGCTCAGCTTTTGTTTTTGGAAGCTGAAAACCCTAAAAAAGATATTTTCCTTTATATCAATTCTCCGGGGGGCGTTGTAACAGCAGGCCTCGCTATTCACGATACTATGCAGTATATTCGTCCGAAGGTTGGTACACTTTGTATTGGTCAGGCTGCCTCTATGGGCAGCTTCCTGCTGGCCGCCGGTGAACCCGGTATGCGGGTTGCAACGACCAATAGCCGTATCATGATTCATCAGCCTTCAGGTGGTGCGCAGGGTATGGCGGCTGATATCGAGATTCAAGCGCGTGAAATCTTGCGGATGCGTAAACGTTTGAATGCTCTTTATGCAAAATATACCAATCAACCGATTGAAGAGATTGAGAAAGCGATGGATCGCGACAATTTCTTGGAAGCGGATGAGGCAAAAGCCTTTGGCTTGATTGATAAAGTCTTCGACAAGCGTCCGGTTGCTTCTGAAGAAAAAGAATAAGTGATTCCAAGCTAAATCTGTCTTTTGATACAGATCCGTTTAACCTTTGCTGCTAAAATTTCCTTTTTCGGATTGCAGCAAGGGGAAAACTGGCGCTAAAACGATTTTGGAATGGATGAAAGCGGCTAAAAGCCGCCAAGGATGATGTTATGACCAAACTGAGCGGCAGCGATTCCAAAAGCACGCTTTACTGTTCTTTCTGCGGCAAATCGCAGCACGAAGTCCGTAAGCTTATCGCGGGGCCGACAGTGTTTATCTGCGATGAATGTGTTGAATTATGTAACGACATCATTCGCGAGGAAACCAGAGGCGCTTTGCATAAAGGTGACGGCAGCGTGCCGACGCCACAGGAAATCTGTACGATTCTTGACCAATATGTTATCGGACAGAGTAAAGCCAAGCGGGTGCTTTCTGTTGCGGTACATAACCATTACAAGCGATTGAATCACGGCGGCAAAGATGCTGATGTCGAGCTAGCAAAATCTAATATTCTTTTGATTGGGCCGACTGGATGCGGTAAAACGCTTCTGGCAGAGACTTTGGCGCGCACCTTTGATGTGCCCTTTACGATGGCCGATGCAACGACTTTGACCGAGGCTGGTTATGTCGGTGAAGATGTCGAAAACATTATCCTGAAATTATTACAGGCAAGTGATTATAATGTAGAACGTGCTCAAAGGGGCATTGTCTATATTGATGAAATAGACAAGATCACCAGAAAGTCGGACAACCCTTCTATTACGCGCGATGTATCGGGCGAAGGCGTCCAGCAAGCATTACTAAAGCTGATGGAAGGCACCACGGCATCTGTCCCACCACAGGGGGGCAGAAAGCATCCTCAGCAGGAATTCTTGCAGGTTGATACGACGAATATCCTCTTTATTTGTGGTGGGGCTTTCGCTGGACTCGACCGGATTATTGCAGACCGCCTCGAAGGGAAATCTATCGGTTTCGGTGCACATGTCGCTGCGCCTGACGAACGCCGGACGGGTGAAATTTTGCAGGAATGTGAACCAGAAGATCTGTTGAAATTTGGTCTAATTCCTGAATTTGTAGGTCGTTTGCCTGTTCTGGCAACGCTAGAGGATCTTGATCAGAGCGCGCTGGTACGTATTCTGACCGAACCTAAAAATGCTTTGGTTAAACAGTATCAGAAGTTGTTTGAGCTGGAAGATGCCAAACTCGAATTTACTGAAGATGCTTTAGCAGCCATTGCTAAAAAAGGTATTGAACGGAAGACTGGGGCTCGCGGTCTACGTTCTATTTTGGAAGGTATCTTGCTTGATACGATGTTCGAACTGCCTTCATTAGAAGGCGTGTCCGAAATCATCGTTGATAAAGATGTGGCTGAAGGCAAAAAAGAACCGGTGCGGGTTTTTGCTCAAAAAGAGAAAGACGCTAGTCCTGGCGCAGCCTAAAAATAGTGCCTAGCGGTTTAATTTGAAAAAGAAGCGGTACTCCATATCCCTTTATATTAATCAATAATAGGGATATGAGGTGCCGCTTCTTTAGGTAATAAGCCTATCAAACGAGGATCATCGTGAATTTCGATCATTCGCTGATAGGGCTGAAAATGGTGTTTTTGATAAAAACGCAAGGCGGCGGGATGATCAGAGCTACAGCTATGTAGCCAAACGCGATTGATATCAGATTTCCATGCTTTATGCAGGGTATGAATCATCACCGGATGGCCTAATTTTTTACCAATATATTTAACATCAAGACCAAAAAAGACGATTTCACATTCTCCTTTTTTGCGAAAATCTAATTCGATCATCCCTGCAATGTGATTATCATTATCCCTAAGGCGGTAAATTTCTATTTCAGGATGCGTAATCAAAGCCTTTAACGCTCGATCGTCAAGTTCCAAGCGTGAAAACCATAACCATGGACTGCCTATTTTTAGGAAAAGGTCACGATAGCTATCTGTCTGTGGATCTTCCCATCGTTCGAGGTGATAGGGGTTGTTATCAATATCTAGAATTGTGGCGTTTTGAGAGAGCCATTTATCATCAGGCTGCTTGGTCATTTCCAAGGCAGTGACAACAGAAGCAAGTTGTCCTTTTTCCAGTAGGAGGAACGTCATTGATTATTCCCATATCGCCATTGGTGGTAGACTCATTAAAACGGCATCAGCATCACCGCCTGTTTTTAAGCCGAATAACGTGCCACGATCATAAAGAAGATTGAATTCGGTGTACCGTCCCCGATAAACAGCGAGGCGCTGAAAATCTTCTTGGTTAGCGGCTCTATTTTGTCGTCTTGCTACCAGCTTTGGAAAAATATCCAGAAAAGCCTTCCCGACATCTTTGGTAAAAGCAAAGTCAGCTGTAAAATTGCTATCAAGATAATCGTAAAAAATGCCGCCGACACCGCGCTTCGTTTGGCGATGAGGAATATCAAAATAGCGGTCAGCCCACTCGCTGAAACGACTGTAATAATCAGGATGATGTTTATCGCAGATGGTTTTTAAACTCTGATGAAATTCGGCAGTATCTTCTGCATAAGGAGTTGAGGGATTGAGGTCGATCCCACCTCCAAACCAGCTTTTGGTCGTTTGTAAAAACCGGCAATTCATATGAATATTGGGGACATGGGGATTAGCCATATGAGCGACAAGGCTGATACCTGTTGCAAAAAAATGGGGATCATCCTCGGTACCAGGAATTTTTTTTGCGAAATCAGGTGAGAAACAGCCTTTGACGGTTGATATGTTAACGCCAACTTTTTCGAAAATTTGTCCTTTCATTAAAGAGCGGATGCCACGCCCCGTCTGGATACCATAGCCTTCAGTATTTTTTTGCCATGGCGTGACTTGAAAAGACGCTGGACTGGCGGCTTGGCGCTCTATCCCTTCAAATTGCTGGCAAATGCGATCTCGCAACTGATGAAACCAGTCTGAAGTGACTTGTTGCTGTTCATTCAAAAGCATTTCATCGGACTTCATGGGCAAAGCCTCCTGTTTGACGCAAGGCTTCCGCCAAAGCGATACCGGCAGAAACAGCAATATTCAAAGAGCGGAAATCGGCGAGAAGCGGTATTCGAACTTGGTGGCTGGCTGCTTGGTGGACAAAGTCGGGTGCGCCAGCGGATTCAGAGCCGAAGAGCAGAATATCGTCGGGCTGGAACGTCATTTCAGGTAAAGGAATATCGCCCGCAGTGGTCAGTAAGACACGGCGTTCGGGACGAGTGGAAAGGAAGCTGTTCCAATCATTATGTCGCACCGGTGGCGCAATTTTCGCATAGTCCATTCCGGCACGTTTCAAGGCACGATCGGAGAAAGCAAATCCGCAAGGTTCAATGATATCGACGCCGACCCCGAAACAGGCCGCCGTCCGAAGGATGGTTCCAACATTACCGGCAATATCCGGTTGAAATAGGGCTATTCTCATTGTTGGGACTATAATAAGGCTGGATGGATTATGCCAAAAATTTTCTGGCCGATATTCGTCATTTTTATATCAAAAATTTAATCGATCCGAAAAACACGCTGAAATTATTATTTTCCAGCCATTGTCTGCATTTTGCAGGATAAGAATTGATTCAAAAATTCCGAAGCTTCTCTGAAAAGAGGATGGCTAAAAGCTGAACTCGGTTCATGGTGGAACATATCTCTGGGACATGGGGGCTAGACCAGCCATTCTTTGTGAAACGACTAATGCATCGGTCTTCTGCCCAAAATAGGCTTATCGTTGCTGGCATTTCGTTAAAAACCTCTCGGCGCACCTCAAGGCATGGCGCGTTATTGCTATTCGATACGAGAAAAGGAAACGTCGCTCCTCGCGGCCATCCACATCGCTGCCGTCGCAGAATGGATGAAGCCATAACCGGCTCTAGAATGATTTTTTTGGGCATATAGATCAAACTTGCACTGACCGATGGCGGCAACAGATAAGGGTGAGCCGCGTTATTGGGGCGGATAGTCAGGCCAATGAAGTAGGGGAGGCATAAGGTAAGACTTTGATAGAAGATGCGACGGCTTTACGAATAAGAGCCATTACCGAATGGATAAGAGTGATGACTGGGTGGTGAGTGAAAAGCTTTTCTTGATTGCGGTCTGAAAGGCAATGGTTTGAGATTATTTTGAAGCCAAGGCTTTGATAGATTGGCCTGCCGCCAAAATACACCGCTTTCTGGCCAAGAAGAGCCGAGAAGAGAGGCAACAGAATATAGGGAAAACAAGAATATAGAGAAAACAGCTTTTTCGAGATTATCTTCCTGTTATTGCGATACACCTAAATCGAGCAGAGAATATTCCCCGCCATTTTGCCATGACCGGAATTGTCGCTATATCGAGCGGATGTTTCATAGGATGAAACCGCTTCGACATATCGCCATAGATTTATAATAAAACGAAAAAATCTTCCCAGAAAATCTTTCCTCGCTTTCCTTCATGTCGCGGCTGTAAAATTATGGTTGCCTTCCTTTTTCAACAGAACCTAGCCTTTATCAATCCCAAAGCCGTGAAAGGATCGCTAACTTGCTTTTACTGGAGAATGTTGGGTCATATTAAAGAACGCTGGGTCACAAAAGATTATTTCTATTGCTGGCTGTAGCCTTATCCTTGGTAGGATTTAACTGGATTTGAGCCGTTTTCATCCATTCTAAAATCATTTTAGTGTCAGTCCCGTGGGCGTTTTATTCAAAAAATTAGAGCTTTCTCTGATAGCGTGTTAAGAGGCAATGCAAGCCTATCCTGTGCAAAGCGAACCATAAAAGTTGCCTGAATAGTATGAGGGCAGGGCTTTTATTGCTTGTTGAAAGAGATTTTTGATATCTCAATGACACATCAAGGCTCATAAAGTTTTTATTGTAGTGTGAAGGCTGCAAAAAGAGAGAAGTCGGTTTACCGTAAGGCAGTAGGGCGGGGTTGCCATAGAATATGAAGAATAGCGAAGCGAAGAATGGAAAAAGTGACATGTCGAAAGATGACGAAGGTCACTCGTTAAAAAAGACCCAATCAGACTTCCCCGAAGGTCAGCCGGAAACCTCTGATAGTCTGGATCGTCGTGATTTTTTGAATGTGGCGGCGGCAGGACTGGCGGGCATCGGCGTGTGTGGCGCAGCGATACCGTTTATTGCCCAGATGAATCCTTCCAAAGATGTATCAGAGCAGGGAAAAACCGAAGTCGATATTTCGACGGTGCCGCCCGGCCAGACCGTCAAGGTCGTGTGGCGTGACCAGCCTGTTTTTATCCGCCATTTAACCGAGCAGGAAATAACCGAAGCTAATGCGGTTGCTCTTTCTGATCTGCGCGATCCTGAAACTTTGGCACAAAGAACCAAGGCCGGTAAGCAGGATTGGTTGGTAACTATGGCGATTTGCACCCATTTGGGCTGTATTCCGCAAGGTAGTCATGCCGGAGAACCCAGAGGCGAATATGGTGGTTATATCTGTTCCTGCCATGGTTCTGCCTTTGATACCGCCGGCCGTATCAGAAGAGGCCCTGCACCGACCAATCTGGTTGTGCCGCCTTATCGTTTTATCAGTCCTTCTGTGATTTCTATCGGGTGAACTTATTATGAAGCTGTCACCACCCCCTTATCAGCCCAAAAATACTTTTACCCGATGGCTGGACGATCGTTTGCCCGTTATCCGGTTATGGCATGATGTCATGGGTAAGGGCTATCTTGTCCCTCGTAATCTGAACTGGTTATGGAATTTTGGCGTATTGGCAGGGATTGCCCTGACTATCCAGATTATTACCGGTTTGGCATTGGCGATGCATTATGTTGCCAGTAGTAATGAAGCCTTTAATTCTATTGAAGCGATAATGCGCTATGTCGGTTTTGGCTGGCTGATACGATATGGTCATATGGTGGGGGCAAGTTTGTTTTTTGCCGCGCTTTATATCCATATGTTTCGCGGGGTTTATTACGGTTCCTATAAAGCGCCGCGTGAAGTGGTTTGGTTGATCGGCGTTTTATTATTCATGCTGGCGATGGCTACTGCCTTTTTAGGATATAGTCTGGTCTGGGGGCAGATGAGTTATTGGGCTGCTCAAGTGATTACCGGCCTGTTTTCGGTGGTGCCTTTTGTCGGTGAGAAAATTCGCATTTGGGTTTTGGGCGGATTTGCGCCCAATGCTGCCACCGTGAACCGTTTCTTTGTGCTACATTTCACCTTGCCTTTTGTTATCTTGGCTGTGGTTGGCCTCCATGTCTGGGCATTGCATCGTCAGGGTTCCGGTAATCCAACCGGAATAGAAGTCAAAAAAGCCGAAGAAGTCGTTCCGATGCAGCCTTATTATATTGCCAAGGATTTTGTCGCGATTTGCGTCTTTTTATTGATTTTTTGCAGCCTTGTTTTTTTCTATCCGAATGTTTTTACCGATCCCGATAATTATATTCCGGCCAATCCCTTTTCAACTCCGGCTCATATCAAACCGGAATGGTATTTTTGGCCATTTTATGCGGTTTTACGTTCTTTTACGGTCAATTTTATGGGGATACCGGCTAAATTATGGGGCGTTTTAGGCATGGGATTGTCGGTTCTGGTTTGGGGCTTGTTGCCTTGGCTAGACAATTCACCCGTAAGATCAGGTCGCTATCGCCCTGTTTTTCGTTGTTTCTTCCTGTTATTTCTGGCCGATATTCTTCTGTTAGGTTTTTGTGGTAAGCAACCCGCGGAAGAACCCTGGATACGATTAGGGCAATGGGCATCCCTTTATTATTTCGCCTTTTTTCTGGTGATTTTGCCGATTTTACCGCTGGTTGAAAAAACAAAAGCCGTGCCTTCTTCTATCGAAGAAGCGGAAAAGAAAAGAACGGATGCCTGATATGCTCAATCTTGTCCGCCGTATCGGCTTTATACGTCTTGTCTGTTTGTTAGCGGGCTTGGCTATGTGTTTCGTTTTGTTATGGGGCGTCATCCAGCCAAGAGCAAAGCAGGAATTTGATCCGGCTGCCCGTTATCAAAAGCCATTAAAATCTTTAAAATTACCCAGTGACGGGCTAACCGGCCATTTCGATAAAAAACAGCTGCGGCGTGGTTTTACAGTTTTTCAGGCGGTTTGCGCCTCTTGTCACGGTGCCAATCAACTGCGTTTTCAGGATTTAGCCGAAATCGGCTATAGCAAAGCTGAAATTGACAGTATCCGTCAGGAATGGATTAACCGGATTCCTGATATTGACCCGAATACGGGCGAAGCTATGATGCGCCAGCCCAACCGGAATGACCGGATTACAGGGCCTTATTATAACCCGTTAGGCAGCCAAGGCATTGTGACGGCACCTGATCTATCTTTGATTACCAAAGCGAGGAAAGGGGGGGCCGCCTATGTCTATTCTTTGCTGACTGGATATGAAAGCGAACCAAAAGAAATTGCTGAACGCTATCCGCAGCTTAAAACGCCGGAAGGTAATTTCTATAACCCTTATTTCAAAGGGTTACATATTGCGATGCCGCTCGCTCTTTTAAGCGAAAATCAGGTTGAGTATAAGGATGGCACCAAGGCCAGCACCAATCAAATGGCGAAAGATGTGACAGCTTTTCTGGCGTGGTCAGCTGAACCGGAATTGGAAGACCGTCATCGCATTGGTCTCGGTGTTATTGCTTTCCTATTGGTGGCGACGGGGCTTTCTGTGGTCTGCTGTTACCGGATATGGCGGAAGTTGTGACCGTGAAAAGGCAGCGATCCAATCCATTTCTTTTAACCAGTGGGATTCGGCTTTGAATGATATTGCCATAACGGCGCACAAAACCATGGGGCATCTGGACGCTGCGTTTTTTGGGAAGAGGAAAAATGGCGGCTAGTCTTGCAGCCTCCAATGCGGAAAGATGGCTGGCATCATGATGAAAATAATATTGTGAGGCCGCCTCGACCCCGTATACACCGCGTCCGGTTTCGGCGATATTGAGATACACCTCCATAATCCGCCGCTTCGTCCAAAAATGTTCGATCAGAAAGGTAAAATAGGCCTCGATCAATTTTCGGGAATAGCCGCCATTTTGCCATAGAAAAGCGTTTTTTGCGGTTTGCTGGCTGATGGTCGAACCGCCATGAATATGGCCGCCGCTGGCATTATGTTTGGCCGCCTGTTCAATCGCTGTAAAATCAAAACCATGATGAGAACAAAAACGGCTATCTTCCGATGCGATGACAGCATCCATCATGATAGGATCTATCTGATTGAGCGGCCGCCATGTCTGATTGAGGCCATAGCCATTTATCCGGTTCATGATCATAGTCAGGGTAATCGGTGGCCTGACAAAGCGGTAAAGCCCAACCCATAACAGTGAGATTAAAAGAAAATAGACAAAAATCCGGAGAAAAAAGCGAAAAAGCCGACCCATCCTGTTTTATTCCCGATTTATCCTGCATTGCATAACAGGCGGTAACGACTGTAAAGGAAATTTTATAGCAGAGTTTTTAGGCTTTATAGCTATTTTGACGATGTTTTTTAAAAGGGTATGAAAGAGGGCAACAACCATGAAAAAGACGATCAATTCCAAATGGGTCATCGGACTATTTTCTATGGTTTTTCCGGCTCTTTCGGGTGTTTTTGTTAGTCAGGCGAGTGCGGCACCGGTCGGGATTGTCCCTTATATGGCGAATTGTTCTTCTTGCCATCAGCCAAAAGGACAGGGGTCTTCTAATCTTGCCCCAAAATTAAGCAACCGGATTGGCAAGATCGCTACGTTTGAAGATGGTCGTCGGTATATGCTTTCGGTTGTCTTTAACGGTATGGCGGGGCGTGTTGTGGTCGATAATATGCCCTTTTTGGGGGTGATGACGCCGCTGGGTTCTTTGAAAGACGAAGATATAGCGGGGGCATTAAACTATATCATGTCTTTGCAAAATATGCCGCAGATCAAGCCTTTTACGGCTGCCGAAGTGAAGGCTGCCCGTGCTTTGCCCAAAAAATCGGCTCCCCAAATGACGATCGAACGGCAAAAACTGATTGCGGCACATGGGCCTTTCTAAGAAAGGCCTAGTATTTTTCGCCGGATATCCAGACGGATTGTAGTTTTAGCGCTTCATCCATAACAACGAGATCAGCTCTTTTCCCGATTTCTATACTGCCGCGATCTTGCAGTCCCAGAAAACGGGCTGGGGTCAGAGAGGCCATGCGAGAGGCCTCAACCAATGAAATATCCGTCATTTTGATCATATTGGCAAAAGCCGTTGCCGTATCGAGCAGAGAACCTGCCAGCACGTTTTTATCATCGGTAATCCGGCCATCGCGGCGATAGATCATCTGTCCCTGCAACAGGAAATGATCTTCTTCCCATCCCGTTAAGGGCATGGCATCGGTTATCAACATTAAATGGTCAGCGCCCTTTGCCTTGTAAGCAAGACGGATATTTGACGGATGGACATGTTCCCCGTCAGCAATAATGCCCGCATAGCTGTTATCGCTATCCAAGGCGGCACCGACAACGGCAGGCGCACGGCTGGTATTTTGAGACATGGCATTAAATAAATGGGTAAAGCCGCTTGCGCCAGCCTTAATCGCCTTCATGGCGGTTCCGTAATCACTGTCCGAATGACCGATAGAAACAATCACTCCAGCCTCTGTCAGCTTGGTGATGATTGAGGCATCCATTGTTTCCGGTGCTAAGGTCAGGAGAATTCGGAAATTATCCTTATTCTTTCGGGCGCTGTCGCATAAGAAGTTGATATCTTCTTCACTGATCGGACGGATTTTGCTGGCTGCATGGATGCCACGCCGCGTCATTGCAATAAAAGGCCCTTCGATATGAAGGCCGACAATGCCCTTAATGCCAGCCTGAATAGCGTCTTCAATGGCATGAACGGCTTTTTCGATCACTGTCGTCTCTTCACTGACCAAAGTGGGTAGTAAAGATGTGGTGCCAAAAGCACGATGTGCCGCCGCAATTTTTGAAATAGAGTTTACATCAGGATGATCGTTAAAAAGGCAGCCGCCACCGCCGTTAACCTGAATATCAATAAAGCCTGCCAAAAGGATCTGATGATGCAGGTCTATGGTTGGGATATCGCAAGGCAGCGGTTGATCGGTAATGGCTTTTACCACGCCATTTTCGATTAACAGACTGTGATCGGTCAATATCGTATCTGGTGTAACGATTTGTCCGTGCGTAAAGGCAAGCTGCATCAAAACTTCTTTCGGGAGAGTGGGAAAATCAGAGACAGGCGTTAGATTTTTGAAAAGGCAAAAAATAGAAGCGAATTAAGGCGCGTAAGCCTTGAGAAAAAGAGAAACAATCTGACTAACATCGGCCTCGATTTCTTCTTTATTCGCGAGATTTTCTTGGGGGATATTATAAAGTCTGGAAGCTTTACTGCGCGCGCATAGAGAGTGAAGAAAGAAAGAGGCCGCATATTCAGGGTCTTCCTGACGGATCTGTTTCTTTTCCATGGCTGAAGCAAAATAGGATGCCAATTTCCGCATGGCGGTTTGAGGCCCTGCTTCGTAAAAAATTTTTCCGACTTCGGGGAAACGCCAACATTCAACAATTGCTAGTCGAAACAAGGCTCTTTTATCAGGTTCGATAATATTTCGACAGAAATGACAGCCATATTGGTTCAGCGTAATTTCAATTTCAGCTTGTGGATTAAGCAAATCTGTATAGACTTTGTGGAATTCACCCGCCAGCCGTTCAATCACAGCCCGAAACAAGGCTTCTTTTGAAGGAAAATGAGACCATAACGTCCCCTTTGATCCTCCGACTTTGGCCGCAATCGCTGACATGGAAGTTTCAGCATATCCTTTTTCAAGGAAAAAGCGTTTTGCCTCTTCCAGAATAGCTTCTCGGCGATCAGTACCTT
The DNA here is from genome assembly GCF_000175255.2 of Zymomonas mobilis subsp. mobilis ATCC 10988. NCBI lineage: Bacteria > Pseudomonadati > Pseudomonadota > Alphaproteobacteria > Sphingomonadales > Zymomonadaceae > Zymomonas > Zymomonas mobilis. Next base: position 392,958 of record NC_017262.1, on the reverse strand, counting down.
TATACTGCTTTGATATATTCATAATTTCCATAATGTAAAATACTCTATGGTACGGTTTTTCCCTTGACAAAAACCACCTTCGCGCACAAGAAAAAAGTTGTACTATCTAGTACGGAAGAATTTATGCATCTTAAACGACCACTCATTACCAGTATTTCTGTAGCAGCGCTATTGCTGACAGGATGTGCCTCAATTCCCAAATTGGGAAAAGCGCCAAAAGTAAAAGACGTGCATGATTATGCAACGGCGCAATCCCTTGCCGGTAATGGTTCCGCTTGGCCGGGTGAAGGTTGGTGGAAGTCTTATGGTGATCCCCAGCTTGACCAATTGATGACCGAGGCTTTGGCAAAAGCGCCGGATATGGCGATTGCTAAGGCACGCATTTTATCGGCGGCCGGTAGCAAGCAAAGAGCAGGGGCTGGATTGCTGCCTTCGGTGAATGGGTTTGTCGGAACGGGTGCCGGTCATTTAATGCGGGATCAGGAAATCCGGCAGGGTATTAAGGAAGCGCAAGGTAAGTCAGGCAGCCCTTCCGCTGGTGGTGATAATTTCAGAGATTGGGGTGATGGCGGATCATCATTCCTGACTATTCGTTATAATATTGATATCTGGGGTGGATATCGCGCCAAATTGGCAGCGGCCACATCGGAAGCAAAAGCGGCCATCGTGGATTCCCATGAAGCCGCTTTGACCCTGACGACCAGTATCGCGGCGGCCTATGCCAATCTGTCTCGTTTATTTGAAGAACGGCAGGTTCTAAATCGGACATTGGCTGTCCGTAGCCATGTATTGGAATTGACCCAGCAAAGATTGGGGCATGGGTTGGATAATGATTCAGCCATGCAAGATGCCAGTGCAAGGCTGGCTAATGCCCAAGCTGATCTGACGGCTAATCAGGAATCCATTGATCTGGTTCGGCATCAGATTGCCGCTTTGATGGGGGCAGGGCCTGATCGCGGTATGGCGATCACGCGGCCTCAATCTGTGAAATTGCGGGCAGTCGGTTTGCCGGATAATGCGGCTTTGGATCTTTTGGGGCGGCGGCCTGATATTGTGGCCGCGCGTTTGACAGCGGAAGCCGCCGGCTATCGCGTCAAAGTAGCAAAAACCCAATTTTATCCCAATGTCAGCCTAAACGGTATTGTCGGTTATCAGACGCGCGCTTTGGAGCATATGGCTACCCATGGTCTGGCTTTGGGAGCGGCAAGTGCGGCACTTAATCTCCCTATTTTCAGAGGTGGCAGCCTGTCCGGTCAATATCGCGAGGCATGGGCGACCTATCAGGAAGCCGTTGCCAGCTATGACAAAACCTTGTCACAGGCGTTGCAGCAGGTCGCTGATGCGGCAACCAGTCAAAAACAACTTAATCTTCAGCTTGACCAAACGGTTCAAGCCCTTAATCATGCCGAACTTTCCTATAATGTGTTAGCAAACCGCTATAAAAGCGGTCTCGTGACCTATATCGAGGTTTTGCAGGGGGAGGAAAACGTCCTGACCCTGAGAAAAGCAGTCGCCGATCTTCGGGCGAGAGCCTTCCAGCTTGATGTCTCTTTGATTCAGGCTTTGGGTGGCGGTTTTACGGCAGCATAACTTTTTTTGTGAGTGACAACTATGGCAGATAACAATACCACGGTTCAGGCCGCCGCAGATCAGGGTGACAGCAAGCTGTCATTGGATAAACAGGACGCTACCCAGAATACCGCTTCCGAGCCGGATGAACAGAATAAATCCAATAGAAAACGCTGGTTACGCTCTCTAGCTATTCTGCTGATCGTGATCGCGATTATCTATGGTATCTGGTATTTCTTGGTCGGTTCCCGTCATGCGTCAACTGACAACGCTTATACTAATGCTGAATCCGCGCAGGTCATGGCCTTGGTCTCGGGGCCGGTCGCGCAGGTCTTTGTTTCCGATACCCAACAGGTTCAAAAAGGGGATTTGCTGGTTCGTCTTAATCCCGATGACCAAAAGATTTCTTTAGCAAAGGCTGAAGCTGATTTTGCAGCAGCAGAAAGAAAATTCGGACAGACTTCGGCTAGCAGTGATGCCTTGTCCCAAGCTATTGTTGCGCAGCAGGCTAATGTCGAGCAAGCTGAAGCCAATTACCTGTCCGCGCAGTCAACCTATCATCGGGCAGAAACCGACTATAACCGTCGTCGTTCCTTAGTTGAATCCGGTGCTGTGTCACGGGATGAAATGACGGCTATTTCTAATGCTTTGGAAAAAGCACGGGCGGCTTTGTTGCAAAGTCATGCTGCTGTCGATCAGGCTCATGCCGCAAAAGAAGAAGCAATCGGTAATTTTGAAGCCAATCAGGCTTTGATTAAAAACACAACGGTCAGCACCAACCCGCAAGTTCGTGCCGCCAAAGCTGCCTTGGATCAGGCGCGTTTAGACAATAGTCGTCTTGAAATTCGCGCCCCTATGGCAGGCGTTGTGACCCAAAGGCAAGTTCAGGTTGGTCAGCGTGTCAATGTCGGCACCCCGATTGCAACCATTGTGCCGATCGAACAGATTTATGTCGATGCCAATTTCAAAGAAACCCAGCTTGGCAAGGTCAAGGTTGGCCAGACGGCAACGGTCAAATCTGATCTTTACGGTGGTGATGTCGTCTATCACGGTCATGTCGTCGGTTTTTCAGGCGGCACCGGCTCTGCCTTTTCTCTTATCCCTGCCCAGAATGCGACGGGTAACTGGATCAAAGTTGTTCAGCGTTTGCCTGTCCGTATTGCCCTTGATCCCAAGGAATTGAGAGCCCATCCGTTGCGCGTGGGTTTGTCGATGGAGGCTGACATTGACCTTTCTTCAAAAAATTAGTCATCGCTTTCATGACTTTTTTGCGGGTTTTTCCTTTGGTCCTCCCGATGATCAAAGGAAGCCCGCCTCGGCGGAAGGTCTTCTGTCTGGTTCTAAACAGGCCATTGCCTGTATCATTCTGGCTTTGACCAATTTTATGGTTGTGCTTGATACAACCATTGCCAATGTTTCGGTGCCTCATATCGCTGGAGACCTTGCGGTTTCTAACTCCCAAGGCACTTGGGTTATTACCTCTTATGCGGTGGCAGAAGCTATCTGTGTGCCATTGACGGGATGGCTTTCCCGTCGTTTTGGCACCGTGCTTTTGTTCTTTATTTCGATTATTGGTTTTACCAGTTTCTCTTGCTTGTGCGGTTTTTCGCATAGCCTGATGGTTCTGTTGATTTTCCGTTGTTTGCAGGGCTTTTTCGGTGGCCCGTTGATGCCAATTACTCAAACGCTTTTGCTGCGTGTGTTCAGAAAAGAGCAGCATGCGCAAGCGATGGGTATTTGGGCAATGACGACTATTACCGCGCCAATTATTGGCCCTATTATGGGTGGTTGGTTAAGTGATAACTGGTCGTGGCCGTGGATTTTCTATATCAATATTCCTATCGGGATTATCTGTGCCATGGGTGTTTTTGCTCTGTTACGGAGTGTCGAAACCCGCACCCTGAAAGAATATATTGATAAGGGCGGCCTCACTATCATGGTTATCTGGATCGCTTGTCTCCAGATTGCCCTTGACCTTGGTCACGATCACGACTGGTTGAGCAGCCGGATGATTGTCACCCTGCTTATTCTGGCGGCAATCGGCTTCGTTGTTTTCGTGATTTGGGAGCTGACCGAAAAACAACCGATCGTTGATCTTAAGATCTTCCGGCATCGCGGCTTTACGATCAGTGTTCTGTCCCTATCCTTTAGTTTCGGGGTGTTTTTCGCTTCGGCCGTGATTATTCCGCAGTGGCTTCAACGTGTTATGGGCTATACCGCAACCGATTCCGGTCTTGTGACCGCTATGTCGGGTATTCTGGCGGTATGTTTTTCTCCTATCGTTGCAAAGTTAAGCGGTAAGGTTGATGCCCGTATTCTTGTCAGTTTCGGTATTTTATGGCTGGGAGGATGCACGGCGCTCCGCACTTTTTGGGATACCAATAGCAGCTATTGGATATTTGCGGTTCCCCAATTTTTGCAGGGTATCGGGATGCCTTTCTTCTTCGTCCCGTTGACGACCCTTGCTTTATCTTCCGTGTTGCCGGAAGAAACGACTTCTGCCGCGGGTCTCATGAACTTTTTGAGAACTTTGGCGGGGGCTATCGGAACCTCTTGGTCAACCACGGTTTGGGAAGATTATGCCCGTAAAATGCATAATGAATTGGCCAATGTCATTCCGACCCCGAATGCCATCTTGCCCGTTCTGCAAATGGGTGGGCAAAATACCCTGAAAGCCAGAGCTTTTTTCGATGCTTTGGTGGATACGCAGTCTTATGCGCTATCAACGACCCATATTTTCTTTATCAGCACGATGGTTTTTGTTGTGGCTTCTTCGGTGATCTGGTTGGCACCAGCGCCCAAGAAAAAGCAAGGAAAACAGGGATAACAGTCTTCCCGAAGATGCCTGCCTTCGTATAGAAGAAACGAAGGCAGGTAATTTAAAGGGGTAGGGGCTATTTTTACAGAACGTCTAACGGGCATGATGGGCGCATTATGCCTTATTCTGGTTGCTTTCGGCTTGTCGTCGAACCGCCGAAAAATCAAAATGCGACAGGTCTTTGGGGCATTTTTAACGCAGATTATCCTTGCTATTCTTATCCTTTATGTCCCTTTCGGGCAAAATATGATGGCGGCGATTGCCCGCTTTGTGAATAATTTTATCGGATATGCGTCAGCCGGTTCGGCTTTCCTTTTTGGCCCTTTGGCGACATCGCCTTTGGGCCATAATTTTGCGATGCAGGCTTTGCCGGTTTTGATCTTTTTTTCTTCTCTGATTTCTATTTTTTATCATCTTGGCTTGATGCAGTTTTTGGTGCGTTGGATCGGGGGGGCGATTGAGAAATTGACCCAGATCGGGCGGATTGAAGCCATCAATTGCGCAACCAATATTTTCGTTGGACAAAGTGAATCCCCCTTGGTCGTGGGACCCTATTTGGCTGAATTGCCGCCCGAAAGGCTTTTCACCATTATGGTAACGGGGATGAGTGGCATTGCCGGCACGTTATTGGCCGCTTATGCCCAGATGGGTATTCGGTTGGATTATCTGTTAACGGCGAATTTGATGGCAGCGCCCGCCGGTATCATGATGGCCAAAATGATGATGCCCGATTTGAGCGATGCCGGTGATTTTGAAGAAAAAATTGCACCTCATCAGAAAAAATCAGCCAATATTATTATGGCCGCCGCCGAAGGCGCCCAACAAGGGGTCAAGCTGGCTGTGGCTGTTGGGGCAATGGTCATGGCCTTTGTTGCCTTGATGGCTATGGCAAATGGAATCTGCCAGATGGTTGGAGGCTGGTTTGGTTGGCCGGATGTGACCTTTCAAAGTTTGATCGGCACGGCTTTCCGCCCTGTTATGTGGTTGATGGGGGTGCCTTGGGCAGAGTCAGGCGTTGCTGGTAGTCTGATGGGTGAAAAAGTTATTCTGAACGAGTTTATTGCCTATATCCATTTTGGCCAAATAACGTCCGATTTGTCTCCTCATAGCATGGCTATTGTGACTTTTGCGCTGTGTGGTTTTGCTAATATTTCATCGATTGCCATTCAAATGGCCGTGATAGGCGGGATCGTGCCGCAGCAACGGCCTGTAATTGCCCGATTGGGTGGACGAGCATTAGTCGCCGCCATTCTTGCCAATTTAATGAGTGCGACCTTAGCCGGTTTATTGGTGTCCTGAATTATGTCAAAAACGATTGCGAAATATCGGTTTAATCCGCAATTATTTGAAGAAAAATATTTATTTTTCAATATGTTATGTGGTGATTTATTAAAAGATATTGTCTCTTTTTTTAATGCTTTACATTCTCTTTTGAAAAATTTTGGATCAAGGCGACAAAGTCCTGTCAGTTCTTGGCAATATAATGTAACGAATGGCGGAAATGGGGGATATCATGCAACAATGGCTTGACCGCTATTTCAGGCTGACAGAACGCGGGACAACTATTCGCACCGAAGTCATGGCAGGTTTAACGACCTTTTTAACCATGGCTTATATTATTGTGGTCAATCCGACCCTTTTGGCACAGGCGGGCATGCCTTATGCCGCAGTCGCCGCTGCCACTTGTTTTGCGGCCGGATTTGCCAGTCTTTTGATGGGTTTTTATGCCAATACGCCTTTGGCCTTGGCACCCGGATTAGGGCTGAATGCCTATTTCGCCTTTACCGTTGTTGGGCAGATGGGCATCCCTTGGACACAAGCCTTGGGATGCGTTTTCCTGTCAGGGGCGATTTTCCTATTTCTGACTTTTGCCGGTATTCGGCAAATGATTATCAAAGCCATTCCTCATTCTCTTTTTTCGGCAACGGCGGGCGGTATCGGGCTTTTTATTGCCTTTATCGGTCTTAGAAATGCCGGCATTATTCAGGCCAGCCCATCAAGTTTGGTAACTTTGGGATCGCTCGGTAATACGCAAACGCTGTTAGCGATAGGCGGCCTTCTTCTGACAGCTATTTTAATGGCTTATCGGGTGAGGGGGGCTATCCTGATCGGTATTTTGGCCGTAACTTTCATCGGTATCTTATCCGGTTTTGTCCATTTTTCGGGCAGTGATTATAGCCCCGCCATGTTAGGTAAAACGGCCTTTGCCCTTGATATTAAGGGGGCTTTATTTCGCGGTCATAATTTCGGTTCGGCCATTATCGAGATTTTGTTCATCCTGTTATTTGTTGATCTGTTCGACAATATCGGCACCTTGGTTGCGGTGACAAAACGAGCCGGTTTAATGGATAAAGACGGCACTATTCCCAATTTGAACCGGATGCTGTTAACCGATGCGATTGCGACCTTGGTTGGTGCTTTATCGGGCACCTCTACCGTCACATCTTATATTGAAAGTGCGGCAGGGGTACAGGCCGGAGGTCGAAGCGGTTTAACCGCGGTTGTCGTGGGGTTATTGTTTCTGTGCATGTTATGGGTTGCGCCCTATGCCCAGATTATTCCGATTGGAGCAACAGCCCCCGCGCTTATTCTGGTCGGGTCACTGATGATGGCTCCATTGATTGAAATTGACTGGAATAATATCGAAGAAGCCTTGCCGTCCTTTTTGACCTTGATTGTTATCCCTTTGAGTTTTTCCATCGCGAATGGTCTGGCTTTTGGCATTATTGCCTATACGGCTTTGAAAATAGCCAAGGGTAAGCTCAAAAAAGACGATTGGTTGCTCTGTCTGTTAGCGGCTTTGTTTATTGGCCGTTTTGTTTATCTGGCGAGGGGATAACGGGATGAAAATAAGCCGATATAAAAAAATAGCCGCCCTTTTAGGGGGGCTGGCTTTATTCTATGCGCCGGCTATGGCAGCTGGGAAAAGCGGTGGCGTGGTTGTCCCGAAAAAGGTGATTTCTGAAAAGAAAGCCTGTCCCTGTCCACAAGTAAAAATTCCGGTTCGGGTGGTTGTTCTGACTGCTTTTGAAATCGGAGAAGACCAAGGCGACAAAGCAGGAGAATTTCAGGCTTGGGCGAATATCCTGCCTGAAAAAATTGATTTTCCTGCCGCGCCTAGAAATCTCCGTTTTGACCCGAAGACGGGTGTTCTGGCGATCAATACCGGCATGGGAACAGGGCAGGCCGCGACTTCGGTTATGGCTTTGGGACATGATGACCGTTTTGATTTGTCCCATGCTTATTGGTTAGTGGCAGCGATTGCGGGCGTTAATCCCAATGCGTCAAGCATTGGATCCGCGGCGTGGATTGGTAATGTCGTTGATAGCGATTTCAGCTATTGGATCGACCCCAGAGAGATGCCGTCTGATTGGTCAACCGGATCAATCCCTTGGGATAAAAAGCGGCCTTATGAAACCCCGCGCCCCGATAATTCACATAATCTTTTTGCCTTGAATAAAGGCTTGCAGAATTGGGCTTATCAGCAAACCGCACAAATAACCTTGCCGGATAATGCCACCTTGCAAAAAATAAGATCAGGCTATCCCGCCTATAAAGCCGCACTGCGCCCGCCTGAAATTGTCAAAGGTGACGAGGCAACAGGGCAGGCTTTTTGGCATGGCGTTTTATCAAATAGCCATATCGAAAAATGGGTGTCTTATTGGACGGATGGCAGTGGAAATTTTGTGATGACCGGCATGGAAGATAGCGGTATTGCGAGAGCCATTGCTGTTTTATCTAAAGAAGGCCGTGCCGATTATAATCGGGTCATGATGTTACGAACGGGTGCCAATTATACATTCCAGCCAAGCGGCAGTAATGCTGCTGCGAGTTTGGCGCATGAAGGCAGTGAGCTTTCTGGCATGCAGTCGGCTTTGGATGCCGCCTTTACCGTTGGGAACAAGGTTGTGAGCGAGATAGCCTCCCATTGGGATCAGTATCGCGATCATATACCCGCCTCTTGAGGGTTGACGATTTTCTATTAAATTTGAGTATGTTACATGAATAATCTTATAAAATTTATAGCGGCTTTGCCGAAGGCAGAGTTGCATCTGCATATTGAGGGAAGCCTTGAACCTGAATTGATGTTTGAATTGGCCAAGCGGAATAAGGTTACCTTACCTTTTCCTGATGTTGAATCCGTAAAAGCTGCCTATAATTTCAACAACTTACAAGAGTTTCTTGATATTTATTATCAAGGAACCAATGTTTTAAAAACTGAAGAAGATTTCTGTGATTTGGCGATGGCCTATTTCTATCGGGCGCATCGCGACAATGTCCTTCATAGTGAAATCTTTTTTGATCCCCAGAGCCATACAGAGCGCGGTATTCCTTTCAATGTCGTCATGAATGGTTTGTTGGCAGCTGTTACCAAAGCCGAAGCCGAATTAGGCATGTCGGTTCAGCTGATTATGTGTTTCCTGCGGCATCTGGATGAGGAATCGGCCTTTGCAACCTTGCGGATGGCTGAACCCTTCCTCGACAAGATTACCGGCGTCGGTCTTGATTCTTCTGAAGTCGGTAATCCGCCTTCAAAATTCCGCCATGTTTTTGCCGAAGCCCGTCAAAAAGGATTGAAGCTGGTTGCACATGCCGGTGAAGAAGGCGATGCTTCCTATATCAAAGAGGCTTTGGACATCCTGAATATTGATCGGATCGATCATGGCAACCGGATTACCGAAGATCGTTTGCTGATGACGCGGGCAGCGCGTTCGGCCATTGCCTTGACGATTTGTCCGCTTTCAAATCAGAAATTACAGGTTGTGCCTGACCTTCGCAATCATCCGTTACCCTATCTGTTGCGCCAAGGGCTTCGAGTTACTATAAACTCGGACGATCCCGCCTATTTTGGGGGATATGTAAATGATAATTACAAAGCCTTGGCTGAATATTGCGGCCTAAAAGCGGCTGATTTCGTTGAAATTGCCAGAAACAGTTTTCTCGGATCATTTCTTCCGGATCAAACCGTCGCAGCTTATCTGGATGTTCTGGATAAATATGTAGATTCTTTCTAAGACGCTGCCTGTTTATACAGCGGCGTCCGATTTGACACAGACATAAGGCCAGAAAGGCATAAGAACGGTTCATGATCAGGATTAAACAATGATAACCATCCTGCATGTCCTTTTGACAATTATAGGCAGTCTGGCACTGCTTATGGCGTTGGCCGGTGTGGGTTATACCATTCTGGCCGCGATTGTCGTGCTGTGGTGGCAACAAAAAGAAGTGATCAAGAGAAAGGCATGGCCTTCTGTTTCGCTGGTCAAGCCTTTGCATGGTGACGAACCTGCTCTGACAGAAAATCTTTTGACCTTTCTGAAACAAGATTATCCGGCAGAATATGAAATGCTCTGCGGGATCCAGAATCCTGATGATCCGGCAGGTGAGACCGTAAGAGAGATTGCCTCTACCAGTAATCAGACAGCTGTCCGGTTGATTGTTGATAGCAAAAGTCATGGCACTAATGCCAAGATTTCCAATCTTATCAATATCACGGCGCATATCGGCCATGATATTTTGATTATCAGTGATAGCGATATGAGTGTACCTGAAGGTTATATCCGTCAGGTGGTTCATGCGCTTGAAAAGAAAGATGTCGGGGCAGTGACCTGCCTTTATCACGGAAGAGGCGATAACGGGTATTGGTCGCGGCTGTCTGCCGCCAATATTGACTATAATTTTTTACCGTCAGTTATGGTAGGCGTTGCTCTTAGGAAAGCTAACCCTTGTATGGGGTCAACGATTGCCATAAAACGCGAGACGTTGGAAGCGATTGGCGGATTTAACAGCCTCGCCAATATTCTGGCAGATGATTATGTTTTAGGTGCAAAAGTCAGGGCGTTGGGATTAAGAGTTGAAGTAATACCGGTTATTTTGACGCATAGCTGCACAGAAACAAGTTTTTCATCCCTTGTTCGGCATGAATTGCGATGGTCAGCGACAATCAGGGATATTAATCCGGTCGGCTTTTTCGGAAGTGCGGTCACTTATCCCGTGCCTTTGGCCTTTATCGGACTGATGTTAACAAATGGATGGGTGAGCTGGCCGGTTTTTTGTCTTGCTTTGGCTTCCCGCTGGTTATTGGGGTGGCGTATAAATAGGGTGACTGGAGTTTCACGAATGGACGCGTTATTACAGCTGCCTTTTCGCGATTTACTCTCTTTCGGAATATTTTTATCGACCTTCTTTATCTCTTCTGTTGATTGGCAGGGAATGGAACTTACGTTGCATTCTGACGGGCGCATTTCGCGCAAATAGGAGTCCTTTTTATAATGATGCGTACGCTTTTTCTGCAGGCACCGTCTTTTGACGGTTTTGATGGCGGGGCTGGTTCCCGTTATCAGGCTCGCCGTGAAATCAAGAGCTTCTGGTATCCGACCTGGCTCGCACAGCCTGCAGCTCTTATTAAAGATTCAAAGCTGATTGATGCCCCGCCGCATGGCACGAAATTGCCGGAAGTTTTGGCCATCGCGCCGGATTATGATTTGGCGATTTTGCATACCTCGGTTCCTAGCTTTGCGTCCGATGTCAAAACCGCAGCGGCTCTTAAAAAAGTCAATCCGGCGATGAAAATCGGCTTCATCGGGGCAAAAGTCGCGGTCGAGGCTGATAAAAGCCTGAAAGATGCCAAGGGTATCGTTGACTTTGTCGCGCGTAACGAATTTGATTTCACGATCAAAGATGTCGCCGATGGCAAAGATTGGTCAGAAATTCTCGGCTTGAGCTATATCAATGACAAAGGCGAAATTGTCCATAATGCGGATCGGCCTTTGCTTCAGAATATGGATGAGCTGCCCTTTGTGACTCCGATTTACAAGCGTGATCTTGAAATCGAGAAATATTTCATCGGTTATCTGAAACATCCTTATATCTCGATCTATACGGGACGCGGTTGTAAGTCGCATTGTAGTTTCTGTCTGTGGCCGCAAACTGTTGGCGGGCATAAATATAGAACTCGCAGCGTCGAGCATGTGATTGAAGAAATCAAATATGCGCTGAAGACCTTCCCGCAGGTAAAAGAATTCTTCTTTGATGACGATACCTTTACCGATGATCGTCCCCGTGCCGAAGCGATTGCCCGCGAATTGGGTAAATTAGGGGTTACATGGTCTTGTAACGCCAAAGCCAACGTGCCTTATGAAACCTTGAAGGTTCTGAAAGATAACGGACTTCGTCTTTTATTGGTCGGTTATGAATCCGGTAACCAGCAGATCCTGCATAATATCAAAAAAGGGATGCGGGTCGAAACAGCCGAGAAATTTACCCGCGATTGTCATGATCTGGGTATTGCTATCCACGGCACCTTCATTTTGGGCTTGCCGGGCGAAACCCGCGAAACCATTGAACAGACCATTAAATGGGCTTGTGAAATCAATCCGCATACCATTCAGGTTTCTTTGGCGGCTCCCTATCCGGGAACCTTGCTTTATAAACAGGCCATCGAAAATGGCTGGCTTGACCAGTCACATGCTGAATTAGTGGATGAACATGGTGTCCAGATCGCGCCTTTGAGCTATCCGCATTTAAGTCATGAAGAAATCTTCCGTTCAGTTGAGACTTTCTATAAGCGCTTTTATTTCCGCCCCGGTAAAGTCTTCTCGATTGTCAACGAAATGGTTCGTGACTTTGATATGATGAAACGCCGGTTGCGCGAAGGTGTTGAGTTCTTCCAGTTCCTGCGGGAACGGAAAGAAGCTTGCTAAAAACGGAGTAAAGAAGTGAAAAAGCTGATCGTCACCGCTGATGATTTCGGAGCTGCTACCGTTGTTAATGAGGCAGTGGAAAAGGCGCATATCGATGGCGTGTTGACGGCGGCTAGTCTGATGGTGGGCGCTCCGGCTGCCTTTGATGCGGTCGAACGTGCCAGAAGACTCCCTAAATTGGGGGTTGGTCTTCATCTGGTTCTGGTCGAAGGTCGTCCGGTTCTACCACCTGATGAAATACCGGATCTCGTTGATCGAGATGGTATGTTTCGCCGCAATATGGTGAGAGCCGGTGTCGATATCTTCTTTCGCCCCGGTGTTCGGCGGCAGTTGGTGCGCGAAATCAACGCCCAATTTAGCGCTTTTGCTGCAACGGGTCTGAAACTTGACCATGTTAATGCCCATAAGCATTTTCACCTTCATCCGACGATTTCCAATCTCATTTTAGCGATTGGTCGTCGTTATGGTTTGAAGGCTATGCGTGCGCCCGTCGAACCGATCAATATTTTAGCCGAGATTGAACCGGTTACCCGTCATCTGCCCGATTATGTCGCAATGCCTTGGGCTTATGGTATTCGGAAACGCTCGGTTAATGCCGGCCTTCTTGTGCCTGATCAGACTTTTGGCATTGCATGGACGGGGCATATGACCCCGCACAGAATGTTAGGCTTGATCGAGCATTTGCCGGAAGGCTTGAGTGAAATTTATGTCCATCCTGCGGTCAGTGATGAATATGAAGGTCATGCTCAAGGCTATGAATCCATTGAAGAATGGCATGCTTTGACCGATGAAGCCGTCAAAAAAGCCCTGAAAGAGCGTCAGATAGAGCTGGGTAATTTTTCTGATTTTCTCGGGAAATAACGGCTTTAAGCCTCATTATTAAAAGCTGAAAAAATAGGAGCAGGTCTTTTAAAAAGGTTAAAAGGCCTGCTTTTCTGTTAATCAAACTTGCGATTTTGGCCTCTCTATGGAATAGACCCTTTCTATCATTTTCGGGTTCGTCCCATAGGCCGCTTAAAATCTTGGGCGGCTCTTTTCATAAGAGCGTGGCTACTTCACTTCATGACCGGCAAAAATAAAGATAAACCATGGAGCCGCATTATAATTCTGGCAGCAAGTCTGACTGGTTTTATTCTGGCTCTTTATTTTATGCACCGGATCGGTTTCCATAATATCTTTTCAGCGGTTGCCAGCATCGGTGTCGAAGGTTTTTTGCTTTTCTGTTTCTTCTCGGTGATCGTGTTGCTCCTTTTGGGTGCGGCGTGGTTTTCGGTGACGCCGAACCAATCTCTGCGGAAAATGCCGTTATTTTCATGGGGACGGACGATCAGAGAAGCGGCAAGTGAAATTCTACCCTTCTCTCAAATTGGTGGCATCATTCTGGGTGCCAGAACATTGACTGGAGCGGGTTTGCCTTTTCAGTTGGTCTATGCCTCGATGATTGTCGATATGACCGCAGAAATGGCTTCGCAGCTCATTTTCACCCTGTTTGGGGTTGGCACGATCTCTTTTTATTATTTCGGCGGCGGAAAGGCGATGTCAATTCAGCCTTTATCCTATGCCGGATTGGGCGTGATCGTTGTCATTTTGCTGTTATTTATTCTCTTCCAGCGGCCTATTTTGAATGTCGCGGGCAGTTTGGCTGAAAAAATTGTGCCTGGTGCCGGTGATAATATTCGAGATGTCTCGAATAAAATGACCGAAATTTATCACCAGCCGATGAAGTTATTGGCGTCCTTTACCTTTAATATGTTGGCGTGGGTGGTCGGAGCCTCGAGTGCATGGGTGGCCTTGCGTTTTATGGGGGTTCAGGTTTCTCTAACCGCTGTTTTGACCATCGAAAGCCTGATTTTTGCCTTGCGCAGTGCAGCTTTTATTGTTCCGGGAGCAATCGGTCTTCAAGAAGGGGCTTATATCCTGATGGCACCACTTTTTGGGCTGACGGGAGCAGAAATGATCGCTTTATCTCTTTTGAAAAGGGCGCGTGATATTTCTATTGGCGTTCCTGCTTTGCTTTTGTGGCAAATCAATGAAAGTCGACGATTACTTTAAAATTTACCCCTTGCCTGTTTTGAAAGAAATCGGTAAGGAAGTGGCCTCTGGTAAGCGGGCGTAGCATAGTGGTAATGCACTAGCCTTCCAAGCTAGCTAGGAGGGTTCGATTCCCTTCGCCCGCTCCAGCTTGTATCAGACATAAAAAAGCCGCCCTGTCTTGCGACAGTGACGGCTTGTTTTATATCCGCTCTTATTTATCGCGTGGCGGGGGTGCCATAAATTCTGCACCGATAGGATTGGGGATATTCTTGGCCAGAATAGCATCAATCTGTTTCAGATCTTCATCCGATATCTGCCAGCCAAAAACTTCATCAATACCGTCGATCTGTTCCGGCTTGCGAGCGCCCCAAAGTGCTAAAGTGGGCCCTTGCTCCAGCATCCAGCGGATAGCCAAAGCCAACACCGATTTATTGTAATGCTCTTTGGCGAGTTTCTTCAGTTCTTCAACCGCAGCCAGATAATGTTCAAAGCGCGGTTTCTGGAATTTCGGGTCTGTTTTCCGTAAATCATCGCCTGTAAAGGCACGATCAGCCGTCATTCTGCCAGAAAGTAAACCACGGCAAAGTGCACCATAGCCTAAAACGACCAGATCGTTTTTCTTGGCATAAGGCAGGATATCTTTGTCTATTTCGCGTTCAAACAGATTATAAGGCGACTGCGAAACGGCCAGCTCGGCATATTTCTTGAACTCGTCCATCTGTTGAACGGAATAATTGGAAACGCCGATAGAACGGATTTTGCCTTCTTTTCTGAGGGCTTCCAATATTGTTGCGGTTTCTTCAATCGGAACCAGCGGATCCGGCCAATGCACCTGATAAAGGTCGATATAATCAGTGCCAAGGCGGCGCAAAGAATCTTCGATTTCTTTTTTGATACGGCTGGCTGAACTGTTACGGCGCATCGATTGGTCGGGGGTTAAAGTCCAATCAAGGCCAACTTTGGTCGCAATAATCAAATTATCGCGTTGGCCTTTGATGGCTTTACCAACGACTTCTTCAGCGTGGCCACGGCCATAAGCCGGAGCGGTGTCGATGATATTGATACCAAGATCAATCGCCCGATGAATGGTTTTAATGGAGGCATCGTCATCGGTGCCGCCCCACATCCAGCCACCAATAGCCCATGTGCCTAACGCTACACGGGTTGCGGATTTATCAATCCCTTTGATCGAAATCTTGTCGAAATGAGCGGGTTTTTGCGTAGAAGTGTTCATCAGAAACTCTCCACATTTTTTAAAAAAGACCCCTGTTTTGAAAGGGGTAATCAGGCTTTACGTTATTTCGGGACAAAAATCAGATATCTCTGAAATTTTTATTGGGCCTGTTGATCCGCCTTTAAAACGGATTTGTTAAGTCAACGCGATGGGTGATCAATTGTTTCCAATTCTTTATTCAAAATTTTGATAGCTTCCGGGTAATGTGGGCTGCCGCATAGGGTCAGAGGGGCAGGGATAAAAAGCCGATGAGAGGCCGGAATCGCTTGTTTTAAAAGAGGATGCTGTAGCATTTGGCTGCCGATATCCTGCGTTGAATAACTTTTTTGCCCCATGATTAAAAAATCGGGGTGATAGGTAACGATTTCTTCCAGCGAAAGCCGCGATAGAGCCGATTTATTAAGGTTATTCGCCAGATTTTTTAGGCCAATCTTTTTCATCATATCATCAATCAGACTGCCCGTTCCGCTTAAATAGCCCTGTCTCTGGTAATAGGCGGCTGTTCGGCCATGCCCCATCGGAGGCGGTAATGTCCGAAGTTCCTTTTCCATTTTTTGGATGGCGGCTTCGCCTCTTTCGGGATGGCCGACCGCCAAAGCAACAATACGTATCTGGGCTATAATATCGGCTAGGCTATTCGCCAAAGGGAGGTCGATAATTTTAACCTGTCTGTCCTTTAATAAGGGCAGGATTTCGGCATGGCTATAGCTACTGGTGATGACCAAATCAGGATGAAGGCGCAGCAATTCTTCGGCACCGCCATAGGTAAAAGGAAGGGATTGAGCTTCCTTTGAGACCAAAGACATATCGGGATTACGGGCATAACGAGTGAGGGCGGCTATTTGAGGACGCTCTGCCAGCGCAACCAATAATTCGTCTGCGCATAAATTCAGCGATACAATACGGCGAGGTGGTTTATTATCGGTGCTGTTTGCGGATGAGGTAAAAAGACAGCAAAAGATCAGGATCAACGTCAGACCATATAAGGGACGACTGATAGTGGCTCTATTTCCTCGGTCTGAAGAAGAAATTGACAGTTCCAACAAGATTGATTGACCTCTCTTAGCCTTTCCGACTACGGAAATTTTTTTGCATAGGGTTTCCTTCGAGTGAAGGAAAATTGGGAACAAGGTGCAAAACCTTGGCTGCCCCTGCAACTGTAAACAGTTGAAACGCCAAAAAGCCACTGAATCTATTCGGGAAGGCGGTTGTTTCGATGCTGTGAGCCAGGAGACCGACCCTATGTAATCGTTCCACGACAGGACAGGGCGTTCCCGTCGAACGAGGTAAATTCTCCTCGCACGGACGATAATAGTGACCTTCAAGCCAATCGGTTTGGAGGCTGTTTTGCTGTGAGTAACAGAGGGGGGATAGATGGCGCGATTATTTCTTTTATCGACTTTGGCTTTGACAACAACGGGATTGGTTTCTTTTCAGCCTGCTTTAGCAAAAGAAGCCTATCAGGGGCAGCCGAAAACAGAGCGTGAAGGCGATAAAAAACTTCTTAGAAAACAAAAAGAAGAAATAAAAAAACAAAATCTCGAAAAGGGACAGGATAAAAAACAGGAGGTTAAGGCTTCCGACCCTGATGCCGATGCTTTGGCCGTCGCCAGCAACGATCAACCTTCTTTGGTGGTGACCGCCTCAAGAACGCCAGAAAAAGCCGATCAGGTTTCTTCGCAGGTGACTATTTTGGATAAGGCCGCCATTGACCACAGTCAGGGCATGGCGATTTCCGATATTTTGGTGAGAACGCCCGGAGTAACAGTTGCCCGTAATGGTGGATACGGAACCGCAACATCGGTCTTTATCCGTGGTGCTGAATCCGGTCAGACGATGATGGTTATTGACGGCGTTCGGATGACAGATGCTTCATCGACCAATAATGGCTATGATTTCGGCACATTGATGACGGGTGATACATCCCGAATTGAAGTGTTGCGAGGATCACAATCTATTCTTTGGGGCAGTCAGGCCATCGGTGGTGTCGTCAATATTGTGACAGCAATGCCAACGAAACCGTTGGGTGGCAGTGTCGATCTTGAAATGGGATCACATAGCACCATTAACGCCCGTGCCGCTATCGGTGGAAAAAGTGACCGGATTACATGGCGTTTGGCGGGTAATAATTTCTATACCAAAGGCATATCGGCAATCAGTCCGCGTTATGGTGGGCATGAGCAAGATGGCTATCATAACCGTTCCGCAACCGGACGGGTCAATATCAAATTGATTGACGAAGTTTCGGTGGATTTACGCGGCTATTATTCCAAGGCAATGACTGACCTCGATAGCAGCTATGGAACGCCTGATACGTCAGATTACGAAAATAAAGAGCAATGGATGGGCTATGCCGGTTTGAATGTCGCTTTATTCGACAATCGGTTACGGAACCGTTTTGGCTATAGCTATACCCAGACCAAAAGAAACGATATCAGCCCGTCTATGGAGCCATATAATACCGATACTTTTGTTGGTAATGGTCATACCAGACGCTTTGAATATCAGGGCAGTCTTGCCTTGGTCAAAAACTGGGATCTGGTTTTCGGTTATGAAAATGAGCGGAGTGGCATCAAAAGTTCTTCACCTGCTTATGGTGGATCGGATACGCGCGGTACCATCAATATCAACAGTGTTTATGGCCAGATAAAAGGCAAGATTATTAAAGGTTTTTCGGTTGATGGCGGTGTCCGTTATGACCATCATTCGAAATTCGGCGGCAATGTTCTATTTTCGGGCGGTGGTGTTTGGGCGTTTAACAACGACAATACCCTGTTTCGAGCGCATTATGGTGAAGGTTTTAACGCGCCGTCTTTATACCAAATCTATAGTGAATACGGTAATCAGAATCTGAAACCGGAAAAATCGCATGGTTGGGATGCCGGTTTTCAACAGCGTTTCTTTCATAAGCATTTGACGATTGCCGCAGATTATTTTCAGAGAACCTCCAATAATCTGATCGCCTATCTAAGCTGTCCTTATTATGGGGCATTGCCTTCCATTTGTTATGTCCCGAATACCAATACCCCGCGTTATGGCTATTATGACAATATCAATCGCAGCACAGCGCATGGTGTCGAAGTCAATGCCAGCCTTGATATTAAACGGGTATCGTTAAGCGGTAACTATACTTGGACTTCGGTTAAGGATCGTTCCGAAGGGGTTGATTACGGCTATCAATTACCAAGACGACCTAAAAATACCGCCAATGGTTCGGCTGATTATCATTGGAAATTCGGTCTTGTTACCGGAATTGCTGTCCGTTGGGCATCAAAATCATGGGATACGGTGCATAGCGAATATAGCCTGAATCCCCATATGAATCGTGGTTATACCCTGTATGATTTACGGGTGGAAATGCCGGTTTCAAAGCATCTGACTGTTTTCGGTCGGGTCGAGAATTTAACCGACAAATATTATGAAACCGCTTATCGTTACGGCACATTAGGCCGGACATTTTATGGCGGTATTCGCGCCCGTCTTTAAACGATATCGCATCAAAAAAGCCGCCCCGAATAGGGCGGCTTTTTTATGGTAAGTTTTTACCTATAATCAGACGCGCATCGGCATCAAAACATAAAGTGCCGCTGATTGATCTGAATCCCGTATCAGGGTTGGGGCGGCGGCTTCGGCCAGATGAATTTCGGCCTGATCGCTTTCAATCTGCCCCAGAATATCAAGAAGATAGCGGGCATTAAAACCGATATCCAAAGGATCGGCATCATATTCGCCCAAGACTTCTTCGGTAGCCATACCATTTTCAGGGCTGGTCACTGAAAGCGAAATTTTCCCTGCTTCGATAGACATTTTAACCGCGCGGGTTTTCTCGCTGGCAATGGTTGCAACGCGATCAACGCCCTGCATCAAATCCTTGGGTTTGACTTTCAATAATTTGTCATTGGCCGTCGGGATAACCCGTGAATAATCAGGGAAGGTGCCATCAATCAGCTTGGACGTTAAAATGGCATGACCGAGGTCAAAGCAAATTTTACTGGCTGAAAGCGAAATTTTGATTTCGTCTTCACATTCATCCAGCAATTTCCGCAATTCGACGACACATTTACGCGGAATGATAACATCCGGCATATCTTCGGCACCGGCGGGCGCAGGAATAGTCACGCAGGCGAGGCGATGGCCATCTGTGGCCGCCGCTTTCATGACATTTTCATCCTTTAAAACATGGAGGAAAATACCATTGAGATAATAGCGCGTTTCATCAACCGAAATAGCGAAACGGGTTTTATCAATAATCTGTTTCAAGCTTTCCGTCGGTAAAGCGAAATGGGTTGGCAATTCGCTTTCACTGATAACCGGAAAATCATCACGGGGCAGAGTAGCCAAACTGAAACGCGAACGACCGGCAACAATCAGCATTTTACCATCGGCAGCGCTTAACTGAATTTGTGAACCATCCGGTAATTTACGGACGATTTCAAAAAGCATATGCGCCGAAACCGTGGTTTCGCCGGGGGTATCAACTTCGGCTGACAAGGTTTCAACGACCTGTAAATCAAGATCGGTTGCCATCAGCTTTACACAACCATTGGAGGCCGCTTCAATCAGCACATTCGATAAAATCGGAATAGTGTTGCGCCGTTCTACTACCGATTGAACATGGCTAAGACTTTTCAATAAAGTCGCGCGTTCGATCGTTGCTTTCATAACTGTTTGGTCATCCCTGATTGATAAAAGCCCTTTTAAAAGCCTGATTTAAAAAGGCGGAAGAAGGTTATAATCTATTATTTTTTAAAAAACCTTAATTCTTTTCAGGCTTGGAGATTATAATTTTTCTGCCATATTTCGATCAGCCTTTGTGTATAGGGGTGATTAGGCTTGGTGAAAATAGAATATGTATTATTCTCTTCTATAACATGACCATGGTGGAGAATCACCACTCTGGTTGCAAAAAAACGGGCAAAAGCAAGGTCATGCGTTACCAGTAAACAAGTCATTTTTTCTTGTTCAGAGAGCGCCATCAGTTCTTTTCCGATTTCAACCCGATTGACACTATCCAGAGCCGAGAAGGCTTCATCCAGCAACAGTAAATCAGGATTGTTCACTAAGGCGCGCGCTATCGCCACCCTTTGACCTTGGCCGCCGGAAAGCGTTGCCGGATAACGATGCCGAAGATCGAGGGATAAGGACGCCTTGTTCAGGGCTGATTGCAAGGCTTGCTGCCGATATTCCGAGGATATTTTCTTCTGATAAAGCGCAAGGGGCTCGGTGACGGTTTTTTCAACTGTCCAAGCCGGGTCAAGACTACTGTTCGGGTCTTGGAAAACCATTTGTGCTTTTTGATAAAAAGCGAGGCGATCTTGTTTCTTTTGAAAAGAAAGAGGCTGATTTTCCCAAAAAATTTCACCGGATGATGCTGGCAGCAGGCCGGATATCAATTTGAGTAGGGTTGATTTCCCGGCACCAGATTCCCCGATGATGGCAATCCTTTCGCCTTTATAGATTTCGAGCGAGATATCCTTTAGGCGATGATCGTCTTTTTCCTGATAGGAAAGATTTTGCAGTCTTAATAAGGGGCGCGGATTATCCATTATGGGCGGGTGATTTTGGGATTGTTTGGGGGCATCCTTTCCATAGGGCGTGCTAGATAAAATCTGATGATAAGATTGGATGATCGCTTGACTATACGCCTCTGCTGGATTTGACCACCAACGGCGGCTGGCCATTTTCGAGACAAGGCGACCGTCTTTTAAAACCACGATGCGTTCTGCCATTCTGACCGCCAAGGCGGGATTATGGCTGATAAGTAAAATAGCCGTTTGACGGTTTCCCGTGGCTTTTTCAAAAATCGCCATGATTTGCGCTTCAGTCAGCATATCAAGTGCAGAACTGGGCTCATCCGCGATTAACAAAGCCGGTTTGGCCGCCAAGGCTATAGCAATAGCTGCCCTTTGTCTTTGTCCGCCGGAAAGCTGATGCGGATAGCGTTTTGCGATATCGGGAGAAAGTCCCACCTGTTCCAAGGCATTGGTCATGGCAGAGGGCTGTTTATTTTCTGTCGATTTTTCCTTGAGGCCTTCGCGGATATGTTGGGCAATAGTCATCATCGGGTCTAGAAAACGTAAAGAATCCTGACCGATAAAAGCTATCTTTTGGCCACGCCAGTCATTCATCTGTTTTTCAGGAAGCTGCATGAGATCGGTTTTTCCAACGCGGAGCGCGCCAGATAAAATCAGATTTTCAGGCAAAAGCCGCAAGATACTGCGAGCAAGGGTGGATTTCCCCGAACCGGATTCACCAAGGACAGCAACAATTTCACCCCGTCCGATACGGAATCCGATATCCTTTAACAAATAGCGGTCTTTTGCTTTGACCGTCAGATTTTCGATCGCCAAAAATGTCATAATCTATGGTCTGCTTGAGAGCGGATCAGGCCTTCACCAATCATCTGGCAAGAAGCAATCAGCCAGAAAAGCATAACCCCCGGCCAAAAGGCGAGCCATGGCGCAATATTTAGAAGATTTTGCGCGTCTAGCAGCAATCGTCCCAAAGAAGGCAAGGGCGGTTGAATGCCGATGCCGATATAGGAAAGGGCCGCTTCCGCGATAAAGGCAAAAGCAGATTGGCTGCTGGCCTGCGTCAAAAGGGGAAGCATGATATTCGGAAGAAGATGATGAAAGGCAAGAGCAAGACTCCCTTTCCCCGATAATCGGGCGGCCGCGATAAAATCCAAACGGGCGATAACGCGGCCATGGCTACAGGCCACACGAGCAAAAACCGGAATGGCATAAAGGGCAATGGCCAGCATCACATTTTGCCCGCCAGCACCGCATAATAATTGCAGTAATAATGCCGCAATCAAGGCTGGAAAGGCAAAAAGGATATCACTGGCCTGCATCAGCATTTCGCCCACCCAGCCTTTTTTAATCGCCGCGATTAAGCCGATAGGGACACCCACAGTAAAGCCCAATGCCACCGCCGGAAAGACGACCAAGCTGGAACATCCGGCGGCCATAAAGGTCTCGTGCCAGAGATCACGTCCTAGAGCATCTGTGCCGAAAAGATGATGCCATGACGGAGCTTGTAACCGATCAGATAAATCCATGGGAGGAATGAGGCCATAAAGCAGGCCGTTCCCGACTATGAGCAAGGCCAATAGAACAAGGCTGAATAAAACAAAGCGCAAAAGAAAAGGTGCAGAGCGAAAAAAGGAAATCATGGCTGTTTTAACCGTGGATCAATTGCGAGATGCAAAAGATCGCTGATAAAGCGGGCGAATAAAGTCACCATAGCGACCAGAAGAGCAATGGCCTGTATCAGAACCAGATCACGGGCGGCAATAGCCTGTAATAAAAGCCGTCCTAATCCTGAAAGATAAAAGATATTTTCGACAATGATGCTGCCAGTCAGTAAGGCGGGCAAAGACAAGGCTAGTAAGGGCAATAATGCCGGTAACGCATGGCGGAGCGCATGGCGAAGAAGCGCTTGGGAGCGGGATAATCCGCGCGCTCTTGCTGCCATGATGAAGTCTTCTTGTTCTATCCCCTGTAATTGCTGGCTAAAAGCGCGCGCCAACCATGTGGCCTGTGGCAATGCAAGCGCAATGACTGGCCAGTAAAAAGCAGGCTGGGTCAGGAGGCCAAAAGGGGAAGGCGTGTTTTCCAGCGTGAGAGGCCAATGGTAATGAAGACCGGCATAAAGCAGTAAAACAGCGATCCAAAAAGCCGGCAAAGAAAGGCCTAGCCGTGTCAATGTCAGTAGAAAAATCCGTAAAGGGCGGAAGCGAAAAAAGGCGATGGCAAGGCCAAAGAAAAAGCCAGCGGTCGCGGCAAGACAGAAAGAAGCCAGAACAAGAGGAAGCGAGATATTGAGCGCTTCTGCGATTAAATCACTGGCAGGAAGATGGTAGCTAAAACTACTTCCAAAGTCGCCATGAAGGCTATGGGTTAGCCAATTTATGTAACGGATATACGCTGGTTTATCGAGACCGAATTCCGTTTGTAGGGCAGCTAGGGCGCGGGGACTGGCTTGTAAGCCCATCATATATTCGGCCGGATCGCCGGGTAGAACGGAAATAGCCATAAAAATAACCAAGCTGGCTATCCATGAGGCCAATAAGAATTGACCGCTTTTTTTGAGAAAACCGGAAATACTGAAAAGCTGATAGCGGAAAGCGACTATCAGAAGGATTAGCCCCAACGCTGCCGAGAGCCACCCACCAAAATGCCATGAGATGGAGGACGGGATCAAATGGCTATTATGTGTCCCTTGGCTGTCGGTGAAATAGGCCGTTGTGAGATCAAAGGCCTGTGTCGGGCTGCCTCGCCATAAACCCGCTAGGTCAGCCTTGAAAACAACCAGATGAGGATATTGGAATAAAAAGACATTGGCGGCATCAAGGGTTAGAATTTTTTGGAGCGATTGTAATTTCTGATGCCGTTGGAAAGCATCGTTTTCCTGATCTAAACGAGTCAAAATCTGATGAAATTGGGCATTATGATAGCCGAAATAATAGCCTTCTTTGTCATAGATTCTGTAATCAAAAGGTTCCGCATGGTTGATAACCGTCATCTGGAAATCATGTTTTTTATAAACACGATCAAGCCATGTCGTCCATTCCAATGAATGGAGCGTTACATGGATACCAATTTTTTCCAGTTGATCGGCTACAAGTTGCCCTGAAATAGTGGCATAGCGAGAGGGTGGCAAATCAAGCGTTAATGTCAGACCGTCAGGATAACCGGCCTGTTTCAGCAAGGCTTTGGCCTTTATCGGGTCGTAAGGATAGATTGCCGTCAGATCGAGATAATCGGGGTTTTGCGGCGGGAAATGGCTGCCAATAACGCGGCCATAGCCATATAACACCGCATCAACAAAGGCTGGACGATTGATAGCGATTGAGATTGCTTGCCGTAACAAAGAATTCTGGAAAATCGGCAAATTTTGATTGAAGGCAAGGATCACTTCGCCTTCACTGGGAAAACTCCGGACTTTAAAGCGGGAGTCATCTGCCAATTCTTCAAGATTTTCGGCCACTGGAAAATCAGGAAAGAAATCAATCTGGCCTGTTTTGAGGGCGGCATAGGCCGCCAGCGCATCAGAGATAAAAAAGAAATTAAGTGTTTTTATTGCCGGTTTTTTACCCCAATAATCAGAACGGGCGACCAGCTGGATTCTTCTCCCATGTTGCCATTCTTGAAAACGAAAAGCCCCTGTGCCTACCGGTGAAATCGCCAAATTTTTGGCCGAAAAAGGCGAAACCATAGCGCAATCAGGTAAAGACAATAAGGTTAGGAAAAAGCTGTCAGCCTTTTTGAGGATAATCCGCAACTGGAAAGGCGAAGGCGTCTCAATTCTGTCAATAATCGACAGGGCTTCTTGCTGGACATTGCCAGAATGAATATCGCGGGCGCGGTTTAAGCTATAGGCTGCTGTTGCAGCGTTAAAAGCCCGTCCATCAGAAAAAGTGACCTTGTCCCTAAGGTTGAAAAGATAGACTTTGCCGTCAGGGCTAACCGTCCAATTTTTAGCCAGCCAACCTTCTATTTGGCCATTTGCCGATAATCTGACCAAACCTTCAAACAGAGTTCCATAGCTGACATCGTCGATAATAGTTGCTGCACCTGATGTGACGTCCAATGCGGGCGGTTCCATCTGTAGGGCGATGTTCAGCGTGTCTTTTGCCATAGCGGGCGTCAAAGAGACGATTGCCGAGCAAAAGAGAAAAAATACGGCTATATGGTCTGTTATCCAGCGGATAGGAGATATCCTTTTTCTTTTGGCAATAGATTAAGGATATTGCCATAATCAAAAGTGGCTATTTCCGTAAAGGTAAAAGACGGGCGGGGTTGACCGCTTTCAAGCCATGCCTGATTTCAAAATGAAGTTGAGGGCGGGGGGTATTGCCGCTTTCTCCGGCAGAGGCGATGACTTCGCCTTTTCTGACAAAATCGCCCTGCTTGACTTTGATCTTATCAAGATGGCCGTAAACACTTGTCCAGCCTTGGGCATGTTGAATCAGAATGACACCGCCTAAAACAGAAATATGGGTTCCGGTATAAGCAACATGGCCATCCTCTGTAGCGAAGATGGTTGATCCTATCGAGGCTGCAATATCCAGTCCGTTATTGACGTGGCCGTTATCTGTTCGACCATAATGGCGAATAACTGAGCCATGGGCAGGCCAACCAAAATGAAGCGGCTGTCCGGCTTTGTTATTATCATGCCGACTGGCGGGTTGGGCGCCGCCGACAATTTGTTTCACATTGAGATGATTATCGCGGGAATCTTCGCTGTGGCTTTTGAGTGAAGCCGTCGGCAATACCAGCTTCATACCCTCTCTAAGGCGATAGGGCGGCTGTAAATGATTGAGGCTGATAATCCGTTGCCATGATATTTGATAACGATGCGCCAAACTAAGGCCGGTATCACCGGATTGGACAATATAAGAAGATTGTCCCTCCGGTATCATCAATATCTGTCCTTCCCGTAAACGGTAGGGCGCTTTTAGATGGTTGCGGCTGATTAAATCATCGGATTTAAGGCCGAGCCGATGCGCGATACCGTTTAAGGTTTCGCCTGACCTAACATGGTAGATATCTGAATTTGCCGCTTGGGCAAAAGTCGAAAGACTGATGCCGCCTATAAAAAGGGCAAGGCAGAATATCTTCCAGAAAGGCAGGCTTTTTATCATTTGGCGAGTATATCCGTCAACGGTTGCAGCGAAGCGACATCCGTCAAATTAGGCGCAAGCGGTGTGACGGTGACATAATTTTGATAGGAAAGATCAAGATCGCCATTCAGGTTGTCTTTGCTGATCGCTTCCCCCAAGGCCAACCAATACCAGTCTTTCCCGCGAGGATCGACGCCTTTTTCAATATTCAGGCGGCCATAGTCACGATGACCTTGGGCAACAACCCGAATACCTTTGACATCGTCATTTTCACAAGCTGGGAAATTGACATTGTAAAATGTCCGGTTCGGCAAAGTGGAGTCAATCAGCTGTCTGATAACTTTTTCGCCCCAACTGACGGCTGTATCAAAAGAAAGCGCGCCATTTTTGAAATCAGGCGAATAAACCTGACTGAGACCGATGGAACGGATGCCTGCAATGGCACCTTCCATTGCAGCGGATACCGTACCGGAATAGGTAACATCTTCGGCCAGATTGGCACCATGATTGATCCCAGACAAGACGAGGTCAGGCGGATTATCTTTCATAATCTCTTTAATGCCCATCACCACCGAGTCAGATGGCGTGCCTGATACCGAATAATGGCGGTCATCATGTTTATAGAGGCGGCTGGGCAGGCTTAAAGTCAAAGAATGTGCCATGCCGGAACGTTCTTTGTCAGGAGCGACAACCGTTACATCGTCCGAAATTTTATGAGCGATTTCTTCCAGAATCTTGATACCCTGTGCGGCGATACCGTCGTCATTGGTTATCAGAATACGCATTAGATAATCTCCAGCTTGGTAATGCCATTCATATAAGGATGAAGCACTTCGGGAATGGTGACCGTGCCATCTTCTTCCTGATAATTTTCAAGAATAGCGACCAATGTTCGACCGACTGCAAGGCCAGAACCGTTCAAAGTATGAACCGCAGCGTTGCCTTTGCCTTCTTCGGGGCGATAGCGGGTGTTCATCCGTCTTGCCTGAAAAGCACCACAATCTGAAATACTACTGATTTCGCGATAGCAATTCTGTCCCGGCAGCCAGACTTCGAGATCATAAGTCCGCGTGGCTGAGAAGCCCATATCACCTGTGCATAGCAGAACCCGACGATAAGGGAGTTTCAGATTTTGCAAAATCTGTTCGGCACATTCTACCATCCGCATTTGTTCTGCGGTCGATTGTTCTGGCGTAGTGATCGCCACCATCTCGACTTTGTCGAATTGATGCTGACGAATGAGGCCTCTTGTATCGCGACCGGCGGCACCGGCCTCGGCACGGAAGCAGGGCGTTAAAGCGGTAAAGCGCAAAGGCAGCGCTTTTTCGTCAAGGATGGATTCCCGAACGATATTGGTCAGGCAAACTTCGGCCGTTGGAATAAGCCAGCGGTCATCTGTCGTATGGAATAAATCTTCTTCAAATTTGGGAAGCTGACCTGTGCCGAAAAGGGCGTGGTCGCGCACCAAAAGCGGCGGGGCAATTTCGGTAAAACCGTTCTTTTCAGTCTGGCAATCCAGCATATATTGGCCGATTGCCCGATTGAGGCGTGCCATAGCCCCCTTCATTAAGGCAAAACGGGCACCCGACATGGCAGCGGCGGTATCAAAATCGAGACCTAAAGCCGGTGCAAAATCCGCATGTTCTTTTGGTTTGAAAGAGAATTGGCGCGGTTCGCCCCAACGAAAGACTTCTTTATTGTCTTGTTCGTCTTTGCCTTCGGGCACGTCTTCGGCAGCGAGATTGGGGATAGTGGACAAGAAGCGTTGCAGCTTGTCACCCAAAGCGGCTTCTTCGCCTTCAAGCGCAGCCATCTTTTCTTTGATAGCGGAAACCTCGGCCTTCATTTCTTCGGCTTTGTCTTTCTCGCCCTGTTTCATGGCTTGTCCGATTTGGCGGGAAACTTCATTACGTTTCGTCTGCAACGTTTGAAGTTCCAAAGCCAATGTCCGGCGTTCGCCATCCATTTCAAGAATGGTTTTGGAAACGGGTTCAAATCCCCGACGGGATAAAGCCTTGTCGAAATTTTCAGGCTCTGAACGGATTAGTCTTATATCATGCATAGTCCTGCCTATGACAATGCTGTAAATCGAACGCAAGACCGTATAAAAAAATCCATAGTCCATCTATTTTAAAAATAGTATTTAATACTATGATACTTCTCTATCTTGTCTGATCGGTTTCCCCTGTTTAATAGAGCAAGAGTCGTGACGTGGTTGGCCATATAACAGAGTTTTCTCTGTCTTGTAGTTAGCACGCATTATACAGAGTGAAGCCTGATTTCTGCCCGGAGTGTCCTTGTTTGATGAACCGCGCAGCGAGAGGGTGGTTGCCAGCTTTAATAAAGGGAGCAAAGTATATGGCATCTAATTTCACTGCTTCTAAGGTTGATACCAACGGTATTAAAACCAGTGCTTTGGAAAAAGCGCCTTCTGTCGCCGCCCCCGATGACTATCGGCCTTCACCGGACGAGCCGTTTATGAATGAACGGCAGCAGGCTTATTTCCGCGAAAAACTGCTGAAATGGAAAGAGGCTATCCTGATTGAGTCTCGTGGAACGCTTGCCCAGCTACGCCAAGAGTCTTTGAAAGAAGCTGACCTTACCGATCGGGCATCAAGTGAAACCGACTGGTCAATTGAATTGCGGACGCGTGACCGCCAGCGCAAGCTGATTTCAAAAATTGATGCAGCTTTACGGCGACTTGATGAAGGGGAATATGGCTATTGCGAGGTGACGGGAGAGCCGATCTCGCTGGCGCGATTGGAAGCCCGACCGATTGCAACCATGACGATCGAAGCCCAAGAAAAGCACGAACGTCATGAAAAAGTATCAAGAGAAGAATAGAAACTTTAAAAAAGGACTTAAGCTTGATGGCTTAAGTCCTTTTTCTTTTATTTTAGCGAGAAAATATTTTCTTTAACGCGGAGCTTTTCTTTTTTTAGGCGATTCAGCACAGCAAAATCGGGATTGGGGCGTGAGGCCTCGGATCGTAAGCGCGCATCAAGATCGGCGTGTTTTGAAAATAATGCGGTGAGGTGATTGTTTCTCATAACGAATAATCTCCCGTTAATGCCAGACAGAATGGCCTGACTGATGAGAGTAAAACACAGATCATTCGCTATGTCGTGATACAAAATCTTTTTTGCAGATAAGTTGTATTTTTTACACGACCAATATGGCATAGAAGCAAGACGATAGCACAGATGGCTTTCATGAAGGCGATGTATCAGTAGATTTTTAAAGGATTGATGATGAACAATGACGCAATACGGGAGCAGCTGAACCTGCTACGTCAGGAACATCGGGATCTTGATATCGCTATTGAAGCCTTGGCGCTCAATAATCCGGTAGAGCAGCTCCGTTTGGCACGGATGAAAAAAAGAAAACTGCGTTTAAAAGATGAAATTACCCTTTTAGAAGACCGGTTAGTGCCTGATATTATTGCGTAATTTATCCTTTTTTAAAAAAGCCAGAATAGAAAAAGGCCACATCCTTTTGAGATGTGGCCTTTTTGTTTATAACAAGGAAATTATTCCGCGATTTGTTAGGCGGCTTGCTGCTTTAGCTTTGCATCGACAACATCGCCTTCGATTTTGGGCTGTTCGTCTTTTGCACCACCGATTTCAATTTTCCGTGGTTTTTTCTGTTCAGGAACCACGCGATCCAGTTCGATATTCAACAGACCGTCTTTGTAATCGGCACCGACAATTTTGATCGTATCCGCTAGCTGAAAGCGGCGTTCAAAACTGCGTTTGGCGATACCGCGATGCAGATATTCACGTCCTTCTTTATTCGCCGTTTCCGTTGCGCGACCTGTAATTGTAAGGACGTTTTCTTGCACGGTTACATCAAGTTCATCCTTGGAAAAACCGGCAACGGCCATAGAAATACAATAACGGTTCTCGGCTAATTTTTCGATATTGTAGGGGGGGAAACTTTCACTTTCACCGCGAGACGCCAGATCGACTAAACGGTTAATATTTTCAAAACCGACAGATGAACGCAAGAAAGGGGTAAGATCAAAAGCACGCATATTCTCTAATCCTTTAGTAAGCGACTAAATTTTTTATGTCTGCATTATGCCAGACCAACAAGTTATATGCCGAATGGCCATATCGCTTGTTGAGATTGAGATAATATAGGGAAGGGGTATTTCAAGATTTTTAGAAAATTTTTTTACATCTTTTTATCTATTTGACGCGAACCGATACCAACCTTGAATGATGATAAAAAAGAAGCCGTCAAAGGATAGAACCTGTGAGAGTAAAATTCCCCCCATTTTTACCAAAATGAGATCAGAAACCGCCAAGTCAGGTTATCTTTTAAAAGAGCGGGGTTTTAAGGTCTCGATGACTGAATAATTTATGCGACAATTAAAAAGCCCCTGACAGAAATCTGTCAGAGGCTGATGATTAGATTGTCACATCAAAAAAAAGTGAGATTATTCTTTGGTCGTTGTCTGGCCGTAGAAAACGGCAATATCTTTTTTCATCTGATGTAAGGAAGCGGGGTCTAAATAGACCATGTGGCCTGACGGATAATAACGATAGCTGATATTCGTCCGTTGTGCCGGTTCAAGCATCATATGAGAAAGGTCATATTCCGTCGCGAAAAACGGCGTTGCCATATCGTAATAACCGTTCAGTGATAAAATTTTCAGATGAGGATTTTCGCGCATAGCCGCCGATAAATCGACAGCGACATCCGGCATTTCCTGCGGGAAGGAACCCGTTGGAGCTTTATGCTTCCAGTCCCAGTTAAAGCCGGGCTGACCATAAATGCTGATACGATAATCAAGATCGCTCTGATAGCCGAGGTCACGGCCGAGATAATCCCTGAATAAAGCGTAGAACGCACCGGAAACAGCGGAGCCAGAGGCATCATATTCCGGACTTTCTCCGGCTGGTTCGGTATCAATACCCGTATAGCGGGCATCAAGACGACCTGTGGTTAAATGCCGATCACGCAATAATTCTTTTCTGAAGCTGCCTAATTCAACCCGAAGATTATTCAATTTGATAAATTCGGGCGATAATCCCGTAAAGACAGACATTTGCTGTGCGACGCGGTTTTTCTCGGCATCGGAAATCAAATCACCTTTTTCCAAGGCTGCGGCATAATCCCCCGCCGCAAAGGCGCGAGCCTGATCCAGAAAATTTTTTAAATCAGCCGGACGATTGGCTAATTTGTTATGATACCACGCAGTTGCTGCATAGCTTGGCAAATAGGCTTTATAGATATGATCGTAGCCTGCCTGACGGATGCCGTAATTTAAAATAGAGGAAAGCAGAACAACCCCGTTAAACTGCATCCCATCATTTTGTAACAAATTGACTAATTGGCCGGAACGCGTTGTGCCATAGCTTTCACCGAAAAGATATTTTGGGCTGCTCCAGCGCTGATTCTTATTAACATAACGTTCGATCGTTTTGGCAAAGGCACGCGCATCCTGATCCACGCCCCAAAAAGCGGCACCTTTTGTATCGCCCAAAGGTCGAGAATAGCCCGCGCCGACCGCATCAATAAAGACCAGATCTGATATATCCAGCATGCTATCGGGATTGACCCCAAAGCTATAAGGGGCAGGACGGATTGTGACTGGATCGGTTGTATTGACCTTTACCGGCGCAAATGAACCCACATGGAGCCATAAGCTGGAAGATCCTGGCCCGCCATTATAGAAAAAAGTGACGGGACGATTTTTGGTCGCTAGATTTTTAGTATCGAGCGTATAGGCCGTGTAGAAAACGCTGGCAGTCGGTTTCCCATTATCATCCCGAATAGTCAAAGTGCCTGCGGTTGCTTTGTAATGCAGCTCTTTGCCATTAAGGGAGACGCTGTGCTCTGTCGTCTTTTCCTGTTCGGCAACAGGCGGTTTTGCCCAATTAGACTGGATATCATCTGTCGGGACAGGATTTTGCTCTTTATTTTCGACTTTTTTATCGAAATCTTTTTTATGGCTATGATCGGCCATGGCCGGAGCCGCTAGCGTACTGGCGGAAAATAATAAGGACGTCACAAGAAGAGAAAAGCGCATCAATAAAATCCTGCTATCAGGGAAGCCTTACATTGATTGTAAAAAACATCCGTTTTTGAAGTTAACGGGTTACTAGTGTTATCGCTTTTTGTTGTTTTTTGAAACAAAATTTAGATTATAAATTATTTTAGTATAAAATGTTAAATTTTTTAAAATGTTTTGAATCTTTTTTGGGTTATTTCAGGTCTGAAATCGGATTGCGCGCCCGATTAAAAAATTCGGCCTGTTTAAGAAAGAATGAGGCAGGATAGGGGGCTAACTGCTCGGATGAAATGAAGACGGCTATCCGCTATGTATTCTAGGGAATAATATATAAAAAAAGCGCTCCCGATTTGAAATCGGAAGCGCTTTTGCTGTTTTGAAAAAAGGGTAGATTACTTGCCCTTTGACTTGTTGCCACCCGTGACATCTTTCCATGCACCAGAGAAGGCTTTACCGACTGTATTAGCCCCTTTTTTGATGCCGGTGCCGGCTTTGTCCGTGGTGTTTTCGATAGCATCGCCTGCTTTGTCAGCGGATCTTGCGATCGTGTGACCGGCATTATCGGTAGCGGTTTCGGCGCTGCTTTTGGTTTTATCCCAAGATTTATCGAGCGCATCACCGCTCTTATCCGTGGTTTTCTTGGCCGTAGATTTAGTTTTGTTCCAGCTTCTTTTGGCAGAATGGCGAGCCTTATTCGTCACATTCTTGGCACCGTCATGTGCATCTTCAGCCGTATCACTTACAGCTTTGCCAGCATTATCTGCTGTATTCTGAATGCTGTTGCCAGCCTTTTGGAAGACACCCTGCTCGGCAGCGTAAGCGGCACCCGCAATAACCGGAGAAAGACCAAAGGCCGCCGTTGCGCCCAGAAGAAAACCAAGAACAGGTTTAGTCAGTCGGTTGCTGGACATGGTCGAATGCATTCCTTTCGTTACAGATATATTCCGCTATAAAACTATAGAATATAAGTTATGTTCCATTCGCAGAATAGATATAGATCAGCCTCTATGGATATGCTATATATCGCCCATTCCATTTAAGAATAATAATAAACCATCATGCTGTTTATTTAATATTTTTATTACAGTGAATTGAAGAAATATTTTCTTGATAAAAATTATTAAAAATCTATCACCGACGATCCGTCTCTATTTCAAGATAGATAATAATTTGTTTAACCTGTTGATTATGCGAGATAATTTTATTGTCTGATTATCTTATCCGTAGCTTGCCGATTTCTGTCCAGACAATGCTGGTTTTGTGTCTTTGTATCTTTGCGAGCCTTGCCCTTTATCGTTTCATTTTGCGTCTTATTCGTAAAATTGTTGAGAATAAAGACAATCCGATTGCCAAAATATGGCTGGATAAGCTGACATCGCCCTTTCGATGGATATCCGGTCTTATCGGCGTTTATATATCGCAACAAATTCTGCCTTTTGGTAAAATCGGCGAAAGTTTGCTTAGCCGGATAGAGGCCTTTGCGGTTCCGGCTATAGCCGGATGGCTGGCCTTGGCTTTGCTGCATGCGATCAGTGATATTGTCGATATCAAAAGTCGGCGGTCAGTCGAAGGCAATGAAAGCCGAAAATTGGCATCAAGGCGGCAACGCACCCGTATGTCGATTATGATGCGAGTCGGTTCCTTTCTTATCATCATGGTGACGGTTGGCATTATGATGATGACGATTCCGGCGGTGCGTAATATCGGGGTCACCCTGATGGCTTCGGCGGGATTGGTCGGTTTGGCTGTCGGTGCCGCCGCCCAACCCATGTTAAAAAATCTGATTGCCGGTATTCAAGTCGCCTTTACCGAGCCTATCCGTATTGATGATCTGGTTATTGTTGAGACGGGCGATTGGGGTTGGATAGAAAAAATCACATTAACCTATGTCACTGTCCGTTTGTGGGATGAGAGGCGCGTTATTGTGCCTTTGGCGCGTTTTTTGGAAGCGCCTTTTGAGAATTGGACGAGAGAAGCCGAGCAGCTTATCGGCAAGGTTTTTTTATATGTCGATCCTTTGGCTGATGTCGAAAGATTGCGTGAGCATATGAAAAAAGTGGTTACTTCCAATGCCTTATGGGACGGTCGCTCCTATATTTTGCAAGTGAGTGACATGAAACCGGAATATATCGAGTTGCGTTTATTGGCGACAGCGAGGGATGCGCCTTCCTCTTGGGATCTCTGTTGTGACATCCGTGAACAGATGCTGCGTTTTATTGCCGAGAACATGCCAGAGACCATCGCGCACACAAGATTTACGATGCCGCAGCGTAAAAAACTTGATTTTTTGGTCGATGGGGTAGATGCAATTCAACGAACCCCTAAGGGAAATAAAGCAGGAGTCTAAGATGCGTGATATCGATTCCGTAATGCGTTTGGCACCGGTTATGCCGGTCCTCGTCATTGAAGATATTGCTGATGCAAAACCTATCGCAGAAGCTTTGGTTGCTGGTGGTCTGAACGTTCTTGAAGTAACGCTTCGCACCCCTTGTGCTCTTGAAGCCATCAAGATCATGAAAGAAGTTCCGGGTGCCGTTGTTGGTGCCGGTACGGTTCTGAACGCAAAAATGCTCGACCAAGCTCAGGAAGCTGGTTGCGAATTTTTCGTTAGCCCGGGTCTGACCGCTGACCTCGGTAAGCATGCTGTTGCCCAGAAAGCTGCTTTGCTTCCGGGTGTTGCTAATGCTGCTGATGTCATGCTTGGTCTTGACCTTGGTCTTGATCGCTTCAAATTCTTCCCGGCTGAAAATATCGGTGGTTTACCTGCCCTGAAGTCCATGGCTTCTGTTTTCCGTCAGGTTCGTTTCTGCCCGACCGGTGGTATCACCCCGACGTCAGCTCCTAAATATCTTGAAAACCCGTCCATTCTTTGCGTCGGTGGTAGCTGGGTTGTTCCGGCTGGCAAACCAGATGTCGCAAAAATCACGGCACTCGCTAAAGAAGCTTCTGCTTTCAAGCGCGCTGCTGTTGCCTAATAGCGCAATAGCTATTGCCTTAAAAACGCCGTCTGTTTCAACAGGCGGCGTTTTTTTATGTGTTTTGCTTAACTTCCGATAACCAGATTTATTTTAGGCGTTTGTTGCCCACGATCTCTATTATTTACCTTGTTTTTGCCGTGCTACTCGTCGTTTTTTGGGGGAGAGAAGAGAGGGCTCTCTGTTAGAGAAAACGCCAAAATTTTAGAAGATCAAAGAACGAAACCTATTGAGCCTTATTCATTCGGTATCAGTCGATTTTTCTATTTTTAAAGAATCAGCTTGATAGAATCGGATATGGAAAAGAAACTTTTTTAAATATTGCCCGTTCCTTGTTTATGGAAAAGCAAGCGATATTAGCCGGTGGTTGTTTCTGGTGCATTGAAGCCATTTTTAAAGATATTATTGGAATAATATCCGTAGAAAGTGGCTATATCGGAGGGGATGTCCCGAATCCCAGCTATGAACAGGTTTGTGAAGGCAAAACCGGACATGCCGAGGCCGTCCGTTTGACTTTTGATCCCGAAAAGATCAGCTATAGCGATATTCTTGATCTGTTCTTTGATATTCATGACCCGACGCAGCTGAACAGGCAGGGGGATGATATCGGCGTTCAATATCGTTCCGCTATTTTCCCGCTTGATAAAGTGCAGGAGCAGGTTGCTCAAGATGCGATTGTGAAAGCGCAAGCCCATAGTAAAAAGCCGATTGTAACCAAGATTGAGCCTGCCAGTATTTTTTATCCTGCCGAAGCCTATCATCAGGACTATTTTTATCAAAAAGGACAAGAAAATCGCTATTGCTCGATTGTTGTTGCCCCCAAAATAGCCAAATTCCGAAAAAGTCACCAAGATAGAATAAAAAAACAAGCAAGCACCTAGTCTCTAAGTCTTGATAAATGTTTTCAGCTTATCTCTGTGAGGTATTTTGTTCATCTCGTGGCGCAGCAGCACGCCCCAGACGGTCATTGATGGCTTTCCCAATGCCCTCTAAGGGAATGGGCGCAATCGCAATACGTGGGTAAGCACTTTTTTCGCCGCGATGCAGTGCCGAGAATAAATGGGCAGCGGCCTCGGTCAAATCACCAGAAGGAGAAAGATTGTCGTCACCGGCAATATCTCCAAAGCCAATAAGCCATTCATCCGCCTCTTTTTGAGATATATTTAACCGCACTGGCTGGCTGGGGGCGTAATGGCTGACTAACTGCCCCGGTGCGACAGGATTTTGGCCATCGGCTTTATATTCGGTAATCGGCAGGTGGCTTGATTGAGCCAGTTCTTCGCTGGTGATGGGTCCCGGACGCAGTAATTTTATCTCATCTGCCCCGATATAGATAATAGTGGATTCAAGGCCTTTGTCGGCGATACCCCCATCAAGCACCGCTGCGATCTTTCCATTAAGCGATTCTTTGACATGAAGGGCTGTGGTTGGGCTGATAGAGCCACTTTTATTGGCAGAAGGCGCTGCCAAAGGATGACCAAAGGCTTTTATCACTTGGCGCATTACCGGATGAGAAGGCATTCTGATCGCAACGGTATCAAGTCCAGCCGTCACAATAGAGGCAATTTTTGCATCTTTTTTCAAAGGCAAAACCATTGTTAATGCCCCCGGCCAGAATTTTTGCGCCAAAGACAAGGCCTCATCGTTAAATTCGACGATTTCCGCTGCCTGCTCGATATGGGCAATATGAACGATTAGCGGATTAAAAGAAGGTCGCCCCTTGGCCTGATAAATACGGGCGACAGCTTCGCCTGAAAACGCATCGGCCGCTAGGCCGTAAACCGTTTCCGTGGGAAGACCCACAGGATAGCCTCCCCGAATCAGTTGCACCGCTTTTTCGATGCCTTTTGAGTCACAGGGCAGGATTATTGTTTCATTCGAAGAAAAAAACGCATTCATCGCTTTCGGCTATCCTTTGTCGGTCACTTCTGCAAGTTTTCCCTATTTATGGGGTGAAAATCTTTTCTTTTTTATCCTGCCAAGCGTTATTTTCCTGTAATTAAAAAATAAACATATAAACACATCTTTATATTTAGCTTGACCTTTGCCTCTCGATCGGAGAGCAATGAGGAAGGATTAAGGTTCTTTGTCATTGGCAAAGCTAAGAGGGAAACTGGTGCGAAAGAATTTTCAAAGCCAGTGCTGCCCCCGCAACTGTAAACGGCGAGCAAAGATCAAAATGCCACTGATATCATTATCGGGAAGGCTGATCGGACGCGGTGACCTGTCAAGTCAGGAGACCTGCCTTAAACCAAGTCATCCACTATCGGTTTTGAAAACTGGAAACAGGCTTTTGAAACTGGTTTCTTTTCGGGGTTGAAGAGAAAAATGAGCGTTACCATTGCTAATTTGGGTTTCCCAAGAATTGGCCCGAATCGCGAATTGAAATTCGCACTTGAAAGTTTCTGGGGTGGCCGTAGCAGCGAAGCCGAGCTGAAAGAAACAGCCGCTTCCCTGCGTCGCGAAACCTGGCTGAAGCAGAAAAATCTTGGAATTGACTATATTCCAAGCAATGACTTCTCCTTCTACGATCACGTTCTTGATACCACGGTCATGTTGGGCGCTGTGCCGGAACGCTATGGTTTCAAAGGTGGAAAAGTCGATCTGGCTACCTATTTCGCCATGGCTCGCGGCACGACCTCTGCTGAAAACAGCGTCACCGCTATGGAAATGACCAAATGGTTCGACACCAATTATCACTATATGGTGCCTGAATTAGTCAAGGGGCAGAAATTCAGCCTGGCTTCGACCAAGGCTTTGGATCTTTATAACGAAGCTAAAGCCGCTGGTGTCGAAACCCGTCCTGTCGTTTTGGGCCCCGTTACGTGGT
The DNA here is from genome assembly GCF_000175255.2 of Zymomonas mobilis subsp. mobilis ATCC 10988. Classification (NCBI taxonomy): domain Bacteria; kingdom Pseudomonadati; phylum Pseudomonadota; class Alphaproteobacteria; order Sphingomonadales; family Zymomonadaceae; genus Zymomonas; species Zymomonas mobilis. Next base: position 355,149 of record NC_017262.1, on the reverse strand, counting down.
TGAGCCTTGCGAAAGGTCGCGATGTCGATCCGTTCGATTATCTCGATGACGTTTTGGCTATTTACACCGAGGTTTTGACGAGCCTTGCCAAAGCGGGTGCCAAATGGGTTCAGATTGACGAACCGGCTTTTGTTCTTGATCTGAATGACAAGCAGCGGGCAGCCTTCAAAAAGGCTTATGACGTTCTGTCTAAAACCGGCGTGTCTTTGATGCTGACCACCTATTTTGGTCGTGTCGCTGAAAATATCGACCTGTTAACCTCTTTGCCGGTTGCGGGTATCCACGTCGATCTGATCCGTGGTAGCGATGATTATGATGCGCTGTTGACCAAAGTCCGTCCTGACACGGTTTTGTCTTTGGGTGTCATTGATGGCCGCAATATCTGGCGCGCCGATCTCGATGCGCTTGTGGACTGGATTGAACCTCTGGCTGAAAAGCGTGATCTGGTTCTGGCTCCGTCTTGTTCTTTGCTGCATGTGCCGGTTGATCTGAAAGCTGAAAAGAAGATTGATCCCGAAATCACGCAGTGGTTGGCTTTTGCTCAGCAGAAGCTCGAAGAACTGGCTGTCCTGAAAACGGCTTTGACTAAAGGCCGGAATGAAGTGGCTGAAGAACTGGCTGCTTCCACTAAAGCGGCTAAAAACCGTCGTTCTTCGCCGCGTATTCATAACGAAGCCGTAGCCAAGCGTCTGGCTGCTGTAACGCCTGACATGGCAAAGCGTCAGAGCCCTTATCCGGTTCGTGCCGCAGCGCAGCAGGCAAAGCTGAATCTGCCGCTCTATCCGACGACGACCATTGGTTCTTTCCCGCAGACTTCGGAAGTCCGTCAGGCACGCGCCAAAAACCGTCGTGGTGAATTGGACAATGCCGGTTACACGCAGTTCTTGCGTGAACAGACCGCCGCTACCATCCGTTGGCAGGAAGAAATCGGTCTTGACGTTCTGGTTCATGGTGAATTTGAACGTAACGACATGGTTCAGTATTTCGGTGAACAGCTGGATGGTTTTGCCTTTACCAACAATGGTTGGGTGCAGAGCTATGGTTCCCGTTGTGTCCGTCCGCCGATCCTGTTCGGTGATGTGACCCGCCCGAAAGCGATGACGGTCGATTGGTGGTCATTCTCGCAGCAGCAGAGCGAAAAGCCTGTTAAAGGCATGTTGACGGGCCCTGTGACCATTTTGAACTGGTCTTTCGTCCGTAACGATCAGCCGCGTTCAGTCAGCTGCCGTCAGTTGGCTTTGGCTATCCGTGACGAAGTGGTTGATTTGGAAGCCGCTGGCGCAAAAATCATTCAGATCGATGAAGCCGCTCTTCGTGAAGGTTTGCCTTTGCGTCGTGCCGAATGGCAGACCTATCTGGATTGGGCAGTTGAATCCTTCCGTCTGACGGCTTCTGGTGTTCGGGATGATACGCAGATTCATAGCCATATGTGCTATTCTGAATTTAACGACATCCTGCCTTCTATCGCCGCCATGGATGCCGATGCGCTTTCCATTGAGACCGCTCGTTCGCAGATGGAATTGTTGCAGGCTTTTGCCAGCTATCAATATCCGAACCAGATTGGCCCCGGTGTTTATGACATCCATTCACCGCGTATCCCGTCTGTTGAAGAAATGGTTAACCTTCTTCGTTTGGCTCGGAAATATCTTCCGGCTGACCGTTTGTGGGTCAATCCTGACTGCGGTCTGAAAACGCGTCGCTGGGAAGAAGTGAAACCTTCCTTGTTAGCGATGGTTGCCGCAGCAAAAGAAATGCGTGCAGAAGAAAAAGCAAAATAATATCTTATTATTTTGAATTTTCTGTCAGGCATCGGGGGCTTTATCGCCTTCGGTGCCTGATTTTTTATCTGTATCTGTGTGAAGAAAAGACAAAAACAGGCGGTTTCTGGAAGGGATTCCAAAAATCGATAGCGCAGGTCGATAAAATCGTCCTTGCAAAAAAGAAAATATTCTGTTCCCAAAGAAGCAGGGTTGAAAAAAGGCAGAAAGGCTGTGTTGAGCCGAGACTGCCTATTCAGTAAGGGGGGACAGTTTGTTGCTATCAAAAAACAGAACAGACCAAGAAAAAACAATCATCGGGCATCCGCCAGGTTTATTTTTACTATTTTTCACCGAAATGTGGGAAAGATTTTCATTCTATGGAATGAGAGCGCTTCTGATATTTTACTTAACCAAACATTTTCTTTTCAGTGATAGTAAATCTTATAGTATTTATGCGGCCTATGCCTCCTTGGTCTATATTATGCCAGTTATCGGCGGTTTTATTGCCGATAAACTTTTAGGAGGGCGAAAAGCCGTTCTTTATGGCGCGGTATTGATTACCATCGGCCATTTTTTAATGGGTTTTGAAGGCAATGGCGGCAATCAGTCTTTGGCTGTAAATTGTTTTTATATCGCCTTGGCCTTTATCATTGTCGGAACCGGATTTTTAAAAGGCAATATTTCGGCGATTGTCGGCAGCCTATATGATAAAAATGATCTGAGACGTGATCCGGCCTTTACCATTTTTTATATGGGGATCAATCTTGGCGGTGCATTGGGCCCGTTGATTTGTGGCTATGTCGGAGAAAAATACGGCTGGCGTTATGGTTTCGGTATGGCTGGCGTTGGCATGGCTATCGGTCTTCTGATTTTTGTTTTTTGCCGTCCACTTTTGAAGGGACGAGGGGAATCTGCCTGTCCTGAAAAATTGGCACAAAAAGTTTTCGGCCTTTCAAAAGAAATTTGGATTTATATCCTCAGTGTTACCGCTATCGTCTTTTCGGGGATTTTGCTTAACTATTATCAGATTGTCGGGCAATTGCTGGGTATTATCGGTATCTTTTTGGTTATCTATATCTTTTATTCTGCCATTCGTTTGCCGTCTATTGCCCGTGATCGGCTTTTTGCTGCTATGATTTTAATGATTGGATCGGTGCTTTTTTGGTCTTTGTTTGAGCAGGCAGGATCCTCGCTGAATATGTTCACCGATCGCTATACCGACCGTCATATCGCGGGTGTGGATATTGCGACCTCGATGTTTCAGTCTCTTAATTCGATCTATATCATTCTTTTGGCACCTGTGATGGCTGGTCTTTGGACATGGTTGAATAAACGGAATTTAGAGCCGTCTACTTTTTTTAAATTTGGTATGGGGCTAGTCGGCTTGGGGCTTGGTTTTCTGGTTCTGGTGGCCGGAGCCAAAATGAATGCCCATCAATTAACGCCGGTTCTCTTTATTTTCCTGATTTATCTTTTCCATACCCTTGGTGAATTATGCCTGTCGCCAGTAGGATTAGCGGCTATTACCCGCTTGTCACCTGTGCATATGGCTGGCTTGATGGTTGGAACGTGGTTTTTCTCGACTGCTTTTGGGGAATATGGTGCCGGAATGATTGCCAAGATGACCAGTAATGGTAGCGGCGATGGATTTCACAATATTCTGAATGTTTATTCTTCTATCGGTTGGCTTTCCGTTGTATTTGGCGGAGGCATATTTGTTTTGACACCTGTTTTGAAAAAGCTGTTGCACGAAAATGAGGCGTAGTCTTGCGAGACTTCTTCTTCATTCTGGCGGCTGTAAGTCTTAAAGTTTGATCGGAAAGGACGGTAATCGCGCATGTCACGGCAATATTTTGGAACGGATGGTATCCGTGGTTGCACGAACAAGGATCCGATGACAGCCGATGTTGCGATGAGAGTAGGGCAGGCCGCCGGTGCCTATTTTAAACGGGGGCTGCATCGTCATCGTGTCCTAATTGGGAAAGATACCCGATTATCCGGCTATATGGTAGAATCCGCTTTGATGGCGGGTTTTACCAGTGTTGGGATGGATGTTGTTCTGGTAGGCCCTCTGCCAACCCCGGGGGTAGCTCTTTTGACCCGATCAATGCGGGCTGATCTGGGTGTTATGATTTCTGCCAGCCACAATCCTTTTTCCGATAACGGCATCAAACTTTTTGGCCCCAATGGCTATAAATTATCGGAAGAGGAAGAAAAAGCGATCGAAGAGGCGATTGACCAGCCGCCTCTATTGGCAGCCCCTGCCGATATTGGGCGGGCGCGGCGTATTGACGATGCGCAGGGGCGCTATATCCATGCGGTGAAATCGAGTTTTCCTGAATCTTTACGGTTGGATAAATTGCGTTTGGTTCTGGATTGCGCCAATGGCGCAGCCTATCAGGTTGCCCCCGCCGTTCTATGGGAATTAGGGGCTGAGGTGATTACTTTGGGCGTTGCGCCTAATGGTCTTAATATCAATGACCATTGCGGTTCGACTGATCCTTCGGCTTTGCAAAAGAAAGTGCTGGAAACGCGTGCGGATTTAGGCATTGCCCTTGATGGCGACGCTGATCGTGTCATCATCGTCGATGAAAAAGGCGAGATTGTCGATGGCGATCAGATCATGGCTTTGATCGCAACCTCTGCCCAAAAACGGAATTTGTTAAAAGGGAATACGACGGTTGCGACCGTTATGTCTAATTTGGGGCTGGAACGCTATTTATCCAAATTGGGTATTCAGCTTTTACGCACCCAAGTAGGCGATCGCCATGTCGTCGAAGCAATGCGGGCAGGGGGCTATACTGTCGGCGGTGAGCAATCCGGTCATATCATTCTGTCTTATCACACAACGACAGGAGATGGACTGGTTGCAGCTTTGCAGGTTTTGGCTGATTTGGTTCAAAGCGATAAAAAGGCCAGCGAATTGCTGCATGTTTTTGATCCGTTCCCCCAGCTTTTGAAAAATGTTCGTTATAGCAGTGGACAGCCTCTTGAGGATGAATCTGTCTGTGAAGCGATATCCGAGGCAGAAGAAAGCCTGAAGGGCAAGGGACGGTTGCTGATCCGTAAATCGGGAACCGAGCCTTTAATCCGCGTCATGGCGGAAGCCGAAGACCCTGATCTGGTGCATCAGATCGTTGACCATATATGTGAGACCGTTCGTCGTGCAGCCTAAAATACCGGAAATTAGCGTCGATCAACCGGCGCGTATTCTGACCATTGCCGGTTCTGATTCCGGCGGAGGGGCAGGGATTCAGGCCGATATTCGGTCAATTACTATGCTGGGTGGTCATGCCCTGACCGCGATTACCTCTTTAACCGCGCAAAATACCCAAGGTGTTTCCGCGATTGACGTTATTTCGCCCCAGATGGTCATTGCCCAGATAGACGCCGTGGTAACTGATATTGGGGTTTCTGCGATCAAAATCGGCATGATTGGAAGCGGCGAAGTTGCCGTGGCAGTTGCTGATTATCTCGAAAAAATACCTAATATTCCAGTTGTTCTTGATCCAGTAATGGTAGCGACCAGTGGATCAGCCTTGGCAGATGAAAAAACGATCCAAGCCTTTGATCGATTGATGTATCGGGCTGATTTGATTACGCCGAACATCCCTGAATTGGAAGTTTTGACAAAACAGGATTGTTCTTCTGATGCCTCGTTGATAGCGGCTGCGCAGCAATTGGCACGGCATTATGACTGCCCGATATTGGCAAAAGGCGGTCATGGTGAAGGCGAAATTTTGACCGATAGATTAGTGATGCCGGATGGCGAGGTCATATCATGGCAGGATAGCCGTATCCCGACCCAAAATACCCATGGGACAGGATGTAGCCTTTCTAGTGCTATTGCGACCTCATTGGGGCAAGGATTGCCTTTAAAAGAGGCCATTACTAGGGCGCGTCAATATATCAGAACCGCTTTGGAAAAAGCGCCGTCTTTAGGGAAAGGGCATGGGCCTATTGGTCATACTTTAGGCATAAGTGCTTTTGACCGCTGGTTTCTGGAAAATAACTGATGGTTGCAGGCTCACCTAAAACTTCCAAGAAGACGCTACCTGATCTGTCTTATGAAGATCGGATCGAAGGCGTAGTTTTCGGGGTTGATGAAGTTGGCAGAGGCCCTCTAGCGGGCCCTGTCATGGCCGGAGCCGTTTATCTTCACCGTGAGCATATTCCCGAAGGGATAAATGATTCAAAAAAACTGACCGCGCGCCGTCGCCATCTTTTATCCGACATGCTGCATAATCAGGCTGATTATGCAACGGGAATGGCGAATGTTCATGAGATTGACCGGATCAATATCCGGCAAGCCAGTCTTTTGGCGATGAAGCGGGCAGTAGAGGCCTTGATACAAAAAATAGGTAGGGAACCTGATTGTATTTTAGTGGATGGCCGCGATATTCCTGATTGGCCGTGGCCATCATTGCCTATTATCAAAGGGGATAGTCTTTCTTTGTCGATTGCGGCGGCCTCTATTGTAGCCAAAGTCGAACGGGATGAAATAATGGTAAAAGCCAGCCAAGAATATCCCGGCTATGGTTGGGAACACAATATGGGATATCCGACAAAGGAACATCGTGAAGCCATTCAAAGATTAAAGCCAACAAAATTCCATCGCCGGAGTTTTTCACCTATTCGCCAATTTTATGAAAATGTAGATTAGGATGCCTTTGACCTCTTTTTCGTTACTTTTTCTACATTTTTTGAAGCTATAAAATAATCACTTCAATCATTATCCATAACCGCTTTTGTATTTTTACAATGAAGCCTCTTGACCGAAGAGTCGCATTGAATCACAGTAAAGTCGGGTTTCTGTGAAAGGATCAGTATTTATGCGCCTTGCCGAATGTGTATCACGCATGAGTGAAGAAGACATCGGAGGCGATACAGAGTTATCTGACAGCCCGACTTTACCGTTAAACAGTATTTTGGCCGGTAATTGCATCGAGATTTTAAAAACGCTGCCTGATAATTCGGTTGATCTTATTTTTGCTGATCCGCCTTACAATCTTCAATTAAGTGGTGAGCTTTTTAGACCGGAAGGCAGCCGTGTCGATGCTGTTAATAACGCATGGGATAAATTCGATACTTTTGCCGCCTATGACCATTTTACCTGTTTGTGGCTGAAAGAAGCGCATCGCGTTTTAAAAGAAGATGGCACGATTTGGGTTATTGGCAGCTATCACAATATTTTCAGGGTAGGCACCGCCTTACAGGATCAGGGCTTTTGGATATTAAACGATATCATCTGGCGTAAATCCAATCCGATGCCCAATTTTAAAGGTCGACGATTTACCAATGCCCATGAAACCCTGATATGGGCTTCAAAATCAGATAAATCCCGCTATGTCTTTAATTATGCCTCTTTGAAAACTTTTAATGATGACCTTCAGATGCGGTCTGACTGGTTATTACCGATATGTTCAGGAAATGAGCGTTTAAAAGGAGAAAATGGGCAGAAGATACATCCGACCCAAAAGCCCGAAGCCTTGCTGTATCGGATTATATTGGCTTCATCGCGTCCCGATGATGTCATTCTTGATCCTTTTTTTGGCACGGGAACCACGGGCGTTATTGCCCGCCATCTTCGGCGGCATTGGATCGGAATTGAACAAGACCCGACTTATATTAAAGCCGCCCAAGCCAGAATAGATAAAGCCGAAGTATTTGATGAAGCCTTGATGGGGCAGGCCTCTAATAAACGGAAACAACCTCGCGTTACCTTTGGTTGTTTGATGGAAAACGGTTTTATCCGTCCCGGTCATATTCTATATGACAGTCGCCGCCGCTTTAAAGCGGTTGTGAATGTTGATGGTGCGTTGCAATCGGCCGATGGTCGGTCAGGATCTATCCATAAGCTGGGTGCCCAATTACAACAGGCCGTTTCCTGTAATGGCTGGATTTTTTGGCATTTTGAAGAAAATAATATTTTGTTGCCGTTAGATATCTTACGACAACGCTATCTTGCCGAGAATCCTTGATGTCTTTTTATAACCAAAATGTTTCAGTACCTGAAATGACCGATATCCGTCTTTATTTTTGTCCGACCGCCTTTGTGAATGCACCGATGGCGCCTTCGGGTGCAACATTTCGTTTGGCTGGAGGCTTGAAATGGTTTGGCGCTTTTTCCGTTATCATGGTTTCAAAAGGCGAAATTGTTCAAGAACGGGTGATTTCTGTTGCGGATATCAATAGCTTTTTGAACAGCCTTTCAACAGAAATGCAGTTGGATGCCTATAGAACCATTTCAAGGATTGTGGCACCAAGAGCAGCTATCCAATTAGGTAAAAGCCAGATCCGGTTAGACCATACCCATATTGTCGGTATTTTAAATGTGACGCCTGACAGTTTTTCAGATGGCGGTTTATATCAAGATAACGTTGATGCGGCCTGTGACATGGCCAAGGCGATGATGGATCAGGGCGCATCTTTGATTGATATCGGCGGCGAATCTACCCGTCCCGGAGCCGAAGCCGTATCAGAAGAAGAAGAAAAATTGCGGGTCATGCCGGTGATTGAGAAGCTGAAAGAAGCTTCTCTCCCGATATCGGTTGATACCCGGAAATCCTCGGTGATTTCCGCTGTATGGGAACAGACCCCGGCTATTTTTAATGATGTATCTGCTTTGAGTTGGGACAAAAATTCTCTCTTTGTCGCAGCAGAAAAATCTTATCCTGTCATTTTGATGCATCATGAAGAAGGCTCAATCCATGAAGGGTCTTCTAAAAAAATTCTGATCGAGGTTTATAACTGGCTCGAAAAGCGTATAGAGGTTGCGGAAGCGGCCGGTATTAGCCGTGACCGGATCATTATTGATCCCGGTATCGGTTTTGGTAAAAGTTTTCAGGATAATCTTGCCTTGATCCGTGGCATTGCCTTGTTCCACGGTTTGGGGTGTCCCTTGATGCTGGGGGCAAGTCGTAAAAAACTGATTATTACCTTTGCAGGTGACACCCATCCTCAAGAAAGATTGGGCGGCTCTTTGGCGATTGCGCTTCATGCGGCCGATCAGGGTGTCCAATTATTGCGCGTCCATGATGTCAGAGATACGGCGCAAGCGCTGACTGTCTGGCAGGCTTTATACTAATCAGGCCTTAGCCTTATGGGGTGAGTTTTGAAAAGGTGAAATATTTTGCCTTTTCATGCCCTCATCCTGCATCTTTTTAGCGCCTAGGGCGTTATGATTGTTTTAAATTAAAGGAGAATCTGTGTCCCCTATCCGTGGACGAATCAGTCGCACCAAAGACGTCTTTTCTTATGTCGGCGCCTCACTTTGGATTTTGCTGGCTTGGGATATTCTGGTTACGGCTCTTTATGTCTATAATCCCGAATGGCCTTTATGGATGGAGGTGCCAACTGCACCAACGACCGTTTTGGGTTCTGCGCTTATTTTATTTATCGGTTTTTCAACCAATAGTGCCTATGCACGTTGGTGGGATGCGCGCGGATTATGGGGATTGATGAATAATAACTCCCGTAATTTTTCCCGTGAAGTCTTGATGGTATTTCGAGATAGAGAGCAGCAAAAGCAATTAGTCCATCGCCATATTGCGTATGTCCATGCTTTGCGGTGCCGGTTATTTGATATTAGCCCGAAAGAAGACATTAAAAGATTTTTATCCGCTGAAGAATGCGAAAAGTTAAGAGAGGGTAATAATGTCCCTAATCTTATCTTGGCAGAAACCGGAAAACAGATTTCAGTGATAGCTGAAAAAGAAAATATCGATAGTATCAAGCTACAAATGCTTGAAAATACGATGACCGCGATTGCCCATGCGCAAGGGGGTATGGAGAAAATAAAATCTACGCCTTTGCCTTATCAATATACCATCTTTCCGATGTTGTTCATTGAATTTTTCTGTGTCGTTTTGCCGATTAGTGCGGTTGATACCTTGGGGCTGGCCACGCCTTTGGCGACAACGATTGTGGGTTTCCTTCTCTTCATTCTGAATCGTCTGGGTCGGGATTTGCAGAGTCCTTTCTCGCGCCAATCTCCGAACTGCCTACAGCTTGATGGCATTACCGAGATGATCGAAACAGATCAGCTTCAATGCTTGACATTTGATAAATAAAATTTCATTTTATAGAAAATTTTTAAACTATAATGTTAAATTGTCACGAGAAAAAATTGAAGTTACCTGTTTTAAAAGGGAGTCTTATAAGAATCTCTTAAAAGGGTATTTCATGGAGATTTGCTATGTCCCGTCAGCCAGAAAAGGCTTTGCTTGATGCATTAAAAGCATTGCTGGGTCCCAAAGGATTTACACAAGATCCTGTAGTGATGGCACCTTATCTGGAAGACTGGCGGGGCAAATTGAAAGGAGAGGCCGCCGCCCTTCTTTCTCCGGCTTCAACCCAAGAGGTTGTTGCGATTATGAAAATGGCCAGCGAAGCAAAAGTCGCTGTAGTGCCACAGGGAGGCAATAGTTCTACGGTAGGGGGTGCCACGCCATCAAAGGATGGGGCTGCTCTTTTACTATCAACCAAAAGATTAAACGCTATCCGTGCTATTTCGCCAGAAGAAAGCTGTGCGACGGTTGAGGCCGGCGTGATCTTGTCCGCGCTTCATGAAGCTGCCGATAAACATAATCTACGTTTTCCTCTCAATATCGCTTCAAAAGATATGGCGACTATCGGGGGGCTGATCTCGACCAATGCGGGAGGCTCACATGTTTTGCGCTTTGGTCAAATGCGGGCTTCTGTTCTGGGGATAGAGGTCGTTTTCCCTGATGGCTCTCTGTTAGAAAACCTGCGTCCGTTACGAAAAGATAATCAAGGCTATGATTTGCGCCAGCTATTGGCTGGAGCCGAAGGGAGTCTGGGGGTTATTACCGCTGCCAGTCTTCGCTTAATTCCTAAACCGCATTCAAAAATAGTGATCTGGGTAGGCGTAGAATCGCCGTCTGCTGCGCTGGCTTTGTTGCGCCATTTGGAAAAAGAAAGCGGGGAGACCGTCGAAGTTTTCGAATTGATAGAATCCAGCCTTATTGAACTGGTTCTAAAACATATTCCCGATACCGAAATTCCAACTGAAAAAGCCTATCCTTGGTATGTTCTCATAGAAGCAACGGCCTTTTCAGAAGATTTCGATTTGGAAGCCTTGATGGTGAATATTCTGGCCGATGCCACTGAAAAGAAAGAAATTTTGGAAGCGGTCATTGCCCAGAATGAAACCCAAGCCGGAAAGCTGTGGCGCTTGCGGGAAACGATTCCTTTAGCGGAGAGATCGGAAGGTTTTGCTGTAAAACACGATATTTCTGTGCCGGTTAGTGCGATGCCGTCCTTTATTGAGCAGGAGAGCCGCGCTATTCAGGAAAAATTCCCCGGAACTACGGTGTTAGCTTTTGGACATTTGGGGGATGGTAATGTCCATTTTAATGTTTGCCCCCCGAAAGAGGTTACTGATCAGCTGGGATGGGTCGAAAATGAAGGTATCGCCGTTTCTCATTTTGTTTACGAGAGAGTTATGGCCAATGGGGGTGCGATTTCAGCCGAGCATGGCATTGGGCAAACAAAATTAGCTGATTTTATGCGTTTCGGAAATAAAACAAAAATACAGGCCTTGAAGGCGATCAAAAAGGCGATAGATCCGCAATCTATTATGAATCCCGGCAAATTATTACCTGTCGAACAAGCAGAGTAAGACATTATAAAAAGTCACATCCGGTATATATCTTTATCATGGGATCAAATATTTTTATAATTTTCAGCCATTATCCTTTATATGTTGTAAGCTTTCTTCTTTAACCGATATTTGTATCATTACAGGAGCAGAAAACGAATGGCTTCGAGGCCGACTAACGCTTTGCCGGTTCTTTATAACGAACTTATCCCGATTTCCCGTCACGATCATAAAAATTGGCGTTTCCGCTTGCAGGACAAGCTGCCTTTTATGTCGGAAATCCACGCCATTCCGTTAGCTGTCGAAGAATTCGGCATGGCTCAACGCAATTTCCCGATTGTTTTTTCATCGGGTCCAAATCCAGTGCCTTTGGCTTTGATGGGACTTAATGACGGGGTCAATGTTTTCTTTGATGAAGAAGGCAATTGTCGGGAAAGTCATATTTATTTACCGGCCTATATCCGCCGTTATCCTTTCATGTTGGCCAAGATTGATCCTAAAAGCGAAGATATGTCGCTTTGTGTTGATCCTAGCCGTGGCATGGTGGGAGAATTCGAGGATGGTGAACCCCTTTTTGAGGGTGACGAGCCAAGCGAATTTACCAAAAACATTTTGGGCTTTTGTGAACAATTTGCCATTTCAGCCCAAAGAACCAATGATTTTGTCGCCGAATTGATGGAACATAAGCTGTTGATTGATGGTGAAGTGGCTATCCAGCCCAATGACGCCTCAAAGCCTTATGTGTACCGCAGCTTCCAAATCGTGTCTGAAGAACGCTTGAAAGAGCTTCGCGGCGATGTTCTGCGGAAAATGGTTAAATTTGGCCTGCTTCCCTTGGTTTATGCACATCTGATGTCTTTGAGTCTGGTGCAGGATATCTTCCAGCGGCAGGCTATTTTAGGTCGGATTCCACCATTGCCAGAAAATGAGCAGAATCCCTCTGCCTAATAAAAACCATGCCTATTTTTAATAAAAAGGTCGGATGTCATTTGGACTTCTGGCCTTTTTATTTCTCGGCATCAAAGAATGTCGGTGCTATTATTCCGAAATGGCAAATTTGGATGTGTTATTCGAGCGTTTAAGTCGCTCTTCTTTCCGTCGTCGTTTTCGCCTTGGTGTTCAAGAACAGCAATATTTAGCGAATAAGGGGATGGAAACCATTCTGGAGCATGGCAAGGATTTTATTGCCCAGAGATTAGCTCCGGCGGAAATACCGAATGATGGCAAGCAGACGCCTTATAAGGGGCATCCCATCTTTTTGGCACAACATGCTACCGGAACCTGTTGTCGGGGCTGTATCGAGAAATGGCACAGAATTGAAGCGGGTAAATCCCTTAGCCAAGAGGAACAGGCCTATATTCTTGACGTAATTGCGCATTGGCTGGATTTACAAAAAGAAGTGCCGCCTAAAAAAACGAAGGCCGCTACGCCCAGCTTGCTGAAGAAACGCAAATCTAAAGCAGAGGATGTGCAGGGAAGTCTTTTTCCTGAAATAGAAAAATAATCTGCGCATGAAGAGCAGTTTGTATTTCAGATAAATTTTTAGGGAATGTGAGTGGTGCCCAGGGACGGAATCGAACCGCCGACACTGTGATTTTCAGTCACATGCTCTACCGACTGAGCTACCTGGGCTTGAGAGTTTTTCTCTCGTCTGGGTGGGCGTATAAGAATGTATTCGGGTCTTGTCCAGTATATTTTTTCTTTTTTCTTATATATTTAATAATTTAATCAAATTCGTCATCTTCAGCTTGTAAATCTTTCACTGGCAAACGGTAGGCATCCCCTAGCCAATTAAGCAAATCCCGATCACGGCAGCCACGGCTGCAAAAAGGTCTAAATTCAGCTTTGGTCGGCGCGCCACATATTGGGCATTTACCTTTATGGGCGTTTTTTCTGGTTGCTGATGGCATGGTCATCTTTCGATAGCAGAGATTAGAAGGCCGGAAATTCAACGGCGACATCACCTTGATAGATTGGGCGCATGGGATCTGCTTTCAAGATAATTTCGGCAGCACTTTCCCGTGCCAAGGCTTCCAGCCAGTCAGGATGGCGATTAAGGCAGTCTATAACAAAATGAGAAGCGGTTAAAATCCGTTTCCCAGCACCTTTCGCGCGGCAAGCCTGCCGTAATAATTGGCGTGCTTCATGCTCGATCGGATAAGCGGCAATCTGTTCGGGTAAAGATGGCCGTTTTTTCTGTCTTATAATTTGCAAAAAACCGAAACCATTAACACCCGTGCGTTCAAAAGGCGGAGGTAAATGCTGATCAAGACATTCGGCTACCTTTTGTCGGTCTGATTTTCCGGATAATCCAGGAATATCAATGCCGATTGAGCCACCAATACCAAAAAGGGTAATGGCTTTGGCGGTAGCTTCTGTGCCTTTTAAAGCCAAATCCAGCGACCCAAGATGACCGTCAATATCGAAAAGGGTAAGGGCAGGCGTTAACGCCATACGCAAACGACCACCGGGGAAATCAATATCACCGCAGCGCGCTTGTTCGATAACTTCTGACCAGCCCAATTTTTCTAGCCGGTCAGGCTGATGATTTTGCTGATAACTGACAGGATAGCCACTGGCCTTAACCCGCATTTCGAGGGAAGCCCCCTCTTGGGGAAGGGCATCTGGAAGCGCAGGGCGGGCGTGAGGCGGTTTGATAATACCGCGTTCGGTTACGGCTTCGCGGATAATTTCAACCCGCAGCAGACTACCTTGCGTCAGAGCGCGCGGCACTGAGGCAACCCAGACAGAATCGCCCTTATCCGTTGTTGCTAATGTTCGCCCTGTAGCATTGGCGGAATCAGATAAGCGGACGTCTATAATGCTGCCCGCTCGCAATGCAGAACTGTCCGTTTCGATCCTTGCCTGAATAATAGAGTCATCAGCCAAGAGAGCAGCACGGGTTTCGCCGATACCCTTTTCAATCAACCATTCATAGGAAGGCATCTAGGCGTATTCTTCTTGGAAAGAAGAGGATGCCGAAATCGGCCAACCGGCATTCATCAAGAGATGCCGTGTCTCGTAAAGAGGTAAGCCCATCACTGAAGAATGGCTGCCTGCTAGAAAACGGATAAAAGATTCAGCATAACCCTGAATAGCGTAGCCGCCTGCTTTGCCTCGCCATTCGCCGCTGGCGACGTAATCTTCGATTTCCCGAGGACTAAGAGACTTGAAGGTAACGATGTTTGAAGAGACCTTTACGGTCGTAGGGGCATCATCTTTTTGTATCGCAACAGCGGTTAGCACTCGATGCCTACGGCCTGATAACAGCTTAAGATAAGATGTCGCCTGTTTTTCGTCTTCTGCTTTGGGCAAAATACGACGACCAGCAGCGACCACCGTATCCGCCGCCAAAATATGGCATTCCGAATGGCGGGAGGCTACCCATTCTGCCTTTTCTGTTGCCATCCGCCGGACATATTCGAGCGGAAGTTCACCTTTTTTCGGTGTTTCATCAATATCGGCAGGAAGAACAAACTCGGGTTTAATACCGATGCGTGCTAGCAATGCCAGCCGACGAGGACTGGCAGAAGCAAGAATAAGCGAGGATGCCATAAAATTTATTTAAAGCGGTAGGTGATCCGCCCTTTGGTCAGATCATAAGGGGTCAGTTCGACCAAAACTTCATCGCCGACCAGAACGCGGATGCGATTTTTCCGCATTTTGCCAGCCGTATGACCCAAAATTTCATGGTCATTTTCTAATTGAACACGGAACATCGCATTGGGAAGCAATTCCACAACGCGACCACGCATTTCGAGTAATTCTTCTTTTGCCAAATGAAGCCTCTTTAATTTTTGACGAGCAGAATGGAATTCTGCCAAAGTTTCAAATTCAGCCGAATTTTTAACATCAGGCTTTTACAAAAGATAACGCACAAAAATGCTAAAAATACCGACAGGTAAAAGCGTCTTCGGCAGCCGAAACTGCCGAGACTTACGCGCTCTTAACGTGATACAGCATAAAAAGAAAGCCGTGATCCCAAAAAAGCTATTTTCAGGAGGCAGGGGCGGTTACCTGTTGTTGATCTAACCAGTCTGCCACTTGCCCAGCCATTTGGTTGGCCGCTGTATTCAGATTATTGGCGACACTGACCGCATCTTGTTTTTGAGCGGGCTGTCTGATTTCAAAATGACGACTGGTAACCGTTTCTGTCCGGTGATCTTTGCTGCCGCGTAAAAAGGCATCATAGCTCACCACAATTTGATGATGTGCCGCATCCAAGCCAAAAGCCGTTAAATTGCCCGTCAAATGGTAAGCGGCACCCGTCGCTGCCCGATAATTGACAACCATAAAGTGATTATGGCTGGCAATGGTCGTAGACAAAATATTGCTGAATAGACGGGAGGGTAAATCAACCCAAACACCATCCGTTAAATAGGCAACCGTCGTCGGGCTGGTTGTCACCGGAATACGGGTTACCTTTAATTCCGCAGGCACCGCAGGTGGCACTACCAACAACAGGGGTTTATTCTGTGTCAGGTCACTATTAGCTGCCGGTGCCGCAGAAGAGGTCAGCGTAAGCAAATTTTTAGGCGGTTTATTATTTCCAAGATTAACACATCCCGCCGTCAAAAGCGCCGCCAGAGGCAGTATCAAGGCTGAAGTATAACGATAATCCATAATACCTAATCCTTTGGCTTATAATCGGGCAATGACTGGCCTTTTAACATCCCCTCGGCACCCGTCTGGTTAAGGCGGTCAGTTAAGGAAGACATACTGCCAATCATATCATGCAGGTCATGCACAAGCTGATCAAATTGGGGCATGGTTTCATTTGAGAAATGATGAACCCCAGGGCGCGCATCCAAAAGCATATCATTCAGATTTTGCATACTGTCACGAGCAGCCATGACCGTTTCTTTTAAATGTGCCGTAGCGGGATGGATGTCCTGCTTGACCGTATTATTGGTGGTCTGGGCTAATTCTGAAATTTGTTGACCCGCATCGCTTAAATTCACCAAAGCATGATGGGCATCATCCATGATTTGCCGCATTTTAGGTGATTGATTGGCGAGATTACCGGATAACGTATTCATATTGTCCAATATACGCGCAATAGAACGTTGGTTGTGATCGTTCAGAAGATCGCTCATCCGTTCGGTCAGTGTTGTAATTCTTTCGAGAAGCTGCGGTGCGCTATTCAATAACTGCCCTAAAGCCCCTGGTTTTGTCGGAATAACCGGAACGCCAAAAGGTCCGTGATTTTCAATTGGTTTTGCACCGGAGACGCCCCCCGCCAAGGTAATCTGGCTGACACCGGAAAAGCCCATGCTAGAGATCGTGGCCGTTGTACCTTCAAGAACCGGCGTATCGGCATTCAGGCTGATTCTGACCCGAACGAAATCAGGGTTATTGGGTAACAGCTTGATTTCTTTCACCTGACCGGAAGGAACGCCGGAATAGGAGACCGAACTGCCTTTTGCCAAGCCATCGACGGATTGATGGAAAAAGATATCATACTGATGCGTTTCCGTTCCAGAAACGCGGCCTATCCAGACCAGAACTGTGGCAATAAGTGCCAGCAATATCAGCGTAATACTTCCAACAAGGATATAATTGGAGCGGGTTTCCATGGTCTATTCCTTATGCTCCCGTCTTTCTGGCTTCAAAAGACTCCGCGGCTGCCCGACCGCGGGGGCCATTGAAGTAACGTTTTATCCACGGATGATCGAACTTGGTCAGATTTTCAACCGTATCGACGGCCAGAACTTTCTTGTCAGCCAAGACAGCAACGCGATCACAAATATTATAAAGGCTGTCGAGATCATGCGTAATCATGAAAACGGTTAAACCCAGCATCTTGCGAAGCCCTAAAATAAGAGCATCAATTGCGTCTGCGCTGACCGGATCGAGGCCTGACGTTGGCTCATCCAAAAATAATAAATCAGGATCTAGTGCCAAAGCGCGTGCCAATCCCGCTCTTTTCCGCATCCCGCCCGATAATTCGGAATTAAATTTTATTCCGACATCTTCGGGAAGATCGGTCATGGCAATTTTATAGCCAGCAATTTGATCGAGCAGGGAGTCACCTAGTTCAGGATAATATTCCCTTAACGGCACTTTGACATTTTCAGTAATATTCAGGGTCGAAAACAGCGCGCTTTCTTGAAAGAGAACGCCCCAATGCCGACTGACCATCCGCATAGTGAGCGGGTCTTTGCCAATCATTTCATGGCCTAGAACCTTGATTGAACCGGCTACAGGTTGCTGCAAACCGATAATCGAGCGCAGCAAAACGGATTTCCCCGTTCCCGATCCGCCAACAAGGCCTAGAATTTCACCTCGTTTTACGTCGAGATTAACCCCGTCATGCACGACCTGACTACCGAAGCTGTTTTTGAGGTCTCGGATCTGGATAATATCAGAATCGCTCATACCCAGCCTATCTCTGAAAAGAAGACGGCAAAGAAGGCATCAAGAACGATAACCAAAAAGATGGAATGAACAACGGCCTTTGTCGTGCAATAGCCGAGTTGTTCTGCGTTACCCTTGACCTGTGTGCCTTGGAAACATCCAGCAATTGCAATCAATGCCCCGAAAATGGGCGCTTTGACTAAGCCGACAGCGACATCAGTGTAAGGGATAACCTCTCTTAACCGCGTAAAAAATGTTGTGGGCGGAATATCGAGAACTGTCCAGCAAAGCAACCCGCCACCAATGACGGCGGCGATCGTTGCATAAAAACCAAGAAGAGGCATCATAATGATGCTGGCCAGAAAACGTGGTAAAACCAAACTTTCCATAGGCGAAACGCCGATAATGCGCATCGCGTCTATTTCTTCAGCCAAATTCATGGAGCCAATTTGTGCCGCAAAAGCTGAACCAGAACGACCAGCGACCATAATCGCCGTCATCAAAACGCCTAATTCGCGGAAAGAAAGCCGTCCGACCAGATTGATAGAATAAATTTCTGCCCCGAATTGTCGCAATTGAACCGCCCCTTGTTGAGCGATCACAACCCCAACAAGAATGCTCATCAAGCCAACAATAGCCAAAGCATTCACGCCGACTGTTTCCATTTGGCAGATAATCGCCGTCAGGCGCAGCCGGCTGGGATGGCAGATAGTATGCCAGATACTGACAAGTAGAGCGCCAAAAAAATTGACGAGTCCAACAATCGTATACCAGACATGGACCGTATTTTTACCGACCCCTGTTAAGGTATAGATCAAAGGCGAGACGGCTTTGGGTTCAGGGGGAAGCGGGCGGTCATAATGCGATATTTGATCGAGGATATGCGCGACAGCGCTATTCGTTCCTTTGACCTCGGCATTATTGTCTTGTGCCAGCTTATGCACCAACCATGCGCCAGCGGTATCCATCCGGTGCAGATTTGAAAGGTCGATTACTTTTACATCAGAAAGCATTTGCAACGTATTCGACAAGCTATCGAGATGGGCAAGCGTCAACACACCCTGCAAGGCAAGTTGATCCCCGTTTATCTCGAAGCTAAAATCATCAGAACCAGTCATGTCGTGCAAACCATGAGCCAGATTGAAAGAAACAGCAAGTCGATAGTCGCAAAAAACTTTTAATAAATAACTTCCAAGAAATGAAAATAAAAAATCCAACTATCGAAAGGCAACGATAAAGAGACAAAAAAAGCTGCCAAAGGCAGCTTTTTTCGCAAGAAATGAAAATTCTTTTCTTGGTTTTAGTCGAACAATTTGCTCCATGCGCGGGGTTCACGGTTTTTCCAAAAACCGCGATGCCATGCATCAGAGGCCAATAATGGCAAGACTGAACCGGCTTCGGCATAAACCATCTGTTCCAAAGCCGTATCGACTTTACCCCAGCTAGCGGCTTCCTTCAGCGTGGAAGAAGAGCAAGCGCCGTCGCGGACATCCGCGACCGTGATCTGAACGGCATATTTGTGCATTTCGATATCTTCATGGCCAAGAACTTCGGCGCAAACAACCGTATCCTGCACAAAGTTTTTCGGAACACCGCCACCGATCATCAGAAGACCGGTGGTGCCTGCCTTGATTTTAATATCGGTCAATTCACGGAAATCGGCCGCTGCATCCAGCATGACATAAGGTTTTTTATCACGGATGCGTTCAACCTGATGTTTTACCAGACCGAAACCAGCAGAAGAATCAACAAAGGCCGGACAGAAGATCGGCACATCATGTTCATAGGCCAATTTTACAAGGCTGTTTTCTTTTTTGCCATGTTCCGAAAGATAACGACCCATTTCACGGATGAATGCACGGCTGGAGTAACCGCCCGGATTCAGGGATTCTGCGATTTTATAAATGGTATTATCGCAATCCTGAAGCTGTTCTTCGTCAATATAGGTGTCGTAGATACGGTCAATATAAAGCGAACGCAGCGTCATATCATCAGGCACTTCTAAAGCCTGATAATGCTTGTGACCCAAGCCTTCGAAGAAATCCATGTCGACAATCGAAGCACCGGTAGCAACGACACCATCAATCATATTGGAGCGCAGCAATTCAGCATAAGCATCCATGCAACCACCCGCCGAAGTTGAACCGGCGATAACAAGAAAGATGGTGCATTTCGGGTCAGCCAACATCTGGTTATAAATATCGGTTGCCCGTGCCAGATCGCGGCTGGTGAAGCTCATCTTGCCCATAGCATCAATAATCGGGCGAGCGTCAAAGCTGCGAATGTCGATATGTTCGACTTGCTTGGACAGCAATTCAGCTTTGCGCTGATCGTTTGTTTTGGAATCCGTCATAATAAAGAAACTCCGCTTGGAATCCGCTATAGTCAGAAGATGTTTTAATGTAGAAAAAGCATTATTTCATGACAAAGGCATTTAACGCATAGCGATGCTATGCTGATGGTCGCCCGTGTCATTATAAAGGCTGGCCATGGGTTGATCGTCGGCGATCACGGTCATGCTGGGCGTAAAACCGTTAAATTCGGTTCGCATTGCATTTCCATAAGCGCCAAGCATCCCGATTTCGATATAGTCACCGACCTTGACATCCGCAGGTAGCGGGAAGGGACCCGCCATATAATCCATGTCATCGCAGGTAGGACCATAAAAACTGAAATTGATATCGCGTGCCTGATTGGATTCCGCCCGCAAGAGTTTTACCGGAAAACGCCAATCCAGATGGGCTGCGTCAAACAAAGCGCCATAAGCCCCATCATTGATATAAAGATCTGTGCCGCGCCGTCTTTCAACCCGAACGATCAGGCTGGAATATTCAGCGGAAAGGGCGCGTCCCGGTTCAGCCCATAATTCAGCCGAGTAAGAAATAGGCAGGGATTCAAAGGCTTCGTGGATGCTATGAAAATAATTTTCCAGATTTTGGGGTTCCAAATCAGGATAAATCGACGGGAAACCGCCGCCGACATCAATAACATCAACGGTAACACCCGCTTGAACAATGGCATCACGCGCCAGTGCCATCGCCTGAATATAGGCTTGGGGTGACATCGCCTGACTGCCAACATGGAAGCAAATGCCAAGAGAATCCGAAGCCTGACGTGCTGCCATCAGTAAGGATGCTGACTGGGCAGGGTCAATGCCGAATTTGGAAGCAAGGCTTAATTTGGAATGATCCGAAGAAACGCGAAGTCGAACGCAGAGCGTCAAATCCTTGGCATAATCAGTTGCCCGCAGGATTTTATCCAACTCATCCTGATTATCGAGAGAAAATGCCCGAACGCCATGTTCAAAATAGGCTTCGCGGATGACTTCTTCGGCTTTTACCGGATTCATAAAGCACAGGGTTGCTTCTGGTAACAAATGACGCACCAGACGCACTTCATTAGCTGAAGCCACGTCATATTGCGTGATACCTGCATCCCATAAACTACGAATAAGCGCCGGTGACGGATTGGCCTTTACCGCATACATCGTCTTTCCCGCAAATTTTTCAATAAAAAAGCGGGCTGCCCGATGGGCTGCATGAGGGCGGATAAGGGTAACCGGTTCAACCGGACGAAGAGAAGTAGCTAACCCCAGCGCGCTATGATGATTGTGCAATTCAAGGGACCTCCAGAGGGTAGGGTGGCAAGACTAAGAGTAAAAGCTGCCTTGCGGTTGGAAGTCCCATGGGGCAGCGGACGTCGCTTTTAAAAAGCGAATGTCAGGATGTAAAGAAGATTATTGGCTTGTCTATAGGTAATTATAATTTTTTTAAGAAAAATAAAGTTGCGCCGAAATCGAGGCGAAATCTTTTTAGATATCAGTCATCTAATTGACATAAGCCAAGTATAAAATTGAGGCAGGATAGAGGCCACAGGGAAGCCATATAGAAGCTGTGATTTAGCCCTATATGGCTACCCTTTTGCCTTGATAATTTTTATTGTCCGAGATCGGCTTTCAATCTCATATCCAGATAATCATCGACTGATTTCATCAATTCCGGCATTTCATTCTGAAAGAAATGATTAGCACCCGGGATAATAGCCTGATCAATCGTAATATGTTTTTGCGTACGCAATTTATCGACTAGTTTTTGAACGGCTGAACCGGTGACGACTTCGTCACTTTCACCCTGTATAATAATGCCTGAAGACGGGCAGGGGGCGAGGAATGAAAAGTCATACATATTGGCTGGCGGCGCAATAGAAATAAAACCCTTGATTTCGGGGCGACGCATCAAAAGCTGCATCCCGATCCATGCACCAAACCCAAATCCGGCAACCCAAGTGGTAACCGCTTCGGGGTGAATCGACTGCACCCAGTCTAAGGCAGAAGCGGCATCGGAAAGTTCACCGATCCCGTTATCAAAAGTCCCTTGCGAGCGGCCAACACTTCTGAAATTAAAGCGCAAGGTCGCAAAACCACGACGAGCAAAGGTCTGGTAAAGTGCCATGGTGATATGATTATTCATCGTACCACCGCCTTGAGGATGCGGATGAAGAATGAGCGCTACGGGCGCCCGTGGTCTTGATCCGGGTTGAAATCGACCTTCAAGACGCCCTTCGGGGCCGGGAAAAATGACTGCAGGCATGGTTATCCATTTGGTTATCGGGCAAAAAACGCCCTAAAGACAGGTTATCATTCTGAACTTATATAAGGTTAGCTTTCTTTCGAAGCAATATTTCAAGCTTTTTTAGCGACAGGCTCTGTAAGGATTTCACGCGTGAATAGCCGAATTTATCTTGATTACGCTGCAACGACCCCGATAACGACCTCTGCCCGACAGGCAATGGACGAGGCTTTTGACATATGGGCGAACCCGTCTTCGCCCCATAAAGATGGCAGGCATATGCGCGCTTTGATAGAAGAAGCACGCATCAGGATAAAAGAAGCGTTAAATTGGCCGCATCATCTGATTTTTACCAGTGGTGCCAGCGAATCTATCGCGATGGTTTTACAGAGAAACACCCTAGAACAATGCAGTATTTCGGCAGTTGAGCATGATGCCTTTTTAAGAGCGGGTATTATTCCCAATATTCTGCCCGTCGATAAAAACGGCTATATTATTCCTGAAAAGCTACCGGAAAATCAGCTTGTTGGAGTGCAGACGGTTAATAACGAAACGGGCGTTATTCAACCTGCGGATATTTTGAGACAGACGCTTTCTGAAAAAAATAGTCTATGGTTTGCCGATGCGGCGCAGTCTGCCGGAAAAATGCCCTTGCCTGATGCTGATTTTATCAGTCTTTCTGCCCATAAATTGGGGGGAGCGCCAGGTGTCGGGGCTTTGTTGATTCGTGATTGGGCCAAATTGAAGCCTTTTGGGGGGCAAGAGCAGGGCTATCGTGCCGGAACAGAAAATGCCCCCGCAATCTTAGGATTCGCGGCAGCGGTCTGCGAAAAGAAAGACTGGTTTGAAAAAGCAGCCACTTTGCGAGAAAAACTCGATCAGGCTATTATCGCTTCTGGTGGCGAAGTAGTCGCCTATCAATCGGAGCGGATACCCACTATTGCATCTTACCGGATGCCGGATATGGTAGCGAAAACCCAGCTTATTCTGTTCGATATGGCCGGTATCTCAATATCAGCCGGTAGCGCTTGCTCTTCAGGCAGCCTGAAATCCAGTCCAGTTTTAAAAGCGATGGGTTGGGGAGATAAGGAAGCACAGGAAGTGATCCGAGTCAGTTTTGGCCGAGAAACAACTGAATCCGATATTGACCAATTTATAAAAATATGGCGCCAGATTGCCGAGCAACGCAAAAAAGCCTGACCGCTTGAGCCTTGTTTACCGGAATATTGAAGCCTTCGAGGAAGTTTATACATGACTGCGAATCAGACTAAGAAATCAGTGCCTTCTTTTACGAGCGATATTCGTCAAGGAGTCAGTAATGAAGGATGTCTGGTTCTTTATTCCGGTGGTCAGGATTCCGCGACCTGTCTCGCTTGGGCTTTGGAGCATTTTGATCGGGTAGAAACTATCGGCTTTGATTATGGACAGCGGCATAAAATCGAACTGGAATGTCGTGAGAATCTGAAACAAAAGCTGATTCAGAATTTTCCTGATTGGGCAGCCCATCTCGGTGAAGACCATATGCTTGATCTGGCTGTGCTTCATCAGGTGAGCGACTGCGCTTTGACGCGAGAAACCGAGATTGCCTTTGGTGAAGACGGAATCCCGAATAGTTTTGTTCCCGGTCGGAATCTGCTCTTCTTTACTTTTGCAGCGACGATCGCTTATCGGCGTGGCCTGCGCCATATTGTTGGCGGCATGTGCGAGACGGATTATTCCGGTTATCCTGACTGTCGTGATGATACGATTAAGGCTTTACAGGTAGCGATCAATCTCGGTCTCGAAAGGCGGTTGGTGCTGCATACGCCGTTGATGTGGCTTGATAAGGCTTCGACTTGGCAGATGGCCGAAGAAGTCGGTGGTAAAGAGCTGGTCGAAATTATTCGGCAGGAAAGCCACAGTTGCTATTTAGGTGAGCGAGAAATTCTTCACGATTGGGGCTATGGTTGCGGTCATTGTCCAGCTTGTGAATTGCGCGCTGCCGGATGGGAAAGCTATCAGAAAAGCCGTTCTTGATAACCCGTTTTTCTGTAAGGCTCTTGTTAAAATAGCAAGGATGGTGCCATCCTGTTATGCGTTCCTACAGAGTTTTTTGAAAAAGTTGTTATTCAAAGACAAGCGTTTTTTTTCATAAGATCGAATGCGCCTATTTTGGCGCATTCTTTTTTGTCAATACCATCTCTTTGCTTGACGAAAAATACTCGGTTGATTTAGAGCTTTATACAACATTTAGTAATCACCAAATCAGAATCACACAGCATATATGGTTACAATCTTTCTGTAGCCATAGGCGATATTTAGCCTTTTTTAGGAAAAAACGACCGTTTTTGCTGTGATTTTATCGGATAAATTGAGGGTATATTGATGGCTCGTGCAGCACCGACTTTCCCAGCTTTTGTTATCAAACGGAATGGCAATAAAGTTCTGTTTGATAACGACAAGATCAGAATTGCGATTGAAAAAGCGGG
The DNA here is from genome assembly GCF_000175255.2 of Zymomonas mobilis subsp. mobilis ATCC 10988. Classification (NCBI taxonomy): domain Bacteria; kingdom Pseudomonadati; phylum Pseudomonadota; class Alphaproteobacteria; order Sphingomonadales; family Zymomonadaceae; genus Zymomonas; species Zymomonas mobilis. The sequence goes on along the minus strand of NC_017262.1, from coordinate 330,374 downwards.
CGCTGCTAGTGGTGAGTTCGATCATGCCGAAGCCGCTCGCTTAGCGAAACAGGCGCAGAAAGTGATCCTGCATCGCTTTGCTGATCACGCACCAGAAATCGAACAGATTCAGGATATTGTTGAGCAGGTTTTAGTCTCTTCCGACTATTTTGCCACAGCGCGTGCTTATATTGTCTATCGTGAACAAAGATCAAAATCTCGCAAAGATCAGGAAACTATCGTCAAGGTTGAATCCTCGATCAATGAATATTTGGAACAGGCCGATTGGCGCGTGAATGCCAATGCCAACCAAGGTTATTCTTTGGGCGGTCTTATTCTGAATGTGTCCGGTAAAGTGGTTGCCAATTACTGGTTGTCCCATATTTATCCGCCGGAAGTCGGTGAAGCCCATCGTGCCGGTGATCTTCATATTCATGATTTAGATATGCTGTCCGGTTATTGTGCCGGTTGGTCTTTAAGAACGCTTTTAACCGAAGGTTTAAATGGTGTTCCGGGTAAAGTAGAAGCCCGCCCGCCGAAACATATGTCGAGCGCCATTGGCCAGATTGTCAATTTTCTTGGCACTTTGCAGAATGAATGGGCAGGGGCGCAGGCTTTCAGTTCCTTTGACACCTATATGGCCGCTTTCATCAGAAAAGATGGCTTAAGTTATAAGCAGGTTCGTCAGTATATTCAGGAATTGATCTATAATCTGAATGTGCCATCCCGTTGGGGCACCCAGACGCCCTTTACCAATCTGACTTTTGACTGGACTTGCCCAGACGATTTGAAAGACCAGATTCCAGTGATCGGCGGCGAAGATATGCCCTTTACCTATGGCGATCTTCAGCCTGAAATGGACATGATTAACCGTGCTTATATGGAAGTCATGACCGAGGGCGATGCCAAAGGTCGCGTCTTTACCTTCCCGATTCCGACCTATAATATTACGCCGGAATTTCCTTGGGAAAGCGAAAACGCTACCCGTCTTTTTGAAATGACGGCTAAATATGGGCTGCCTTATTTCCAGAACTTCCTGAATTCCGATTTGAAGCCGCATATGGTGCGTTCCATGTGTTGTCGCCTTCAGCTTGATCTGACCGAACTGTTAAAACGCGGTAATGGTCTTTTTGGAAGTGCTGAACAGACGGGTTCTTTGGGGGTTGTAACGATCAACTGCGCCCGCCTTGGTCGGATGTATCGCGGGAATGAAAAAGGTCTGTTCGATCGTCTTGATACGATGCTGAATATTGGCCGCACCAGTCTCGAAATTAAACGGAAAGTTATCCAGAAGCATATTGATAACGGTCTGTTCCCCTATACCAAGCGTTATCTTGGCACTTTGCGGAATCATTTCTCGACCTTGGGCATTAACGGCGTCAATGAGATGATCCGTAATTTTACCGAGGATAAAGAGGATATTACGAGCGAATGGGGTGCAACCTTTGCGGTTCGCTTCCTCGACCATATCCGCGCTAAAATCGTTTCTTTCCAAGAAGAAACTGGCCATCTTTATAATCTGGAAGCCACGCCTGCCGAAGGGGCGACCTATCGTTTCGCGCGCGAAGATAAAAAGCGTTTCCCCGACATGTTGCAGGCCGGTAGCGAAACGAACCCCTATTATACCAATTCCAGTCAGCTTCCGGTTGATTTCACGGATGATCCTTTTGAAGCCTTGCAGCGTCAGGAAATTTTGCAGAGCAAATATACCGGCGGCACGGTGCTTCACCTTTATATGGGTTCACGGATGTCGGATGCCGAGGCTTGTAAAAAGCTGGTGCGCCGCGCGCTGGAGAATTTCAGACTGCCTTATATCACGATCACGCCGACTTTCTCGATTTGCCCGAAACATGGCTATCTGGAAGGCGAGCATAAATTCTGCCCCAAATGCGATGCAGAACTGATCGCGGCCAAGTGCAACAATAAGGCGGCTTAAGAATTTTAGATATTCAAAATTTTAAGGAGAAAAATCATGACCGAGATGAAAAAAGACACCCAAGATTTTGCCAAAATAGAATTGAAAGACGAAGAACGTCAGCCTTGCGAAATTTGGACGCGGGTTATGGGGTATCATCGTCCGGTTTCCTCTTTCAATATCGGCAAGCAGGGTGAATTCGGCCAGCGTCGTTATTTCGAAGAGGGTCGTTGTGGCTGCAACTGATCTTAGGATCGGTGGATTGGCTCCCATGTCCAGTTGCGACTGGCCAGGGGAGCTGGTCGCTACTGTCTTTTGTCAGGGCTGTAGCTGGGACTGTCCTTATTGTCATAACCAGTCGTTACGGCCTGCAATAGACAATTCAGGGAATCGTATTCCTTGGGAAGACGTGCTGGACTTTCTGGAACAGCGACGCGGTCTTTTGGATGGCGTAGTTTTTTCAGGGGGTGAGCCAACTTTACAAGCAGCTCTTCCTGAAGCGATGCAAATTGTCCGCGATATGGGGCTTAAGATAGGGCTTCATACGGCGGGAATGAAGCCGGAGCGTTTCCGGCCTTTATTGCCTTTGGTTACTTGGGTAGGCTTTGATATCAAAGCGCCTTTTTCTCAATATGATGCGATTACCCGTATTCCGAATACCGCCGAAAAGGTAAAAACCAGCCTCAGCTATCTTTTGGAAAGCGGCGTCGAATATCAGATACGCACCACCGTTTATCCTGCAATCTTGGATGACGCAGCCTTGGCCGAGATGAAAACAGACCTAGCGGCTTTCGGCATAAGTGAGTATACTTTGCAGACTTATCGGGAAGTCTAATTTCCTGTTCCTCTTATTTTGTGCTGAATAGCCAATAACCCTGACGTCTTTTCTGTTTTCCGGTTCAAAGGGAGAAAATTTTGTCCGCAGCTATTCAGCTTGCCCATCTTTCCAAAAATTTCGGCACTCGCCCTGTCTTAAAAGAGATCAATCTGACGGTTCCTAAAGGCAGCCTCTTTGCTTTTTTGGGCAATAACGGTCAGGGAAAATCTACTACAATCCGCATTATTACCGGTCTTTATCGGATTACATCCGGCAAGGTAACGGTTTTGGGTCAGGATATGCAGAAAAACCCGATACCGGCTTTGGCACGGATGGGGTGTTTAGTGGATTCCCCAAGCCTATATAACCATATGACAGCCCGCGAATTTTTAAAAATAGGCTGTGTGGTTAAAGATATTCCCTATCAAGATATTGATCGGGTTTTGGCGATTGTTAATCTCCATACGGAACCCCGTTTAAAAATCGCCCTTTATTCCTTGGGGATGCGGCAAAGATTGGCTTTGGCACATGCGTTGTTAGGCAATCCCGAATTGCTGGTTCTGGATGAGCCTACCAATGGGCTTGATCCTGAAGGCATTAAAGAAATCAGAGAATTGCTGATTAGCCTGCCTGAAAAAACAGGTTGCACCGTTTTCTTTTCCAGCCATCAATTGGAAGAAGTCGAAAAAACAGCCAGCCATTTGGCCTTGCTCGATCAAGGAACCATTCTGTTTCAAGGGGAATTGGAAGAGATCAGAGCCGCAGGCCGATCAGCTTTGAGATTGAATGTGACGGATGTTGAAAAGGCTTTCGCCTTTTTGTCGCAGTCATCCTATCAAGTCAGCCATTACGGCGATCATCGCTTACTTGTCGATAATATGACCCGAGAAGAAGCCAGCGCGCTTTATCGTCAGCTTGTAGCGGCGGATATCGACTTTTATCAGGCTATTTTAGAAAAACCCTCTTTGGAAGAATGGTTTTCGCAGCAAATGGCTACTTCCAGAAATAAGGCGTAACGTATTTTATGACTGTGCCAAAAACGCAAGGATCATTCTTGTTGATGATCCGGCTTATCACAGCCGAATGGTTCAAAATCGAACATCCCCGTCGCTTGTTGTTATTGATGCTATCGCCTGCTTTGGTGACGGCCTTTATCGGATGGTTTGCCGGTCATCATGACGGTATTTTTCTGGATATAGCCGCGTGGCAGGAAGTTTGGCAGACAATCCTTTTCTTTTGGAGTTGTTTTGCTTTCTCCTTTTTTATTGCGGTTTTAGCGGCCCGTCTTAACGGGATAGAGCATAGCAATAATAGTTGGCGGATGATGCTGACCTTGCCGTTACGGCCTTATCATCTGTTTTTTGCAAAACTGTCTCTTGAATGGGGATTACTGTTTTTCGCCAATATCATGATGATTTTGGTCTATAGTTTGGCGTTTCTGGTTAGCTCTCATAGTTCTATGACAGGCTATGGCTTTGACATGGCTCTGGTGAAGTCTTTCTTCCTATTGCCTTTTGTGATGCTTCCCGTGCTTTTGATTCAGCATGCCTTGAGCTGGTTTCTGACCAATACCCGATTTCCGGTTATTTTCGGGAATATCTGTAGTCTTGCCAGTCTTCCCGTGAGCAGTTATTTCCAAGATAAAGGCTGGCTTTTATATCCTTGGGATTATGGTCTTCGTTTTGTGCATGATACCTTAGACCTTAAGATGGGAGAAAAAATATTCCCCGTTTCTCAAGGTAGTTTTCTTGCTTTTGCGTTTATTCTTTTTCTGGTCGCCTCGGCTGCGGTGACGGTTGTTTTGAAACAGCGTGATATCCATTAGATATTCAATTTTATGGTCGCATGGATAGCCAGAATCTGGCCAGTAGAAAAAAGCCGCTTTTTCGGATAATAACGGGGAAAAGCGGCTTAATTTTTACATCCGCCATTTTGTTTTTGATGCCCTTAACGGCTTTTGCCTTGTTTGTGAGTTTGCATATTTATGACTTCTGTAGTTGCCGATAGCCTGACAGAAACCAAGACTGATTCCCAGAAGCCTATTGCTATCCGAAAGGATGGTCGCATTGACCTTTTAGGCTTGTCCCGTGAAGACATACGCGCGGCGTTAAAATCCAAGGGATTGGACGAAAAACAGGCAAAATTACGCACCAAACAGCTATGGCATTGGATGTATAATCGTGGTGCGGTTGCTTTTGATGGTATGACCGATATTGCCAAGACCATGCGCCCTTGGCTGGCCGAACATTTTGCCATTTCGCGTCCCGAAGTCGTTACTATGCAGATATCGACCGATGGCACCCGTAAATGGCTGTTAAAGACTGATGACGGCTATGATTATGAAATGGTCTTTATTCCTGATGCTGACCGCGGCACTTTGTGCATTTCCAGTCAGATCGGTTGCACCCTGAATTGTCGTTTTTGCAATACTGGCACGATGCGTTTGGTGCGAAATCTGACTGTTGGTGAAATTGTGGGTCAGATCATGCTTGCCCGTGACAGCCTTGATGAATGGCCGTCTAAGCCGGAAGGTCGGCTGTTAACCAATGTCGTGATGATGGGCATGGGCGAGCCGCTTTATAACTTTGATAATGTTCGCGATGCCTTGAAATTGGTTATGGATGGTGACGGTATCGCTTTGTCACGCCGCCGGATCACCCTTTCTACTTCGGGCGTGGTGCCGATGATGGCACGGGCAGGGGAGGAAATTGGTGTTAACCTTGCCGTATCCCTTCATGCGGTTACCAAAGCCGTTCGCGATGAAATCGTTCCGATTAACAAAAAATACGGAATCGACGAATTACTGGCTGCTTGTGCCGCCTATCCCGGGGTCAATAATGCCCGCCGGATCACTTTTGAATATGTGATGTTAAAAGATAAGAATGACAGCGAAGAAGATGCGCATGAGCTTGTTCGGTTATTACAATATTACCGTTTACCCGCAAAAGTGAATCTGATTCCTTTTAATCCTTGGCCAAATTCACCTTATGAATGTTCAACACCGGAGCGGATTGCCCGTTTTTCCGAGATTGTCTTTAACGCTGGTATTTCAGCCCCCGTCCGCCGGACAAGAGGTCAGGATATCATGGCCGCTTGTGGTCAGTTAAAATCAGCGGCAGAAAGACAATCCAAGCGGGATTCAATGATAACATTGTCATAGCGGCTTGGGGTATTTCTGCCTTTTTCTATCAAGTTAAAGCATGTAAACTCTGACCATGTGGCTACTTGATAGATTCTTGAAAAAGCTGGTTCGACAAGGACAATTGATCATTGTTGAATCAAATGGCCATCGTCATTCTTACGGTGTGTCAGAAGGCGAAGCCCCCGTGACGGTGCGCTTCCATGATCCGGAAGCCCCTGATTTCGTGGCGATCCATCCTTATATGGGATCGGGTGAGGCCTATATGGATGGCCGAATGTCCGTTGATGATGAAGACATCATGGGGCTTATCCGCCTTATCCTTAAGAATACTGTCAGGGATAATGCCAATATGCTGGAAGGCGGCATTATCCCCCGCACCATCCAGCATCTGACCAATCGTTTCCAGCGGTTGAATTGGGAAAAACGATCCAAACAAAATGTCGCCCATCATTATGATCTGGATGGCCGTTTATATGATCTTTTTCTTGACAAGGATCGACAATATAGCTGCGGTTATTTTACCGATATTCATAACAGTCTGGATCAGGCGCAGCTTGATAAAAAGATTCACATCGCATCCAAGCTGGATCTGAAATCGGGGCAGAGAATATTGGATATCGGTTGTGGATGGGGCGGTATGGCGCTCTTCCTTGGTCAAATCGCCGATGTCGAAGTTTTGGGCGTGACCTTATCCGAAGAACAATTAAAAATTGCCCGTAAACGCGCCAAAGAAGCGGGTCTTGATGATCGGGTAAAATTTCAGCTCATTGATTATCGCGAAGTCAAAGGCCGTTTTGATCGTATTGTTTCGGTCGGCATGTTTGAGCATGTGGGCCCGCCTTACTACAAAAATTTCTTCAATCATTGTCGCGATCTTCTGACCGATGATGGTGTATTGTTGTTGCATACGATTGGACGGCTGGGATTGCCCGGCACCACCGATCCATGGACAAATAAATATATTTTCCCCGGTGGATATTGTCCGGCTTTATCGGAAATTGTGTCTGCCAGCGAGCAGAGCGGCCTTATCCTTTCCGATGTCGAGAATTTAAGGCTGCATTACATGTATACCCTGAATCAGTGGTATAAAAATGTTTTGGCTGCCCGTGCTGAGATTATCAAACTCTATGATGTCCGTTTTTATCGGATGTGGACTTTCTATCTCGCAGGTGCTTCTGCGGCCTTCCAATACGGCCAGATGTGTAATTACCAGCTTCAATATATTCGCAAGCGAGATAGTCTGCCTCTTACACGGGATTATATGTTTGAGAGTGAGGCCTTGTTAAGAGAACAGGCAAAAAACCTCTCTAGCCCCGAATAAAGCGCTTTAAAGAGAGCTTTTTGAGCTAGACCAAAGGCATGAGCAAAGAAGCCCATCATTTTGAGATAATAAAAAGCCTCCTGTCCGAAAACAGGAGGCTTTTTTCAAGGGAGGGTAGGGTTATTTGGAAGAAGGTTTAGGAAATGGATGGGTCTGTTTCCATTTCTCAAAGGCGGCTTTCCGTTCTTCCGGAGTAATGATGCCATCATGATTGGTATCAACGGCATCATAAGCGGCGAGAATCTGGCTGCTGGCTTCATCATAGGTCACCTGACCATCATGATTGGTGTCAGCGCGTTCGAACCAGTGAGAGATGGGCCCTCTGTCCATATGATCGCACATACCATGATGGCCGTGATGATGACCACCTTTACCGTCTTCTGGAGGAGGAGGTGGCGGCGTATTACCATCACCAGTCGGCGGGGGCGGCGGCGGGGTTTTGGTCTTACCGCTGTTCTTCGCATCCTTGAATTTGGCCATCATAGCCTGACATTGGTTTTTTTCATTAGCCAAGGCCGTCTGAAATTCCGATTTCGTCACCACGCCATTATGGTCAAGATCAAATTTATCGAAATTTTGTTTTACCTGCGCCTGCGTTTCTGCGCGAGTGATCGGCAGGATATAGGGCGGAACCTGTTCAGCGGCCTGTTGGGCGGAAGCCTGCATGAGGGGGGTTGCCGCTAAAAACAGACCTGACGCCAAGGACAGACTACGCAAAAGAAAATTTTTCTTTTTCATTATTTTGACCTTACTCCAAGAGAGAAGTGGAAAACTGTTTTACAGTGATATGATCCCAATATTTTCTCTAAGATGATGGGTATCAGGCAGTTTATGAATATTGTCTGATTATCCTATAATAAGACGCCTTGTCTTTTTTATAAGACGGGTCACAAAATTTTTAAGCAGGATGGCGCTTGAAACGCCATGATAAGCATGGCAAGCGGCGGCTATACGGTAAAAATATTGCCGCATTGATAATTCTATTCCGGAGAGTTTCATGACCGAAAAAGTAAAACGCGTCGTGCTCGCCTATTCAGGTGGACTTGATACCAGCGTTATTTTAAAATGGTTACAAGAACATTATGGCTGTGAAGTCGTCACTTTTACGGCTGACCTCGGTCAAGGCGAAGAGCTTGAACCCGCCCGTAAAAAAGCCGAAATGATGGGCATTAAGCCTGAACATATTTTTATGGACGATCTCCGCGAAGAATTTGTTCGCGATTTTGTTTTCCCAATGATGCGTGCCAATGCCCTTTATGAAGGTCAGTATTTGCTCGGCACCTCGATCGCGAGACCGTTAATCGCCAAACGCCAGATTGAAATCGCGCGTCAGGTCGGTGCCGATGCCGTGGCGCATGGTGCAACCGGAAAAGGAAATGACCAGATTCGTTTTGAACTCGGTTATTATGCCTTGGCACCGGATATTAAGGTTATCGCTCCTTGGCGCGAATGGGATCTGAATAGCCGTAGCAAATTGATTGCTTATGCTGAATCCCGTCAGATCGCGGTTCCGAAAGATAAACGCGGCGAATCGCCTTTCTCGGTCGATTCCAATTTGCTCCACACCTCTTCAGAAGGTAAAATTCTCGAAGATCCGTGGCAGGAAGTGCCGGATTATGTCTATTCCCGCACGGTTAACCCCGAAGAGGCTCCAAATACGCCGGAAATCATCACCATTGATTTCGAACGCGGTGATGCCATCGCCATTAACGGCGAAGCCTTGTCACCGGCAGAATTGCTGACCAAGCTCAACGAACTGGGTCGCAAGCATGGTATCGGTCGTCTTGATCTGGTCGAAAACCGTTATATCGGCATGAAATCACGCGGCATGTATGAAACCCCGGGCGGCACGATTCTGATTCAGGCTCATCGCGGTATCGAACAGCTGACCTTGGATGGTGGCGCCATGCATCTGAAAGATGAATTGATGCCGCGCTATGCCGAGCTGATCTATAACGGTTTCTGGTATTCTCCAGAACGTGAAATGTTGCAGGCCGCTATTGACCATAGTCAGGCCAGAGTCAGCGGCACGGTTCGTCTGAAGCTCTATAAGGGCAGTGTGAATGTTATCGGCCGTAAATCGCCGAATTCGCTCTATTCCGAAAAGGTCGTGACCTTTGAAGATGATGCCGGTGCTTATAACCAGCAGGATGCAGCTGGCTTTATCAAGCTCAATGCTTTGCGTTTGCGTTTACTCGGTGAACGTAACGCTAAAGGCCTTTAATTTTCCAAAGAACCCGCTTGCTTATCGGTAAGCGGGTTTTTTTGATAAAAATCAGACGAAAAATAGGATGATATCGTCTATTCTGACTGATATTTTTAGGAAAATAGTTTTTAAGGGGAGAAGAAAGATGGTGCTGCCGGTGAGGATTGAACTCACGACCTCAGCCTTACCAAGGATGCGCTCTACCACTGAGCTACGGCAGCACAACCACTTTTTTGTGGTGAGGCGCTCATATGAAGGAAGTATTTCCATTAGTCAAGGACGATATGAACTTTTCTTTAAAAAATAGAGATTCTTCGAAAAAATGCATCAAAATCAATCAGATAACAAAAAAAAGCTATTAGCCGAGGCGCTGCGTCAAAATCTGCGTTTGCGAAAAAGGCAAAATCAGCAAAAAAAAGCGCTTAGCGAAGAAGAAACCCCGCAAGCCTAACGCGCTTATAAAAAATCCTATCGCATTAACGGCAACCCGCTCATGCGATAGGATTCTTATCCATCAAATTTTAATTAGAGCCTACTGGCAGGCGAGACATTCATCGTAATTTCGCATTTCGACTTCAATCTGTCTCATCTGAGGAGTGTTATCGGCCTCGACACCGCCTGCAAAGCCTGCGCGTTGTAAGGATTTCGAGCGGAGATAATAAAGCGACTTGATGCCCAATTCCCATGCGCGGAAATGCAGCATGAGCAAGTCCCATTTTTCAACATCTGCCGGAATAAACAGATTCAGGGATTGTGCCTGATCGATATAAGGCGTCCGATCCGCCGCCATTTCCAATAACCAACGCTGGTCAATTTCAAAGCTGGTTTTGAAAGTGTCTTTTTCTTCGGCTGTCAAACAATCAAGATGTTGGACAGAGCCGTTCTTTTCGAGAATGGAATTCCAGACGGTATCGGAATCCTTGGATTTGTCTTGCAAGAGTTTTTGCAAATAGGGATTTTTGACGACGAAACTGCCAGACAGCGTCTTATGCGTATAGATATTGGCTGGAATAGGCTCGATACAGGCCGAAGCACCGCCAGCGATGATGCTGATAGAGGCGGTAGGCGCAATCGCCATTTTGCAAGAGAAACGCTCCATAACGCCCATGTCAGCGGCATCAGGGCAAGCCCCCCGTTCTTTCGCGAGCATCATTGAGGCTTCATTCGCCTTTGTGTTGATATGGCGGAAAATTTTGAGATTCCAACTTTTGGCTAAAGCCCCCTCAAAGGGTATTTTGCGTGCCTGTAAAAAGCTGTGGAAGCCCATAACGCCCAAGCCAACCGATCTTTCCCGCATGGCGGCATATCGGGCGTGAGACATTTCATCCGGCGCATTGTCGATATAGCTCTGCAAAACGTTATCAAGGAAACGCATAACATCCTCAATAAAGCGTTTGTTGTCATGCCATTGATCCCATGTCACTAGATTAAGCGAAGACAAGCAGCAAACAGCGGTTCTCTGATTGCCGAGATGGTCTTGTCCGGTAGGGAGGGTGATTTCAGAACAGAGATTGGAGCTAGAGACCTTTAAGCCCAAGGCCTGATGATGGCGGGGCATATTGTTGTTCACGTGATCTATGAACACAATATAAGGTTCACCGGTCTGAAGACGGGTTTCAACCAGCTTTTGGAATAGGCTACGGGCATCGACTTCGCCACGTTTGGTGCCATCACGAGGCGAAACCAGATCAAAAGATCGGCCATCACGTACGGCTTCCATAAAGGCATCTGTTACTAAAACGCCGTGATGGAGATTCAAGGCCTTACGGTTAAAGTCACCTGATGGTTTTCTTATTTCAAGAAATTCTTCAATTTCAGGATGTGAAATATCAATATAGCAGGCGGCTGAACCACGCCTCAAAGAGCCTTGGCTGATCGCGAGCGTTAATGAATCCATCACACGAACAAAAGGAATAATGCCGCTGGTTTTACCATTTAGGCCAACAGGTTCGCCAATGCCGCGCACATTGCCCCAATAAGTACCGATACCGCCGCCACGGGAGGCCAACCAGACATTTTCATTCCAGATATCGACAATGCCCTGCAAACTATCTGGCACGGCATTGAGATAGCAAGAAATCGGCAGACCACGCTTGGTACCGCCATTTGATAAAACTGGCGTTGCGGGCATGAACCACAAACGAGAAATATAATCATAGAGACGTTGGGCATGCGCTTCGTCATCAGCATAGGCATCAGCTACCCGCGCGAATAAATCCTGATAGCTTTCTCCGGGTAAAAGATAACGATCATCTAACGTCGCTTTACCAAAGGCCGTCAGCAAAGCGTCCCGACTTGGGTCAGTGATGATAGTAAAGCGTCTTTGATTGGCTTTTTTCGTCTCGTCTTTTTTGCTTTCCGAAGAAAGTGTCATAGCTTTATTTCCTAATGCCCGAAAATTCTAACCGTTAAAATGAAAAGCGATTTTCCGAAGGGTCTTATCCTCTAATCGAAGGGATGATTCCTTTCGAAAAATGCGAAAGAGCCATTCTATTTGCCGCATCCATATACATTTTGGAGGCGTAGTAAAATCATTATCTGGTATATGATATTTTCATCAGCCCACTAGATACAGTATTATTTTAGCATAAGGGGTGAAAATTCTGCTTGGAGGCGGGTTCGAATCCGTTCAAACGGTTGATTTGTCGGGGTTATAGATTTTTTAAATCATAAAATGAAATTTTTTAATGATAAAAATCCTTGGATGATCGTCGTTTTTTGAAAAAAAAATTTACAAAAACGCTCAATTTTCGATCCATTTTAGAGGGCTTTTGCATCAAAGTTTTATAGAATAAAGCTATTATAAAAATAAAATTTTTATTTTAATAAAATATTTTCATTCAGCATTTTGGAATAAATTTACTTAAAAGGTATTTTTAATGATATTTTTGTTCTTAAAAAGCTAATTTATTTTAATTAAAAAATACAAATTAGTAATTTAAATGTTAACTTTATTCGTTTTAAAATGAATTAAACTTATAAAGTTATTTTATATCACTATAAATAAATTATTTTGAGAAATTTAACAACAATACTATTGCTAATAAATATTATCATGTTACAAAAATGAAGCGAGCATAATTGAAAATTTCACGATTTTACCAATGGGGGGGTACAATCTATGAAAAATCGTTATGGGCTTTCTTCAAGATGACCCGTGCCTTTATTCCGTCTCGGCTTGTTAGCCAGCATTTCTTCTTTTGTTGCACCAGCTTTGGCGGCTCAGGCGGACAATGAACAGGTTCAAAGCCCTGTTTTGTCGGATAATATACCATCCGTCATCAATCTATCGGATGCACCCAAGGCGTCATCTACAGATAAAAAAACAGATAAAACCAAGGATAAAGACCATAATTCGACAAGTGATACCAATACCATCACGGTTACGGGAACGCGTTTGTCGAAATCTCGCCTTTCCAATGTGATGGCGGGTTCAACCTTGGGCGAAGAACAGATTAAAACGCGCGGCTATAGCGATATAGGATTGGCTTTGTTGCGTGAAAATCCGGCTTTTTCAGTCCCCAATAATAGCCCTATCGGGTCACAAAGTAGCTATGGCGCAGGACAATCTTTCGTTTCTCTTTTCAATTTGGGTGACCAGCGCACCCTGACATTGATTAATGGTATGAGAATGGTTGGCGGGGCGACTGCCTCGATTTTTGGTGCCGGTTCCGGTTCGCAGGTAGATGTTGGCACCATTCCGACTTCTTTGATTAAAAAGATTGATACCAAATACGGTGGTGCGGGCGCGAGCTATGGTGCCGATGCGGTTGCCGGTGTGGTCAATTATCAATTGGATGATCACTTCAAGGGCATCGATTTTAATGCGCAAGGCGGCTTTACCCAAAGATTAAAAGCGCCTCAGGAAAAAATCTATTTTAAAGGGGGCACTGAATTCAATGAAGGGCGGGGCGGTATCGTCTTTGACGTTGAATATCGTCATAGTGGCGGTGTCCTTGCCAAAGACAGAAATAATGTATTTGGTTCGGAAAAGACCTCTTATTCCCATCGGCCTGTAGGCAGCACGTCACCTTATTCTTATGTCTTTACCAAGGGACGGCGTTATATCCAAAGTTCGGTGACAGGTATGCCGCTTACGGCCGGCACTATGGGATCTTATCCGACCTATCTCAATCAGATTGATCTGGGTGTACCGTCAGGGAATGGCAATCAAGCCGCGATGTTCAGTCAGGATGGTAAATCCCTCGTCCCATTGACGGCTGATACCTTAATTCGTGATAATTATTATGGATTAGGGGGTAATGGTATCGCGCTTAGTGATTACAGCCAGATATATACTCCATCTAAGACCCTCAATCTGACAACCCTTGGCCATTATGATTTGAGCGACCATATCCATGCCACATGGCAAGGATGGTATCAGCGCGGTGAAGCCAAAAGTCAGGTAGGGCAAGGCACGTGGCAGGATACGGGCTTCCAAGGCCCCATGACCATGGATAGCTATTTAAACGGAGATTCCTATACGGGTTATACCGATGTCAATGGCCCGTTAACTTTAAGCACGAATAATCCCTTCCTGACAGCGGCAGAACGCACAACTATTGTCAATGCCTTGAAGGCCGCCGGTCAGCCCACTGATACTTTTTATATGGAAAGGCTTAATCAGGATCTGGATGCGGGTATGTTCAGAACCAAAGACCAAATGTATCGGTTACAAGGTGGTCTTGATGGTGATTTTAATGCTTTTGGACGGCATTTTAACTGGAAAATAGCGGGGGAATATAGCCAATATTTCAATAATACTTGGCAGCCTTCGATCAACACCCAAAATTTCATCAATGCTTTGAATGCAACAACCGATGCCGCCGGCAATATTGTTTGTGCCGCCGGATATGTGAATTCAACAGCAGCCACCAGAAGTTCGACCTGTTCGCCGTTGAATCCATTTGGATTTAACCAGATGTCGCAAGCTGCGAAAGACTATGTCATTTCTGATGTGCATAGCAAAAACCGCAATTCCCAGCGCGATATTCAGGCTGAAATCAACAGCACTATTGCCAAACTTCCAGCAGGCGATATCCGCTGGGATATTGGTTACGAACATCGCCGTGAAAGTTATAATTTCAATCCGGGAAGTTTTGCCGAAGGTGAACTGTTATCGGATGGAACAAGGCGGCGCTATGGTAATTCCGCACCGATTACAGCCGTTAGCGGGGCTTATCATACCCATGAAGCCTTTGGGGAATTGGATATCCCGCTGATTTCACCCAATATGCATATGGCGGGTGCCTATAATCTTTCGGTGACTGCCAATGGTCGGTATATCAATAACAGTATGACCGGAAGCTATTGGACTTATATGTTCGGCGGCACATGGTGGCCAACGCGCGATTTCGGATTTAGTGGCAACTATGCCCAATCAGTGCGGAATCCTTCGGTGACCGAATTATTCGCGACAAAATCTACTGTTTATGGTTCGGCAAATGATCCTTGCTCATATGAATTTTTGGATTCAGGCCCTAATCCGGCTACGAGACGGGCGAATTGTGCAGCAGCAGGTATCCCGACCAACTTCCAGTCTCAGATCGTTAACCAGACGATGCCGGGGACGAGTGGCGGTAACACGCATTTGAAAAATGAGACATCGCACAGCTTTACAGCAGCGGTTGATTTTACGCCCCATTTTGTTCCGGGATTGACCATCAACGGCGCCTATATTGATGTCAAAATCAATAACGAGATTACCTCTCTTGGCCTCGGTGATTTGATGAGTGCCTGCTATGACTCTTCATCTTATCCTAACAGTAGTTATTGCGGTGCCTTTACCCGTGATCCTTCCACGCATCAGGTCACTGATTTTGCCGAAGGATATTACAATGTTGCCAGTCAACATATGCAGGCTGTTCAAGGCAAAATTAATTATGTTCTTCCCCTGCGTCGTTTAGGGTTGCCTGATTCAGCCGGAACGGTGGAGTTAACGGGTAATTACATTCATTATGTCAAAAATGAGCAGAAAATCTTAACAAGCACTTATGACATGTTCGGCACCACAACGCAGCCGCAGGATAATTTCACGATCAATATGAA
Organism: Zymomonas mobilis subsp. mobilis ATCC 10988; assembly: GCF_000175255.2. Lineage (NCBI taxonomy): Bacteria > Pseudomonadati > Pseudomonadota > Alphaproteobacteria > Sphingomonadales > Zymomonadaceae > Zymomonas > Zymomonas mobilis. Next base: position 314,946 of record NC_017262.1, on the reverse strand, counting down.
TTATACCCGTGATAGATTATCCTTCCAGTGGCAGACCATCTGGTATGGTAAGGCGCGTTATGCGGTTCAGGTTTCGGATAAAACATATGAAAATAATAGACGGCCTGATTTTGCCTATTTCAATATGACGGTAGGATACAGAATTACGGACCATATTGATGCTAGCCTGATAGTTAACAACATCACGGATGCGCTTCCGAAATATCCGGGATCTATCAGTGTGACACGCTATTATGAAAGCCTGATGGGACGTTCCTTTAAAATGTCCGTTGGAGTCCATTTCTAAAAACAAAAAAATCCCCTTGTCTTTTGGAAGAGAAGGGGATTTTTTGTGCCTGATGTCCGATCAGAAAAGGCATTTTTAAAAGATTAAAGCGTCTAAAAATATTAAATGGTTGAAAATTGCGATTAAATGCGTATAGAGCATGGCGCTAGTGGCCCCGTAGCTCAACCGGATAGAGCACCTGCCTTCTAAGCAGGATGTTGCGTGTTCGAGTCACGCCGGGGTCACCATCTTTTTATTTTCTATTTAGAAACAGACAATCCCAGAAAATTTGACCCCAAAAGTAATAACAATTTGGCGTCAATGACGAGACCTTGCTGTCGTTTCTGTTCCAGAAAATCCGGTAATTCTGATAATTTCACCCGATGGACGGTGATCTCTTCATCATCGACGCCACCACCTTCTGAAATGCGGGTAAGATTTTGGGCACGCACCAGAAAAAAGCTTTCTGATGTCATGCCAGGGGAAGAGGCGAATTGACCCAAATTTTCGATGATATCAGCTTTATATCCGGTTTCTTCGATTAATTCACGGGCGGCAGCGGTTTCGACCGATTCATGTGAATCGGTATCCCCAATCAAACCTGCAGGCAATTCAATCGTATGCGCCCCAAAAGGGATACGAGGTTGTTCGACAAGAATAACATATTCCCCATCGAGAGCGAGGATAACAGCCGCTCCCATGTTATGGGGACGGCTGGCATATTCCCATGTTCCGCGCCGTTTTAGAATAATGAATTTGCCGGAATAAAGTATTTCAGTTTCAGGCTGGGATGTGGATTTTGAGTTATGTGGCATCATTTCCGCCTATTCAAAAAGTCATAATCTGGCTGTAACGGACTATTGATAGGTTAAAGCAATAGCCCATCAAAAAAACGGTGATTTTTAGTAATCATCAGAGGCACCACCGCCGCCAAAAGAACCACCATCGCCCCCCCCGAAAGAATCGTCACTGCCGCCGGAATCGTCGTTACCACCGCCCCAGAAACCACCGCCAGAGGAAGATCCGCCCCCACCGCCGCCGCGTCGGTTAAACAGCATAGAGAGGATCGAGAAAATGGAGAGAACAGCCAAAAAGAATTTTAGAACGGCATAAATGGCTGAAAAAATTGTTTTAATAACTGACCACAAAGTCGCAAAGAATATCTGGAGCCGCGTTCTAGGAGGCAAAACCCCATGATTACTCGACAAAGTTTGTGGTTTCTTTTGTGAGCGATATTGGCCTTCACTGACCATAGCAATAATCACCAAACCGCCGCCACAGAACAAAATAATCCAGAAAAGAGGATGAATAGGCGGTAGCGGTTTTACATCAGAGGGTAGGGGAGCAGTGGCTCTTTTACTTTGGTAAGTTTGCTCTGCAGCTAGAGATTTACTTCTCAACTCGTCATTGGGGTCTGTCAGAAGGTCACCGAAAATTTGCACGGCCGTTTTGATGCCTTTTCGGGGATCTTTTTTCATAATGGGCGTTACCTTCTGATGAAGAAGGGTAAAGGCCAAGGCATCAGGAATCTGCCCCTCTAATCCATAGCCGACTTCGACGCTGACTTTCCGGCCATGATCTTGGTTATGATTAGTATAAACTAAAAAGATCAGACCATCATTGATTTTGGCATGACCGATTTTCCAATAGCGTCCTAAGCGATAGCCATAGTCACGGATGTCATATCCTTGAAGATCACTTAAGGTCACTACGACCATTTGATGTCCGCTTTTGGCTTCGATCATAGCCAAGTCTGAATTGAGCTGTGTTTTGTCAGCTGGAGTCAGAATTTGAGCATCATCGACCACATATTGGTCACCAAGTTCCGGAAAATTTTGGGCAAAAGCCGAAGCATTTTTGGCAAAAACCAAAAAAACAAATAACAGCAACAGCCCGAAAAGCCGGTAACCGGAGGATAAATTTTTTCTGGGGGAATGCATAGCTACCGGCTTCATCATCTTATTAATTCTGGCTGTTAGACGGGGTTGTTGGGGCAGGCGTGTCAAAATTGACGGTAGGCGCTGCTTGGGCATTGGTAGCTGTCGCTTCGTAAGGCGTCATTGGTTTCGCGCCATAGAATATTTTGGCACCAATGGCATTCGGGAAAGTCCTGACCAAGGTATTATACTGCTGGACAGCTTCGTTATAGTCGCGTCTGGCAATCGTAATCCGGTTTTCCGTGCCTTCTAATTGCGCCTGAAGTGCCAGAAAATTCTGATCGGCCTGCAACTGGGGATATTGTTCCCGAACAGACATCAACCGCCCCAAAGCCATGCTTAAATGACCTTGAGCCTCGGCAAATTGCTTCATAGAATCTGGGTTATCAACTTTTACATTGATCGCCGTTGCTTTCGCACGGGCTTCGGTCACGGCGGTCAGCACATCTTTTTCATGGCTGGCATAGCCTTTTACGGTCGCCACCAAATTGGGAATAAGATCAGCGCGGCGCTGATATTCATTCTGGACATCTGCCCAGCGGGCTTTGGCGTTTTCTTCGGCGGCGGGTATCTGGTTAATACCGCAGCTTGAAAGAGAAACGATGGCGACCGGAGCAAGCAAAAAAGGAGAAGCTCGGCGTAACAAAGACATAAAAAATCTCCGGTTAGTGATGGATGCAATATATTTTGTTATTGAACAAATGAAATCCAGACCATGTTTCATATTTACTATATCAGAAAAAAATATTTAATATCATGGCCTTTTTTATATTCAAAAATCACGGTTTTGGACTATTTAGCGGCTTTTGAGACCCGTATTTTATTTTGGGAATCCGCTCTTTTAAAGATAGGATAAATCTCCAGAATCGCAAAAGGAAGATTATGTCAATACTCACTGATTTTAAGAATTTTATCAGCAAAGGCAATGTGCTCGGTTTAGGTATCGCGGTCATTATGGGCGATGCTTTCAACAAAATCATCAGTTCTGTAACGGGCGATTTGTTGATGCCGATCATCGGTGCTGTCTTTGGCGGTGTTGATTTCTCTGGATTTTTTATCCGTTTGGGCGCTGTCCCCGCCGGTTATACCGGATCATTAACCAGCTATAATGATCTGAAAAAAGCCGGGGTGCCGCTTTTCGGCTATGGACAATTTTTGACGGTTGTTGTCAATTTCGTCATTGTTGCTTTCATTTTGTTCATGATTATGAAACTTGCCGCTAAATTACAAAAAGAGCTGGATAAAACCGAAGCTAAAAAAGAAGAAAAAATTGCCGAAGCCGCACCTACGCCGGAAGATATTGTCTTGCTGCGTGAAATTCGCGACGAATTACGCGGTAAAAAATAAATCTATCGACAATTTTCGGCAATTTAAAGAAAGAAGGCATCCCGAAAAGATGCCTTCTTTTTTATAACGATAAGATAATGCCCGATTAGAAGTTGAAATTCGTAAATATACCTAATTCTTTGTAAGAGGCACTTCTCATACCACCCAGCGCGCCATTGGTTGTGTTGATGTAGATAGGCACGCTGCCCGTGTAACCGTGATTGGTAACATTTTCCTGTTTATAGACAAGGCCAACATCAATATTGTTAATGGGCTGCCAATCAATACCCGCATTGAAATAGTGATCTTTGAAATGAGAATCGCTTTTCATATAAGGTTGCGCCCAGTCATAGCGCCCGAATAGCGAGACTTTATCAAAAATACGAACTGACCCCCATCCAGCAGCGCCTTGACCGGCATCTTTTTTGTAAAGATCACTGGAGGATGCACAGGCATTCAAATTACAATCCAAGGCTGAGCTGGTGAAATCCTTGGCATAGAAATATTCTGCACCGAAACGGAAACGGCCATGCACATAAGCGATAATCGCATTATAACGTTGTGCGGCATTATAAACATATTCGCCCATCTGGCCACGTTCTTGACCTTGATGCCCGATATGCGCCCCACCGCCGACGGTAAATCCGGCATAATTGACGTTAATACGACCTTCAAAATCAGGATTTTTTGAACGGAAAGGCGAACGATAACCGGAGCCGTCCACAACCGCCATATTATATTCGACCAAGCCATTCCATAATTTACCCATGGCAAAAATACCCCAATCTGCCGAAGTGGCGAAATTGGCTCTTTCTGAAGTGGTATTTTCAACCCAGCGATACCCATAGAGATTTTCGACAAAAGGTAACCATGGGAGGTCAGCGGCACCGAAACGCACCGAGAACGCGTCAGATTGCTTCCCTTCTAAATAAGCATGTTTAATGTAAATGGCTTCGCCCACCCCAGAAATATAAGAGGCATCTGTTGTTAAACGGGCAGCCCAGTTGTCATTAAATTTATGGTCAACCATCAAATAAAAGCGTTTCAGGTCAAAGCCGATTGAATCTCCGACTGGCCGATTTTTAGTATCATAGCCAATATTACCAGCGGGCGTATTGATCGAGGTTGCCGCTGAATTTCGGGCCGGCATCCATGCCGCAGCCTTTCCATCAGAACGATAGGTCGCCCAGCTGGCATTGGAATACATTCTCATCCCGATATGGGTTTTCGCGAACCAGTCGCCAAATTTTAGATTTTTATTCAGTCGTTGAGAAAGCGACTTATCGACCTGTTTATCGACGGCTTTATTAACTTGATCTGGAATAGAATCAATCGCCGCTGCCAATTTTAACTGGGCATCTGATGGGACTGCTTTTTGGTCAGGCGCCGTCGTTGTGGCAGCGGATGAGCTGCCTGCCGGTATTTGCGCCTGTGCTAATGCGGTTGATTCTGTTGTCTTGGCATTATTCTGGGTATCCAGCTTCATCGCCAAAGCTTTAATTTCAGCATGAAGCTGCCGGATTTCTTCAGCTTGTCTTGCGATTTCAGCCTGTGTCGAGAAACGACCTGATTTCAACTTCTTAGAAGGTATCACGGCATGAGCAGGAGACGCTAACACAGGAATAGACGCTAAAATGCTTAAAGCGGGTATGAGCGCGCTATTTCTTTTTAATGATTGAAAAAAAGGCTGCATTAAAGGCTCCTGCACATTCTTTTCCGGCAGGACAGTTCATAAATGGCACTTATGACAGTTTTTCTATCAATTTGATGACAATTTGGAGGCAGTTTTATGATAGAAATATGACAGAATGTCTTCGTTTCCAGCGTAAAAAGGCGGAGATGTTTTTTAAAAAATTTATAAAAAACAGATTTCTGTCATTTTTGTGCAATATGCCATGATTACAGCTCGAAGGCATAAAACACCTTACTATTCGGCATTAAAAGAAAGAAGCGCTGTTATGGTTAAGAAAATAGCTGCCCTTGTTGGTTTCGTCAGCCTTTTTGGCAGCACGGCCTATGCAACGACTATTTCCGGTGCAGGCGCGACATTCCCAGCACCTGTTTATGGAAAATGGGCCAATTCCTATCGCAACCAGACGGGTGCTGTTATCAATTATCAGCCTATTGGTTCCGGTGGCGGTATTAAGCAAATTAAAGCCTCTACCGTTGATTTCGGAGCGTCTGACAAGCCTTTGAAAACCGAAGAGCTTTCAAAAGATGGTCTTTATCAGTTCCCGACCGTGATGGGAGGCATTGTGCCTATCATTAACTTGCCGGGTTTGCGGTCAGGTCGCTTGCATTTAACAGGCAGTATTCTTGCCGATATTTATCTTGGTAAAATTACCCGTTGGAATGACCCGCGGATCGCGTCCATCAACCCGTGGTTAAAATTACCGCCAGTACCGATTACGGTGGTGCATCGCGCGGATGGTTCCGGCACGTCCTTCCAGTTTACGTCTTATCTGTCGCTGAAAAGTCCTGAATGGGCCTCCCGTGTCGGTGCCAGCGATGCCGTGCAATGGCCGATTGGTCTTGGTGGTAAAGGCAATGATGGGGTAGCCGCCTTTGTTAAACAGACAATCGGTTCAATCGGCTATGTCGAATATGCCTATACCCGTCAAAGCACGGTGCCTTATGCTTTGATTGCCAATCGTGATGGTCGCTTCCCGCATCCTTCCACTGAAAGTTTCAAAGCCGCCTCGGCTTCTGCGGATTGGACGCATGCAGCTGGGAATAATATTTCCCTTCTGGATCAGAAGGGCGCAGAAAGCTGGCCAATCGTTTCAACGACCTATATTCTTTTACATCGCACCCCCAGCAAACCTGAAACCACGGCTGAAATCCTAAAATTCTTTGATTGGGGATATCAGAATGGCGATCAGGATGCTTTATCTCTTGACTATGCGCCATTACCGAAAGAAGTGAAGACGTTCATCCGCCAGCAATGGGGATCGAACATTCAAGTTAACGGGAAAGCCGTCTATAACGCTGCCCGCTAGGTATATTTTGGCTGTTTGTTGTAATATTCTACATCAGCCTAAACAGATATGAGGAAAAAGATGATAGCTGTCAGAAGAGAGTCGGATAAATTTTATGAGTGATTCTGCCTTGTCCCAGCCTTCTCGATTAAATCGTCTTTTTCCTTCAGGGTCTTTCGGAGAAATGATTTTCCGTTCCCTGTGCTTTTCGGCTGCAACGCTGACCCTTGTTGCTATGGCTGGCATCATCGTGGCTTTGGCTATCGGTGGCTGGCCAGCCTTTAGGGCTTTCGGATTTAACTTTTTTCTGTCCAGCGAATGGAATCCTGTTTCGGAAGTATATGGTGCAGCGGGCCCGATTATAGGGACATTGATTACCGCCTTTTTGGCGCTATTGCTGGCTTTGCCGCTTGCTATCGGGATTTCCGTTTTCTTGGTAGAATTCTGCCCCAGAATTTTGGCCAGACCTATAGCGGTTGCGGTTGAATTGTTGGCCGGTATTCCTTCCATTGTTTACGGTATGTGGGGGCTATTTGTTTTAGCGCCTTGGTTTGCCCATTATATCCAATTCCCGCTTTTGATTCATGTTTCACCGGATTCATGGTTAGGTAGAATGGTCGCGGGGGTACCGAATGGTGCCAATATTCTGACAGCCTCTTTGATCCTTGCTATTATGATTTTGCCTTATATGGCATCGGTTTTTCGGGAGTTATTCCTGACCGTGCCTGCACAGGTGAGAGAAGCAGCCTATGGCTTGGGAGCAACGCCTTTTGAAGTCGTCTGCTCTGTCATTATCCCCTATGTCAAAAGAGGATTGATCGGGGTCATCATGTTGGGCTTAGGGCGCGCCTTGGGTGAAACCATGGCCGTAACCTTTATCATCGGTAATACCCACAGCCTGCCACATTCTCTCTTTGATTCCGGTTCAACTATTGCATCAACGATTGCCAATGAATTTACCGAAGCCACTAGCGAAATGCATAGTGCAGCCTTAACGGCTTTGGGGCTGGTTCTGTTTATGATCACCTTTATGGTTTTGATTATGGCACGGCTTCTTATTGGTAAACGGAGTTAGGCATTTTTATGAGTAGCAATTTAAAACGCCGCTTTATCAATAAAGTTTTTGTCGCCTTGTGCAGCTTGTCGACTTTATTGGCTGTCGGGATGCTCGCCCTTATTTTGGGGTCTCTTATAATCAATGGTGCCGGAGGCTTGCATCTTTCGGTCTTTACTCAAGATCAGCCATCGCCTGGAATGTCAGGTGGTTTAAGAAATGCCATAATCGGTTCTATTGCCATGTGTGTGGTGGCCATGATTATTGCCGTGGTTTTGGGCATTATGGCTGGCACATGGCTTTCTGAATATAGTCGTAATTCGAAATATGGCCAAGCAATCCATTTCTTGAATGATGTCTTGCTTTCTGTGCCGTCTATTCTGGTTGGTCTTTTCGTTTATGAAATTATGGTGCGGCCATTCCACGGATTTTCGGCCTTTGCAGGTGCCGTCTCTCTGGCTTTGCTGGCTATGCCGATTGTGACTAGAACAACCTATGACATGCTACAGTTGCAGCCCAATACGCTAAGAGAAGCCGGTATGGGGCTGGGGGCTTCTCAGGGTCTGGTTATCCGTTCGATTATTTGGAAAGCAGCAGCCCCCGGACTGTTAACCGGTGGTTTACTTGGATTTGCCCGTATCAGCGGCGAAACGGCACCGCTACTTTTCACCGCTCTGGGTAATCAATTCCTGACTCTCAATATGACCGAACCCATGGGCAGTTTGCCAACGACCATCTTCCAATTCGCCATGAGCGCTTATGACGATTGGCGTAATTTAGCATGGGTTGGTGCCTTGCTAATTGCTATGGCGGTTCTAACCATCAATATTTTAGGACGCGTTATGACCAGAGGGGGAAAACGCTAATGACGAATAAAGATAACACGGTCGAAGACCTCGAACAGTTTATTGCGCCCCCAGCAGCAGAAAATCTCAATCTGGAAGCGCGCAACCTCGATTTCTATTATGGGACGCATCAGACTTTATTTAATGTCAGCTTACCTGTTGAGCGGAATAAAATTACGGCGCTTATTGGCCCCTCCGGATGTGGAAAATCGACGCTTTTACGGATTTTAAACCGGATATACGCTCTTTATCCCCAGCAATATGCAGTTGGTCGCGTGTTGTTGGATGGAAAAGATATTCTGACCGACCATGACACGCTTACCCGTTTAAAAGAACGGGGCGATAACGTTACCCTTGATCCATTGGGTGATGATATTTCTCAAATCAGAGCGCGGATTGGCATGGTTTTCCAAAAACCAACGCCGTTCCCAATGTCGATTTATGACAATGTCGCCTATGGCGTTCGTCTTCATTTTAATAAATCGCGTCAGGAATTAGATCATATTGTTGAACGATCCTTGCATCGCGCCGCTCTTTGGGATGAAGTAAAAGATAAATTAAAAGAATCCGGCCTTAGCCTTTCTGGTGGACAACAGCAGCGTCTTTGTGTTGCCCGTGGGCTTGCGGTTGAACCAGAAGTTCTTTTGCTGGATGAGCCAGCTTCTGCGCTTGATCCGGTTTCAACGGCAAGGTTGGAAGAAACCTTGATGGAATTAAAGAAAGACCTGAGCATCGTTATCGTTACGCATAACTTGCAGCAGGCCGCCCGTATTTCTGATTATACCGGCTTTATGTATTTGGGTAATATGATCGAGTTTTGTTCAACCGATCGTTTGTTTGCGCGTCCAAAGACCCGTCGCGCCCGTGACTATTTAACGGGACGATTTGGATAAATTAGCGTTTTTTCTGTAAAAATAAACAGCCAATCCCTCTCGAATAGGCAGATCAATTATATCTGAATTTTTGGGCTGGGGTTGGCTAATTTTTATTAAGAACAGCATATTTTATATTGATATGAAATAAAATATTCTGGCTGTTTATAATCATTATAAAAGCCTTTTTTTAACTTTTATCTTGCCTTCATAAAAATGATAAACTTTCTATCCGGCTGTTTGCGCCAGACATATTTTCAGTTATAAAAGCGCTCAAAATAAGAAAGCGTTTATTAAGCGCCTTGCCTTTTTCGGCACAGGATCTGTCCTGTTCCTTTTTCGGAGAAGCTAATTCATGTCCCGTCGTCGCCAAATTTACGAAGGCAAAGCCAAAATTCTTTATGAAGGCCCAGAACCCGGCACCATTATCCAGTATTTCAAGGATGATGCGACTGCTTTTAATGCCCAGAAAAAAGGCATGATTAGCGGTAAGGGCGTTATCAATAATCGGGTTTCCGAGCATATTTTTACCCTGTTAGCAGGAATCGGTATTCCGACCCATTTCATTCGTCGCCTCAATATGCGCGAACAATTGGTCAAACAGGTCGAAATCATCCCGATCGAAGTGGTAATCAGAAATGTTGCCGCCGGTTCTTTGAGCAAGCGGTTAGGCATTGAAGAAGGCACCCCGCTGCCTCGGACAATCATCGAATATTATTATAAAGATGACGCCCTCAATGACCCGATGGTTGCAGATGAGCATATTGCCTGTTTTGGTTGGGCTACGCAGGAAGAAATGCATGATATCGCTGACATGGCGATCCGTGTGAATGACTTCATGAGTGGTCTTTTTGCGGCCATCAATATTCGTTTGGTCGATTTCAAACTCGAATTCGGTCGCGTTTGGGAAAATGACTATAGCCGCGTCTTGCTGGCTGATGAAATTAGTCCTGACGGTTGCCGTTTGTGGGATATGGTTACCAATGAAAAATTGGATAAAGACCGTTTCCGTCAGGATTTGGGTGGCGAAGTCGAAGCCTATCAGGAAATTGCTCGCCGCTTAGGATTATTGCCAGTTGAACCAGATACCGAAGTTCTGGATCTGGAATCCCATCGCAAAAATCGCGGTTTATAAAAAATAAAAGCCTGCTGCGGATGGAATATATCTTATTCTATCCGTGGCATGGCTGATCCTTCTATTAGGCGCGCCTATAACTGCGCTTTTTGATCTCTTAGCCCGTTATAATGGGGCTAAACTTTTCCAAAGAATTGATCTTTATCTTGCCGCCAGAATGACGCCGTCTGTGGGTGGCTTGGAATAACATTGGATTTTCTGACGCAGTTGACTTTCTGCCTGATGTCATTGAGGCATCAGAAGAGATAATGTAAAATCACTTTTATGTTGAATATCGAGGGTAGCTTTTCCCTTTCTAGAATGAGGTCTCAAAAAAGGGCCGGTGTCAAGCCTTTCGTACAAATCACGTGTAGCTTGAAATCATATACGCGGCAATAGGTTAGCTCTGTTTCATGTCGCTTGCAGGGGATGCGAAGTTGTGGGCTGGGAGTCATATAAGAGCCTTGGAAGAGCAAGCTAGGTCGTGATGGTGATAACCATGTAGCAGCATTGTGCCAACACGACTCATTCCCTCGCGACCATTCATATCAAAGGTAGGCACCGCACGAGGCTGGGAGGTGCTCTCATTCTTGGTCGATTGCAGAATACTTATCCACCACTGTGGATTAACTCCAGCCTCTCGCTAGTGCTGAGACGAATTAACCTGTACTCTCGCTTCTATGTACTGTTCTGCAATAAAAATACACTCCCGTGCATAATTCCTGAAAACAAAACTAATATCAGATAAATTAATGTATTTATCTAATTCAATTGTTCTGCTATAGCCTGTGAAACGAACAATTTTTCCAAAGAAAATTTTTTCTCCATCTTCTTTTATTCCATAGTCATCTTTCAAAAGCCCTTCTTTTTCACACATATCAAAAAATCTTTGTGTGACCCTGCCTAGATTATGGCTATGAAGATTTCTAAGTAGATACGAGAATTTCATGAAATCATAGAAGTCATATAAAATATTTTTTATGAAAATATTTATATCGGGATCTATTTTTTCGAATGTATCTTCCATAGCATTTGGCAGTGAGGCGTATCTTACGGATTTTGATGCATCCTCACGAGAAACACCCAAAACCTCCACCTGCACATTCTCAATGAATGACTCTAAGAACGAAAATATAGAAATAAACTCAAGTTTGTGAAGATTATTTTTTGCAAAATTCTCATCATTGGCATAGTTCGCCATTTCTTTAGATTTTCGAACAACTGCAGATATAGCTCTCCTGTCCTCATCACTCATTCTTGGAGTGTCCTGGCCACCATAGTTTCTCGGATCATTCTCAGCGGGATATCTAAAATACTCTTCCGGAATTTCTATTTGAAACCAATCATGCCCATTATTTTCATGCCGAACATCCTCTAGCATCAAGAGATTTTCAAAAAGATGCGCAGTTAACATTACTGAGTTAAACTCATGTGCAAAGACCTTAAATGAACTGGTGCTCGCCTCAGATGTTTGGATTGGCATTTTATTTAGCTCATTAATGCTATGAGCCAGTAAAAAACTCTTGGATGACTCGCACTCAACCTCTGGATATCGTCCTTTTAATTTTTCAGGGATATTCGAGGGCACAACTCCCATTAAGACCTCCACTTAAAAGACGTCACGATATATTTCAAAAAAAACAAGGAAATTATCGCACAAAACAGTTTCAATTAAAATTCTTTCGCACAAAGATAGTTTTTAGGATAAAACAAGTCGCTCTAGTTTTTATTTGTCTTCTCTTTCCTAAACCCCCGATCCCCCGCCAGGAAGGCTTCCAGCATGTGCGGGATCAGCGTTGTGGCATCGACTGCTTCGCCATACGCCTGCGCGTGCAGCGCGGCATAGCGGTCGAGGTCGGCTTTCAAGCTGGCCGGGCAAGCGAAGGTCAGCTTGACGCTCTCGGTCTTGGGCAACGGCCCCAGTCGCAGTTTCTTGGTTGTGCCGCATCGACTGCGGACTTGGTGAGCTTGATCTTCGCCATGATGACTCCTCGGAAAGCCCGGTTTCCAAGAGCCGCATGGGAGCCACGCGAGGGGAAACCGGGTCAAGTTTCGGAAAGCACCGGCATATGTTGAACTCGCCTAAGTGATTGATAAACCTGCTGTGTCGAACCTTGGCGTAGTCCAGCGAAATGCGGTACTGGAGTCATCGTGAAACAAAAAAAGACCCAGCGATCTCGATATAAAAATTCTGCATTTTTACCATTTTAAACCCTTATTTATAAACAGGATTCTGTTATTCCATTTTTATGACCAGCCTTTCTTCCGACATTGAAAATATTTCCGAAACAGCCTTTGATAAGGCGTTATCAGAACGCTATCTCGCTTATGCTTTATCAACCATAACCTCCCGTTCTTTGCCCGATATCAGAGACGGGTTAAAGCCAGTGCAACGGCGGTTATTATGGGCGATGCGGCTGTTAAAACTTGATCCGGCCTCGGCTTATAAAAAATGCGCCCGCGTTGTTGGCGATGTGATTGGTAAATACCATCCGCATGGCGACCAATCTGTTTATGACGCGATGGTGCGCCTTGCCCAAGATTTTGCCCTCCGTTATCCCTTGGTCGATGGGCAGGGTAATTTTGGTAATATTGACGGCGATAATGCCGCCGCTATGCGTTATACCGAAGCCCGCCTGACCACAGCCGCTTATGACCTGATGGAAGGCATGGAAGAGGGCGCGGTTGATTTTCGACCTACCTATAATAGCGAAGAAGAAGAGCCAGAATTTTTTTCCGGTCTTTTCCCTAATCTTTTAGCTAATGGTTCGAGCGGTATTGCCGTCGGTATGGCGACCTCTATTCCGCCTCATAATGTCGCTGAATTGATAGATGCTATCTGTCATTTAATTGACCATCCCGAAGCCGAAACCAAAGAATTATTGCGTTTTGTCAAAGGCCCAGATTTTCCGACCGGCGGCCAGATCGTTGATTCTGTCGATACTATCCGCCACGCCTATGAGACAGGACGGGGATCTTTCAGAGTTAGAGCGCGTTATGAGGTCGAAGATATCGGTCGCGGCGGCTGGATTATTGTTATTCATGAAATACCGTGGCAGATACCGAAATCGCGTTTAATTGAAGAAATAGCGGCTTTGATAAACGAGAAAAAGCTGCCTATTCTTAGCGATATACGCGACGAATCTGATGAAAATATCAGGATTGTCCTAGAACCCAAAAGCAGAACAGTTGATCCCCAGCTTTTGATGGATGGTTTATTCCATCTGACCAGTCTTGAAACGCGTATTTCGCTTAATATGAATGTGCTGGATAGCCATCATACGCCTGCGGTTTTACCACTCCATACGGTTTTGAAAGAGTGGTTGGCGCATCAATTTGCGATGTTACAGCGGCGTTGTCGCCATCGTTTACAGCGTATTGATGACCGAGTTGAATTACTGGAAGGCTATCTAGCTGCTTATCTCAATCTTGATCGGGTGATCGAAATCATCAGAAATGAAGACGATCCCAAATCGGTAATGATCGCTGAATTTAAGTTAAGTGATCGTCAGGCCGAAGCGATTCTGAATATGCGGCTTAGAGCGTTAAAGCGCCTAGAAGAAGCTGAAATTACCGCAGAGCGTGATAGCTTAAAAGAAGAACGAGCTGGACTTCAAGCTTTGATTGAAAGCGATGCTTTGCAAAGTAAAAAGCTGAAATCCGATTTGTCCGCTTTGCGGAAGCGCTATAGCCTAAAAAGTAAATTAGGCGCACGCCAAACGCTGATTGAAGAACAAACGCCTGCAAAAGCTATTCCGTTAGATGCGATGATCGAACGGGAACCCATGACCGTTGTGTTGTCAAAACGCGGCTGGATTCGGGGGCTAAAGGGGCATGTTGATCTGAAATCGACCGAAGCCATGCGCTTTAAGGAAGGCGATGAAGCTGATTTCATCTGCCATGCTTATACCACCGATCGCTTGTTGATCGCGACAGAAGATGGTCGATTTTATACTTTGCTTGCCGACCGATTACCCGGTGGGCGCGGTTTTGGTGAACCTGTGCGGTTAATGTTGGACATCAGTAATGACACCAAGATAATGGCCTTATTACCGCTTAATCCCGAAGGAAAATTGTTGGTCGTTTCTTCGAGCGGTCGTGGTTTTATTACCCAGATGACCAATCTGGTTGCAGAAACTCGTAAGGGAAAACAAATTGTTAGGGTTAAAAAAGACGAATATTTGATGGTTTTAAAAGTCATCGAAGAAGATCATGACCATATTGCCCTTATCGGCGAAAATCGAAAATTATTGGCTTTCCCACTGTCCCAGATTCCTGAATTGGCAAAGGGAAGTGGTGTTCAATTACAACGTTATCGGGGCGGACATCTGTCAGATGCTACGACTTTTACCCTTGAAGAGGGATTGAGTTGGCCAATGGGCGGCGAATCTGGTCGAATAAGAACCGAAACCGATATGAAAACTTGGGTCGTTGCCCGCGGTGCTAGCGGGCGTTTACCGCCGGTTGGTTTCCCGAAAAATAACCGTTTTTCATGATAGATAGGGCTTTGTTTTTTAATTAAAAATTTATCTTTATCCGTTATGACCCTTGTTATAGGTTTTTCACATAACAGTATAATATTATTTTTCTTTGTCTCGACATAGTTTCACTTATACAAATAAGGCGGCGAAATGATAAATATGGATACAATATTGAGATAATTTCGTGGCCTTATTTGTTGTCTTGATTTTTTATTTATTATTATTGCTTAACAGATAAAGTAGAGGCCGCTGGAAAATCAATTATGCCAGATCCTATATTAAAAACGACCGGTGTAATGAGTGACAGTGGTCGGCCTTTTGATGAAGCTTCAGAAAATTTACAACAAAGCTATTTTAATGCGATGCCTTTTCCGGCCGCGCTTATTACCTTTAATAATAAAAAACCGGTTGTTTTATTTTGTAATCAAAATTTTATAGATATTGCCAGCGAACCTAAAACAGCCAATTTATCCCCATGGGAAGGGGATACGACTGTAAAATTGCATCCTGAACTGGTGGCCGCTCTTAAATACATGCCGTTATCGCAAGATAAGCCGTATCAATTTGATTGGATGCCGCCGGGAGGACAGAAAAAGCGCTGTTATAAAATAATCGTTACGATGATGGGCTGCCAAATTCAGGGCATGACCTGTTATTTAATGGTTCCGGTTGACAATACCCAAGCTGTCGAATTGCAATCGACCATGCGGATGAAAATCCTGCGTGACAGTTTGACGGGTTTACCGAACCGTATCGGTTTTTCACGCCTGTTAGATGATGTCATCCTTCTGGAAAAAGGCACCGCTTCGGTAGCTGTTATTGCAATCGACCTTATCCGTTTTAGCCGGATTAACGAAAGCATGGGGTCAGTCGTTGGTGACGAATTATTGGTTTCCGTTGCTCGGCGTCTGACTTCAGTTTTAAGGCCGGGGGATAGATTAGGACGCATTGGCGGCGACCAATTTGGTATCCTGCTGTCGCTTCATCATGGCACTTCTGACGTTTGGCATGCGGCGCGCCGTATCAAGGCTTTGATGTCCACGCCTTTTAATCTCGCCAATCTAAAGGTGAAGGTTAATTGCGCTATCGGCTTTTCGTTGATGGATGACCGGATCGAAGTATCCGAAGATTTGTTGAGGGACGCCCAAATCGCTTTAAAAAGAGCGAAAGAAACCGATCATGTCGAAGTTTATAATGTCGGGGAAGCCAGCGTCTTACAAAAGAGATTTAGCCTTGAAACCGACCTTCGACGCGCCATTGATAATGGCGATCTCCACCTTGTCTATCAGCCGATATTGTCACCCTATAATAAGAAGATTGTTGGTTTCGAAGCTTTAGCTCGCTGGAATCATGAGACATTAGGTCCTGTTTCTCCGGCAGAATTTATTCCGGTTGCCGAAGAATCGGGTCTTATTGTGCCTTTGGGACGCTGGGCTTTGGAAAGTTCGGTGCATACCCAGCAGCAATGGGACAAACAAGCCGGATATACATTGCCGATAAGAGTTTCTGTCAATGTTTCAGCCTTGCAGTTAATGCGTGATAACCTGACGCAGCTTATTACCGATATTAAAAAGCAGACGGGGATCAACGGGGAAAGGTTGACCTTGGAATTAACGGAAAGCGCTTTGATGCGTTATCCTGAGCAAAGTATCAGCGTCATTAATACCATGCATGAATTGGGTATTAAAATTTCGATGGATGATTTCGGAACCGGATATTCATCGCTTTCTTATCTGAAAACTTTCCCTATCGATCATCTAAAAATAGATCGTAGCTTTGTGACCAATCTGGCTGAAGACAAAACGGCGATTGCGATTACTCGCGCTATCACCAGCATGGCTTCGACATTGTCGATTAAAACGATTGTCGAAGGCATCGAAACACCAGAACAGAAGAAGATTATTATGGATTTGGGCTGTGATTATGCCCAAGGCTTTTACTTTTCCCGTCCGTTACCTGTTGATGAAGCGATTGCCTTCTATATGGCATCCAACAGGAATTAACGCTCTGCTTTGGTAGCCATTGTCTCCGCTATAGCAATGGTCGCTTTTTCCTGCACCCAGTCGCTATTAGGAAAGGCGGCTTCGACCCATGCTTTTTGTATATTCTGCAGAATAGTGGCGACCAAAGGCCCTGCGGGTAAGCCTTTGGCAATTAAATCGCCGCCTTTGAGCGGGAAAACAGGGCGTTCCCAGTTTTTGAGAAGCGCTATCGCCGAATTGACTGTCGCTTCGTCGCGATCAGACAGCAAAAAACGCGCAATAGCTTCCTCTTTTCCGATCGCCCATGCCAAGGAAAGTGGTTTTTCCTCTTCTGCGGTTAATAAGGCGATCAGATATTTTTTCTGCTCTTTTGAGAAACGCAGGCGTTGTGCGACAGAGCGCGCCATTTCTGCTCCCTCTGGCAGCAAAGCGGCGAGACGGAGCAGAGCGTTTCCTGAAATGTGGTAGAGCCTTTCTCTTTCAACTAGGCGTTGCAAAGGCAGAATACTGTCCGCTGTAATTTCAGGTAAAATCGGCTTAAAGATACCGGATTTTATCATTAGGCTGATAACCGCTAAAGGATCCGGTAAGGCCAAAATCTTCAAGACTTCGCTGGCAATCCTTTCACGAGATAACGCCATCAAATCATTGGCGCGTTTGATACAGGCTGCCAGCGCCTCAGGGTCGGGATTATTCTGACCAAAACGCGCGAAAAAGCGGAAAAAGCGCAAAATACGCAGATGATCTTCCGCGATGCGCGTTTCGGGATTGCCAATAAAACGGACAGAATGTGCCTTAAGATCGGCTAATCCACCGAAATAGTCATGCACCAAGCCGCTCTCAGCCTCGGCATAAAGCGCATTGATCGTAAAATCACGTCTTTGGGCATCATCTTCCCAGTTATCGCTATAGGCAATCGTTGCATGGCGGCCATCGGTCGAAACATCCCGTCTAAGACTGGTAATTTCAACCGGAGATTTCGTCGGCAAGAGAGCCGTGATTGTGCCATGTTGGATGCCGGTTGGAATAGCTTTAAAACCAGCTGACCGGATAAGCTCCATCGTTTTTTCAGGATGATGGCGGGTTGCGCAGTCTATATCATTGACCGGCAATCCTAATAAGGTATCGCGCACCGATCCGCCAACAAAGCGGATCATGCTGTCACCCCCTAACGCCTTGATTAAATCGCTTAAGCCTTCCTGATGCTGCCATTTTTGATCGGGCAAAAAAACAGACATGAAATCAGCCTTCCTTTTGGAGGGCCGGCGCATCGGCTTCAACCATGCCAGCTCGATCTCGCAAGCGCGGAGACGTCAAACGGGCAAGTAAACGCCGTTTTTCAACAGGACCCGGCAACCGCCAGTCGCCCGTTTCCTCGTCAGAAAAGCCAAAGAAACGGTTATAATATTCGGGGTCGCCAATCAACATCACCGCATCATGGCCTGTTATGTCACTGCTATCGGCAACATCAAGGCTATGTTGCACCAAAGTCTGTCCGATACCATGACCTTGATAATCAGGATGCACCGCCACGGGTCCCAGTAAAATCATCGGCAGCTTTTTACCGTTCAGACAGGAAAGCCGAATAGGCCAGCATTGGATAATGCCCTGCAAAATATCGCCATCAACCGCGGCAAAAGAAAGTTCAGGAATCGCGCTTACCCCTTGTCGCAACCGATAGGCCGTTCGGCCATGGCGATCTTTACCGAAACCGATATCGAGTAAATCTTCTATTTTTTGTGAATCTATCCGGTTTAGGGGAACAAGCGTTGTCACTCTTTCATATGCCTCGATTATGGTGGAAGAAAATAAATTTCTTTTTCAAAGACCTGCGCTTTTACGGTGCTTTTTTTTATTTCGGAATGATTCTCTTTCTCTTTTGAAAAAAAAGATACGCTATGTCTGTGTAATCGAAGATATTTATCCCCAGAGAAGAGGATCAACCTGTGGATAAGATTGGGGAAAAGCCAAAAAACGCCTTATTTTTAGGGGGCTTTCTTGGCGTGCCTAAATTTTAGGCAATTGTGCAAAACCGACAGAAAAATAGATAAAGACCAATCGAAAGACTCTTTTATGATAGGAAAAATCGAAGACTCTTTCTGCTCGGTTGACCACGATAACAATACAACAACGCTTCCCGTGGCCAGATAATTTTTGTATCTCGAGGTTATTATGAGTGACACTATATTCAGGCCGGAATCCGCCCGTGGGCTTATTCCCGACCATTTGCAGCCGACAACATATGTGCTTCATGTTGAAGATTTAATGTTAATGGCCGCTATCGGCTTTCACAGCCACGAATTGGATAAACGTCAGCGTGTTCTGGTAAATCTGGATATCGAATTGGAAAAAGCGGTTTTGCCGACCAATGACGATATTAACGCCGATTTCTGGAATTATGATTATATCCATCAGACGCTTTCCGAGCTGGTTGAAAAACGGCGTTTCAACTTGCAAGAAACCTTGGCGCAGGAAATCTATGATTTAATCGCTGCCCGTGCGCATGTTCGCCGTATTAAGGTTTTTGTCCGCAAACCCGATGCCTATCAGGATTGCCAATCTGTCGGGGTCAGCCTGTCTAATTTTCCGAATTAAGAGAATAAAAAATGCCGGCCTGTAAAAACAGACCGGCATTCCGTATCATTCAGCTTTTGGTCTTAAGCCTGTTTTAAATCACCACGGCTGACACCTTCGCCGTCGAGATTTTTAGCAACGAATTCCCAATTAATGATATTGGAAAGCACGTCTTTGGCATATTTCGGGCGGGCGTTCCGATAATCGATGTAATAGGCATGTTCCCAGACATCGAGCGTCAAAAGCGGCTTTATCTCTTTATGCGCTACCGGCGTATCACCATCATGATAAGAAGTGATAGCGAGCTTGCCATCTTTCAAAACGAGCCATGCCCAACCGCTGCCAAAATGACCAACGGCTTCGGCGGCCAGTTTTTCTAACAGAGCTTCGGTGGAACCAAAGCTTTCTTCAATCAAAGACGCGAGCTTGCCGCTGGGCTTTTGACCTGCTTTGGCCAAGCCGAGCCAGAAGAAGTTATGATTCCATGCCTGTGCCGCATTGTTGAACAAGCCTTTATCCTTGGTTTCAACAGCTTTGTTGATAACCTCGACAAGGCTCAGACCAGCCAGTTTCTTTTCATCAACCCAGCTGTTCACTTTGTCGACATAGGATTTATGATGTTTGCCATGATGATATTCGAGCGTTTCTGCGGACATATGCGGCTCGAGGTCTTTGGCGCCAAAGGGCAGGGCGGGTAATGCAAAAGCCATGATGTGATCTCCCAATTCTGTCAGTATAGTCAAACCTATGGTGAAAGAACGCAGCAACTATCAAAAAGTTACCATTTTTACGAAGTATATCCCGAGGGAATAAAAATTTTATAAAATCATTATATTTCAGTTGGTTAATGCAATTTTAAAGGCTTTTTGTCTATAAAAACGGGCAGTTTTGTTTTTCAATCACTGTGATGGATTTCTTTAAAGTTTAATCTTTTTTGGCTTGAGAAATGCTATTCCCAGCAGGCAGCAGGTCATAACGCCGCAAAATATGCCGTAATTGATCGTAACTTAAATGGAGGGCTTTGGCGGTTGCCCGTTGATTATAACAGTGGCGTTGCAAGGCTTGTTCGACGCAATGCCGTTCATAATCTTGGCAAAGCGCTTTTAGATCACCATCCTGCAAGGCTTTTTTGATGAAATCAGAAGGCGGTAGCGAGACTGCTTTTCCTGTCATTACGGTATCTTTTACCGTTACATTCTCAACAATGGCCGCTTCCTGAACTGGCCGCCAAGGCGAGGTAAAAGGGTCAAGAACAATATGATTTATGGGTTTTGTCGCATCGCCCCAGCGGTAAAGGCTGCGTTCGACGACATTCCGTAATTCTCTGACATTCCCCGGCCATGAATGCTCTTTGAGAATAACCATGGCTTCTTCTGTGAATCCAAGCCAGTTATCCCATCCCAGTTCCAAGGCCATATGCCGTCCGAAATATTCGGCTAATAAGGGGATGTCTTCTTGTCGATAGCGTAGCGGCGGCAAGGTAATGACTTCAAAAGAAAGCCGATCGAGCAAATCTGACCGGAATTGGCCTTGTGCTGCTAAACTAGGCAAGTCTTCATTGGTGGCGGCAACAATTCTGACATCGACTTTTGTTGGGCGGATAGAGCCGATGCGGTTGATCTCGCCATATTCGACGGCGCGCAATAGTCTCTCTTGCGCGGAAGAAGACAAGGTTGCCAGTTCATCCAGAAAAAGGGTGCCGCCTTCTGCCTGTTCAAAGCGGCCTGTCTTGGCACGCATGGCTCCTGTAAAAGCGCCAGCTTCATAGCCGAATAATTCGGATTCTATTAGATTTTCCGGCAAAGTCGCACAATTCAATGTCACCAAAGGTGATGCCCAACGAGAAGACAGACGATGCAATCTTTCGGCGATCAGTTCTTTGCCGGTGCCTCTTTCCCCAATGACTAGAACCGGTCGATTTAAACTGGCAGCGCGGCTGGCTTGCTCGACAGCATCAAGAAAGGCCGTTGATTGGCCAATGACAAAATTATTTTTCCCCATCACTAATTATTAGGAAAATACGCCACTATTTAGCAATCAATATATGAGATGATTTTTTAGAAAATCCTATTATTTTTATAAGTATTTGTTTTTAAACAAAAAAATAAAACTGGCACGAGGGATGCTTAGATAAAGACATCATCAATGATTTCACGACAATAAAGGTTTCGTAGCGATGTTTTCTTTCCCTCATAGCCGTTTCTCTCTGGTCAAAAGCTGCTCTGCGGTAGCGGCTATGCTATGGATGGCAACACAACCTGCTTTTGCTTTTTCACCAGATCATGATCTCGAAAAATGGACGGCAAAGGTCAGCCACAATTTAAATCAGGCTATTCATGAAGATATCAATGATCAGGCCAATGACGGTTTACAGATAAGCGTTCTTGGCCTGACTATTGATAAAGAAGGCCATCCTTACGATATCCATATGGTTAGACCGACAGGAAATCAGCTTTTGGATCAGGAAGCGGTTCGGGTCGCGCAAAATGTTTATTATCCCCCGTTACCCGAAAGCCTTCATAAACAGGCGCAAAATATCGAAGTAAAATTGCTCTTTGATTCCAATTTGCAAGAATTGGCGGATATTAACCATCAGGTCATCCAACAGGATAGAAAACAAAATCAGGCTTTTGCAACGGAATTAGCGCAAGAGCAGCTTGCATTCGCTTCTAATGAAAACAAACCGGAGGTTTAGGAATGAGTATCTTTTCAAGAACCCGCGATATTATTGCTGCCAATGTGGTTGATATTCTCAATCGGTCGGAAGACCCGGAAAAAATGATCCGGATGATTATTTTGGAAATGGAAGAAACCCTGATCGAGGTTCGGGCTTCTGCTGCCAAAACGATTGCCGATCAAAAAGAAATCGAACGGCAGGTTAGCCGTTTACAAAAGATCGAAGCTAACTGGTTGGATAAAGCCGAATTGGCCTTGAGTAAAAATCGCGAAGATTTGGCTAAAGCAGCCTTGGTTGAAAGACATAAAGCCCAAAGCCTTATCAGCGATTTATCCGCCGAAGCAGAAAGCCTGAATGAAACGCTGCAAAAATCCGAAGGCGATATCATCAAACTTCAGAATAAGTTGAATGAAGCGCGTAGCCGCCAATCTGTTTTGGCTGCACGATATGCTGGAGCCAAACAGCGGTTGAAAATGCGGGAACTCTATCAGGGTTCACAAAGCGAAGATGCCTTTGCCCGTTTTGAGACGCTGGAAAGACGAGTCAATCTGGCTGAAGGTCAGGCAGATGCCGCCGGAATACGGGGCATGTCTTTGGAAGAAGAAATCGACAATCTTGCAGGGGACGACAAGATTGATCAGGAATTGGCCGAATTGCGGAAGCGGCTGCATAAAAAAGGAGGGAAATAATGGATTCGTTGGCACCTGTTTTAGTCTGCCTTATTCTGTTTATCGGCGTGCCTTGGATATTCCTGCATTATATTACCCAATGGAAGAAATCCTCTAGCATCAGTGCCGCTGACGAAAATCTGATTGAAGAGCTTTATGAGAGCGCTCGGAAACTGGAAGAACGCTTGCAGACGATCGAGCGTATTATCGCGGCTGAAAATAATACGGCGGCCGATATCTATTCTACGTCGAAA
Organism: Zymomonas mobilis subsp. mobilis ATCC 10988; assembly: GCF_000175255.2. NCBI lineage: Bacteria > Pseudomonadati > Pseudomonadota > Alphaproteobacteria > Sphingomonadales > Zymomonadaceae > Zymomonas > Zymomonas mobilis. The sequence goes on along the minus strand of NC_017262.1, from coordinate 291,919 downwards.
GAGCCAGATTCAACCAGCCATATCAATCTTTCCAAATAAGCATTCAGGAGGAAAAAATGGATTTTCGCCGCACCAAATTTTATCGCGATAAAGCCCATGGCAAAATATTGGGGGTTTGTTCTGGACTAGCTGACTATGCCGGTGTGGATGTCACCCTTGTTCGGGTTTTGACCGTTATCATGACCTTGGTTGGTGGCTTTCCTTGGATTGTCGTTGCCTATTTTGTTACCGCATGGCTGACCGAGGATAAACCCCGCGCTTTACAGGAAATGGACAGCGATGAGACCCGTTTTTGGCAAGAGGTCAGAACCAAACCGACGGTCAGCCTCCGCAATGTCAAAAACCGTTTTCGTGATATCAATGGCCGTCTGGCAAAGGTTGAGACCTATATCACCAGCCAAGACAGACGTTTAGCCAAGGAAATAGATAATTTGCGTTAAGAATGACCCATCCTCAAAAATAGGAAACAGGCAATGCATGGCAGTCAATTGATGGTGGTCGTCATTATAGGCTTAGTCCTGATTAGCGGTCTTATAAAAGCGCGTTACCGCTATTACGGAGAAAAAGCGGTAACACTTGCAGAAAGCGATGACCTTTCGGAAATGCAAGAAGAGATTCAGGCGCTAAAAGATCGCATCGCTATATTAGAGCGTATTGTGACGGATAATTATCACAATCTCGCTTTGGATCAGGCTATTACTGCCTTGGATCAGCCGATATCCGAAAAAAAGAAGAGTGAAAACAAGGTTGTTGATGCTCAATAACGCTTTTGTTTTTTGATGTGTAAAATGTCACTATCGGGATAATTCCCTGTTTTTAGCCTGATTTATATTGCTATTTTTACTCGGTTTTTGCCATAAATAGCGCGTCTTTCCTCACCTAGTAAATGCTATGCTATGACCACACTTGCCGATATTGAAGAAGAATATGATTTTTTGGAAAGCGATGATCGTTATCGCTTGCTGATTGATCTGGGACGACATCTGGAAGAAATGCCCGATGCGTTAAAAACAGAGGCAACCAAGGTTAAAGGCTGTTCGGCTTCTGTCTGGGTATATCCCATGCGGAAAGAGGATGGAAAGCTCCATTTTCTGGCGGATTCCAATGCGGCTATTACGAAAGGGATTATTGCCCTCGTTTTGCTGACTGTGCAGGATAAAAATCCCGAAGCGATCATCAATACTGATATTGAGGCCTTATTGGCTCCTTTTGATTTGAAAAATCAGTTAAGTTCCAACCGGACGCAGGGGATCCCCAATATGATCGCTTTAATCCGGCAGACAGCGGAGCGTTATCAGTGATTTTATCGGCTCTTTTATTGGCGACGACGCCAGTCATGATTACCAAAGCCGAACCTATCCCGCTTGAAAAAGAGACGGTTCCTAGAAAAGGGAAAGCTAAGGATAAAAACGGTTTTTATATCGGTGACCAACTGATTGCCCCGAATGATATTATTGATGCCCGTGCCTTACCCCAATTAAAGGGTAATCCGATCATTATGTTGACGTTAACGGGGGAAGGCACCGAAAGATTGACGGAGGCAACCGCCGGTAACGGATTTAGCCAAATGATTGAAATCCGTTTTAAAGGCGCTGTTTTGAGCCAACTGGTATTAGGGGGGCCTATCCGCGACAGTGTTTTAACTTTTTCTGTGTCTGTTCCTTATCAAAAGGCGCAGAATATTGCCGCCGAAATATCCCAAAAACAGCCGCTTCCTGAATCGACCGAATAATTGAGGCGGGATAATTTATAGAAATAATGTGATCGGGCAGGGTTAGAAGCTGCCGCGCTCTTCCCGATTACGCAGCAGATCAAAGGCAGCCTGAATAGCATGGAAGCGTTTTACAGCTTTTTCATCATCCTGATTAAGATCGGGATGCCATTTTTTAGCTAATTGCCGCCATTGAATTTTTACCATCTCGAAATCGGCATCAGCCTCTAATTCCAAGACCTTTAAGGCTTCTATCACCTCGTTGGATCGGCCGTTTTCAGAACCTGACCAACTGTAACTGGTTGATGAATATCCAGAAGCCTGTTGTTTTTCTTCCGCTTGACGTTTGGCGGCTTCTTCTTTTGATAAACCGGCGGAATAATCCCAATTGCGATTATATTCGACGATATGATCTTCACAAAAATACCAACGATCAGGATTGTTCGGGGATTTCGGGGCAGGGAAGTTACCCGGCTTGTCGCAGCCTTCGCGATCACATAATCTTACTTTCTGGGCAGCATGGTTATTGTCATTATAACCGCGCCAACGCGGAAAGCCCCAATCTCGGGATTTGGTATATCGAGCCATAATATTTCTTGTTCTGCCTGTATGAGAATACCCCCGACCGAAAAATTGGCCAAAGTCGGAAAAACCAAGAATATAGTTTCTTTAGGAAAAAGAGGCAAATGACAAAGAAAATCAACAGAGGTGATACGCCAGAAGGTCTATAAGCCGGGTTCTGTCCACCAGCAAAGCTGGATAGGCGACCATTCATCTAAAACCGGAATTGCTTCCGGTCTTCAGCAACCAACCCGGATGACGGGGCGGAGCCAGCCCATATGCCATCCCTATTCGGTTTTGCTCCCGGTGGGGTTTACCTTGCCATTGCCGTTACCGGAAATGCGGTGCGCTCTTACCGCACCTTTTCATCCTTACTTTATTACCGAAGTAAAAAGCGGTTTGTTTTCTGTGGCACTTTCCCTGAGGTCACCCTCGCCGGATGTTATCCGGCACCGTTACTCCTTGGAGCCCGGACTTTCCTCCCGTATGTCAAAACATACCGGCGGCCGCCCGACCTTCTGGCCGGAAGGGTGATACCAAAAATCACCCTAATGTCGAGGATTATTCTTAGACAGCGGCCTTTAATCGCGAAAAAGAGGTTATTGATGCGGTAAACCGACAATCGCACGGGCAACCGCTTCTGGATCGAAGGGACGTAAATCATCCATGCTTTCACCAACCCCGATCGCGTGGATAGGCAAACCGTATTTTTCAGCCGCCGCCACCATGATACCGCCCCGTGCTGTGCCATCGAGCTTGGTCATGATAAGGCCAGAGACACCCGCGATTTCTTTGAAAACTTCGATCTGGGAAAGCGCGTTTTGACCATTGGTGGCATCCAGTACCAGAATAACATTATGCGGGGCGGCCGGATTAAGTCGTCCTAAAACCTTTTTGATTTTAGCCAATTCATCCATCAAGCCGCTTTTATTCTGAAGGCGGCCTGCAGTATCCACAATTAAGGTATCCGTACCTTGAGCTGTGCCTTCTTTAACCCCTTGGAAAACAAGGCTGGCCGCATCGGCACCTTCAGCCCCGCTGATGATCGGGATTTCTAGTCTTTCCGCCCAAACTTTTAATTGTCCGATCGCGGCGGCTCTGAAAGTATCACCAGCGACAAGCATGACCTCGTAATCGAGTTCCTGAAACCAATGTGCCAATTTGGCGATAGTCGTTGTTTTTCCTGAACCATTGACACCAATGACCAGAATGACTTGCGGTCTTGGGAAAGCATCAATTTCGATGGGTTTAGCAACAGGCTTCAAAATTTTGGCGATTTCCTGCGCGACGACTTCGCGAACTTCGAGTTCCGTCACGCCTTGCGGAAAGCGTTCGCCTGCCAGACGTTCACGAATACGACCTGCGGTACCAGGGCCTAAGTCACAGGCGATCAGGGTTTCTTCGATTTCATCAAGCGTTTCGTCATCCAAGGCCGCTTTTAACGCAATGGATGACAGATTTTCTGTTAACCGTTCAGATGTCCGTTTGAGACCAAAACCGATTTTTTTATACCAAGGTGTTTCTTCACTCATAATTTCTTCCCAATCAGGCCATCTTTATCTGTGCCGGTCACCATAATATCGACAATGCCGCTTGCTTCGACCGCTTCGCTTAGGCGGATAGGCGCAAATTGGGGTGTATGTCCACGTCCGCCTTCACCTTCCAACAGGACAGATTGCCGACTACCCACCAATGTTTTTAACCATTCCGCTTGTCGTCGATTAGCCGCTTCCCTTAATTTTTGAGCGCGCTCTTTAATCAAAGGCGTATGGACTTGGGGCATTTTGGCCGCAGGTGTACCTTGGCGAGGGGAGTAAGGGAAAATATGCCCGAAAACGATATCACATTCATCTATCATTCGCAGACTATTGGCTGCCATTTCCTCGTCTTCGGTTGGGAAACCCGCAATGATATCGGCACCAATAGCGATTTCTGGACGGCGTTTTTTCAAACTGGCTACTAGCTCAATCGCTTGTTCCCGACTATGCCGCCGCCGCATTCTTTTCAGAATAGTATTATCGCCGGCCTGCAAGGACAGATGAATATGCGGCATGATGCGTTCATCTTCGGTAATGAGTGCCATCAGCAAGGGATCAATACCGTCAGGGTCAAGCGAAGAAAGCCGAAGTCTTTTCAGATTTTTGAGCTTTTTCAGAAGAAAAGCGACTAATTCACCGAGATTACTGGGGCTAGTTAAATCTTGACCATAGGAAGTCAGATCGACACCCGTCAGAACTAATTCCTGATGCCCGTTATTGATAAGTTTGCGGGCGCAATCAAGAATATCATCAAAAGAGGCTGAACGGTTGCGACCCCGCCCTTGTGGAATAATGCAAAAGCTACAATGGTGATTGCAGCCATTCTGAATTTCAAGAAAAGCCCGACTATGTTCACTGAAAGCCGCGATCAGATGGGGCGTTGTTTCTTTTAGGCTATTGATATCCGTGACCTGTATCCGCGCTTCTTCATCACTCCCTGAAAAAGCAAAGGATTCTGCCTGATGCTTTTCGACATTACCGATAACGCGCGAAACTTCGGGCATATCGGCGAAAATTTTCGGATCGATCTGGGCAGCGCAGCCTGTAACAACGATACGGGCGTTTGGTCTCTCTCGACTAGCTTTTCTGATAGCCTGACGCGTTTGTGCTACCGCACGGGATGTCACAGCGCAGCTATTAACAACGATTAAATCCTGACTGCCGTCTTTATCAGTCAAAGCCTGTTTGATGGCTTCACTTTCAGCGATATTGAGACGACAACCTAATGTAATGATATCCGGTGAACTCATGAAAAACTTGCCCAATCCGCTTCGCCTTTAAATACATAGGTCGCGGGCCCCCGCATAATGATATGGCCTTCGCTATTCTCGTCCAAGACAAGTCTTCCTCCGGGAAGATCTATTTGCGTTTTGCCAGAAATCAGCCGCCGCCTTTTGGCCGCAACGAAGGTCGCACAAGCTCCCGTGCCACAAGCACGGGTTAATCCGGCACCCCGTTCCCAAGTTCTCATTTTAAGGTGATTTTTGCCCGTAACCATGACGATATTGACGTTAATCCTCTCAGGGAAAAGCTGGTCATGCTCGATTATGTTGCCTAATCTTCCGAAATCGACGGCATCAACATCATCGACGACAAAAACAACATGAGGATTGCCCATATTGACAGCCGTCGGTTCTTTCAAATCTTCCCATGCAACCGGCATAGAAAGCGTATCCATCGCATAGGCGAGGGGTATTTCATCCCATGACAGGCGGGGTCTACCCATATCAACGCAAGCACCTTCATCAGAAAGACGAGCATCCAGTAGACCGGCGGCGGTGCTGATAATGACATCCCGTCCTAAGAAAACAGGGACACAACGGGTGGCATTACCGCAGGCTTCGACTTCGGAACCATCTGCATTCCATATTTCCATCGAAACATCGGCCTGATTTTTGCCATTACCAATAATGATAAGCTGGTCACAGCCGATGCCGGTATGACGATTGCTTAAAGCCTGCGCTAACGCCGGATTCATTTGGATAGGATTTTTTCGGGCATCAAGAACAATAAAATCGTTACCAAGCCCATGCATTTTATGGAAAGAGAAAGTCATATCGTCCCTCTAGCGGATTTTTCTTTTCGGGGGAATTCACCGACCGTTTTTTTCAATTATTCGCGTGTGTTTCGCCCTGTTAGCTGGATTTTAAGCCTGTGGCATCCTTATTGACAGGGATTCTGCCTATGATTTTACCCGAAGCTTTTAGGTTGTAAGAATTGTTCATTATAATCTTGCAAAGGGCATCATATAAGCCTAGAAGGGTAAAAATTTTATATCAGGTCTTAATACCGCACGCTGGTCAGCGAATTTTCGCCCACCGGCGTATTTTGCGTTTTTAAGGTTGCGATAAATTTTGGTCTTTTAGCTTTGCCCTGACTTTTTAGGTCATGGCATAACATCAGGAAGGGATGGCGATGTTCGGCAGTCTAAGCGAGCGTTTAAGCGGTGTCTTTGATCGGCTGCGTGGCCGTGGCGCCCTGACCGAGGATGATGTCCGGCAAGCTATGCGCGAAGTTCGCATTGCCCTTTTGGAAGCGGATGTTGCCCTGCCTGTTGTTCGGGATTTTGTGAGCAAAATTACCGAAAAAGCGATTGGCCATAATGTTTTAAAATCGGTGACGCCCGGACAGCAAGTCGTCAAGATTGTCTATGATGCGCTGGTTGAGATGCTGGGTTCTGATACCAGCGATCTTAATCTGGCCGTCAACCCGCCCGCCGTTATTTTGATGGTCGGTTTGCAGGGATCAGGTAAAACAACGACCTCTGCCAAACTCGGTAAGAAGCTGAAAGAAAAAGACCATAAAAAGGTTTTAATGGCTTCTTTGGATGTCCATCGTCCGGCGGCGCAAGAACAGTTGGCTACCTTAGGGCAGCAGGCTGATGTTCCAACCTTACCGATTATTGCTGGTCAACAACCGGTTGAAATCGCCCAGCGCGCGCTGACGTCTGCTCGCTTGCAAGGCTATGATGTCGTTATTCTCGATACGGCTGGTCGTCTTCATATTGACCAGTTGTTGATGGATGAAATGAAGGCCGTGGCCGATAGCAGCCAGCCAGCAGAGACTTTGCTGGTTGTTGATGCCTTGGCCGGGCAAGATGCCGTCAATATCGCAAGAAGCTTTTCCGAACAGGTTGATCTGACTGGTGTCATTTTAACCCGTATGGATGGCGATGCCCGTGGGGGTGCTGCCCTTTCGATGCGGGCGGTTACCGGAAAGCCGATCAAATTTGTCGGCACCAGCGAAAAGCTCGATGGTCTTTCGCCTTTTCATCCTGATCGTGTTGCAAACCGCATTTTGGGCATGGGTGATATTATCTCCCTTGTTGAAAAAGCAAGCGAAACGATCGAGAAAGAAGACGCAGAAGCCTTGGCTGCCAAAATGGCCAAGGGGCGTTTCGATTTTAATGACCTGAAAAAACAATTCAGCCAAATGCGGCGCATGGGGGGTATGGGGGCTTTGGCGTCTATGCTTCCCGGGGTCAAGCAGATCAAAAATGCTATGGCCAATGGTCAGGTTGATGATCGTATCCTCGTTAAAATGGAAGCGATGATTGATTCCATGACCCCGAAAGAACGCATCCGGCCTGAATTGATCAACGCCAAAAGAAAAATCCGGATTGCAAAAGGTTCAGGCACGACGGTTCAAGAAATCAACCGTTTGCTGAAAATGCATCAGGAAATGTCTTCGGCAATGAAGCGCCTCAAAAAATTAGGCGGTATCAAAGGTTTAATGAAAATGCTGGGCGGGGGGGCTGATGGTGGTATGCCACCGATGATGCCCCCCGGTGGTGGTATGCCGGGGCTTCCCCCGGGTTTTGGCGGCTTCGGTCGTAAATAATTGATTTTTATTTGGTGAAAGGAAAATTTAATGGCCGTTTCAATTCGTCTCTCTCGTGGTGGTGCAAAACGCCGTCCGTTTTATCGTATCGTTATTGCGAATTCCCGCAGCCCGCGCGATGGTTCTTTCATCGAGAAAATCGGCAGCTACAATCCGCAGCTTCCGAAAGACAATGAAAACCGCGTAATCGTTGATCTCGATCGCGCTCGTCATTGGTTGTCCGTTGGCGCACAGCCGACTGATCGTGTTGCTCGCTTCCTCGATGCCGCTGGTCTTCTGGAACGCAAAGCACGCAATAACCCGAACAAAGCTGTTCCGGGTGAAAAAGCTAAAGAACGCGCTGAAGAACGCGCCCAGAAGGCTGCTGATGCCGCTGAAGCTGCTAAGGCTGCTGCCGAAGCACCGGCTGCTGAAGAACAGGCTCCTGCCGAAGAAGCCGCTTCTAACTCTGAAGAAGCTTAAGTCATGGTTGCCGCACCCGATCGCCTGATTACCCTCGCCGTTGTTACGGGGGCGCATGGTATAACAGGAGAGGTGCGGCTAAAGCCTTTCACCGAAGATGCGGCACAATTTAAGGCCTATGGCATTTTTAGTGCAAATGGCACGCCTTTGACTCTGAAAAAATTGCGGCCTGATCCCAAAGGGTGGGTTGCCCGTTTTTCAGAAATAACCGATCGTAATCAGGCAGAGGCCTTGCGTGGCACCGCTTTGACGGTTCCAAGAAAAGCTCTGCCTGATTTACCGGCGGATGAATATTACTATATCGATTTAATCGGTTTGCCTTGTGTTGACTCGTCAGGCCAATCTATTGGCGTTTCTGTCGCGGTCGAAAATTATGGCGCAGGCGATATTCTTGAAATTGAAAAAGCGGACGAAAAGCGTTTTATGGTGCCTATCGCCCAAGCGGTTGATGTCCATGATGACCATCTCGTTATTGCAGCCGATTTTATCGAATGAACAAGCCTTTTTCTGCGTCGATTCTTACCCTTTATCCAGAAATGTTTCCGGGGCCTTTAGGGCATAGCCTTGCAGGCCGTGCTTTGGAGAATAATATCTGGTCACTGGAAACGGTGGCTATCCGCGATTTTGCAAATGATCGCCATCATACGGTCGATGATACGCCTTCGGGTGGTGGTGCCGGTATGGTGATGCGAGCCGATATTCTGGCACGGGCTTTGGATCATAGCTGTGAAAAGCATCCTGATTTACCGATTTTAGCAATGACCCCACGGGGTTATCCGTTGACGCAATCAAAAGTCAGACAATTATCTGAAGGGGCGGGCGCTATTATTATTTGTGGTCGCTTTGAAGGAATGGATGAACGGCTTTTTGAAAAAAGAGCTATCGAGCCGGTTTCTATTGGAGATTATATCCTGTCAGGCGGCGAAATGGCAGCGTTGACCCTGTTAGATGCTTGCATCCGACTGATACCTGGCGTAATGGGCAAAATCACAAGTGGGGAAGACGAAAGCTTTGAAACAGGCTTGCTGGAATATCCCCAATATACCCGTCCAGTTGAATGGGAAGGGTTATCGATTCCCGAAGTGTTACGATCTGGGAATCACGCGCATATCAAGGCATGGCGGCAAGCTATGGCAGAGCGCGATACAAGGTTAAGGCGGCCGGATCTTTGGGAACGCTATAGGAGCGTTCAGGCTAGTCGCCCTCTGGCGCGTAACAAAAAAGACAGGAATGAAAAATGAATCTTATTCAGACTCTTGAAGCCGAACAGATCGCCAAATTACAAGAACAGAAGTCTATTCCTGACTTTCGGGCTGGTGATACTTTAAAAGTTGGTGTGCGCGTTGTTGAAGGCGAACGCATCCGTATTCAGTTCTATGAAGGTGTCTGCATCGCCCGTTCCAATAAAGCTATTGGTTCTTCTTTCACGGTTCGGAAAATTTCCTTCGGTGAAGGTGTTGAACGCGTTTTCCCGCTTTATTCACCGAATGTTGATTCCATCGAAGTTGTTCGCCGTGGTGTCGTTCGTCGCGCTAAACTTTACTATCTGCGTGGCCGCAGAGGTAAGGCTGCTCGTATCGCAGAACGTCGCGATGTTCGCCCCAGCAAATAATTTTGACTAAAAACTTTTAAAGTTTTTTTATAAATAAGGGCATCGTTTTTCGGTGCCCTTATTTTTTTATTAACTTATATTTTACTTTTCTTGTCTAAACCTATTATAAAATCTGTAGCGGTAAAATTTTAAGGAAGACTTTATGTCTAAGGAAAATATTATACCGCAGGACGTTAACAATCTTCTAAAAGATATCAGCCAGCCTGACTTTTCTTATCGTACCTACGATAACCGCAACCCTGTAGAATGGCATAATTGGCCTCTTTTGGAAAAAGCTGCGGACTATATTGCTTGGAAAAACAAGCAAAACGTCAAAAATTTGAAGTAAATATTATTAAGTTAGCCTTAAAAAGCTACATTTCTTTTAAGAAAGTTTTTTTATGTTGGTGCTGTTTCATTCTTTCAAAGGGGGGGTGGGCGTTTCCACTGTTGCGGCTAATATCGCTCTCTCGCTCCTTCGTCTTAAGCGGAAGGTGGCTATTGCGGATTTAACGCACCAACAATCCCTTAACTTTCATATCGGCGTACAAGAAGAAGAAATCCCCTTTTTGTCTGTCGAAACGATGGATGAATTATATCAGGCTTCGCAGGATTTTTCAGGGATTACTCTTGCGGATCTAGGAACGGAAATCCCTAAATCCAGCATAGCTCAAGAAAACATTCTTCATATTTCCATTTTGTCTCCCAATGCAGGATGTATGGCTCTGTTTCCTGAAGCCTTTGACAAGCAGCATTACTACATCATCAATAATGAAAATGACCGCTATAATTTTCCTCGTGCGGCTTCTCAATTTGTGCAGGACATGGTTCAAGACAATTTAATCGGCATCATCCGTCAGGATGAAGCGGTAAATGAAGCCTTGGGAAAATTACAGCCTTTACATCTTTATGCGCCGACCTCTGTCGCCTTAAAAGATTTTGATAACTGCGCCCATCAGCTTTTAAGAATGATAGAAATGAATATTTCGCGTCATGCGGAGGTATCCGCCGATGCTTCATAAAAGCCGTATAAAAATTAAAAACACGCTTTCTGAAGCTAAATATATTTTAGAGCATTTGTGGGATTCCACTCTGCAATGGCCATTGCTTTGCTTGATTACCGTTGCTGCTCTTATGGTGGTTGCTGTTCCGCTACCGCTTTATTATCAATGGGTCTATGGCATTTTCTTTATGGGATTGACGCTGCTGATTGATCGCAGCCCAAGCCATTTTGCCTCTATTGTTATCTGTCTTTCCTCTATTCTGACTTCGACCCGATATATCTTTTGGCGCATTACGCAAACATTGCGTTTTGACCACATCATGGACGCCGTTTTTGGTGGTGTTCTGTTTATGGCAGAGCTTTATGCATGGGCTATTCTTATATTGGGGTTGTTCCAGATTTTATGGCCGATGCAGCGTCCTGTTGTCCCGTTATCAGGCGAGGATGAAGAGTTACCTACAGTTGATGTCTTTATTCCGACTTATAACGAAAGCATGGAAATCGTTCAGAATACCGTTTTTGCGGCTTTGGGAATGGATTATCCAAAAGACCGCTTTAACGTTTATCTGTTGGATGATGGTCATCGAGAAGAATTCCGCCTTTTTGCAGAAGAGGCGGGATGCCATTATTTAACCCGTAATGATAATCTGAATGCCAAGGCGGGTAACCTAAATGCGGCCTTGAAAAAGACCAAGGGTGAATTAGTCTGCATTTTTGACTGTGACCATGTGCCAACAAGGGCCTTTTTGCAGTTAACGGTTGGGTGGTTACAAAAAGAGCCTAATCTGGCTTTAGTTCAAACGCCGCATTTCTTCTATTCCCCTGATCCGATCCAAAGAAACGTCCCAGGTGGTGATGAATTACCAGGTGATAACGAGCTGTTTTATGGCACGGTGCAACGCGGTAATGATCTATGGGATGCCACCTTCTTTTGCGGTTCTTGCGCTATTCTTCGTCGCGAAGCCTTGGAAGAAAATGACGGCTTTTCTGGAGAAACGGTGACGGAAGATGCCCATACTGCTCTGAAACTTCAGAGGCGTGGATGGGATACCGCCTATATTAATATCAGGCTTTCCGCGGGGCTCGCAACCGATACGCTCTTGGCGCATATCAAGCAGCGTGCTCGTTGGGCGCGCGGTATGACCCAGATTTTAAGAATTGATAATCCGTTATGGGGACGGGGGCTCACCATTGCCCAGCGGCTTTGCTATATGAATGCGTTGCTGCATTATCAATTCGCCTTGCCTCGGGTTATCTTTCTGATTTCACCTCTGGCTTTCATCCTGTTTAACTCCAGTATTATTCACGCTTCGGCTATAATGGTTTTTGCTTATGTTGTTCCACATCTTTTCATGTCGCTTTGGGCGCATGAAAGATTAAGTAATGGACGAAGGCAACCTTTCTGGGGTGAAATCAATGAAACGCTTTTGGCTTTTCATTTGATAAAACCGACGCTCATTACCTTTCTTAACCCCAAAAAAGGTAGCTTTAACGTCACCGATAAGGGTGAAAGGATGGAAGACGATTATTTCGATTTTCAGTCTGCTCGCCCTCATATTATTACCGCAGGCTTTCTGTTTTTCGGTTTGATCGTCGGGATCGTAAAACTTATTTATTCCAGTTATTTTCATATTCAGCCCTCTGTTTTGGTGCTGAATGTTACTTGGGCAAGTTTCAATTTTATTATCTTGTTGGCATCTATTGCCGTCGCCCATGAAAGTAGGCAGATCAGAAATACAGTTCGTTTTCCGTTCCGTATTCCTTTTACCGCCTATTTTGAAGACGGACATGTCATTGATAGCGTTACAGACAATATCTCATTAGGTGGGTTAGCCTTTTCCTTACCCAAAAATTACGAATTAGCGGATAGGGAGATTTCCGAAATTTCTATGAAAGTAGATAATCGGTCTTTTGCCTTGCCGACTAAAATCGTGAGTAAAAGTGGTTCTCTCGTCCGTCTGCAATTTGAAGCAGCCTCGATGCCAGAACAGAAAAAGCTGGTCGCGGCATTGATGGGTCAGGCCGATGCATGGCTGCATTATGGCCCTGAAGAAAAACCTGTTTCAACCATCGCATCCATGAAACACATTCTTAAAATTATCTTTGGTTTGCTGCGTTACCGTCCCCAAAAACGGATCAACAAAAAAGCGGCGATTAAGAATGAGAAGGGGGCAGTAAAGAAATGACAAAAGCCAAAAAAGCAACCGTAGCCAGTCTGATGTTGCTCACATTATCAGGCGTTTCTTATGACCAGAGTGCCGGTGCGGCAGCGGTCAAAACCAAGCGCGTTGTTAATACATCCGATGCGGCATTAGATAGCATTGTTCCAGCAACAGCGCATCAAGGGCATCTCTCTTTTGAAAGTATGGGAATCGGTCAGACGATCCATCTGGTGGGCGTCATCGGTGAAATGGGGATTCCCTTCGGCCTGAAAAATGACGAAACTGTCGCCAAAGCCAGTCTGCGCCTTAACGTTACGTATTCTCCGGCTTTGTTAAGTGATCTTAGCCATCTTGTGGTCTTGGTGAATAACGAAGTTATTCGATCGGTGCCGCTGTTGCGTGAAAATGCGAATGGTTTGGAAATTGTTCTTCCGGTTGATCCGGCTATCTTCCTGCCGGGCGAAAATCGTATCAATCTTCGTTTTATTGGCCATTATACCCGCGATTGCGAAGATCCAGTGCATAGCTCGCTATGGATGAATATTTCCAATAAACGGTCTTTCCTCGATCTGGAGATGGTCAAAACGCCGGTTCAGGCTGATCTGGAACGTTTGCCTGCGCCTTTCTTTGACAGATTTGATACAAAACGCCTTAATCTGCCTTTTGTTTTCCGTTCAGCACCCAATGAAGATATGTTGGAAGCTGCGGGCTTTGTCTCTTCATGGATTGGGAGTTCTCGTGGATTTAAAGGTGCCGCTTTCACGCCTGTGACAGATGGTATTCCTGCTGGAAATGCGATTGTTTTCACAACAGGTCGCAATTCGATCGCTGAATTGGGCGACGACCATATTACGGGCCCAACGATTGCGATTGTTAAAAACCCCAATGATGCCACGGGACAGCTTCTTGTTGTCATGGGACGGAATGGTGAGGAATTAAAACAAGCGGCGGCGGTTCTAGCTACCAGAAGCGCTTCTTTGGAAGGGCAGCGGGTTGTCGTCGATGACGTTAAAATTCCGAGCTACAAGCCTTATGAGGCGCCGAAATGGATTAGAACCGATCGGCCTGTGAAACTTTCGGAATTAGTTCATTCTCCCCAAGACCTGATCGGTAACAGTATTATGCCGGGGCCTTTGGAAGTGAACTTTAAATCAGCCCCTGATCTTTTCTTCTGGCCTTATTCGGGTCCCAGAATGAAAGTGAATTATCGCTATCCTTATGGAAGTTGGCTCGATAGAAAACGTTCGCGTTTAGATATATCGCTTAACTCGCAATATGTTTCGACTTTGCCGATTGGCGAAAAAACATGGATAGATAGATTATTAGGACGTGATGGAGCCGTCGGTATCCGCAATCACGGAAGCCGCACCATCCCAGCCTATACTATTGCGCCAAACAACTATCTTAGCTTTTTCTATGATTTGCAGTTAGCCGATAAGGGGCGTTGTCAGGCTGTTTTGCCGAATAACGTCCGTTCATCTATCGACCCCGACAGCAGTATTAACCTGATGCATGCCCATCATTTGGCACGTTTACCTGATTTGGGATTATTTGCCGGTGCGGGATATCCGTTCACCAAACTAGCAGATTTAGGTGAAACCACCGTCTTGATGGAAGATCACCCAACAGCAGGCGCTATTCAGGCTTATCTCGGTTTAATGGCACGTTTTGGTAGTTCTACCGGTGCCGCCGTTACCCGTGTCGCAGTTCAAGAAGGTGTTAATCCTGATCGTCTCAAAGGACGGGATGTTTTAATTATTGGTGGCCCCGCTTTGGCTGAAAATAATCTTTTGGAGAATGCTCCAGTTCGGTGGAATGGCCAGCATATGACTTTGAAAGAACGGCTGTTATCCAGTCGTTTTTCTAGTTTCCTTCATATGACCAGCCCTGATGTCCCGACCTATCCCGATCAGGATGTCGCTGCGACGATTTCTTCACCTGAATTTGAAGGTTTGATGGCATGGCGTTCGCCCTTTGACCAAAGTCATGATGCGGTCGCTTTACTTGCGCTAGACCAGAATAAATTACCGGATTTTGTTCAGGCCTTTGATAAAAAACAAAATGATGGACAAATAAAAGGCGATCTCGCCCTGAATACCATTAACGGAATACGGAGTTTTCAGGTCGGATCATTATATTGGCGCGGTTCTGTTCCATTTTGGTTATGGATTGGTTACTGGATTAGTAACCATCCGTTAGTAATGATTGTGTTAACGTTATGCGTCGCGCTTCTGCTGGCTGTTCCGATCGGAACCCTTCTTAGAATTCAGCAAAAACGCCGGCTTAAGCATGCCTCCACGACGGAGGTTTCAGAAAACGATGAGTCCGAAGAATGAAACGCATAACAGGCATTACTCTCGCTTCCTCTCTGGCTGGTGCCATGATGCTGGGATCCTTGGCTGTGGATCCCTTGCCAGCCAGTGTCAGCAAGAACCCAACGCCGGATAATAAAACGGGCGCGACCCAAACGGGGGCAACCGCAGGCAGTGGTAGTGCGATCCAGTTATTGCGTCATCAGGCGATTTTCTGGAAAAATAGAGGCCGGAATGATCTTGCCGCCAATGCGTGGCAGAGATTGCTCGAAATTGACCCTAATAATAAAATGGCCAAACAGGCCTTGCAGGAATCAACCTTCGTTCCGGCAGCCCCTGAAAGCGACAACAGTCCCAATAATGCTCCAACCAAAATTGTGACTGGGCAGGGTGGCCGTTCTTTTCCGACGGGGTTAACGCCTTCTGCACGAGCCGGATGCATCCGGCTTGAAGGCTTTAATGCGTTTAAAAATAATCAGCTTGATATTGCCGAACAGCGTTTTAGACGGGCTTTAGCGCTTTATGCTCATGACAAGGATGCCTTGGGTGGCTTGGGTATTATTCGCTTAAAACAACATCGTTATGCTGAAGCCATCCGTTATTTGGAAGAAGCCTCTTCTGATAAGGAAGGGTATCACTGGGCGAATGCCTTGTCTTCGGCGCGTTTCTATGGGCGTTTTGAGGAAGCCCAAGCGGCTAGCCGAGCAAACCAGCTTGACAAAGCCCAGTCCATTTTAGAGCAATTACAAAATCAGCAGGGCGGCGATGCGAATGTTTCTAATGCTCTGTTGGCTGATATCTATGCGCGTCAGGGACAATTCGACAAGGCAATGGCGCTTTATGATAAATTAGGTAATTCTGCCGATGCCGTGACAGTTGCCCGTTTACGGAGCCAAGAAAACAGCATCAAAGCACGGCGCGCCTTATCCCAAGGTGATTATGCCCATGCAGAGCAGTATTTCAGGACAGCTATTGCCAATGATATTGCCAATCCATGGTTGCGTCTTGATTATGCTCGACTGTTATTAAAAGAAGGGCATCGCCCAGAAGCAGTCAGCTTAATACGGCCTTTGGAAGATCAGGCCTCTTCTGAAGAAGCGATTTATGCCGCCAGTCTGTTTTGGCAGGAAATGGGCGATAATCGGCATGTCATTAGCTTGATTGAACGTATCCCTGATGATGCCCGCACGCCTTTGATTAACCAGATTGCTGAATCTGCCGATATCAATATTGCTTTGGCGCGTGCAAAACGGATGAGCCTTTATGGGCGGCGTGGTGATGCCATCGGTCTGTTGCGTTCTTTGGCGAATGATCCCAATCGTAGTATTCCCCAGCTGGGTATGATTGCCGATGGCTTATTGCAATTGGGTGATGTCGAAGATGCGGCATTTTTAGCCGAGCATAGTTTGTCTTTGCCCTTGGGTGAGGCGAATGACTATCAAGCCAGCCTGTCCGTTCTGATCCGAACCGGCCATTATGATACAGCCAGCGATTTTATCAGCCAGATTGCATCTGAGATGTCTCGTCATGACCAGAATGGTTATAAGATGCTTAACCGCACCTTGGCGATTGCTCGTGCTGATATGATGCGCCAGAAAAAACTCTATATGCCTGCTTTTGATGTGTTGCATCAGGCTTGGGAAGAAACGGGTGGCGGCGATAATATTTTGCCGGTTTTGGCTAGAATTTATCAGGATGCAGGGCTTACGGATAAAGCGCAATCGCTCTACCATTATATGCTGCGGAACCATCCAAGAGATGCGTCAGCTTTGTTGAACAGTTTAACGATTGCGCAACAGCAGGGGAATGATGACCGCGCAGAGCAGGCTTTACGGCGTTTGAAGAAAGTAGCGCCCGGTAATCCGTATGTTTATTTAGCCTCTGCTCGCTTTGAAAAATCTAAAAGTGATGATGAGCAGGCCTTAAAAGACCTGAAAAAAGCGCATCGCGTTTATCAGAGAATGGTACGGCAAGGCCGCTCGGCTGATCTACCTTCTGATGCCGCTAATGATGACAATAGCCCGATTGTTGTCGATGCGCCCAATCTTCCGCGCGATAATTATAATCCTTTTGCGCTCAATGAAGAGGATTTCCGTCGTTTACAGACCCGCAGTCAGGTTGAAATGGCCTCGTCTGACAGCGATGCGGATATAGATCGTGATGACTATCATTATAATCGTGACGATTATGATGACGGTTTTGGACAAACATCGTCTTATCATTCGGCGCGGTCGTCTGGCGGAAATAACGATCGCTTTGCTAATGGCACAAGCTATCAAAAACCCCAGCAACCTGCGGTAAAACAGCCATCTGGTTTTTCGTCCCATCCTTTATTTGCGTCTTCGGATGAAGAAAACTTCCATAATCGATCCGAAGAAAAATCAGCCAGTCGCCATAGTTATAGCAGCAGACAGGGTTTGGCAGCTGCAGATAACACCGATTATAATGAAGGACGTAAAGCGGCTCATACGGTTTCTTCATCTTCATCGAAAAAGACGCAGACATCGCAGCCTTTGCTGGCCAATAATTTCACTTCAACCCAAAATGCTTTACCTTTCCCGAACCAGACAACGGGAAGTCGTTCTTCTGGTAATGGGCTTGATAGCCTGAATACACGGGTTTTCCCTGACCGCAACTTGTCAAATGATTACGATGACGAGGATGAGCGTCAGGAAAAAATCAAACGGGACATGGCCGAGCAACGGAAATATGACAGCTGGAATATTTTCTCACCTGGTAGTGCGTTTGGTCAAAGCACGATGTTGGAAGCACCTTCCTATACAAGCATTGCAGTTGCCGATCCGATTAACTATCCAGCCGCCGCGCGATTACATGGTGGTAGTCATGATCCGTTATTGCGGGATATCAATGACGGGATTGACCATCTCTCTTTGAATACCGGAACCGTTTTAGAAGGCACACCTGAATTCAGGCAACATTCCGGTCAGAATGGCCTCAGCCGTTTAAATGAATATGCTTTCAATGCCAAAGTATCCACTAATCTGGGTAGTCGGGTAAGGGGCTTCTTCTCGGTAACGCCGGTTTATTTGACCGCAGGCCAGCCGGATCAATATGCTGCGCCTTATTTCGGTAGTAACCCATTAGTCTCTAACGCCAGTATTGCAGCTGGTGGCAAGGCTATGTACGCTCCGGTCAAAGACCAGTCGGCTTCCGGTGTTGCCCTTGATGCGGGTATTAAAATCAAAGATATTCGTCTGGATATCGGTACGACCCCAATTGGCTTCAGAAAAACCAATATCCAAGGCGGCGTAAGCTGGTCACCGCAAATTATAGACCATTTGACTGGCCATATCTTTATGGAACGTCGTCCTGTCATGGACAGCTTGATTGCTTATGCCGGAACGGTCGATCCTGTTATGGGGTTGACATGGGGTTCCGTCATGAAAACCGGCGGCGGTGGTGGTTTATCCTACGACGTCAATGGCAGCGGTCTTTATGCCCAAGGTAACTATCGGGTCTATAACGGAACCAGAGTTCAGAAAAACCATGCGGTTGAAGCCAATGTCGGTGGTTATTATTCACTCCTGAATACGCCAACTTCTAATTTTAGCATCGGCGTAAACGTCAATTACCAGCATTATTTGAATAACCAGTATTTCTTTAGTTTTGCGCAAGGCGGTTATTTCAGTCCGAACCACTTTATCAGTGTGGCTTTCCCGCTGCGCTATACCGGAACGCTGGGACGCTGGAAATTAAATGCAGAATTAGCCCCTGGTTATCAGAACTTCTATGAAAGAAGTAACTACATTTTCGCGAATGAACATGATCTGCAAAACCAGATGAACAAATTCAATCTCGCGAATAATAGTCTGGCGAATAAATTCCCAGGCCAGCATCATAGTGGTGCCGGTTATGAAGGTCGTCTGGCTGTCAGTTACAGATTAAGTCGTTCGGCTGTTTTGGGTGGCGAAATTCGAGCAACGACCTTTGGTCCTTACAGCGAATATCGTGAATTACTGTCTATTCACTACGCGATGGATGCTGATAAGACGGATAAACATTAATTGAAGCTCTATTTTCTTTAATTATGAAAGATTTGTTATTATAAATAAACTATAATCTTGTTCTATTCAGCTACCCAACAGGTAGTAATCCTTAAAATCGGCCAGAAGCATATCAATTCTGGCCGATCAATAATTTGAAAAAGGGATGCTCCTCCATGACCTATAGTCGTCGTTTTATCCTTTCCACTTTGGTAAGCGTCCCTTTGCTGGTAGCCTGTCGGAAGGGTAAAGCGGCCGAAGCTGATAATTGGACATTATTCAAGAGTCGCTTTTTTAAAGATGGCCGGATTTCAGATAGCGGTAATGGAAATATCAGTCATAGCGAAGGACAGGGCTATGGCATGATACAAGCAGAAGCTGCCCATGATAAAGCGACCTTTGATGCTTTGTGGCAGTGGACAAAAACGCATCTCATGCGGCCTGATATGGCACTTTTTGCATGGCGCTTTGATCCGTCCCAATCTAATCCGGTATCAGACCAGAATAATGCGACGGATGGCGATATTCTGATCGCATGGGCTTTATTGCGTGCAGAAAAGCGTTGGCCAAAGAACGGTTACGGGCAGGATTCCGAAGCAATTAGAAAATCTATCGGTAAGAAGCTGGTTCTTTCTGGTGGTGGTGAAACCATTCTGCTTCCCGGCTTACAGGGTTTTACCGGCACTGATTATGTTATTCTGAATTTCTCTTATTATATATGGCCTGCGTTAAAAGCCTTTAATGAGGCTGATAACGGGGCTTGGCATAATGTTATTGAAAGCGGGAAAAAATTATTGGCAAAGGCTAAATTCGGTTTGCCACAGTTGCCCACTGATTGGGTCGCTTTCAAAAATAACGGCAATCTTGAACCCGCCGCCGACAAGCAACCTTATTTCGGTTTTGATGCCGTTAGAATCCCGCTCTATCTGATTTGGGGGGGAGAAGATGCCTTGGCAGCTCCCTTTGCTATTTATTGGAATAGCTATCTTTCCCATAATCAGCCCGTTCCGGCATGGGTCGATGTGAATAGCCAAGCTATTGCGCCTTATCCTTTATCAAAAGGAGGTATGGCTATTCTTGATCTGGCAATGAATAAACCCATTACCGCGAAAATTGCCGATCAGGATGATTATTATTCTTCAGCTTTATTGGCTCTTTCCGAAATTGCTGCGAAAGAAAGACCGCATAACCGCTAAATCTTTTATTGCTATCATCCCAATTCCTGAAAAATAGTATAGAATACTCTATCATTTTTTTATGAGGATTGGGCAAGGATGCGTTTATACCCCCTGATAACAGCTATTTTCTTGAGCGGGATGACGTTTCCGGCATTATCGCAATCATCATCTGATATGCCTGTGCCTATGCAGGAAAAGACAGCTGCCGATCTCAATAATCAGGAAGCCAATAGAGATTTTCGGAATTTCTTGGCTTCTATTCGGCCTCAAGCTTTGGCGAGCGGAGTCAATCCGCAAACCTTTGACCGTATTGCTTCGGATTTAACCCCCAATCCCCGCGTTATCCAACTGGATCGCAATCAACCGGAATCACCAACGGCTAATGCGGTTATACCGCCCTTTGCGCCCTATGCCGCGAGTCATGTTGATGCGGTAAGAATTGCTAATGGCCGGAAAAAATATCAGGCTTTACAAAATAACTTAGCCGAAATTGAAAAAGAAACCGGCGTTCCCGCAGGGATTATGCTGTCAATCTATGGTCATGAAAGTGGCTATGGTCAATTTTCGGGGAATTTTGATCTTTTACGGTCTCTTGCAACTCTGGCTTATGACGGGCGGCGGCGTGATCTTTTTGTTCAGGAATATATCGCAGCTCTAAAAATCCTTGATTCCGGTATCGATCGTAGCCTTTTAAAAGGAAGCTGGGCGGGTGCAACGGGATCTCCGCAATTTTTACCGAGTGTTTATTTGCGGGTTGCCGTTGATGGCGATCATGATGGTAAAAAAAATATCTGGTCGAGTGAAATTGATGCCTTAGCCTCTATTGGTAATTATCTAAAAACGGCCGGTTGGCAGCCCAATGTCCCTTGGGGGATTGCTGTGAAGGTGCCAGACAGCCTTGACCGAAACCTTATTCAATCTGTAACGCCTTCCCAAAAATGCCCTCGTGTTTATGCAAGGTTAAGTCGTTGGCAGCCAGTATCCGAATGGCGAAAGCTGGGTCTTGTTTTTATGGGAAGTCATATGCCTTCAGAAAATGAATCGATGGCTTTAATAGAACCGGACGGGGCAGGGGCAACCGCATGGCTGGTTTCTGCCAATTATCGCGCTATTCTGGATTATAACTGTTCCAATTTTTATGCTTTATCTGTGGGGTTACTGGCTGATGCAATCACAGACTAAATTTCGTTTTTCTTTCCGACCGTGGACGGTTCTTTTACCTTTGTTTGTAGCGGCTTGTGCAGGCCCTCAAACACATCACTATAGTCATAATCACGCGCCCCGTAGTCCGGCAACCAGTCGGCCTTATACGGTCGGCGGCGTGACTTATGTCCCCAAGGATGATCCTTCTTATAACGAAGTGGGTTATGCCTCGTGGTATGGAGATGATTTTGCTGGACATCCAACGGCTATCGGAGAAAAATTTTCACCTAATGCCATTAGTGCGGCACATAAAACCTTACCGCTTCCTTGTTATGTCGAGGTTACCAATCTTGAAACCGGACGCCGATTGGTTGTGCGCGTGAATGATCGAGGGCCTTTTGTGCAAGGGAGAATTATCGACCTGTCAAGGGGAGCTGCACGCGCTTTGGGCATTGAAAAGAAAGGCACCGCGAAGGTTCGCGTCAAACGTCTTTAACTATTGTTATTCATGGCTACAAGTTTATCAAGATGAATATTCTTTGTGACCATGCCTTACTATATCGGTGATTCAATGAAGCCAGTTCTATTCTTTTCTGCCTCTGCTGCCCTCTGCTTTACGGCGGCGGCCAGCTATGCGGCTGCTCCACCTTTTGAGACAATTGCCCCTATCGCCTATATGAAAGACCTTTCTTCAGGCGCGGTGCTTTATGCAAAAGATGCTGACCGTCGAATGCCACCCGCATCTATGGCCAAGATGATGACTGTCTATGTTGCCTTTGATCTTATCAAAAAAGGGCAGCTTAAACTGGATCAGCCGATCACGGTTCAGCCGGAAACATGGAAAAAATGGCATGGCCCTTCGGCAGGTTCAACGATGTTCCTGTCACCGAATGAACAGGTAAGTGCAGCCAATCTTTTGCATGGTATTGTTACATTATCCGGTAATGATGCCTGTGTTGTTTTATCCGAAGGTATTGCGGGAACAGAACAAGCCTTTGTTGCTTTGATGAATGAAAAAGCACAAAAAATTGGTCTCACTAATTCTCATTTTGGCACAGCCAATGGTTGGCCGGACGGCGGCGCAACCTATGTTACGGCTCATGATCTTGAGACATTGGCCGAAGCCACTATTCGTGATTTTCCTGATCTTTATCGCCAATTCTATGGTCAACGTGAATTTACATGGGGTAAAACCATGGGATCGGGGAAAGATATCACCCAATCCAATCGCGATCCGTTATTGGGCGTTATTGACGGTGCTGATGGTTTGAAAACTGGACATACCGATGAAGCCGGATATGGCTTTACCGGATCCGCTGAACAACGGGGACGGCGGCTGGTTATGGTTATGGCGGGTTTGCCTTCCAATGCAGCCCGTCGGGAACAGTCAATTGCCTTTATGAATTGGGGCTTTAGAGCTTGGAAATCCAAGCCTGTTGTCAGAAAAGGTGTTCGTGTCCAGACAGCCGAAGTGCAGGGCGGTAGTTCTTCTACTGTCGGTTTGGTTGCACCACGGGATTTGGCAGTGACCTTGCCGATTACGGCTTCTGACCAAATGAAGGTCAAAGTCGTTTATCAAGGCCCTATCAAGGCACCGATTGCCCAAGGTCAGCATATTGCCGATCTGGTTGTCTTAACATCTGACACACCGCCACAGGTTACACCTTTGGTGGCTGAAAAAACCGTAGAAAAAGCCGGATTTTTTGGCCGTATTGGTGAAGGTATAAGGTGGATTCTGGGGCGATTGTGACACACGGATATTTTATCAGTCTGGAAGGCGGAGAAGGAGTCGGCAAATCGACCCAGATTCGCCTTTTGGTAGCCGCTCTCGAAGAAAAGCTTCAAAAGTCTGTTATCGCCACCAGAGAACCCGGCGGGTGTTCGGGTGGCGACGCGATCCGCCATCTTTTGCTGGAAGGCGATCTGCATCGTTGGACGAATGCAACCGAAGCGCTCTTATTCGCCGCAGCGCGAGCTGAACATGTTGCTCGTGTGATAAAACCAGCCTTAAAAGAGGGTAAATGGGTTGTTTGCGACCGATTTATTGATAGCTCTTTGGCTTATCAAGGCGATACCGGCGGCCTAACCCAAGAAGATATCCGTTGTCTTCATCGCATCGGTAGTCAAGGTATTTTACCTGATCGCACCTTCCTTTTAACCTTGCCAGAAGGCGAGGGGATACGCCGCGCACAAGAGCGTGATAAGAATAAAGGAAATCGTTTCGAACAGCGGACGATCGATTACCATAAAAAGGTAAATGATAGCTTTTTACAGTTAGCGGCGAAAGAACCGGAACGCTTTCGGGTCATTGATGCAAGCGGTAACCCTGAAGAGGTGCATCGTCATCTTCTCGATGCTTTGGATGATTTATTGCCCTGATGTCTCAATTATTAGGTCACGATACGGCAATAAAGGCTTTTCGTCATGCAGAAGATAGTGGACGACTGCATCATGCTTGGCTTTTAACGGGGGCAAAGGGTCTCGGAAAACGGCTTTTTGCAGACAGGGCGGCGGCGTGGCTGTTAGCTAATGCGGTTAATCCAGATATCCGAAAGAATACAGCTTCGGATTCTTTGGATATACCGGAAGGTAACCCGACCTTGTCTTTGATAAAGGCGGGTAGTCATCCTGATTTGTTGCGACTGGAAAGACTATTTCGGGACAGCAAAGAACAGGAACGCGCTCGTAATATCACGGTTGATCAAGTCAGAACTATTCAAAAACTGTTTGCAACAACACCTGCCTTATCCTTCCGGCGTGTTGTTATTATTGATTCCATTGATGATCTCGAAAGGTCGGCGGCCAACGCCCTATTGAAAAATCTTGAAGAGCCCCCTGCCGGCACGATATTTTTTCTGATTAGCCATGCGGCAGGCCGTCTTTTGCCTACTATCCGGTCGCGATGTCGCATTTTATCCTTTCATCTATTAGAGGATAACCTTGTTGCACAGATTTTAAGACATCATCTTCCTGACATTACGGCAGAAGAATTGGCTAGTTTGGTCAAAATTAGTCAAGGGGCAGCGGGATATGGTTTAAGATTTGCCGGTCTGGATATGGCTGAACTGGATAATGCCATAGAAAATATTGTCAAAACAGGCGATAGGGATTTCCTATTGCGGAGCAAGCTGGCACAAAGTCTGTCTCTAAAGTCGGCACAAGGCCGCTACGAGGCTTTTCTGGAGCGAGCACCCTCGCGAATTTCAGCCGAAGCCCGTTCTTTGAAAGGAGAAAAACTGGCACAAGCTATTCATTTATGGGAAAAAGCCCGCCAGCTTGGCAATGAAGCTGTGTTATTTTCTCTTGATCCACAGGCAACCGTCTTCACTCTGGCCGGATTTCTTGCCAGATTAGCCCCAACACACATATAGATTTGGTAAAGTTTAAGATGTCTCAATCTTTTTATATTACGACGGCTATCAGTTATCCTAACGGCAAGCCACATATTGGCCATGCCTATGAAGCTATCGCATCGGATGCGCTTGCCCGTTATCATCGTTTGGCAGGGGATGATGTCTATTTCCAGACCGGAACCGATGAACACGGTCTCAAAATGGCACAGACAGCTCGTAATCGTGATATAGAACCGATCGCCTTGGCAGATGAAATGTCTTCCCATTTCAAGACAATGGATGATGTTTACAATATCTCCTATGACCGCTTTATTCGCACTACCGAAGCGGAACATTACAAAGCCAGTCAGGCATTATGGAAGACCTTGGCTGATGCGGGTCATATCTATTTGGGACGCTATGAAGGCTGGTATTCTATCCGTGACGAGGCTTTTTATAAAGAAGAAGAGCTTGTAACCGATTCCAAGGGCGAAAAACTGTCACCGCAAGGGACGCCTGTTGAATGGAATGTCGAAGAAAGCTGGTTTTTCAGACTGTCCGCTTTTCAGGACAAATTATTGGCCTATTACGAAGCCCATCCTGATTTTATCCAGCCGGAAGCCCGTCGGAATGAAGTAATCAGTTTCGTTAAATCCGGTTTAGCCGATCTTTCCATCTCCAGAACCAGCTTTGATTGGGGTATTCCTGTTCCGGATTCTCCCGGACATGTCATGTATGTCTGGATTGATGCTTTAACCAACTATCTGACGGGTGCTGGTTATCCTGATAACAAAGAACGTTTTGATCGTTACTGGCCAGCCGATATCCATGTTATTGGTAAGGATATTATCCGTTTTCACGCGGTTTATTGGCCAGCTTTCCTGATGGCGGCCGATATTGCTTTACCGAAAAAAGTGTTTGGACATGGTTTCCTCCTGAATAGAGGGGAAAAAATGTCGAAATCGGTCGGCAATGTGGTCGATCCTATCGACATGGCAAAGCTTTATGGTGTTGATCAAATTCGCTATTTTCTGCTGCGGGAAGTAACCTTTGGTCAGGATGGCAGCTATAGTCATGAAGCCATTGTAAACCGAATTAATGCCGATCTAGCGAATGATTTCGGTAATTTGGCACAGCGTTCTTTATCCATCATTACCAAAAATGGCGCAAAAGTGCCAAGCCCAGAAGATACGCGCGCTGAAGATCAGGCTTTAATGGAAAAGATTGCGGGTATTCCGCATCAGGTCGCAACGGCCATGAATAATGTTGCCCCCAATCAGGCTTTGGATGCAATTTGGCGCGGAGTTGGTGAAGCCAATCTTTATATTTCGGAACAGGCACCTTGGACGGTCAGAAAAACAGACCCAGTCCGTGCCGATACTATTCTATATTGGACAATTGAAGCGGTACGGCAGCTGGCTATTTTATGCCGTTGGGCTATGCCTGCCAGCTGTGATGCCTTGCTTGATTTATTAGGGCAGGGGGCTGATCAGCGTGATTTCCGTGCTTTATCTGCGCCATTAGTTCCGGGGTTACCGCTCCCGAAACCGGTCGGTGTATTCCCACGTTTTGTTGAGAATGACAAAAATAATTCGGAAAAAGCAGCCAAGGATAAAGCCTGATGCTGATTGATAGCCATTGTCATCTTAATTATCCTGGTATGCTTGAAAAGCAGCCGGAGATTTTACAGCGCGCGCGGCAGTCGGGTGTGACCGGAATGGTCAATGTTGCGACGAAGGAATCCGAATGGGAACCGATTATCGCAACCGCTGAACGCGAAAAAGATGTCTGGGCAGCCATTGGTATTCATCCCAATGAAGCCGCTGCCCATGAAAATATGACCAGCCAAAGATTGATCGAAGCAGCAGACCATCCTCGGGTTGTTGCGATCGGTGAAAGTGGGTTGGATTATTTTTATGGCGAAAATGATTTTGACCAACAAAAAGCAAGTTTCCGTGAGCATATTATGGCTGCCCGCGAAACGGGCTTGCCGTTGATTGTCCATACAAGAGACGCAGAAGAAGACACCGCCAGCATCATCGAAGAAGAAATGGCAAAAGCGCCGTTTAAAGGGCTGATCCATTGCTTTACAGCAAGTCGTTCTTTGGCTGAAAGGATGCTGAAACTGGGATTTTATATTTCTATTTCGGGTATCATTACCTTTAAAAATGCCGAAGATTTGCGCCAAACGGTGAAAGATTTGCCTTTGGATCACTTGATGGTTGAAACGGATTCGCCATTTCTGGCTCCGGTACCGCATCGTGGCAAAAAAGGAGAGCCCGCCTTTGTCGCAGATACGGCGCATTTCCTTAGTCGTATGTTTGACATGGAGTATGAGGCCTTCACAGATATGACGAGCCGTAACTTCCTGAAATTATTTGATAAGGTGAAATTATGAAACTCCGTCTTCTCGGTTCGGGCACATCATCTGGTGTGCCTATAATCGGGAATAACTGGGGAACATGTGACCCGAATGAGCCTAAAAATAACAGGACAAGAGCTTCTTTATATCTAGAAACGGATCAGACCAAAATTTTGGTTGATACCTCTCCCGATATGCGAACACAGCTTTTGAGAGCCGATATTTCAATTCTTGATGCGGTTTTATGGACGCATGATCATGCCGATCACTGCCATGGTATCGATGATTTGCGTCCTATCTTTCATCGGCGAGGAGAACCTATTCCGGGTTTTGCTCGGCCTGAAACCTTATCGGGTTTGAAACAGCGTTTTTCTTATGTCTTTGATGGATATGGTGATTATCGCCCGACTGTTGAAGCCAATGTCTTGCCTGATAATCTGACTATAGGTGATGTTGAAATTTCGGTAACGGATCAGCCTCATGCGAGGATAACCAGTGCCGGTTTTTGCTTTAGGCATAAAAATATCCGTGTCGGATATGCGACTGATTTCAACAACATCACGGATGAAATGGCTAAATTATATCAAGGCGTCGACCTTTGGATTGTCGATACCTTGCGGGAAAGGCCACATCCATCCCATCCTCATCTGGCCATGATTTTGGAATGGGCTGAAAAGCTACAGGTCAAAAAGGCGGTGACATGCCATATGGATAATTCGATGGATTATGCGACTTTATCGCAGAAACTGCCGCATTATATGGAAGTCGGATATGATGGCTGGACAACAGAAATCTAGATAAAATCAATAATCGGGTAGGGGGGTAAAACCCCCATTCCTTTTTCCGGCCTTCTGACAAAAAGATTTGGCGGTTCTACTTTATAATCTGCCCTTTTATTGCACGAGGCTCCTTTCGCAGAAAAGTCCATGTCATGAAGATATTTCTATTTCTGGAATTGATGGAAAGAATTTTAGAAAGAAAAATGTCGGACATCCATCAAGGGAAGAGACTCCATTGATAAAATGCGATCAGATAGGCAAGAGCCGTATTCTATTAAGAGAGACTGATTTTAAGGGGTGTCTTGGGGCGGAAATCGATTTTATTTAACATAATATATATTATCAGACTTACAGTAAGAGGCCACTTCTATGGATAAAGACGCTTCAAAATCAGAAAAATCTGATTTTTCTTCCATTGATACGCTGCGTCAAATTATGGCGCGCTTACGTGATCCGGTTAAAGGTTGTGAATGGGATGCTGCGCAAAATTTTCTAAGCATTGCCCCTTATGCCATTGAAGAAGCCTACGAAGTTGTTGATGCGATCGAACAACAAGATATGCATGAGCTCAAAAACGAATTGGGCGATTTGCTTCTTCAGGTCGTTTTTCATTCTCAGATGGCCGCAGAAAAAGATCTGTTCACTTTTGATGATGTCGTCACCGCTATCTGTGAAAAAATGATCCGCCGTCATCCGCATGTTTTCCAAGATCATGATACGGATATCGATCCGACCCGTATCAAGGATAATTGGGAAAAGATTAAGGCTAAAGAACGCTCGGAAAAGAAATCTAGTGATTCTGGTGCCTTAGTGGGTATTGCTAAGGCTTTACCGGCTTTGACGCGTGCAAAAAAAATACAAGAACGTGCTGCTAGAACCGGTTTTGATTGGTCAGATACGGCAGGCCCAAGAGCAAAAATTGATGAAGAATTAGCCGAAGTTGATAATGCTACCGATCGTGAAAATCTGATTGAGGAAATCGGTGATGTTCTCTTTACGGTTACGACTTTTGCAAGACATCATGGTATCGACGCCGAACAAGCCCTTAAAAAATCGAATGAAAAATTCGAAAATCGCTTTAAAATAATGGAAGAAATTGCCGGTGGCGATATCACGCCCCTACCCTTATCCGAAAAAGAAAATTTATGGATTGCAGCAATAAATTACGAAAAATCTAATAAAAACAAATAGATATAACAATATCTTATTTAATTATATTCTGGTATTTACGGAATTTTTGCGCGCTCTATCTATAGAGATAGAGCGTTTCTTTTTAATGTCACTTTTGGGTTTTTAGAAAAATCGATCTTAAAAAATGATCACAATATGGAAAGAATAATCAGAAAAGAATTTGCCTTATTGCCCCTGCTCTCTATCGGACTCTTTTTACCGTCAGTAGACAATAGCCACCGTCATAAACAATA
The DNA here is from genome assembly GCF_000175255.2 of Zymomonas mobilis subsp. mobilis ATCC 10988. Taxonomy (NCBI): domain Bacteria; kingdom Pseudomonadati; phylum Pseudomonadota; class Alphaproteobacteria; order Sphingomonadales; family Zymomonadaceae; genus Zymomonas; species Zymomonas mobilis. Next base: position 262,517 of record NC_017262.1, on the reverse strand, counting down.
AACAGGGTAAGATTTTTATATCTGTTCTTCATATAAAGCCCCGAAAAACGAACTACCTATCAAGTAGAATCCTGTCTTTATTCTTTTAATTGAATGCTCACTATTTTTATCAAAAAATCAGTGTAATACACTGATAATAAATAATTTCTTATAAAAATAGCACCCATATTATTTTATATATGGATGCTATTTCCTTCACATTATTGCCTAGCGGTGACGGATATTGGCTGGCCGCCCTCGCCTTTTTATCAAGCGGGGATCGATACCGCTGCGCCCTCGCCCACGGCGCGACATTTTAACCGCAGGTTCCGCATCGGGCAATTCAAAGCGCAAGGAACCGCCTATTGGATCCGCCTCCATCAGACGTAAATTTATTTTTTGACCAATCTCATATCGGGTACCGCTATCCTGCCCTTCAAGGCTTTGAGTGGCTTCATCATAACGGAAATATTCATGCCCTAAAGTTGAGACCGGAACCAAGCCATCCCCACCTAATTCAGGAACAGTGGCAAAAAAGCCGAATTCCCGCACGCCTGTAATTCTGGTGGGCATAATTTCACCGATATATTGTGAAAAATACGCCGCAATATAACGATCAATTGTTTCTCGTTCAGCTTCCATTGCCCGTCTTTCGGCGTGGCTAATCTTTTCGCCAATGACTGACATGTTTTCCGCATCCTGTGGCGGTAAAGAAGTTGTCGCGGGAATAGTGTGATTATTGTGAGATGATTTGAGTTTGGGCTTACCGCTTTCCAGATGATAGGCACCCACTAAAGAGCGATGCACCAGCAAATCGGCATAACGCCTGATGGGACTAGTAAAATGAGCATAACTACCCAAGGCAAGTCCGAAATGTCCCATATTCGCCGGTGAATAATAGGCTTGCGTCTGGCTCCGTAAAATCTGCTCCATGATACGGGCGCGGGATTCCTCATCAACTTCCAAGCGTTCAATCAGATGATTGAAAATTTGGGGTTTAATCACCTGCCCCAAGGCAAAAGCGATAGAGAAAGTCTTAAGATAATCTCTTAATGCGACCAGTTTTTCACGGCTGGGAGGTTCATGAACCCGATACATTACAGGCGCTTTTTTCGCTTCCAAAGCCTTAGCAGCCGCAATATTGGCCGCAATCATGAAATCTTCGATTAGCTGATGGGCATCCAGCCTTTCGCGTGTTGCGACTGACAGAATTTCGCCTTTTTCGCCTAGAACCACCCGTCTTTCGGGTAAATCCAACCCTAAAGGTTGCCTATTTTTACGAGCATGATTCAAGACTTCCCAGCACGCCCATAAAGGCTTTAAAACAGTTTCGGTTAACGGGCTTTTTAGTTTTCCATCAATAGCGTCTTGAGCATCTTCATAGGCAATATTCGCAGCCAGCCGCACTTTTGCGCGCGTAAACCGCCATGATTTCAATTTACCATCAGCGCCTATCGTCAGATGGCAAGCAAGTGCTGCCCGATCGACATTTTCCTTTAACGAACAGACATCGCCAGACAATTTTTCCGGCAACATAGGAATAACCTGATCAGGGAAATAAACACTATTCCCTCTTTTACGCGCTTCACGATCAAGAGCTGTTCCCGGTCTAACATAAAAAGAAACATCGGCAATAGCTACTACAGCTTGATATCCGCCTTTATTATCAGGATTGTCATCGGGAGCTGCCCAAACCGCGTCATCATGATCTCTGGCATCGGCAGGATCAATCGCAATAATCGGCAAATGAGTTAAATCTTCACGGTTACCAAGATCAAGATCGGCAACTGTTTCAGCTTCTTCTAAAACTTCATGAGAGAAATGATCAGGAATATTATATTTGTGAATGGCAATCAGGCTAAAACTTTTAGGCTGGAAAGGATCGCCTAACCTTTGAGTAATTCTTGCGGTGACCCGAGGTGGTCGCCCTGCCTTTTCATCCAGAACTAATTCACCCAATTCTGCATTACCGGCATCAGAAACCGGCCATGATTTTTTGACTTTCTTATCAACGGGTTTCAGCCAGAGTTTGTCGCCTTCAAGGCATAAGATTCCAAGAACGCCACTTTCTGCAGGAATGAGTTTTCTTAAAACAAAAGCATGCCATTCACCATCAACCTGCTCGGTTTTAACTAGAACCCTGTCCCCTTCGGACAAGCCAGCTTTCTTTTTCTTTTCAATGATTTTGACTTTGGGGATAGATAAATGGTCGGCCTGCCATTTTTCGGGCTGTGCAAGAACGGAACCTGCACCATCGCTATCAATGACTTTTAGAATAGTTACCTTGGGTAATCCACCCATCAGATGGAAAGCGCGCCCTGGTGAAGAATCGATAAGACCTTCATCCGCCATATCTTTCAGCAAAGCCTTCAAGGCAATTTTACTTTGCCCTTTCAGACCGAAATGGCGCGCGACTTCCCGTTTGCCAACGGGTTGAGAAGATGATGAAATAAATTCGAGGATCTGCTTGGATGTGGGCAGATCACTATTGTTTTTTTGCTTCGATGAACGGGTCATAAGGGGGACGATCAGTCCTTTTTAAAAGAGAATTTCCGACTTCAGACATCTTCTCGGGATAGAATGTCTATAAGACATCATCCCCCTTATGATAAAGACGTTTAAAGTGAACTTTCAATCCATGATTTCAGCTGGCTTTTTGGCGCGCCACCAGTGCGGGTAGCCACGATTTCGCCATTTTTGAAAAGCAGCAGGGTCGGGATATTGCGAATGCCAAAACGGCTAGCGGTTTCGATATTGTTATCGACTTCAACTTTAGCCAAAGTCATTTTACCTTCAAGCTCGCTGGCGATTTCACCCAAAGCAGGTGCAATCTGACGGCAAGGCCCGCACCATTCTGCCCAGAAATCAACAACAACAGGCACCGGTGATTTTAAAACATCGGCTTCAAAACTGGCATCGGTAACGTTGATAACGCTCATTATAATCGCTCCTGACGGGGATATGAATTTATATAGTATGATCTAATAGAAATACCATTTCATGCAATGACGAAAATCCGATCACTATATCTGATTCTCTGACTGAATATCGTCTTTGTCCATTTGGGAAAAATAATCATGCAAGAAGGGTTGCTCGAAGGAGACCAACTTTGGAGCCGTCGTATAAAGCAAAGAAGCCTCGATAGCATAATCGGGGAAAATCTTTTCTAAAGCAACGACATAGGCGGCTAACTGCCTTTGATAGGCTTCGCTAACCTGTTCTTTGGTTGCAGGTACCCGTCTGCCCGTTTTGAAGTCAACGATATGAACCCGTTTCTTGTTCCTATCTATCCAAAGACGGTCAACCGTTCCTGAAATAACATGTTCTCCGACTTTGGCCGCAATTGGGGCTTCCGCCAACGCTTTTTCGGAAAAGATATCGCGATAAACAGGGTTACTCATCGCATCGCAGGCATCTTTTATTAGGCTATTCCGTAACGCGGCATCCTTGACACCAGCGGAAGTCTCGAGCCAGCGAAGTCCAGCCTTTTCCCGTTCTTCAACGGGAAGCATAGGAAGGCGTTCAAACAAAGCATGTAATAGAGTCCCTCGCTTTGCAGCCGTGATAGAGCCGCCATCAGGAGGCGGGTTAGAAGTATTATCTTTTACCAGATCGGAAGGTCTTAATGGATAAGCGGGTTTGGGTTCTTCTGGTATTTCATTGTTGATCCATGAGGGCATAGCCTCTTTAGGAAAGATAGGTTGCTTCTTCGGTATATCGGTAACTTTTTTGCGGCCTTCCCAATGGTAAACCGCTTTCTGTTGCCACATAGCGTCTTCTTGCCATGCAATACCTATAGCCGTGATAGCGCGAGTCGCGCAGGCATACCAGCTATCCTTTGGAGGAATGTTTTTCGCGCGACTGCCAAGATGGCCAGTGATGACCAGATATTCTTCGGCACGTGTCGCCGCCACATAGAGAAGCCGCCAATGTTCTTGTAAATCTTTGGCCTTCTTCTCGTTGATGATGTCCCCAAAATCAGAAGGGAGATAGGCGATATCGTCATTACTAGGCATCGGGATTGGCGCATTTGCCTCATCAAGTGGCCAAGTGATGATTTCTTTTCTGAAGCCGTTTGATTGGTGCGGATCGCGGGTGGCATCAGCGAGGATAACGACAGGGGCTTGTAGGCCTTTTGCACCATGGACAGTCATGATGCGGACGGTATTTTGTCGCACCGATGGGTCGCGTTTGATTTCGACATCTCCGCTGTCGAACCAGTCGAGAAAACGCTGAAAAGACGGGGTTGTTTCGCTTTCCAACAGCAAAGCGGCATTCAGCAATTCGTTAATGGGGTCGCGCGCCTCTTCGCCAAGCCTTTCCAACAATTTTCGGCGGCCTTCACCCTTCCCGCTCAACAGCATTTCAAGAAAGCGATAGGGCGTAATAAAATCGGCCTTGGAAAGCCATTCCCGAATAATATCCCATGTTTCTTTTTCGGCTTCACTTTTCCGAAGGCGGTCAAAGAGACTTTCTTTTTTCGCTCTTTTGGCGGCAAGCCTATAAAGGCGTTCTTGATCCCAGCCGATCAATGGCGAAACCAGCAGACAGGCCAAGGTTAAATCGTCATCCGGTTGTAACACAAAGCGAATAGCCGATAACAAATCAGAGACAGCCAAGGGCGCGGTTAATGTCAAACGGTCGAGACCCGCGACTGGAATTTTTTGGGCATGGAGGCAACCGACAATCAAAGAGGCCAACCGTCCTCGATTACGAACCAGAATAAGGATATCCCTTGGTGCTGCATTTCGTCCTAAAGCAGGCAGATAAAGAGGCGTTTTCGGATTAAGCCAAGTTTCTATCTGGCGTGCCAAGCGAATGGCCAGTTCTAATTCGCCATTTTCAAGTTGTTCTTCATCATCTGCGTCAGTCTCTTCTGAAGTATTTTCGCCTTCTTCCTGATAATCAGAGATTGGTTGCCATAAGACAACGCTTCCGCCCAGATCAGACCTTGCTGATTGATGGGGTTGCAGGGCTTGCTGACTAATACCAATGCCGCCGCAACTGCTTTCAATATCGGCCAGCATTTGATCGACTATTGCCAGAATAGGCGGAGTTGACCGGAAAGAACGGTTTAAAGACAGATCGAGAATTTCCCGTCCACTGCCCTGAGATTTGTCATTAAAATAATCACGAGCATCAACAAAGGCCTGAGGATCAGTGCCTTGGAAGCCATAAATGGCCTGTTTAAAGTCACCAACCGCAAAAATACTGCGAGAGGCTTCAACGGATTTTGCACTTTCACCCGAGAAGAAATCTTCGGCCAAAGCTGAGATAATAGCCCATTGAAAAATATTGGTGTCTTGCGCTTCATCAACCAGAATATGATCGGTTGTCCGATCCAGTTTATAGCGCACCCATTCACCAATACCCGGCGTCCGAAGTAAGGCAACACTGGTTTCAATCATGTCGTTGAAATCGACCAGACCTGATTCTTTCTTGGTCTGTTGCCATGCCTGACTATAGGCTTGTCCAGTACGAAGTGCCGCTATCGCGAATTGCGAAAATTCATGGCGTTTTTTTAGGCTGATAATCTGGTGAATCGCCTTGCTAAGAGCGATCATCCATTCTTCATATTCAGGCGCGATTTTTTTCGTGATACCAGTCGGTGCTTTTTTCAATTCCCCTTTTTGCGTTAAGACCAAGCTTTGGAAATCACCAAGGCTTGCCAGCCTGTCAGCGGGAGAAGCCGCAACAAAATCCTGAATAATGGCCAGATTTTTATGGGCAGTCGCTGTGTCCCATTTTTCATTAGCTTCGGCGATCTGTCGAAGAAGCGCAAAATCAAAATGATCGTCATCGCAGGCTTCTTCCAAAGCCTGATTGATGTCTGAAAAAGGCAAATCCAGCGCGCGTTTTACCCGACTTTCAATCGCCACCCCTAAATTATTGAAAGCGAAAGCATGGAAACGGCATTGATAGATATAATCTTCGGCACCCTGTTCACCGAGTTTTTCAGCCAATAAAGCGATATCATCGTCTTTGATATGATAAGGTGGTGTTTGATGATCGAGTATTCGGGTCAGTGTCTTTTTGGCCTCTGTCGCCTCTTCTCGCCCTTCGATTAGCTGGAATCCCGGTATAAGCCCCGCCTCGACTGGGAAAGCTGTCAGCAAGGATTGGCAAAAGCTGTGTATCGTTTGTATCCGCAAGCCACCCGTCGCATCCAGCACCCGCGCAAACAGCGTTCGCGCTAAAGCCAGCGTATCCCGATCGTAACGCGCCCCCAAAGCCTGTAATTCTTCTCTTAACTCATCATCGTTTAGCTGAATGACCCATTTTGCCAGTCGTTGATTGATACGCTCTGACATTTCAGCAGCCCCTGCCTTAGTGAAGGTCAGGCAAAGGATGCTTTCTGGTGCTGCACGATTTAAAAGAAGCCGGAGAACCCGTGCGGTCAGAACATGCGTTTTCCCCGTCCCAGCAGAAGCCGACAGCCATATATTCCCTTTAGGATCGGATGCCTGAAGCTGTTCTGCCTCCAAAGGCATTAATCGCTGTGGATGAGCCATAGAATTCCCTTAATTCTGCGCCGGTTTGGATTGGGGATTACTGCGCCATTCATCAAAACGCATGAGTTGGACATAATCGTCATAAAGTTTTTTGCCGCGATGGGGGCGTGCTGTAAAAGGCGTTTGGTTATGAAGATAGTCATTTGTAACGCGAATAAAGCGTTCTTCGGCCATATTCAGAAAATCTTCTGGCAACAGAGCATTCTTACCGCTTCCCAATACAGAGCGAGAATAGCCCGCCGTTTTCTTTTTTAGATCCTGCGCCATTGACCAATATTCAAAGGCGCTTACCTGCCCTTTGATATCTTTTATGCCGTTATGTTCGATCAAAAGCCCCAAAAGAACAAGCTGCAACATATCGCCATTTTTGACCGCGGCCGCCGATGGCGGTGTTCCTGTTTTATAATCAACAATGGCGAGAGAGCCGTCTCCCATGCGATCGATACGGTCAACAAAGCCAAATAATTCGATACCGTTTATCTGGGAGCGACCTTCCCTTTCCACATCAAGGATTGTGCGTCCTTCAGCAGCATTTTTCTGAACCTCCCCCTCAATCCAGTCTATCGCTTGTAATAATCGCGGTAACCAAAGCGTTTTCTGGATAATATGGGCGTTAATGGATTCCAAGAAAGCCAAAGCTCGCGGTTTTAATTTCCCGATGCGGCTGTTATCTTCCTTAACCCAATTTTCAAGAATACTGTGAATAAGGCTCCCACGCCACGCCGCCGTGGGTTCAGCATCAACGGGATCAAGTTTTCTTAAGCCCAAGATATTGCTGGCATAATAGCTATAAGGATCAGATTGCAGACTGTCGAAGCGCGTAACGGCGATACGTTTCGGGCGATCTAAAACAGGGGGATTAGGGGCTGGCCTTGTGACAGGTCTAAAACCCTGTGGTTCATCGAGCTGTCGCGCCCAATAAGGAAGATTATCGGCATGGTGCAAGTTGGAGGCCATGGCTTCCAACCGCAACCAAAAACGCGATGGCATGGTTGGCGCTCTGGCATCGCGTCTGGCACGGGTTAGCAATATTTTTTTAGCCCCCAAAACCGAAGAGAAATCATGGGCGGCAATACCAATTCGTAATTCTAGCCCCGGTAAACCGAGTTCAGAACGAATTCGGGGCGCAAGCCACGGGTCGGCTTCCTTGATCGGTGGCCAAACCGTTTCATTCAGACTGGCTGCGATCATTAAATCGGCATGTTGCAAGCGGGCTTCTATCAAACCCCAGATAAAAATACGAGGATGGCCACCGGTCATCGGTCTGACCGCTTGTTTATCCATTAATTGCCGCAGTACATGCGCAAAATCGGAAAAACGCATATCTTCGTTATGGTCAGCCGCTAAAGATTCAATTTCGGCAATCAAATCGGCGGCCAAATGCCCCGCAGCCTCTGCCCATATTTTTTCACCGGCAATTTGGTTCGCCGTTTCCCGCAAAATTTTAACAATTTTAGTAAGGGGCAACACCGTCTGAAATTGCTGATCGAGCGCTTGAAAGGGTATTTTAGTCTTTTCCCACCATTCCAGTAATTCGGGATCGGCTGTTTGATGATCGACCGCTTCCTTAATTTTGGCCGTAATTCCGGCCAGACCATTTCTTAAAAGAGGCCCCCGTAAAATCATATCAAGGCTGCGAATATGATCGCGCCATAAATCGCGATCTTCACCAAAGGCGACCAGAGGATGCTTGGCTATTGCGAGGAAACTTACGGCCGAAAAATGATCGGCAGCGAGCGAAACCAGATCAAGCAGTAATAATCCGGGAGGGGTAAGCGATAACGGTCGCCCTGCACTATCATCGGCATCAATGCCAAAGCGCTTTAATAGAGCAGAGACCCTAATGGCCAAAGCCCGATCAGGCGTTACCAAGGCCGCCGTCTGGCCTTTTTCTTCAACGGCCTCCCTCAACGCCAAAGCGATGACTTGGGCTTCTTCTTCGGGATGCGCCGTTTCAATAACGGATAAATTGGGGAAAGCCCGTTCTTTTTCAGGAAGACTACGCCAGCGATCAGTATAGCGCGCCGGAGCCATAACATGACGAATGGCCTGTTCACGGTTATCTGGATGATAATTTTTCGGCGGATCCCATTCTATCACTTCCTTCCGGTCAACACCCATCCTGTCCAGTAATAATTTTAACTGGAATTGCGGATGGCTTTCGAGCGAAGGCTGTTTAATGCCCGTATCGGGATCGCGTTCATGAGGGCCTAATAACTGCCACTCTTCGTCTGACATGTTGTTATCAAGGCCGGGGAGAACAACAAGCCCATCTTCCATTTCCGAGATAACACGCAACAAACGGGCAGAAACCGGTGATCCTGTAATCGCACCAGCGGCAATAATCGGTTTTTCACTGGGTGGCTGTGTTTGCCATCTGTCAGCGAGGCGATCCAGTAGTCGGTTCCGGCGTTCCTGACTTTCAATCTGTCCCGTTTTTTTAAGCTCTTCCGGCCATTCGGTAATAATACATTCAAGCAATTTTAAAGAAGCCTGCCAATGGCGGGCAAGCTCTTCTTCGGCCATAGGGTCGATTAACTGGGTCAGTTGTTCAGGGTCAATCTCTGCCGCCATCAACTGATCCAAGGTCAGTGCCAATTCTTCGGCCAGACGATGAGCTTCAGGAACGGCAATAGTTCGCCCCTGTTTTTGCATTACCTTTTTAACAAGACGGGTTAATCGGAAATGCCGTTCCAAAGGCGGGATCGCCGGTGGTAACGGATCGATCATATCGACCGGATCAAGAAAAGCACCCAGCCGATCATCCAAGAGAGGATCCCCGACGGGCACCATTCGGGGTAATAACAGGCCGGAAGACGACTGGCGCACAAAGGCTTCTGTTATAGCCCGAATGGAACGGTTATTGGGTAGCAGGATCAATCCCTGTGCCAATGTCATTGGATCGTCATAGCGCTTGATCAGGCCTTCGACCAAGGCATCGGCAAAAGAACGATGAAAAGGTATCGTAAAGAGACGGGATTTTTCCAGCATATTCAAAATTAACCGCGTCTAAGAATGGTGTCGGTTACCTTGACGGCTTTGGGCGTGCTGACATCAAACCAGATACCATCATGCACCAAGCCATATAAGCGGCCTTTGTTCATCGCCTGATCGCGGATATATTGGCTACGGAAAGCACCGTCCGGCGTATTTTCCAAAAAGCGTTTGGACATAATCTGGATGCCGCTGAAAACAAAAGGTGCGACTTTACCCGGAATTTTAGGCTGGATTTGTCCCATACCATTCATATGGAAATCACCCTGCCCATTATAGCAATCAGCGTGAGATAACGGCACCAGTAACAACAAAGCATCCATCTTTTCATCATCCCAATGATGGGTCAGAAGTTCAATGGAATTGGCCGTGCCATCAAGCCAGAAATTGTCACTGCTGATAACCAGAAAGAGATCATCTTGAATAAGGGGCAAGGCCTTTTTGATGCCGCCGCCGGTTTCTAGAAGTGCGTCTTCTTCACGGGAAATCTGGAGATCGAAATCTTTGGCAGTATGGCGCAGATGCGCTTCCAAAGGTTCGCTCATATAATGGGTGTTGACGACAACACGAGTGATGCCGCTTTCCTTGAGATGATCAAGGGCGTGGTCGATCAAAGGCTTGCCGCCGACTTCAACCAAGGGTTTCGGACGGGTTGCCGTTAGGGGGCGCATCCGTTTACCAAAACCGGCAGCCAGAATCATCGCCGTGCGGATAAGGCTTTGCGGCTTTTTGTTTTTAAACGTTATCGTCTTACTCAAGCTTTTCATTCTTTTCTCCTGCCCCCTACCTGAAATGAAGATGAGCGGCTTCTAGCAAAGTCGCGGCCGTCTTAAAATCATTTATCAATATTCGAGCGGTGGCCAGCGATTTTCCCAATAGCTGGGACGCTGCCATGTCAGCCGCCGCCGGTTATCTTCGAGAATATCCAGATGCAAAGCCAGCCGATCAGGCCATATTTGGTCGATAACCTGTCCCAATCTTTCTGGCCATTCTACGAGCAAAGCCCCGTAAAAAGCGAATTCATCGAGACCTAATTCCTGAATATCTTCGGGATTATCGAGGCGATATAAATCGACATGGGCAACAGGCAGACTGACTTCTGGGGGCTCATAATCAATCATCAGCGCGAAACTGGGCGAAGGGACTTCTTCCTGAAAGCCTAATTCGCTTAAAATACCCCGCGCCAGACTGGTTTTACCTGCACCGAGATCACCGGAAAGGGTAATGATATCACCGGTTTGAAGAGATCGTCCCAGATAACGCCCCGCTTCTTCGGTGGCGGCGGCATCTGCCAGAATTATTTCCTGTATGGTCATCTTTTTACTATCGTCTAGGAAGGCTACATATTTCTTACAAAGCAGGCACATGGCGCGGCAAGGTAATAATGAAATGTGTCTTCTGGTTATGATTTGAATCAATATGAATTGATCCGCCATGCAAAGCAATAAAACGGCGAATAAGCGGGATCGCGATACTGCTGCTTCCCTTACCGCCGCGAACGGATTGGCCATATTCGGAAAAATGGTCAAAGATCGGATCAGATAAAGAGGATTCCACACTCCCTTGTCGAGAAGAAGACAGAATATCAGCGTCATCGACGATGACAATCGCGATATGGTCACCTGCCCCAGAAGCCTGTAACTGCACTGTGCCGCCGCGCGGATTGCGGGCAAGCGCAATCAGTAACATATGGTTGATCGCACGGGAGAGACGCTGCGGATCACTTTCGATCATCCCGAGATTGTCATCCAGTTTGATTTCAAAATGGATACCTAGCTCTTCTGCTCTTTTGGTGAGAGCGGTTGCCATATCTTGAAGAAGGGGTTTGATGTCAACATTCTGTCGATCAAGCTCAAGATTACCGGATTCAAGCAAAGTTAAGTCGAGAATATCGTCAATAAGAGTGCTTAATCGTGCAACGGCATCAAGAATGGCTGCGACATAATCATTCGCCATTTGGGATAAATCGCCGCAATAGCCTTGCGCCAGCATTTCGGCAAAACCACTGATAGAGGTCAAGGGCGTTCTGAGTTCGTAGCTCATATTGGCGACAAAATCGGTTTTTAACCTGTCCGCGGCTTCCAAAGCTTCATTTCGGTCACGAAGAGCGCGTTCCATTCGCCAGCTATCAGTCACATCCAACATCGTCAGAAGGATGTTACCGTCTGGCAAGGGAATAGTCGAAAAATTGAAATGCTGTTGGTCGATAAAGGCGATATGCCCATGTTTGGGTTGCCTCTCGATCATCGTCATCCGAATGGCATCACTGATATAGTGGCTATGCTCGGTATTTTCTAAACGAAGGCGGGTTTTCTGGGCTAAATCGTCAACCCGTGGATGTGTCGAGAGCCATTTTTCATCAATCTGCCAAATATCGGTGAAACGGGTATTCCAGAGATTTAATCGCCCATCAGAAGCAAAAACGCCAATGGCTTCAAAGAGTTTATCAAAACTGGCAGTTCGGACGCGAAGCATAATATCATGTGCCGAGGTCAAACGAACCTGTTCTGTCCGATCTTCAAAAATCAGTAATAATCCGCCGTCCGGTGTAGGTTGGGTAATGACCCGAAGATGGGAGCCATCCATCAACAGCCAGTTTTCTTCCAAAGCATTGTTATGGGATAAAAACCATTGCCGTCTTTCTGCTTTCCATGCGGGAAAGTCATGCGCCGCCGGCAGCCGTCCAGCTTCCCGCATTCTTTCAAGCACACGGTCAAATTCAGGATGGTCGGTAAGCCATTCGGCTTTCAGCGCAAAAAGATGCCGGAAAGGCTCATTCGCAAAGACTAAATTTTGTTCGGCATTGAACTGGGCAACACCAGCGGAAAGCTGATCGAGGATATGGCGCTGTGCTTGTAAGAAACGTCCCATTTCAGCTTTGGCTTCTTCCAAGGCTTCGACATCAAGTGCATATCCCGCAACGGCACCCGTTGGTAAGGGAATATCCGTTAAGCGCATCATTCGCCGTGTCCCCGACAAGATCACCGGCGAAAGGCGACTTTGCATGGATTTTGTCTCTAGTGCCTTTTCCGCAAAAGAAACCGGATTATTAGCCCCCTTGCCTTCTGTTAGCTCGATATTGCGGGTGATAACCTCTCTGGCTGATGGACTTTCGACCGCTGTTACATAAGATTGGTTGACCATCTGTAGCTGTAACGCGGCATTCCGATACCATATTGGAAAAGGCATCACCTCAAAAAGAGACGATAACGCCTGTAAAGCCTGTCCCGATTGTTGTGCCTGAAAGGCCAAGGCCTTTTGACGGTCAGCCTCTTGGGTAATATCGCCTATCCAGAGAATGATATCGCGGGAAGATTGTTGTAAAATCTGACCATCAATTTTGAAAAGACGCTGGTCCATTTTATGATGCACATGACAATGAAAAGCGCGCCCTGTTTTCGCCAAGATATCGAGATGATGGGCAAGAATTTGGGCTGAATCGTCATCAAGCCATGAATAAAAAAAGATATCCGGTGAGGACGGTATGTCTTCTAATCCGAGATAAGCCGAGCTTTTAGGATTAAGAGCGGATATTTTTTGATTATGGATGACAAGGGCATGAACGGGTGCCGTGTCATAAATATTTTTAAGTGGATGAAAGCGACGGATAATCGCCTGCGCCTCTTTCATCTTATGGAGCGCATTCAGAAAAAAATAGAGGGCAATGCCCCAGAGGACAGCCAGCAATGACACCCCTAAGGCGATTGATATTCCATAAAGATGCAGGCTGTTTTCCATGGATCGTTATTCTGCCATTCCCAAAAATCACTAAAGGCAGACTATAGCCCTTTTATCACGGGAAATAAGGCAAAACAGACAGCCTAAAGGCAATGGGGCTGTTGATATGGGATTTTATAGCGGGTCGCATAAAGACCAAGAAAATGAATGGTGGGCCCGGCAGGAATCGAACCCGCAACCTAGCCGTTATGAGCGGCCGGCTCTACCGTTGAGCTACAGGCCCCACCTTCTAAGGCTGCTCGATAGCCGAGCTGACCCCCATCTGACAAGAGATATCCGTAATTTTTTTTATTTTTTTAGGAGGCTTGGGATTGGCTTTCTTCTATCGGCAGCAGAATGATAAAAGAATCGTCTTTTATCTCAAGCTGACCGTTAACAGCTGAAGCTAAATTTCTAACTAAGCGCAGCGTAAAGCCTAACCCGAGAACCGGACTATTTGGCCATTCTCCCTGTAGATTAAAACCGGGATCAAGAAGCGCTTGTTCATCATAGCCTTGCAATGCCGCCGGACGTTTGACCATAAAGCGGACGAAATGATCTTTTTGATCCAGATTAACTTCTATTTGCTCTTGCGCAGCCATCAGACCAACCACGGTAGCTAGTAAACGCGAGAAGATCCGTTCAATCGCTCTGGAATCTATTTTTAATAAAGGGAGTCCGGTTGCGACTTTGAACAAGATATCGCCATTATATTTATGAACTGCATCTTGATAATGGCTATGCAAAGCCGAAACGATCTGGGTTAAGCGAGTTGACCCTTCACTCTGGGGGCTAACAGAGGCAGTTTCACTCTCTTCAGCTGCGAGATTAAGATCGTCCACGGCTTGTAGTAAGCGCTGTCCTTGACGGGTAATATCGGCAGCATAATAGCGATAGCTTTTCCCGACAGGCCCTAGCATCTGATGCTCGATCATTTCAGCAAAGCCGACGATCGCATTCAACGGATTTCGTAGCTCATGCATCAATTGCCGTAGTGAATCGCGATCAATTTCAAGGACGCTAGGTTGCGGCGGCATCGCCGATACAAAAGGTTGCGCCGTTTCTTCAATGCGGGGACGACGTGCAATCCCACGATAGCCAGAGAAATGACCCGTTTCAGGGCTGAAATAAGGATCAGCCGCAATGCGCCATTCCCCTGCCGCTGCCCCATTCCCCGGAATAGTCAATCTGGCATGGCGGATAGGGGCGCGTCGCGTAAAAGCACCAACAGCTTGCCCATCGACACCATAACCATTCTGTAAAGCGGGCGTTGCAAGCGAAATCCCTGCCAAAATATGGGAGGCGATCCCTTTCACATGGATGACAACACCGTTTTTATCGCTCTCGAAATTGAATTGTTCTGCACGGGCTTCCAGACTGCGCCGGAAGGCGTCAATACGGGCTAATAAATGGCGTATCTGGGTATCTTCGCTACCGCTTTTTGATGTCTTTTTCTGTAGTAATGCGCCTGCATCCATTTTTTTGGAACTGCGTGATTTACCCATGGCAAACCATGCAAAGTCCTTATTTTTGTCGGAGATATCTTCTTCAGAAGGCTGTTTCTGATCCAGCTTTGTTTCAAATTCAAAGATAGGCTCATCTTGGTCATTATGACCTTCAAGGCCTTCTTCTACAGGCGTAATCTCTGACCGCCAGCGATCAGAAAATGGCGAAAATCTAGGAGCTTTGACAGTTTCTTCCTGTGTTTTCTCTGCCTTTTCTTCCTTATGCTGTTCATTGACAGGCGGATTCGTTGTTAAGGCTTCGGCAATAACGGGCGTTTCATCTGTCGTCAGAGATTCAAGCGACGTGGTGAAAGGCTTAAAATAGGTGGGTTGGCGATAAGCCTGATGAAGAATACCGGAACGGATACTGTCAGAAAAAGACATCTCTTTTTCTGGAGCGCTTTCGTTTGCCAAGATTTCTTCGGCGGGATGATGTTGAATTTCATCCGTTTCTTTGGCGAGTGAAATACTGTCAGGCTTTTTCGAGAAAAGGCTTTTCCGGTAATCCATCGGCGCTTCTGCTGCTGAATTAGTGGCCTCTTCTTGCGGAGGTAACGGCTGTTCTGCCTTTTCAAGAGAAATAGGAGAAGCCTCTATTTTTTCTTGTTTAGGTTGAACGGAAACAGGCTCTTCCTTGGGATTATCCAAAACAGGACGATCGCCGCCAAGGCTATCCAAAGCGCGCAATACTAACGGATCAAGGTCATTCCGTTGGCGAAGAATATTTCTAACGGGTTGGCGTAAAGCGGGTAAAATACCAATCCATTCAGCGACATCCAGCCGAACTGAGCTGATGACAGGCATCGCGATCAGGGCAATATCACAGGCAAAATATTGCACCAGTAACGGCGGAATATGGCGTCCAGCTAAGGTTTCGGCAGTATCGAGACGAATATTGGTAGGCACTTCGCGCGTTAAGTCCATTAAACGCTGATAGGCATTTTTTAACAAATGAGGGTCATGTTGCCCCTTATCTTGGGCGATACAATCTACTAATTGCCGCCAGACAGCGATCTTTTCCGCTTCTGTGTTAAGGGGCTGATCCATAATTGTTTGGAGCATATCGTCGAAACGCACGCCTGATTCCCGATTTTTAGTGAATACCTTACGCATTATCGGTAAAGGCAAGTGGTTAACATATCGCTGACATTTGCCATATTTGGGAGAAAAACTGGAAGATATTAAAAAATATTTTTTACATGGGGTAATTTATTCTTTTTTTTCTGAGAGATGTTTTTTTTATCAGATTTTACCCCATTTAATTATCAAGTCATCGAATTGAGGCTTTTTTTTACATAATCGTGCATAAGTGAAGTTGTATTTTTCGGCAATTTTATTATCTAGCCGGAAGATTAAATAGAAGGACTAAGTCCGTGACGGCTAATTACCCACTTGATTCAATCGATCGTCTGATTCTTGAGAATCTTCAAGATGATGGACGTATCACGAATGTTGACTTGGCACGTAAAGCAGGATTGACAGCCCCCCCCTGTCTCCGTCGTGTACGTGCCCTTGAAGAAGCTGGCATCATTGAAGGTTACCATGCACAGCTTAATGCCAATGCCCTAGGCTATGGTATTATGGTTTTTGCTATGGTTAGCTTGAAAAGCCAAGCCGAAGATGATCTGCGTCAATTTGAAGAACATGTCGCCACCCTGCCGGAAGTGCGGGAATGCCACATGCTGAACGGGGAAATCGACTTCGTTCTTAAAATTGTTGCACATGACTTGCAGGCTTTCCAGCATTTGCTGACTTCTCAATTGACGTCTGCCCCCAATGTTACCAGCGTCAAGACCTCTCTGATCATTCGGACATCCAAAGATTTACCGGGTGTTCCTGTTGATACCAAAGAGTAATCCCCCCATTCTTCCGATATGTTTAGAAAAGAATATAGTATTTTTTGAATGATCAAGGCACTGGCGATCATGAATATTTCTGAAATCTTTTCAGGTCTATATCGGTTGCCGGTGTGCCTTCTTCGGAAGAAATGACAAAATATCTGAACAGCGGCTTCGCTGTTTTTTTTGTCAAAAAAAACGGGCTGAGTTTTTCAGCCCGTTTTTCTTTGTCTAAATTCAATGCTTAAGATCAGGCCGCCGGAGTAGCGACATGGGTATCGGCATAGATTGACCAGAATTGTGCGATCGGAGCGCGACTACCCTGAACCGTGGCCAAGGTGGCTTTGGCTGCATCTTTTTGACCCGCAAGCGCCTGCGCCATACCTAAACGCAAAGTGGTAAGGTCATTGTCAACACCGGATTTGCTCTTGGCAATGGTGAAGAGATTGATCGCAAGGCTGTAATCACCCGCACCCAAGGCCAAAGTACCATCAGTGAAGGCATCTTTGCCAGTAGCGGCTTTACTGTCACGAGCAACAGCCTTGGCAAGATCGGCTTTTTCAGCGGCCACTTTCAGGCGAGCGGTGGAAAGCCATTTGCTGACCGTGGTGTCCGTTGCACTGAGAACTTTCTTCTGGATACCTTCTTTCAGCACGGTTTCGGCTTCGATCGGGTAACCGATATAAAGCGGCTGAGCATAGAGCAGATATTCGCTTTCTGCACTTAAGGCTCCCACAGCCCGCATCAAACGGAAGAGATCAAGCGTAGCATCGCCATCAAGCGTCCGGTTGAAATCACGATAAATCTGTAAAGAGGTGCGCCATGAATCATTCGTGGGATAAGACGCGATCCATTGCTGGCATAATTTGATGGTTTCCGGCTGTAATTTGGCATTGTAGGCCAAAGCCACACCGCGTTTTAACCAAGATTCCGGCACGGCCTGATTAGTGGCCTGCATTTTTTGGATGCCCGTTTCGAGTGCCGCAATAGCTTCGGCCGGTTTGTTGAGTTTGGCCTTGGCTTCAACCAGCATTGGATAAAGCTGGGTGTTATTGGCGTTTTCGATCTTTAACGCCTGTTCAATGTCAAATTCAGTCTTTCTGAATTGGCCTGCATCATAAGCCAATTGAGACTGGTTGACATAAAGCTGCCAGATCGTGTCTTGAGACATCCGCTGGTTGACTTTGCCGCTGCCCAGCATGAGATCAATGGATTGATTTTGTAAGGTTTGATCCTGTTTGGCGATGGACAGATCATAACCGAGAGAACCGACAACATATTTATCATCATCGGTTGCCATAGCCGCCTTGGCAGCATCCAGTTTGGCCACTGCTGTTGCGAGATCATTGGCCTTGATAGCGGCCTGCGCTTCACCTGCGGCTGTTCTGACAGCAGGCGTAAGAACATAATCCTGACCGGGTTTTGCCGCCTGTTGAGGGGCAGCTTCGGCTTCATGTTTCTTCGCTGTAGCAGGCTGAATAGCTATAAGCGAAACACCGCCAAGGGCAAGCGTGAGCGACATAGCTATTTTGGAAGCAAATTTCATTCGTTCAATCTCCCGGTAAATATTCACAGAACGATCGGATTTAAGACTACCCTGTCAGAAACCAACCTGCAAATAACTATTGAGTTAGAGTATTCCGAAAAGCGGTATCCGCTCTGTCCAGATATATTTATTTAAACTGTTTTTACTAACCTATAATGACAGCGAATAAATATAATTTGTCGTTTTTTATACCCTATTCGGCTGGTAACGCCCTTATCCTGTTGCTATCAAAATTCTAACATATTGAAATTTTGTTAAAAAGCATCATTTTTTTGATGAGAAAAGATTCATACTGGAAAAATATATCCGTTGCCTTAAGGCATTCGCAGAAACCGGCTGTAATCGCAGTAGGTTGAAACGGATATGATGATGAATAAACGACCTCTTTTCTCTAAAAACGCTTTTACTATCTGGTTAATGATTGCCCTTGTTGCTCTGGCATTCAATCTTCGGAGCCCGTTGACAGCTATTCCGCCTATAGTAAATGAAATTAGGTCAGCCCTTCATATCAATGCCGCGACCGCTGGACTATTAACCAGTATTCCTATTCTGTGTTTCGGAATTTTGACGCCCCTTGCCTCTTATCTGATTAACCGAACGTCTTTAAAATTTTCGGTTCTGATGACATTGGTGGGCTGTATTATTGGCACCCTAATACGGGCATCAGGTAGCTTTGGCGGGTTGATAAGCGGTACGATTATTATCGGTATGGCCCTTACCATCGGGAATATTGTCAGCTTGCTGATTATTGCTAAAGATTTCCCTCATAAATCCCATATCGTAACAGGACTTTATACTTCGGCGTTGAATGTCGGAACCATGCTCAGTTCGGCCTTAACACCGCCCATGACGCATTATTGGGGCTGGAAAACCGCGCTGGCTTCTTGGGTTGATCTGGCCTTTCTAGCATTGATTTTGTGGTTAGTGATCTTTTATGCTGAAAAATCATTTGCAGAATATAGCAATGATACCCTGCCAAGCGAAAAAGAAACCGAAAAAGCCACGGCCAATATTCTTGCAAAAGATCATCACCCCCATGATTCCGTTCATCGCCAATTAGTCCAGATATTAGTTATTTCTTTTGCTGCCCATTTATGCGTTTATTATGGTCTGACAGCCTGGATCCCGAGCTTCTTAAGACAAGCTAACCAGATGACATCATCAGAGGCCGGTGCTGCCGCCGCTCTTTTTCAGATTTTAGCATTATTAGGATCGTTTGGTATTCCCCTGTTGAGCCAGCGTTTTTCGTCGGCCTTTCTTCTGAAATTGATCGGGCTATGTTGGCTAGTCACGCCAGTCGGCCTTTTATGGCTGCCTTCTTTATGGCTTTTCTGGCTTATTTTAGGAGGTTTTGCCGCAGGGGGCGGTTTTACCGTAATCTTTTCAACGGTAATCCAATTTTCGCGCAACCTTGATGATAATCGCCGGATTTCTTCTGCTGTTCAGGGGGTCGGCTATATTTTTGCATCCGCCAGCCCCCTTTTCATTGGTTTTTTGCATCAAGCCTATGGAGACTGGAAAGCCGCCTTCTGTTTCCTGTCAGTAGCTTCCCTGCCCCTTTTTTGGACAGGGTACCGACTTCAGAAAATAGAAAAATATTACAGAGCCTAGGTCTTTAATTTTTGCCATTGCCTGTATTTAATCCGTTTTTGATTAAAACAGGCATATTGGCAAATCCGAAAACGGCCGACAAAATCATCGCGCCCCAGATTTTTAAGGTCAGCCAGACGTCAAAACTGAAATGCGTCCTTAGATATTCGTTTAGCAAGGCCATAACGAGAAAAAAGCAGCCCCAGTTAAAACTTAAGATCAGCCAGCCTTTCTCAGTCACGCCATCAAAGGCATCTTCCATAATATATTTCAGCATCGGTTTGTTCAATAAGCGCCCGCCTAACAGCATGACGGCAAAAAAACTGTAGATGATAGTGGGCTTAAGCTGAATGAAACGTTGGTCATGAAACCATAAGGTCAGACCGCCAAAGAACATAATCAAGACAAAAGAAAGCCACAAGGTCGGTGAGACCCGTCCCAGCTTGTAACGGGAAACCCCTATAGCTACGATCATCGAGACCATAAAAGCGATGGTACCTATAAAGAATCCTGTCATTTTATAGGCCAAAAAGAAGATCACAAGCGGAGCGTAATCTATCGCCATTTTGACAAAAGAAGGCGAAGAAGAGGAGGTTTTACGGGAAGAGTGATCGGTTTGTTTTTCCATAACCCATATTGACGGGAAAAGAAGCCAAAGGTCAATCAGAGAAAGCGCGCTTTAAACAAAGCCCATTAGGATAATCAAAGACAGAGACCGGATAAGGGCAAAGATAGTTTCACAGTAAGCAATAAAAACTTTCACTTTGACTTATAATTTATGTGAAACAGATTTGAATGTTCTTCGTTAGTTACAGCAAAAGGTAATTGAGGCGGCTCGCAAACCACCACGCCAAAGGGGGCTGGGTCGCTTGGAAGAGAATAGAGGTTTCAAATGTCGAAGAATGGTAGACCTGACCGCATTGTTGTCGTGGGTGGCGGTGCCGGTGGATTGCAGTTGGTGCGTGCTTTGGGGGAACGTTTCGGGAAAGAGGCCGACGTCATTCTGGTTGACCGTAGCCCAACCCATGTTTGGAAACCTCTGTTCCATGAAGTTGCCACCGGCGCATTAGATGCCGATCTGGATGAAGTCAGCTATCGTTATCACGGTAAGCATTGGGGATATCACTATGTCCGTGGGACATTGGAAGATATCGACCGTAAAAATCATGAAATCATCCTTGAGCCTTTAGTGGATGAAGAAGGCCATAAAATCAGCGATCAGGAACGTCTCCGTTATGATTATCTGGTTTTGGCCTTGGGTTCGGTCGCCAATGATTTCAATACGCCAGGTGTAAGAGAGAACTGTCTGTTTTTGGATAGCCGCGCTCAGGCTGACCGTTTTCGCGAACATCTCTTTGACGCTTGTGCGAGCGCATCCAGAACCATGATTGCTCAACCGGGTATGGAAAAACCAGTCAGAGTAACGGTTATCGGCGCAGGGGCGACCGGTGTCGAATTATCGGCTGAATTATACAATACCGCCATTGAACTGGGTAATTTTGGCCTCGAAAAATTCGGTGCCAATTGTATGCAAGTAACCTTGGTCGAGGCAGCCCCTCGTATCTTGGCACCTTTACCTGAATTTATGGCCGAGGATGCTCATACGGTTTTACAGCGTTTGGGCGTTGATATCAAAACCAACACGATGGTTGTTGAAGCCGGTGAAGGTTTTATCAAGACCAAAGATGGCCAGACCATTGAAAGCGATATCCAGCTTTGGGCGGCTGGGGTGAAAGCGCCTGATTTCCTGTCCAAGGTCGAAGGTTTGGAAGTTGCCCGCAGCAACCAGATTATCGTGAAGCCAACCTTACAAAGCACGACGGATGATCGTATTTTCGCTATGGGCGATTGCTGTTCATGCAAATTGCCTGAAGCTGAACGCCCAGTGCCGCCGCGCGCGCAGGCTGCCCATCAGATGGCCGATACAGTTTTTGAAAATATCGTTCGTTTGCGGAAAGGTGAACCGCTTAAAGATTTCGCTTATCGCGATTATGGCACGTTGCTTTCCCTTAGCCGGTTTGCCGCTATTGGCGATTTAAGCCTGAGTGGGAAGAAAAATGTTGGTAAACGCGTCGTTAAAGGCCGGATTGCCCGCTTCTTCTATAACTCGCTCTATCGCCTGCATTTGTTGGCTATTCATGGATGGGTCAAAGGCTCGGCTGTTCTTGCCGCCGCTATGGCGCACAGCATGTTACGCCCTAAAGTCAAATTATACTGATATTTGACGCAGAAGACTTTTGTAGCACCTTGTTTCGGGTGGGATACTTCCATTCGAAACAAGGTGTTTTTTTATCTTTTATTCCAGTAATGAGCCTTTTTAAAAGAAAGACCAAAGGATAGGCTGAAAAATGTCAGAAGCGGCCGTCAAGAAAGCACCGTCATGGGAAGATCTGACGGAGGCTTTGCATCACTGCACGCGCTGCGCTCTTTACCAAAAAGCAACACAGGTAGTTTGCGGTGAAGGCTCTCACACAAGCCCAGTTATTTTTGTGGGTGAACAGCCCGGAGATCAGGAAGATTTAGCGGGACGGCCTTTCGTAGGCCCTGCCGGACAGGTTTTTGATGAGGTCATGGCCTCTATCGGTTGGCCAAGGGAAGAAATTTATCTGACCAATGCCGTCAAGCATTTCAAATTCTGGTTAAAAGGGGAAAGACGTATTCATCAGACCCCCGCCCCTGAAGAAGTAGATTGCTGTCGATATTGGTTAAGACAGGAATGGCGTTTGTTAAAACCACGCTTGACCATAGCCCTAGGCGGGACGGCGGTGCTGGCTTTGACCGGAAAAAAGCAGACCTTAGGGTCTTTACGGGGAAAAATTCTGACCTTGGGAAAAGCAGCGGCACCTTTCATTGTGACCTATCACCCTTCTTATATCTTACGCCAAGCGAGCGAAGAAGGTCGGCAGAGAGCCTATCAGGCGATGCAGCAGGATTTGACCATAGCACGCAATTTTTTGGCTGCATCCTGACTAGCTGCGTGGGTTATCTTTTTGAGAGAAAATGACAGAAAAAAGGATTTTTCCCGATTAAGGTTAATATAATTGAATAAAGAGCAGACAGAAATTCTGATTTAGAAATCTTTATTTGAGTGGATTTGGGGTTTTCTAGCCTATTTAGCTTTAGGCAAAAAAAAGAGCCTCAAAACGGCTCATATCTTTAATAGACTATCAAGGGAGAATCCCTAGAAAGGGATGGTGCCCAGGAGAAGACTCGAACTTCCACGGCCTTAACGGCCACTGGCACCTGAAGCCAGCGCGTCTACCAATTCCACCACCTGGGCATTTGGGGTGTGGCGCGTCTTTAGTAGACATCTCTAGCATCTGTCAATCATTTATGTGAAAGCAGCGTAAATTTTTTTGCTCTCACCCTCAATATGGACAGCTTTATCTTATGCATGACTCTTTGTTGACGATTATTTTGCTTGGTATTCTGGAAGGTGTCACGGAATTTATTCCGGTCTCCTCGACCGGTCACCTTATCCTCGCTGAAAGGCTGTTAGGCGCCCATGGTGCCAATTCCGCCAGCTTTGATATTATTATCCAACTCGGCGCTATCTTAGCCGTCATCGTTTTTTATTGGGAACGATTCCTGAATATTGCCAAAGGGTTGTTTCAGCATTCCACATCTTCATGGCATTTTGTCAGAAATATTCTTTGCGGTTTTATTCCGACCGTTATTGTCGGGGCTATCGCCTATCATGCCGTCAAAGCCCTATTGGAAAAACCAATGGTGGTTGCAATTGCCTTATTTGTCGGTGGTATCGCGATGTTAATCATTGATCGCGAATCATCTCATCCCGAGAATACCTCGGTGCAATCTATTCCGGCTCACAAAGCCGTTCTGGTTGGCTTAGCGCAATGTCTGGCGATGATCCCCGGGGTCAGC
Organism: Zymomonas mobilis subsp. mobilis ATCC 10988; assembly: GCF_000175255.2. Taxonomy (NCBI): domain Bacteria; kingdom Pseudomonadati; phylum Pseudomonadota; class Alphaproteobacteria; order Sphingomonadales; family Zymomonadaceae; genus Zymomonas; species Zymomonas mobilis. Next base: position 238,951 of record NC_017262.1, on the reverse strand, counting down.
CGTTCCGGTGCCACGATTATGGGCGCGTTATGTCTGGGTATCGATCGTAAAACAGCCACTGAATATAGCTTCTTTCTAGCTATTCCGGTCATGCTGGCCGCTACCGTCAAAGAATTATGGGAACAGCGTCACAATCTTCATATCGCGGATTTTGGTGAAATCAGCCTTGGCTTTGTAATTTCTTTTGTGACGGCCTTGATTGTTATCAAATTATTTTTGGAAATCGTCACCCGCCGCGGTTTTGCGCCCTTTGCTTGGTATCGGATTATTATCGGTCTGGTAGCTTTTGCTTTTCTCTTGTTTAATTAGTCTCAAATCGGAACTAATATTCATTCTCAAAAAGAAAATTTGAGAAAATATATCATTTTTTGCAAAAACAAGGACAGTAATACTGCCTTATATGTATTTTTGTGCGTGACTTGGTGGAAAAAAATAATTATGTCGCTTGTCATGAAGGAAATTGATTATGGCGCAAAATAAAATGCTGTCCTTTGTTCATCTGAAACAGGCCTATCCTGAAAAACGATCAGCACAGGAAAGAGACAAAGACTTTAACGAGATTTATCGGTCTTTCTCTGACGAACAGGCGAGCTGTCAGGCATCCCGTTGTTCTCAATGTGGGGTGCCTTATTGTTCAGCTTACTGTCCGCTGCATAACAATATTCCAGACTGGCTAAAAATGACGGCAGAAGGCCGGTTGCAGGATGCTTATGCCCTTTCCAGTGCAACCTCGACCATGCCGGAAATTTGTGGCCGCATTTGCCCGCAAGACCGTCTTTGTGAAGGTAACTGCGTTATTGAGAATTCCGGTCATGGCGCTGTAACCATTGGATCGGTTGAAAAATACATCACCGATACGGCATGGAAAGAAGGTTGGGTTGAACCCTTACAGCCTATAACTGAACTTGGTATTTCGGTTGGTATTATCGGTTCAGGGCCTGCCGGATTGACGGCGGCTGAAAAATTACGGCAGCAAGGGTATCAGGTGCATGTTTATGATCGCCATGATCGTGCCGGTGGCCTTTTGACCTATGGTATTCCGGGCTTCAAACTCGAAAAAGACATTGTTGCACGCCGTGTTAAACGGTTAGCCGATGGGGGTGTCACCTTCCATACCAATTTCCACGTCGGTAAAGATGCCAGCCTTGAAGAATTGCGTGAGCGCCACGCGGCTATTCTGATCGCAACCGGTGTTTATAAAGCCCGCGGTCTGGCTACCCCCGGAAAAGAATTAAACGGTATTGTTGATGCGCTGGATTTCCTGATTAGCTCCAACCGGAAATCTTTTGGTGACAAGGTCGAAGCCTTTGATAATGGCACCCTTGATGCCAAGGGTAAAAAAGTAGTGGTTATCGGTGGTGGTGATACCGCAATGGACTGCGTCAGAACGGCTATCCGTCAGGGTGCAGAATCTGTCCGCTGCCTCTATCGTCGCGATCGAGTCAATATGCCCGGTTCCGCACGCGAAGTAAAAAATGCCGAGGATGAAGGCGCAGAATTTGTCTGGCTATCTGCACCGGAATCTTTTGTCGGAAAAGACCATGTTCAATCTGTAAAAGTCCGTGGAATGCGCCTGGGTGCGCCAGATGGTTCTGGCCGTCGTTCTCCTGAACCTGATCCAGCACGTCTTTTTGACATGGATGCGGATCTTGTCATTTGCGCTTTGGGTTTTTCACCGGAAGACCTGCCAACGCTTTTCAATGCGCCGGAATTATCGGTTACCCCTTGGGGAACCGTAGAGGCTGATCCGGTCACATTACAGACTAGCATCGAAGGGGTCTTTGCTGCTGGTGATATTGTCCGCGGTGCCAGCCTTGTGGTTTGGGCCATCCGTGACGGTCTGGTCGCAAGCGAACAGATGCATCAATGGTTAGCAACCCGCCAGCAGGACAAACAGGACGCACCGACCAAGGCCAAAAAGAAAGCTGTTTTTGCCTGATCTTGGGGGCGTTTTTAATCTTTTGAAGCGCCGCAACCAAGCCTTGAGATATAAATGAACTTTAATAAGCGGCAGGTTAAGTCGCTTGGGAAAAGTAAGCCATGAGCATAAAATCTTCTGCCGATTCTTTTGATGTCTTTGCCGAGCGCGAACGCCTCGCCAAAGAAGGCATGTATCGCCCCGAATTTGAAACCGATGCGTGTGGTGTCGGCTTGGTTGCTGCCACCGATGGCAAGGCTTCTCGTCGGGTGGTCACGGCGGCGATTGATGCTTTGAAGGCTGTCTGGCATCGTGGGGCTGTCGATGCTGATGGGAAGACCGGCGATGGTGCCGGTATCCATGTCGATTTACCGGCCAGCTTTTTCGATGATGCCATTGCCCATGCCGGCCATGCTCCGCTTCCGAACCGTTTGGCAGTCGGTATGGTCTTTTTGCCGAGAACCGACCTTTCGGCTCAAGAGACTTGCCGCACGATTGTTGAATCTGAAATCATTGATTTCGGTTATCGGATCTATGGATGGCGGCAGGTTCCGGTCGATATATCGGTTATCGGTGAAAAGGCGATGCGGACGCGCCCCGAAATCGAACAGATCATGATCGCAGGCCCTCATCCTGATGAAATGAGCGCAGCTGAATTTGAAAAGAATCTCTATCTGATCCGCCGCCGGATCGAGAAGAAGGTGATTGCGGCTCAAATCAACGATTTTTATATCTGCTCGCTGTCTTGTCGCTCGATTGTCTATAAAGGGCTGTTTTTGGCGGAAGCTCTGTCAATCTTTTATCCTGATCTTCAGGATGAACGCTTTGTCAGTCGTGTCGCTGTTTTCCATCAGCGTTATTCAACCAATACCTTCCCGCAATGGTGGTTGGCTCAACCTTTCCGGATGTTAGCGCATAATGGTGAAATCAATACCATTCGCGGTAACCGTAACTGGATGAAGAGCCATGAAATCAAAATGGCTAGCCTCGCCTTTGGCGAGCATTCCGAAGATATTAAGCCCCTTATTCCGGCGGGCGCTTCGGATACGGCGGCCTTGGATGCGGTATTTGAAACGATTTGTCGCGCGGGGCGGCATGCGCCTGCTGCCAAATTGATGCTGATCCCCGAAGCATGGCAGCATAACCCTGATATGCCTAAAACCCATCGGGATATGTATAGCTATCTGGCTTCGGTGATGGAGCCTTGGGATGGCCCCGCTGCTCTCGCGATTACTGACGGCTCATGGGCGGTTGCCGGTGTTGACCGTAATGCGCTTCGTCCCCTTCGTACGGTGCGTACCAAAGACAACCTTCTGATCGTTGGTTCTGAATCCGGCATGGTCGTTGTGCCGGAAAACAATGTCATTGCCAAAGGGCAGTTAGGCCCGGGTCAAATGATTGCGGTCAATTTGGATGAGGGGCGTTTTTATGAAGATCGTCCGTTAAAAGACCTGATCGCTAGTGAACGGCCTTATGGCGAATGGATTAAAGATTTCAAGAAACTGAGTGACCTTGATCTGAAAAGCTATGATCCGGTTATTCCTTATGATCGCGATGAGCTGATTAAACGGCAGGTTTCTGCGGGTTTAACCTTGGAGGATATGGATCTTGTCCTGTCTCCACAGGCTGAAACTGGAAAAGAGGCCATGGGCTCCATGGGGGATGATACGCCCCTTGCTGTCTTGACCGAAAAACCGCGCCTGACCAGCCAGTTTTTCCGCCAGAATTTTAGTCAGGTAACCAATCCGCCAATCGATTCCTTGCGCGAAACGCAGGTTATGGCTCTGACGACGCGCTTTGGTAATCTTGGGAATATTCTCGATAGCGAGAATAAACAGAAGCAGATTTTAACGCTCGATACGCCTTATTTAAAAACTTCGGAATGGTGCCAGTTAAAAGACCATTTCGGTGAACAGGCGGTTGAAATCGATTGCACCTTCTCGCCGGATGATGGCGCCGATGCGCTGCGCCATGCTATCAGCAATTTACGGACGCAGGCTGAAAATGCCGTCCGTTCGGGGCATAGCGAGTTATTCCTGACCGACGAGCATATCGGTTCTGACCGTGTTGCTGTCGCCATGATCTTGGCTACCGCCGCCGTGCATACGCATTTGATACGGAAAGGCTTGCGTTCTTATGCGTCGATCAATGTTCGGGCTTCCGAATGTATTGATCCGCATTATGTCGCCGTTTTGATCGGTGTCGGAGCAACGACGGTCAACGCCTATCTTGCAGAATCTGCGATTGCCTATCGTCACAGCCAAGGGCTGTTTGGCACGATGACGCTTGAGCAATGCCTTGATAATCACCACCATGCTATCTGCAATGGTTTGCTGAAGATCATGGCGAAGATGGGTATTGCCGTTGTTTCAAGCTATCGCGGCGCCTATAATTTTGAAGCCGTCGGTTTATCTCGTGCATTGGTCAATGATTTATTCCCTGGTATGACCGCCAAGATTTCCGGTGAAGGTTACGCCTCTTTGCAGCGTTCCGCGCTATTACGGCATCAGAATGCTTTTGCGGCCAACAAAAAAGCTTTGGATGTAGGCGGTTTTTATCGCCAGCGTGCTAGCGGCGACAGCCATGCCTATACCGCAGAATTGATGCGCAAATTACAAAAGGCAGTATCCAGCGATAGCTATACGACCTATCTCGAATTTTCGAAGGAAGTGCATCAGTTACCGCCGGTTTATTTGCGTGATTTACTTGGGTTTAACTGGTCAAAACAGCCGATTCCGATTGAAGAAGTCGAGCCGATCACTGAAATTCGTCGTCGTTTTATTACGCCTGGGATGTCTTTGGGGGCATTGTCACCAGAAGCACATGAAACGCTGGCAATCGCGATGAACCGCATTGGTGCCAAATCGGTTTCCGGTGAAGGTGGTGAGGCACCAGAACGTTTTCATCCTTATGAAAATGGCGACAATGCCAATTCGCCGATCAAGCAGGTGGCATCTGGACGTTTCGGGGTGACGGCGGCCTATCTTGGCGCCTGTGAGGAAATCGAAATCAAGGTTGCTCAAGGGGCAAAACCGGGTGAAGGTGGCCAGCTTCCGGGCTTTAAAGTTACGGATATGATCGCCAAATTGCGGCACTCGACCCCAGGTGTAACCCTGATTTCACCGCCACCCCATCATGATATCTATTCTATCGAAGACCTTGCGCAGTTGATCTATGACTTAAAGCAGATCAATCCTAACGCTCGTGTCGGTGTGAAATTGGTGTCTTCAGCAGGTATTGGAACGATTGCGGCAGGTGTTGCCAAAGCCCATGCCGATTCTATCATGATTTCCGGTAATGTCGGTGGTACGGGTGCATCCCCCCTCACCTCGATTAAATATGCCGGAACGCCATGGGAAATGGGGCTGTCGGAAGCCAATCAGGTTCTGACCTTGAATGGTTTACGACATCGCGTGAAGTTAAGAACCGATGGTGGTTTGAAAACCGGACGCGATATTGTGATCGCCGCTATTCTGGGCGCCGAAGAATTCGGTATTGGCACTTTGTCCTTGATTGCAATGGGTTGTTTGATGGTGCGGCAATGCCATTCCAATAAATGCCCTGTTGGTATCTGCACGCAGGATAAAGCCATGCGGCAGAAATTTATAGGAACGCCGGAACGGGTTATCAATTTGATGACCTTCATCGCCGAAGAAGTCCGCGAAATTTTGGCCAAGCTGGGTGTGCGTTCCCTGAAAGAGATTATCGGTCAGACCGATCTTCTTAGTCAGGTCAATCGTGGTGCTGACCATTTGGACGACCTTGACCTTAATCCAGTTCTTGCCAAGGTGGATGCCAATACCGAAGCGCGTTACTTCCAGATTGATGGTTTCAGAAATCCGGTTCCAGATAGCCTTGATGCCCAGATGTTGCAGGATGCTCAAGCCGTCTTTACGCGTCGGGAAAAGACCCAGCTCACCTATTCTGTCCGCAATACCCAGCGGGCTATCGGGACGCGCTTCTCTGCTGAAATTACCCGTAATTTTGGCATGGATAGCTTGGCTGATGGTCATGTTCATGTGCGTTTACGGGGCTCTGCTGGTCAATCTTTGGGCGCATTCAGCGTTAAAGGTCTGACTTTGGAAGTCTTTGGTGATGCCAATGACTATGTTGGCAAAGGCCTGTCAGGGGCGACCATTATTGTTAGACCGACGGTTTCTTCACCGATAGACGGTCATACCAATACTATTATCGGTAATACCGTTCTTTATGGTGCAACCGCCGGTAAGCTTTTCGCCGCCGGGCGGGCGGGTGAAAGATTTGCTGTTCGCAATTCGGGTGCAGAGACCGTTATCGAAGGATGTGGCGCCAATGGTTGCGAATATATGACCGGTGGTCTGGCCGTTATTTTAGGTTCTGTAGGGCCTAATTTCGGTGCCGGTATGACCGGTGGCATGGCTTTTGTTTTGGATGAAGACAATAGTTTCGAGCGCCACGCCAATCCGGATAACATCATTTGGCAGAGATTGGCTTCTTCCCATTGGGAAACCGTCCTTCGTTCGATGATTGCCGATCATGCGGTTAAAACCGATAGTCCTTGGGCACATCGGGTACTGGATGAATGGGATTTATGGTCTCAGAAATTCTGGCAGATTTGCCCGAAAGAAATGTTAGGGCGGTTGGAATATCCGTTGGACGACAAAAAAAATACGGAGGATCAAAAGGAAAAAGGAAAGGCCGGAAAGCCTGAATTAAAAGAGCAAGAAGGCGCCTTCTAATTATTCTAGCCAAAGTGAAAGACAAAGCGGCCTTATTGGCCGCTTTTCTTTCCTGAAGTATTTATCTATAGTTCCCCTAATGTGGCAGCTTTATCAGTTTCCTCTTTGCCCTTTTTCCAGAAAGGTGCGTTTTCTCCTTGGTGAAAAAGGGATCGGCTATGAGTTGATCCGTGAATCCCCATGGCTAAAAAGAGATGAATTCGTCGATATGAATCCAGCCGGTCAAACGCCGGTTATGGTAGATAGTTCTGCGCCTGTTATTCTGGTGGATTCACAGGTTATCTGTGAATTTCTGGAAGAAACAGTCGATCGGATGCCGCTTATCAGCGGAACAGCCGTGCATAGGGCTGAAATAAGGCGTTTGGTTTCTCTCTTTGATAACAAACTTTATTTTGAAGTCACCGCGCCTTTAATGAATGAGCGGATGCTGAAAAGGTTGGTTCATCGTCAGGCACCGGATGCCGCAATTTTGCGGGGTGCCATGAAAAACGCCAATAGCCATCTCGATTATATTGATTGGTTATTGGATCATCGTCGTTGGTTGGCGGGGCCTGTTTTAAGTTTGGCGGATTTTGCGGCAGCGGCACAAATTTCGGTTTCCGATTATCTTGGTGGCGTTGATTGGCGCGGTCACGAAAATAGTCGCGAATGGTATGCGGCAATGAAGTCCCGCCCTTCTTTCCAACCTATTTTAGCAGAGAGAATGGAGGTTATTTTGCCTCCAGATCATTACGACCAGCCAGATTTCTAATTATCATGATGCAAGCCTACCTTTCCTTTGTGAAAGGATAGGCTTGAAACGCGGTTACTCTGCAACTGATCCTGATTTTGTGATTTTAAAGGATATGAGTGGCTGATTTTGGTTAAGAAAAACGGCATCAATTCTATCGAGCCGTTGAATAGCTAAGAACAAACAATATGCCCTATAGGCTTGGGCGTGAAAGCCGCCCTTATTATTTTTGCTAAAATAGATCAATCAGAAGCCAACTATCCGAAAAAATTATTCCGTCGTTAGAGCATCAGAGAGCATGCTGCTGATTGAACGCAGTTCTTCTTGCCATTGTTGGCATATTCCGGCCTTGATAAGACTTTCTTCTGCCTCTGAAGCGTTTTTATTATCCTTCTGACCTTCGGAAGAAAGATATTTAACCGCGCCCTTAACCGTATAACCTTCATTATTCAAAAGATGATTGATACGGCGTGCCAAAGCGACATCATCAGGGCGATAGTAACGACGGTTACCCGCACGCTGCAAAGGTCGCAAATCAGGAAAATGCGTTTCCCAATAGCGTAATATATGAGAGCCAACCCCTAATTCGCGTGCCAATTCGCTGATCGTCAATAAAGCCTGATCACTTTTACTATGGCTTTTATGGCGGGGGGAGAGAGAAATACCCGTATGACGACGATGCGCTTTTCTTTCAGGCTTTTCTAGCCTGATATCCTCGTTAACAGGACGGGCATCGCGATCAGACAAGTTAGGCTCCCTTGATAATCCGCTGGCGCATCAACTGGCTGGCACGGAAAGTCAGAACCCGCCTTGGTGCGATAGGAACCTCGATCCCTGTTTTGGGATTACGGCCAACACGTTCATTTTTATCCCTGAGAATAAAGCTGCCAAAACCAGATATTTTGACATTTTCACCTTTTTTCAGGGCATCTGTAATGTGACCAAGCATTTGTTCGATCATCTTGGCGGAATCTGCCCGCGACAAACCTACTTCATGGTAAAGCATGTCGGTAATATCGGCGCGGGTCAAAGTTGGGATATCAGCTTGCATGCTCTGTCCGTTTGTGCGGTTATCATAGCGTTTATTCATAAAGAGAATATCCTCTCTTCAGCTATCAACGCAAGTAGGTGATTCTAATTATTTGCGTTTTCAATAGCCTAGCAAAAAAAGCGGGTCAGCTTTGGAAATAAGGCCTGATTTCGATCCGATTAGGGGCAAAAAGATAAAAAAACACAAAAAATAGAGATAAATAGCGTAAAATGGTTGCAAGCTTTGAAAAGCCCTGCTAAAGGTGTGCTCCTACCAACATGGAAGAGCAGATGCTCTGAAATGGCTTACATAGAGTGCGGTCGTGGCGGAACTGGTAGACGCGCAACGTTGAGGTCGTTGTGGCCGAAAGGCCGTGGAAGTTCGAGTCTTCTCGACCGCACCAATTTTCTAAAAAGCCTCTTTTTTCAGAGGCTTATAGGCTTTCCCCAAAATTATAATATATAATCTGCTTTTACCGAAGCTGGCTGGGATCGTCTTGGCTTTTCAAAATTTCTTTGAAAAAATTTACCCTGCCCTTCTAGTGGCAGCGCCACTACTATTTCCTAAAACAAGAATGTCTTCGTGCAAAATAGAGCACACCTACCTGGTCGGAATAGCGTTTTTCCAAATTCTTTATGGCAGGCTATAATATTCTGGCACTTTTATCAGAGATAAGAGGGTTAAATCCTAGTAAGATTTTATCACTAGACTAGAAAGATGGCTGCTGAACGCTTTGGATTGGAGCTTTGCTGATAAAATTCAGCATAGCAGCGAGCTTCGATGTTACAAATCTGCCAAGATGGCCACAATAAAAAAGCCCCCAGTATTTTAACTGGAGGCTAAAATAATGAGCTCAATTGAGGATGCAGGACTTATCCTTCGTTATTATCATTATTATCATTGTTGCTGGTCGCGGCATTGGCGTTACGAGGTTCGGCAAGACCAAGGCTTTTTAACTTACGATGTAGAGCCGAGCGCTCCATACCAATAAAAGAAGCTGTTCGAGAGATATTGCCTGAGAAACGGCGAATTTGCACCCGCAGATATTCCCGTTCAAAGGTTTCGCGTGCTTCTCTTAATGGCGTGCCGATAATCGAGCGGGTGGATTGCCCGTCTGCGGTCAAGCTGTTTTGATCGCCCAGCACTTCGGAAGGCAGCATATCGACATCAATCCGGCTTAAACGATCGCCCGGTGCCAGAATAATCGTCCGTTCAACCACATTACGAAGCTGTCTGACGTTACCTGGCCAGTCATAGGCCTGTAAGGCTGCCAGCGCTTCTTCTGATACCTGTGGGGTAGCCACACGCCGTTCTGTTGCATAATGCGCCACAAAATAGTCGATCAGCACTGGAATATCTTCGCGGCGATCGGCCAAAGCCGGTAAATGCACCGGAACGACATTTAGGCGATAATATAAATCTTCACGGAAACGGCCTTCAGCGATTTCGCGTGCTAAGTCCCGCGCCGTAGCGGAGACAACACGGACATCGACCTTGACCATCCTTTCGCCACCGACCCGCATAAAGCTCTGATCAGTCAGAACTCGTAAAATCTTGGCCTGTGTCGGAATGGGCATATCCGCGATTTCATCAAGAAACAGTGTTCCCCCATGAGCTTTTTCCAATAAGCCGGGGCGAACCACACCTTGACTATCTTCTACGCCGAATAATTCTTCTTCGACCCGTTCTGGTTCCATCCATGCCGCCGAAACGACAATAAAGGGTGCAGCGGCACGAGGACTCCACATATGGAGCAATCGGGCGGCGACCTCTTTCCCGACCCCAGCAGGCCCTGTTATAAGGACGCGGCTGCCCGTGCCTGCAACCCGTTTCAACGTAGCCCGCACGTGATTGATCGCACTGGAATTGCCGGTTAATTCTTCAGTATGGCCGATTTTGGCCTTTAAAGAAGCGTTTTCCTGCCGCAATCTTTCGGTTTCGGTTGCTCTTTCGACAAGCAATAGTAACCGTTCGGCTTCAAAGGGTTTCTCGATGAAATCAACGGCACCTTGTCGGATAGCCGTTACAGCCGTGTCAATATTGCCATGGCCGGAAATAACCAGCACCGGCAAAGTCGGATCACGCCGTTTGATTTCTTCCAATAATTCGAGACCGTCCAGTTTCGAACCTTTTAACCAGACATCCAGTAAAACCAGCGAAGGCCGTCTTTCTGCTAAAGCCTGTAAAGTCGCATCACTGTCCGCAGCCGTTCTTGTGGCATAGCCTTCATCATCAAGAACCCCCGCTACCAGTTCACGAATGTCCATTTCGTCATCAACGACCAGAATTTCTAGCGCCATTATTCGCTCCTTGATCGGGTAAGTCCGGGAATAGCGGGTTCCTGATTACCTATCCCCTTTTCTGCTACACTTTCGATTGTTACCGGCGCAAGAGCCACCAGATCAAAAGAAAGACGCACGATTGTTCCGCCACCTTCGCGGTCTGAAAAAGTCAATGTTCCGGCATGTTCCTCAACAATCTTTTTAACAATAGCCAAGCCCAGTCCGGTGCCACGAACACGGGTTGTCATATAAGGTTCGGTCAGTCTTTCCCGCTCTTTTGGCAGACCGATACCATCATCGGCAACCTCTATAATCAAATGGCTATCTTCCCGTTTTAAAGTCATCCAGACATGGCCAGAGCCGCCGCGATCATTTTCTTCGATAGCCTCAACAGCATTTTTGACCAGATTAGTCAAAGCCCGTCCTAATTGCCGTTGATCACAAACCATGAGCGGCAAGTCTTCCTGTGCTTCAAACACAAAGCCTATTTGCGGGTGAGCAACCTCGTGCAAGAATAGCGCGTGACGGCCAATATCGCTTATGGCCTCTTTCCTGAATACAGGCTTGGGCATTCGGGCAAAGGATGAAAATTCATCCACCATCCGCCGTAAATCCCCGACTTGTCTGACAATAGTACTGGTCAGACGGCTAAAAGTTTCTTCATCCGAAGTAATCTGACGCCCGTAACGGCGTTGCAATCTTTCGGCAGCGAGCTGAATCGGTGTAAGCGGGTTCTTGATTTCATGGGCAATTCGACGAGCAACATCTGCCCAAGCCGCTGAACGCTGATCCGCCAATTGCTGGGTAATATCATCAAAAGTCAGAACATGATTATCAGCGGCTCTGACAACCCTGACTGCGAAAGTGCGGGGTTCATTATCGACCAGAATATGGACAATACTGTCCCCTGCCTGCTGTGCCAGTAGGCTATCTAATTCAGGGGCGATATTATCGAGTTTCTCACCAATTAGGATTTTTTCATCGGCCTTTAACAGCTTTTGTGCTGAAAGATTGACAAGCTGAATGGTGTGTTGGCTGTTAACTGACAGAACGCCAGCAGAAACGCCCGACAAGACGGCTTCCGTAAAAGCACGGCGGCTATCAAGCAAATAATTGACAGACATCAAGGTATTAGTCTGTTCTTCAAGCTTGTTCGCCATGCGGTTAAAGGCAAAGCCCAGTGTCCCGATTTCATCACGATTATGTTTCAGATGAGTGCGCGCGCCAAGATCACCGGAGCCAATGCGACGGACAGCTTCCACCATATGAGAGATAGGCCGGACGATACGGTCTGCGACCACAAAGGCAATATAAATCGCAATGGCGACAATCAACAACGAGACAACCAATAATGCCCCGTTAAAACGAATTTGTAAAACACGCGAACTTTCGACCAGACGGTTATAATCCCCCAAAGCCGTTTTAGCACGAGAGGCCTGCAACAGAACAACAGGGTCAAGCTGGCGAGAAATATAGATATAGAGTCTGGAATGGGCATCGAGCAAAATTGCCGCTTCGATCCGGTCGCCGGAAGAAATAGATGTATGTGCCTGTTTATCCCGTAGCAAAGAAATCATCTTCGCCGGAAGGCGGTTTTCCAATGGACGCGTATCGGTAAGCGCCCCTGCCAACATAATCGGCGCGCCCGTATCCGAAGGCGGCATCTGTAAAAGAGCGACTTCATTCAAACCACGGTTGATAAGCTGCATAAAGATAAAGCGGCTCCAACGTGGATCTTCAATGGGGGCTTGCGATAACGCTGCCCTAAAATCATTGGGCATTGCGTTCAAATCGCCAATAATACGATCGGTATTTTCCTTTACATAGGATTGAGCAACGCGATCAGCATTGGCAAGAATCGTACGTGCGCTATCCGAAAACCAGAAAGAAACCCCGTATTGAAATAATAGTGAGGCAAAAATAACCACTAACAGGGTCGGAACGGCCGCAACAATAGAGAAAATAGCGACCAAACGGACATGAAGCCGCCCTCGCCCACCCAATGGAGATTTGGCTGCCCGCCTCAAAGCGAGCCTTCTCGCCAACAAAACCATCAACATCATTGCTGGCACCAGATTGGCAACCAGTAACAGAGCGATCACAAGGGGGCTAAGCGGTTTTGCAGGTGTCCCGTGATAAACAGTCAGTCTATAGCTAAAAAAAGCAATAACCAGACAGGCGACAAAGGTAAGCGTCTCCGCCCATGCAGGAAAGCGGCGATAGAGAAAATAATAAAGCTTTCTTTTGGAAAGAGGCCATAATCGGATTTTTTCCCGATCTACCTCTGTCTTTTCGGTGCTTTCTATAGCGCTATCCTCCATCATCGTTGCAACGATACTACAAAGACGATGCAATCAAAACACAATCAGATTTAATTTGATATATTTTTTGGCTGAAATCAAAATTTCAAGAAAGACAAATCGATTTTATAACAAAGAATATCTTTCGCCCATTCTAAAGATTGTCGGGATCGACATGGCGATTTAGACATTTTTGACGGAGGGTATTTCGGTTGATGCCAAGCAATTTTGCGGCTTTGATCCGATTGCCGCCGACAGCCCGTAAGGCAACTTTAAGCAAAGGTTTTTCTACCTCGCCAAGGATATGTTCCCACAAACCGTCCGGTGGTAAGCTTTCCCCGAAAACAGCAAAATAATACAGTAAATGGGCTTCCATCGCATCAGCCAGCCCATGTTCCGGCACAGCGACCTTGCCGCCGCCCAGATGGAGCGGCAGTGTTATTTCTGTCGTTTTTTTAATATTTCCCATAAAATCAATCCGTCAGGCGGCTATTTGGCTGAGCCAAGGTCGGTAAAATTCGGCCAGCATTTCTTTTACCCTGTCGGGGTCTTCTTCACGGTTGATTTTATTCCGAAATTCTGCCGAAGCAGGCAGGCCTTTGGTATACCATCCGATATGTTTGCGAGCGATATTGACGCCCGTGATCGTACCGTAATAGCTTAACATATGGTCATAATGTTCGGTAATGGTGCGATATTGTTCATCTATCGACGGTGCTTTTTCCATTTCACCATCAGTCAATCCCTGCATCAACTGGGATAAAAGCCACGGTTTACCATAGCTGCCTCGTCCAACCATAATGCCATCAGCACCGGATTGTTGCAGGGCTGTTTTAGCATCATCAAGGCTATTGATATCGCCATTCACAATAACAGGTATCGACACAGCGTCTTTGACTTGGCGAACAAAAGCCCAATCCGCATGACCTTTATAAAGCTGGTTACGAGTACGGCCATGCACCGTTACCATCTGAACCCCGATATCTTGGGCAATACGCGCAAGTTCTGGTGCATTCAGACTGTTTAGGTCCCAGCCCATCCGCATTTTTAAGGTGACAGGAAGAGAAACCGCTTTGACAGTTGCTTCGATAATCGAGGCCGCCAGTTTCAAATCACGCATTAAAGCAGAGCCAGCATCACCGCTGACAACTTTTCTGACAGGACAGCCCATATTGATGTCAATAATAGCGGCACCACGATCCTGATTCAGTTTGGCTGATTCGGCCATATCATCCGGTGTGCAGCCAACCAACTGAACCGAAATGGGCTCTTCAGAGGGATCCCATGTCGATTTTTGTAACGATTGGCGCGTTTCCCGAATCATCGCCTGACTGGCAATCATTTCCGTCACATTCAATCCCGAACCATAACGGCGGACAATCCGACGAAAAGGCAAATCCGTAACGCCTGTCATCGGAGCTAGAATAACCGGATTATCAATTCGGACAGAGCCTATCTGAATAGGCGAAATCAGATTATGGGTAGGATTATGTTCAGGGCTGTTCATGCGGTTATGGTTAGCTTGCTTTCAAAAATCAGACAAGCTTTCCTTGGCTGAAAAGGCTTTATAAAAGGCCAACTATTGCATAAAAACGGCAATTCAAGGAAGCGATAACTCTATTGCAAGCATTCAGAAAAGGCTTAAGGCTCGGCGGGTAATGATGAAAAGAACAGATAATATAGCGCTTATTGTGGCGGCCGGTCAGGGTAAACGTGCAGGTGAAGGCCTGCCAAAGCAATATCGGCAGATCGCTGGTAAAGCTATTCTGGCACATGCGATTGATAACCTGCTCGCCCATCCCGAAATTGATACGGTACAAGTCGTTATCGCGGACGGGCATCAGGCGTTATATCAAGAGGCTGTCGGAGACCGAGATTTACCGCAGCCAGTGATCGGTGGTGTTTTTCGGCGCGATTCTGTGATTAATGGTTTGAAGGCCGCACATGACCGTGGTTACAAACGGGTTTTGATTCATGATGCCGCCCGCCCTTTTTTACCCAAAACAGTGATTGATCGCCTACTTGACGCCTTGAAATCGTCTAAGGCAGCGATACCCGTTTTGCCAGTTGTTGATACTCTTGTTAATCAAGAAGTCGAAGCCGTTGACCGCAATCTGTTCCATCGCGTTCAAACCCCGCAAGCCTTTGATCTTGAGACCGTGATCGCTGCACATCAGGCATGGACAGGCAGCGATGAACCAACAGATGATGCGCAGGTTGTCCGCGCTTTTGGTAAAAAAATTGCCTTGGTAACAGGCGATAGACTACTCGAGAAACTGACCTATCCTGCTGATTTTTCTGTAGCCGAGGCTCAAATGACTGAAAAAATGATTTCTGTTTGCGGTTCAGGTTTCGATGTTCATTGTTTCGAAGCTGGTGACCATATTATGTTGGGTGGCATCAAAATTCCGCATGACCATGGTCTTGCCGGTCACTCCGATGCCGATGTCGCACTCCATGCTTTGACAGATGCTTTGCTGGGGGCGATTGCTGATGGCGATATCGGAACCCATTTTCCGCCAAGTGATCCACAATGGAAGGGTGCAAATTCGACCCAATTCCTTGAATATGCTGTTGCGCTTGCCAAGAAAGCCGGAGCTATCATTGACCATGCGGATGTAACGGTTATCTGTGAAGCGCCGAAAGTGGGGCCTTATCGACCAGCCATGCGTAAGCATATTGCCCAGATTCTGGGGCTTCCTGAACAAAGGGTCAGCATCAAAGCAACGACAACTGAAAAGCTTGGTTTTACAGGCCGCAAAGAAGGGATCGCTGCCCAAGCGGTTACCAGTATTCGCTTGCCGGATATTTTGTGCTAATTAGTTATTCCATGAATCCGGTTATTCGTCACTCGATAGCGCTTGTTGCCTGCATGTTTGGGACGGGCGCTATGGCTGCTGCCACCGAGGCCGCAGGGAGCCAGAGTCAATGTATGACTCATGCCGAAGCGCAGGCTTTGATGGAAACAGCTTTACCGGGCTTGCTGCAAGGCGCAAAACAGCAATGTTCTTCAGTGCTGGATAGCGATTCCTATTTGCTGAAGCAGGAAGCGACCCTTAGCAAGCGCTTTCGTCAGGAAAGTGAAACCGACTGGCCTAAGGCAAAAGCCGCTTTTGAACGGCTGGGCGGGTCGGCTGTGGCCGATATGGGAGATGCGGGCAAAAGAGCTGCGATTGAAACCATGGTTTCCGATATCGTCAGCCAAAAGATGAAGCCGCAATCCTGTGAAATCGTAAATGGCTTTTTGCCATTTGTAGCAGAACAACCCGCCAATAAAATCGGGGATGTTTCTGTTTCCACATTCGCCTTGATTAAGAAAATTGGCAAGGTTGGACGTATTTTGCCTTTTGATATTTGTTCGGGAGATTAAACCGATGACTATGGACAATAACCAGACGGATGGCCTGTCCTCGCAGCCTTCTGATACCGAGAAAGAAGCGCTTCAGCAAAAGGCAGAACAGCAGGATATTTCTGCCCAGGATAGTGAAGAATTACAAAAAACTATCCAAAATATGGAAGAAAACCAGCCGCAGGAAAATGTCCATTATAATTTACCGAATGAATTGGTAACCCGCGCCAGCTTGGTGATCGATGCCAATCGTGCAGCCGGTCAGCGTATTGCCGTTGCAGAAAGCTGCACCGGTGGTTTGGTAATGGCGGCCTTGACCGAGGTTCCGGGGGCTTCTGATGTCTTTGATGCCGGATTTGTGACCTATGCCAATCAGGCAAAAATAGACCTTCTGAATATTAGTCAGGACGTCATCGAAACCTTTGGCTCTGTTTCTTTGGCGGTTGCTTGGGCAATGGCACGGAATGCCGTTGAAAAAAGCGATGCTGATATTGCGGTTGCGATTACAGGTATTGCGGGCCCGACCGGCGGCGATGAAAGAAAACCCGTTGGCACCGTTGTTTTTGCACGGGCAAGACGGGATGCTGATCCGAATGAAGTCGTTGCGGAACAGAAATCTTTCGGAGATTTAGGGCGTTCCGGTATCCGTTTACAGGCAGCTTTATGCGCCCTCAGCCTGTTAATGCCGGATGCGTCGATCTCTCAAGGTTAAAAACTGACGGCCATTTGGCTGGCGAATAATTGGAAAGTAAGGTTGTCTTTCTTCGTTTTTAGAAGCGAAGAAAGACCAGACCTAGGCTCAGGACTCATTCTTTGAGATAGAAGATGAAACTTGCTGCGATATGGATTGCTGACATGAATGTGTGAGCGCACCGGTCGTATCGTGTTGCGACACGCCGCCAGTCTTTGAGCTTTGCGAACATATTTTCGATGAGGTGACGCTTTTTATACAGATGCCAGTCGTAAGGCGGCTTTGATTTCCGGTTCTTCTTCGGCGGAATACAGGCGGTGATATTCCGGTCTGCGAGAGACTGTCTGATTTTATTACTGTCGTATCCCCGGTCCCCGAGAATTTCTTGTGTTTCTTCCGGCAGATTTGCCAGCAGAACATCCGCGCCTTTGAAGTCACTGACCTGACCTGCGGTCAGATGCAGCCGGACAGGGCGGCCCTGACTATCGCATACAGCGTGAAGCTTTGAGTTCAGTCCGCCTTTCGTGCGTCCGATATGGCGGGGAAAAGCCCCTTTTTGAGCAGGGAGGCCGCTGTCCGGTGTGCTTTCAGATGTGTTGCATCGATCATCAGACGCTTCGAACGGCCTGCCTGCTCCGTCAGGGCGACGAAGATCCGGTCAAAGACACCCAGGCGGCTCCACCGGATAAACCGGTTGTATAAAGTCTTGTGCGGGCCATACGCTTTCGGGGCGTCTTTCCACTGAAGGCCGTTGCGGATCACGTAAACGATCCCGCTCAGGACACGACGGTCATCGACACGCGGCACACCATGCGCCAGTGGAAAAAACGGCTTAATCCGTTCCATCTGGTGCTCAGACAGCAAAAACACGTCACTCACAGCTTCACCTCCATCGGTAAACCTGTGAATCACAACAGCCCGCTCAACTCAAGAAATTAACAGGTCCTGAGCCTAAAAAAGATAACCTTCTTATCAAGGACAGAATAGATTTTCCCTATTTTTTATAGGATGTAATCTGCCTTTTTCTAAAGGCGCCATTTATCTAAAAAACCGCTAGGCATCGGATAAACCGTAAAGATTATTCGCCCTTTCTTCAAAGGCTTGAGTCATTTTTTGCACGGCTCGATCAAAGAATTGTCCGGCAAGTGCCTCGAAAATTCTCGACCGGAAAGAAAAATCGACCATAAAATCTAATCGGGTTTTTCCCTCTTCTTCTTCTGTGAAATGCCATTCATTATGAAGATGGGATAATGGCCCGTCGATATATTCAACCGATACCGAATGGGGTGAATCCAAGGTTACTTTTGACGTAAAGCTTTCCCGAAAAGCCTTGAAGCCCACAATCAAATCAGCCGTCATCCTGTTTTCTTCACGAGACCGAATCCGAACGGCGATTACCCATGGCAAAAATTCAGGATAACGGCTGATATCCGCGACCAGATCAAAAAGTTGCTGTGGCGTATAGGGCAATATTTTTGATTCTGTATAATGCGGCATTAGGCACCCTTCCCGCTATTTTTGGCGGCTATTTTTTCCAACTTCTTTTGGCGGGCTTCTTTTAAACGCGCAAAATCAGCACCGGCATAATAGCTGGAACGCGTTAAAGGAGAGGATGCCACCATTGAAAAACCCTTGGCTCTAGCTGTCGCCGCATAGGCCTTGAAGCTGTCAGGTGTAACAAACTCTTCTACCCGAACATGGCGCGGCGTAGGTTGCAAATATTGCCCTAAGGTTAAGAAGTCGACATCCGCTTGCCGCATGTCGTCCATGACCTGATGCACTTCCAAACGATCTTCGCCTAAACCCAGCATTAAACCGGATTTGGTAAAAATAGAGGGGTCCCGTTCCCGCACTTTTTCAAGCAAGCGCAAGGAAGTGAAATAACGCGCTCCCGGACGAATCGTCGGGTAAAGACGGGGCACCGTTTCAAGATTGTGATTGAATACATCGGGGCGGGCTTTGACGATCATATCCAATGCATGATCCGGCTTACCACGGAAATCTGGGGTCAGAATCTCAATCGTCGTTTTCGGGGTTCTTGCTCTGACAGCTTCAATAACTTTGACAAATTGTGAAGCGCCGCCATCTTCGAGGTCGTCACGATCAACCGATGTGATAACAATATGCTCCAAATTCATTTCGGCAGCGACATCAGCAACATGCCCCGGTTCCAAAGGATTGACCTTGTCGGGATGGCCTGTCTTTACATTGCAAAAAGCACAGGCACGGGTACAGACTTCCCCCAAAATCATGACGGTTGCCTGTTTTTTTGTCCAGCATTCTCCAATATTGGGACAGGCTGCTTCTTCGCACACCGTGGCCAGACCCAGTTTCCGTATCAAGCCGTGGGTTTCATTAAAAGCAGCGCCACCGGGAGAACGGACACGAAGCCAGTCCGGTTTACGCAAAATCGAGGAACCAGAATCGGATCGGCTGGTTTTTTCATTAGGTGCGGGAATTTTACTCATACCTTTATATTTAACGATACCTTTCGTTACTTGCCAGTGTGACAAGACACAGGCAAAAGATAATTATCAATTTTTCATTCTATGAAGAAAGATTTTTTCTATGATAGACTTTCAGAAACTGATTATGGGATATCAGCGCTTCCGTAGTGGTGACTGGACAGACCAACATGATCGTTGGGAGCATTTGTCAAAAGGTCAAAACCCGAAGGTTCTGGTTATCGCCTGTTCTGATAGTCGCGTTGATCCTGCCCAGATATTCGATACCAATCCGGGTGAAATTTTTGTTATTCGTGTCGTGGGTGCCTTGGTGCCGCCTTATGAAAGAGAATTAGGGCATCATGGTGTATCGGCAGCACTTGAATATGCCGTAACCAAGCTGGAAGTAAGCGATATTCTAGTTATGGGGCATGGTGCCTGTGGCGGTATCAAAGCTTCTTTGGAAGGCACCGGAAGCGAAGACGAAGATGATGATTTCTTCATCAAAAGCTGGATTTCCTTGCTGGATGATGCCCGCGACAGAGTCGTTGCCGAACATGGCCACGAATCTGATGTTGCTTGCCGTTTGGAACATGAAGGCGTCAGAACCAGTATTGCCAATCTCCGTAGTTTTCCCTTTGTTCGAGATCGGGAAGCCGCAGGTAAACTCGACCTGCATGGGGCATGGTTTGCGATCGAAAATGGTTCGTTACATTTGTTAGAACCGAAAAGTAGCGAATTTATTCGCCTTTAGGCCTATCCTATCCCGATGAATCAGCTTGCTTATTTCGGGATAGCTTTTTTTGCTATGCTCCTTAACACCGCGCTGTCTTTGGTTTTGGGGCAAGCCTTTTATCATACGGCTTTCGCCTCGGTTATGGCGATAGGATATGGCTTAGCCACCTGTTTTCTGATTATCGTCCAAGGCCATCCGCCTGCGATCTCTGCCAAAAAATGGCTTTGGGCTATAGCAATAGCGTCCTTGCAATCGGCTTCTTTCTATCTGGAAATGGCCGGATTACTCAAAATAGGAGCGCAACAAACCGCGACGATCATGGCATTGGTGGTCGTGATGGCTCTCTTGTTACAATATAGAAAGAAAATTTTTTCGCGCTCTGGGGCTATAGCTTTAATATCAGCGTCTTTTGCTTTTGGGGCATTGGCGATTTTGGCACAGCCCTCTTGGCCTAAAAGCTGGAATAATGGTTATCTTTTTGCCTTTATGGCTGCTTTTGCTTTTGCGGCTTTCTTCTTTGGCAACCATTATGTTTTGAAAAAGCGTAT
The DNA here is from genome assembly GCF_000175255.2 of Zymomonas mobilis subsp. mobilis ATCC 10988. NCBI lineage: Bacteria > Pseudomonadati > Pseudomonadota > Alphaproteobacteria > Sphingomonadales > Zymomonadaceae > Zymomonas > Zymomonas mobilis. Next base: position 218,205 of record NC_017262.1, on the reverse strand, counting down.
TATTGATCCGGTTTCTTTGGCCGTTATCGGCCTGCTTACCCAAACGGTATGGATAACCCCTGCCGCATTATTTTTAACCCGCCCATTACCGCTTGATTTTCATTCGGGTATTTTCCTTGGGCTGATCGTTTTGGCCATTTTGATGGCGGCGGCTCAACTTTGTTTAAACAAGGCGCAACAAGCTATGTCGGCTTTCCCGATGGCGCTGATTTTTTCAATCGAACCTTTTGCCAGCCGTTTTTTCTTATGGATGAAAGGTCATCCTTTCCCGCCATCCTTTGCTTGGGCTGCCGGATTATTGGTGGTCGCGCTGTTTCTGGGGCAACCTTGGGTTATGAAAGGACGGAAACCGGCTCTATTTCCGCTTATTCCCAAAAAATAAAAGGCACAGAGGCTTCTGCCGCCATGCCTTTCTCAATAAAATTTTAGCGAAGGATTATTGGCCAGCAACCATCAATCCATCGACCCGCAAAGTCGGCACTTCGGTTCCGCGACGGAAGCGCAGATCATTGGCAGGCACCATATGCATAAAGATGTCTTTCAAATTACCGGCAACTGTAATTTCGGCAACAGGCTCCGCAAGCTGCCCATCACGAATAATAAAGCCGGATGCGCCACGGCTATAATCACCCGTAATCATATTGACACCACTGCCAATCATTTCGGTCACATAAATACCCAGCTTGATATCTGACATCAATTCTTCGGGTGTGACCTTTCCAGCTTCCAGATAAAGATTGGCCGTTCCTGTTGACGGAGGCCCCCCGACGCCTCTTCTGGCATGGCCAGTCGGGGTCATGCCCAATTGACGAGCGGCGGCTGAATCAAGCAACCAGCCATTCAATCGGCCTTTTTCAATAATATTATTGGGTTTTGTTGGTAGGCCTTCGCCATCAAAAGCACGCGAGGCGATGCCTCTTTTCCGCCAAGGGTCTTCTTTGATGGTGATACCTTCATTGAAAACCGGCTTTCCAAGGCTGTCTAACAAAAAACTGGTCTTGCGCGTGATAGCGCCGCCGCTGATGCCTTGAATTAAATAGGATAAGAATCCGCTACCGACGCGTGGATCGAAAATAATCGGCATTTGACCGCTATCAATCCGCGTCGGATTCAATCGCGCAATTGTCCGTTCAGCGGCTCTTGTCCCAATCAATTCAGCCGCGTCTAAATCTTCAAAATAGCGGGTGGCGTGAAAATCATAATCACGCTGCATATTAACCCCCTGCCCTGCAATAACACAGGCAGAGCAGCCATAGCTTGAAGAGCTGGAACCGCGAGTGAAACCCTCACTCGTCGCGAGGGCAAAAATCGTGCGACCTGCGCTGGCAGAAGCCCCTTCACTATTTGTAATACCGTCAACTGAACGGGCAGCATCCTCAGCTTTTAAGGCCAGCTCTCGCAAGACGGCTGGAGCAATTTCTTTTCCATCATCGCTTTCGATTTCCGGTGCTGCGCCCTGCATCAGCAATTCTTTTGGTGCCAAGCCTGCCCAGCGATCTTCGGGCGCCTCGCGTGCCATCGCAACGGCTCTTTCAACCAAGGCATCCAAGGCTTCTTTCGAAAAATCAGAAGAAGAAACACTGGCCGAACGATGTCCGATAAACAATCTTAACCCGATCTCTGCGCCTTCAGAGCGACCCACATCTTCTAGTTGTCCCAAGCGAACGGAAATATCTTGGGATTGTCCTTGGACAAAAACAACATCAGCCGCATCGGCTCCGGCTTGACATGCAGCAGCCACCAAACGGGCTGCCTGTTCTTCTGCTTGCGATATAGTTAACATACCATTGGAATAAGCGAAGCTGACCACAGATAACAGCTAATTTTTAAAAAAATGCCCCTCTTTCATTAGGATTTTATCCTTTTGGAAGAGAGGCATCTGTTCTCTTGTTTAAAGAGGAGGATGATTATTTAGAAGGCAATATGCCTGCTTCTTCTTCTGTGATCGTTGCCAGATTATGGCCGCGATAGCTTCCCGTTTGAGTTTTCAAGAAGGCCACAATATCCTGAACATCCTTTTCAGGAATTTGGCCTTTCTGCGTCTGGTAGCGCACCATTTCACGAACGGCTTCTTCCAAAGTTTTGGCGCTGCCATCATGGAAATAAGGTGCCGTCAATTCAATATTCCGTAATGTTGGCACATTGAAACGATGCATATCAAGGGCATTATGCGTTTGAGAGAAACGGCCTTGATCGGCATCACTTGGGTGACCTCTTTTACCGAAATAGTCACCTTCAAGTCCCATAACTTCAAAACTTTGACCACCCATCGCTTTACCGACATGGCAAGAAGCACAACCCAGATCTTTAAACAACGCGTAACCGCGTTTTTCCTGTTCGTTGATCGCGTTTTCATGGCCTTTTAAATATTGGTCAAAACGACTGTCAGGCGTTACCAAAGTCGCCTCATAAACAGCGATTGCATTGGTAATACGTTCCTGATTGGCCTGACCGCCATAGACCTTTGTAAAGGCTTCTTTATAGCCCGGCTGTGCCATAACGCGCTTGCTAACTTCTGCCCAATCATGGGAACCCATTTCCAGAGGATTCATGACAGGACCCGCCGCCTGTTCCTGTAAATCTTTTGCTCGGCCATCCCAGAATTGCAGTTTGTTATAAACCGAATTGTAAACAGTAGGCGCGTTAATGGGACCCTTTTGTCCTTTGATACCCGTAGAGGTGACGAGATTATCCACCCCACCCTTGTTCAGGCCGTGACAGCTGGCACAATTTAAAGTGCCATCGCCAGAAAGCTGTTTATCAAAGAACAGACGTTCCCCAAGGGCGATTTTTTCTTTGTCAGAAAAATCAGCTGCCGGAATGGGTTGTATCGGTTCCGACTGAAATTGAGGCGCAACAAGCCCAGCCGCATCATAATTTTTAATCCGGCTTTCCTTGATCCATTCCAGCATAGCCTTTTTGCCCTTTTCACCAAGGGCGGCATGCCAATGCATGGTAAGATACATTTTCGGCGGCATCATGTCATGCTCAACGACGAACTGCATTCTTGCCAAGGATTCTTCATCGACCGCTTCGCCTTTTTCCAAGGCATTTAAAACCGGTTGTATCTGGAAATGCTGTAACCCGCGTTTGATGTCACGCTGCATCAACTGTTTTGCAACGGGCAAGCTAGCATAAAAAGGCAGTTTAGCATCTTTGGTATGACAGTAATCGCAGCGGGCTTCTGCAATTGTATCAAAGGCAGCCTTAGCTTTCGGATTGTTATTTGTCGGGGACAGCGAAGAAAGTTTGGGCGCTGTTTCATGATCGTAATGAACCAGATAAGAGGTTGTTGCCCCATAGGCCACCACTGCCAAGACGACCGCAGACCCGAATAAAGCCTTGATATTCATAAAACTGTGCTTGCCCCTCGTTATCTTAATCCAGCGCCAGAGATGATCGGATGAACGGCTATAAATTTATAGTATCCGATTCCCTATTGAAGATGATTTACCTTTTTATTTATTATGAATTAACAAAAATATGGCCTTATTCCAAGACAGAAAGCACATCCCTTTTAGAGTAAAAGGCATAACTGTCATTTCAATTTTGATTAATTCTTGATGATTTTGATGATGCCAATAGTTATCGTTAAAGTGATAAGAAAATTCTCGTTCTTTACAGATATTTTAACCTGATATTTCATTGGAAATATTGGCTATATTTACAAAAATTTTTAATCAGAAAAGCTAAGAAAGAATAAAGAAAAAGATAAAATAAAAGGTGGCTTTAACAGGAATAAAGCCACCTCTGAAATTTTAGAAAGGGAAAAGGTCTTATTTTACCCATTCATCGGGCGTATAGCCTTGGGCAAAAAGGATCGCTGTCATATCACCATAGCTGATATGAGCATCTGAGTGAGAAACTGTGCGTGGTTTGGCATGATAAGCAACGCCAAGGCCCGCGGCCTCGATCATCGGAATATCATTAGCGCCATCCCCCAAGGTGATGGTTTCTTCTAATTTAATACCGAAACGCTGGCATTCTTCCTGCAAAATTTCTTTTTTGGTTTCAGGCCCTAAAATTGGATCAAGCACCCGGCCTGTCAATGTATCGCCTTCGACCTCCAAGGTGTTGGCAAAGGGTTTTTCAAAACCGATTTCTTTCGCAACGGGTACAGCAAAATCAAGAAAACCGCCAGAAACCAGAAAACAATGAGCGCCATTGGCATTCATCGTCTGAATAAGCGTTTTGATCCCCGGGGTTAAATGAATGCGATCGCGGACGCATTCCTGAATCACAGATGTTTTCAAACCCGCCAGAAGTTTGGTTCTGGCTTTCAGAGATTCGTCAAAATTCAATTCCCCCCGCATTGCGCGGATCGTGATTTCTTCGGATTCTTTTCTGAAACCGGCATAATCCGCCAGCTCATCCATGCATTCATCCGCAATCGCGGTTGAATCCATATCGGATATCAGCAGTTTTTTGCGACGATGCTCGTCATTTTGCACAAATACATCGATGCCCGGCATCGAATCAAAAAAAACAGCCCGTGCATCTGCCAGACTGATATCTTCCAAGGACAGATCAATCGCTTTTTCCGGTGCCAGCCATTTCTGATCCCCGATTTTACCGCCCTTTGAAGCCAGAAGCGACCGAGCTTGATCAAGAGCATCTACGGGCAAGGATTTTGCTGCTATCAGTGTAGCAATGAGCATATCCGAATCTCCTAAAAAACATCCAGTTCTCCTCATCGCAGGCCCAACAGCAAGCGGCAAGTCGCAATTAGCTATTGCAATGGGGATAAAAACAAACGGCATTATTATTAATGCCGACGCCTCGCAATTATATACGGATCTTCAAATCTTAACAGCCCGTCCGAGCGATGCGGATGAAAAAATATTACCCCATCGTCTCTTTGGAATTCAGGATGGCAGCGAACCCGCATCGGCTGTTTTTTGGGCGGAACTGGCTAAAAAAGAAATAAAAAATGCCCATGAAAGTGGTAGACTTCCTATTCTGGTCGGCGGCACAGGTCTTTATATCAGAACCTTGCTAGAGGGCATTGCTCCGATACCGGATATTGCCCCCGAACTACGTGAAGAAGTCCGATCCATGTCTGTAGAAGACGCTTATAGTGCCCTACAGCAAGAAGATCCGATGGCAGCAGACAGGCTTCGTCCGACGGATAAGACGCGCATTATGCGGGCTTTGGAAGTGATGCGTTCGACGGGCCATCCTTTGCATTATTGGCAGCAGAAAAAAACGGGCGGCATCGCCAATGAAATAAAATTGCAATCTTTTGTCATTATACCGCCAGCAAATATCTTGAGATCTCGTTGCGACAAAAGATTTGATCAAATGTTGGAACAAGGTGCCGAGAAAGAAGTTATTCGACTAATGGGTCGTCAATTACCGGCAGATTTACCGATTATGCGGGCTATTGGCGTAAGAGAAATAGCGTCTTATATAAGAGGGGAAATTGATCGATTAACAATGATCGAAAAAGCAAAGGCAGCTACCCGTCAATATGCCAAAAGGCAGAGAACGTGGTTTCGTCATCAGACGGACGAGAGTTGGATAAAAATTTTCGATGACATCAATTTTAAAAAAATTGACGATTTCGCAATAAAATTATTATCAATATAGTTGACGTGAATAGTTTTATTCTTTTAAGGCCGTCCTCTACCTTTGCTGTTTTTAAATTCACTTAGATTTTTAGCCTTTCCCTTATCAAGGCTACAAACTGAACCATGACAATCATCGCGATTGGATCATGGGGTTTCGAAAAGGAAATAAAGCATGTGTCGCCAACTCAGCGGCGCCGCCATTGTTCTTGAAACACTCAAGGATATGGGTGTCGATCTGATCTTCGGCTATCCCGGCGGAGCAGTTCTCCCCATTTATGATGCCCTTTATCAGGATGAAGGCATCCGGCATATTCTGGCTCGCCAAGAAGGCGGGGCTGTCCATGCAGCAGAAGGCTATGCGCGGTCGACCGGAAAACCCGGTGTTGTTATAGTGACTTCAGGTCCGGGGGCGACAAATGCCGTTACCGGCATCGCTGATGCCATGCTTGATTCCATTCCGTTGGTTGTTTTTTCTGGTCAGGTCGCCACGAATTTAATCGGAACCGATGCTTTCCAAGAGGCGGATACCATCGGCATTACCCGCCATTGCACCAAGCATAACTATCTGGTTCGCGACCCGAAGGATTTAGCTCAGACGATTGTCGAGGCCTTCCATCTGGCGACCTCCGGTCGTCCGGGACCGGTGGTTATTGACCTTCCGAAAAATGTTCAGACGGCGGTTATCGACTATATCAAACCGGATCCTAACAAGCGGATGCATCGCGGTTATCGTCCGCGTGTTAAAGCGGATCCAGTCGAAATCACCAACGCTCTTGATATGATTGCCAAGGCAAAGCGTCCGGTTTTCTATACTGGTGGCGGCGTTATCAATTCTGGTCCCGATGCCAGCAAAGCCTTGCGTGAATTGGCCGACTTGACGGGTGTTCCGGTAACCTCAACCCTGATGGGCCTGGGCGCATTTCCAGCCTCTTCCCAGCAATGGTTGGGTATGCTTGGTATGCACGGCACTTATGAAGCCAATTTTGCCATGCATGACGCTGATTTAGTGGTTGCCCTTGGCAGCCGCTTTGATGATCGTGTGACATGTCGGGTTGATAGCTTTTCACCTCATTCCAAGAAAATCCATGTCGATATTGATCGTTCTTCGATCAACCGTATCATCCATGTGGACTTACCGATTGTGGGTGATGTCGGATCAGTCATGCAGGACATGGTCGCGCTTTGGAAAGAAAAGCATTACCAGATGCAGGATATTTCGGCATGGTGGGTGCAGATTGATGAATGGCGCGCCAAACAATGCCTGAACTTTACCAAGCAGGGTAACGAGATCATGCCGCAGCAGGCTATCCGTAGCCTGTGGGAAGCCACAAAGGGTAAGAATCCGATCGTCTCGACAGAAGTCGGACAGCATCAGATGTGGACCGCTCAATATTTTGGTTTTGACTCTCCCAATCATTTCCTGACTTCAGGTGGTTTGGGAACGATGGGCTATGGTTTCCCGTCTATTATTGGCGCGCAGGTCGGTAATCCAGACAGCCTCTGCATGACGATTGCTGGTGAAGCCTCTTTCCAGATGAATATTCAGGAAATGGCTACGGTTGCTCAATATCGTTTGCCGGTGAAAATTTTCATCTTGAATAACCGTTTCATGGGCATGGTGCGTCAGTGGCAAGATTTGCTTTATGATCATCGCCGGTCACAAAGCTATTCAGAAGCGCTGCCTGATTTTGTCGCTTTGGCCAAGGCCTATGGCTGGAATGCGCTTAAAATTGAGAAGCCTTCCCAGCTTGAAGATGGCATCAAAACGATGTTGGAAACGCCGGGGCCTGTCTTGGTTGATTGTCAGGTTGCTCAATTAGCGAATTGTTTGCCCATGGTGCCGCCGGGAGCCGGCCAGACTGAAATGATTTTGGAATCGGATATCACCGATAACCATGTCAAGAAGCCGGAATATACCCCTTCCGCTGCGCCTCCGTCTGCGACCACCATTCGCGGTTAATCTTTAAGGACTTTGCCCATCATGGATAGTGGAGAAGTGATAGAGCGCCATACGCTTTCTGTCACTGTTGATAACGTTGCTGGTATTCTTGCCCGGATTTCAGGCATGTTTTCTACCAGAGGCTATAATATCGAAAGCCTGACAGTTGCGGATGTCACAAAAGATAACGCCATAAGCCGGTTAAGCATTGTGACCAGTGGCCTTCCTCATGTCATCGACCAGATGGTTCACCAGTTGGACCGTCTGCCGCCGGTGCATCGGGTTGTCGATTTGACAGCCATTGGCCCCCATGTTGAACGGGAATTAGCCCTTATTAAAGTGGTTGGCGTGGGTGATAATCGTATCGAAGCCTTGCGTTTGGCTGAAGTTTATCATGCCCGGGTAGTTGATGCGACCATTGCCAGTTTTATCTTTGAAGTTACCGGCACAACTGAAAAAGTTGAAAAATTTCTCGAGCTTATGGGTGAATTGGGCTTGGTTGAAGTCGCGCGCACGGGTATTGCAGCCATGGCGCGCGGTCGGGATGCTTTTTAAGTTTCACCTGATATTTATGCGTTTAGAATTAGAGTAGGAAGTAAAATGAAAGTTTATTACGATAGTGATGCTGATCTTGGGCTGATCAAGTCCAAGAAAATCGCTATTCTTGGCTATGGTAGCCAGGGTCACGCCCATGCACAGAATTTGCGCGATTCCGGTGTTGCTGAAGTAGCTATTGCGCTTCGTCCTGATTCGGCTTCTGTTAAAAAAGCACAGGATGCTGGTTTCAAGGTTTTGACCAATGCTGAAGCCGCAAAATGGGCTGATATCCTGATGATCTTGGCACCTGATGAACATCAGGCTGCTATCTATGCCGAAGATTTAAAAGATAATCTGCGCCCTGGTAGTGCAATTGCTTTTGCTCATGGTTTGAATATCCATTTCGGTCTGATCGAACCCCGCAAAGATATCGATGTTTTCATGATCGCACCGAAAGGCCCAGGTCACACGGTTCGTTCTGAATATGTCCGTGGCGGTGGTGTGCCTTGCTTGGTCGCCGTTGATCAGGATGCCAGCGGTAACGCTCATGATATCGCTCTTGCTTATGCTTCTGGCATTGGTGGCGGCCGTTCTGGTGTTATTGAAACCACTTTCCGTGAAGAAGTCGAAACCGATTTGTTTGGTGAGCAGGCTGTTCTCTGCGGTGGTTTGACTGCGCTTATCACGGCTGGTTTTGAAACCTTGACTGAAGCCGGTTACGCTCCTGAAATGGCATTCTTCGAATGTATGCATGAAATGAAGCTGATCGTGGATCTGATCTACGAAGCGGGTATTGCCAATATGCGTTATTCGATTTCTAACACTGCCGAATATGGTGATATCGTATCTGGCCCGCGGGTCATCAATGAAGAATCCAAAAAGGCAATGAAGGCTATTCTGGACGACATCCAGAGCGGTCGTTTTGTCAGCAAATTTGTTCTTGATAACCGCGCTGGTCAGCCGGAACTCAAGGCTGCCCGTAAACGTATGGCTGCTCACCCGATCGAACAGGTTGGTGCACGTCTGCGTAAAATGATGCCGTGGATCGCCAGCAACAAGCTGGTTGATAAGGCTCGCAACTAGTTTTTAAGAACTAGATTGTTCAAGAAGGCCGGAAACATTGTTTCCGGCTTTCTTGTATCTGGCCGAATTGTCAGTATTTTTTATCTCAAATAGCGTTCTCAAGCTATTTAGAGCTTAAATATCCGCACAAAGGAGCCTCTTTGCGATTAAGGCTTTTGCCCGATATTAGCAGCCCTTTCTGCGCCTATAAAAAGCCACATAAGAATTGAGTTTGTCGATGGATGCGCCATACTGACGGACGCAGGGAAAGCCTTGCTTTATTTTGATTCTATTGGGTTAATAATCTAATATCTGCCAATATTTTAAACAGGCACAAGATATTGTTAAAGAAAAAATCGCTTATGTAAAAGCTTGAAGGCTATTAACGCTGGTTCTAAACTAATCAGAATAACGTGATTATTTTATATTTTGATTTATTACAGCCCTTAGATGAAAAGTAATCCTAAAATATCGATCTAATCTGTGGTGCGCTCTTTTATAGAAATACAGATTCTATAAGTCTTTTTATCTTAGCCACATCTTCTTTATTTATAATTCAGTTATAGGGTTTCAAGATTACACCCAACCCTTTCAATATTCTGATTCGTCGCCTTTATAAAAAGCGCGCGCTTAAAACGGTATTGTAAAGGCGACAATCAGAATTCAATAATCTCCTAGCTTTGATAGGATAAAATTATTCTGCCAAAGATAGCTTAGGATAAGAAATCAATCTTCCTTGAAATCAATTTCACCTAAAAAACGCTCGGCTTCTAACGCTGCCATACAGCCCGTTCCAGCAGCCGTAACGGCTTGACGGTAATGCTTGTCCATCACATCGCCGCAAGCAAAAATGCCTTTGATGCTGGTTTGGGTCGTACCGGGTGTAACTTCGATATAACCTTCATCATCAAGTTTTAAATGTCCCTGAAACAGTTCCGTGGCTGGTTTATGGCCAATAGCAATAAAGGCGCCTTCGGTCTCAAGGAGAGATTCTTCGCCTGTTTTCGTGTCTTTCAATTTGACTGCTGATAAGGCGCTATCTTCCCCAGCAATAAATTCAGCAACTTCGCTATTCCAGCGTATTTTGATCTTTGGGTTCGCTAAAAGGCGTTTTTGCATAATTTTTTCAGCCCGCAGGCTATCACGGCGATGAATCAGCGTCACTTCAGGGCTATGATTTGTCAGATAAAGTGCCTCTTCAACAGCGGTATTGCCGCCCCCAATCACGACAACTTTTTTTCCACGGAAAAAGAAACCATCACAAGTAGCGCAAGCCGAAATACCCTTGCCACGAAGGGCTGTCTCACTTTCGAGGCCAAGCCAACGAGCTTGTGCGCCGGTTGAGATAATTAAACTGTCAGCCAAATAGACCTGACCACCATCACCCGTTAAACGATAGGGGCGCTGGGAAAAATCGACCGAAGTAATGATGTCCCAGACCAGCTTTGCACCGACATTTTCAGCCTGCGCTTGCATTTCTTCCATTAACCAAGGCCCTTGAATGGGTTCACGGAAGCCGGGGAAATTTTCGACCTCGGTTGTAATTGTCAACTGACCACCGGGCTGCAAACCTTGTGCCACGATCGGGTTTAATCCGGCACGAGCCGCATAAATGGCTGCGGTTAATCCAGCGGGGCCACTACCAAGGATAAAAACACGGGTAGATATAGGATCAGCACTCATCACCAGCGCTCCTTCAAAAAGGGAAATGAGATAAAAAGATTGTCACTCTACAGCAGAATAAAAACGGCATTATAAGAGAAATATTTTAAAGCAGGATATAAACAAAAAAAGTCGTCCTTTTTATGGCCGTGACAATCCCATCCATATAGAGTGAGATAATCCTTCGGCAAAAGACAAGCTTATAAGGCCACGATATAAAGGTCTGATTTTTCTGCAATCAATTTTTGCTAACAGCAACATAAGTTTAAATAAGTCTGTTCTCGATGGCTTAAGAAAGACCATACTTTAAACGATAATCGCCCTTACCTTCTTATCTACCCTCTACCGGATGCTCTCTCCATAACGAATCTGGATCGGCGAATAGAGATTCGAGTTGCATAAAAAAGCGGCTGGCGTGAAGACCATCAACAAAAGCATGATTGAATTTGCAGGCAACCGGAATTTTGCCGTCTTTTAATTTTCCCCATGTCAGAGTTGGCACCGCTGAACCAAAAGAAAACTCGGCATGAGTGATTGCGCTGAAATGCACCCACGGGAGACAACTGGCGCAGAAGAAATTCTCTTTTTGTACCCTAAGGGGCGCAGCCTCTGTTGTTTTCGCTATTTCAATTTGAGGTGTAACGGCTTTCGTAAAAGATAAAAAATCAGCCGTATTTTTGCACCAGATCTGCCGGAAGCCTTCATTTGCCGTCATAACCGTCGATATTGGGATATTCGATAACCTTGTCACTTAAAACGCGCTGTTTTAACTGAGGCACGGAATTAGTGGCACGGAGAATGGCGTATAAAGCAAGCTGGAAGAAGGATACCCCGTTTTATTATAGCATAAATCGTTTTATGGCATTTCTGACAAGCAGCACGAAAAAGACGGCGCTGATATCAGCTAGCCAGTCTGCCAATTCAGCATCACGGTGAATAAAGGGGATAGCTTGGGTTAGTTCAATGAGAGCGCCAAAAAGGCCAAGACCTATAGCAATCTTAAAAGAAGGCGTTTTTTGCCAAGCCAAAGCTGCCAGAATAGTCAATGTCAGGAAAGCTATAATATGGTCTATTTTGTCGCTGGGTGCCAAATGAATCGTATCAGGTGCGGGTAAAATAGCCAGCACATAGGCCGTGAACAGCATCAGCCAAAAAACGACTTTGATGTAGGATTGTAACTTAGAAGAGGTCAAGAAGGTATATCATCAATAATAAAGTGACGAGGTGGCCGAAGCCACCTCGAAATAACAGCTTATTTCTTTTTCAACAGAGCGCCGAAACGCTTGTTAAAGCGGGCAACCTGGCCACCAGCATCAACCAACTGTGAACGACCGCCAGTCCATGCCGGATGAACGCGCGGATCAATATCCAGCTTCATGGTGTCGCCTTCTTTACCCCAGGTAGAACGGGTTTCGAATACGGTACCGTCCGTCAACTGAACCTTGATAAAGTGATAATCAGGATGAATATTCTGCTTCATGATAAACTCCGTTAGATAGCTGGTTACCGACCAGCCGGATAGAGAAGCTGCATCTAGCCTGCTCTTGCCAAAGAAACAAGAGCAGCCAAGATACAAATAATAATAAACGCTGTTTGCTAAAGCAAAAATCAGTTAGCTGGATCAGCGATCATTGCGGTGAATTCTGTTTCAGCCGCGACTTTGTCTTCAATCAAGGCACGGGCTTTAAATTTACAAATTTTTGCCCGTTTTTGTAAAAACTCGACTTCTAACCGCAATAAAATACCCGGTTCTACCGGAATACGGAATTTTGTCTCGTTAATAGCCATGAAATAAACCAGCTTACCGGTTCCGGTCAGTCCTAAACTTTCAATGGCAAGAACACCGGCAGCTTGTGCCAAGGCCTCGACAATTAAAACACCTGGCATAATCGGATTACCAGGGAAATGACCGGTAAAGAACGGCTCGTTGATTGTTACGGCCTTAATCGCAACAATTTTTTCGCCCGGAATCAATGTCTCGACCCGATCAACCAGCAGCATCGGAAAACGGTGAGGCAGAGCCGCCATAACCCGCTTGACGTCAAGCGGGCCTATCGATTCAACCTTTTCTGTTGTCTCTGTCATATTAAATTACCGGCTGGTTGGACGACGAGCGGCCGGAGGAACAGAGGCGTTCGTGGATGCACCAGAAGCACGAGCGGCCGGAGCAGCACCGGCACCCGCGTCACTTTGATTTTGGCGTTCAGAAGCCGGAACCCAATTAGCGGGCGGAGTGATCGAAACATTCGTCACACGGCGATTCAGTTCGGCGGCGACATCGCTTGTCATATCAGCCGAAGGGTCAGCAATAATGGCTGCCTGCGGATTGAGAACCAGATTGACCTTACGCGTTGTCATAACCGCGCGCATAGCTTCTTCGATATGGTCGGTAATCTGTTCTTCTGCATAGGTATTCGGGCGAATGAAAGGCATACCGAGAGTCATCAATTCGCGCTGTGCAGACTGCTGCTTTGACTGAAACGCATTGATTTTCGGCTGCATAACCGTCATTGACGCGCCGCTTTTCTGCATTTTGACCAACTCGTCACGAGCCTGTGACAACTCATTTTCCAGCGCAGTACGACGGTTATTATAAGCGTCAATTTGGGTGCGGTACGTCGCCTGAATCTGAGTCTGTGCCTGTTTCAGAGCCGATGACTGCATCAGAACACCCTGAAGATCAACAATGGCAGCCGTCTGTGCCAAAACAGGGGATGCAGTTGCGGCAGCGACAAGGGCTGCACCGGCAAATAATTTCTTCATTAAAATGCTGTCCCTACGTTGAAGGTTACAAGTTTTTTATCATCACCCGGCTGACTGACAATAGCCTTGGCAATATCAATTCGGAAAGGACCAAAGGGTGAATTCCAGTTCACACCAAAACCAACTGAAATACGGGGTTTCCACGTATCACCCAAGAAATATTCTTTAATTGGCGAGACAGAAGTTGTAACCGCCGTATTTTTAGTCCCATTGCTCCCCGTAGCACTTGTTGTATAGTTACCGCTGCTATCTGTATAGAGGGCTTGTCCTTTAGAATTAGTAACCTGACGTGCTGTAACCTGACACTGACCTTGTGACTTACCGGAAGAACCGCAGCTATCAATCAGCGCAGGTTTAGGCACGCCCCAGACAGAACCGATATCGGCAAAAATAGACGGTCTCAACCCCATTTCGCGAGCGCCGGCACCCATCGGGATTTCCAATTCAGCGTGACCCAAATATTCTTTGCTACCACCCAAAGAGTCATCGGAAGATTCACCGCCAAGGCTTGGATTGCCACTATCGTCAAAAGAATAATAATGGCGGGTAACGCGAGGGCCAACACCACGGAAATTAAACCCACGGAATTGTGGTTGTCCCAAGAAGAAACGGTCAATCAAGCGGACATTGCCGTCATAACCCCAAATATAACCAGCTTCTCCACGCAAGGAGAAGACAAAGCCGTGGGTCAGATCCCAATATTTGGCCGCTTCGATACGCGTTTTTAGATAATGAACCGTTCCGCCTAAACCAGCGAAATCCTGACTGAAGGTGAATCGTGCACCAGAGGTCGGATGCATGACGTTATTCAAACTGTTATAGGCAATAGAATAACCCAGTGTTGAATTGACCCATGAGCCCAAAGCTTCGCACAAATAGCGACCAGCCAATAAAGGATCACACTGACCATTTGTATAATAGCTGCTTTTGCTGATTTTCACCGTTTCATAGCTGATACTATAGCGCAAAAGCAGGTTTAAATATTCGGTGATCGGAATACCAGCGCGTAGCTGGAGCCCTGTCGAAGCCTGCCGGTAGGTCGTATTACGATCCGTCCCGTTCATATAGTTGAAGGCGTTATAATCGTTTCGGAAGATATCGCCACCAAAAGCGATCGCATGGTCGAACAGATAAGGTTCTGTAAAGCCGAGATCGACGGATTTTGAATAATAAGACCAGTTAGCCGAGGCGCGGACACTTTGTCCCTTACCCATAAAGTTATTCTGCTGGATTGAGATATCCAAAAGAATACGTTCAAGGCTGGAATAACCGGCCGAAACAGAAAGCTGTCCAGTCGATTTTTCTTGGAGATTCGTATCAAGAATTAGGCGGTCTGGTGTCGATCCCGGACGCTGGGTAATTTCCAAGCGATCCTGAAAATATCCGAGAGACTGAACACGGTCACGCGAACGCTTCACCCTTAATAGGTTAAACACGTCCCCTTCCGCCAAACGGAATTCGCGGCGAATAACCTTATCTCGAGTCGTCGTATTACCGCTGATATCGACGCGTTCGATATATTGACGCGGGGCTTCTGCAATGCGGAATTCAATCCCCATCGTCAGATTGTCTTTATCCGGCGTAAAATCTGGATTCACATCCGGCGTATAGCCCATAAGACCAGCGGCTTCTGTCAAAGTATCAATCGTATCTTCGACTAGCTTAGCATTATACCATTGGCCTTTTTTGATTTTGACCAAAGATTTAAAGTTTTCTGCCTTCACATCCCGAATTTGAGAATCAAGCGTGATATCGCCGAATTTATAACGATCGCCTTCTTCGACGACATAAGTAATGATGAAATCACGGCGATCAGGCGTTAATTCCGCAATGGCAGAAACAACGCGGAAATCGGCATAACCGTTAACCAGATAGAATTGACGCAGCTTTTGTTGGTCATAGGCCAATTTATCAGGATCATAGCTGGCACCTGAACTCATGAAACGCCAGAAACGCGCCTGTTTGGTGGCCATTGCTTTTCTAAGCTGGGCATCGGAAAAATGCTTATTCCCGATAATATTGATCTGGCGAACTTTTGATTTAGGCCCTTCGGTGATTTCAAAAACGATATCAACACGATTCTGCTCTAGCCGAACCATCTTAGGCTCAACCGTCGCCGCAAATCGGCCTTGCCGCCGATATAACTCGATGATGCGGGAAACATCTGCACGCACCGCATCACGGGTAAAAATCTGTCTCGGAGCGAGCTTGATTTCAGGACGGATTTTATCTTCTTTAAGGCGCTTGTTTCCTTCAAGAACGATCCGGTTGATAATTGGGTTTTCGTGGATTTGAAGGGTCAAGCTACCGGGATGTTCCGGATTATCTTCAATAACGACATCAGAAAAAAGCTGTGTCGCGTATAAATCCTGAATCGCGCTATCCAAGATTTCGGAATTGTAACGCTGCCCTGCCCTTAACTTCGTATAAGAAAGCACAGTATCAGGCTCAAGACGCTCCGTTCCGACCACGGACAGAGATTTTATCGTTCCATCAACAGGTTTTGGGATAGGCGCTGGTGTGGGTGCAGCCGCTTCCTGCTGGCTGGTAGCAGCGGAAGGTGTGTCGGTTGTATTATCCTGTGTCGGCGTTGTCTTTTCAGAAGTAGCTGATGCATTGCTATTTTCTGCAGGAGAAGCCGCTGCACCCGCATTGGAAGAAGATGTCGCCTCTACTTGATTTTGATTTTCTGGCGTGGCTGGAGCGGTATTATTTTGATTGCTCGCATCTTCTGTCGCCATATCGCTAGTTGTATTGGCGCTAGCCTTCTCAGCAACAGGAGAGCTATCCAACGGCGTGTTTTGTTCTATCGTTTTTGTAACGGTATTTTTATCGTTACTGACGCTATCTTGAACGGCTTCTTTGACATTTTTGGCCGCATGAGAAGCCTTTGTTTTTGCCTGACGGGGAACCGCTTTTGCCGTTTCGACTGTTGAATTTAAAGTGCTATCTACTGAGCTCTTTTCAACATCAGAAGTAGCCTGCCCTGATGATACAGCTTCAGATAACGAAGCTCCATCATTGGTCGAGTTCGTGGTATCTATGGCAGGAAGGCTATTACTGCTTTGTTCCGCTTGGGAAGTGGCCAGTTCTGAAACTGTCTGAGCCTGTAATGGAATCGCAGTTGACCCCATCAAAGTGCTTAAAATAACAAAAGAAGCCAAAGGCATATTCTGCCGGTTACGCCGATTGTTACGATCAGAATTACCCAAATTGCGCGCCGTCACCCGATTATTGCCCTCTTTCCAGAAATGACACCCGTTTTCCGGCTATCTTCTTTTTGTGATGGAACGGCCATCACCCCACCCCCTCAACAAAAACTGATAATACTCGATTTATCAATTGAGTTTATTTTTTATCCCAAAATCTGCTTTAGCCAGACTAATACGCCAAGATCATTCAAGGTCGCAAAAAGCGTCAGGCTCAAAAGCAAAAATAAGCCAAAGCGAAAAGCCCATGTCTGAATAACGGGCGTAAGTGGCCGTCTTATTATGATTTCCATTGCGTAAAACAGGAGATGCCCTCCGTCCAGCATTGGAACTGGCAATAAATTGATGAACCCAAGGTTAACAGAAATAGCCGCCATAAAAAGAACGAAAGGCAGAAAACCTAATTCAGTTATCTGACCCGACATCCTGGCTATACGAATTGGACCACCCAATTCGTCCATGGATCGACGACCTGTAATAATCTGGCCGATGCCATCAATTTGCTCATGGAGCATAGTGCCTACGGCAGAAGTAGCGGCCTGAGGAATCTCGGTCAAGGGGAGACGAACAATTACCGGCGCGCCTCCTAAAATTCCTAACAGACCAATACGACTGCTATTACCGAAACGGTCTTGAAAATGCTCTGCTTTCAGATGGACCTTGACGTCCATCGCCCGCCCGTCTCTGACTAATTTTATGAGAACTTGTTCATCAGGGTGCATCTGAACAACAGGCTGAAGATCATTGAAATAATTGACTTTATAGCTGTTAACCGCAGTGATTTTGTCACCGACTTTTAATCCGGCAGTGTCTGCAGCGGAATGCGGAACGATAGCTGAAACTACAGATGGGCTTCTGGCAACGCCATGCACTGAAAAAACAGCAGCAAAAAGTAGAATAGCAACAAAAATATTTGTTAAAGGCCCAGCCAAGACAATCAAAAAGCGATGCCATGCTTTTTTAGCCTGAAATGTCTTGGCTCTGTCCTCGGGAGATAACGCTAACCATTCGCTTGACGGTCTGCCAGAACTGGCAGGATCCATATCTCCGGCGAAGCGGACATAACCACCAAAAGGCAAGCAGGCGACCCGCCATCTTGTCCCCAAGCGATCTGTCCATCCGAAAATTTCTGGCCCAAAGCCAATCGAAAAGACATCTGCTTTTACCCCAAAAAATCGGGCAACGGCATAATGTCCTAACTCATGAACAAAAACCAGCGGACCAATAACCGCGATAAAACTAAGGATCGAAAACATTATCCCCGAATATGCATTCACGCGGGCAAACTCTCCATTAAAGCAGCGGCTTGTATCCGCGCTTCATTGTCGATCGCAAAGACATCTTCCAAAGAAGACGGGGTTGCGGGTGTATAATGATCTAATGTTTTCTCGACAATTTTAGCGATATCAAGAAAACCGATTTTCTTATCAAGGAAGGCCGCCACAGCGATTTCATTAGCGGCATTCATTACAGCGGGACGAGCCCCACCTGATTTGATGGATTCCATTGCCAAAGTTAACGCCGGAAAACGTTCATAATCCGGTGCCTCAAAATCCATCTGGCGCAATTTGGTAAAATCCAACGATTCGGCTGGAGTTTCCATCCGCTTTGGCCAAGCCAAAGTATGACCGATCGGTGTTCTCATATCAGGACTACCGATCTGGGCAAGGATAGAACCATCCAAATATTCCACCATGGAGTGAATAACTGACTGAGGATGAACCAAAATTTCAAATTTTTCTAATGGAATCTGGAAGAGATGAAAGGCTTCTATCAATTCAAGCCCTTTATTCATCATTGTAGCAGAATCGATAGAAATTTTGGCACCCATTGACCAGTTGGGATGCTGAACCGCGCGTTCTGGCGTGACCGTTGCCATTTCGGCAAGAGACGTTGTTCTGAAGGGACCTCCGCTGGCCGTAATAATAATCCGGCGAACATAGTCGCGATTATGATGCGGGAAGCATTGGAAAATAGCGTTATGCTCGGAATCGACGGGGAGAAGCGTCGTGCCATGTTCCCGCACGGCATCGATCATCAATCCGCCAGCTGAAACTAAGGATTCCTTGTTGGCCAAAGCGACCGTTTTGCCCTTGCGAATAGCTGCAAGCGTCGCTTTTAGACCGGCGCAACCGATAATGGCTGCCATTGTCCAATCGGCACCCATCATGGCGGCTTCGACCAAGGCATCAGCACCCGCGGCTGCCTCAACAGAGCTTCCGGCCAAAGCCTCTTTCAGATCATTATAAAGCGACGGGTCAGCGATAACCGCCCGCTTGGCATTCGTTCTTTTCGCCGCATCGGCCAGATCTTTGACATTGCGGTTGGCGGTCAAAGCGATGACCTGATACCGATCTAAATTCCGTTCGATTAAATCCAGTGTTGAATGACCAATGGATCCGGTCGCCCCTAAAACAGTGACTGTTCTTGGCTGACTCATCACAGAAAAGCTCCAATTTTTATTAAAATATCCGTCAGTAAGGCCACTGGCAGTAGTCCATCGACACGGTCCATAATACCGCCATGACCGGGTAAAAGATTGCCGGAATCTTTGACGTTGGCGCGTCTTTTTAGCCAGCTTTCAAAAAAGTCACCGGCTTGAGCAACAACAGCCATAGGCGCACCAGCTATCTTCATGACTGAAGGAAGCTGACCAAAATCTGCAATAAAATAAGCCGTAATAGCCGCCGCTATCATTCCACCGATCAGGCCACTCCACGTCTTTTTCGGACTTAAGGCCGGACATATTTTGGCGCCGCCAATGAGCCTCCCCGAAAAAAAAGCCCCGATATCGGTTGCGGCTGTAACCGCCACAATCCAGCTTACCAGCCATAGGCCATTAGGCTGCAATCGCAATGAAGTCAGTGCTAATACGGGTAAAAGGGCATAAAAAAAACCGGCAATTATCCAGCCTAAAGAGGCGCCGGTCAGATGCCGCCATTCGCGGAATATTAAGGCAGCGATGACCGCAGCCGATAGAGCAAAGACATAGCCGCCCGCCCAGATAAGGCCAACTGCCAGAACCGCTAATAAGAGTCCAACAATAATACGAAGTTTTAGCTCACTCACAAGCCACCATAGCGCCTTTCTCGGCGTGCATATTCTTCTACCGCAGCTTTCAGAGTTTCGCTGCCGAAATCAGGCCATAAGGTATCTATAAACAGTAACTCCGCATAAGCGGCTTGCCATAATAAGAAATTGGACAAGCGCTTTTCACCAGAAGTTCTGATAACTAGATCAAGGGGCGGTAAATCATGGGTATATAACAGAGATTCAATTGTCCCGACATCAATATTTTCGGGATCAAGCTGCCCTTCTCTAGCCTTCTCTGCAATGCGTTTAGTGACATGCACCAATTCGTCTTGTGCGCCATAATTCAAGGCAAAAACTAAAGTTAGCCTTGTGTTATTAGCGGTAATTTCAATCGCTTGATTGAGTAAAGCGACCAGATCCTGATCGAGGCGTGTATAATCGCCAATCACCTTAAGGCAGATGCCACGCTCTTTGATGTTGTGCATTTCCTGCCGAAGGCAAAGCCGCAATAATCCCATAAGATCAGCGACTTCGCTAGCAGGACGGCGCCAATTTTCAGAAGAAAAAGCATATAAGGTTAGAACCTCAATACCCATCTCCGCGGCAGCCCGCACCGTTGTTTTGACCGCATCGGCACCCTTTTTGTGCCCAGCAATTCTAGGTAAATGGCGCGCAGAAGCCCATCGTCCATTGCCATCCATAATGATGGCAACATGACGAGGCACAAAGGATGCGGACTTATGCGGTTTTACCGCAGAATTGGCCAGCGGGGCTATCACTTGCCAAGGATTTCCTTTTCTTTATGCACAGCCAGCGCATCGATATCAGCGATTGTCTTATCCGTCAGTTTCTGCACTTCATTTTCGAAGCGCTTCTTCTCGTCTTCGCTGATTTCGTTTTTCTTTTCATCCTGCTTGATCTGGTCATTACCATCGCGGCGAACATTGCGGACAGCAATACGTGCTTTTTCAGAATATTGTCCGACCAGTTTTGCCAGCTCTTTACGACGTTCTTCCGTCAAATCAGGAATAGGCAAACGAAGCATCTGACCATCAACCACAGGGTTCAAACCTAAACCAGCTGAACGGATGGCCTTATCCACGGGCGTGACATTGCTTTTGTCCCAGACCTGAACAGTAATCATACGGGGTTCGGGGACAGAAACAGTCGCCACCTGATTAAGGGGCATATTGGCACCGTAAACATCAACGGTAACCGGATCGAGCAAACTGGTCGAGGCGCGTCCTGTTCTGAGACCGGAGAAATCACTCTTCAATGATTCCACTGCGCCTTTCATACGCCGTTCCAGATCGGCTTTATTATAGGCAGCCATTATTCTTCCTCATTACATACTATCGTTGACACACCGTCGCCCTTAAGAACACGGCTAAAATTGCCTTGTTCCCGAATATTGAAAACAACGATCGGGATATTGTTATCGCGACATAAAGCGGTTGCGCTTGCATCCATAACTTTCAAGTCGTCAGCAAGAACACGATTAAAAGAAACGCAGTCATAGCGTCTGGCTTCTTTTACCTTTTTGGGATCGGCATCATAGACACCATCAACAGAAGTGCCTTTAAACAAGGCATCGCATTTCATTTCAGCTGCACGCAAGGCCGCACCGCTATCAGTGGTAAAAAAGGGATTACCCGTACCGGCTGCAAAAATAACGACCCGACCCTTTTCCATATGCCTTTCGGCACGCCGACGGATAAAAGGCTCACAAACGGTCGGCATCGGAATAGCGGATTGAACACGGGTATCAACGCCAAGATTTTCAAGCGCATTTTGGACAGCAATCGCGTTCATTACGGTTGCCAGCATACCCATATAGTCAGCACTGCTGCGTTCAATACCTCGGGCGGTTGCAGCTAATCCCCGAAAGATATTGCCTCCACCGACAACAATGCATAGCTGGTATCCGGCTTCGCGGGCAGCTCGAATTTCATCGGCAACGCGGGCGACAGTCGCCGGATCAATCCCGAATTGGCCGGGACCCATCAACACTTCGCCTGACAATTTAAGCAGGACACGGTTGAAGCGCGGGCGTTTATACACCGTCAATACCTCTCGTGACTATCGAAACAAGGTAAGCTCTACTTCTATCAGTAAATATCGCTATGCCAAGTAAAGGATTATAAAAAAGGCCAACTTCTCCTATTTTGAGAGAAGTTGACCTTGATGACGAATAAAATTAGACGCCAGCAGCAGCAGCGACTTCAGCAGCGAAGTCAGTTTCCTGCTTTTCGATGCCTTCACCGAGCTGGAAGCGAACAAACTGTTTCAGCGTGATCGGCTTACCGGTTTCTTTAGCGGCCTTGCTGACAACATCGGAAACGCGGGTTTTTCCATCAACAACGAAGATCTGGCTGAGAAGGGCATTTTCTTTGCGATATTTCGCAACAGCACCTTCGACCATGCGGGTCACGATTTCAGCGGGCTTACCAGATTCTGCGGCTTTTTCCTGTGCAATAGCGCGTTCGCGTTCAACAGCAGCATCGTCCAGAGAATCTTCATCCAAAGCTAACGGGGTAGCAGCGGCAACATGCATAGCAATCTGCTTGCCCAAAGATTCGAGGAAATCGCTAGGAGCTTCACTTTCGAGAGCAACCAAAACGCCGATTTTACCAACGCCTGGTGCAACCTGATTGTGAATATAAGGAACAACAACACCGTTTTCGACTTCAAGAAGAGCCGCACGACGCAGAGCCTGATTTTCACCGATCGTTGCGATATTGGCGGTCAGAACATCGTTGACGGAACCACCGGCTGGGTGTGGAGCCTTGGAAAGGGTGTCGATATCGCTGCCATGTTCGAGAACAAGAGCGGTAACACCTTTGACGAAGTCCTGAAATTTTTCGTTTTTGGCAACGAAATCGGTTTCACTGTTGACTTCGAGAACGGCACCTTTGGTACCATCGATCATAACACCGACGAGACCTTCAGCAGCCTGACGGCCTGATTTTTTCGCAGCGGCAGCCAAACCTTTGGCACGCAGCCAGTCAACAGCGGCTTCCATTTCGCCATTGGCTTCGTTGAGGGCTTTTTTACAATCCATCATGCCTGCGCCAGTGCGCTCACGCAGAGCTTTCACGGCTGCAGCGGTAATCTCCGCCATAGTTTTCCTCTTTATGTTACGGATGAGGCAGGGAAAGTCTTCCCTGCCTCCAAATTATCAGTGTTTCATATCGCGGATAAAAAGAACGCTGATATGAAACCGCAATATTAAGCTAAAGCTTCTTCAGCCGCTGGTTCTACAGCTGCGCCCAGATCTTCGCCCAGTTCCTGACGGTTTTGCTGATCGCCACGGGTAGCCGCTTCAGCAATCGCATCGCAATAATAACGGACAGCGCGGGCTGCATCATCATTGGCCGGAATCGGGAAAGCAATACCATCGGGGCTGACGTTGGAATCGAGGATAGCAACAACCGGGATACCCAGCGTGTTGGCTTCTTTGATAGCCAATTCTTCTTTATTGGCATCAACGACAAACATGATGTCGGGGATGGTGCCCATATCGCGGATACCGCCCAAAGACAGTTCGAGCTTGTCGCGTTCACGGGTCAGCTGAAGAATTTCTTTCTTGGTGAAACCAGCGGTATCACCGGACAGCTTTTCTTCGAGGCTCTTCAAACGTTTGATGGAACCAGAAATCGTGCGCCAGTTGGTCAACATACCACCCAACCAACGGTGGTTGACAAAGAACTGGCCAGAACGACGAGCTGCGTCAGCAATCGGTTCCTGAGCCTGACGCTTGGTGCCTACAAATAAAACTTTACCACCGTGAGCGACCGTCTGGCTGATGAAGTCAAGGGCGCGGGTGAACAAAGGAACAGTCTGAGACAGATCCATGATATGGATGCCGTTGCGATCACCGAAAATATAAGGTTTCATTTTCGGGTTCCAACGATGGGTCTGGTGACCAAAATGGGCGCCAACATCCAACAATGACTGCATAGTAACGGTAGGTACCGCCATAATTATTCTCCTTCCGGTTAAACCTCTTCGGGGAAGTGACCTTCCGGATCGACGAAAGGCACCGGTCGTTCAAAAACCCCGAGTGTGAGATATGGGGCGCAGTAACTATAATACGCCTAAAAATCAAGAGCAGGATAAGCTGCTTCGGTTATTTTATATCAGTTATCGCGATTTAGCCAGTTTTTAGTTCTCGCTTGACATTAGAACATTTGAAGAACAAAAAGAGCGGTAAGACATAATGATTACAGCCATCTATGTCATATTTTGCTTTAGATGCGATAAAATCGTTATGTTCTGATAACAAAGATGGAGGAAAAAATAGAACAAAACAAGAACTTAAATTAAAATCTCATGCTGTCTTTAAGAAGGGAAAGACAATGATAACTTTTTGTTTTTGGGGGATATTGTTCGTTGCTGCTTTATCCAGCGTAATAAGTTTAATCCGAGATATTCGCTATATTGGGCGTTGGATTTCGTCTTTCTATTTTCCGCCAATTCATAAAGCGATTACGATCAATATTAAATTGGCACCGAAAACGCCCTCTATAAAGCCAAGGCCAAGATTTTTCACTTGGTTTGAAATCCCTGATAATCTAGCCTAAATCTAATCATATAATGACGAGTATGATTGGCAAATAAGATATGAAAAAGCTTGGTCTTATCGGTGGAATTGGTCCAGAATCTACACTTCTGTACTACAAAAAGTTAGTCTATGGCGCCAACAATCGTATTGGCAGCCAATTTTATCCGAATTTAACAGTCGAGAGTCTTAATGTTTTCGATATACTCAGGCTGTGTGAAGACAAAGATTATACTAAACTTACCACCTATCTTATGCACGGTGTCAATAACTTGATTGCGGCAGGCGCTGATGTCATTGCACTGACTGGAAACACGCCCCACATCGTGTTCGATGATTTACAAAAACAATCAGATGTCCCGCTAATAAGTATCGTCGAGGCGACCTGTGACGAGGTTAAACGTCAAAATATTACGAAGGTTGGTTTACTTGGAACTCGCTTCACAATGGAAGCGGATTTTTTCAAAAAACCGCTGATTGCAAATGGTATGAGCGTTATAACGCCGCAGCCTAAAGAGATTGATTATATTGCGAACAAAATTGATTCCGAATTAGAAAAAGGAATTTTTAGTCAAAACACTCTTTCGGAATTTATTTCTATCATCAGCCGTATGCGGGATAGTGACGGCATTAAAGCTATCATTCTTGGATGCACCGAATTGCCATTACTTTTTAAAAATACTGAATTCACTATAAAATCACTGGACACAATGGAAATTCATATAAATGCTTTATTAAATATAATTTGCGATCAAAATTAAGATTAAGTGGTGCTGGTCTGTATTTTATATTTTCTAATACATTCAATTTTTATTGATATAATACACCAAAATAAAAATGTTTTTATCTATTTTTTAAAGGCTAGTGTTGGATAATTTGCACTAGCCTTTTCGTAATTATGCCAAAATTAATATTTTAAGAGTCTTCTGCGACTATGGTCTTTTCTTTGGATTTCATTATCTTGCTGTAACTTAGAATGCCAAAAGGTAGCATCACCGTATAAATAACACTGAAAACCGATAGGACTGCCCAAGGTGCACTAATAAAAGCCGCTGCACCGACCGCAACCATAACTAATAATCCCAACCGCAATTTTGGGCGGACTCGAAGCACTGACCAGCCAAATGTGGGAAGATCGGCAATCATCAGGAAAGCCGATAAACTGATCCATAAACCCACTAATAAAGGCATACGAAACAGATCATATCCTGAGACATACCAAGCATATAAAGGCATCATTGAAAAATTAGCTCCAGCAGGTGCCGGAACCCCTGTCAGAAAGCCGGCTGATTTGTGAGGCTGATCGAGATAATCGATATTGACGTTAAATCTCGCCAATCGCAACGCACAACAAACCGCATGAGAAAGGGCAAATAACCAGCCCCAACGCGGCCAATTTTGTAATGACCAAAGATAAACCAAAATCGCAGGGGCGACCCCAAAAGCGATAGCGTCAGAAAGGGAATCTAATTCTGCCCCAAAACGGGTAGCCCCTTTTAAGAGACGGGCAACGCGACCATCCAAGGTATCGAGAACAGCCGCTACCAAAATAGCATAAATAGCATGTTCCCATTCACCGGATACCGCATAACGAATGGCGGTTAATCCACTACATAAAGCCAGAGTGGTAATAGCATTAGGCATCAATGCCCGCACAGGAATACTGCGTCGTTCGCTTTGGTATCGGTTTTTTGAGCGAGTTTTAGGAAAGGTCATAACCGCCTCCCCGTCAGCGGCTTGGCTTGTGATCCAATCTGTCCCAGAATGGTTTCACCCGCAAGGCAACGCTGTCCCAGAGCGACTTGGGGCGTTACCCCTGCCGGTAAATAGACATCAAGGCGGCTGCCAAAACGAATAAGCCCGATACGCTCACCCCGTTCGACATAGTCTTCGACCTTGGTCAAAGGTACAATCCGACGGGCAATCAAACCGGCAATCTGCGTCAGACCAACATTGATGCCTTCTTTCGTTTCGATCATGAAATGCTGCCGCTCATTCTTCTCGCTAGCTTTATCAAGATCGGCATTCACAAAAGCACCCGGAATATAGGCAATACGGGCAATGCGTCCTGGAACCGGCGCGCGATTGATATGCACATCAAAAACGCTCATAAAGATAGAAACGCGCGTTAAGGGCGCATCACCTAATCCATCTGCACCAGCCAGTTCAGGCGGCGGCGGCACATCTGCAATCAGACAAACCATACCATCGGCTGGGGAAACAATAAGCCCATCGCCTTCTGGGACTGTTCTGATCGGATCACGAAAAAACGCGGCGACACAGAAACAAAGAACACCCAAAGGCCATGCCATCCATAACCAGCTAAAATAGGTGATGATAGCGGAAATAATGACCGCAATAACAAAGAATTTTCGACCTTCTGGATGGATAGAAGGAAAATGCCAACGGATAGATTGTGCTGCGCTGTTTTTGCGCTGTTCCTCTTTATTCATGCTTGCCTTTTAAAGGCCTCCTACTCTTCTGACAATGGCTACAATCAGTTATCCGTCGGATAGGACAGAAGCTTGATTTTTAATAAGGAATTTCAAAATACCAAAGGGATTATCGGTATAAAAATATTTTCGACAAGAGATAAAACTATCTTTTACACAAAATCCGATACTATCATAAAATTGTAATAAAAATATCATTTATAATGACTTTTCCCCAATCAAGGCTGAGAAAGGACTGCGTTATTAAATTTATCCCTGTCTATCTATCCGGATTATCAATCCTGGCTCTATTTATTATTGCCGTCAGTCATGTTTCTGTCGGGTGGCCGATCTTGTCGCTTATGCTGATTGTTATCCTTTGGGGATGGTGGTTTAAAAATATTTCCGAAGCGTCTACCCCCTTCCCTGAAAGTAAAAGCGGAAATAGCCTTACAGATCCGGCCTATCCTTTTTCTCAAGCGACAGCGGCAGATATTATTATAGCTATGGATGAACCAGCTTTACTGGTCAATCAGGGTCAAGTTGAAGTGGCTAATCGTGCTGCTGAAAATTTGTTAGGGATGCATATCGAAGGAGGCGACATCAGAATGGCTATTCGCCATCCTGCTGCTATCCGTCTTTTAACCGAGCCGCTCGATAATATGACCCCTGTTTTACTTGCCGGATTGGGAGGCGTTAATCGTCGCTGGGAATTATACGCTTATCCTTTGAACGAAGAACAACGGCTCATTTTGTTGCGCGATCAAAGTACGGCTCATTTAACGGAACAGGTTAGAATAGACTTTGTTGCGAATACTAGTCACGAATTACGGACACCGCTCGCGACTTTAAGCGGGTTTATTGAGACATTAGAAGATGATGATGTCATTAAAGAGCGCGATACGCGTCATCATTTTTTGTCTATCATGGCGCGTGAAGCCAAAAGAATGCAAAATTTGGTTGATGACTTGATGTCTCTTTCTCGGATTGAAGCCGGAAAATTTTCATTACCCAATGATATTGTTCATATGTCGCCTGTGGTTGAAGAGGTCGTGTCTAATATTCAGGCATCGGGACAGGCAAAAGCCGCCCAAATCACACTGAAAAATCATTTGTCCAGTGATAGCCTACAGGGTGACCGCGCCGAGTTAACGCAGCTCCTTTATAATATTATCGGCAATGCCTTAAAATATGGTCGTAAAGATGGAATAATTAAAGTCGCGCTCGATAATACTGACGATCATAGAATAAAATTAGCCATTGCAGATGAAGGCGATGGTATTCCGTTTCATCATATCCCACGCCTAACGGAACGCTTCTATCGGGTGGATAACAGCCGCAGTCGCGCTTTAGGGGGAACAGGATTGGGGTTAGCCATAGTAAAACAAATCGTCGAGCATCACCGCGGAGAATTACTGATAGACAGTCTTCCCGGTAAAGGGACGACGGTAACCGTTTTCTTGCCAACGACCGATTTTTTCCCTGAATAAGGGATTCTTGATGTCACAACAACATAATAAATATGTCACTTTCCTGTCATTGACAGGGGGTAAAAACTTTTAGTCATCAAAAGACAAAGTAAAATCAAGAATGGATCATAAGGATAATTTTGATCGTTTATGTGCTTTCTCTGCGGAAAAAAAAGAAAAACGCTGTTATCATCTCGATTAAAGCGTTTTAATGCCTTGAGGATAATATGAAAAAAGCATCGGAAATCGGTCATACAGTAAAAGCTTTTGATGAAGACCTTGGCGGGTTGCGTGCTCTGATCTGCGAGATGGGAGGGCTGACGGAAATTGCCTTAACCTCGACATTGGAAGCCTTGATCCATAGCAATAAAGAATTGGCCGCCCAGATCGTTGAAAAAGACAAGGAAATTGATGCGCTGGAAATAGAAGCCGAACGTGTGGCTATGCGTATTATTTCTCTGCGAGCGCCTCTTGCTGACGATCTGCGCGATGTTATCGCTGCGATGAAGATTTCAGGTATTCTTGAACGTATGGCTGATTACGCCAAGAATATCGCTAAACGTGTCCCGATATTGCAAAATATGGTTTCGATCCATCCCGTGCCGGTGTTGCCAGTTATGGGAGAAATGGTTTCGGAAATGGTGCGCAATGTGTTGGATGCTTATG
Source organism: Zymomonas mobilis subsp. mobilis ATCC 10988 (assembly GCF_000175255.2). NCBI lineage: Bacteria > Pseudomonadati > Pseudomonadota > Alphaproteobacteria > Sphingomonadales > Zymomonadaceae > Zymomonas > Zymomonas mobilis. The sequence continues at coordinate 189,302 of NC_017262.1, read as the reverse complement.
CGGCAAGAGATCCGAAAAAGGCATTGCATGTCGCAGAATATGATATGGAAGTTGACGGGTTATATAATAATTTATTCCGTATCCTTTTGACTTATATGATGGAAGATTCTGGCAGAATAAGCACTTGTATCCACCTGATGTTTATCGCCAAAAATCTGGAACGCATTGGGGATCATGCCACAAATATTGCGGAAATGGTGTATTTTGCGGCTACCGGCAAGCAAATGCCGGAAAGAACGCGTGGTAAAGATTTGCTGGCATCGGAGGGTAGCTAATGGCCGCTTTACGGCTACTACTCGTTGAAGATGACGATGCTCTTGCCGAATTACTGAAATGGCATTTTAGCAAGCAAAATTTTGAAGTTGTTCATACGCGAGATGGGGATGAAGCCTTATTATTGGCGCGGGAAAATCCGCCCGATATTATGCTTCTTGACTGGATGGTAGAAGGCACTTCGGGGATCGAAGTCTGTCGGCAGTTACGGCGTTATCCAGAAACGGCTAATCTTCCGATTATTATGCTGACGGCGCGGGGCGAAGAAGATGACCGGATTAGAGGACTTGAAACCGGTGCGGATGATTATGTCACCAAGCCTTTTTCACCTCGTGAGCTGGTTGCAAGAGTGCTTGCTGTGTTGCGTCGCATCCGCCCCGCCCTTAGCAAAGAACAATTGACCTATAATGATATAGAAATGGATTTGGTCAGTCATCGCGTCAAACGAGCTGGCACAAATGTTTCGATAGGCCCGACGGAATTTCGTCTCTTAAGGCATTTGATGGAATATCCAAGACGCGTCTTTTCGCGAGAAAAGCTTCTGGATTATATCTGGGGGCAGGATAGTGACATCGAATTAAGGACTGTTGATGTTCATATCCGTCGTCTTCGGAAAGCTTTAAATCGGGACGGCTTGCCAGATCTTATCAGGACAGTCCGTTCCGCTGGTTATGCCTTGGATACAGATGAAGAATAAAGAACCAAGCTGAAAAAGCGGTTATTCTAATGGGCTATCTGAAAAGTCTGTTTGAATAACCGTGAAACGACTTGTTTTTTCGTTTTTATAAAAAATCATCTTTCGGGATAACCCTTGCCCAGCATAAGACATGAACTGATTTTACCCCAGCCGTTTTTAGCAAGCGAGCGCAGCTTTCTGTCGTTGCACCGCTGGTAAAAACATCATCGATCAAAATAATATCGCGACCTGCTAATGGTCTGTCTTTTTTTCCGATCCGTAGGCCAAAAGCATTTTTTACCATTTGATGGCGTTGTTTAGGCGTTAAATGCCCTAGTGGTTTTGTGGAATGACGGCGATATAAGCTATCGCAATCATAGTCATAGCCGCTGGCCTTAGCGAGATATTGCCCGATCAAAGCTGCCTGATTGAAGCCGCGCTGCCACAGCCTCCAACGATGAAGGGGCACAGGTATGATTAAAGGTGTTTGGGGCGAAGATGACGACATATTCGGCGGGCAGTTTTTATCTGCTAAAAGATTGTTCTGAATGGCCTTGATGTTGCTCTTTATAGGCAAAAAACGCATCATCAATTTGGCCATATCGCGCGCTAGCATGGTTTGCTTGCCATATTTACAACGCAAGATAAGCTGCTTCGAAATTTCATCATAAGCTACAGCGGCATTCATCCGATCAAAAGAAGGTGGATGCTGTAAACAACGGCCACAAAGAGGCTCATATTGTTGATCTCTCGGCAGAGGAAATCCGCATTGAATACAGGCAGGCTCAACCAAGAAGTGAAGAGATTGCCAACATTCAACACAAAAACTATGATCAGCCAGAATGACCGCGCCACAATTTGGGCAGCGTGGCGGTAAGGCATAATCAATGACCGTTTTTAGCCCTGAATATGCAGCTTCAAGGCATTTTTTAATGATGCTGATCTTTTCCATTTTACTGATGAATCCAATACAAAAAAGAGGCCAGATAAAACTGACCTCTTTTCAAGATTAGATTTTTGGTCAAAAACCTAATCTTCAGGGATAGATGGATCCAGCATTTCGTCGGCAATTTCAGCCGTATTATGACGAATCATTTTTTCAATTTTTTCAGTCATTTCAGGATGTTCACGCAAGAACGTTTTGGCATTTTCACGTCCCTGACCGATGCGAACGGAATCATGACTGAACCATGAACCTGACTTGTCGATAATACCGGCCTTTACGCCTAGATCGAGAATTTCGCCCATCTTGGAGACACCTTCTCCATACATGATATCGAATTCAACCTGCTTGAAAGGCGGAGCCAGCTTGTTTTTTACCACTTTGACACGGGTGGCATTACCAACGATTTCATCGCGATCTTTAATTTGTCCTACACGACGGATATCAAGCCGAACGCTGGCATAGAATTTCAGAGCGTTACCGCCCGTTGTCGTTTCAGGGTTGCCATACATAACCCCGATTTTCATCCGGACTTGGTTAATAAAAATAACCAAAGTTTGAGAGCGGTTGATTGAGCCGGTAATTTTGCGAAGCGCCTGACTCATCAAACGGGCTTGCAAACCAACGTGACTATCGCCCATTTCGCCTTCGATTTCAGCGCGAGGCGTTAAGGCCGCAACAGAATCGACAACCAATATATCAACAGCGTTAGAACGGATCAGGGTATCTGTAATTTCCAGAGCCTGCTCACCCGTATCAGGCTGAGAGACGATTAGATCATCCGTATTAACGCCCAGTTTTTTGGCATAGACCGGATCAAGCGCATGTTCAGCATCGACAAAGGCCGCTGTTCCACCTGCTTTTTGTGCTTCAGCGATAGCATGGAGGGCTAAAGTTGTTTTACCCGAGCTTTCAGGACCATAGATTTCGACGATACGGCCACGGGGCAAGCCACCAATGCCCAGCGCAATATCAAGGCCAAGTGATCCGCTGGAAATTGTATCAATCTCGATTTTTTCACGAGACCCCAAGCGCATAACCGAACCTTTACCAAAAGCGCGGTCAATCTGAGCCAAAGCCGCTTCAAGGGCTTTTTGCTTGTCCATATTATTATCCTTACCGGAAGTCGTAACCTTATTTTGCGGAGCCATCGCTACCCCCCTTCTCCTATAACGTCTCTCTTAAGGCATCAACCGGCATAATGTCAGGATTGCGTCGAATATACCGGAACAGCATGAAGAACATAAGGTGAACATAGAGAGCAGAAACAGAATAGCAAGTCTTAACTGACAGAATTTAAAACTTGTTTTTCTACTACCGAGAAAGCTGAAAAACAGCTTCCCCAGTAGTGGATTTATTCTCAAAGATTTATGGGATAATCGGCAATTCAACCGAGCTTGCCTGATCCGGTGAATGCATAACCGTTTCTACGGTTGCCGCATAATCAGAAGGCTTGGCGAACATAATATTTTCGACATAACGCTGCGGATTACGATCATAAAGCGGGAAAAGGCTTGACTGAATTTGAACCATAATCCGATGCCCCGGCAGAAAAACATGATCAACAACCGGTAAACGGAAGCGATATTGTTGGACTTTTCCGGCTGGCACGGGTGACGGCTTCTCAAAACTGTTGCGATAACGGCCTCTGAAAATATCCATGCTGATCGCCAGTTGATATCCTCCCATTTTGGGATCAGAGGGCATCTCATCGGGATAAACGTCAATCAACTTCACCACCCAATCAACATCACTTCCAGTCGTTGCTGCTAAAAGATTGGCGAAAGGCGCACCTCTTAATTTTACGGGATGATCAAGAACCGGTGTCTCATAGGTCAAAACATCAGGACGGCTGGCGGCAAAGCGCTGATCTTCGACCAACCATTGTTTCCAACGTGTTGTATCGGCAAAGGTGATTGGTGTTGGCAGATAAGGCACCGGCTTTTTAGGGTCAGAAATATATTGATCCGAAGGGGCATTACCAGATGTCGGCTTGGTAAAGGATAAAGCTGATTGTGCCTGTAAATAAAGCGGTGTGAGTTGCTTTTCCTTGTCCGTTTGCCAGTCATTCAATTTATCCCAATGATTTTCGCCGGTATTATAAATCAAGGCTTTGGGTGTTTCTTCTGCTGGCTGTTTATCTTTCAGATAGCGGTTAAAGAAAGGCAGCAATGTATCACGCCGGAATTGGAGCGCGGTATCCCCATCCCAATGTAAAGCCCCCAATGAAGAACCGTTATAATTGACCTGACTATGCCGCCAAGGCCCCATCACCAGATAATTGGTATCAATATGGCCTGCATTTTTTAAAGATTCAAAGCTATGGATAGCGCCCCACATGTCTTCCTGATCCCAGAGTCCTTGAATCCACATGGTTGGGACATGAGAAGGATGCGCGGCCACTAACTGATCTAAAGCCTGCCCTTGCCAGAATTTATCATAAGCCGGATGGATGCTTAGACGTTGCCACCAAGGAATTTGGTCAATACCTTCTTTTTTTGCCCAATTGCCTGCCGATCCGGTTTCAAGGAAAGCCTTGTAATCATCATAAGCACCATGGACAGGCGGTGCACCTGTCCCTTTTGCGGTCATTTGCCGGAGAAAATAGTCAAAAGCCGCCTGTCGGAACGCGCCGTAATGGAACCAGTCATCCCCCATCCAGCCATCAACCATCGGGCTTTCCGGTGCGGCAACTTTCAACGCAGGATGTGGATTAAGCAAGGCCGCGACAACGGTAAATCCTTCATAAGAAGAACCAATCATACCAACACGACCATTGCTTTCAGGAATATGTTTGGTCAGCCATTCAATCGTATCCCACGCATCGGTTGTATGATCGACTTTGGTCGGGTTTAAATCACCAACGGGCGGACGAGTGACGACATAGACACCTTCGGAACCATATTTGCCCCGCACATCCTGAAAAACACGAATATACCCGTCACGGACAAAAACCTCATCTCCCTCTGGTAAGGTTGCCAGCATAGAGGGGCTATCACTGCGGCTTGTTCGACTAGACGCATCATAGGGCGTTCGCGTTAACAGGATAGGAAGGTTACGACCGTTTTTCGGAACAACAATGACAGTGTGTAATTTAACACCATCTCGCATCGGGATCATGACCTCCTGCTTTTCATAATCATAATGCGCAGTCGGTGCCGAAAAATGCATCGCGATATCGCCATTTTCTGGCCAAATCGTCTTGTCCGGTGCAGAGGATAAGGCTGGTATCGCTAGAATGGAGGTCAGCGAGGCAACGACACTACCTCGCATCAGATATTTTTTCATAGCTGATAAATTTACACTGAGCTTTAATCGAGACATAACCCCTCCCTGAAATTGACCCGCCAGCTTAAATGTCAAAAAGAAAAAGAAAATACCTAATTCAAAAAAACAGATTCATAAATAAGGTGACAAGAACCAACAGATTTTGAAAAATTTCTGGCAACGAGCTGTAATATCTTGGATTTATCGCGATTTAATCGCAATCAAAGGGTCAAATCTAATCAGTGGAATTCTGAAATGGTCTATTTTTTGGGGGTTGATGCTGGAGGAAGTCATTGCCGGTCACGCTTGACCGATCAGAATGGCCGTATTCTTGGTAGCGCAGAAATCGGGGCAGCCAATGCCCGTATCGGAATTGCCAATCTTTGGCCTTTGTTGATGCAAGTGACTGAACTGGCTTGCCAAGAGGCTGGCTTGAATAAAAACGACTGGTCATCTGTCCATGCCGCTTTTGGAATCGCTGGCCTTTCTCGTCCGGGTCTACAACGAGCCCTTGAAGAAATGCCATCTCCTTTTGCTGCAATACGCTATACTGGTGATGATGAAATTGCTAATATTGGCGCGCATCGGGGGCATGACGGTGCCATTCTTATATTAGGCACCGGCAGCATTGCCCATATCCGAATAGACGGAAAAAGCGAAACATTAGGCGGGTATGGATTCCCTATTTCCGATGAAGCCAGTGGCGCATGGTTAGGCTTGGAATCTATTCGGCATAGCCTAAGAGCTTATGATGGTCGTATTCAAAAAACTATTTTTACAGAAAGGGTTATCCATCATTTTTCAGATGATATATTAGGATTGGTCGCATGGATGGATGCCGCAACAGCAACAGATTACGCTCTTTTTGCCCCTTGGGTTATAGAAGCTGGCATAGAGGGTGATCCTGTCGCCTATTCTATTATCCAAAAGGCCGTTGCCTATATCGAAAATTTTATTGAAGTCATTTTTCAAAAAGGGGTAGCGCGCTGCTGTTTGATGGGCGGATTGGCTGCCCCCTTTATGCCATGGCTTTCAAACCATATTTCCTGTAAATTAAGTCCATCCCAAGGTGATGCTTTAGACGGCGCTTTAATTCTTTCAGGGCTAAAATTTTAAAAATTCTATGATTACAGATAGGTAAACATATTTTTTCAGATGGAATATGAATATGACAGCCGAGTTTGATATTACCACCATTCTAACGGCTAAGGCCGATCAACAGGAAGCTCTTCAGCAGGCTTTGCTTCATTATGCCGACCAATCAAAAACAGAAGAAGGCTATCTGGCTTTCCATATTGGATATGACAAAAGCCAGCCACCCCGCTTTATTCTGAATGAGCGTTGGCAAGATCATGCCGCCTTTTTGGCACATGAAAAAAGTGATATTTTTCAGGATTTTGCCAGTATGTTCAAAAGGTTTTTGGAAAAACCGCTGTTGTCCGTTTTTTCAGTGCCTTTAATGGAGGACTAGACTGCTGCTTCTAGAAATAAAGCATCGCGCTCGGCAATGCAGCGATCAAAAAGAGCTTTATTCTCTGCTCTATCCAAATCAAAATCAGAAGCGCTTGAAAATTCATTGGTTACCTTTTCCAAGGCAGCAAAGCTTTCTGGTCTGATCTCATCCATATTTTCTAAAATAGCTTTCATCTCATCGAATTTTCCGGAGCAATGGAGCGCTATATCGCAACCGGCATCAAAAACGCGTAGCGCCCGTGTTACCGGATCACCATCCAGAGCATTCATGCCGATATCGTCGGACATAAGAAGACCTTCAAAACCGATTTTTTTGCGAATAATATCGTGGATAATTTTTGAAGAATAGCTGGCGCAGCTTTCCTCATCCCATGCCTGATAAATAATATGGGCGGTCATCGCCATTTTCGCATTACGTAAATGTTGAAAAGGCCTGATATCCCGTTCCAATATTTCGATAGGACTATCAACCACTGGCAAGGCTTTGTGACTGTCCACTTTGGCTTGGCCATGTCCCGGAATATGTTTAATAATGCCGCAAACGCTGCCTTTTGCCAGCCCGTCTAATACCGCCCGTCCTAAGGCTGCGACTTGTTCGGGATTATGACCAAAAGAGCGATCTCCGATGATGTTATCACCTTCAGGATCACGGAGGTCCAATAACGGCATACAATCAACATTGATGCCAACATCCTGTAATAATAAAGCCAGTGCATGGCTATTGGCACGTACAGCTTCAATCGCACTAACCGGCGCTTTCTGATAAAGCTCATCAAATCGGGCGGCGGCAGGAAAAGCTGGCCAGACCGGCGGCTTCATTCTGGCGACCCGTCCCCCCTCCTGATCAATTAAAATTGGAATATTCTGTTGGCTATTGGCTCTCAAATCTGCCGTCAATTTCTTTAGCTGCGTACGGTCTGTAATATTTCTCTGAAAAAGAATATAACCGGCAGGTTCATATTGACGGAATAGCTTTTTTTCCTGATCTGATAATCTAGTATCAGCGATACCAATAAAAACAGGTTTCATTTTATATCCTATTAACCTTTAAACCAATCTTGATTAAAAATTTAGGTCGAAAGCCCTTCCGCCGCGTCTTTCCAGATAGAATCTACTTAATGCATTGCCATTGATAGACCAAAAAAGGAAAAAACATGATTGTTTCTGAAGTGAATTTTGATGGTTTGATCGGTCCCACCCACAATTATGCGGGATTATCGCGGGGAAATGTCGCCAGCGCCCTTCATGCTGGTCAGCCATCCTATCCGCGGCAAGCGGCGCTTCAGGGAATAGAAAAAATGAAGCACCTGATGGATATGGGGCTAACTCAAGGGGTGTTTTTACCTCCTCTACGACCCGTTACCCATTTGTTGCACCATCTGGGTTATAAAGGTGATGACAAGACTATTTTGAAGCAAGCTGCGAAGGATGATCGGCTGTTATTTAATAATCTTTGCTCTGCTTCTTCAATGTGGGCGGCCAATGCAGCAACGGTTATTTCTGAATTTGACAGCCATGATGGCCGTGTTCACTTTATAACAGCTAATCTAGCAACGATGCTACATCGTCATCTGGAAGCGCAAACAACCTATGCTCAGCTAAACCAAATTTTTTCCAATAGCTGTTTCTTTGCTATGCACCATCCCTTGCCTTGCGGACAGCATTTCAGCGATGAGGGCGCCGCAAACCACATGCGAATTACCTCAGCACATGGGCGCACTGGAATAAATATTTTTGTCTATGGCGAGAAAAACGATATTTATCCGGCAAGACAAAAACTGCGGGCAAGTCAGGCGGTGGCTCGATTGGGAGAGGTGAAACCTGATTTGGCATGGTTTATCCCTCAGAAAAAAGAGGCAATTGCTAAAGGCGCTTTTCACAATGATGTCGTCGCCGTGGCTAATGAGTATGTCTTGCTAGCACATGCCGAAGCTTTTGAAGACCAAGGCGAATGGATAAAGCGGATAGCCGAAAAAATTGACGGTTTTATTCCGATTATTATTGATAATATTACTTTGGAACAGGCCGTTAAAAGCTATCTGTTTAATAGCCAAATTGTTACCTTAAAAGACCGGACAATGGCGCTTATTTTACCTCAGGAAGTAAAAAGCGATCCTGCAGTTTTGGAAACGGTCAACCGGATTATTAGCGGTAACAATCCAATTAAAAAAGCAGTTGTGGTCGATGTCCGTGAAAGTATGGCAAATGGCGGAGGGCCTGCCTGCCTGCGATTGCGAGTGCCACTATCTAAAGCTGCTTTGGACGCCGTTGATCAGCGCTTTATCTTGACACCGAAAAGATGGGAAAAGCTCTATCAACTCGTCGAAAATTTCTGGCCTGAAAAGATTACGCCAGATGACCTCGTTCTTCCTGAATTATGGAAAACAGCGGTCAGAGCGCATTGGGCTCTAACCAGTTGGTTAGGCTAATAATCTTTTGAATAACGCAAACTGACATTGGATGACCCGAAGCTACTGGCTTCACTTAGAAGTGACAGGGTTCGGGTCAAAGATATTCTGATCTGGGTTGCTGTAAAACCATGAGTATCGGTAATCACTTCCATATACACATTTTTGAAGAGATATTTTCCGGCTGCTAAAGACGTACCTTGGCCTGTCGAACTATTTGCTCCAACAACCCGTAATCTATCAATGCCGATCACAGAACGCAGTTTATCCAGTGGATCAAACCCCTTGCCGCCTGTCCGAAGTGTATTCAAGGCGGCTGCCAATTGTACGGCTTGAACGGCTGACAAGCTGGTTACAGAAGAACCGAACAGCAAGCGCGATAGAATTTCATCCTGTGCCAATGACGGTGAGGATGAAAAAGTAATTTCCGGTTTATTGGCAAAACCACTGATCTTTACCGTAGCGGTTATATCATCAACCGTTGCCTCGGCTGTAATATCAAGTGCCGGATTGGGTGGATTTCCGCCTGTAAACTGAATTTCACCATGATCAATATCGAAACGGCGGCCAGCAAAACTGTAGGTACCTCGGATAACCCGCATATCCCCTGTGATATTGGGCGCAGTGGCTGTTCCTCTGACGCGTAAATCAGCTTCCCACTCGGACTCCAATCCCATACCTGCAACAAATAACTGATCAGGAGCAGAAATCCGAATATCCAGCTTCCACGCCGAGGCCAGTATAGAGGCAGAGGCTGAAGATTCTTTCATTTCATGAGCGGCTGTGTCTTCAACCTGTCCTTTACGCTTAACACCGGATAAGTCGTGAACCGTTTCTTTGTTGTCCATGATAAAACGATAACGGGTTTCAGGTAACTTCAACTTACCTTTGATGGAACCGCCATCCTTACGATTACTTGTGATATCAAGGTTACCTGAAACAGTTGATTTCATTTCGTCGGCGCGGGCAAGCGTTGCCTTGTCTAATGTAATATTCAAGGCTGAATCATAATCACTTGCCGCATCAAAGCTGGCATAGCCCTTAGCCGTAAGTGTGCCTTTGCCGGCTTTGCCTGTCATTTTATCCAAAAAGAATTTTGATCGGTCGAAATGCCCATCAACATCAATTGAAGAAACAAGGGTATCATAGCTGCTATTTTCGTAACGGAGTGATCGGCCTCGAATAAGACCGGTTAAAACAGGCGCTTCAACCTCACCGGAAATATCAGCAGCAATGGCCAAGGGGCCTCTTATAGATTGACCACTGACACCACTCATTGACCATAGAATATCGGCATCAGCATTATAGCGAATGCCTCCGCTTAATCGGCCTTTTCTTAAGGCTTCTATCCAATCAACTTTATGTTGTTTTTCAGGAGCATAATTAGGCGTAACGCCTAGGCGCATTTGCCCAATCATTGTCTGTTTTTGGCGGATTACAGCTTCAGAAACCAAACCATTTTTATCATTGGTAGCGGCCACGACCAAATTAACAGGTTGAGATAATCCGGTGACAGAAACTCGTGTAAAATTATTTAAAGCCAAGCGAGCGGATATCTGAGGAATATTACCCGTCAAATCAGCGTTTGCTACGGCCGACAGTTGACCACTTAAATTGATTTCAGGCCACAATAGATTGGCTTCAGATAAATCGATATCGGCAATTTGAAGTGCGGCATAACTATTTTGCCCACCATAATGGCCGGATAGATCGATATGTCCTTTGGGAAGCTGGATTACTATTTTTGATATGTCATAGCCATTTTTACCAGAACGGATTTCAACAGGCGCAGCCATATGCCAGTTGAGATGGGCGACATTTCCTTGCGCGTTGGCTCTAATGACATCCGCAGAAAAACTGCTGTGAATAGCTGCATTAAATGGAACGGGAGAAGCGCCCGCTGCAGGTAGATTTCCCTGTAAAGTGAGCCCCCCCTCCCCTTGCTCTTTTTGATAAAAAGCGCGTCCAGCAGCTTGCTTTAATAGAAAATCATTATAGCGAATATTATTCAGCAAGGCTTCAACTTGAAAAGCCGGATCTGTTGAAAAAACAGCCTTTCCTCTTAGCCGTCCACTTTCAATGTCAATTGGCTGACTATAGACGAAACGGGCTTTGTCGATAGCAATATCGGCATTAACGGCTTGTGTTGCCTGTTCTTCTGTCAAGCGAATGATACCATCCAATCCCCGCCCGTTCAGTTCAAATTGCCCGTGATAAAGGTTACTTTTTGTTTGAGCCAAATTGCCATTAACGGTCAGACCCAAAGCCGTTGCCTTGATTACAGGATGAGAAACCATACCCCCGACATCAAGAGTCATGGCACCATAGCTTTTTGACTTACCCCGAACAAAAAGATTGATATTGCCTTTAGGCTGGTATCCACCGTTACCCTCTAGATGGAATTCTGGAGAAGCAAGGCTAAATCTTGGCATTCTTATATTACCCATGGCATTGGCGATCATATCTGTCCGTAAAACAGCTTCACCACCAAAAGCTTTTGCCAAAGCTGGTTTCTGCCAATCACGTCCCTTGATCATCATCTCGCCGACCATGCCTAGCCCCCCATTTTTTTCGGGCTGAAGATGACTATCAATTGTCAGGCTTAATCGGCCAATACCGTCTATTTTATACGGATCAATCCCGCCTTTAACCGCCGCACGCCATTTTTTTGTTACCAAATCGGTGATGATGGTGGTGTTCGCATGAATATATCGACTACTTATATTGCTGTGATCAACTCGCAAAACATGATCACCATAATTGATCGCACCTTCTATTTTTAAATTTTCCAGTAGATTGACTAAGCGCGGATCAAGACCTGAAATTTTTCCAACAGATAATCCCATAGGCATGGATAAATGATCGCCATCTACAAGCATCTTACCTCTGGATTGAATGTTCTCGGCAATCTTCTCCTGCCAACCAATCTGACCAGCCTTTAACCGCCAATCAATGTTAGGCGATCTGACAAGACCCGATAACACTGAAGAAAATGTAAAGTTCTTAAAGGATAAATCATCGCCAAGGAATTTTTGACTATTGGGAATAGCCAAATCGACTGACATGTTATTAAAGCGGCTCGATTTCCAATCGACACCCCCAAGGGCAGTAAGGCGGAACATTTCTCCGGTAATAGCCCCTCGAATATCGACAACGTTTTTATGATTATGGGTCGTCAGATCAATCTGTAAGCCTTTCTTAAAGAAAGCCTGCAACGAAGGCTGATCTGGTAATAATTCACTGGGATAAACCGCCCCATCCAGATGAACAGACCCATCTTTATTATGTATTTGCCAATCCAGTAATTTCTTATCGCCCGATTGTGCTTGAATATACCCGCGCCAATCTTGCCAATTTCCTTTTCCAGCGGTATCCATCGTAAGCGGTTTACCAAGGCGGGTCAGGCCATCTACAACCCCGCCGACAGGCGCATGCAAATGCGCTTCAACAATCAGAAGGTTAGCCGTTGGTTTAGCATCAAATTGTAAAGAGAGTGTATCTCCGCCGCTGATATCTTGTCCTTTGTCAGCTCCAGCCTCCGCCTTGACGGTTATCTGCCCTTTTATCAAAGCAAGCCGGCCATGCATGTGCAAACGATGATTTTGGCCATCCAGATTTTTAGAAATATCTATTCTATCTAAATGTATCTGATCGATATCCAAATGGATGTCAGGCAACAAAGGCGCATCAGGATTTGATTTTGTCGGTTTTAGTTCTGGATTTCGTAAGACTTCAATTCTAGGCGCATGGAGTTTTTTGATAGTGATAATACCGTAGCGATAATCCAATGGCCGCCATTCGACAAATAGTGAAGGTGCATCAAGGAAACGCCCACGCTGATCATAAGCCTCGATATCGACCAAACGAAAGGCCTGATAAATAGAACCATCGATACGCTGTATTTTAACTTTTAAGCCTGATTCTGTTGTGTATTTATTGATATAACGAACAATAAGCTGATGGCCAGTAGACGTATCTAGAAACAAAATAAGCGCGATAATAAAAAGCGCAATCCCACTCAGAAAGACGCATCCCCATCCCAAAATATGTTTCAAATTTTGAAATGGTGATGTCTTATTTGGATTTGCTTCGGTGTTTTCAGGTTGTGCGACTATATTCGGGTTCTTTTCCTTAATAGAATCCGAAGAATTTTCTTGTCTTTCTGGATTGTAATTTTGATCCGCCATTAGAAAGCCTGACCGATCGAAATATATACTGAAATACGCGATTCTCCAGGCTGCCGAGCTATAGGTGTCGCAAGATCAATGCGGAAAGGACCAAAAGCGGTGTAGTAACGAGCACCCAAACCAGTACCAAATCTTAAATTATGGAAGGTTGGGATAGCGTCTTCATATACCTGCCCTGCATCAATGAAAGGCACAAGACCAAAATTACCAAAACGGTAACGCACTTCGAAAGCAAGCTCTTCTTCGGACAGTCCGCCCACGGCATCTTTATATGGGTCTTTGGGGCCTAACTGCTGATAACCATAGCCACGGACAGAGCCGCCGCCACCTGCATAAATCCGACGAGAGGGCGCCAGTTCTTGAACCGAGGCACCTTCAATAGAGGCAACGCGAAACCGACCAGCCAGCACAACATTATCTGCTACAGGGTAGTAACCGCTCGCATCGAAAAGCATTCGGACATAGCCACGTAGCCCAGAACCGATTGAAGTTTCAGGACTCAAACGCATATTCAAGCGGTAACCTTTAGTTGGATTCATCAGATTGTTGGAGCGGTCATATCCCAATTGTCCGGGAAGCGCCGCGATCAGATAAGAACGGGTTAATCTTTCGGATCGAGAGAAATCATAACTCCGCTCGTTGGTCTGTGTTAATTCTGCTCCGATAGAATAAGTCCAGCGCTTTTGCCATAACTGGGTAGATTGTCGCGACAAGCTCCCTCCGAGAGAAAAGCTATAACCATTATAAGCGTCGTATCTCTCCCGACCTGCAGTCAAACCAATTTGAATAACACGGTCTCTTGCCCCAGCATTATTTCGGTTAAAGAGAGCAGAAAGCTGTTGTTGGCGAGTCCCCAAAATCCCCGAAAAAGTTAATGATCCCTCGGGTGGGAAATAATTACGGCTGATCCAGCTACCTTGCGCCTTAAAGCCCTCACCCGTGCCATAACCACCCGTAACAGCAATGCTGTGTTTCTTTCCTCGTCCCTGCCTAACGTCGAGATCCACAATTTCGCTTCCATCTTCGCGTTTTCGGCCTGTTGCAATGGGTTCAACTGAAACATAAGAAAATAGACTGGTTGCCGCTAGAGCTTGGCGGAGATCATCAACCATCTGGCTATCATAGCGCTGACCTTCTTTAAAACGCGCAATATGAGAGATGTGTTTGGCATCCAGAACAATATGCTTATTGTTGCTAACGATAATAGAACCGTAAGATCCAATATTTCCTGCATTTACGGGTAATGTATAGTCACCTGTATGCGTTTCATCATCCAGCAGGATTGTCCGATCGCCAATTTTTGCAAAAGGATAACCATAATGCGGCAGAGTTATGAGAATATTATTTTCAGCCTGCTCTATATGGGTCGCAATAATCGGATCCCCTCTATGCAAATTTAATGCGACGCGGGCAATTCTTAGAGGTTCATCCTCACTGCCGGTCAAATTTATTTGTCCTAGCTTGTAGATCGAACCTGCATTGACATCATAGCGAACATTATACTGCCCTTTTTCTATCGGAGTAATAGAAAGAGCTGCCTTGCCATCATAATAGCCTTGAGATCGTAAAATCCGGTTAATCAACTCTTGGTCATTGGTTGCTCTAGCACCAATAACCGATAGGCTATCGGCCTTATTCTTATTCGATAGTAAAACAGAATAGTTTTTGAAAGCCTGATCAGTATCGATATTGCTGAGACCTTTGGCATCTACCTTGTATCGGAGGTCGTCACTTTCTTTGGCAAGAACCACATGTTCATTCATATCAGGCATAAAGTGAGAAAGGTCGGGCAGTGGTTCTGATAAGGCAGGATCAAGCGTAACAGAAGTTGTCTCTTCGATATTCTGTGCCGTTTTTTCTTCTGATGCGTCAGAATTAGCCAAGAGGTTCTTCGGATCTGAAACAGTTTCGGTGTCTAAAGCTTTAACCCCTCTGCCATTAGAATTTTCTCCTTGAGATGAAGATTCTGATGTTCTTAAGGGTAAATGGGATGATCCATCTGCTTTAGAGGCTTCTATGGAAGGTTGGGATAACGTCGGCAAATGATCAAAAAATGACGGATCAAAAGGGTCAATGGCAGGATTAGGTGACGCTGCTTTATTACCGCTATCTGTTTTTGGAGTGGATACGTCTTCAGCATGGGCTGAAAGCGATATCAACCCAACAGAAAGTAAACATATTCGATGTATTTGACGGAAATAATGTCTAAAAAGCATTATTTTGGCCGACGAAGCAGTTCCAATCCTTTGCGTGCTGAAAAATAATAGCCTTTTCCCCCATCCTTTTTACGTATTTTATTCTGCGCTGCTGGCAGAAATATTTCTGCTCGTAAACCGCCTTCTTGAAGATTGGTTAGAGACAGTTTGCCCTCTTCTCTTTTTACCGTCCGATCGACAGTCGCCAATCCTAACCCAAGGCCAGCCGTATTGCGTTGGCGGGCTGTATCCAATCGCCGGAAAGGTTGCAAGACTTGTTCGATCTGATCTTCTGGAATACCGGGTCCGGCATCATCAACTTGGATATACACTCCATTTTCATCATGATGGAAGCGAACAATCGCCTTTTTTCCATAATGAAGAGCATTTTCGATCAGATTACTAATGGCGCGTTTCATAAGAAGAGGGCGAGTTGTTACATCGTAATGGGAAGGTCCTTCATAAGAAATATCTTTTCCTGCATCTTTAGCTGCATTGACCAAGGTTTCGATAATCGCCACAATATCGGTTAATCTTTTAACTTCAGGATCTTGATCACCGCGCAGAAATTGCAGGACAGATTTAATCATCGTGGCCATCTCTTGAAGGTCAGCCTCTACAGCTTCACGGATGTCATCTTCTTCAATAAAACTTGCCCGTAATTGCAAACGGGCAAGTGGTGTCCGTAAATCATGGCTAACGGCGGCCAGCATTTCGGTTCTTTCCCGTAGCATATGCTCAATGCGCATTTGCATCTGGTTAAAGGCCTGCGCGACATGCCGTAATTCTTTAGGTCCTGTTTCTTTGAATATATGCTGTTTCCCATCACCAACCTTGGCAACGGCTTTGGAGAGAGAGCGTAAGGGCGTCACAAAGGCTTGGATGATTAATCCACCGACTAATCCAGCGCCAATAACAAGAATGATAGCTGTTGTGAGGCGATTAGTTAGCCAAGGCATAGCTGGATTGGGTACCAATGTTTGGAAAACTAGCCAGCTTCCATCGGATAGCTTTATTTGACCCAATAAGTGATCCCGTCCCAATTTAGGGGCAAGATCTATATGAATATCCATAGGCAATATTTGGGAATCGTGGCTTAGAATTTGACCTTGGATCAGATCAACCAGATGGCTGTCGCTATTGATATGAATATGTTTAATTTGATCACGAGACCAAAAAAAACGGATTTCTCGATTGGAAAAATTATTGGCAATCATCGGACGTCGTGACGGCCTATCCTGACTGATAATCCGCCTTGCGACCAGCACCCGTTCGGTAATAGCCTGAGTGGCATCCGCAACATAGGTAAGTTGGCTCGCCTCTTCCGAAAAGACGAGGCTGAGCAGTAATTCAAGCAACATCGTTGCCAAAAGAACAATTGCAATCCTTCCGGCTAAACCCGGCGAAAGCTGCCGAAAAAGATTATGAGGCCACCTCAATCCTGAGAAACCGGTACTGTAAACATATAGCCGACCCCGCGAATGGTGCGTATCATGTCACCAGCCTCTGTTTGGCTAGACAGTTTACGACGCAATCGACTGACTAAAACATCAATACTTCGGTCAGAAGCCTCGCTTAGCCGACTGCGAGATAATTCTAACAGCCTTTCGCGTCCGATCACTCGTTGTGCATGTTGTAAAAAGGATAAGAGCAGATCAAATTCGGCACCTGACAATTCGACGCCAGCCCCTGTCGGAGAATGAAGTTCACGGCGGTCAGGGTCAAGTACCCAGCCTTCAAAATGAATAAGGTGACTTTGTGGATTCCCATCCGCTTCTTTAACCGCTTGACTGCGTCGCAAAACGGCACGAACTCTTGCTACCAATTCTTTTTTACCAAAAGGCTTCGGGATATAATCATCCCCACCCAGTTCTAATCCGACAACTCGATCAGTTTCGTCATCGCGCGCACTCAAGAAAATAACCGGAATTGCCATATATTGGCTGTTGCTGCGTAATTCGCGAGTTAGATCCAACCCGTTTTTACCAGGCAGCATGACATCCATTAAAATAAGATCGACCGTTCGGCTTTGTAACTCTTCCCACATTTCTTCGCCAGAGCCTACTGGACAAGGTATGTAGCCATTCTCTTTCAGCACGCGAGCAATTAACGCTCGTAAAGAAGCATCGTCTTCGACGATCATAATCGTCTGGCTTGCCATGCTTTTTCCCCTATATTCTATTGGTTCTTATATTTTATCTTTGGGTATTGTTACCAGATGTCCATCTTCGACTAACCGATAAAAACAACTTTGTGCACCTGTATGGCAGGCCGGTCCCATAGGGATAACTTTCAACCAAAGGGTATCCTGATCACAATCAATACGAATTTCCTGTATTTTCATAACATGACCGGATTCTTCTCCCTTGCGCCAGATCTTTTTGCGAGAGCGTGACCAGAAGGTAGCCTCTTTGGTTGCCATACTCAGTTCAAAGGATTCTTTGTTCATATGGGCGACCATCAATAAAAGGCCGGTCTTTGCATCGGTCAAAACGGCTGTAATTAAACCCTTTTCATCCCATGCAGGATTTAATTTATTTCCATAATCCTGATCGTTTTGCATTCCGCTGTTGCCTTTATTACCATAAAATATTGGGGTAAGATCATACCATAAATTTTACATTTTTGTAAAAAGTCCGACCATTTCAACATGCAAGGACCATGGGAATTGGCCAACTGGCTTCACCCAATGCAATACCCATCCAGCTTCCAAAAGTGTTTTAGCGTCACGGGCAAAGGTTGCAGGGTTACAAGAAACGTAAACAATCCGTCCATTAGGCAATATGGCTAAATTGGCTATTTGCTCTTTGGCGCCAGCCCTTGGCGGATCAAGAATAATACATTCGAACCGAACCAACTCATCTTTTTGTAAAGGGCGGCGGAATAGATCTCGATGCTCAACAAAAACAGCCTTTCCAGCAAGGGCTGCGGCCTGTTTTAAAGCAAGAACAGCATCACGCATACCTTCAGCGGCATAGACGCGTTTATCTTTTTCAAAAGAAAGGGCAAAGGTTCCTAAACCCGAAAAAAGGTCAGCTACAAAACGGGCATCGCCAACAGCCTCTTTGACCATATGGACTAAAGTCTGTTCGCCATCCTTGGTCGCCTGTAAAAAGGCATGTGCGGGCAACGCAACAGGTACAGCGCCTAATGTTACAGTAACCCGTTCCGATTCCCAACGCGTTTCAACGCCATAGCCTTGGTCGATTGAAAGACGAGCGAAACCTTTCTCTGCTGCAAAAGCGGTAATTGCTTCGGTTGCTTCAAGCGTTTCAGGGAATGGCATAACGAGCAAGCAGTCAATTCCTTGATCTGCTAACGTCATTTCTATCTGTGCTAAAGATCGTGGAGCCAGCCATTTTTGCAAAAAACTGCGCAAATCCATGGCGGCCTTAAACAGATTTTTGTCCAATAAAGGACATTCAACGATATCCACCAATTGGTGGCTAGAGGTTTTGTTATAGCCCAAGGTCAGCTTTTTACCGGCCTTAAACGCTCTCAAGGCTACTCTTCGACGACTATACGGGGGCGACAGATGAGCTGTTTTTAACACGGGAGCCGATAAAGCTTGCTGATGGAAAGCCTCGGCTATCCGGTCGGTAAGAAAATTTTTATAAACTTCTTCATCCGCATATTGTAAACGGCAACCGCCGCAGACAGAGAAATGCCGACAAACGGGTTCAATATGATGCGCCCCGAATTCTAATTTACCATCATCGGATATATAGTCATCGGGAACCGAATTAGGGACAAATTGCCCATCTTCAGTCACACCGTCTCCCTTTGATGCCAAGCGTATAATTTTTTTCATGAGGCTACTGTTACTTCCACAAAGGCTGAACGAAGGTGATGGATCAGGTCATCAGCAATCATTCCGGGACCAGCTAGGCGTGCCGCTTCACCATGCAACCACACTGCGGTACAGGCGGCATCGAAGGGATCCATACCGCGCGCTAACATAGCACCACAGATACCCGAAAGGACATCACCGGTTCCGGCATTGGCCAACCATGAAACGGCAGGTTGGGAAATCGCGGCACGACCATCAGGGGTTGCAATAACGGTATCGGCCCCCTTCAAAACGACGACCAAACCCGATAACGCCGCCGCTTTGGTCACTCGGGTCAACTTATCGCCACTAATTCCTTCAAACAGACGTTTAAACTCGCCTTCATGGGGAGTAATAATTGTTGGTTGTTGGATATTCCGTAAGCAATCCAAGCCTTCACGGCTTAATAAAAATAATGCATCCGCATCCAATACCAAGGGATGAGAGGTGTCTAAAGCCATGGAAAGGCGTTGAACGCCTAATTCATCTCTTCCTAGTCCAGGGCCAATAACAAGCGCATTGATACGTTCGTCCGCTAAAGCTTCGCGGCTCCATGAACGATGCACCAAAGCCATGGGGCCAGAAATGGTTTCACCGCCTAACAGAGCGACATAACCCGCCCCTGCCCGCTGTGCGGCAACTGCAGACAAAAGCGAAGCTCCGGCCATAGCGCCAGCTGTAATCGCAACATAGCCTCTGCTATACTTATAATCAGCAGGTGTTGGTGCTGCCAAACGGGGTTTGGGTATTTCAATCAGATCGGGATTTGATATGGTCAGATCAATATCCCCGACTGCAACCCGACCACAAATAGTTGCGGACGGTTCCAAACGGTGAGCCGGCTTTAATGCTCCGATAGCAATTGTCAGATCAAAAGCCGGAATATCAGATAATAAACTACCTTTATCAGTATCGACCCCACTTGGGACGTCAATAGCGATGCGCAACGAGGCGGCTTTCGATAAAGCTGTTAATTTTGATAATAGGGCATTATCCAACGACCGAGACATGCCAACACCGAATAAAGCATCAATAAGCAAAGGTGCCGCTTCGGCTTCATCCAAAGAAGTAACTTTACCAGAGAAAAGAGAACGGGCTTTTTTCGCTGCATCAGTCTTTGGCTCACTATAGGCTGCAACCGAGACAGGAATCCCCCATTCTGCTAAATAACGGGCAACCACATATCCATCGCCACCATTGTTGCCGGGGCCACAAAGGATCAGAGCAGGCATGTTCCCAGCAAAAGAACGTGTGATAGAAGCGGCAACCTTACCGGCTTTTTCCATTAAATCATCTACTGAGCTACCGCATTTCATAGCTGCCATTTCTGCCGCTCTCATTGCCTGTAGTCGTAAAATAGGGCGTGGATTTAGAGCGGATGATCTGATCGAACGATCATGCTGTGGCAATGTTTCTAGTTTGGATATAGTCATAGCTATGGCGCTCACTTCTGGCACCGGAATTTGTAATAATTTCACATAACAGAGAAATAAACATCTACCCTTGCTATGATGCAAGGATAAGGCCTCAAATTGAGGACAAGAAAAGGTTTAAAGCCCTGTTTGTGCATCTTCCGGTATATCGAACTAATACCTTAAATTTAATATCTTATGTTTAGCGCCTATATGGATGATATCTATCGCGTCAACAAGGGTAATAAAAATTATTCTCTTTCCCGATAGAGAAAAGAAATATGCCCGTAATAGCAGGATAAAAAAACTTAATTTTTATATTAAAAGTGGAAAGCTAAAACACATGGTTTTTTTAACCTGTGGTGTCCACCGAATATTTATCACTTATTTTTTAACGAGATAAGCGTTTCGTTAATAACCTTTTTCAAAATTGCGCACCAATTTCCGATTGTATTAGCCTCTTCCAACATATCCTGCCTTATTTCAAAAAGCAGGTAAGGAATACGGTTATTTTCTGCATGGCGATTCATTGTCGTATTCAGAATGCGGCCAGAATAAGGCTCATTTTCGCCAACAACAAGGTGGGCTTGCTTTAATAACGGAATAGCAATCTGTGTCGCTCGGTCATCATTATTGTAGAGCAAACCGATCTGCCATGGTCGATAACAATTTAGGTCGCTTTTCAAGCAAGGCGTAAAACTATGCAAAGAGATAATCAGCCGGGGTCGCTGTTTTTGAATAATATCATCAATATGTTGGTGATAGGGACGATAGAAACGCGACAAACGGGCTTCTTTTTCATCAGCGGTCAAGCCTGTATTCCCGTGAATGACATAGCCATCAGAAATGGCGGGCATCAGCCCTAAAAAATCATTCTCATCACGGTTGAGATCGACAACCAATCGAGATTGAGCCGCAAAAACCCCGTTGCATTGTAACGCCTGACATAGCTGCTCGCCTAATGTCTGAACGCCCTTATCAACGGCAACATGCTCATCATATAATCTTTTGTCGATTCCCAAATCAATATCTTCAGGGACAAAAGCTGAAGCATGATCAACAATCAACAAAATAGAAGAGTTACCTCCTATGATATCATGCCAAACTTGATAAGACACGACTCAACCTCTATCGATTTACGCTTAAGAAAAACACAAAAAACCTTATAGACGATCTTATATCATCTATAAGGTTTTTATTTAGATTAACTTTAATTAATTACTTTTAATTTTTACAATATTTTAAATATTTTTTAAAATTTTAATCATCGTTATAGATTCATCGTAATAATGACGACAAAGCCCACCACTCTGGATGGTCAATATTCAATTTTTTGTAGGCCGCATCTCGGTCTTCAATTTCATCAAAAAGTGCGAAACAAGTTGCTCCCGATCCTGACATCCGAGAAAAACTGACCCCTTTTTGTTGTTGTAACCACTCAACGACTTCTCCAATAATCGGCAATATCTTCCTTGCCGGTGGCTCCAAATCATTACGCCCAGATCGGGCGGCACCTAATATAGACCCATCGCTATCCAATGCGCCTCGATCAATACCATCCCAGTTTTTAAAAATCATTGGGGTCGAACAGGATACTCTAGGATTTACTAATAATAGGGGTTTTTCTTCCAAAGACCGGTCACCAATCTGTGTCAGTTTTTCGCCAACGCCTTCCCCTCTTACTAAACAGGAATCAACACAAGCAGGCACATCTGCACCAAGACTATTAGCAAGGGATAAAAGCAGTTCATGAGGAATTTGATAATGTTGCCCGATCATCCGCAGCATAGCCGCAGCATCAGCTGATCCGCCGCCGATACCAGCTGCAACGGGCAATCTTTTATCAAGAATAATAGAAAATCCAGCGGGTATTTTATTAGGACAGGCCTGCCGTAAAGCTGTGACTGCCCTTAAAACAAGATTATCTTTATTGGCTTCTAATCCTTCTGAAAAAGGACCCGTAATCGTTAAATTATCTTCTGTATCATTCACTTCGGCTTGGAGAATATCGCCATCTTTAGCAAAAGCAAAAATAGTCTCTAATGCGTGATAACCATTCGGCATTTTTCCCCGCACATGAAGCGCCAGATTAATTTTGGCATAGGCTATTTCTGTTAGCTTGGGCACCGCAAAAACTTTCCTAATAATGACGTAACATTCTTAAAATAGGGCTATAACGGATTAGGAAAACTCTGCATCTGTTTTCTAAACAACTTTAGTCAGAATTTTTTAAAATCGACAATGAGTAGCTTAAAATAGATAAAATACCGTTATTAACACATGAATCTTTTTCGCAAAAAATTCACATAAAGCGCAAATATTAATTTAAAATAACACTATAAAAAAAGAATTTTTTAAAAAATCAAAATATTTAATATGTTTAAATGTTTTTTATTCTCAATAAATTTAAATAACTATTTTCAAGGTGCAGCTAGATCAGAGGTTAAACCTAATTCTATTTTTTTCTTAATACGTGATATTGATTTTTCTTCTGCCGTTACTAACGAGGCTTGCCACGAATAGCGAGCTTCGAAATGCCGTCCAGCCGTCCAATAGGCATCGCCTAAATGCTCGGAAATAGTAGATTCTTGCGGCGCATTTTGAACGGCTTTTTCTAAAACTAAAATCGCGGTGTTAATGTTACCAGAAAGATATTGGCTCCAACCAAATGAATCAATAATCGCAGGATCAAGCGGCATCACTTTCAAGGCCTTCATAATCAGCAAGCTTGCGTCTTGAATATTTTCGCGCTTCTCCAATTGTGAATATCCCAAGGTATTCAAAGTAATCGGATTCTCTGGTGCCAAAGAAACAGCCTGCTGATAGGCCGCTTTTGCTTCTGGCCAACGTCCAGCAGAATCTAACAAAGTGCCTTTTAATATCCACATTTGCCAGTCTTGAGACTTTACGCGTTCAACATGAGCCAAAGCGGATAAAGCTGCCTCAAAATTTCCGTTATCGCCTTCTATTTCAGCTAAATTATACCAATCTTCAACAGTTGCATCGGGTTGCTCAACAACATGGCGAGCAAGATTGAGCGCCATATCCTTTCGTCCTTCTTGTAAGAAGAACGATATTTTCATTGAATTAGCCAGATTATAAAAAGGATCGTCGGCAAAAATATGATCAAGAGCAATTCTGGCATCTGATAACTGTCTGATAGAAGATAAAATTTCAGCTGTGACCAACCAACTCTCTGCATTATCGGGTGTCATCCAAGAGGATGCACGCCCTAACCCCAAACCAATAGGCTTCATCAGACTTTGCTTGTCTCCCATAAAAGAGGCAAGGCGAAGAAATAATTCAGAAAGACCAAGCTCGGCTGTCAGCTTAGTCGGGAATGCTTTAGGATTCTTTTCCAACAGCAGTCTAGCTTTCGCTAAAGAAGCACTGGAACCTTCCAACAAAGCCCTAAATTTGGGAGCGTTACGGTGCGACATTATCCCCGCAGCAATAATTCGCAAATGGTTTGCCCGACCGCTTCCGCCTTCCATTACCGGATCAAGAAAAGGCCATGCTTCATCATATTTCCCCATCGCCAGAAGCAGCAATCCACGCGTTTCGGGTACAAAAATCTGTATCGACGCATCTACTTTGTCTAATTCAGCTAAAGGATTTTTTTCTCCTGATCCGAATTTGACCCATGCCCGCAATAGCGGTGCAAAGGGAAAGAGTGGGTAATGGTTCTGCTCCATCCGATCGATGAGTTGATGGGCTTCTTTCCATTTATGCTGCTGAACGGCTCTTGCCAGAATAAGGAATGGCCCATCCCCTGTTCGGAAGCCATCTTTTTCCATATGGGATAATGTTGATAATATTATTTTTGTATTATCTGCGATTTGTGCCTGACGATAAGTCTTTAGAGCAAGACGAGCATCGTCGGGATGTTCTTCAAAAACAGAGAAAAAATCGCGAGCGGCAAGATCTGGATTACCAGAAAATGATGCCACTTGCCCTTCTACATAACGTTGAAGGGGGGACTGCTTCACTTTATGCGCAGAAGCCGAGGCTAATGGAAAAGTGAATAATAGCGATAGCGCTATAAGACGAGGAAGTGGGGTCATAACTGATAAAACAGACTAAAGTTTCTTGCCATGGCGAAACTCTACCAAAAAGATAGGCTTCCGACCTAGTACCATGGCAAGAGTTATTTAATCTGACCTTTTTGTTTCTTGGTATTTTTACATATTGGGATAGTTTGGGCCTTCGCCACCTTGAGGCGCTACCCATTCGATATTCCCAGTCGGATCTTTGATATCGCAAGTTTTGCAGTGCAGGCAATTTTGCGCATTTATTTGAAGTCGTGGCTTACTGTCTTCTTCTATGATTTCATAGACCCCAGCTGGACAATAACGACTTTCTGGAGAATCATATTCTTCCCAATTTACCTTTATCGCGACAGAAGGGTCTTTCAGCTTTAGATGACAAGGTTCATTTTCATCATGCTGCGTATTTGAGAGATAAACAGATGACAAACGATCAAAACTGATTGTCCCATCAGCTTTAGAATAATTTAGCTTTTTAGCCTTATCTTTGGAAACAAGTGTAGAATTGTCAGGACGATGCCCTAATGTAAACGGTAATTTGATCCCTAGACTTCTCATCCAAAGATCTGTTCCTGCAATAGCAGAACCTATTAAAGGACCAAAATGAGCAATAGCAGGTTCTGCATTCCTGGCATTTTTGAGCTCAGCAGCAAGCCAACTTTTTTCAAAATTATCAGGATAGTCTTGCAGTAGATCAGATGGAGTCTCTTTCTGTATAGCCGCGAAGGCCGCTTCAGCTGCTAACATAGCAGATTTCATTGCCCCATGTGTACCTTTGATACGAGGAACATTAACAAAACCAGCAGAACACCCAATAAGAGCACCACCAGGAAAAATAAGTTTTGGAATTGCTTGGTAACCACCCTCGTTAATGACGCGTGCACCATAAGCAATCCTGCGCCCCCCCTCCAGCAAGGGTCGAATGGACGGGTGTTCTTTCCAGCGTTGGAACTCTTGGAAAGGAGAAAGATAAGGATTGCTATAACCTAGGCCGACAACGAAGCCCAATGACACTTGATTATTTTCTTGGTGATAAATAAAGCCACCGCCGACTTCACTTTTTAATGGCCATCCTTGTGTATGGATAACGCGTCCAGCGACATGCTTTTCAGGCAAGACTTCCCAAAGTTCTTTAATCCCTAAGCCATAAACCTGTGGCTGACTTTCTGCGTCGAGCTCGAATTTGCGAATGACTCTTTTTGTAAGATGTCCACGTGCACCTTCTGCAAAGAAGGTATAACGGCCACGTAGCTCCATACCGGGCTGGAAATCAGGTCTTGCTTTTCCATCTTTGCCGACGCCCATATCTCCAGTAATGACACCTTTTACTTGGTCATTTTCGTCATACAAAATATCTGCTGCGACAAATCCGGGAAAAATATCGACACCTAAGGATTCAGCTTCTGTGGCAAGCCAACGGCATAAAGAACCAAGCGATCCCGTATAAAACCCTTTATTATGCATGAAGGATGGAAGAAATATCGATGGCAGGGTTAAATGTTTTTTAGGCGTTAAAACCCAATGCGGGGATTCTGTTACCTTAACAGTCAATGGGGCGCCTCGTTCACGCCAATCTGGGATAAGTTCATTGAGAGCGATGGGGTCAATTATAGCCCCAGAAAGAATATGGGCACCGACTTCAGCCCCCTTTTCTAAAACGCAAACAGTAATATCCTGATCGTTTTTTTCCGCCAGCTGCTTTAACCGGATTGCTGCAGAAAGACCTGCAGGTCCAGCCCCTACGATGACAACATCATATTCCATGGATTCGCGTTCTGACATTTCCCCCATAATCCTTATGGTTTATATAACAATCATCCAACCTATAGCGAAGATTGTTATCGTTGGTTACTGATAATAGGATATTGACTGAATTAGATTTTCAAGCCGGACGATTATATTTTTAACCTTGATATTAAGGTATATTTAACAAGGTTTCCTAAAAGGAAAGGAAGAATAATAGAAAATTATGCTACTTTCAAAAGGGTTTTATAAATAATTTTTATCGACAATTTTATAAGTTACCGCAATGATAGTAACTTTAAGATCAGAATTTTTATGTTTTGAGGAATTAGGTCCCTGAATATGGCATTCAAAAGTCTTCTGGAATGGTGGCAGCAAGCAGGTGTTGACATCTTAACCCAAGACATTCCTCAAAATTGGTTTTCAAAAAATCACCCAGAAAATTCTTTATTTAAACCGTCGGACAATAAAAATATCAGAGAAAATAATTTTTCTAAAAATAACCTGCTAAATTTTAAGAAGAATGAAGAGATATTATCAGCGCCATCTTTAATAAAAAACATCCCTCAGAATATATCTAGTTTTCAATTATGGCTTCAAAATATTTTTGGAGAAAAATGCCTTTTTTCTGAGGTCAAGATTTCGCCTAAATTGATGGTTTTAAGCGAATCTCCAGAAGCCGAGGACATGGCTCAAGGTCAACTTTTTTCTGGCAAGGCAGGTCGATTATTGCATGCTATGCTAGATACATTATCTATAAAAAAGCAGGATATATATTTTGCGACTATGTCGCCGATTGTTGAGCATATAGATTATGTTAAAATATCGTCCTATGCCGCAGGTAATTCTCTAACTTTTCATGACTATACTTTGATTGCAGCGCAACATATTTCGCTTATCAAACCAAGATATCTACTTCTTTTAGGGGATGCGCCCAATCGTGCATTGTTACAGATGAATACCATGGACGCACGCAAAAAAATACACGCAATAACAGTGAATAATGATAATATTGACGCATTCGCATTGCTGCATCCTAAAATGCTGTTGGAAACGCCTTCCTTAAAAGCCATAGCATGGAAAGATTTGAGGGTATTAAAAGGGAAGATAGATGAAAAGACAACCGCAGACGAATAAAGGCAATATCAATCTTCTTTCTTATAAGAAGAAACGGTATTTTAAAACAGCCTGTAGTTTGGCGATGTCTTTTTTGTTATTCCCTCCTACACCCTCCGCGTTTGCAGCAACAGTAACAAATAAAAATCCTGTTATTGAACCTGGTTTTCTTTCTGATGATGATATTGCATTAGAAAATAGCGAAACCGATTTTTCGCAAGTTGTTGTGTCCCGTGTGGTACCAATAGATAATGTAAAAGAAGTTTTATCTCCACGAGAGATACAGGGATATAAGGCTTGCCTTTCGGCCATACGCCATGGCAGTTGGCAAGCTGCACAGCAATGGATATCTTCGAATCCAGACGGCCTACTAACGGGTTTTGTAACAGCTGAACTTTATTTGGCAAAAAATTCACCTAAAGTCAGCCCAGATGATATTATCAATTTAATTCAGAAGTCACCTTACTTACCTCAGGGTGAGGCTTTGGCACGTCTTGCTTACAACCACGGTGTAAAAACACTTCCACCACTGCCAGAAAAAAATAATTTATTCTTTTTATCAGGCGCGCCACAAAGGCCTGTTAATCACCACAATGCTACAAACCGTTCAGCTATGGTCTTTGAAACTAAAGCACTGCCTTTAATAAAAGCCGATGCTTCTGATCAGGCTGAAAATTTATTTCAAGATTCTCAACAAAATTTATCTGATGATATCAAAACCGAATGGGCTCAACGTATTGCATGGAGTTACTATTTAAATGGTAATGATGATGCCGCGCGCCGCTTAGCTGTTCAAGCCGAAAATGGCACTGGGCGCTGGACAACTGATGCAAGCTGGGTTGAAGGCTTAGCCGATTGGCAAAAAGAAGATTTTTCAGCGGCTATGCAGGCTTTTTCTCGTGTTGCATCCTATAGCGAAAATAAAGAAATGAAGGCTGCAGGTCTATTCTGGGAAGCCAGAGCCGCGATGGCATCAGGGCACCCTGAATATACTCAAAATTTATTACGTTCAGCTAGCCACATGCCAGAAACTTTTTATGGTCTCTTGGCAGAAAAAGCCCTAGGAAAAACTGTTAAGTCCTCTGTTCGACCTGTCGCCTTATCTGAAGACGAGCTAAAATGTTTGACAACACAGCCTAATATCAGAATAGCCATTGCGTTGAACCAAATTGGCGAATATCAACTTGCCAGTGAAACTTTAAAACACCAAGCACGACTAGGCGACCCTAAAGACCATAACAATTTAATTCATTTAGCATCTTATCTTCGTTTACCAGAGGCACAATTGTGGTTAGCCCATCATGGTCCCGCGGGTTTTTCTGCAGATGTTGATGCACGTTATCCTTCTCCAAATTGGGCTCCTGCAAGCGGTTGGCATGTAGATCCCTATCTTGTTTATGCACATGCCTTACAAGAATCCCAGTTCCGTAGCCGAGCCGTTAGCAACAAAGGTGCGCGAGGTGTTATGCAAATTACACCTGCAACAGCTCGTTTGGTCGCTAAACAACATGCTACAAATATTGATATAGAAGATCTTGATAAACCGACTATCAGCTTTGAATATGGTCAAGCCTATATCGAATGGCTACGGGATACGAGCTACACAGGCGGGTTGTTGCCCAAAGTCATTGCAGCCTATAACGCGGGTCCAGCTGCCTTGCCCCGTTGGAAAGACCGTGATCATGGCGACCCACTGCTTTTTATTGAATCTATACCATATGCAGAAACCCGCGCTTATGTTGCGACTGTATTGCGTAATTATTGGATATATCAGCAAAAAGCATCTTCATCTTCTCAAAGCTTGAATGCGATGGCGCAAGGGATGTGGCCTAAATTTCCAGGAATGCCCGGCGATAATGCTGTCCGGTTAAATAATAAGGCAAAAGAAGTTAATAAATTACTTGCATCAAATAATATAAATAAACAAAATATGTAAATATTGTATGGTTATTTTTGACATGAAGAACACAAAAAAGTTGAACGACCGCCTAGGGTGTAACGCTCGATCGTATGACCACATTCACATTGTTCACCTTCTTTGCCGTATACTTTGAATTTAGTCGAAAAATAACCTAGCTCTCCATTAGGTCGTGCATAGTCTTTTAAGGTTGACCCGCCCTCAGCTATGGCCTTTTGCAAAATATTTTTGATAGAAAAAACAAGTGAAGTTATTTCATCAAAATTTAAATTTTTGCTAGGCCGTTGAGGATGTATCTTGGCTTGGTGCAAAGCCTCACAAGCATAAATATTACCAATGCCAGCAACTACTTTTTGATCTAATAATATTTTTTTTATGGGAGCAGAAGAAGAGAATAACTTCTTCTGTAAATATTCTGGATTAAAATTCCCAGTTAAAGGTTCTGGCCCGATATTTCTAAAATAAGACCATTCTAACAATTGATTTTTTTTTACTAAATCAAGAGAGCCAAAGCGACGCGGGTCATAAAGTGAAACTATAAAATTATTTTTTGTTTGAAGAACGAAGTGGTCGTGTTTCTCAAAATTTTCAGGATTTATTTTCCATCGACCGGACATCCCAAGATGAAAAATTAAAGCATCATCCCGATCATTGACAATAATGCCATATTTTGCGCGTCGACTAAGAGAAATGATAGTTGATCCTATTAGCCTTTCTTGAATATCAGAGGGTATTGGCCGTCTTAAAGATGCCCGGCGCACTTTCACATCTATAATTTTTTCACCCATCAGGACTTCAGATAGTCCACGAATGGTAGTTTCAACTTCTGGTAGCTCTGGCAACAGGATCTTCCGTTTAAATTGTCGAATATATCCAGAAATGGTTAATAGACAAAATTATTCAAGTATTCTGTTTTTGTGTAAACATAACATTGACCAAAAGATATTAGTTGTGGCAAAGAGCCTTTGATTTCAAGATCAAAATAATCCTAGCGGGTGTAGCTCAATGGTAGAGCAGGAGCTTCCCAAGCTTAAGACGAGGGTTCGATTCCCTTCATCCGCTCCATTCTCAACACCTAAAATAAGAAAAAACAGCAGCATAAAGTTTTTTACGCTTCAATGTTCTTTTGATTAGCATTAAAACTTTTTCATATGGAAAAAGTTTCTTTCGGTTTTTCAGACGTCTCGCCTCAGGAAAAAACACATCTTGTTGGCGATGTCTTTCGTCGTGTAGCATCGCGCTATGATTTAATGAATGATGCTATGTCAGGTGGACTCCATCGGTTATGGAAAGATGATTTTGTTCGTCTGGTTCAACCAAAGGCCAGTGAACATATTCTAGATATGGCGGGCGGCACCGGAGATATTGCCTTTCGATTGGCAAAATACGGTACAAATGTCACGATTGCAGATATCAATCCAGCTATGCTTGAAGTCGGAAAAAAGAGAGCTATAGCCCGCTCGATAGAAAACCTTACATGGAAAGAAGAAAATGCTGAAGCATTATCATTTAATGATAATGTTTTCGACGCTTACACTATAGCTTTTGGTATTAGAAACGTAACACATATACAAAAAGCACTAGACGAAGCGTGGCGTGTTTTAAAAGTAGGGGGACGTTTCTTTTGCATGGAATTTTCCCAGACGAAGTGGTCAGGATTTTCTAATCTTTATAAAATGTATTCAACACATATCGTACCTAAAATTGGTCAGCTATTAGCCAATGATGAGGACAGTTATCGCTATCTTATCGAATCTATCGAAAGATTCCCTAACATAGAAAAATTTTCTGATATGATTAAATCAGCTGGTTTTGTCCAAATACGAGCAAGGCCAATTTTAGGCGGTTTAGTGGCTATACATAGCGGTTGGAAAGTCTAATTAATGACATTAGCCGTTGTTCATTTTTGGCGTTTATTCCGCTGGAGCCGAATATTATCGAAACATGGCGTTTTAAAAACGGTAGAGAAATCTACAATTGTTCCGTTATCCCTTCGTTTGATAATAAGATTACTTAGGATCGGCTATCGAGTTCCAAACCCACCCGATTATACAGGCGCTTTTGTCGCCTTAGGACCAGCTGCAATCAAATTTGGTCAGACTTTAGCGACACGACCAGATCTAATCGGAGAAGAAACAGCCGCTCAATTGGCATGTTTACAAGACTCTGTACCGCCCTTGCCTTTTAAAGATATTCGTATAGTTATCGAAAATGCCTTAGGATGTCCTATTGAGAAATCTTTCCGTTTTTTTAACGAAATTCCTATTGGTTCGGCATCTATTGCTCAAGTGTATCAGGCAGAAACACTTGATGGCGTTACAGTCGCGGTAAAAGTACTGCGCCCAGGGATAAAGCAGGCTTTTCGAAAGGCTACAGAAACATATGAATGGGCCGCAACGAAAATAGAATCATTAAATGATGAGTTTATCCGCCTACGTCCTAAATTAGTTGTAAAAACTTTCCGCCAATGGACAATACGTGAGCTTGATTTAAGGAGAGAAGCTGCGTCTGCCTCGGAGTTAGCGGAAAATATGGAAGCAGTTCCCGGTTTTAAAGTCCCTGTAATAGACTGGAATCGGACATCCCAGTCGATGATGGTAATGCAATGGATTGATGGCATTAAGCTTTCAGATCATCAAAAATTGCAGGAGGCCGGATATGATCTAAAATCTTTGGCAACTCGGCTTGTTCGCAGTTTCTTAAGGCAGGCTATAGCTGATGGTTTTTTCCATGCTGACCTCCATCACGGAAATTTATTTGCATTAAAAGATGGATCTCTTGCTGTTGTTGATTTTGGTATTATGGGTCGGATCGACAAAAAAGCACGGCGCTGGTTAGCTGAAATATTATACGGCCTTATTACAGGTAACTATTCCAGAATAGCGGAAATTCATTTCGAAGCAGGCTATGTTCCATCTCACCATGACATAGCAGAATTCACGACTGCTTTGCGGACTATTGGAGAACCTATCAGAGGATTATCTGTTCGCGATATTTCTATCAGTCATATGCTGGATGGGTTATTTGCTATAACCCGTGAATTTGAGATGCAGACCCAGCCACATCTTTTACTTTTGCAAAAAACGATGGTTGTAGTTGAAGGAGTGGCTACCTCTTTATATCCTGATATCAATTTATGGGATACAGCGGAGCCTTTTGTAAGAGAATGGTTACGCTCAGAGTTGGGACCCGAAGCTAAAATAGCTGAAGAATTTTATAAAACACTTCAAAGCATTAAGCGGTTACCAGAACTCATTGATCGGATAGATCAATATTATCCGCCTCTCACCATAGAGGAACAGCTCTATCCTCTAGCGAATAAGAATTCGATTAAATCTGCTACTACAAAACATTATTTGTCTGTCTTCATCCTTAGCGCGTTTATTATCGGGATAGTTCTGGGCCATTACCATTTTTTTTAATTCTCTCCTCCAAATCGAGATAATCTATGTCTTCTTTTTTAAATGGAAAGCGAATCCTGTTAGTTATTTCTGGTAGTATTGCAGCTATCAAAGCCCCAGATATAATCCGCTTATTCAGGAAGAAAAAAGCTGACATCCGCTGTCTCATAACAAAAGGTGGAGCGAATTTTATAACGCCACTTGCCCTTGCTAGTTTATCAGGCAATCCAGTAGCGCAGGATATGTGGGATGAAAGCGAAGAGGCTTCAATTCGTCATATTCGTCTAGCCCGTGAAGCCGATATGATTATTGTCGCACCTGCATCGGCTGACTTTATTTCAAAAATGGCTCATGGATTGGCTAACGACTTGGCTTCTACTGTAGTTCTTGCAGCGGATAGTCCAATCTTAGTCGCGCCTGCAATGAATCATCGCATGTGGCATCACTCAGCAACTCAACGGAATATTCATCAACTAAAATCTGATGGAATATCTTTTGTTGATCCAGAAGCTGGAGCTATGGCTTGTGGAGAAACAGGAATTGGACGACTAGCAGCACCAGAAGACATTCTTTTATCTGCAGAGTCTCTCTTTGCAGAAGAACAAAATTATCAATTTTTAAAAAATAGACATTTTATTGTGACAGCAGGACCAACGCATGAACCAATTGATCCTGTCCGCTACCTAGCCAATCGCTCTTCTGGGAAACAGGGTTTCGCGATCGCTGAAGCCTTACAAAAATTAGGTGCAAAAGTTACACTTGTTACGGGGCCTGTTTATCAAAACACCCCAGACAGGGTAGAACGCGTGAATGTTGAAACGGCTATTGAAATGGAAAAAGCTGTCGAAAATACTCTCCCAGCAGATGGTGCTATTTTTACAGCTGCTGTTGCTGACTGGAGGTTTAATTATTCTCCATCAAAATATAAAAAAGGTAGATCAGAACCTGACCTTATACCGATAGAAAATCCAGATATCTTATCGAATATATCTCACAGGAAAATAGACCGTCCTTCTTTAGTTGTTGGTTTCGCTGCAGAATCAGAAAATCTATTAGAAAATGCAAAAGTAAAGTTACAACAAAAAGGTTGTGACTGGATAATAGCCAATCCTGTTATTGAGAGTGAAGATGCCCCCTCGGCAATGGGCGGAGACTATAATAAAATCTTCATTGCTAGCCATGCAGGTATAGAAAATTGGCCTCTTTTGTCCAAAAAAGAGGTTGCCTCTCGGTTAGCGAGTAAAATAGCCGATTACTTTAATCTTATAAATGAGCACCCATCATCAATTATATCAAAATAAAATTTTGCTTGGCATAAAGGGATATCATTTTATGAAAATAAAACTTGAAATAAAACGCCTACCCCATGGCGCAAACCTCCCCTTCCCTTCTTATGCTAGTGAGGGCGCTGCGGGAATGGATGTAGTGTCAGCAGAAGACGTAATTTTGCAACCTATGCAACGTTATCCGGTTAAAACTGGTTTCGCTGTAGCTATTCCTAACGGATATGAAATTCAGGTTCGTGCTAGATCAGGGTTAGCGTTAAAGCATGGTATAGCTTGCCCTAATGCTCCTGGAACTATTGATTCTGATTATCGTGGCGAAGTTAAAATTCTTCTTATTAATTTGGGCAACGAAGCTTTTGAAATTAAAAGAGGTGATCGTATTGCGCAGCTGATATTGGCTTCAGTAACGCAAGCTGTATTTTGTGAGGTCACTGATTTAGATGATACCCAGCGTGGCCATAACGGATTTGGATCGACCGGAATATGATACTTACTGATAATCAGCTAGATCGTTATGCCCGTCATATTGTTTTACCTGAAATCGGCGGTAAGGGACAAAAAAAACTCTTATCAGCTCATGTCGCAATTGTTGGTGCTGGAGGAATAGGTTCTCCGGTTATTCAATATTTGGCTGCTGCTGGTGTCGGTCGTCTTACTATTGTTGATAATGACGAGGTTTCTCTCTCGAATTTACAGAGACAAACACTTTTTGCGACCCGTGATATCGGAGCACATAAAGTAGCTATGGCTGCTAATGTTGTCCAACGTCTGAATCCTGATGTTAAAGTATTGCCTTATGACCAGAAACTGGATGCAGAGAATGCTAAGAAGCTGATTGGTCAGGCTGACATTATTGTGGATGGCAGTGATAATTTTGGAACCCGTTTGGTTGTCAGCGATGTAGCAACAGAGTTGAAAATTCCTCTAGTGTCAGCTGCTGTTATTCGTTTTGAGGCGCAGTTAGCCGTTTTCAAAGGATATGAAGCAAGTAAACCTTGTTATCGCTGTTTTGTCGGTGATGATCCGGGTGAACCGGAGATGACTTGTTCATCGCAAGGTGTTCTCGGTGCATTGACTGGAACGATCGGAAGTTTAGCTGCGATTGAGACTATCCGTTTGATTACAGGATTTGGTTCCGAGAGCGGTGACAAATTACTGCTGATTGATGCCAAAGATTTTCGTTTCAGAACTGTGTCTTTGAGCAAAGACCCGAATTGTCGCTGCAAGCATAACGCGGAATAGCTTTTGGTTGATTGGATAAATTAGATCGTAAGCGTATGAAGCGTATGAAGCGTATGATAAGACAATAACTAAAGGAATAGAAGTCATCGCATGAGCCAAGGCGGTGTGGAATATATGTATAGATAAATAGAAATCTCTGTCTATCTTTGCAGGCGCCTTCTCGAGAGTAGCAAGGCTGTCTTTCGAAATGGATGCGGATGCTCGTGATCTTGATACTATCGACGCGAGTTTTTGGATCGCCTTTAATAATCGCTTTGCGGATTGAGATTAGAGGATCTGTAAAGATAGGGTGTTATTGAATCTGTTGTCGGCCTTGAGTGGAATAGATAGTCGGGTGGCTGAAAGCGGGGCTGGGAAGCTTGGGGTGTAAAAAAGCTAATGATATAAAGTAGAAACGGGATAGCCATGGCTATCCCGTTTTTGTTTTTATTCGGCCACTTCGTCTTTGGGGGCAGCTTTAGAAGTCTTTTTCGCTGCGGTCGTTTTGCTGGCTGGAGCCTTTTTAG
The DNA here is from genome assembly GCF_000175255.2 of Zymomonas mobilis subsp. mobilis ATCC 10988. Taxonomy (NCBI): domain Bacteria; kingdom Pseudomonadati; phylum Pseudomonadota; class Alphaproteobacteria; order Sphingomonadales; family Zymomonadaceae; genus Zymomonas; species Zymomonas mobilis. The sequence continues at coordinate 153,381 of NC_017262.1, read as the reverse complement.
TCGCGCTTTTTGAGGCAGGCTTCTTGGCCGTTGTTTTTTTCGCGACAGCTTTCTTGGCGGGTGACTTGGCAGGAGTGGCATCGCCATCTTCTGAAGTCGCGTTGTCGGTAGTGGCCGATTTTGGGGTTGTAGTTTTTGTTGTCGCCTTTTTAGGGGCGGCTTTTTTTGTGGTGGTCTTCTTGGCGGCCGGTTTCTTGGCTGCTGCCTTTTTGGTTTTCTTCTTTTTCGGCATTTTGGCGCGGGCTTCTAATAACGCCAATGCCTCTTCGAAAGTTAGGCTTTCGGGGGTTGTGTCTTTCGGTAAAGAGGCATTGGTTTCACCATCGGTGACATAGGGCCCGTAGCGGCCATTCATCAGTTGAACTGGCTTTTCGGTAACAGGGCTATCGCCAAAAACCTTCAAAGGTTCGCGGGATAATGTCGCACCGGTGCGCCCCTTATTTTGGGCGGCTTCGGCCAGTTTTACAATAGCCCGATCGATGTCAATGTCCAACAGCTCTTCCGTGGAAGACAGGCGGGCATATTTGCCGTCACAATTCAGATAAGGACCGTAACGTCCGGTTCCGGCAATAATCATTTTGCCGCTTTCGGGATGAAGCCCAATTTCGCGAGGCAGTGCCAAGAGGCGGCTGGCTAATGAGAAATCAACCTCCCTTGGATTGACATCGCGGGGGACAGAAACCCGTTTAGCATTTTTGCCTTCACCAAGTTGGATATAAGGCCCAAAACGGCCTGTCCGGCGTGTAACCGCCCTTGCCTTTCTGGATTCTTCTTCCTCTTTGGCTTGTTCATCCGCTTTGCTAGCCGCCGTATCATTGTTTTCTGTTTCCAGAGCAACTTTTACCGAGGAGGTCGCAGAAGAAGGCGTGCTAGCCAGATGGGCGACATTATCTGAAGGGCTGTTATCAGACGTTATGGCATTGCCGACATCATGGCCGGTAGAAACGGCCTTGCTATCAATCTTTTTATCACTGTTAGAGACAGAGGCATCGTCAGAATTGCGGTCAGGAGAGAGCGCATGGCTGGCATTCTGATCGCTAGAACTGTCCTTGTGATCCGCAGGAATCGCGCGGCTATCAATGTCTCCATTACGATGAGATAGAAGCCTATTATCGGCATCCTGACCGGAAGAAGATGCCCCGCTGCCAATATCCCCATCAGGATCGGAGACCGTAGCATTATCGTCAGTAGAACCGCCTTTGCGCGCCGCAGCGATTGTGCTGCTGCTGTTTATTCCCTTGTTATCGGAGACGGCGATGCGACCTGCGTTATTTTTACCCGAAAGAGCTTGGGTGCCGATACCCGATTGTCTATGGGCATCGGCTTCGCCAGAGGCCACGACTGATTCCGAAGTCCCATGATGCCCTGATGAATCTACGCCATTACCGGAAGAAGTCGTTTCGTCACCTGTCATGCGGGATTGTGAGGAGGCGACATTTCCGGTTGAAGAGGCGGGTTCGTCAGGATCAAAAGGTAAGTCATCCCTGTCTGTATGGGATGCGCTATTCCCCTTGCCAGAAAAGGCCGTATTAGCCGCGACACCGCCGTCAGCAACGCCTGTTTCAGAGGTGGAAGCGTTGTTATCGGGTGAAATATCCCCTTGGTCTGCAAACGCCATATAGCCGTCATCATCCGAATTTTCGGGCATATAACCGAGCAGGACGGGTTCGTTATCGTCAACGCCGTCTTCACCCTGCCCAAAGCCACGGGTATATTTACATTCGGGATAATTCGAGCAGGCAATAAAGGCACCGAAACGGCCACCTTTTAACGCCAAACGACCCGTATGGCAGGAGGGACATTCACGGGGATCATGGCCGTCACCCTTGTCAGGGAAAAGCCAAGGTTCAAGGAATTTATCCAATTCTGCGGTGATAGCCGAGGGCTGTTGTTCCATGACTTCGGCGGTTTTGGGTTTGAAGTCATGCCAGAAAGCATCAAGGACTTTTTGCCAGTCAGCCCGACCGCCGGAAATTTCGTCAAGGCTGTCTTCCAAGCCCGCGGTAAAGTCATAGCTGACATAACGTTCAAAGAAACGTTCAAGAAAGGCCGTCAACAAACGTCCGGCTTCGCTGGGAATGAAGCGGTTGCGTTCCAGCGTGACATAGGCGCGGTCTTTTAGAACCTGAATAACCGAAGCGTAAGTGGATGGGCGGCCGATGCCCAAATCTTCCATTTTTTTGACCAAGCTCGCTTCCGAATAACGGGGCGGCGGCTGGGTGAAATGTTGATCTGCCCTGACTTCTTTTTTCAAAGGTGCATTGCCTGCCCGTAATAAAGGCAAACGGGCGCGGCCTTCTTTGCCATCGCGGTCATTGGCGTTATCGTCAGCGCTTTCTTCATAAAGCGTCAGAAAGCCAGAGAATAAGACGACCTGCCCCGTGACCCGCAAGACATTTTGCCCCGTGCCATCGGTTAAATCGACCGTTGTCCGTTCCAATTTGGCTGAGGCCATTTGGCTGGCAAGGGCGCGCTTCCAGATCAGTTCATAAAGACGGGCATGATCGCCGCTGGCCGCTTTGTCGCGCGAAAAATCGGTTGGGCGAATAGCCTCATGGGCTTCTTGGGCATTTTTAGCTTTGACCTGATATTGTCTCGGCTTGTCCGGCACAAAGCCGCCGTCATAGCGTTGGGTGATGGTTTTTCGAGCCGCGGCAATCGCGCTTTCATCCATCTGAACCCCGTCCGTCCGCATATAGGTAATAAGCCCTTCTTCATAAAGGCTTTGAGCGAGGCGCATCGTATGGCTGGCCGCAAAACCCAATTTACGGGCGGCTTCCTGTTGCAAGGTCGAAGTTGTGAAAGGCGGTTGCGGATTACGGGAAACCGGTTTGGTTTCGACATTCGAAACCGTGAAATGACCGGATTCAACATCGGATTGAGCGGCCTCGGCCTGCGTCTTATCTGCGATAGACAGCTTTTCGAGTTTTTGGCCGCGCCATTGGATAAGTCGCGACGTAAAGCCGATACTGTCGGCTTCCATATCGGCTTCTACCGACCAATATTCTTGCGGTTTAAAGCCTTCTATTTCTTGCTCACGGTCAACCACCAGCCGTAAGGCGACTGATTGCACCCGTCCGGCTGATTTTGCGCCCGGTAATTTCCGCCATAAAATCGGAGAGAGCGTGAAACCGACGAGATAATCCAAAGCCCGACGCGCCAGATAGGCATTGATTAAATCATTATCGAGTTGGCGAGGATGCGCCATAGCATCGGTAACAGCCGCTTTGGTAATAGCGTTAAAGGTCACCCGTTCGACATCATCGGGTAACAGTTTTTTGGTCTTTAACAATTCGAGAATATGCCAGCTGATCGCTTCCCCTTCGCGGTCAGGGTCAGTCGCGAGAATGAGGCTGTCAGACTCTTTTACCGCGTCTTCAATCGCTTTCAGGCGGTGGGCTTTGTCAGGATAATTTTGCCAGACCATGGAAAAGCCGTTGTCGGGATTAACAGAGCCATCCTTGGAGGGAAGATCGCGGATATGACCATAAGAGGCCAGCACCTGATAGCCCGACCCAAGATATTTTTCGATAGTTTTGGCCTTGGCCGGTGATTCGACAACAACGAGTTTCATGATACTCCTGACCATTCCGCGCAATTTACGGCGGAGAGTGAGCCTTTTTTTTCGTTATCAAAGGGGAAAATCCCTTTGAAAAAATGATAAACAGACAAGCGTTGATCTATTCTGTATTCGCGGGGCAGAGTTGAAAGCAACAAAAAATCATTCAAAAAAGCAGACTTACCCGTCCGCCTGCATGACTTTCGAGCCGTCCAGCTAGCTCCATTTCCAATAAGATGGTTTGGATTATCGCATTTTCTAGCCCTGATTGCCGGATAAGTTCATTTACCCCGACAGGAGCTGAACCAATCAGGCTTTGGATAATTTCGCGTTCCTTTGCCTTGACCTCGGCAATGGCCGGAGAAGAACGATAGCCAATCTGGCCATTTTCCAAGCCGGAAAAACGCGGTTCGAGGGGGCTTTTTTCGGTGGGTTCTTCAAAAAGCGCGGCCATGACAGAAACCGCCTCGATAATCTGATTACTATTTTGGATCAGTGTCGCGCCTTCCCTGATAAGTTGGTTACAGCCTTGGCTGCGCGCATCCATCGGAAAGCCCGGAATGGCCATGACTTCCCGCCCGATTTCTGTCGCCAATTTGGCGGTAATAAGTGAACCGGATTTAGGAGAGGCTTCGACGACCAAAACGCCAAGGGCAATTCCGGCGATAATCCGATTTCGCGCTGGGAAATGGCGGGCTTTCGGTTCGGTTTTGGGCGGCATTTCACTGACGACCAAGCCTTTTTCGGAAATAGCCTGCTGCAATTCTTTGTTTTCGGGTGGGTAAAAGCTATCGAGACCCCCCGCAATAACCGCAATCGTTTTCTCTATCCCCGCCCCTTGATGCGCGGCGGTATCAATGCCGCGTGCCAGACCGGAGATAACAGGATAGCCTTTATTCGCTAATTCTTGCCCGAGATCATGGGCAAAACGGCAGGCAGCGGCCGAAGCATTTCTTGCCCCGACCATCGCAATCGCCGGTTTTTGCAATAAACGTGGATTCCCTTTCACCAAGAGAACCGGAGGGGCATTATCCAATTGATCGAGAAGCGGCGGATAATAAGGCGTATGGCGAAAAATATAACGCGCGCCTAAAGTTTTGACTTGCTCTATTTCTTCATTGACCGTTTTTTCCGAGGCGATTTTCGGCGCTTGGCCGCCGCCCCTTTTAGCCAGAAGCGGCACGGCTTTTAGCGCTTCTTGGGGTGAAGAATATCGGGTTATCAATCGGTTATAGGTTACAGCCCCGATACGGGGCGTTCGGATAAGCCGTAAAGAGGCGCGGTAATCTTCCTCGGTCATAGACGGGAAGCGAGATGAGGTCATAACCTTTGCCTGTTATAGGATGAACGCGGATCGCCTTTGAATGAGGGCTTTATTGCGGGTCGCCGATGCGGCTTTCCTGCCCTGATAACAGTCTTTTGATATTACCGCGATGCCGCCACAATAATAAAATCGTCATACCAGAGAAAAGCGAAATATAGACCTGATGAATTTCGTGAGATGCAGGCATAAACATAACCGAAATCGTAGCCGCAATCGCACCAACCATGCCGCCGACCGAGGAATAACGGCTGATTTTAGCAGAGAGAAGCCATGCAACAGCAAAGACCACGCCCGCAACCCACCAAGCGGCAAAGGAAACCCCGAGCATGGTAGCGACCCCTTTTCCGCCGCGGAAGCCGAGCCAGACCGGATAGCAATGTCCCAGAAAAGCCGCCGCCCCTGCAATCAATGTGAGATCGGGAGCGCATCCGGTTTGTTGATAGAGGTGATAGGAAAAGCCATGGGCGAGAAGAACGGCTAAAGCACCTTTACCGATGTCGAAGAACAAGGTCAGAGCCGCCAAGTCTTTCCGTCCAGTTCTAAGCACATTGGTTGCGCCGATATTACCTGAACCGACCTGCCGGACATCAACAGAACCGAAAAGACGAGCTAAAATCAGGCCAAAAGGCACGGATCCCAACAGATAGCCCATCGTAAAAATCAGAACTGCAATCATCTCTAGCGACATGAAACCCGCCTTTATCATTCAAATATGCTTCAAAATGGAAGCTTTAAAGCGGAATGAAATAGGGAAAGCAAGGTCAAATGATTTCGGGCTAAACCCCCTGTTATCACATTAAAAGAAAGCAAATTTCAATTTTTGGGTAATGAAAATTTTTAAAACAACCCATGTGAGACATATTTTGTGGTCTGGCGGTAGTATTTTTCAAAATTTAAAGACATAGACGGTCTAATAAAAAATATAGGCCTTGTTAAATTTCTGATTTGAAGCAGATTACGTCGAGCCTTGATGGATATTTTATGATGCCAGATGACCAAAAGAACGGCCAAGCAAATTCTTCTGATGTTGAAGGGATGACCCGACAAAACAGAAATCAAGCGATGGGTGCCATATCGGTTTCTGTGGCGATGGCCATTCTTGATACCGCTATTGTCAACACCGCCCTCCCTTCAATCGCGAAAGATTTGGGCGTTGGCCATTCAGATTCCGTCTGGATTATTACCGCCTATCAAATGTCTATGGTGGCCGCCATGCTGCCTTTTGCCGCTTATGGCGATTTAAAAGGACATCGGAAAGTCTTTCTGACCGGTCTTGGCGTGTTTATTCTGGCTTCTTTGGCCTGTGGTATATCACCTTCTTTTCTGGGTTTAGTGGCGGCGCGTTTTGTGCAAGGCATTGGGGCGGCGGCCATTATGTCAGCCAATACCGCTTTGGTCCGTCAAATATATCCTGCCCGTATTTTGGGAAGAGGTCTTGGTCTAAATGCCCTTGTTATGGCCTTTAGCTTTGCGGCGGGCCCGCCAATGGCTTCGATTATTTTATCTTTCACATCATGGCATTGGTTGTTTTTAATCAATGTCCCTATCTGTATTTTGGCCTTTTTCCTATCATGGCAGAAATTACCCAAAGAAGATAAAGGCAAGAGTCAGAAATTTGATGTTGTTCCGGCTGTTATCTGTGCCAGTCTATTTGCTTTATGGGTGCATGGTTTAGGGCAACTTGCCCATGGTTCCATGACGTCCCTTCCGATTATTGAAGAGGCAGTTGCCCTTATTCTGGGCATATTTCTGGTTAGGTGGCAGTCTTCCCATGAAAGACCGTTATTGGCGGTTGATTTATTCCGTATTTCCTTCTTTTCGTTATCGGCCATTACTGCTTTTTTAGCCTTTATTGTGCAGGGTATGATTTTTGTAGCAATGCCTTTTCTGTTACAAGGCAAGCTTGGATTTGATGTCATTATGACCGGTTTTTTAATCGCCCCTTGGCCGTTAATGGGGGCGTTTCTGGCTCCGATTGCGGGGCGTTTGTCTGACCGATATCCAGCCGGTATTTTGGGTGGGATAGGCCTCGCTATTCTAGGATTGGGGATTGGTGTTATTTCTGTTTTACCGCCCCATACAAAACCCATTATAGCCGTTATCATGATGGCTTTATGTGGTGGCGGTTTTGGTTTCTTTCTATCGCCCAATCAACGCGCCTTGATGAGTAGTGCGCCGACGACCCGTAGCGGGGCGGCAAGTGGTGTTTTAGGGATTTCCCGTATTTTGGGACAGACTACTGGCGCGACATTGGTCGCCTTTTGCCTTTATCTTTCGAGCGATCATGGGGCAGAAATCGCGTTGCGGATCGGTATTTTTATTGCTTTTGCGGCCTGTATGGTCAGTTTGTCGCATTTGCTGAAAAAGCCGATTTTAAGAAAAAACCGCTCTTAGTGAGACTCTATTCAAGGATAAAGAATGTCCCGTCCTGTCTTATTTTTTGATTCTGGTGTGGGCGGTTTGTCAGTTTTGGCCGCCGTCAAAAAGGCTTTGCCGGAAGCGCCAATCCTTTATGTCGCGGATAATGGCGGTTTTCCTTATGGCACCAAAAGCGAAGAAGAGATTGCCACCCGTGTGCCGGCCTTATTAGGGCGTTTGGTCGAACGGTATGATCCGGCTTTATTAGTGATTGCCTGTAATACCGCCTCGACTATTGCCCTGCCCTTTATTCGGTCAGCGTTACAAATTCCGGTTGTCGGCACGGTGCCAGCGATCAAACCAGCGGCATTATTATCTAAAAGTCACGTTTTTGGAGTCTTGGGGACAGAAGCAACCATTCGTCAGCCTTATGTCGATCATCTGTCGGAAGAATTTGCCAGCGATTGTACCGTAATACGGCAAGGTTCTGCCAATCTGGTAACTTTGGCCGAAGCCAAATTACGGGGCGAAAAAAGCGATCTTGCCCTTTATCGCGCAGAATTAGACCGTCTGTTACAGCAGCCAGAAGGTGACCAGATTGATGTCGTGGTTTTGGCCTGCACCCATTTTCCTTTGGTCAAAGAAGAATTGGAGGCGGTTTCGCCCCGTCCCCTGTTATTTATTGATGGCAGTGAAGGCATCGCGAGAAGAGCCAGATATTTGGCCGATCAATTAGCGAGTAAATGCGAATTAAAATCATTATGCCCCGTAAAGCCAAATGAAAAACACCCCCCTAAGGGTCAGTTGCTTTATACGGCACCGACTGAAATTCTTATGCCTTTTAGGGAAAATATTAAGAAGCGGGGATTAAACGAAATTGTCTTTCTCTGAAATCGACCAGATTATTTTGTTTTTTTCGTTTTTTCCCTAGTCTGATCTTTAAGACAGGGTTAAAAGCGGATCTATTCTTCCTTCTTATAGTCAGGCTGTCACAAAAGCCTCTTTCGTCAAAAGGAGTGTCATCCTTTGGATTACAAACATATTTTCAGCCAAGCGATTGAGCGCCTGCATAAAGAAGGCCGCTATCGTGTGTTTATCGATATTTTGCGGAATAAAGGTCATTTCCCCAATGCCCGTTGTTTCGCCGGTCATAATGGCCCGACCCCAATTACAGTTTGGTGTTCCAATGACTATTTGTCGATGGGGCAAAATCCCGATGTTATTTCGGCCATGGAAGAAGCCCTGAATAACGTCGGTGCAGGTTCGGGCGGCACCCGCAATATCAGCGGAACCACCCATTATCATAGCGAATTGGAAGCCGAATTAGCGGAATGGCATGGCAAAGAAGCCGCGCTTACCTTTACTTCCGGTTTTGTGTCCAATGAAGCGACCTTGTCCACGATTGCTAAGGTTTTGCCGGGATGCGTTATCTTTTCCGATGAATTGAACCATGCTTCCATGATCGCCGGTATCCGTAATTCACGTTGTGAAAAGCGGATTTATCGGCATAATGATCTTGCCCATCTGGAAGAATTGCTGGCGGCTGAAAATCCAGACCTGCCGAAGCTGATCGCTTTTGAAAGCGTTTATTCTATGGAAGGCGATATTGCCCCTATTGCGGCAATTTGTGACCTTGCCGACAAATACAATGCCATTACCTATCTCGATGAAGTTCATGCCGTCGGTATGTATGGCCCGCGTGGTGCCGGTATCGCCGATCGTGAAGGCTTGGCCGATCGTCTGACCATCATTGAAGGCACCTTGGCGAAGGCGATTGGTGTGATGGGCGGCTACATCGCCGCCGATCAGTTGATCGTGGATGTCATTCGTTCCTATGCTCCGGGCTTTATCTTTTCCACTTCGCTTGCACCGGTATTGGCCGCAGGCGCTTTGGCCAGTATCCGCCATTTGAAGATATCTTCTAAAGAACGGGAAGCCCAGCAGAAGCATGCCGCTTTATTAAAGCAGATGTTTAAGGATGCCGGTTTGCCGGTCATGGCAACGACGACCCATATTGTCCCGTTATTTGTCGGTGATGCGGTCAAGACCAAGCGGATTTCAGACATTTTGCTGAATGAATATGGCGCTTATGTCCAGCCGATCAATTTCCCGACTGTCCCGCGTGGCACCGAAAGACTGCGCTTTACACCGGGCCCGACCCATAATGAAGCGATGCTGCGTGAATTAACTGACTCTCTGGTTGCGATTTGGCATCGCCTTGATATGCGTTTTGCCGCATAATTTATTATTTTATTTTAATTTTTGTTAAATAATGATAAAAACCGACCTGTTTTTGCTCTCAGGTCGGTTTTTTCTGCTTTTGATTATAGCAAATGGTTTTCATTCCTGATTGAAATGCTTAAGAACAAAGGCGCTTTAAGGCCTGAAAGGGCTTGCTTTCTGGAATTTTATCTTGCTGGATAAAAAAACAGACAAGGTTTGACTTGGGGAAAATTTAGGTGACCTCTGCTGTGCCATCAAATACGAAAAAAAAGCTGGTGATTGCTTCCGATCACGCAGCATTTGAGTTGAAATCAACCTTGATTACTTGGCTGAAAGAGCTTGGTCATGAGGTCGAAGACCTTGGCCCTCATGAAAACCATTCAGTCGATTATCCCGATTACGGTTATAAGTTGGCTGTCGCTATCGCGGAAAAAACCGCTGATTTCGGTATTGCTTTATGTGGCTCGGGAATCGGTATCTCGATCGCTGTCAATCGCCATCCGGCTGCCCGTTGCGCTTTGATTACGGATAACCTTACCGCCCGTTTGGCAAGAGAACATAACAATGCCAATGTTATCGCTATGGGTGCGAGATTGATCGGCATTGAAACCGCTAAGGATTGTATTTCAGCTTTCCTTGCAACGCCGTTTGGAGGTGAACGTCATGTTCGCCGCATCGATAAACTTTCGAATCCTCAGTTCAATATCTAGTTTAAGGGCTTAATCCTCTATGACTAAAGAAACGGCATCTTTCTTTACCGATCGCTTGGCTGCGGCTGATCCCGATGTGTTGACAGCGATCAATCATGAATTGAACCGCCAGCGCAAGCAGATCGAGCTTATCGCTTCTGAAAATATTGTCAGCCGTGCTGTTCTAGAAGCGCAAGGTTCTGTCTTTACCAATAAATATGCTGAAGGCTATCCCGGTAAGCGCTATTATCAGGGTTGCGCCCCTTCCGATGAAATCGAAACGCTGGCTATCGAACGCGCCAAGAAATTATTCGGCAGCGAATTCGTCAATGTTCAGCCGCATTCCGGCGCTCAGGCAAATGGTGCCGTTCTTTTAGCGGTCGCGAAGCCCGGCGATACCATTATGGGTCTGTCTTTGGATGCCGGTGGGCATTTGACCCATGGTGCCAAGGCGGCCATGTCTGGCAAATGGTTCAATGCAGTTCAGTATGCGGTGCATCCTGAAACCCAGTTGATCGATTACGATCAGGTGCGCGATCTGGCTTTGAAAAACAAGCCGCGCGTTATCATTGCGGGTGGCTCAGCCTATCCCCGTCATATCGATTTCGCCTTCTTCCGTAAGGTTGCCGATGAAGTCGGAGCTACCTTTATGGTTGATATGGCGCATTTTGCGGGTCTGGTTGCTGGCGGTGTTCATCCTTCACCTGTGCCACATGCGCATATCACGACCACGACGACGCATAAGACCTTGCGGGGCCCGCGCGGTGGTATGATCTTGACTGATGATCCGGCTTTGGCAAAGAAAATCAATTCGGCTGTCTTCCCTGGTATGCAGGGTGGCCCCTTGATGCATGTCATCGCGGCAAAAGCAGTTGCTTTCGGTGAGGCCTTGCAGCCTTCTTTCAAGGAATATGCAAAAGCTGTTGTCGAAAATGCTCAAGCCTTGGCAGCGCGCTTGAAAGAACGCGGTAGCGATCTCGTAACGGGTGGCACGGATACGCATCTGGCTTTGGTTGATCTTCGGCCTTTGGGTGTGACTGGCCGTGATGCTGATTGCGCTTTGGAACGCGCCGGTATCACCTGCAACAAAAACGGTATTCCTTTCGATCCGTTACCGCCAGTTAAAACCTCCGGTATCCGTCTGGGATCGCCTGCGGCGACGACCCGCGGTTTCCGTAAAGCGGAATTCCTTCAGGTCGCTGATATGATTGCTGATGTTCTTGATGCGTTGAGCAGCAAGGGCGAACAAGGTGATCCGGCGGTTGAAACCGCTGTTCGTCAGCGTGTCGAAGCGCTTTGTGATCGCTTCCCACTTTATCCGGAATTGTAATCTCTTGCGCTGTCCTTTTTGTTCTTGTGAAAATAGCCAAGTGAAAGATAGTCGTCCCACTGAAGATGGGACGGCTATCCGTCGGCGGCGGCAATGTGAAGAATGCGGTGCGCGATTTACGACTTTTGAGCGTATCCATATGCGCGATATTGTCGTTATCAAAAAAGATGACCACCGCCAGCCTTTTGATCGGAGCAAGCTGATACGTTCGGTCTCGATTGCATGCCGGAAGCGGCCTGTATCGCCCGATCAGATCGAGCTTTTGGTCAATTCTATCCAACAGAAAATTGAGGCTTCGGGCGAAAGCGAGATTACGGCTGTTCGCCTTGGTGAAATGACGATGGAAGGATTGAGGACGCTCGATAGTGTTGCTTATATTCGTTTTGCCAGCGTCTATAAGGACTTTACCGAAGCCCGTGATTTCGAAGATTTCGCTCGATCTGTCCGTTCTGTTATTGAAGCTGTCAAAGAATGAGTAAAGCTGTACCTGCTATTATCCTCGTCCGTCCGCAATTGGGCGAAAATATCGGTAAAGCGGCAAGAGCTATGCTCAATTTTGGGCTGGATGATTTGCGTCTTGTTGCGCCCCGTGATGGATGGCCCAATCCTTCGGCGGGCCCTGCTGCGAGCGGGGCTGATCGCGTATTACAACAAGCGCGCGTTTTTCCGACAGTCGCAGAAGCTGTGGCGGATTGTGCGCATGTCTATGCCACAACAGTCCGCAAGCGTGGTGTGACCAAGCCGGTGATGACGCCTGAACAGGCAGCGCAAACTATTCACGAGCAAGAAGGTGGCGTTGGTATCCTGTTTGGCCCCGAAAGAGCCGGATTGGAAACGGATGATGTCGCTTTGGCAAGAACGATCATTACGGTTCCGGTTAATCCCGAATTTTCAAGTCTGAATTTAGCGCAGGCTGTTATTCTTGTGGCTTATGAATGGTCAAAAGGGCAAACTTTAGCCCAGCCGACAAAAGTGGACATGGAACCGCCGGCCCCCCAAGAAGAATTGGAAGCCATGATCGGGCATTTGGAAAATATGCTTGATAAAAATGGCTATTTTTTCCCGATACCGCGTATCCCGACAATCAAAAGAACTTTGCGGACGCTTTTGACAAAGCCATCATGGAATAGCATGGAGATACGGACATTGCGGGGCGTGCTTTCAACCTTGGAAAAACCAAGACATAATGCCCATAAAGGGTGAGTAATTCTTAAAAGATGAGCTATTCTATCAATTGAGGGCGAAGACCTGATAAGAATTATAATGCCCGTAAAAACTTTGTAAAATTTATGGGCATAGCCCCTATAAGAAGGGGGATAGTCTTGTCGGGCTATTTTTTTAGGCGGTTGGCAGCAAAATTGAAAATGACCACCCCCAATGCCAGACAAAAGAGCAGGATAGTCGAGAAAGAAACATCCCGATGCGGTGCCGGATCAAAAGGGTCTGGTTGTTCTGTGATATTGTTTTGATGCGATGTTTGGTCTGTTATTACGTTATTGGCCAATTTCGATTTCCTGATTGCCAAGCTGGCCTATTTTACCTTTTTAAAAAAGGGAGGCCAATCCATTTTTGGGGTTTACTATTCTTCAACAGGAAGATTGCCAACGCGCTGGATCGCCAAGCGATAGGTCTCGTAAAAATATTCGCTGGTTTTCGTAATATCCTGATAAAGGCGCACGGCCTTGTCTTCTGCAAGCAGAAATTCATCTTCCGTTAGCAGGCCTTTTTCCCATGCCTCTTCAAGCAAGGTAAAATTTTGCATCAATGCAGGCGGGAAATCAGAACTGTAGCAATTCACGTCATGCGGAATAATCGGATGATGGGTAGCAGGCTCTGTCTCCGTATGTTTTTTTGTTTTCCAGCCTAAGAAATATAAAAGCTTTTGTATCAGATTCATGTTTCCACCCTTTTTTTAAAAAAATGATTTAAGGGATGATTAGTTGCTCTGTATCTTAATAGGGTTACAGAAAAATGGCTATGCACCCTGATAGATATAATTAGCCGAAAAAAAGGTAACAGATTGTTCTTAATGCCTTTTTTTAAACTGCCCTTTTCCTTCCTTATTTTAAGATAATTTTTTTGCTGTAAATTTTTTATAGCCTTTCAAATTAAACTTATTTTTTAAAAAATGAAAAATAAATAAAATTTTACAAAAGAAATGTAAAATATTGTAATTATTTATAGTTTTTTTATTTTATTATATATCATGATTGACGTAAATAAATTTCGCCACCCTCGTTGTTTCATTCTTATCCGAGATCACCAAAAGTATAAGAATAGTCAGACTTTGATATCTGCCATCAAAAAGATAGGGATGACAGATGAATATCTTGGGTAATGTGAAGCTGTCGGGTCAAAAATATCAGTCAATATACCAGAAAAAGCCTTAAGATTGTGGTGGCGGTAAGATATTCTGTTGAACCCTGATGGCCTGTTTTATAATTTGAAACAGCCATAAAAGGGCGGTGTCTTTTTGTGAGGATAAGCGCATCGTTGCGATGATGGGGTAGGCTGTTAATTCCAAAGGTGCCTCAAATATCGTTAATCCGGTATATCCAGCAAGGCTGATAGCGGCATGGCTTGGAATAGTCGCGATGCTTTTTGACCCAAGCAGAAAAGGTGGAAGTGCCGCGAAATGAGTCAGAGCCGTCTGAATTTTTCGAGACCGTCCCATTATTGATAATATTTCATCAACCAGCCCTTCCCTGCCTGAATAAGAAACCAAGATATGCGGCAGTGAAAGATACGCCTCCAATGTCGGATTTTCAGAAAAACCGCAGCTTTGGGCATCGCATAGACAAGCGTAACCGCCTTCTCCGATGACTTGTTGCCATAATCCCCGACGAGGCAGCGAAGCTGTAACAATAGCCAGATCAATATCATTATTTTCGAGCATCTGTTGCGCTGTGTAGCGGTTTGTTTGCCGATAGACGACCGAGGCATCTGGGGCGATAGCCTGTATTTGTTTCGATATTTCTGATCCCAGAGCTAATTGGAAATCATCGGACATTCCGATTGAAAAATGCCTGTTACATCGGGCTGGGTCGAATTCATTTTCAGAAATAAAGGCGTTGTAAATAAGAGTTGCGCCTTCGGATAGAGATTCAACCATATCTATGGCACGTTGTGTCGGTTCCATGCCTTGGCGAGTTCGGATGAAAAGCAGGTCATCCGCAGCCTGCCGGAGGCGGCTTAAAGAGGCACTGACAGCGGATTGGCTTAGCGAAAGACGGGCCGCCGCTTTGGTTACGCTTCTTTCATGCCACAAGGCCAAGAAGGTAATCACCAGATTAAAATCAAAGCGGGTAATATCACTTATATTGATTTTACGAATCATATCATTCGATTTGAATGATATGATGGCCAAGCGCAATATTTCCGACAGCTTATTAAGGAGATGAATAGAATGAGTTGTCATCGCGTAGCAGTTATCCAAGCTGGAACCAGCCTGTTTGATACTGAAAAAACATTGGATCGAATGGAAGCGCTTTGCTGTCAGGCCGCAGAGCAGAATGTTGAGTTGGCCGTTTTTCCTGAAGCCTATATTGGAGGATACCCCAAAGGGTTAGACTTTGGCGCGAGAATGGGCACACGGACAGAAGCCGGACGAGAAGATTTCTTGCGTTATTGGAAAGCGGCTATTGATGTCCCCGGAAAAGAAACGGCTCGCATAGGTAGCTTTGCTGCCAAAATGAAAGCCTATTTAGTGGTGGGTGTAATCGAGCGTTCGGAAGCGACGCTTTATTGCACCGCTTTGTTTTTTGCCCCCGACGGGACATTGATAGGCAAACATCGCAAATTGATGCCTACAGCGACTGAACGGCTGGTATGGGGGCAAGGTGATGGGTCAACCATAGAAATTTTGGATACGGCCGTTGGAAAATTGGGCGCGGCTATCTGCTGGGAAAATTATATGCCTGCGCTGCGTCAGGTTATGTATGCGGGCGGTGTCAATATTTGGTGTGCGCCAACAGTCGATCAGCGGGAGATATGGCAGGTATCTATGCGCCATATTGCTTATGAAGGTCGATTATTTGTTTTGAGTGCCTGCCAATATATGACGCGAGCAGATGCGCCCGCAGACTATGATTGCATACAGGGCAATGATCCAGAAACAGAACTGATTGCGGGCGGAAGTGTCATCATCGACCCGATGGGCAATATTTTGGCGGGCCCCCTCTATGGTCAGGAAGGTGTTCTGGTAGCAGATATTGATTTATCAGACACGATCAAGGCGCGCTATGATTTGGATGTATCAGGTCATTATGGGCGGCCCGATATTTTTGAAATCAAGGTCGATCGCCAATCACATCAAGTCATTACAGATCAATTTTCCCGCGATCCGGCAACAGAGAAGAAGCCTGTCTCCGATAGTGAGATCTCTCAATTAGATTAAAATTGAGCGGTTTTTGTTTTTATGGCGGTGTTATAGCGATGATACCGCCATAAGCGCTAAGGAATTAAGGCGTCCATTTGTTATGGGGAGGCGGATAAAATGGCGCAGAAATAATCTGGAATGAGCCATTTATTTTTTGGGAAGATTTAATTTTAAGGATGGTAGCGGAGGAGGGACTTGAACCCCCGACACGCGGATTATGATTCCGCTGCTCTAACCAGCTGAGCTACTCCGCCATTCATTTTGCGTCGCAAAATTTATTAGCTGACGAGGCGTGCGTATAAGAGAAAGGCAGGTATTTGGTCAACTGTTTTTTTCGGTATTTTGTTATTTCTGTTTGTTTTTTTTAAGAAAAATCGAGTTTGGGATTCTTAGCGCGAGAATGAAGGCCTGCTTTATCCGGCTTTTGGATGAAAAAGCTATTTTGAGCTATGAGCGAAGAAAAGCCCAATATCTTTTGATTGGCTTTTAAAGAGAGCCTTTTGAGACAAACAAGGGTAAAAACTAGCCCGAAAATACCCGAAAGAGAAATGATGGCCACTATCTGGTGATTTGGATAAGGATTTTGATTTCCTTGGCCAGAAAAGAAGCCGTGAATTTTTGCACGGAGATTGGTCTCTAGTGGGATAGGTCTTTTCCTCCATGCAGCTAGATGGATGAATTTGAGCCGCAAGAGGTACGGACTAGGAGAAGCCCTTCTTAAGGACGTGATGGGCTAGTTTGAGATATAAAAACGCTTACGATAGAAACCGTGATTATCGTCTGTAGCCTCTGCGATAGGGTGATAGCAGGACAAAGAAAAACGCTGCTCCGAATAATCGGAACAGCGTTTTTTTAGGAGGGAAAGGTTAAAGAAGAAGGCCTCAATCCTGAGTGGAAGAGGCTGTCTTCCGATAGGATAGAAGAACAACCATTCTTTTTATCCCATCTTTCCCCTGCCCTATTTTCCGTTACTGCCGACGAGTTCGATCTGGCTACCCAATTCAACCACGCGGTTGCTAGGCAGTTTAAAGAACTCTGTTGCACTTTCAGAGTTACGTAGCATCCATGCAAACAGCTTTTCGCGCCAAATTGCCATACTGGTATGGGTTGACGGGATAAGTGTCTGACGAGAGATAAAGAAGCTGGTATCGTCCATTCGGAGCATGGGCCCCGACTGTTCGATTTTATTGAGTGCCAAAGGCACGTCAGGTTCTTCCATAAAGCCGTAACGCACGATCAGGCGATAGAAGCCATCTTCAAGGCTGCTCATGCTGGCGCGATAATGCGGATCCACATAAGGCACATCTTCGATTTTCACGGTCAGAAGAATAACTCTTTCGTGAAGAATCTTGTTGTGTTTGAGATTGTGAAGCAGCGCATGAGGCACGCCATCATCTTCTGGCGTGAGGAAGATAGCCGTTCCCGGAATACGGACAGCCGAAGCCGCTGCCGAGCGGATGAAAAGCTGGATCGGCATGGCGACCTGCCGCATTCTTTCCGCCATTAAATGGCGACCGCGTGACCAAGTCATCAGCATCGTGAAAACAACGAAGCCGACCAAAAGCGGGAACCAACCGCCTTCAGGAATCTTTGTCACGTTGGACAGGAAGAAAGCGCCGTCGATCAAAAGGAAGAAGGAAACCAAAGGAATGGATTGCCATGCCTTCCAATGCCAAACCCGATGAACCAGAACCCCCATCATACAGGAAGTGATAAACATCGTACCGGTCACAGCGATACCGTAAGCATTCGCTAGATTAGTCGAGTTTTTGAACATGGCGATCAGCACCATGACCATAAACATCAAGACCCAATTAACCGAAGGGATGTAAATCTGCCCGACAGTGCTGGCGCTGGTATGGTTCACGCGCAAACGCGGGATATAACCGAGCTGAATGGCCTGTTGCGTAACCGAGAAGGCTCCGGTGATAACCGCCTGACTGGCAATAACCGCCGCAAAGGTTGCGAGAATAATCAACGGCACACGCAAGAAATCCGGTGCCAGAAAATAGAAGGGATTGGCGATGGCTTCGTGGTCAGCACTAAGAAGCGCGCATTGTCCGAGATAATTCAGCGTTAAAGCCGGAAAAACCACCCAATACCAACCAAGAGAAATCGGTTGCCGTCCAAAATGCCCCATATCAGCATAAAGCGCCTCGGCACCTGTTACTGAAAGCACAACCGATCCCAATGCCCAAAAGCCCTGCAACGGATCAGATACAAAGAAATGAATGGCATAATAGGGATTAAGTGCGAGAAGGATGGCTGGGCTGCGGGTGATGATGTTAAAGGCACCCAAAATGGCCAATGTCGCAAAATAAACCAGCATAATGGGCCCGAAAAGCCGACCCACTGATTCCGTTCCCCTCGCCTGAATACAAAACAGGCCGATGAGAATAACCACGGAAACCGGTGGCACCCAACTGTCAAAAGAGGGTTCGATAACCGTTAGACCTTCGACCGCAGAAAGCACCGACATCGCAGGGGTAATCATGCTGTCGCCGTAGAAAAGCGCCGTAGCAAACACCCCGAGCACAATCAGCCATCGGCTGAGTTTCGGATTGGCTCCGCGGATAATAAGAGATAGCAACGACATACTGCCGCCCTCGCCCTTATTATCGGCCTTCATAATAAACATCACATATTTGACCGTAACGACCAACCCCATCGTCCAGAAGATGAGGCTGACCAAGCCATATATATGAAAATCATCCACCGGAAGTTGGTGATGACCTTTGAAACATTCTTTCAGTGCATAGAGAGGGCTGGTACCGATATCACCAAAAACAATACCGATTGCCCCTAGCGACAATTTCAATAGATCTTTGTCGCTATGACTATGTCCGGGAACCCCATAAGAGGGATCTGAAGATTTGCTATCCACAGATGATGTCCCCGGGGAAGTATCGTTACTCATAACGATCTCCGTTTTATCGATAAAAAAAAGGTTCTTTGCAAAAAAGAGCTAAAAAATAATATTTCCCGCAAATGAACCGAAAGCAAAAAAGGGATTATGACCCTCTGCTGTTCTTGCAACAATCACGATATGAGCCATTCTGCAAGAAAAATATAATATTGCAGAATAAATTACATGTGATTTGGCGCATAAAGAGATATTTTTTAAGGAAAAATGGGGCGATCGACGGGAATTGAACCCGCAACCTCCGGTACCACAAACCGGCGCTCTAACCAATTGAGCTACGATCGCCATAATATCGAGCCGGACAGCGGAAGAAAACTTGATGCATGTCCGTGGATGTCCGGCTCAATTAAATTGTGTTTTCGTTTTGGTCAAGAGATTTCAAAAGAAAGATGAATAAAAAACAGTATTTTATCGGAATACGCCTCTTTTTTGACCAAAAGCGATTTGCGAGAGCGCCAAATTATCGCATTAAAACAAGTTCTTCAGCGCTACTGGGATGGAGAGCGACCGTGTCGTTGAAGGCCTGTTTCGTTAAGCCTGCCTTGATAGCGACCGCTGCCAACTGGATAATTTCAGGAGAATCCTGACCGATCAGATGGAGACCCAAGACTTTATCGCTGTCACCATCAACAACCATTTTATAAAGCGCGCGATCGGGGCTGTCGATCAAAGCATTCCGCATCGGCCGGAAATTGGATTTATAGATCTTAATATTTTTATAGCGTTTTTTGGCTTCCTCTTCGGTCAGACCTGCGCTGGCGAGAGGCGGGTGAGAGAAAACCGCCGTCGGAATAGTATCATAATCGACCGAGGCCGCTTTATGACCGAAAACCCGATCCGCAAAGGCTTGTCCTTCCCGAATGGCGACCGGCGTTAATTGCACCCGATCGGTGACATCGCCGACAGCATAAATAGAGGGGCAGCTTGTCCGATTTTCTTCATCGACCAGAATAGCCCCGCGATCATTGGTTTTGACATCAGCCTTGTCCAAGCCGAGGTCACGGCTTTTGGCGACCCGTCCAATCGCGAATAAGACAAGATCGCTTTCTATCTGGCTGCCATCTTTGAAATGAGTGGTAAGACGGCCGGATGAGTCTTTGTCGATGCGAGCAATATCGGCATTGAAACGGTAATCGATGCCATGCCCCTGCCCTATCTCAACCAGTCTTGCAGCGATTTCTTCATCATAGCCGCGTAAAATACGGTCGCCATGCGTGGCTATGGTGGTTTCGACGCCAAAGCTATTCAAAATTCCGGCAAATTCATTAGCGATATAGCCACCGCCGACGACTAAAGCGCGCTTGGGCAAGGAAGGCAGCAGAAACATTTCATTGGAAGTGACGGCATATTCTGCCCCCGGAATGTCGAGTTTAGCCGGCTCTGCTCCCACTGCGACCAGAATATAACGCGCCGTAATTTTTTTACCGCTGGCTAAACGAATCTGATTCGCGCCTTCGATCACCGCATGTTCTTTGTAATGGGTGATATGATTATTATCGAGCGTTTGAGTATAGAGACCTTCAAGCCGCGTTACATCGGATAAAACGACATCGCGAAGCGTTGACCAGTCGAATTTTTTTTCGGGTAATGTCCAGCCGAAGCGCTGGGCTTTTTTCAGATCTGCCGCGAAATCGGCGGCGTAATAAAGCATTTTTTTGGGAACGCAGCCCCGTATGACGCAGGTGCCGCCGATACGGTATTCTTCCGCAATGGCTACGGATGCCCCATGAGAAGCGGCAATGCGGGAGGCTCTGACACCTCCCGATCCGGCTCCGATCACAAAAAGATCGAAATCATAATCTGTCATATTTCATCTTCCCTTATCCGGTTGGGCAGAATGGCTGCCTTTCCTTTTTAACCGATATCCGAAGAGAACGGATATCGGTTGCTGATAAAGTGAAGAATGACCGTTTCAGATAGTGAAATCCAGCTAAGGATCACGATCAGAGCGATTGAAGAAAGCGGAAACCTATTTCAAAGCAGCCGCAATCAAAGCCTTGGTTGACGGGTCGAAATCGGAATTTTCAGGATGATCGGCAATGGCGTGAGCCATTTCTTTTCCGAGTTCAACACCGAACTGGTCAAAGCTGTTGATGCCCAAAAGAACACCATTCGTGAAAGTGCGATGTTCGTAGAAGGCAATCAAAGCACCCAACTGAGCCGGACGCAATTCTTCCATCAGGATCGTCGTTGACGGACGGTCACCCGGATAAGAACGTGCCGGATCCTTGTTGTCGCGGCCACTCATCAGGGCGGCACCCTGTGCGAAGGCGTTGGTCAGCAAGGTTTTATGATGCACCGGATTTAAAGTATCGTCTGCTTTGATAGCAGCGATAAATTCGATCGGAACCAGACGCGTTCCCTGATGCAAAAGCTGGAATACCGCATGTTGGGCATCGGTGCCGACACCGCCCCAAGTGATGAAAGCGCTGGGATGATCAATCAGATTGCCATCGAGGTCAACGCGTTTACCATTGGATTCCATTTCCAACTGCTGGAGATAGAAAGGCAAAAGTTGCAGGCGTTCGTCATAGGCGAAAATGCCATGAGTCTGCGCACCGCGGACGGCGCTGTAATACTGGTCAGCAAAAGCAGCCAGAATAGGCGCGTTCTTTTCAGGAGCGGCTTCGAGGAAATGGCGATCCATAGCCGCGCCACCTTCGAGAAGCTGCTGGAAGCCTTCCCATCCAAGAGCCAGCGCCGCCGGAAAACCGATGGAAGACCACAGAGAATAGCGGCCGCCGATGCTTTCTGCGAAAGGCAGGATGCGGGTATCATCAATACCCATTTCAGAAGCCTTCGCCGGATTGGCGGTAAGGGCAATCATGCGACCCTGAGGATCTTCGACGCCATGCTTCTTCATCCATTCCATCGCGGATTCTGCGTTCAGCATGGTTTCTGCGGTAGTGAAGGTCTTGGAAGCAACCGCAATCAGGGTTTTATGCGGATTGAATTTTTTGAAGACTTCTTCCAGAGCCTGACCGTCAACATTGGAAACAACCGCAACATCATAGCGGCCAGATTCACGAGTCAGGGCATCAATCAGCAATTTGGGGCCGAGAGCAGAACCGCCAATGCCGATATGCAATAAATGTTTGACTTCACCGAAGGCACCCGCATCGATAGCTTCGATCAGCGTACGCATCCGGGCATGATATTCTTTGGCGCGGGCGACGCTGGCAGGGGCACCCTGTCCACGTTCGGCCATATGCTCAACTGCACGGTCTTCTGTTATATTGATTTTTTCACCGGCAAAGAGCGCTTTTCTTCTGGTATCAAAGTCACAAGCCTCTAACAGCTTTTTGAAGGCAGTCAGCTTCTGGCTATCAAGGTGATTTTTGGAAAAATCAAAACGGAGTTTTGCTGTCTCCACAACCAGACCTGAAAGACGGTTACTGTCTTCTTCAAAAAGCTGTTTTAAAGTTTTTTCTGAGCAAGCGGAAACCTGTTTCCATGCAGCATCTATGGCTGCTTTATTTGCGATTCTTGCCATAACAACGCTCTCCTAAATGAATATGGCTTGTCATTTCTTTGCCAAACGAATGTAGGTTTCGTTTTGGTCAAAGTGAAGAGATAGTAGGACGAATAACAAGAACTGAAAAGAATAATTAAGTAGAAACAGCTATTTCTATCTTGATGGATTTTATGGATTGACTTCAATCAGATTCATCGGAAATTCATATTTTTTTTGCCATGCTCTGGCGAAAGCAAGGGGAAATTTGCGGTCTTATGCCAAGATTATGTCATTGATAGAAAAGGGATGCGCATTTTTGCTTCGCCCCGTTATCGGGGGATGCCTGTTTTTTTCCTTGCCTCTGTCGGCTATGCCGCCCCGCCATTTTCCACATTCCGGTGTGATGGAAATCCATTTGAATGTCAGAAATGCCAATGGTCGCAACCAAAGACCTTTGCCTCCGCCGCCTCCGCCACCGGATTCGCCCTATAATGCCCCGCCACCTCCGCCTGAAGCGGTCTGGCATGAGAAAAAGGGCCCGAAATGCGTCTCACCAGAAGATATTGGTGCCGCCGCTGTTTCTGAAAAAGATAGCGTTGATTTGATGTTAAAAGGGGGCAGCCGGATAAGAGCGCATCTGGAGCATTGCCCTGCCCTTGATTTTTATTCCGGTTTTTATGTCCATGCAGGCCGTGATGGACAGATATGCGCCAAGCGTGATCCTGTTTATGCCAGATGGGGTGGCGAATGTCTGATTAACCGATTCCGTGTGGTTGAAGGTGTTTTTAAACACTAAAAGGCTCGGGCATGACCGCGACGGTGAATTAAGATTCACTTTAATTTGCGGGGTTGGATATCCGTTGCTATAGCAGAATTTCACTTATCAAGATGTGGATGCCGCATCTTATTTTATTTAATCCGCGATGTCCGATAAGGATTATCGCCTGTTTCTGGTCAGATATTTCATGAGCTTTGCCGATCTAGGCCTTTCAAAAGAACTACTGCAAGCAGTTGCCGAATTGGGATATGAAGAACCCACCCCTGTTCAGGCAACGGCTATCCCGTCTGTTTTGATGATGCGTGACCTGATCGCGGTTGCCCAAACCGGCACCGGCAAAACGGCTAGTTTTGTTCTGCCGATGATTGATATTTTGGCGCATGGGCGGTGTCGCGCAAGAATGCCGCGTTCCCTAATTTTGGAACCAACGCGGGAATTGGCCGCTCAAGTCGCCGAAAATTTCGAGAAATACGGAAAATATCATAAATTATCGATGTCTTTGCTAATCGGGGGTGTCCCGATGGCAGAACAGCAAGCCGCCCTTGAAAAAGGGGTGGATGTTTTGATTGCAACCCCCGGACGTTTGCTTGATTTGTTCGAGCGGGGGAAAATCCTGCTTTCAAGCTGTGAAATGCTGGTCATTGATGAAGCTGACCGGATGCTCGATATGGGATTTATTCCCGATATTGAAACCATTTGCACGAAATTGCCGACCAGTCGTCAGACTTTGCTTTTTTCAGCGACGATGCCGCCTGCGATTAAAAAGCTGGCTGATCGTTTCTTGTCCAACCCGAAACAAATTGAAATCAGTCGTCCTGCAACGGCCAATACCCTGATTGATCAGCGTTTGATTGAAGTATCGCCCCGCTCGAAGAAAAAGAAGCTGTGCGATATGCTGCGGGCGGAAAAAGACCATACGGCGATTATCTTTTGCAACCGTAAAACGACCGTGAGACAGTTGGCAACAACCTTGGAGCAGCAAGGCTTTTCCGTCGGTCAGATTCATGGCGATATGAGCCAGCCAGAGCGTGGCAGTGAGCTTGAGCGCTTCAAAAATGGTCAGATCAGCGTTCTGGTTGCTTCCGATATCGCCGCAAGAGGATTGGATGTTAAAGGGATCAGTCATGTCTTTAATTTTGACGTGCCGACCCATCCTGATGACTATATCCATCGCATTGGCCGCACCGGACGCGGCGGCGCTAGTGGAGAGGCTTTGACCTTTGTTACCCCTGCTGATGAAGAGGCGATAGCCGCGATTGAAAAATTGATGGGCGTCGAGATTCCTCGATTAGGGAACAGAAAGAAAAATGCCCATCCGTCTAAAAGCGAAGAAGCAGTTAGCCCCAAACAAGCAAAGCCTGCGCAAGAGAAATCAGCCGCGCCTAGCCCAAGGAAAGCCCCAAGAAAGGCCGAAACTCCGAAAAAATCACCAGAGGATCGGCTGGATAGTGTTGAAAGTGACTTTCCTAAAAACCAAGCCCCAAGAAACACGGCTTCGCGTCCTGTTAGCAAGGCGCGGACTCAGGAACGGGCATTGCGGCCTGAAAATTTACGGCGTGTGAAGCCGGTTGCTTTGGAAACGGCAATTGATTGGAATGGCCCGATTCCGCCGTTTTTGAACTATTCCGTGCCGAAAACAACCGCGAGAAACGCCAAGAAAGACTAATTCCTGTAGACTTTTTTCTTTTTAGGTTAACGATTTAATCGTTAAATTTTGAGAAAATAAAAGAGATCCCGAAATAGGACAGGAACAAAGCCTATAATATTTTGTTTCTTTTATGAAGTCTGGCACTTTCTGACCGAAAATGCCAGTCAGACATTTTGTAATCCGGATAAAAGGGAAAAATTTTTTCGAGGTAGATCAAATTTAAAAATTCTTATCAATCCAGCCATTTTTTGTGGTTGAAATTTTATAATGATTCTGGACAGAATGAATGGATCTTATAATAAGAAAGATAGATTACCTCGGTAAGACTGAACCGTATCCGACCCAATCATAGAATAACTAAGATGAATGGCAGCATGACAGCACATAACCATAAAAGGCCAGTATCCCAAGAATTACCGGCTTCTTCCGGAAATGCCGCACATGCTGATGAATCGGCAAAACAGGCGGAAGATCGAAAAAACGCAATCGGTTTTGCCTTGCGTAATGTCTATCAGCAGACGGTTGAAGAAGCGGTGCCTGATGACCTTCTAGCCCTTTTGGCAAAACTCAACTAATTGATAACGATACGGATCGGTGCTTTATGAAGGCATTTTTTAAAAATTCGCCTTCAAAAACCTTCCACAAAAAGCAGCTTTTGACCCGTCGGTTATTTCTGCTTTTCGTTTCCATGCCTACATGGTTTCGGATGTTGGTGGTTTTAAGTTTGGCACAGCTTCCGCCGAGTTTTGTTGCACTTGGGGCGTTTATCGCTTCGTCCCATCAATACCGCCTTAATCACCAAAAAGAAGCGCAGCTTATTGCGACTGAGAGCGCGCGCACGATTGACGATTCTATCGATATTTTGGCCTATGATGTCAGAAATATCTTTGACGAAGAAGGTAGCTATGATTTTGCCGATATGGGCGAATGTTCCCTTCTGATTCAGCATATGCAAAGCCTTGGTTTCGTCCCAGTGGATTATGCCTTGATGGATACATCGGGGCGTTTACTGTGCAAAAGCGACAATTTTAAAGTGAATACGGCCGTGCTTTTGCCTTTTAAGCCGCTGGGTGCAAATAACTTTTATAATGTCGATATTCTGGAAAATGAGGGACAGCTTCAATTCTCTTTTCTGGGTGGGCATTATCCGCTGTCAAAATATCTGGTTGTCGGACAGATTGGCCGAGATTCTTTATTGAAAATAATCGAGCGGAAGGTTGTGCCGGATGGATCGGCGCTTTTTCTAGCCCAAAAAAGCCATTTATTGCCGTTAATTTCGCCGAAGAAGCCTTTATTAAAGCAAAGCCATCCGGTTGTTATTCCGACTTTTGATAATTCTATTAACCTGATTTACGATAACAACCTGCCCCCCTTTAGAAAAGTCGATTTGCTGTTTGTTTTGTTGCCCGTGTTGATCTGGTTTATGACGGCGAGCATTGGTTGGGTTGTTGTCCATTATATGCTGTTGCGCCCCTTGCGGCGCACCCAAAGGGCGATTGTCGATTATGGCAAGACGGGCGAAATACAAAAGATAAAACCGGCTTCGATTGGGGCGGCAAGAGAAATTAGGCAGGTTAGCAAGGCCTTTTATCATGTTGCGGTTAGATTGGCTGCCCATGAACGCGCCCTCCGCAATGCCTTACAGCATCAAAAAATGTTGACCCGTGAAGTGCATCATCGGGTGAAAAACAACCTTCAAGTTGTGTCCAGCCTATTGAGTATTCACAGCCGTCGAGCTGAAACCGCTAAAGAAAAATCCGCCTATGCGACTATCCAGCGGCGGGTAAATGCTTTGGCGATTGTTCAGCGCCAATATTATAATGAGCTAGATAAAGGCCAAGGGCTGGATTTATCCTTGCTGATTAAGGAATTGGTCAACGGGTTACAAACCAGTTTGCAGACATTTGAAAAGAATTTTCAGATTGAAACCGAGATAGATCAGGTTTTTGTACCTTTGGAAAAGGCGATGCCGATTGCCTTTATTCTGGTCGAAATTGTCGATTTTTCTTTGGCGGTTGATCCGTTGTTACCGATCACCATTATTTTGCATCGTCATAGCGCCGAATTTGAAAATACCCCCGACCATGCGGGCTTGGAGATCCGAGCCGAGGCCTTGAAACAGCTATCTTCCCGTAAGGGCAATGAAGTTATTCGGCGGATTATCAGCGCCTTTGGGCGGCAGTTAGGCGGTAAATCGGTAGAGAAAGAAGAAGACGGCTATTATTACTACGATATCGATATATTGCCGGATTAAGCCCTGATAAACGTTGTCGGCTTTGTGATAGGCGATATTTTTGTTCTGATATGCCTTTTTATGGGCGTGCTTAAAAATCGACAAAAATAATGCGGGAGCTTGGAACTTTCCTTTTCACGGTCAGTTCTATTGGCAAGATTGTCCGTAGGCTTATCCCCCCTTAGCCTGACTTTCTTAAAATTCATGATCCGGAATGTCTCCTCCTCCCCCCTCACTGACATTCCGGGTCATTTTTTTGTGTTTTTTCATTATTCTGTGGTTCATATAAATTCAGTAAAAGAACTTTGCTGTGAAGGCGATTTCTTCATATGCCAGAGCGTTTATGAAATCTGGAACAAGGTGCAGATAAGGCACCGGATGGGGGAATAATGCGTATTTTGATACATTGTTTAATGGCATCCGCTGTTTTGGCCTTGGCGGCTTGCAATACGGTACAGGGTTTCGGGCAAGATCTTTCTTCTGCCGGACAGTCGATGTCTAATTCGGCTGAAAGAAATAAATAAAATATAAGGTCGCTCTTTTGAAGAGCGGCCTTTTTTATCCTTTTATCGCGTGGTTTTGGATTAGACACCGCCGTATATTTTTGAAGCATAGCCGAAATTGAGTTTAATTTTGGCCTGTTGCGGCATGGCTGCCTTTGTAAGCTGTTTTAACCGCGGATAATGCGCGATATCCTATTTTCTGACGTTGGCATCCTTATGGCCGAGTGAAGGTCTTGGAATGGATGCGTTTAGTTTTCAGCCCTAGCATAGCGAAGATAGACGGTAATAAGAGCCATTCAATGCTGCCCATCGCTGAAGATTGGTCGAGAGAATAGCGGTGTGTATTAGCCTTGAGTATGGATTTTCTTATTAGCATGGCCTAAAGAATTGATGGCTTTTTGATATTGTGAAGATTCTTGCGGGATCAAATTTGACCCTTATTTTGACCCTCTTTTTTCGAGGGTATAAAAAATCCTTTCAATTCAATATGTTACATATGGGCGTATTTTTTAGGGTTATTTTGCCTTTTTGGCGAGATATCCCTTTATTTTAGGGGCAATTCTATCTTTTGCCTCTAGTTCACTGCCGCACAGGCAGCTTAGAAATATTTCAGGTGTCGCAGAACGTCCGGCAGTCGGTTCACTGCCGCACAGGCAGCTTAGAAAATATTGTTCGCTTCAAATAAGCGGATAGGTAAGTTCACTGCCGCACAGGCAGCTTAGAAAATTTTACAGATTGATGTGAAGTTAAACTTGCAAGTTCACTGCCGCACAGGCAGCTTAGAAATTTAATCCTATGCCGACCGGTCCTACACCAAGAGTTCACTGCCGCACAGGCAGCTTAGAAAAGCGACAGGCTACCGGCCACCAGCGACAGGCTGTTCACTGCCGCACAGGCAGCTTAGAAATGACCACGGAAGACTTGGCGCGTGGATAAATCTGTTCACTGCCGCGCAGGCAGTTGCTTAGATTTTATTGCATTGGGGTGGTTTTAAAGAGGGCATAACGCCCTCTTTTTTTAAGATTTTTATTGAAAAAACGGTTTATCTTTTATTGGGGTTTAGTCTTCTGCAACGACGAGGTCGGTCTCTTTTTTGCGGCGTTTTTCGCCGAAAAGCATAGCGAGCAAGGCCATTTCATAAAGCAGGATCAGAGGCACCCCAAGCAATAATTGTGAAACGATATCAGGCGGGGTTAAAACCGCAGCGATGGCCACAGAGGCGACAATCGCATAGCGACGGCCTGCAACCAATTGTTGGCGAGTGACAAAGCCTGCCCGTTCCAGCAGCAGCAGCACGAGGGGCAGAAGAAAAGCGACACCAAAGCCGAAGATGAATTTTGTCACAAAATTCAGGTAATTACCGACTGCGGGTAGAGCCGTTTGCTGCACGCCGCCAATATTGCCTTGATAGCCGAGCAGAAAATGAAGGGCGATAGGCATGGCGACATAATAGGCCATAGAGGCACCGACCAAAAATAACAGCGGCGTCATGACCAAGAAAGGCAGGAAAGCCCTTTTTTCATTGCTGTAAAGCCCCGGAGCGATAAAGCGCCATATCTGCATGGCGACAATCGGAAAAGCGAGCATGATAGCGGCGAAAAAGGCCACCTTGATATCGACAAAAAAGGCTTCAAAAATATCAGTATAGATCAGCCTGCCCTGTCCTGCCCGAAGTAAGGGTTGCACCAGAAACGCAAAAATAGAGCGGGAAAAATGGAGGCAAAGCAGGAACGCTATGCCTAGGGCGACCAAGCTGATGAGTAGTCTTTTTCGTAATTCAAGAAGATGATCGAGCAGCGGGGCTGCGCTTTCATCCACTTCGTCATGAATGTCGTCCGTCTCGCTCATGATTGTTTTTCCTGCTGGTCGGCTTCTTTGGGCGTGGCCGGAGTCGAGGCAGCGGTCGTTGCGGCTGTTTCCGTATGATTGGCGGCAAGATGGCTTGTGTCTGCCGTATTCACTTCCAAATCAGCGGGAGACGCGAAGACAATATTTTGTTCGGCTGGATCATCGGAAACAGGCGATGGGGTAGCTGGCGAAGAAGTCGAAGCGGTTTGATTGCCCTGCCCCTGATTTTCGGCAAGCAGCTTGGCGTTTTCTTCTGCCCAGCGTTTTTCCATATCTTCCATTTCGGATTGACGAATCATTTCATCAATACCGGAACGGAAATGACGGCTCAATTTCCGTGCTTTCCCGAGCCATCGACCGACGACCCGCATAGCGCGGGGTAGGTCTTTGGGCCCGATCACCACCAAGGCGACCACCGCAACGAGTAAAAGTTCTGAAGGGGCGACATCAAACATTTAAAAATCCGCACGACCTGCCAAAGGATAGAAAGCCGTTAAGCCTTCTGACCGTTTGAGGTAATATTCTGTTCGAACAATCAGTTATTGATTGTTTTTGATGTCGTTTGGCACATTCTGTGCCACATTTTGCGTCGTGTTTTCTGGCGGAAGGGGCTGATTTTCCAAGCGAGGTGCCGGAGCCGGTGGGGCTGCCGGTGGCGTGGTATCGTCTTCGGACATGCCTTTTTTGAAGCTTTTAATGCCTTTTGCGACATCGCCCATCATATCGGAAAAACGACCTTTTCCGAAAAAGATCATTACGACGACCGCAACAACGATCCAATGTGTAATACTCATGCCGCCCATGTCGAAATCTCCCTAAACCCCGAAAATAAGGTCTATATCTTCTTATAATGACGAAATTTGCGCTTCTCTACCAGAAGATAGCGCATTTATCTGCCTAATTTTTTATTCGGCTCTCTTTAGCCGAAATTCCAGCCGATTTTTCTTAAATAATGTTACCGCGTGGCATTATAGGCCAATTGAGGTTCCGTTAATTGGAAACCGACCAGCATTTCAAAGCTGGCCTCTTTCATCGCAGCTCTGACTTTCGGGTCGTTGGTCGGGTCAACCGAGGCATCAACATCGGTAACCTGTCTGACTTTGTTCAACTGCCGGATGATATCCCGTGGCAAAGTGGCGGAATCGTGGTCAATGGCCGAACTGGTGGTAACTTCGGTATCGGTTGCCATCTGGCCGGGTTCAAAATGGATTCTGACCGTTCCCATTTCTTTGGAAAGAAGCCGCGTCCCTGCCCGCATAACAGCCACAAAATAAGGTAAGGTGATATCCCTTGCGCCGCCGACATGGCGTCTTCTTGCCTGAACGGTGAAGGTCAGATGCGTGACGACGGGCCCAGAAGCGGTATCATCGCATTTCGGTCTTAATTTGGTGATGACGGCTTCGATATCAATAGCCGAAGCGGTGCGTTGATCGGACGGATTAAAAAGCGTGACATCGCCGGTATAGTCAGGCACCGCGACAGCCGGACAACTGCTGCGCCGGACAGTCATTGACCCCATTTCGTCAAATTGGCCATGATGAACGACACAACCGCCGAGCAAAAGCGATGCAAGCGACAGGGTAATGACAGGCGCAAAGCCGGACTTAAAAATCGACAAGTGACCCCCAGAAAATAACGGGATGAAAAAAAACGCCATAAACGGCCAAGAATAGAAAATCGGGAACAGGATATGATGATATCCTGTTCCTGACAACGTCTTATGAATACGAGATCAAAGGCCATGCCTCTGATGATGCCGTCTTTTCGGCTTAAAGCATCGACATGCCGCCGTTAACGCTGAGTGTTTGACCTGTCATATAGCCTGCTTCCTTGGAAGCAAGATAGACAGCGGCAGCGGCGATATCCTGAATATCCCCAAAGCGACCCGCCGGAATCTGGCTTTTGGCGGCTTCTTTCTGTTGTTCGGAAAGAATCTCCGTCATTTTGGTTTCGATAAAACCCGGAGCAATGCAGTTCACCGTAATGCCACGGCTGGCGACTTCCCGTGCCAGTGATTTGGACATGCCGATCATGCCGGCCTTTGCCGCAGCATAATTGGCTTGTCCGGCATTACCGGTCTGGCCGACGACTGAACTGATATTGATAATGCGGCCAAAGCGGGTCTTCATCATCGGTCTGATGACGGCACGGCTAAGACGGAAAACGGATTCCAGATTAAGCGCGATAACATCCGCCCAATCTTCATCTTTCATGCGCATCATTAAACCGTCGCGCGTGATACCGGCGTTATTAACCAGAATGTCAATTTTGCCGAGCTTTTCTAAAGCGCGCGGGACAAGCTGTTCGACATCTTCTTTTTGGCCGAGATTAGCGGGAAGAATAATCGGATCATTCGGTAAAATTGCCGCGACTTCTTTTAACGCAGATTCACGGGTACCCGATAAGGCAACCTGTGCGCCTTGATCGGCCAAGGCTTTGGCGATGGCAGAGCCAATGCCGCCAGAGGCACCCGTCACAAGAGCAGTCAGGCCATTAAGATCAAACATTGATTTTCTCCTGCCCCCTGTCTGGTTAGAGTATAGAACCAGAAGAGGGGCTGATTAAAGTCTATAGAATTATAAGCTGGCAGCAAAATTTTCGATGTCAGCCGGTGCGATCAGGCTGGTGGCTTTGCAATCAGGGGCAATCCGTTTAATCATCGGGGCAAGCACCTTGCCGCCGAATTCAACAAATTCCTCAACGCCAGCGGCCGCCATCGCGGCAATGGATTCACGCCAGCGCACCCGTCCGGTTACCTGTTCCACCAGTAAATTCATGATTTTTGTCGGGTCAGTTTCAGCCGTAGCCGACACATTGGCAAAAACGGGAACGATAGGCTGACGTGGCCTATTTTCTTGTAAGGCTTTGGCCATGACATCGGCAGCGGGCTGCATCAGGCTACAATGGAAAGGCGCAGACACATCGAGCATAACCGCTCGTCTTGCGCCTTTGTCTTTGGCAAGGGCAACCGCGCGTTCGATAGCGGCCAAGCTTCCCGAAATAACGACCTGCCCCGGTGCATTATCATTAGCGGCTTGGCAGATATCATTTTCGGCAGCTTCTTGCGCAATGGATTCTACTGTTTCAAAATCCAGACCCAAAATAGCGGCCATACCGCCTTCCCCAACGGGAACCGCAGCCTGCATTGCTTGACCGCGTTTTTTCAATAGGCGTGCTGTAGTCGGGAGATTAAAAGCATCGGCGGCGGCTAAAGCGCTATATTCACCAAGGCTGTGACCAGCGACAAAAGAGGCCGCATCTGTCAGCCGGATATTGCCTTCTTTTTCAAGCATAGCGAGAACGGCCATCGAATGTGCCATGATCGCGGGTTGGGCATTTTCGGTCAGCCGTAATTCTTCTTCGGGACCTTGCGACATCAGGCGGAATAGATTTTGTTTGAGCGCCTCATCGACTTCTTCAAAAACATGACGAGCCGCCAAACTGGCATCTGCGAGCGCTTGCCCCATGCCGACAGACTGGCTTCCTTGTCCGGGAAAGATAAAGGCACGCATGGATCAGATTCCTTATATATTTTATCTTGAAACAGAATGGCCGAATATCAGCCAAAAAAAATAACCGATGGCAAGAGCCAATATCCCATAGCAGTCGAAAAGCCTTGGTCTTTCCTCTGTCTTTATGGAAAGCGCGTTATTTAGAAATAATAATGCCATAGGCTTTATATCAGCTGGTCATGGCTGACAATATTGCTTTGTTTCGGGGAAAAAGGCTTTTGCGTTTTATAAACCGATTATTTGGAAGCCTATCCGGTCTTTTGGAAAAGATAGTCGCGATTATGTTCTTTTTATAAAACATCTTGCAAAACAGGACGAAATGCGGCATTGCCTCCCACCTATCAGACCTATAAATGTCTGGGCGTTTTTGAGTGGAAAAGATTTTATCCATTCAATGATCTTTTAATGATCGTCTTAGTTTGAGGCGGTTATTTTTTAATGGCCCGAATTAAGTAAACGACAGCCGGAGGGGCGTTGGCATGGTGCCACGTCAGCGATCGGCCAATATTTAAGGACAGACGATGCCTCTTTACGAGCATGTGTTTCTTGCCCGTCAGGACCTTGCACAGACGCAGGTCGATGGGCTTGCCGCTACGGCAACCTCTATTATCGAAGAAAAAAGCGGTAAGGTCGTAAAGACCGAAATCTGGGGCTTGCGTAACCTCGCTTATCGCATCCAGAAAAACCGTAAAGCCTATTACATCATGCTGGAAATCGATGCTCCGGCTGATGCTATCCAAGAGCTGGAACGCCAGATGGCGTTGAATGAAGACGTTATCCGTTACATGACTGTCCGTGTCGATGCCCATGAACAGGGCCCTTCGGCTATGATGCGTCGGGGTGATCGCGACCGTTCAAACCGCAGCGATCGTCGCCGCGATCGTGACGCAGCCTAAGCCTGAAAGGAAAAAATACTATGGCACGTCCTTTCTTCCGTCGCCGCAAAAGCTGCCCTTTCGCCGCTAAAGATGCGCCGAAGATCGACTATAAAGATGTTCGTCTTCTTCAGGGCTTTGTTTCTGAACGGGGCAAAATCGTTCCCAGTCGTATCACTGCTGTTTCTGCAAAAAAACAGCGCGAACTGGCTCGCGCCATCAAGCGCGCCCGTCACATCGGGCTTCTGCCCTTCATCGTTAAGTAAGGAGCGCCCGATCCATGGATGTTATCCTGCTCGAACGTATCGAGAAACTTGGTCATATCGGTGACGTTGTTGCCGTGAAAAACGGTTATGCCCGTAACTTCCTTCTTCCCCGCAAGAAGGCTTTGCGCGCTAACGAAGCCAACCGCAAAATTTTCGAAGCTAACCGCGCCCAGATCGAAGCCGATAATGCGGCTCGTCGCACGGATGCAGAAAAAGAATCTGAAGTCGTTAACGGTCTGACCGTTACCCTGATTCGTCAGGCTTCTAACACCGGCCATCTTTATGGTTCCGTTTCTGCTCGCGATTTGGCTGATGCTATTGTCGAAGCTAAACCGGAAGCCAAAGTGGCGAAAAACCAGATTGTTCTTGATCGCCCGATCAAGTCCATCGGTATTTCTGAAGTCCGCGTTGTCTTGCATCCGGAAGTTGCGGTTAAGATCAAAGTCAACGTTGCTCGTTCACCTGAAGAAGCTGAACTTCAGGCTGAAGGCGTTGATGTTATGAATCAGATGTTTGAACGTGATGGCGCAAGCTTCACCGAAGACTATGATCCCAATGCCGAACCGGGTCTTGCAACCGAAGCTGAAGAAGCTGTTGCAGATGCCGACGACAATGCAGAAACCAACAGCGAAGAATCTCTCTGATTTTTTACCGTTGTTTTTGCAAAAAAAAGCCGCCTGTTTTCAGGCGGCTTTTTTATTGTCCGAGTGAAATGGTTTTTATTTAAGGCCCACCCCAAAAAGTAGCAGAAGGTGGATGTAAAATCCCGTTATCAAGTAACATCCCGTCATTACGGTCATGAACAAGCCAATCGGCACCGTCGAGATCAACAAAATCAGCCTGTGCGGCTAGATGGAAGGCGGGTGCCAGTGACAAAGACGAACAAACCATACAGCCAACCATAATGCTAAGATTAAGGCTGCGCGCTTGTTTCATAATGTCGATGGCAGCAGTCAAGCCGCCGGTCTTGTCTAATTTGATATTGATGACCTGATAACGGTCAGCAATATGATCGAGATCATCCGCCGAATGGAAGACTTCATCCGCGCAGATCGGTACAGCCGGTGAAAAGCCTTTCAACGCCTCATCAGCGCCCGCCGCAAGCGGTTGTTCCAATAAAGCGACACGCGCATCAGCTAGAAAATTCTGCATCTTGTCGAGCAAATCGAAAGACCAGCTTTCATTAGGATCAACAATCAGCCGTGCTTTGGGTGCCTGATCTCGCACGGCCTTGATGCAGTCTTCTGGATTATGCTCATCCACCTTGACTTTGATTACCGGACAATAAGCCAGCTTTGCCGCCGCTTTTGCCATGACCTCAGGTTCATCAAGGCTGATTGTCACGGCAGTGGCCAGTGGCTCCAGCTTGGCTATCCCCATCATACTGGCAACGCTTTGCCCTGAAATTCGCGCTTCAATATCCCATAAAGCACAATCCAGCGCATTGCGGGCGGGCCCAGGTGGAAGCAATGTTAGCAAGGCTTCCCGTCCATAATGCTCGGTTATCTTATGGCTGACCGAATTGGCCTCTATCAATGCGCTTTCAACCGTCTGACCGTAACGTGGATAAGGAATGCCCTCCCCTCGTCCAGTGACGCCGCTTTCACTGATATTGGCGACGATCGTATCAATCGTATTTTTAACGCCCCGCGAAATCCTGAAGGGGGTTTTCAGCGGTAGGCTTTCACCCATAATAGAAAGGCTACGGGTCGCTGTCATAATCTTTTCCAGATAGCTAGTTCATCTTTGGTCATAACACCATTTCCACCGGAAAACGGTAAATTTTACCATTAACCTTGATCTGGATTACACACCCATAAGATTAAGGATCATTTTGGCCTGTTCAGGGTCTTCGCTGTAAATACCGCGCAGCGTTTTGGTGACGGTCTGGACATTGGGGGTTTCGACCCCACGCGCGGCCATACAACTATGCACCGCAGAAATAACCACCGCAACACCGCGTGGGCGCAGATTATTCCAGATACAATCGGCCACCTGTGCTGTCAGCCTTTCCTGTATTTGCAAGCGATGGGCATACCCTTTCAGCACCCGCGCCAGTTTTGACAGGCCAACAACCTTTTTATCCGGCAAATAGGCGATATGGGCATGCCCCATAATCGGCGCCATATGATGTTCGCAATGCGAATAGAAAGGAATATCTTTCAGCAGCACAATATCGTCATAGCCGCCGACTTCTTCAAAAACGGTTTTTAAATGGTTTTCAGGGTCTTCCCGATACCCCCGACAATAATATTTCCATGCCTTGGCAACCCGCTTTGGCGTATCAATCAGGCCTTCCCGATCAGGATCATCACCCGCCCAACGGATAAGGCTGCGAATGGCTTCCTGTATTTCTTCCGGCACATTGACCTGATCCGGGCGCATAACCGCCAGATCTTGTATTTCTTCCATTATGATATTTTGTCCTGTTTCGGGGTTATGGTCTAATAATGTCTGTTGCGCTATCATGTCAGGGATAGTGGAGCAATGATGGTTCTTTTGTTCTTTATCTCTTCATTTCAAGCGAATTCTTTCTTTATTATGCGAATTTGGGATATTTATGGCAAATCTTGTCTGTGGCGTTTCTTCTTCTGCTCTGGGTCAGGCATGGCAATGGCGCGGCCAAAATTCGGGGTTTAGTGGAGAAAATCCGCTTGAAGACCTGATTGATCGTATTCTTATCACGCGCGGCTGTCCTCGGGAAAGTCTGTCTGCCTATCGCGATCCCAAAATTAAAAATTTTATGCCTGACCCTTCTTTATTATGCGATATGGATCGCGCGGCAGAGAGGCTAGCAAAGGCTATCTATAAGAAAGAGTCTATCGTCATTTTTGGCGATTATGATGTCGATGGAGCCACTTCATCGGCTTTGATGATTGATCTTCTGCGTCAATTGGGTGTGAATGCCGGTTACTATATTCCTGACCGTGTGGCGGAAGGCTATGGCCCAGCGGTTCAATCGATGCGAAAATTGGCCGAAGAAGGGGCTAATCTGGTTGTGACGGTCGATTGCGGCGCACAGGC
Source organism: Zymomonas mobilis subsp. mobilis ATCC 10988 (assembly GCF_000175255.2). NCBI lineage: Bacteria > Pseudomonadati > Pseudomonadota > Alphaproteobacteria > Sphingomonadales > Zymomonadaceae > Zymomonas > Zymomonas mobilis. Next base: position 116,456 of record NC_017262.1, on the reverse strand, counting down.
TTATGAAGCCCTTGAGGCAGCAAAAGAAGCCGGTCTGGATGTGGTGGTTGTCGATCATCACCAATGTCAGCCTCAATTGCCAGAGGCTCATGCTGTTGTGAATCCTAACCGTCTTGATGAAGAAGAAGGCGCACAATATGGGCATTTGGCAGCTGTCGGCGTGGCTTTTTTATTAGCGGCAGCTTTGGTACGGCATTTGCGGCAGGACGGCTATTTTTCGGATAGACCCGAACCCAAACTGATGGCGTTACTTGATTTAGTTGCCTTGGGAACAGTCGCTGATGTCGCGGCGTTACATGGCCTCAACAGAGCTTTTGTCGCGCAGGGCTTAAAAGTTATGGCGGCGCGGTATCGTCCCGGCATTGCCGCTCTATTGGATGTTGCAGGCGTTTCTCGTCCGCCGACGACATATGATCTTGGTTTTATATTGGGCCCGAGGATCAATGCCGGTGGACGGGTCGGTAAATCTGATTTGGGTGTCAGGTTGTTGACCAGTCTTGATAAGAATGAATGTGAGAATCTGGCGCTCGCTTTAAATCAATTCAATCTGGAACGACGATCGATTGAACAAACCGTAACCGAAGCCGCTGAAGGCCTATGTGAAGAGCAAGTTGAACGGCCTGTGATGGTTGTGGCGGGCGAAGGATGGCATCCCGGCGTGATCGGCATTGTTGCGGGTAGGCTAAAGCAAAAATATGACCGCCCTATTATCGTGATTGGTATTGACGAGGAGGGCAATGGGAAAGGTTCTGGACGTTCTTTATCGGGCGTCGATTTGGGCGCCGCAGTCTTATCAGCCAAGCAAGCAGGGCTGTTGGTGAATGGTGGTGGACATGCCATGGCAGCAGGTCTTAGCATCAAGAAAAATCAGATAGAGGATTTTGCGACTTTTATTTCAGAGAGAGTCCAAAAAGATGTCGAAACGGCTCGCGCGAATAAAGCCTTGTTGATTGATGAAGTTTTAAGCGCTGGGGGTGTCAATTTGTCTTTGATTGAGGCTTTGGAGGCCGGTGGCCCTTATGGAGCGGGATGGCCCTCCCCTCATGTCGTGGCGGGGCCTGTATATGCCATTCAGACACGGATATTAAAAGAGAAGCATTTGTCAGTTATTTTTAAAGGACAAGATGGGCAAAGCTTTAAAGCGATTGCCTTTAATGCGGTAGAGACCCCAATTACCCAAATCGTGGTAGCGGCTGGGCGTGACCGCAAGCTATGGGTGGCCGGAAAAATCCAGTTAAATGAATGGAATGGCAGAAAGGATGCCCAGCTTCATATTGAGGATATCGCTTGGGCATAAGGAAATAGGGCATTTTTCGCGAGACGGTAAAAGTTTTTGAAAAAAATAAAAAAATTTGAAAAAACCGCTTGACCTTATCGCGAGAATTCCATATCTACCGCCTCACACCGCGAGCGACCCCATCGTCTAGCGGTCTAGGACATCGCCCTTTCACGGCGAAAACACGGGTTCGATTCCCGTTGGGGTCGCCAATAAATTTAACCTCGGTGTTATAATTTATTGGACATGGTAAGCTGGCTTTTAGCCGGCTTTTTTTGTGTTTATAGCATGTCAAATCTACTTTTTATCTCATAAGATTAAATCGAGCTTCGCCTTTTAGCGAAGATTCTATTATCCAATTTTAATATTTTATGGCTATACGGATCACCTGTTCCATGTCTTCTAAATGTTTTGTCGATGGCCTCAACCTTGCTAACCCGCAAGGAACAGGCATTGCTTCTTATGCTCGATCTCTATTGAAAGCGATCAGAGGCATCGGCCATGAAACAGGCATTATTTATGGCAGAAATGTAAGCAATTCATCGAATCCTGCTTTAAGAGAAATTCTGTTTTTTCGCGACGAGCTAGTAATTTCTCCCAAAAAGGCCATTTTATCTGATATTAAAGATATTATTCGCTATAAAAAATCTGGAAAAATTCAACCATATAGAATAGATTTAAATATTGTTGATAAATTATATGCAAAAAACATCAATAATAATGTAGAATACATCTATAATTACAGAAATATTTTTACTATTTCTAAAAAAAATTATAAAACATTCCACAATTTTTTAAATATGGTCTTGGATGATGCACCCCAATTTATGCATTGGACGCATCTTATTCCTATAAAATTAAAGAATAGTATTAATATTTATACTATTCATGATCTGGTACCTTTTACACATCCCAATACGGTCGGTGGTAACCATCTTTTAAATTGGAACATTATCGCCGATATTTTAAAAAATGGGGATCATATCCTGACTGTATCGGAAGCCTCCAGACGGGATATTATTCGTCTGTTTAATGCCCCGGAGAGTCAGGTAACGAATTTATATCAGGCCGTTGAGTTTGAAGAGGGCTTGAAAAATCGTCCGGCGCATTTGGTTGAGCGGGATGTGAATGGTTTATTTGGCTTGGAATATGGTCATTACTTCTTATTTTATGGCGCAATCGAGCCAAAGAAAAATGTAAAGCGGTTAATTGAAGCCTATATGGCTGCGGACTGTCCTGACTATCCTCTTGTGATTGTTAGCAGTCGTAGTTGGAGTGCCGAAGAAGATCATGCTTTGCTGGAGCAGCTAAAGGGTCGAGAGCTGCCAGGGAAAAAGAAGATTATCCAGCTAGATTATATGTCCCGTTCTCAGCTTGTCAGTGTCGTTAAGGGCGCAAGGGCTTTAGTCTTTCCATCTATTGCAGAAGGCTTTGGTTTGCCTGTTGCTGAAGCGATGTGTTTGGGAACCGCGGTTATCAGTTCGACCCATCCTGCTATTCAAGAAATTGCAGGGGATGCCGCGTTATTAGTCGATCCTTATGATGTGGATGCCTTATCAGAAGCTATTAGCGCGATGGCTGAAGATGATAATTTGGTGAAGACATTACAGCAGCGCGGCCCTGTCCAAGCAGAAAAATTCTCAATGAAAAATTATAAGAAACGTTTGAAAGATTTTTATAAAAAATTTGGTTTCTAAAAGGGTATTTAAAGAGGCTTCTTAAAAACGAAGCCTCTTTGTTTTTCGTTTAGCGTCTATAATCGTCTTCCAGACGGACGATATCGTCTTCCCCCAGATAACAGCCGGTCTGAATCTCAATAAGAAGCAAATCAACCTTTCCTGGATTGTCCAAGCGATGCACTTCACCCATCGGGATATAAATGGATTCATTCTCGCGAATAAGATCGACATGGTCGCCAACCGTGACCCGTGCGGTGCCTTGCGTAACTACCCAATGTTCGGCGCGATTAAAATGCTTTTGCAGCGAAAGTCGATGACCTGGTTTAACCATGATCTGTTTCACTTGGAAACGAGGCCCCATAGCAATGGATTCATACCACCCCCAAGGACGAGCAACCTGTTTGGGATTTAAAGGCTCAAGCCGCCCTTCCTTGATCATTTTTTTGACCAGCGTCCCGACATTTTGAGACTGATCTTGGTTGACGACCAAAGTAACATCTGAAGTGTTGATAATGGTTAGGTCTTTAACGCCAAGTGTCGCGACCAAGCCGTTTTCAGAGCGGATAAGGCAATTAGAAGAATCTTCGGCGACCACATCGCCCATTAAAACATTACCATTATCGTCATGATCACTGATCGCCCAAAGAGACGACCATGAGCCGACATCGCTCCATCCGATATTAACGGGGACGACGGCTCTGTTATGGGCCGGTTCCATGATCGCATAATCTATTGAAATAGAGGGCGCTTTCGCAAAGGATTCTGCATCTAGGCGCGTAAAATCGAGGTCTTTTTGGCTCTTGCGTAAAGAGGCTTTAACGGCATCCAAAATATCGGATTGATAAAGCGCAAAATCTTCTAATATCCGCGATACGGGAAAAAGAAACATCCCGCTGTTCCAGAGAAAACGACCACTGGCTAAGTAATCTTCAGCCGTCTTGATATCCGGTTTTTCACGGAATCTGTCGATATGATAGCCACCCGCTATAGGTAGCGCTTCACCCATTTCGATATAACCGTAACCCGTTTCAGGAGAGGTCGGGCGCACGCCAAAAGTCACAAGAGCCTTTGCTTTACGGGCAATAGTTTCGGCATCTTTGATTGCTTCATGGAATGCTTTGACATCCCGGATAACGTGATCTGACGGTAAGATCAGCATGCAGGCATCAGGATCTTTATCTGCAATCATTGCCGCCGCTAAAGCAATCGCGGGCGCTGTGTTCCGACCTTCTGGCTCAAGGACAATCTCTTGCGCCTTAACGCCCATTTCCTGCAACTGTTCTGCAATAGTAAAACGGTATTCTTCATTGCAGATAACAAGAGGTGCCGTGAATAGAGAAGAATCTGTTACACGTGCAACAGCGTCCTGAAACAGGCTATTTTCGCCCATCAAGCTGAGGAGTTGTTTGGGATGGCTCCGGCGAGATAACGGGAAAAGGCGTGTACCTGAACCACCACACAAAACAACCGGATGTAGCATTATATATGATCTCTTTACTATTATCGGGAGCCGAGGCTCCCTAATAGCAAATTAAGCGCGAGCGATGCTACCCATATTCGCCATTTCGACGACTTCCACGGGTTTAGAATTACGATGCAATGCGGAGATAACCGCAGCAACGATGCCATCAGCATCAAGACCGGCTTCGGCATATTGCCGTTCTTGCTTGTCCTGCGGCTGGAACCGATCCGGCAGACGCAGGGTGCGGATTTTCAATCCGTCATCCACCAGGCCTTCATCCGAAGCCATCGTCAGGACTTGGGTTGCAAAACCACCCAAAGCGCCTTCTTCAATGGTAATAATGACCTGATGGCTTTTCAGAAGTTGGCGGGTCAGCGCTTCATCCAAGGGCTTAGCAAAACGCATATCAGCAACCGATGTCGACAAACCTTGAGCATCAAGCCGATCGGCAGCCTTCAAGGATTCTTCCAATCGAGTGCCGAGAGATAGGATCGCAACCTTTTTACCGCGACGGATCAGGCGACCTTTCCCGATAGGCAGAATTTCCTTTTCGCCTTCCAAGGAGACACCCACACCATTACCACGCGGATAACGCACCGAGATCGGGCCTTGGTCATAATGCGCCATGCTATGCACCATATTGGCCAATTCCCGTTCATCGGAAGGCGCCATCACGACCATATTCGGGAGATTAACCATAAAGGCGAGGTCAAAGCTACCCGCATGGGTTGCCCCATCGGCACCGACAAGACCCGCACGATCGACGGCGAAGCGCACCGGCAAATTCTGGATAGCAACATCATGCACCAACTGGTCATAGCCGCGCTGCAAGAAGGTCGAATAGAGACAACAGAAAGGCTTGTAACCGGCAGCCGCCAAACCAGCCGCAAAGGTTACGGCATGTTGTTCGGCAATACCGACATCAAACATTCTTTCAGGAAAATATTGCTGGAAGCGATCAAGACCGGTGCCCGTCGGCATAGCTGCCGTAATGGTCACAATCTTATCGTCTTGCTTAGCTTCCTTGATCAGCTGTTCCGAAAAAACAGAGGTATAGCTGGGAGGTCCCGGGGGGGCTTTCGCCTGCTTACCGGAAACCACATCCAAGCGCTGCACGGCGTGATATTTATCCTTGGCCGCCTCAGCCGGAGCATAACCTTGACCTTTGCGGGTGACGACATGCACCAAAATGGGGCCGTCCTTGGCATCGCGGACATTTTCCAAAACCGGAATGAGCTGATCTAAATTATGACCATCCACGGGGCCAACATAGTAAAAGCCCAGCTCTTCAAAGAAGGTGCCACCGGTTGCCATACCACGCGCATATTCATCAGCCTTGCGGGCAGCCGTTGCCAAGCCTTTTGGCATCCGGTTGACAACACCGCGCATGATATCGCGCAAATTCATGAAAGGCCGTGAGGAAATCAGGCGGCTCAAATAAGAAGATAAGGCACCTACCGGCGGTGAAATCGACATTTCATTGTCATTCAAAATGACAATCAGGCGCTTACCCGCCGCCTTGGCGTTATTCATAGCTTCATAAGCCATGCCTGCCGTCATCGAGCCATCACCGATAATCGCAACCGCTTTGTCGTCGCTGTCGGATAATTTGCTGGCCATCGCAAAGCCGAGCGCCGCCGAAATAGAAGTCGAACTATGCGCGGCTCCAAAAGCGTCATATTCGCTCTCCGCGCGCTGCGTAAAGCCCGATAAGCCGTCACGTTGCCGCAATGTCCGAATACGATCGCGGCGACCTGTTAAAATCTTGTGAGGATAGGTTTGATGCCCAACATCCCAGACCAAAGCGTCTTTGGGCGTGTTGAAAACATAGTGAAGGGCTACCGTTAATTCGATAACCCCGAGGCCGGAACCGAGATGTCCGCCGGTCACACCCACTGCCGAGATGGTCTCTTTCCGTAATTCATCCGCCAATTGCCGGAGGCTGTTGCGATCTAATTGACGCAATTCTGCCGGTGTCTTGATCTTGTCTAACAACGGCGTCTTGTCATTCGGAAACATAAGCTTAGGGCCTTAAATCAAACCGAAATTTAAGCCTGTTTAGTAAAACAATTCGCCCTAAAGGTGAACAGCAGGAACCCAAATTAGCCAAGATAAGCCCTGACTGCGACATAAAAGTTACAAAATCATGGCAGGTAATAGAGTCATTGCAACAGGTTAACCTGAGGTACATTTAGGTTAATGGGAAAGACAATGTGAACATTTACCCCGTATTTCTAAAACAGACCTTTCTGCGACAAAATCGTTTTTTTCTGCCGATTCTTTTAAAAAGCGGCTGATCTTGTCATCATCTATATGAATCACACCCCCACATTGGTCGCAGACGAGAAAAAGGCAGTCATGACGACACTCAGGATGGGCGTTGACGATATAGGCGTTAGCGCTTTCGACCCGATGCGCGAGATTGCTGCTGACGAAGATGTCGAGGATGCGATAAACGCTGTTGGCAGCTACTCTGCGTCCTTCGGATTGAGAGACAATATCGGCAATATCATAGGCTGAACTTGGCTTGTTGGTTTGTGCCAAGGCTTTGTAAACGGAGGCACGCATGGCTGTCCATTGCTCACCCGATTTCAATAAAGCCGCCTTGGCCGCTTCCAATAAGTCGGAACCGCTATGTTGAATATGGGCATGGGGCGCTGCTTGGAGGGTTGTTTCACCCAAGGCCAGATTTCCTTCTATTATATATAAACGCTAATATCCTTATATATAGGGCGAATGCCCCATAAAAACAGCCTTTAAATAGCGATCGCCGAATAGAAGGCATGAGAAGAAAAAAGCTTGGATAGCGGCTTATAGCAGCGATTGCTGTGTTAAATTCTGTATGAAAATTTTTATCAGACGACAAAGAAAAAGCCTTTCTGGTAAGAGAAAGGCTTTTTCCGTTTATGCTTCCGCCTTCACGGAAACCTAGTGATGGGTAAAATCAACAACCATACGGCCTGTGAATTTACCATGTTCCATTTCGTCAAAGATTTGGTTGATTTCTTCGACTTTACGCTTGGTGACTTTCGGTTTGACCTTACCTTCGGCTGCAAACTGGAAGGCTTCTTTCAAATCTTCCCGCGTTCCGACCAAGGAACCTAGGACTTCGATACCGTCAAGCACCAAACGAGGAATGCTCAAATCCATTTTTTCAGGAGGCAGACCAACAGCGACAACACGGCCACCCGCGCGGATAGCTTCAACAGCCGAGTTAAAGGCGGATTTGGCAACAGCCGTCACCACCGTCGCATGTGCGCCGCCGACTTTTTCCTGAATGATTTTGGCAGCATCTTCATTTTTCGGATTGATGACCATATCTGCGCCCAGCTCTTTGGCAAAAGCGAGCTGTTCATCATTGACATCGATCGCGATCACTTTGGCGTTGAAAACATTCTTGGCATATTGAAGGGCTAGATTGCCTAAACCGCCCAAGCCATAGATAGCCAGCCATTGTCCCGGCTGTATCTGAGAAACTTTGACTGCTTTATAGGTGGTTACACCCGCGCAAGTGATGCTGCTGGCAACCGCAGGATCAAGACCATCTGGCACTTTGACCGAGTAATCGGCAACGACAATGCATTCTTCTGCCATAGCGCCGTCAACCGTATAACCGGCATTTTCAACGTTGCGGCAAAGCGTTTCATTCCCGCTGACACAATATTCGCAATGGCCGCAGCCTTTGAAGAACCATGCAACACTGGCGCGGTCACCGACTTTCAGAGAAGTAACCCCTTCCCCGACCTGCTTGACGATACCGATGCCTTCATGGCCAGTAATTCTGCCGGTTTCATCGCCAAAATCCCCGTTTTTCACGTGGAGATCGGTATGACATACCCCGCAATATTCCATTTCCAAAAGCGCTTCCCCGTATTTCAGAGGGCGTAATTTGGTGTCTTTCACTTCGATCGTATGATCTTTAGTTATGACGGCTGCTTTCATGGTGACTACCTTTTGTTGATATATCTCGGAGAGATAGAGGTCAGTCGACAAATCTGCGGCTGACATACATCTTGCGAATATAGGGAAAACGATTGCCAGCCGATTACGATCCAGAAAGTTATAAAAACATTTATAGATATCACTTGTATCAATACTTAAATCTAAAATAATAAAAATGTGATTATTTAAATTTTCTTGATAAAAATACGCCCAAAAAAGTTTAATAAAAATTATTTGCAAAAACATATGAACAAGGCAGTGGATTGAGAGATATTAGGGGCGATTTTGTAAAAAATACCCTGCCTTTTTTGACGGAACTTTGGGATGCGATATTTGAGCAGGAAAACACGGTTTTGAGAGGCGCTTTTTGAAAATAGCAGCCGCTGAGATGGCGTGATTTTAGTAAATTTGGAGAAAATTTAAAAAGTCATAGAATTAGGCTCAGGACTCATTCTTTGAGATAGAAGATGAAACTTGCTGCGATATGGATTGCTGACATGAATGTGTGAGCGCACCGGTCGTATCGTGTTGCGACACGCCGCCAGTCTTTGAGCTTTGCGAACATATTTTCGATGAGGTGACGCTTTTTATACAGATGCCAGTCGTAAGGCGGCTTTGATTTCCGGTTCTTCTTCGGCGGAATACAGGCGGTGATATTCCGGTCTGCGAGAGACTGTCTGATTTTATTACTGTCGTATCCCCGGTCCCCGAGAATTTCTTGTGTTTCTTCCGGCAGATTTGCCAGCAGAACATCCGCGCCTTTGAAGTCACTGACCTGACCTGCGGTCAGATGCAGCCGGACAGGGCGGCCCTGACTATCGCATACAGCGTGAAGCTTTGAGTTCAGTCCGCCTTTCGTGCGTCCGATATGGCGGGGAAAAGCCCCTTTTTGAGCAGGGAGGCCGCTGTCCGGTGTGCTTTCAGATGTGTTGCATCGATCATCAGACGCTTCGAACGGCCTGCCTGCTCCGTCAGGGCGACGAAGATCCGGTCAAAGACACCCAGGCGGCTCCACCGGATAAACCGGTTGTATAAAGTCTTGTGCGGGCCATACGCTTTCGGGGCGTCTTTCCACTGAAGGCCGTTGCGGATCACGTAAACGATCCCGCTCAGGACACGACGGTCATCGACACGCGGCACACCATGCGCCAGTGGAAAAAACGGCTTAATCCGTTCCATCTGGTGCTCAGACAGCAAAAACACGTCACTCACAGCTTCACCTCCATCGGTAAACCTGTGAATCACAACAGCCCGCTCAACTCAAGAAATTAACAGGTCCTGAGCCTAGGACACCGAGTATGGATGGTTCCCTTGTTGGCCTTGGTATAAGATAGGGATTTCAAGAAAAACTCGGCATATTGATTAAATAATGCGGCGATGGCTAAGCAAGGTGAAAGGAAATTTTTTCCTAATAAAAAACATAGCCGGTATGATGTCCGGCTATGCCTTTATTTTGATATCAATTAGCGCGTAATAGCCTATGCCATAACTACCTAATTAACCCAAAAATTCGATCATTATGATCTTCAAAGGATAAATTGTCGCTTGTCTACTAAACAAGCGCATCCGGCATTTCTTTTCCAGCTTCGGCATCGCTGATATCTTGTAGAATACTGTGAGCAATGTTTGATAAGGCCTCTTTCGTCAAAAAGGCCTGATGTCCCGTGAAAACCACATTCGGGAAAGCAATCAACCTTTCGAGAATATCATCTTCGATAATATCGTCAGCGTGATTTTCGAAGAATAAAGGCCCCTCCTCTTCGTAAACATCCGCCGCATAACCGCCGAGATGTTTGGCTTTCAGCGATTTAATCACCGCCTTGGTATCAACCAAGCCGCCGCGACTGGTATTGACGAGGTAAAAGCCTTTTTTTGCCCTTGCCAGTGTTTCTTCGTTAATCATGTGATGATTTTCTGGCGTGAGCGGACAGTGAAGCGAAATGATGTCGCTGGTCTCGATCACTTCATCGAGAGAGGTGAAGCGGAAACCGACCTTTTTTGCCAATTCGGGGTCTGGATGCGGTTTATAGGCGATAACATTGGCACCAAAACCATGGGTCATAATATGGGCAAAGACACTCCCGATATGACCAACACCGATAATGCCGACTGTTTTGTCATGCACATCAAGGCCAATCAAACCTTCCAAGGAGAAGTTATTTTCCCGAACCCGCTTCAAACCGCGTGAAATTTGCCGATTCAGGGTGAGCAACATCCCTACTGCATATTCGGCAACCGAATAGGGCGAATAGGCAGGCACGCGCACAACCTTGATATTCAGCTTTTTGGCTGCATCGAGATCGACATTGTTATAACCGGCGCAACGAAGAGCAACCAATTTGATGCCTAAGCCTGCCAAAATTTCCAGCACTTCGGCATTGGCTTCGTCATTCACAAAGATACAAACAGCTTCTGCGTCTTTGGCTTTTTCTGCTGTCTCTTTGGTAAGCCGCTCATTCAGAAAAACAAGGTCATGGCCATAATGTTCATTTTCTTTTTCAATAGAATGATGGTCATAGTTTTTGGAACTGAATATTGCGACGCGCATAGACACCCTCTTGAAAAGTTTTTTGAAGAAAAAAGATATGTATTACCGATTGAATGAAGCGGTATTATTTTTTGTGAAATCGGTAAGCTAACTTTTATAGAACAAAGAAGGGCTTTATTTGTTCCCTAAAGAGGGAAATATATTACCAATAGAGTGGAATTTAATATTTTTAAGAGGATTCTGGCAGCAGAAAATGCCCGAGAAGGGCAATCTGAAATGGCGAAGGCTGCGTCTTCTATCTTTGGGTGATGATTTCCGCTTTTAATGATTTGGGCAAAGAGCGAAGAATAGCAAAGAATAAAAATCATCCCATCGGTGCAGAAAGCTAATTTAGTGGCCACCTTTTTTTGTCAACAAAACCGAGGTGATGGGGATAGAAAAATAAAGGGATAGACATAAATTTTCGGCCAGAGAAAACTCTGGCCGAAAAAACGGTTAACAAACCAAAAGGCTTTAAAAGCCCAAGGCTATTAACGTTCGTTAAGGAAGTAACGATCTTTCGGGGTCAGATCATCATTCAATTCGTAGACCAACGGCTGACCGGTGGGCAATTCGAATTTGACGATTTCTTCGTCCGACAATTTCGACAGATGCTTAACGAGAGCGCGCAGTGAGTTACCATGCGCACCGATCAGGACGCGCTTGCCAGCCTTCAGTTCAGGGGCAATGCGTTCTTCCCAATAAGGCAGCACGCGAGCAACGGTGTCTTTCAGGCTTTCCGTTTCAGGAATCTTGACACCATCATAACGGCGATCGCCAGACAGATCGAACTTGCTGCCTTTTTCCATCGGGGGCGGCGGAACGTCATAAGAACGGCGCCAAATATGAACCTGTTCTTCACCATGTTTAGCGGCGGTTTCAGCCTTGTTCAGACCGGTCAGGCCACCATAGTGACGTTCATTCAAACGCCAATCTTTTTCGGTCGGAACCCAAAGGGTTTTACCGGCTTCGAGAATAAGATTGGTGGTTTTGATGGCGCGGGTCAGAACGCTGGTGAAAGCGATATCGAATTCAAAACCCTTTTCAGCCAGAGCTTTACCACCGGCCGTTGCTTCCTGAACACCCTGTTCAGTCAGGTTAACGTCCCACCAACCGGTGAAACGGTTTTCAAGGTTCCATTCGGACTGTCCGTGACGGGACAAAACGAGCGTGGGCATATTCCACTCCTTTTCAATATCTCTTCGTTATGTGTTGTTCCGGTAAACGCTTGCAGTTCCCGAATCAACAAAAGAAGCCATGTATAATTAACGCTGACAATCTGTGCGGTCAGCAAAAATGGCCGCCAATCTTTCAGGAAAATTATTCGCCGTCAGATTATGCAGGCCTATCGCTTTTGGCAATAGCGGTTATAGCCTTTATGAAAAGCTCTATCAGACGCAAAATTACGATTGCGCCTGATAGTTTTATTACGCGAGATCTTTGCCGGAGATCGGGAGCTGATCAATCATTTCAGCCAAGATAGCGAGACAATCGCGGCCTAATTGTTTTGACCTTTCCGGTGACCAGCCTTTTTTCAAATCAGGCATATCGTCATGATCTTTGAAAGGCATTTCAAGCGTCATCGAAACCGCCTTGTAACGATAGGCTAATTGGTTAGTCGCCAAGGCTAGATTGGCCTGCCCCGGCTCGTCATTTTCATAGCCGTAATGACGTTGAAAATCGGGCGTGTATTTGGCCAATTTATTCCGGTAGCGGCGGAATAATTTATCCTGTGCCTTGTCGAGATCGGGTATCCCTTCAAATCCGGCAAGGAATACATGCGGAATAGCTTCATCGCCATGAACATCCATGACAAAATCAACGCCCGTTTTGTCCATATGATTGCGAACGGCCAACACTTCGGGGCTGCGTTCAGCCGTGGGTTCTGCCCATTCACGATTGAGATTGGCACCACAAGCATTCGTCCGCAAATGACCACGGCAAGAACCGTCCGGATTCATATTAGGCATGATATGAAAGCGGGCTTTTTGGCGAAGCAGGCGCGCAACCGAGTCATTTTCATCGGTTAACCTTTCCAAAGCACCTTCCATCCACCATTCAGCCATGGTTTCGCCCGGATGTTGCCGTGCGATCAACCAGATAGAGCGCCGCCCTTCCCCCATCGTCAGGCAATCCATGCTTTGACCATCGAGGCTTTTACCCAACATTTCGTAACCGACCCCTGACTTGCCAGCCATACGGGCAATCAGATCATGGTGTCGTTCCATTGAGTAAGGGGCGAAATAGGCAAAATAAGCAATATTACTACGCGGCGTATAACGGATGGTCAGCATCCCGTCGCGATAATCCGTTTCTGTCATTTGCCAGTCTTGGCGGTCTTCGGAAACGCGAGCCTGATAATCAGGCCAGCCAGCCGGATAGGCGGAATCGCTGGCATTGGTGACAACCAGTTCCAAGGCCTGATCTTTGGCACCGGTTACCTTGAAATAGAACCATTGGAAGAAATCCGACTGGTTATCTTTGATAATTTCCAGATAAATCCGGTTTCCGTCTTGTTCGACAACATGGATATTTCCGCCATCAAAGGCGGCATTGATTTGAAGGGTCATTTTACTTTTTCCGTTTCACCTGATTCACCGGGAAACTGGCCGAACATGGCTGTGGCTAATCTGTCCACCGCAATATCGGGCGTGCTTTCGGCTTTGTTACTTTTAGCTTCTGTTCGGGCGCGGCCTTCCCAGATAGCCTGATGCGTATCCCTGCGGCTGAGTTGTGCCGTTAGAATGGTTTCGACCTTGTTGCTGGTATGATAGCCGTTACCGACAGGGACAGAAATACCGGCACTGATACCGCCTCCGCCACCTCCGAAGCCGCGGCCACCCCCGCCACCGCCTCCGATACTGATACCGCTTCCGCCGCCGCCCCAGCCGACACCGCCGCCTCCAAAGCCGCCGCCGCCACCATAACCACCGCCAAGGCTGATGCCACCATGAGGGCGAGTATCACGCGGGGGCGTTTGGCCGTTGTCTCTGTAATGCGTTCCCCGCATCACGTCATACATCATCGTATATTCGGCTTGTTGCGGGTTGTCCGTGACTTGGAAACCGATTCTTGTGAGATTGCGGGCGATGCTGGCCGTGTAGCGCTGATATTCCAGCGTATTCCGTAAGGTCGGGTCATGAGGCATAATGTTGACGATGCCGGTTGTAGCCATATCGCTTTTGTGAAAGCGAGTGACTTCTATCGGCTGGGTCGCCTGTAACGGGAGCGCCGCCGCAAAGAAAAACATCCCTAAAAAGGGATAGATGCCTTTGCACCGGAGCTGTTTTTTTGCCTTGCGACCCTCTTTATTGGTCACGTCTTGCGGTATTGCGGGCTGTGATATCGTGATGAGATGCCTCAAGATAGTCTCCGTCAAGCCATCCGGTTATGAAGGGTGGTTGCTGTGGCTATGATCTTTAACGGATATCATAATATTTCAAAAAAGAATTATAGCCTTTTTTGTAATCGTGAAAAAAGTAACGAAAAAAGCCTGTATTCCAATGGTCTTTGGCTGTTTTGATGAAGAGATATCGGATTTTTCTTTCAAGGATATTTCCGATATATCAGAATTTTCCTTGACTTATAATAATTCAGCGCATAGGCAGAGGCCTCATTTTCTTTCCCAATTTTTAAGATGAAGGCAGGTAGTCCGGCCATGAAAATCCGCAACTCGCTCAAATCCTTAAAGGGGCGCCATCGCGACAATCGGGTGATTCGCCGGCGTGGCCGCACTTATATCATCAATAAAACGGTTCGCCGCTTTAAAGCCCGTCAGGGTTAATAAGGGTATCCGGTTTTAACCGGATCCTTTCCTGATAGAATAAAAAAGGCCTAATGGGTTTCCATTGGCCTTTTTTAATGTCTGCGTCAGATCTATTTCGGGTCTGCGATTGAGGGGTGATGCCTTTTTTCTGTGAGAGGATTTTGCCAGATATAGTTCGAGCATCTGGCATCTGGCATCTGGCATCTGGCATCTGGCATCTGGCATCTGGCATCTGGCATCTGGCATCTGGCATCTGGCATCTGGCATCTGGCATCTGGCATCTGGCACGGAGTGCTATCATGACAGAGATATGGTCAAGATAGCTTCTGCACTATCTTTCCCTGCGACAGGAATCTGCCACCAAAATAGAAGCTGATGATAAGCGTTCTATCCCGTAGCTATCGTTATAGGGTTATACCCTGACCTGACTCCAATCCTGAAATCAGCGAATTGGACGCAGCAACTACCTGTCAGAAAAAATGATAAATCAGATATCGGAAACGGAAAGTCTTTAGGATTTTACGCCTGTCGTCATTATGGTTTTAGGCATATCTGTCCTACAAGGATCGCCCCTTGTGATCGGGATATATTTTGCCCCGATATGCCCCGACAAATGCCTTGCTATCAAAAAAAGGCATGGAAGAAGCCCGTAAGGTCGATCCCTGCTATGATTTTAGCGGTTATGACGGAAGCCTATGATTGCTAAATAGTCTTATCGCCAAACGAACACCCGTATTAGTGGTTTTTGTTCCCCAAGGTGATATCATCGGCATTGCTATCTTTGGCAGGGCATAAGCCGATAGAATGCCCAGACATATGTCCACGGACTTCTAATTTATGGCCGTTTTCTTCACTTCGCATAATATAGGCCATAGAATAATCGCGGAGGTGATAGTCGCCTTTGGCTTCAATGGTGGTCAGATTTTTACCATTTTTCTGACAAACACCCGACATAGTCACCTGCCCTTTTCCGGCATTAAGCGATAAAGTCTGGCATTCGGGGTCTTCCGAATAGGCAAAGAAGGTCATCGGTTTATTTTCGGTATTTTTGACGCAGCGTGGCGGCTGTAATGTCGGGCGTTCTTTGACTGGCAATTCTTTCCCGTCAAGGCTGGCACCTTCGATCTGAATAGAGGACTGCCACTGTCCGGCGGCAAGATAATCATTATCAGCGGGTGCAGCGGCCAGCAGTAATGGCCAAGAGAGCAGCCAGAGTCTTTTCACGGAGATACTTCCTTTAGCGTCTTTGAATTGCCCTTGTTAAAGCAAAGTCAGGCAAGAACACAAAATTTTAAAGGCTGTTTAGCAAGATTCTGCCTGAAGGCAGCGTTATTTTTGTGCCAATTAGGCATCCCGTTATCATCAGGATTGAGGAATACAAGAGCGGTTTGAGCGGCTTTTATCGTGAGGCCAAGCTCAACAAGGCTTATTGAAGCGTAGCTCGTCGCTTAGACATTCTTGTTTTAAGCATGAATTAAAAGGAATAGCCTCGGCCAATCTGAATTATTGCGTCTTATTGGGATGGGCATAAGCCTTGATGAGAGCCAGTAATATGGCCTTTTACAGCTATTCTAACACCATCAAACATATTCCACATCAAAAAGGTCATAGAGTAATGATGTGGGTCGTAATGGCCTTTCGCCTCGATTGTCGCCATCGGATTACTCGCAGATTGACAAAGGCGGGTCAGCCTGATTTTGCCTTTTTCCGCTTTTAATGAAACGGTCTTACAGTCTGGGTCTTCTGGATGGGAGAAAAAGGCCATAGGTGCGGTCTCGCTCCCTTTAACACAACGGGATGGCGGATAAATAGGCGCGGTTTGTTGATGCTGTTTTTTACCATCTGTAGAAGAAGATTCTATTTGAAAAAGGGACTCCCACTGACCTTCTGCAAGGTGATCACTATCGGCGGCGTGTGCTGCGAGTAAAAAAGGCGCAAAAAGCAGAAGCCTTTTCATGGAATATCCCTTTTATAGGCATCACGCCTAACGCCATTAGGCTATAATTTAGGTGATTGTTTAGGAAACGCTGGCCTTGGATGAAATCTTGGTCATCAATCTCTAAAAGGCTCTGACGTTGGTAAAACAACAAGTAAGAGCCTCGTAAAAACGATACTCATAGAAAAGCCGATCAACGGCCTTTATCAAAGGCTATCCATTGACCGGCTTTCAGATTTTATCGAAGCAATTATTTCGGGGTGGCAGCAGAGGGAGCAGAAGCCGCAGGGGCTTCCGTCGGAACAGGGCAAGCACCGACATAATGAGCCGAGACATCAGCCGACATGGTCATCGGATGTTCGGCCGTTCCGCTGACAATGTTATAAGACATTTTATAGCTGGTTGGAGTATAGCTACCCTTTACGGTCATTTCACGGAAAGGCACGTGGGATTCAGGGGTGCATTCCTGCTTGACGGTGAAATTACCGTTTTTGATATCAAGCTGGGCGTTTTTGCAATGTTCCGGCGTGTTGGCAAAAACAACCCGTGGATCATTGTCTTTATCCGTCACGCAGTGCAACGCGGTATCCGTTTTATCCTTAGGAAGCGTTTTTCCGTCCATCTGCATGGTCATATTCTGAACGGATTCTTCCCATTGGCCAGTCTTGAGCTTGTCCGATGATGGAGCTGGTGCTGCGGCAACCAGAAGCGGCAAGCAGCAGATAAGATATTTTTTCATTTAATCCCCCTCAAAAAAACAACATGAATATTTAATGACTTTCATCGGACAGGCTGCTTTTCAGCCTTTCAAGAATAGCCATTCTTTCTTCGATATTATGGCGCCAAGCAGCCTTTTCCGGCGCGTCTGTCAAGAGACGGTGCCAGATAGCCAGCGTTTCATCCAGATGACCTTCGCCCAGTAAGGCAACAGCATGAAAATAAGCGGGGCCTGCGGCTTGGGGTGCCAATTTTTCGGCCTGCTCGAAAGAGAGTTTGGCTGCTGGAACAAGATGTCCGTCAGAAGCCTGAACAAGGGCATCCCCGAGAGCAGTCCAGAGCATAGCGCTATTCGGTCGTTGGTTGATTTCGCTTTTCAGCCAGCCAACCGCATAGGCATATTGCCCCTGTTTAATGAAGGCATCAGAAGTAATCAAGGCGCGGGCATCCTCGCCATAGCGCGAAAAGAACATTCCACGGTCTGTAATGAACGGGTCGTCTTTTTGGCCATTTTCTTCCGGTGCTTCGGCGGCGTGGCCTTTGAGAAAAGGGCTACCCTGCCATGCATAACCCGCAAGGCCAAAACAAAGGGCAGCCGCTAAGGCTTGCAAGGCCATAGAAGAAAAACGTGCCGTCTTCCAACAAAGCAGGAAAAGCAAGACTGCCAGCGAAAAAGCGATAATCCAGCCATTCATTCTTTATCTTCTTTTCTGAACAAGCGGATGATGAAAAAGAGCCCCGCCGACAAAACGACAAGCGGTAAAATCCATAATGGCCAGCTTCTTTTTGACCATGTCGGTTTATAGCTGACCCAATCGCCATAGCGGTCGATAAACCAACGGCGCACTTCTTCCGGTGACCAGCCTTTTTCAATGTCATGACGGACAATTGCCCGCATATCGGCCGCCATTGCCGCATTGGAATCGGCGATGGATTGGCCTTGGCAAACCAGACAACGAAGTGTGTGCATCAAATCTTGTGCCTGATTTTCTTGCACCGGATTTTGAAGCGGCTGTTCGGCATAAGGATCGGCGGGCTGCTCCGCCGTCACAAAAGCGGTCAGTGGCACCGCGAGAAACAGAAAAGCCATAAATGCCCCAAGGGGTTTAAGCCATGTCATGCGGTTATCTGCCTCCAGATGCTCATAAGCTGTGGCAAATCCTTTTCAGTGACGGCACCAATATGCTGGTAACGGATAACCCCCTGCCCATCGATCAGAAAGCTTTCAGGAACGCCAGAAGAGCCGATAGCTAATTGTATCTGGCTGCCCTGATCTATACCGATGGCCTGATAGGGATTACCATAGCGATTGAGAAAACGGGTGATGTCAGCCGGTTTATCCCGAATGGCAATCGCCATAATCGGAATGCCCGCTTCGTGAATAGCCATGAGGCTGCCGCTTTCTTCGGCGCAAGGCAGGCACCAACTGGCAAAAATATTGAGAAAATGCGGCTGGCCGTTTTTCATTTCACGGCTATTGACCCCTGCGATATCAGGCAAGACCGCTGGTAATTGAAATTCGGGGAGCGCTTTGCCAATCTGTTTTGAAGGCACCACCGTATTTTCAGGATGCGATAATGCTAGTCGAAAAAACAGGAAGCAAGCGGCAAAGCCAATAAAAGGCAGCCATTTTAGCCATGTTTTCATAAAGACAGCCTTTGTCTTTCATCGGGGCGATTTTGATAACGGCGTTTCTGGAGATAGCGCAAAAGCCTATCCAGCAGGATCAGTATGCCGCCGAAAGCGGTTAGGAAACCGCCATCCCAGATAAGCGTTACCAAAGGTTTCCACCAAGCACGAATTTGCCAGCGACCATCTTCGGCCTGTTGTCCCAATACCAGATAGAGTTGACCGGCCTTTGTTGTTTTAAGGGCGGTTTCACTGGTATCCGTGACAGGATTGGTAAAATGCCGCAAAGCTGGATGAAGGGTAAAAGATTGTCCGTTTCTTTCGAGGCGGATATCGGCGACAATCGCTGTCCAATCCGAACCAAGATCGGGCATTACCCTGTCGAAATGCAGTTGCCAATCACCCAAACGCGCCGTTTGTTGCGGTTTGAGGGCGGTGAGCAATTCTTGAGAAAAAAGTGTATCTGACGCAATACCGCCTAAAGTTATCGCAATGCCAAGATGCGCCAGCACCATGCCCCATAAATTGAGATGGATGGTCTTTTGCCGGAGGAGTGGCCAGAGGCAAAGAAGCCCTACCATCACCGCAACGCCCAAAGAAATTGAGGCAAGAGGTGCGGTTGAGAACAGGCCTTTTAAGGCAAGAATGACTTCTGTCAGGATGAATAGCCCTGCCCCGACCAGAAGCGGCCATTTGAGACTTGCCCAACGGTCTTGTTTCCAGCGGAGTAATGTACCGAAAGGCATCAAAAGGCAGAGAAGCAAGGCCAGCGGCGTGATAATCATATTAAAATAAGGCGCGCCGACGGATAGTTTTTCTCCGTTCATCATTTCCGCCAAAAGAGGATAGAGCGTGCCAATCAGCACGATTGCCAAAATGACGCCGAGGAAAAGATTATTCAGCACCAAACCGGCTTCACGGCTGGGTAGAATAAAATGATTGCCTTGGTGGATTTTAGCGATCCGAAGCGCAAACAGGGCTAAGGCACCACCGATATAAAGCCCAAGCAAGCCAAGGATAAAACTGCCCCGCCATGGATCAACCGCAAAGGCATGAACACTGACCAGAATACCGGAACGCACCAGAAAAGTGCCGATCATGCTCATTGAAAAAGCGGTAACAGCCAAGACCAATGTCCAGACCCGTAAAGAATCCCTTTTGGCGAGGACGGAAACGGAATGGAACAAGGCGGTAGCGGCGAGCCACGGCATCAAAGCGGCATTTTCAACAGGGTCCCAGAACCAGAAGCCGCCCCAGCCCAATTCGTAATATGCCCAATAGCTGCCTGCGGTAATGCCGATAGTCAGAAAAACCCAAGCGCCTAGAACCCAAATGCGCATGGCTTTCGCAAAGGCACGATCTGCTTTCCCTGTCAGTAAAGCGGCGACCGCAAAAGAAAAAGCGACCGATAGGCCGACATAGCCAAGATAAAGCGTTGGAGGATGAAAGGCCAATCCCGGGTCTTGTAACAGCGGATTTAAGCCAAGGCCTTCTGTCGCAGGTGGATTGAGGCGAGCGAAAGGATTGGAAACAAAGAGCAAAAAGGCAAAAAAGCCTAAGGCTAGAAAGGCTTGCGATCCCAAAGCCAAAGATAATAATTTCTGGTCGATCTTCCCGCCAAAAAGCGCAAGCAAAGCCCCGCAAAAGCTGAGAATAGTGACCCAAAGCAGCATTGAACCTTCGTGATTGCCCCAACTGGCAGCCACACGATAAAGCATCGGTTTTGCCCAATGATCGTTTTCAGCGACCAAGGTTACCGATAAATCCACCCGCATAAACAACCAAAGCAGCATTGCAAAAGCGGATAGCGCCAAGGCGGCTTGGATAAGGGCTGTTATTTTGACGGCACCGGAGAAGACGTCATCAAGGCGATTATTCAGAACAGACAGGCCAAAGAGGCCTTGCAACAAGGCCATCATGGCGGCGAGCCACAAAAAGATAAGACCGGATTCGGCAATCACATCATTTTTCCTGTAATGTCGTTTGGGTCGCGGCCGCCTGCTGTTGAGTCACCGGCGGCATGTAGCGTTCGTCATGTTTGGCGAGGATGGTTTCAGCCATGAAAGAGCCGGATGGGTCAAAATGACCGTCAGCGACCACGCCGGAACCTTCCCGAAAAAGGTCTGGCACTATTCCGCGATAGGAAACCGCAATTTTCTGGTAACCGTCCGTCACCCGAAAATGGATGGTTACCCCGTCTTTTTCACGGATGAGCGAGCCGCGTTCGACCATTCCTCCCAAGCGGATATTCCGGTTTACGGGCAGATGCGCCTTGACGGCATCTGTGGGCGTGAAGAAATAGGCAGCCTGCTTTTTAAAGGCGACAAGTGCCAAAAAACCGGCAGCTATAACCGCCGCAAGCGCGATAATCCCCAGAATAAGCCGTTGATGTTTGGCTTGCACTTTATATCTCCGTCTATTTTGGGTCAGGCCTTGCGCGGTGAATCTTTTTTTGCTCGGCTTAGTTTCATCAGACGTTTTTCTGCCCGCCGCATCTGATACCAACTACCGAATAAAGCGATAAGCGTGACGGTTATAACAAGGCTGTAGGCCGCAATCACAAAAGGCCATTGGTGGGATGCCGTATTCATAAGGCAGCCATCCGCCGGAGACGAGCTTCATATTGGGCATTGGCAAGCAAAAGACGCATCCTGAAAAGAGTTATAAGCGCAAAGAGACAGGAAAAGCCGATCAAAGTCAAAGGCAGCGGCCATAAAAGCGATGGATCAATGGAAGAATGGGTAAGGCTGATACTTTGGCCTTGATGGAGTGTGCGCCACCACAAAACAGAATAATGAATGATCGGCAAATTGATCGCACCGAGTAAGGCGTAAATTGCCGGTATGCGCGAGGTTGTGCTGTAATTGCTGACTGATCGGGATAAAGCGATATAGCCAAGATAGAGAAAGAAAAGCACCAGAACAGAGGTCAGACGACCATCCCATTCCCACCATGTTCCCCAAGTGGGTCTTCCCCAGATTGAGCCGGTCATAAGGCAAAGTCCTGTAAAAATTGCCCCCGGTAGAGCCATGGATTTGGCAGCAATGCCCGCCAAAGGATGTCGCCAGATAAATTGCACCAAAGAGGCCAAGGCAATACTGCTCCAGCCACCCATGGCAAGCCATGCGGTTGGCACATGGATATAGAGAATACGGACGGTTTCCCCCTGTAAATAATCAGGCGGGGTCACGAATAAGCCGCCGATAATGCCAGCGAGGCTGAAAAGAATACCCGCAAGGCCAAGCCATGGCGTTAATTTTCGGCTTAGGGATAGAAAAAAATGGGGATTTGCAAGTCTTATCATAGGATGGTTATCCTTGGCATTCTTTATCCCTTAAAAAACAAAAATAAGATAGATTGACCCACAATCAGGGCTTTATCATTTTTCCAAAAATCTTCCGATATTATCCGTGCTTTTATGTCTTTTGGATTATTTCCAGAAGAAAAATCTGTCGTAAAATATGGGCGGTATGGCACAAAAGGAGGATATTTCCTTATCAAATAATGCGTTTTTAGATATCTATTTATCAATGTCCAAGCCTGATTTCACCATTCCGGTATCAGATCATTTTCTTTTGATTTTGCCATAAAAATCCATTTCTTTTTTTAAAAGCAATTTGGAATTTAAATCTAAATTTTTAATTCATTCTTTATTTTAAGTTTAAATTAAAGTTATTTTTTAAGTAAAAATTTTAATTTTTAGGAAAAATGAAAAAGAAAAATTTCTCGAAAATTTCATCTATTTTTTCCCGCAAGAATTTCCCCTTTTCCGAAGATTTTAAAATTACCAAAATATAAAATGAAAGAATAATTTACTGTGATTAAATAAATTGTTTGTTGTCTTTAAAGTCAGTGAAGGAAATCATTTTAGGGAGGTTGAGGGACCGGAGGAGGGGGGAACCCATGAGAAGAAAATTGGCTATAGCGTCATCTTTGATAATAGCCTGTCCTTTATCGACGCCTATTTATGCAAAGGCATCTGATAACAAGGTATCAGAAGACAAACAAACGATTCAGGTGACGGCAAAAAGTCGATTTGAGGTCAATCAAAAGACACCGATTTCGACTTCGGTTTTTACAAAAGAGCAGGTCAAGAAGCTGAATGTCCACGATCTTCAGGGTATGTTGGCTTTTATTCCTTCTGCCAGTTTTAGTGCGGCTCCTTCTTCAAAAGATAGATCGATTTTTATCAGAGGTATCGGCACCGTTGCCCATTCCCGCGGGTTAGAGCCTTCTGTTTCGACGGTTATTGATGGCGTTGTGTTATCCCGAGGCGCACAGGCCACATCTGACATTTTGGATGTTGATCATATTGATGTTTTAAAAGGCCCCCAAGGCACCCGTTTTGGGAAAAATGCGTCGGCTGGACTTATCAATATTGTGACAGCTGCCCCGACCCAAGACTTCCATGGTTTTGGGGAGGCTTCTTATTTTTCAGGGAATGAATACCGAATTTCGGGCGGTATTTCCGGTGGCATTATCAAAGATAAGCTGGCCGCTAATGCGTCTTTTCTGGTGAGTGGTTTCGATGGCAATGTCCATAATGATTTTTTAGGAAACACGGTCAACGGCTATAAGCATCGGGGTGGAAGAACCAAATTCCTGTGGACGCCGAGTGACCGAACAAAAGTGACTTTGGGATTGGATTATATTTATTCCAACGACAATGTCCCAAATGGCATTTTTGTTTCGTCTGCAAAAACGGCTTATCCCTCTGGGAAAGTGACAAATAATGCCGCGCTACAGGCTGCTTTGAAAAATGAAGCGATCACCCCGACAAAAAATAACAACCATATCAGCAATGATACCTATGGTTATACGATTGACCATAACGGCGGTGCCTCCATTACCCTAGGCTCAGGACCTGTTAATTTCTTGAGTTGAGCGGGCTGTTGTGATTCACAGGTTTACCGATGGAGGTGAAGCTGTGAGTGACGTGTTTTTGCTGTCTGAGCACCAGATGGAACGGATTAAGCCGTTTTTTCCACTGGCGCATGGTGTGCCGCGTGTCGATGACCGTCGTGTCCTGAGCGGGATCGTTTACGTGATCCGCAACGGCCTTCAGTGGAAAGACGCCCCGAAAGCGTATGGCCCGCACAAGACTTTATACAACCGGTTTATCCGGTGGAGCCGCCTGGGTGTCTTTGACCGGATCTTCGTCGCCCTGACGGAGCAGGCAGGCCGTTCGAAGCGTCTGATGATCGATGCAACACATCTGAAAGCACACCGGACAGCGGCCTCCCTGCTCAAAAAGGGGCTTTTCCCCGCCATATCGGACGCACGAAAGGCGGACTGAACTCAAAGCTTCACGCTGTATGCGATAGTCAGGGCCGCCCTGTCCGGCTGCATCTGACCGCAGGTCAGGTCAGTGACTTCAAAGGCGCGGATGTTCTGCTGGCAAATCTGCCGGAAGAAACACAAGAAATTCTCGGGGACCGGGGATACGACAGTAATAAAATCAGACAGTCTCTCGCAGACCGGAATATCACCGCCTGTATTCCGCCGAAGAAGAACCGGAAATCAAAGCCGCCTTACGACTGGCATCTGTATAAAAAGCGTCACCTCATCGAAAATATGTTCGCAAAGCTCAAAGACTGGCGGCGTGTCGCAACACGATACGACCGGTGCGCTCACACATTCATGTCAGCAATCCATATCGCAGCAAGTTTCATCTTCTATCTCAAAGAATGAGTCCTGAGCCTAGAATCCGCAGAGAAAATTCTGTCTGGTGATTATTATTGGTATGCCACACCAGCCGCCATCAATGATCCCAAAAAACACGCCGCTCTTGTTGATTATCTTGCCCGTTATCACGAAGCCAATGAATGGGCGAGAGAACATCCTGAAGAATGGTCCGAAATTTACAGCAATGAAAATAATCAGACCCCAGAAGATTTCCTTCAGATTTTAAATCAAGAAAACAAACAATCCCATTCGAGAGTGGCACCGATAGATGAAAAAACAATCTCTTCTGAAAAAGACATAGCGGATACCTTCCATGATTTAAAATTATTAAATAATCGGGGGGATATCCATGAAATTTTCGACGATTCATTTAAGGCTGAAATCGGTAAATTCACTCCCTATTGAGACTATTCTATGGCATAGATTTCTCTTTCCCTGTCTGATTCCTATCATAGCCTTGTTGGCATGGTTTTTTCTTACCCAAGGACAGAATAGCGAAAGTATTTTTCCGACGCCCCAGTCAGTCTGGCATGTAACGGTTAGACTGACAAAAAATGGCGTTCTTTGGAATAATTTATGGGTCAGCAGCCTGCGCGCTATCGCTGGATTTATTATCGGTGGTGGCATCGGATTTTTGCTGGGGGTTTTGAACGGCCAATTCAAAATAGCTGAAGAAATATTGAATACGCCTATTCAGATGATCCGCAACGTGCCGCATCTTGCCTTGTTGCCGCTTATTTTAATCTGGTTTGGCTTGGGAGAAACTTCCAAAATTATATTGATTGCTTTGGGATGCTTTTTCCCGATTTATCTGAATAGTTTTTATGGCATTCGCCATATCGACAAAAAATTGCTGGAAATGGGAAAAGTCTATGGATTGACCCATAGAGAGACCTTTCAAAATATCATTTTCCCCGGTGCAACCCCTTCTATCATGGTGGGAATTCGCCAGTCTTTGGGCAGAATGTGGATCACCTTGATCGTTGCTGAGACCGTGGCTGCCAAATCAGGCATTGGCTATATGGCGACCAATGCCAGGGAATTCATGCAGATCGATATTATCGTTCTAACTCTCATTATCTATGCGGTTTTGGGCAGTTTTTCAGACTTTGCCGCTGCGAAAATCGAAAAGCATCTTTTACGCTGGCATCAAAATTACAGAAAAATTTTGGAGGAAAGCTAGATGGAAAAGATATCTATCCAACTTTCCAAATTACGAAAAAATTTTGGAACGGTAGAAGTTTTAAAAGATGTCGATATCGCGATTCCAGAAGGGCAATTTGTGGCTTTGGTCGGAGAAAGCGGTTGCGGCAAAAGCACCCTTTTACGATTAATTTCTCATCTGGAACGCCCAACTTCCGGTCAGCTTCTGATTGATGGAAAAGAAAGAAGAAAAATAAATCCGTCTGTCCGCTATCTCTTTCAGGAAGCGCGATTATTACCTTGGCGAAGCGTTCTCGACAATGTTCGTTTGGGTGCCAAAGATCGAGATAAAAAGACCGCCCGTGAATCCTTGGAATCGGTCAACCTTCTGGACAAAGAAAACGAGTGGCCAGAGATTCTATCTGGCGGTCAATGTCAACGCGTTTCGCTTGCAAGAGCCTTGGCTGGGAAACCCAAAATTCTTCTGCTGGATGAACCTTTGGGTGCGTTAGATGCCTTGACCCGTGTTCAGATGCAAAAGCTTATTGAAAGCTTATGGCTTGAACAAAAATTTACGGTTCTATTGGTGACCCATGACGTTAGTGAAGCCGTCTATTTAGCTGACCGTGTCATCGCTCTTGAAAAGGGACAGATTGGTCTGGATCGCGAAATTCCCCTTCCAAGGCCAAGAGTTAAAGACAGACATTTCGCCTGTTTTGAAAATGAAATCCTCAATTTTATAATGAAAAATTATTATATCTAATTTTTTTATACTAAAATTTCAAAATGAGGCTTGTAAAATGAAGATTACCAAAATTGAAATATTTCATGTTCATACCCGCCCCCAATCCGGTCAGCGTCCTATTCTCGTAAAAGTCTCTACGGATGAAGGTATCTATGGTCTTGGTGAAGCCGGTATTGCCTATGGTGTTGGCGGCAGTGCGGCGGCTGGTATTTTAAAAGATTATGCGGCTCTTTTAATAGGCGAAGATCCCTTTAACACTGAGGCTATTTGGGAAAAGCTCTTCAAAAAAACCTTTTGGGGACAAGGGGGTGGAACCGTTATTTTCTCTGGCATATCCGCTTTTGATATCGCTTTTTGGGATATCAAAGGGAAAGCCTTGAATTTGCCGGTTTATAAACTTCTGGGCGGTAAAAATCGTGAAGACTTAAGAGTATATGCTTCGCAGTTACAGTTTGGATGGGGAAAAGAGCGCAAATCGAAAGGCCGTAAAGAAGAATATGCAGAAGAAGCCTTGAAAGCGGTCGCAGAAGGTTATGATGCCGTCAAAGTCGATGTTTTGGCTCATGATCGAAATGGTAGCCGAGAAGGTGTTTTTCTTGAAGGCCCCCTTCCCTCTGAAACGATTAAAATCGGTGTAGAGCGCGTCGAAGCTATTCGGAATGCCGTGGGACCTGATGTCGATATTATTGTCGAAAATCATGGCCATACCGATCTTGTCAGCGCGATTCAATTTGCGAAAGCGATCGAAGAATTCAATATCTTTTTCTATGAAGAAATTAATACCCCCCTCAATCCTCGTCTTTTGAAAGAGGCCAAGAGGAAGATAGATATTCCTTTGGCATCAGGTGAAAGAATTTACTCGCGCTGGGGATTCCTGCCTTTCCTTGAAGACCGCTCAATCGATGTTATTCAGCCCGATTTGGGAACTTGTGGTGGATTCACTGAATTTAAAAAAATTGCCGATATGGCGCATATTTTTGAAGTCACAGTACAGGCACATGTCGCAGGCACAGGTGTAGCCGAAGCCGCCTCTTTACATGCAGAAATTGCTATCCCGAATTTCTGTATTCATGAGCATCACCAAAAGACTTTGCTGCCTGAATATGAAGAGCTTTGTGTGCATAATTATCAGCCGGTCAAAGGCCGCTATAAAGTGCCGGAATTGCCGGGCATCGGACAGGATATCACGGAAAAGCTGTATCAGATTTCCGACTATGTCAGCATAGAGGCATCCTAGGAGCAGGAAAATGGCGAATAAAGCTGAAAATGATGGTTTGAGCTGCACTAATTGCGCAGTTAATACCTGCAAAAAAGAAGCCGGAAAATATCCCGAATTCTGTCCAACCGTCAGCCTCTCCGATCAAGAAATTGATGATATTATAGAGCTGTATAGTCATGACCAAGAGGTTCGCAGGCTGGCTGTGGCGGGGTCAGAAGTCGAAGGCGCATTCTATGGCAAATATACCCGTGTTGAAGAGGTTATGGAGTTTGCTCGCCGGATTAATGCCAAGAAAATCGGGATTGCGACTTGTATTGGCCTTATAGAAGAAAGTCGTATTTTCGCGCGTATTTTGAAAGCCAAGGGGTTTGAGGCGTTTGGAGTGGCTTGCAAAGTAGGTGCCGTCGAGAAGACCAAGATAAATATTGAGCTGCAATATTTGCGGCAGCCTTTTGAACGGATATGCAATCCGGTCTGGCAAGCAAAATTGCTTAACAAACAAAAAACCGAGCTGAATGTTGTCATGGGATTATGCGTTGGACATGATAGTTTATTCTATCGCTATTCCGAAGCACCAGCAACAACCTTGGTCACAAAAGATCGGATAACAGGACATAATCCGATAGCCCCTCTACAAGGGGTAAAGACCTATTACAGCCATTTGTTGAAAACAGAAAAAGCTTAATAGCAAAGAGTGGCGGGCTTCCTTCTGTGTCATCTGAAAAGAAGAGGCAGAAGGAGGTCTTGATAAGCCAAGAATATCAGCGCATCCTTTTCAGACAATCATTAAAAAAGCTTGAATCTGAAAGTCCTGTTAAAAAAATTGGCCTGATTAAGGACAGGAAGTGTTCTTCTGGCATGAAGCATCTGGACAGGAGCGTTTTCCCCCCTTATCGAAAGCTCTATGTCCGTTTCTTCAATCGCCGATAAAATTGTTTCTGAATCGATTCTCATTGTCGATTTCGGAAGCCAAGTCACCCAGCTTATCGCTCGCCGTGTCCGTGAAGCCGGTGTATATAGCGAAATTGTCCCTTTTAACCGTGCAGAAGAAGCCTTTCAGCGCTTGCAGCCAAAAGGTATTATCCTTTCGGGTAGTCCGGCTTCTGTTGTCGCAGAAGGCAGCCCGAGAGCGCCGGAATCCTTCTTTCAGGCAGGTATTCCGATTTTCGGCATCTGCTATGGGCAGCAGGTTATGTGCCATCAATTGGGCGGCAAAGTTACCGCCAATGATGTTGATGGCGAATTTGGCCGTGCCTTTATTGATGTAATCGCCCCCTCGCCTCTGTTTGAAAATTTGTGGAAGGTCGGCGAAAAGCATCAAGTATGGATGAGCCATGCCGATCGGGTCGAGGCTTTGCCTGAAGGCTTTAAGCCTATTGCGGTTTCTGATGGTGCGCCTTTCGCTTTGATCGCTGATGAAAACCGCCGTTTCTATGGCATGCAATTTCATCCTGAAGTGGTGCATACCCCTGATGGAGGTAAGCTGATCGCTCATTTTGTCCATGACATCTGCGGTTTGGCCGGTGATTGGACGATGGCGGAATTTCGTCAGACAAAAATTGCTGAAATCCGCAAACAAGTCGGCGATGGTCGTGTTATTTGCGGCTTGTCTGGTGGTGTTGATTCTTCTGTGACTGCCGTTTTGGTGCATGAAGCTATTGGCGACCAGTTGACTTGTGTTTTTGTCGATCATGGTTTGATGCGTCAGGGAGAAGCCGAGCAGGTCGTTTCCCTGTTCCGTGAGCATTATGGTATCAAACTGGTTCACGTGAATGCTGAAGACCGCTTCTTGGCTGGTTTAAAGGGCGTAACTGACCCTGAAACCAAGCGAAAATTCATCGGCAAAACTTTTATCGAAATTTTTGAAGAAGAAGCCAAAAAAATCGGTGGTGCCGACTTCCTTGCTCAAGGCACGCTTTATCCTGATGTGATCGAAAGCGTGAGCTTCCTTGGAGGCCCGTCGGTAACGATTAAAAGCCATCACAATGTTGGTGGCCTGCCCGAACGCATGAATATGAAGCTGGTCGAGCCGCTTCGTGAATTGTTCAAGGATGAAGTCCGCGATTTAGGGCGCGAATTGGGAATGCCTGACATCTTCGTCGATCGTCATCCCTTCCCAGGTCCTGGTCTGGCTATCCGTATTCCGGGTGAAGTGACCAAGGAACGCTGCGATATTTTGCGTAAGGCGGATGCGGTTTATCTTGAAGAAATCCGTAATGCTGGTTTGTATAATGCGATTTGGCAGGCTTTTGCGGTATTGTTACCCGTCAGAACCGTTGGTGTGATGGGTGACGGCAGAACTTACGATTCTGTTTGCGCCTTGCGAGCGGTGACTTCGACCGACGGAATGACCGCTGAAATCTATCCTTTCCAGCCGGAATTTCTCGCCAATGTCGCCACCCGTATTGTGAATGAGGTCAGAGGCATTAACCGTGTGACCTATGATTTCACCTCTAAGCCACCCGGAACGATTGAATGGGAATAGCATTCAATTTTTGAACAGACAAATTACCATTATGGTCTCTATAGAAAAAAGAATGTATTATTTAGTTCTCTAGGAGACCATAATGGTTTTAAGCAGCGAAGATCAAAAAATATTACAATCATTCTTATGGTATATGACAGCTAGAAAGACAGCACTTCGTACAGCCTTAAAATTTCGAACGCCTCTTTCTACAGGTGATTGTATAGATATGAGGATTCACTATTCTAATTATTTTATAAATTTGATTTCAGCAGTAGATCTTATCTTTGAGCAAAAAAAATTTAAAGATGATGATTTACAAAAAACATTGCACTCTCAGTTTTCATTTGAAGATTTTCCAGATGGAAAATCTAATTATTTATATATACATGAAATCCGAAATGCTATTGTTCATCGCGGATTAGATATCACCGCAAATGCTCATATTAAAAATAATTTTGTTTTAATTATAGCACCAGAAAAAATACCCAATCGATTGGGTAGCAAAAGCTATAAAAGTTTTGCAAAGTATCTTTTAGATATTATCAGAAAATGTGAGAGTACTATCTGTAGTATAATGTTTTCTTTTTTGGATAAGAATGGAATATTTGAATCAGATATCGACACGAAATCTTCTGAAGAAGAGTATAAGCTATCTATTGACCAAAATAAAGTTATGCCTGAACCTATCAAAAAATTAGCTCAAAAAATTGGAATTAAACCAGAGTGGATACTAGGTTCTGTTGACAAAGGGTATAATTTAAGATTTTTAGAGATAACTTGAGAACAAGTTTTGTAGGGTAGATAGGATGCGAGGAGATCTGACGGACGCGGAGTGGGAGATAATACAGGGTCTTCTTCCAAGCGAACGAGGCCGCTGCGCGCGTCCCGCCAAAAGTAATCGGTTATTTCTCAATGGTATGCTTTATGTGCTTCGAACAGGCTGCCCGTGGCGAGATATGCATGAACGTTATGGGAAATGGAATTCGGTCTATGTTCGGTTTCGTAGGTGGGCAGAACAGGGTGTGTGGGACGCTCTTCTTGAAACTCTCGTTGACCTTGGCCTGACAGATGACTGGCAACATATGATAGATAGTACGATTATTCGCGCCCACAGCCAAGCGGCTGGCGCAAAAGGGGGACGTATAAGGAAGGCTTTGGTCGCAGTCGCGGAGGCTTTACGAGCAAGATCCACGCCCGTTCCGATGGTCAAGGCCGCCCTCTAGCTTTCGCACTAACCGGTGGTGAGGTCTCTGATTATTCTGGCGCTGATAGCTTGATAGATATCCCTGTCACAACACCCCACTGTTTTCTCGCTGATAAAGGATATGATAGCGATAGGTTACGCGAAAAACTGCTTTTTCGAGGCATTCTTCCTGTTATCCCGCCTCGTTCCAATCGAAAAAAGCCTATTCCTTATAATCTCCAGCACTACAAAGATCGTAATCGTATTGAGCGGATGTTTAATAAGCTAAAGCAGTTCAGGCGCATTGCCACACGCTATGACAAAACCAGAAAATCTTTTCTCGCCTTCCTTCATCTCGCGGCCGTAAAATTGTGGTTACCTTCCTTTGTCAACAAAACCTAGAGGGCCATCAACACCTTATAAAGAATATTAAGGACGCACTTAGACCCTTTGAAATTAGAGATGCAGATCTACAATGATTTTATAAAAAAGCCCGCATCATGCGGGCTTTTTTAGTGGGTAGAGTTTTATAGGTTATTTTAAAGCGCGCGCATGACAAGGCTGATTGAGGCAGCAAGATAAGGAATCATGGCATCCATCGCCATATCTGACAGCTGGATAAAGACGCGGCGGCCATCGCGAGGATCGGCGATACGGACGAAGATTTTTTCTTCCGTCAATGATTTGATCCAGCGCAAGGCTGTGGTTGGCGGCACGGCGGAAGCGATACACAAGCTGGAAACCGAGACTTGGCGGCCTTCTAATCGGGCAGCCGTCAGGTCTAGCAGCATATCCCAAGCCGGATCCGCGAAAAGCGAAGCCGAGAAATACTGATCCCGCAAGCGGCGTGAACGGATGATAGCCCGAACCACAGCGGCATTGATATTGATCTTCTTTTGTTCGGGTTGTGCTTCGGTCGTGACAACCCCATTGCTACGGCTTTCCCCGTTAAAAGAAGAGGGCAGCGCGTAATTCATCTTGGCATTTTCTTCACTGGATAATGATTCCAGCATTCTGGCAATGCGGCTGACTTCTTCGCTGATCGTTTTTAACGGTGGTCTTCTTGTGTCGGAAACCACATCATGCAGAGTTAAAGAAAGAGGACGAACCGCCTTTTTTAAAGCAGGGAGCCAACTTTTTTCATCGCCGCCGACCAGTAACTGTACATCCGTTTCAAAGAAACGGTTATAGGCCATATCGATAAACGCCAAGGGGATATTCAAAACCACCCCGATAACGTCATAAGACAATCTGGCAAGAACCGCATCCATCAGTTCATCGGCTAGTTTTTCATCTTGAAGCGATGTCATATCAAGCAAAATAGCATCCCCCGCCATGCCATTTCGCAAAACTTCTACCGCTTCATCCATCGGAAACATACGGGTTGTAAAACCCATATGGGTAACGGAATTTTCTAATTCCGTTTGCCGCTCGGCATCCGAGGCAATCACCAAAATCTGGGGCGCCGTTTTATAAAGCAAAGCGCCTTGGCTCTTTTGCACATTGCCCAGATTATAGAAAGAAGGATTGGTGCTTGCGGATTTTTCCAGTCCCACCATCGCGTATACTCCCTGTTTAGACATGCTCTCGCTATTACTCGTGATGTCGATGTCTGTAGGCTATCTTCTCTGTCAAAGCGGAGCATTCCTAGATTAACCAACTCCATAACGGAGACATATTTTTGCCCATGTTAGCGCCTTATATGTGGAGCATACCCATGGGGGTGCTGTTTTTCCCGAATAAAGACAGGAAAAAAAAATATTTTAGTTTAATACCTTTAATTACGTAACAAATGCGCTTTTGTTGAGTGAAGGGATATCAATTATGACTGAAAATAAGGCTATTTGGCAGCAGACTGTCGCGCTTATCGAACCGTTCAACAAAAAAGCGGTTCCTTTGACCGAAGAGACCAGCTTTGCGACTGGCCTTGAATGGGACAGTTTGACGGTTATGGATTTCGTTGCTGCCGTTGAAGATGAGTTCGATATTTCGATTTCGATGAATTTACAGGCTGAAATTGAAACTGTCGGCCAGCTTGTGGCGGTAATTGAAAAGCTGGTAAACGAAAAATAATCGATATTCCCAAAGAGATAGGCGGTTGATACCGTCTGAAAAGAATAAGAATTGAAAGTATGTGCAGGTGACTGATCTTTTTTCAAAATTTGACCCGCTGATTGCTATCCGTAAGGAAATGTTAAGTCATGGCGGCCGTGATCCTTTTGCCGTGGTGATGGAAAAGGTATTATCCCCGACAAAGGCCATTATTAAAGGGAAGCCGGTTATCCTGCTTGGCACCTATAACTATATGGGGATGACTTTTGACCCCGACGTTATTGCTG
Source organism: Zymomonas mobilis subsp. mobilis ATCC 10988 (assembly GCF_000175255.2). NCBI lineage: Bacteria > Pseudomonadati > Pseudomonadota > Alphaproteobacteria > Sphingomonadales > Zymomonadaceae > Zymomonas > Zymomonas mobilis. The sequence continues at coordinate 82,741 of NC_017262.1, read as the reverse complement.
CCGGTGAAAAGGCATTAAAAGAATTCGGCGCAGGCACCACCGGTTCTCGCGTTTTAAATGGCACCTATCAGGGGCATAAGGCCTGTGAAGAAGCCTTGAAAGACTATTACGGTATGGAACATGCCATGGTCTTTTCAACCGGATATCAGGCCAATCTTGGTATGATTTCAACTTTGGCGGGTAAAGGCGAATATGTCATTATCGACGCCGATAGCCATGCTTCGATTTATGATGGCTGCCGTCTTGGCAATGCGGAAATCATCCGTTTTCGTCACAATTCTCCCGAAGATCTTGATCGTCGTCTTGCCCGTTTACCCAAAGAAGCAGGCAAACTCGTTGTTTTGGAAGGCGTTTATTCAATGCTGGGCGATATTGCGCCTTTGGCAGAGATGGTTGCCATCGCCAAAAAGCACGATGCCTTGATTCTTGATGATGAAGCCCATGGTATGGGATTCTTTGGGAAAAACGGCCGTGGTGTCTTTGAAGAATTGGGGCTTGAAGGTCAGATTGACTTTATCGTCGGCACTTTTTCAAAATCTGTTGGCACTGTTGGCGGTTTCTGTGTTTCCAACCATCCTCAATTTGAAGTGCTGCGATTGGTATGCCGTCCTTATGTCTTTACGGCGTCTTTGCCGCCAAGTGTGGTCGCTACCGCAGAGGCTTCTATCCGCAAACTTCAAAAGGCCAATGACAAGCGGGAACATCTTTGGAAGAACTCCCGTCGTTTGCATAGCGGCCTGAAGGAAATGGGTTTCAATCTGGGAACGGAAACAGCTCAATCTGCAATTATTGCGGTCATCCTGCCGGATCAGGAACAAGCCGTTGCCATGTGGCAAAATCTGCTTGAGCTGGGTCTTTATGTCAATCTGGCACGCCCACCGGCAACGCCTGCCGGTATGTTCTTGCTGCGTTGTTCGCTTTGTGCCGAGCATAGCGACGATGATGTCACTGAAATTCTGGCGATGTTTAAAAAAGCCGGTCAAGCAACTGGCGTTTTGGCGGCCTGAGTTCCTTTGTGATATTAAAAAATCTTCCGGTCAAAAGACTTGGCCGGAAGATTTTTTATCAATTGCAGCGTTATTTTGAATTTTAAATAAAGGCGTTAACGTCTGATTTTCTGATAAAAGAAAAAGCCGTTAATCGGCCATAGCGTCCAGTTCTTCGTAATCCTGATGCAGTGTATTTTTGGGTTTAGCGAATAAAGCGACATCCCCGACGATTAAAATAGCGGGCCCGACAACTTTTTCATTTTGAATCGTATTTTCAAGATTGATAAGCACAGAGCGTATAATACGGCTGTCCTTGCACGTCCCGCGCTCGATAATTACAACGGGGATATGGCTGTCTATGCCTTCATGGATCAAGCATTGCGTGATAAAACGCGCTTTTTTGATGTCCATATAAACGACCAAGGTATGCCCCGATCCAGCAAGGCCTTTCCAATTCACCGAAGAAGCGGTTTCCTGTTCCGGTGTGGAAACAAAGCTGACGACATCCGATAAGCCCCGATGAGTCAGCGGCAACATCGCATCAGCCGCACAACCCAAAGCCGCAGAAACCCCCGGCACCACTTCCACCGGCATACCGGCTGCCCGAACAGCCTCAACCTCTTCCCCGCCCCGACCGAAAACAAAAGGGTCACCCCCTTTCAGGCGAACCACAATCGAACCGGTTCGGACATGCGCGATTACCAAAGCGTTAATTTCGCCCTGTGTTAAAGGTTGCCGTTCGTTCTTTTCCCCTTCACTCTCGGAACAGACCGAAATTGCCTGTGCCGTTTTCGGAATATAGGTAAGAATACCTTCGTCTATTTCCGCATCATAGACTACAACATCCGCTTGCCGAAGCACCTCAACAGCACGCAAGGTCAGTAGTTCGGGGTTGCCGGGGCCGGCACCCACAAGAATAACCCGCCCTCGGGCATCTGGATCGAGCAAATTCGTCATAACACTATCTTTTTGTCTGTTTTCACGACCTTTGGGCAAATCATCTTTGCTTTCCATGCCGTTAGGGAAACTTTACGCCTTGGGCAGGCAAGATGAATGATGGGGTGGCCAGTCGCGAAAAACAATCATCCTTCCTAAAATTTATTATCGTTGTTTACTCCGGAATAAATCCAAAGCTTTATTGATTGTCTGATTTTCTGCTTTGCGATAGCCTGAACAAAAGCATTCGAGCGTTCTTTTCAGTAAAGAGCAAGGCTTTTAAGAAAAAATGAGGAAGAGGGGATATAAAATGTCAGAGATGATTATTTCGACTGATCCAGTGACGGGTCAAATACTATGGCAAGGTTCAGTGGGGGATGTTGATCAAGCCGTCAGCCGCGCCCGTTCTGTTTTGAGCGGATGGGCGAAAACGGCTTTAGAAGACCGGATTGTTATTTTAGAACGTTTTGCCGCGATTATTCGCGAAAAAGCTGATATTTTCGGCAGTATTATCGCGAGAGAAACCGGTAAACCTTTTTGGGAAGCGAAAACCGAAGCCCAGATCGTTGCCAATAAGGTCGATATATCTATTCTCGCCTATAAAGACCGCAGTTATCCAGTCGCTTTGCCGGATATCGCGCCCAATATTAAAAGCGGAATTAGTTATAAGCCGCATGGTGTTTTGGCGGTATTAGGCCCGTTTAATTTTCCGGCACATCTGCCAAATGGTCATATTGTTCCGGCCTTGATTGCCGGTAATGTCATTATTTTCAAACCATCGGAAAAAACGCCTGCCTCCGGCGAATTTCTGGTGCAATGTTATCATGAAGCCGGTGTGCCAAAAGAGGTCGTTCAATTACTGATTGGTGGACGGGCTGAAGGTGAAGCCTTGAGCCGCCATAATGGTATTGATGGCTTGTTATTTACCGGATCTTCGCAAGGCGGCGTTGCTTTAAGCCGCGTTTTTGCCGAAAATCCCGGGCGGATTTTGGCCTTGGAAATGGGCGGGAACAATCCGCTGGTAATCTGGAATAGCGAGGATATTGAATCCGCAGCGGCTATTGCTGTTCAATCCGCTTATTTATCAGCGGGGCAGCGTTGCACCTGTGCGCGCCGGTTGATTGTAGAGGATGGCAAACATCAGCCTTTATTAGACGCTATTCAGCGGTTAATTGGGCGGTTGATTATTGACCAGCCTTTTGCTGATCCCCAGCCTTTTATGGGATCAGTGATTGACAATGCCGCCGCCGATCATGCTGAAAAAGCCTATAATGATCTGGTTGCGAATGGTGCCAAAATACTCCATCCGTTACAGCGTCTTGAGCAAGACAAGCCTTTTTTGACCCCTGCCCTGTTAGATATGACCGATTGTGCCGACAAGGTGGATGAAGAAATCTTTGCGCCTGTCTTGAAAGTTATTCGCGTATCCGATTTTGAGGCTGCCATTAAAGAAGCCAATAATACCCGATTTGGATTGTCGGCGGCTTTGGTCGATGATTCCCCAGAAGATTTTATGCGCTTCCGTGATGAAGTGCGGGCGGGTGTTATTAACTGGAACCGTCCTACCAATGGCGCGCCATCAACGGCTCCCTTTGGTGGGGTCGGTTTATCCGGCAACCATCGTCCAAGCGCTTATTTTGCTGCGGATTATTGTGCTTATCCGGTGACCTCTACCGAGGCATTGAAGCCTGATACGCGTATCACGGTTGGTTTAAAATAAAGCCTGTAAAGATATGCTGCCAATTTGATATTGGCAGCATCCTTGCCTTTTATTTGTTAGAATTTTGTGACCATGCTTGTCGGCCGCCAACCCATGTTTCCAAGATTTTGGTCTGGCGTAAAGCGTTGTTATCAACCGTCAGCGGGTCACGATCGACAAAGATAAAATCAGCATAATAACCCGCCATTAGTCGCCCAACCTGCTTTTCCGAAAAAGAGGCATAGGCCGGTTGAATGGTATAATAGGCGAAAAGGCTTTCGCGATTGATCTTTTTGTCTTTTTGATCGGGATGACTGTCTTGGCGATCAAGAATATCAGCCATCGTTTCAAAGGGTGAAGCTGAAATAGCCCCGAAGGTCACCGGAACTGAGTGATCAATCAGAGTATCCCATGCCTCTATTTCTGAAAGTCGGTTCGCGCCTATCCGCTGTTCGATCACGGATTTATCCGTAAAATAGCTGGAAGGCTGCATCGAGACGACTAAATCATATTTCGACAGTCGTTTAAAATCTTCGCTGTCGATAAGGCTGGCATCTTCCATCCGCCAACGCCGATCGCCTTTATAGCTTTCGGATAATTCATCAATCGCATTTAAAAGCTGGTTATTGGCAGCATCGCCGGAGGCCTGAACCGCAACCTGAAAACCATCCATCGCGGCGCGGCTCATTAGATTGCGTAATTTGGCATCGTTAAGATTATCGCTGCCTTGCTGATTACTATCGGCATAAGCTTGTTTCAGCCACGCATGACGCGAAACGATATTCCCATCAATCGAGAAGGTCACGCCGCTCATCGAGAGGTGACCATTATATAATAAAGCTGTCGGATATTTGCCGGCGATGGATAGTAAGGGTTCCAATCCTTGGGCATAGGATTTTATTCGTAGGCGCAGCCTCCCCATATCCCCCATACGGCGCATAATATTCCAGTCGTCAACCGAGCTTCCCATATCCGTGACTGTGGTAATGCCGCGTTCGAGAAATATCTTTTGCGCTTTTAGAAAAGCAGCATCGCGATCAACCGGCTGTAACGGTGGAATGGCCTGTTTCATCCGCGTGATAGAATCCCCTGTCAGGATACCGATGGGGCTGCTTTTATCTGCATTTTGAGCCGGTTTGATTTGGGCTTTTTCCAAAGCGAGACTATTCGCCCATCCGATATCGCCATCAGAACGCAACAACCAAACAGGACGGTCATTCACGATTTTATCAATATCGCTGGCCTGTGGCATGGTCGGGCTATGCCATATTTGTTCATTCCAACCGCTGCCTAAAATCCAGCGAGCAGAAGGATGCTCATCCGCAAATTTTTTCAGTTTTTCTTGCGCTTCCGCCAAGGAATGGCTGTCGGAAAGATCCAGTTCTAAAGCCTGCTCTCCTAAAGCCATGACATGGCTATGTGCCTCAACAAAGCCAGGAATAAGCGTTTTATTTTGCCCATTGAGATAAAAATCAGGCGAAGATGGCCTTTTGTCATTTTTACTGAGTAGTTTGACAACCTTGCCTTCGCGGTCAATCTGGAGGCCGTTAAAGCGATAAGGATGCCCTTTATTATCAAATGTTATACCGTTAACCTGATCTATCAGACCGTCAGCATAGGCGGGTAAAGCGAAAAAAGTGGACAGACCTGCCATTAATGCCAGCGTTTTTACTATTTTCAACGCAGATTTCTCCTGAATATCTCGGGTGAGCGGCTCTTTTGAAAAAGACTATTCTTCTATTTTATGCCGGATAAAAAGCCGTCAAAAGGAATAAAGTTGAGATGTGGTATTTCGATGATAGCGGAAAGAAATCTTTCATCCGGTGAGATAAATTTCCCGATCACTTTCGTGAAATAAGATTATGTCGGTAACTTGCCTGCCTTCTGTTATGTAAGAATCTACCCTATTTTTTTAAGAGGTAGGGGTATAGAGGTAGAGAATACTATCTGTTTTAGATTAAAAGTAATAACGCCGGAAAAACGTTATTGCCCAGACGCAGGATAAAGCATGGTAAGCTTGGATAATCCAGAGACTCTTCCCGTTTCACTTGATGATATCAAACAGGCGCATCAACGCATTAAGAATGCCATTATTAGAACCCCGACCCTTTACAGTCGGACTTTGTCTGACCTGATTGGTGCCGGTGTCTGGCTGAAATTTGAAAATTTCCAGTTTACCGCCGCCTATAAAGAACGGGGTGCGTTAAATAAATTATTGTCGCTGGACAAGGTTGCCCGCGAAAGAGGGGTTATCGCCGCTTCGGCCGGAAATCATGCCCAAGGTCTCGCCTATCACGGGAATCGTTTAGATATTCCGGTCACGATCGTGATGCCTGTCCATACCCCGACGGTAAAAGTCGAGCAGACCCGTGGACATGGTGCGAATATCGTCCTTTATGGCGAACAATTCGATGAATCCCTTGCCCATGCGTTAGAATTGGCTGAAAAAGACAATCTGACCTTTGTCCATCCTTTCAATGATCCAGCTATTATTGCCGGTCAGGGCACGGTTGCTCTTGAAATGTTGGAAGATGCCCCAGCGATTGACACTCTGGTTGTGCCAGTGGGTGGTGGCGGCCTGATTTCAGGCTGTGCTGTGGTTGCCAAAAACGCAGATCGGCCTTTGGATGTTATTGGTGCCGAAGCCGAGCTTTATCCTTCGATGTATGATTATATCAAAGGGAAAAATCTGCCTTGCGGTGGGGATACTCTGGCAGAAGGGATCGCGGTTCAGGTTCCCGGGCAGTTAACTCGCCGTTTTGTTGAAGCCTTGGTCGATGATATTTTGCTGGTCAGTGAAAGCAATATCGAACATGCTTTGTCTTTGATTGTTCAGATTGAAAAGACGATTGTTGAAGGGGCTGGCGCGGCTGGTTTGGGGGCGTTGCTATCGCATCCCGAACGATTCCAAGGCAGACAGGTAGGCATTATCTTTTCTGGCGGTAATATCGACACCCGCTTGTTAGCCAATGTTCTGTTGCGTGACTTGGCTCGTTCTGGTCGTTTGGCGCGGTTGCGGGTCAGAATGAAAGATCAAGCAGGTCAGCTTTACAAAGTAGCGCGTGTTTTTCATGATCAGCAGGCGAATATTGTCGAAATTTCTTATCAGCGCATCTTTACAACCCTGCCCGCTAAGGGATTATGTGCCGATATTGAATGTGAAACGCGCGATCAGGCTCATTTGCGGCATTTAATCGATGCTTTACGTGAAGCGGGTTATGGTGTGACCTTGATTGAACCGGCCTGATATCGGCTATTTTAGAAATAGGGATAAGATTTATGGGTAAAATGCTCCTTTTAGGAAGCGCGGCTTCTTTCGTTGCGCATCGTGTTGCCAAACGCCAGCGGCGTGGTCTGGCCTCGGCCATTGTCTCAACGACCTTGGTGCCGAGCTTGGCGGCAGCGGGTGGTATGATGTTGGGAGCGGCATCTTCCGGTATTGTCGCCCAGCTTAAAAAAGGAGCGGAAACCCGCCCGATTACCAGCCGTTTGGCAAAGCTGAAAAACCTTCGGAAATAATACTGAATATTTTTTTAGAGTTTTCGGTAGAGAAAAGGCGCTATTTCGATAGCGTCTTTTTTTTGTGCTTTTTTACGCAATAGCGAAAGAAAACCCTGTTTTAAAAAGATTTCTGAGGTAATTTTTTCAAAAAATCTGCGGCGAAAAGACGAAATCAAGAGATTGTTTTTTCGGGTTTTCGAAAGAATTAAGTAATCGGAGAAATCAGTTTTTCTTTGAAGCGTAATAGTCGCGGACATGACGGTTTTGATCTTCCAAATTATTGGAAAAGATATGGCCGCCTCTGCCATTTGCTACAAAATAGAGCGCTTCGCTTTTGGCGGGATGCAAAACAGCTTCAATAGACTGCCGCCCCGGATTGGTGATGGCTCCCTTAGGAAGGCCAGTCATCTGATAGGTATTGTAATCGTTATGCGCCTGTAATTCCGAACGCAAGATAGGATGCCCCAAAGGATAGCCGTGCGTAATCGGATAAATGATAGTCGGATCAGCTTGTAACCGCATATTTTTGGCAAGGCGATTATAATAGACTGCCGCGACAATCGGGCGTTCTTCAGGAAGCGCCGTTTCTTTTTCAACAATAGAGGCGAGAATAATCGCTTCCTTAGGCGTTTTAACCTGTGCCAAAGGTGATTTTTCGCTCCATAATTTATGAAGCATTTTCTGCATTGCAGCCTGCATTCTGGCGATCACAAGCGACCGTTTTTCACCCGGCGTAAAAGAATAACCGTCTGGTAGTAAGCTGCCTTCTTCGGGAACAGCGATTTCCCCCGTCAAAAGGGGTTCTGCCATCAGTCGGTCATGCACTTCCAAAGAAGGCATCCCTTCTGGAACGACAAAGATATGCCGCACATTGGGCCCATGAGAAAGAAGGTCTATGACCTGACTTAGAGAACGAGATGCACCGATACGGTAATCCCCTGCCCGTAACATAAAAGCAGGTTTGCTATGAAGCAGCCACAAAAAGACATTCTCAGAGCGGATAACGCCTGCCTCTTTTAAGATGCGGGCTGCTTTACCAAAAGAACTGCCTTCGGGGATGGTGACGACCAATTCTTTGTTATTGGGGGTCACCATTGCCCGATTAAAAGCAATGCCGCCTAGAAACACCAGAGCAAGTAACAGAAAGAGAAGCAAGCGACCAAGCCAACGGCTGGGCGGCTTTTGTCCGCTCATTCTGTCTTGCCGGTGAAAAAGGCGGCACATAATTTAGTCTACAGCTTTGAAGATCAAGCTGGCATTGGTTCCACCAAAACCAAAGCTGTTATTCAAAACGGCCTTGATTGAGCGTTTTTTTGGAACATTGGGCACCAGATCAAAGCCAGCTAAGCCATCGCTCGGATTTTCGAGGTTGATGGTCGGAGGCGCAATCTGATCACGCATCGCCAACAGGCAGAAAATCGTTTCAACAGCCCCTGCACCGCCCAATAAATGGCCGATGGCAGATTTCGTTGAACTCATTGACATATTTTTAATGTCATCCCCAAACAACCGGCGAACGGCGTTGGCTTCGATTTCATCGCCCATGGGCGTCGAGGTGCCATGTGCATTGATATAATCAATATCAGCGGTGGTAAGATTGGCCTGCTCAAGCGCCATTTTCATGGAGCGATAGGCACCATCACCATCTGGCTGGGGAGCGGTCACATGATACGCATCACCCGTCATGCCATAGCCGATAATTTCGCCGTAAATTTTGGCTCCACGTGCCTTGGCATGTTCATATTCTTCGAGAATAATAATACCGGCACCATCACCCATGACAAAACCGTCGCGGCCTTTGTCATATGGACGGGAAGCTTTTTCGGGCGTGTCGTTATGCCCCGTTGAAAGAGCATGTGCCTGTGAGAATCCGGCGATACCGAGAGGGCAAATAGCCGATTCAGAACCCCCTGCAACCATCACATCGGCATAGCCCATGCGAATCATCCAGCTGGCATCGCCAATGGAATGACAACCGGAAGAGCAAGCCGTGACGACAGCGTGGTTAGGCCCTTTCAGGCCATAGCGGATAGAAACCTGTCCAGCCGTCAGATTGATAAGGCTGGCATGCACGAAATGAGGCGAAACGCGGCGGGGCCCTTTTTCATGGCAGATGATGGATTCTTTTTCGATACGGGGTAAACCACCGATACCAGCGCCGATAGAAAGACCCGTTCTGAGTTTTTCTTCTTCGCTCATATCCATGAGACCGGCATCTTCCAAAGCCTGTCCAGCGGCATCAATGCCATAGATAATGAAGGGTTCGACCTGTCTTATCGTCTTGCTGTCAACGCGTTTGGACGGATCAAAGCCATATTCATGGTCGGCCGGTTTAACTTCACAAGCAACCGTACAAGCAAAACCTTCCGGATCGAAACGCGTGATACGCCCAGCACCGGACTTTGAGGCCAGAATATTCGACCATGTTGTTTCGACATCGCCACCCAGCGAAGTCACCATTCCCAAGCCGGTAGCGACTACACGACGCATATTACTTTTCTCCCCTTGACAGAATGCCTTCAGCATTATGCCGCATGACACCCCTCCTTCGATTTCTTAAGACAAGACGTGAATATAGACAATTTTATTCTTAATAGAAGGTAGAGGCAAAAGATAATAGAATAAACAGAGATAAAAACAGGATCGGAGGATAAACGCCGATCCTGTTTTTAGGATTAATTAAGCCTTGTGCTCGTCGATATAGCTGACGGCATCTTTGACCGTACCGATTTTTTCTACGGAATCGTCAGGAATTTCAACGCCGAATTCTTCTTCGAAAGCCATAACCAATTCGATGATGTCGAGGCTGTCGGCACCCAGATCGTCAAGGAAGCTGGCATTTTCAACAACTTTGTCGGGTTCAACGCCGAGATGTTCGACAACAATCTTCTTGATGCGCTCTGCAGTATCGCTCATTTTTTAACCTTTCACTTCACTAAGAACCGGAGTCTTGCATTTTCCTGAAAAGTAAGACAATCCGAAAAAAATCTGAACACAAGCAAAACCGTCTGCTGTTTCTTTTGTCCGTTTTTGCGGGACGGAAAAAACGAAGGCGGGCTTATCTATAAATAACATTCATGCCCCTAGCGGGGCATAGGCGCGCTTGGCAAGAGGGGAGATTGCCTTTATTCTGTTTTTGAAAATCATGGAAGGCTATATTCAGCTTTCTTTATTCAGACAAGACGGCATTCTCGATGAATATTTTTGTCTGAAATCCGTGACCGGAATGATATTAAAAAACAGGGTTGAATAGTGTTATTTTCTTTCTATTGATTTTCTCTCTCGCCAAAAGCTAAAAATTAAATATAAATGTTTGTTAACCGATTAACACATATAAAATGAAAATAACGGGATAATTGTTGAAATCTAGCTTTTACAACTGCATCATTCAGGTGTTTCTTAAAAGTTTTGCTCTTTTTTGTCAAAATATTGCCCTTGAAACCCAAAAAGTGATGCGGAAGGATAATTTATTGTGACTTCCCGCTCTAAAAATGACAGCGTTTACCAAGCTGCAAAAACCACAGATTCTGCCTCTGGCACCTGTAAACGGATGCCAATGGTTACTATCCGTGATGTAGCCGCCATGTCGGGGGCTTCGATCAAAACCGTGTCACGCGTTTTGAATAACGAACCCAATGTCAGGCCGGAAATGCGTGAACGGGTTTTACAAGCAGCCCATAAACTGAATTATCATCCCAATATGGCCGCAAGAAGTCTGGCAGGTCGCCAATCTTATATGATCGGCCTGTTTTACGAAAACCCAAGTCCGAATTATGTCGTTAATATCCAGACCGGTGCTTTAGACCGTTTACGCGGCGAGCCTTATCGTCTGTTGATGTTTCCGGTTGAAAATTTCAAAGAATTTCATGGCAAAATGATTGCCATTATTCGCAGTTCTGGTCTGGCCGGTGTGATTTTAACCCCGCCTTTGTCCAATGATCCCGAAATTATGGATGAATTGGATCAAAGCGGCGTTCCCTATGTCCGCGTGGCAGGCACCGAGCCACGCCCCGGTTCGCCTTGTGTCGCCATCAAGGATATGATCGCCGCCAGAGAGATGACCCGTTATCTGTTAGGTCTGGGGCATCGACGGATTGCTTTTTTACGAGGCAATCCAGTCCATCCGGCCAGTAACGCCCGTTTTGAAGGCTATTGTTATGCTTTGCAAAGCGCCGGTATCCCGATTGATCCCGATCTGGTGATTGCGGGTGATTTCCGTTTCGCCAGTGGTTTGGAAGCAGCACGGAAAATATTTGCCCTGAACCCACGACCAACTGCCGTCTTTTCATCCAATGACGACATGGCCGCCGGTATTGTTCAGGCTGCCCATGAGCATGGGATTGCAGTGCCGCGTCAATTATCGGTAGTTGGTTTCGATGATAGTCAGCTGGCTTCTATTGTTTGGCCACGGATTACAACGATGCGCCAGCCGATATCGGCCATGGCTTATACCGCGACCGATATTATCCTTAATCTGTTGGAAAATGGTTGGAATACCGAAGAAATCAGGAATGTCGAACTCGATCATGCCTTGATTATTCGAGATTCTGCGGGCCCGCCCTTTCTAGCTAATGTGGCAGAGAAGGAAGACGCCTAGGCGTCTTCCCGTCAGCGACCTGTCAGCTCTGCGCGCTTTTCCTGTCTGTTTTTTTGAAAAAACGGTAAATGAGCGAAAGAACAAGCAGGAAGCCCAAGCCGCCTGTCAGCATCAGCACCGAAATATAGCGAACCAAAAATGGTTTTGCGCCGCCTTGCCGAATGGTTGCAATATCGGCCGCTTTTAAATGGGCATCACCCCGTCCAAAACGTCCGGTAACATAATTGGCAAGGCTGGCGATGTCTTTATCGGAGAGGTGCTGCACCAGTGATTTATCCCCAAAAGAAGGCATAAACACTTCCTGCCCGTCTATTTTACGCTGCACGCCGTTTAGAATAGTCATCACCAGATTATTGGCTTGAGCTGATCCGATCACGCTATTGTTATATAAAGAAGGAATATGCTGATCGGGGCTGCCATTGCCATCACCGCCATGACAACTGGCGCAGTTATTGTCATAAACCGCAGCACCATCCATAGCTATCGGGCGATCAACCCGAATGGTTTCGCCACTTCTAAGATCAGTTGTCACTACAGGGGCGCTATATTGATCGCGTGGACGTGAATCATGGCGATCATTGATAGCGGGAACCTGTTTGATATAGCGCGCCAGATCGTGCAAATCTTGATCGCTGAGATGACTTAGGCTGTTGCTGACAGCTTCGGCCATGCCGCCCCCTGCCCGTGCTTTTCCAGTGACTTTTCCGGTTTTGAAATAAGTGACTAGCTCTTCTTCGCTCCAATGACCGATGCCGCTATTCAGGCTGGAGGTGATATTGGGCGCATACCATCCCCCTAGAGGGCTGCCACCGAGATAACCGGATTTTTTTTCAGCCATCAAAAAATTGCGAGGCGAATGGCAGGTGCTGCAATGTTCAAGCGTATCTGCGAGATAGCGGCCTCTTTCTAAACCAGACAAATGCTCGAAATCAGTTTTGGCAGGCTTGTCATTCAAGAACAGAAGATTCCAGCCCATCATCAAAGCGCGGATATTGAAAGGAAAGTCCAGTTTTGTCGGCTGGTTCTTTTGTAAAACCGGCGTAACCGATTTCATAAAATAGAGATAAAGTGCGTGGATGTCTGCCTTGTTAAGGCCAGCATAAGCCGTATAGGGCATGGCCGGATAAAGATGGCCACCGTCTTTTCGGATACCGCGTTGCAACGCACGGGCAAAATCATCTTCGCTATAGTGACCTATGCCGGTTTCATTATCCGGTGTGATATTGGTTGAAAGGATGTCCCCCATAGGTGAAGTGATCGCAAGGCCACCTGCAAAAGCCTTGCCATTAGGGGCGGTATGACAAGCGACGCAATCCGCTGCTTTGGCTAGATATTCGCCTTTTTGAAGAAGGTCGCTAGTATCCGTGGTTGCTGCATAGGACGCCGCCGACATGACCAAGCCGAAGCCTGTTGTTATCGCCCATATATGCCGGAATTGGGCGAAGAAAGAGCGTGTTTTAGCCATGATATATCTCTTTTTTCAGCGTATCGGCTACCCGTAACGCCAAGGCAGCCACGGTCAGGGTAATGTTACCCGTTCCCATAGAAGCGAATACGCCGGAACTGGCGATAAACAGATTTTCGTGGTCATGTGTCCGGTTATATCCGTCAACGACAGAATCTTTGGGATCATGCCCCATGATGGTGCTGCCCGCTGGATGGTCTTGGGGAAAATAGCCCGGCGTCCAGCGTGGATCAGAGCCTTTCATCAGCCCCATGATTTCCCTAAATACCTTGCGGGAGTGATCGCAGCTTCTCACCGTATAATCCGGCAATTTATAATAAACTTCGGGATGGGGAATCCCGAGAACGTCTTTATGGGTTTTGCTGAGCGTTAAACGGTTATCGGGATCCGGCATCCCTTCATTATGGCTGAACAAACGCACCAGATGTGATGCCCCATAGCGGATTTCATCTTCGAGGTCTTTACCGACATAGCCTTTGTCGATGGCTAAAGCCGTGGCGAGGTCGATCTGGTTATCATCCACCATATGCACCAGATAAGCACCCCTTTCATTCCGCCATGATCCATCTCGGAAGCTGTCGATGACATTGGTTTCGAGAGGCCCTCTGCCACACCAAAGAGAATCCAGACCGCTCATGAAAGTGACCTGCACGCCGGTATGATCCATCATATTCCGGCCTACTTGATCCGAACTATTGGCGATGCCGTTTGGATTTTTTTCATCGGCAGAAAGGAGCAATAATTTGGCGGATTCGATGCAATGCGCCGCGATAACAAAAATACGTCCCGTGACCTTATGACTGTGTTTGTCAGGGTCATAATAGTGAACAGCCGTGACCTTTTTATTAGAGGTATCGGTTTCGATTTTATAAACCACGGCATTGTCAATAAAGCGCGCCCCTGCGGCTTCGGCATGAAGCACGGTATGAATACCGTTATACATCGCACCGATAGGGCAAAGCGGCATACAGTTATTATTGCCTTCGCAGACCGGACGATTGTCATAGCGGCGGGTATTCCGCGCCTGTGGTTCATGCACCACACGATAGGCTGTGCGGTTATCAATCAGTTTTTTAAACTGTTCTGCCGCATAGGAAAGCGGCAAGGCTTCCATCGGATAAGGTTGGCGGCGGGGTGAGCCAAGGTCTTCAACCTTGGGATCAGGCCCGCAAACGCCCATCATGCTTTCGGCCTGATAGTAAAAAGGCTCGAGATCATCATATTTTAACGCCCAGTCGCGCCCTACCCCATAGCGTGACCGTAATTCAAAATCAGAGGGCAGATAACGCCATGCGCAGGCTGACCAATGCCATGTTGTGCCGCCAAGAATACGGAGATAGCTTTGCTGATAGGCCTGTGCATCGGGGCCGGTGGTATGGAGATAAGCGTTAGGGGTGCTTTGGTCGGGCGGATGCATTGACCAAGGGGATGGCGGATAAGGCTCGTCATATTTGTTTTTATTGACCGTATTTCGGCAATTATCGAGGATATGTTGCCTGTCAATACGGGGCCCTGCCTCAAGGACGATGACCGATGCCCCTGTACTCGCCAATTCTTTGGCGATGCTGCTACCGGCGACACCGGAACCGACAATCACAATATCGGCAGAAAGATCGTTGCTGGATGTCATCTGTTATACCTTCTGCTTTTATTGTCCCAGAGTTTCGGGAACGTCCGGCTGCATAGCGGGCTGTGCTTTGGGAAGGGGCACTTCTGGCGGGCGCGTTGTCCAATAGAATAAATCGCCATTGGCATAGGTTTTGGGATAGAGAATATTACGGGTCAGAGAAAACATCATGGCCGAACGGTAAACGACGACTTTGTTATCGACGATACCGCGATACCATCCGTGTAGAATATCCCTGATAAGTGGTGGTGCATCTGGATTTTCTTTGACCGCTTCTTTGACGAAGTGATTAGCATTATCCCATGTCTGCCGATTGAAAAGAGCAAGAAGCTGATCAAGCTGTGTCCGGCGTTTTGGATTATTGTCGGTTAATTTAGAAAAAAGCGCTTTGCCAAGCACCGGATCAAGCGTTTTCCGATCTGTCAGACAAAGCGATAATTTCATAAAATGAAGAACATCCGCAGACGAAAGCGGAGAAGATGAGGCGTTAGAAGCGATATCCGCCGTCACCGAAAGAGCGACAACAGATAATCCGGTTGTCAAAATATGGCGGCGGCACCAAGGAAAAGAAAAAAAGGCCGAAATCGGCCTGCCTTTCGGAGGAGAAGAGCCCATCATCAAGAACACCCTACAGCTTGATCCCTTTGAATATCGTGCAGATCGATATCAAAGGTTGTTTATTATATTTTACTTTTTAACGTTTATCTTTCGAAATATTTCCATCGCATTGCACCAAAGATGAATTTTTATTTATCATTTTATAAAATTATCTTTTGAGGCTTGTTTTTATAGCTTGGAATGTCGATGGCTGAAAAAGGCTAATGATCGGGAATGAAGCTTTTTCCGATTTAGGAGATGTGAGGCCTTTATATCCAAAAGGCAGTTACCCTATCGCCTTTTTATTCAAGGCGTGCTTTCAGAAGATAGGGACAAAAGAAGCGAGATTCTTTTAACGGGGCTTCCTATCCATTCATAAAAATGACGGCGTAAAAAATAATAACAAAAATATTTTGAGGATTTGCCATGGAAAATGCGAGGAACGGGACGGCGGCGATATTCTTTCTTTTAGGATGCGCCATTGCGACATGGGGGGCGTTAATTCCTTTTGTCAAAATCCATACGGCTATTTCTGACGGACAGCTTGGTTATCTGCTTTTATGTTTGGGATTAGGAGCGCTGTTCTCTTTGCCTTTAGCGGGCAGTATGGCGAACCGCTTTGGGTGTCGTGCAGTTATTACGACAGGCGTGATTATTACCGCGATAGCGGTCCCTTTTCTGGCGACTTTATCCTCCGCCATCCTTTTGGGAGGCAGTCTATTGATCGTTGGGGCATCGGTCGGTGCCATTGATGCCGCCATGAATATTCAATCGGTTATTGTCGAGAAACGCGCTCAGCGTCCCCTTATTTCAGGCTTTCATGCCTTATATAGCATTGGTGGCGCAGCGGGGTCAGCCGGATTGGCCTTGGTCTTTTCCAAATCCTTTAGTCCGCTTACGGCTGGTATGATGGCTTCGGCCTTGCTTCTTTTGATTTTAGCGATCTTCTGGAAGGATTTACTGCCTGATAAAGGCGAACCCGGTAGTGCGGCAGGTATTGCTATACCGAAAGGCATGGTTTGGATTTTGAGCATTATCTGTTGCATTGCTTTTCTGGCGGAAGGCGCTGTGCTTGATTGGGGCGGTGTTTTCCTCACTTCGATCAGGAAATTACCACCGGAACAAGCCGGTTGGGGCTATGCCGGTTATGCAACAATGATGACAACGGGACGGTTATTCGGGAACAAAATTATTGCCAAATTAGGCAATGTTAAAACGGTTTTTTTCGGTAGCCTTTTGGCTATGGCGGGTTATTTGGCGGTTATTTTTATACCTTACACCCCCGCGACTTTCATTGGTTATGCCTTAATCGGTTTGGGATGTGCCGATATCGTTCCGGTTGTGTATAGTGTTGCCGGACGGCAAAATGTGATGCCGAGCCATCTCGCGATCTCAGCGGTGACCACCATTGGCTATATGGGTGTTTTGGCGGGCCCGATTGCCATTGGTTTTATTGCCAATGTTGTGGGTTTAAAAATATCATTTTTCTTGATCGCAGCTTTGTTGGCTGGTGTTGCTGTCTTTTCCAAAAAAATGGCCGTGCAATAAATATATTTTAGGGTGAGGCCGTGTTTTCAGCCTCACCCTTTCAAGTCCAAAATAAGCATCCAGATATCAGGCTATTTGAGCCATCCTGACCTGAAAGATCACATGGGGTCAGTTGCGTGATTTAAAGAAATTGATCACCGCCAACAAAATAACGGCACCGATCAATGAGACCAGAAAACTTTGCAGGGTCAGGCCGACATCGCCAATATCACCACGGTTGAAGATAAAGCCCCCCAAAGAAGCCCCGACAACACCGATAATAATATTAAGAAAAACGCCGCTGCCGCTGCCTTTCATAATAAGTCCAGCGAGCCATCCAATAATACCGCCGACGATAAGCCAAGAAATGAGCCCCATTACCAAACTCCCTTAAAAAAAGAATTGTCAATATTTGTGTATAAAACGCCTAATCTTTAACATCTGTTCCCTGACGTGAAATTTTTTCAAAAAATCGTAAAATGAAAAATCGTAGCGTAAAAAGATTCTCTTCAAAAAAAAGAAGCGACCCCGTTGAGGTCGCTTCTTTTACTTCAAAATGGGATAAAAAATTTAGGGCTGATAGCTACGACGGATGAAAGAAGAAACATCGTCATGTAGCAATTTCAAAGACTCTTCATTCACGTAAACCATATGGCCTGATTTATAATAGTGATATTCAAGATTCTGTTCGAGGCTCTTTCTAATCGGGAGATGGTGCATTTCATACCAGCCCTGATAGTAAGGCGTTGCCAGATCGAAATAACCACCTGCGACCATTACCTTTAATTTAGGATTGGTCGTCATGGCCGCCGCCAGATCAGGCATCATATTGGTAACCCACGGCACCACGCCACCGCTGGGCGAACGATGTTTGAAATCCCAGCCACCGGGGAAATTGACCATAGATTTATATTCGCGACCCTGCCCAAAATGGAGCTGGTTCAAAGAATAATCATTAAAGGCCGAGACATAGGCTGAAGACAAAGCCGAGCTTTGTGGATCATAGCCCGATTCTTTATCGAGAGGATCAAGAGAAGGCCCTGAAAAACGCGTATCAAGACGACCCGTCGTGATATCGCCGCCTTGCAGCATTTGTGTAAATTGGCCGCCATTTAACCGCAAATCAGCTTTCAGCACATAATCCACCGGAATACCGGTATATTGGCTGTATTTCTGGGCAATAGCCTGTTTTCTTGAAGGATCAAGTGCAGAGCCTTGCTGTAACGCCATCGCATATTCTGTGGTAGCGAAATATTCGACTTCCCGAAGGAATTTTTCCAAATCGGCCGGTTTCTGCCCCTGTAAACGGTTATGATACCAAGCCGTTGCAGCATAGGTTGGAAGATTGGTGATGAAAGCCTGATCTGCCCCCGGATTGGTATTCGGAAAATCGGAATCCAGTGTGAAGTTTAATATCTGGGACAGCAGGATAACGCCGTTAAAATCAATCGAGTTGTCGTTTTCCAGCATATTCGACAAAACAGCAGAACGGGGCGTGCCGTAGCTTTCACCGAATAGATATTTCGGGCTGTTCCAGCGATTGAATTTACCAAGAAAACTTTTGATGAATTCACAAAAAGCATAAGCATCCTGATCGACACCAAAGAAGGCTTTGGCCTTATCCTTGCCAGCGACCCGGCCAAAACCGGTCGCAGGGGCATCAATAAAGACGACATCCGCGACATCCATCAAGCTGTAGTCGTTATTGACCAGACGGTAAGGTGCGCCTTCGCTATGTTCATGATCGGGAACAACAATACGTTTGGGCCCGAAAGACCCCATATGCAGCCAGACCGAAGCAGAACCCGGCCCGCCATTATAGAAAAAAACGACCGGTCTTTGTGACGATGGCACGTCTTTTTTAAAATAGGCGGTATAGGACATTGTGGCGCGAGGTTGTGTTTTATCTTTATCCTCGACGGTTTCATCCCAGCCTTTCGGATGAACCAATAACGTTCCAGAAACTGCCTGATAACGGATGGTCTGCCCCTTGACCGTCACGCTGCCTTCGCTGGTAGCTTCGGCGGGTTTTAAGACATCATCACTTGCGGATGTCGCCGTCTGTGTTTCTGCGGCTTTGTCTTTTGTTTTATTATCTGCTTTTTCTGCGGAAACCATGCTTGCCATGCCAAGCGTCGTCATGGCTGTCATACCTAATAATATCGACCGAATTAAGCGCATTAAACGCCCCCCTTTGATGCAGTTTTTATATTCAACTTGGATAAAGGGTCAGTTTTTCAGAAACTTTGATAGATATAAAGAAATGCAACTGCCCTTCCCCCTTAAAACAGCAAGAGAGCATAATATTACCCTATTTAATAGTCAACAAAACGGTATTTTACAATTTTTAAAAACTCTTTATAAATACTAATTATGATATAATATATCAAAGTAAATAATTTATTTTTCTTTTAAATTTTTAAAATTTTACAATTAAATACTTCTTGTTATCGAAGGATCGGCCTTGAAGATGAAAGTAAGTCGTAAGGTGAGCTTTGAGGATGAGGCTGTTTTTATTAAATGTCTATTTCTTATAAGTTATAATAATCTTGGCTTGCTTTATAAGTTCTATGATTACTTTTTTGTAATCTTTCATATCAAATGACATATTTGTGTCAAAATTTTTCAGAAGTTTAAAAAGAGAGCCCCGTTTTAAAAAAAGCAAAAAAAGATTATAGATAAAAAGTCTATAATTGATGCCTTTTTGATAATATCGAAGCCGTGACTAGCCTTTATTTTGGGGCTTATTGGCCTCTCTTGCTGCAAAGAATAACGCCGATGATGCGTTATTTTCAAATTATGACTTCATAAAATCAAATGGCCTGTTTATGAAAACAGGCGTTTTGAATGACGCTTTCTTTTCCTGATATATTCCAGACAAGGCAATCCTCTATGTCCACTGAAACGGTCGATCCGCGCTATATTGATCTTGATAGCTGGCCTAGCGAATATGCGGTTGAGGCCATGTTAGAAGGTCAGATGGCGGCTGTCGCCGCCGTTGCTGATCAATCCTCTCGCATTGCGGCGGCCAGTATCGCGGCGGCTGAAAGATTATTGGACGGTAATCGGCTGGTTTATGTAGGGGCTGGCACCTCTGGCCGAATTGCCGTTCAAGACGGGGTTGAATTAACCCCGACTTATAATTGGCCATCCGAAAGACTGGCTTTTATGATGGCGGGAGGCATGACGGCCTTGGCCGCTAGTGTCGAAGGTGCAGAGGACAATATTGAACGCGCCCTTCAGGAAGTCGAGGCATTGCATCTTGATCGTCGCGATGTTGTGATCGGTGTCGCAGCCAGTGGCAGAACGCCCTATACGGTTGAAGCTATTAAAGCGGCCAGAAAAACGGGTGCTTTGACCATTGCTATTGCCAATAATGCCGATAGTGCTTTGTTGGAGGCCGCTGAGCATCCTGTTTTAGCTGCGACTGGAAGCGAAGTCGTGGCAGGATCCACCCGTATGAAGGCCGGAACGGCTCAAAAAGTCGTTTTGAATACCCTTTCGACGGCGATTATGCTGCGTCTGGGCCTGGTTTGCCGTGGTCTGATGGTCAATATGCGGGTCTCCAATGTCAAATTGCAACAACGTGCCGTTTTGATGCTGTGTCGATTAGCAAAAGTCGATCAGGATAAAGCAGAAAAAGCCCTTGTGATTGCCCAAAATGATATTCGGAAAGCTGTTCTGGTGGCGATGGGTCAGAGCATTGCAGAAGCAGAAAAGACCTTGGCTGACTGCCGAGGTAATTTGCGGCAGGCGATGGAGATTTTAGCTGCGCCTTCTGGGGATAAAGGTCTGTTATGAGCCGTCATTACGCCGTTAAAGAAAGTTTCCTGACGTTACAGGGTGAAGGTATCCAAGCTGGAAGACGGGCTGTCTTTATTCGCTTTGCCGGTTGTAATCTGTGGAATGGTCGCGAAGATGACCGTGAACAGGCGACTTGCCGTTTTTGTGATACTGATTTTGTCGGTATTGATGGCGAAAATGGCGGACGATTTACCGCAGAAGAATTGGCAGAACAGGCCATTCGATTGTGGAAAGAGGCGCTTGAAAGCCGATATCAATATGTTCGGCCTTTTGTCGTTTTGACGGGCGGTGAGCCATTATTACAAGTAGATGAGGCTTTGCTGCTGGCTTTAAAAAATCAGGCTTTTGAAATCGCTATCGAGACCAATGGAACGCAGCCTGTCCCGTCTGCGATTGATTGGGTTTGCATGAGTCCCAAGGCAGGAAGCCAGATTATCCTTGAAAAAGGCAATGAAATAAAACTGGTATGGCCACAAAAAGGCATTGATATTGAGGCTTTGGAAAAGCTGGATTTCGATCATTATCTGATCCAGCCAATGGATGACGAATATCAAAAAGAAAATATCCAAAAGGCTATCGCCTTTGTGATGCAGCGGCCTTTATGGCGGTTATCTATTCAAAGTCATAAATTGATCGGGGTGAAATAGCGGATGATCGCCCCTTTTAAAGGGGCGATATCCTCTTTTTTAAAAGCCGGTTTTCTTGAGGCTCTCAACATGGAAATTCGATTAACCTTTATCAGATATAATATAAAACTATTTATACCTGCTAAACTCTGCCTTTCTACTTTAGATAAGAACTTTTGGAATTATTTTCCAAAGTACTAAGTTAGATTTAAATCGGAAAACTTCCTTGATCCATGAGATTATGTTTCTCCATTTGCCTACGAATAGTTCGTAATCCTTGCAGTTTGGATAATGCTTCAGGGTCAGTGCAGTTTATTAGGTTTTCAATATCATTAGCTGTCTTGATATTAAAAAATTTTTTATGTGTAGAAAGATAGACTACTGCTTTTTTTTGACTATTCAAAAGCTCAAATATATTATTGATCGATCCTTCACTTATTCCATCCCATAAAACGAAGCCAAAGTCAGCTTCCGCAGCCATTGCTTTGTCTTTTTCGGTATAGAATGCTCTTCCTTTCAGATTTTTATCTACTGCTATTTGTTTAGTATTCCAATTACCAATATTGTTACGACAAATACTCCCTACAAAGTATATAGATACATTTGGGTAGTGCTGATCAGCGAGATATGACTGCATAGCTTTATCTGCACCATTAGCATCACCAATAAAAATCTGAAAATTTTGTTTCATGATATTTTGTAAACGAAAGCGAATTTTATCATTTAAGCGGCTAATTCTACGTGAACCAGATAAGAATACAACCGTCATCTGTTCTTCCTAGTTTTTGTCATTGTCAAAACACAGATATTTTTTACTTGTGTACTTTTCTTGAGGGCGCGACAGCATGCATCAAGGGTTGCACCTGATCTATATAGATCATCCACGAGTAAAACATTCTTTTCAGAAAGATCTGTTGTCCCTGCTACGACAATACTATCAAATAAAGCTCTGTCACGATCTGCTGGATCTGTAATACCTTTTAATTCGATATCACCATTTTTTACTAGGTTCTGTTGACAAAGGGTATAATTTAAGATTTTTAGAGATAACTTGAGAACAAGTTTTGTAGGGTAGATAGGATGCGAGGAGATCTGACGGACGCGGAGTGGGAGATAATACAGGGTCTTCTTCCAAGCGAACGAGGCCGCTGCGCGCGTCCCGCCAAAAGTAATCGGTTATTTCTCAATGGTATGCTTTATGTGCTTCGAACAGGCTGCCCGTGGCGAGATATGCATGAACGTTATGGGAAATGGAATTCGGTCTATGTTCGGTTTCGTAGGTGGGCAGAACAGGGTGTGTGGGACGCTCTTCTTGAAACTCTCGTTGACCTTGGCCTGACAGATGACTGGCAACATATGATAGATAGTACGATTATTCGCGCCCACAGCCAAGCGGCTGGCGCAAAAGGGGGACGTATAAGGAAGGCTTTGGTCGCAGTCGCGGAGGCTTTACGAGCAAGATCCACGCCCGTTCCGATGGTCAAGGCCGCCCTCTAGCTTTCGCACTAACCGGTGGTGAGGTCTCTGATTATTCTGGCGCTGATAGCTTGATAGATATCCCTGTCACAACACCCCACTGTTTTCTCGCTGATAAAGGATATGATAGCGATAGGTTACGCGAAAAACTGCTTTTTCGAGGCATTCTTCCTGTTATCCCGCCTCGTTCCAATCGAAAAAAGCCTATTCCTTATAATCTCCAGCACTACAAAGATCGTAATCGTATTGAGCGGATGTTTAATAAGCTAAAGCAGTTCAGGCGCATTGCCACACGCTATGACAAAACCAGAAAATCTTTTCTCGCCTTCCTTCATCTCGCGGCCGTAAAATTGTGGTTACCTTCCTTTGTCAACAAAACCTAGGTAATTGATGAGTACAGGAACTTTACATTTATCACCGAGGGCTTTAGATATTGCATCTACAGGTTGAATTCTTCGAATTTTAGAAGATGGAACTGGGATGATAGCATCAAATGATTCGATACCTTTAATGTTTTGGAGAAGAAGATCAATAATCTTGGGAATAGTCGTCTGGTCGTTCTGATACTTGAGCTGATAAACTAATTCACCAATTACACTTCTTGTGTTTTCAAACCTATTATGTCCATATTCATCTACCCCAAGATAGATGCTCTCTACAGTGTGAAGATCACAGGCAACGCCTATTAACCAATTTCCTGAAATCCTATAGACCATAATTCAACTTCTTTCTAAAATTCTGTAAAATTGTATATTTATACAGTAAATCACAAAATACGTCGAGTCTATTTTTTAATTGAATACGGTATAATTAAAATAAATTTGGTAAAAAATTTAAATAATATAAGATAATTTTTTTTAATATTATTTCTATACTTAAGTGGAGGCTAAATTATCTCGATGCACAACTCCTAGAAATGATCACTGTCAAATAAGTGCTACAGAAAATTGCTCGGCATGCAGAACAGGCACCAGGGGTTTCGACGTTTTTTTCCTTCCCAGCCATTCTATCCTTCGCCTGGGGGCGATAGTAATTACCGAAAAAGCAGTAGTGGTTCATTTCGTAAAAGGCGAGTTGATCAAAACCTACGTCATGCTGTTGCAGTATTACTTAGCTTAGTTGATCGTCGAGATGTATTTCTATTGTCATGCCTGAGATGATCGGAAGAGGGGAGCTAAAATGTTATATAATCAATTCGAATTGCGTGGCATTTCATTCTAGTTTAGCAATTTTGTATAATGTTGCCTGAATAATAACCTGCATTGTGCTGATGGCGGTCGTCAGCAATACTACGAGAATACTCACTGCCATTTTCAGCGAGATCGACATTGAGGCGGCTAGTCCTAAAATTCTCGACAGACCATAATCACCGATTAAAAAAGGCAATAAAATTAAAAGCAACGGCCAGAAAAGCCCGCGCGTTAAAGAAAAACTATGTTTGATAGCCTGAAAAGCGGAATCTTTTTCAGCCATCATCGGATACCAGAAAAAGAATTTGACCTGAAGTGCCAGAAAAAGCATGACGCATAGGCCGCCCAAGCTCAAAAGCATTGAGGTTGAAACCGGAAAATGATGCGCTGCATATAATTTTAACAGGAATGTCCCAACCAAAATAAGGGTCAGCGATAACAAAATCGAAATCGTAAACAAAAAGGCAAAAATCGAAATCAGACGATTCAGCGCTACTTTAAAAGCGTCTTTGACGGTTTCGCCCCCAATAAGGGTTAAGCGCGACAGAGCCAGAATACCAATCAGATTGAAACTGCCCCCGATCAGTAAAACCAGCAGCGGGAAAAGACGCGGCTGACTTCCGGCTTCCATCATGGGCGTTGTCGGAAAAAGCAACAAAATCAGAAGATTGCCAAAGCCGATAGTCGATAGCGCCACCGGCGTAATCAGCTTGATCTCTCGTTTGAGGAAAGCCCAGCTATCAATGATAAGATTGTTTATGCGAAAAGAAGGCACCAATTTTTCCTTATTAACCCGAAATTCTGCGTTATGTCAGTTTTGATAATGAAGCCGTTACAGGGGCTTGGATATTAAAATAAACGCGTTTTTATAAAAAAGGCTATCCGGCTTTTTTGTCCCCTCGCCTTCTATGAAGGATTTTTTAATCCAAAGCAAAAGCCTTGGGATTGAAAATAGAGAAAAGGCAGAATCTGAACCGCTGCCATTAAGAAAAAGGACGGTAATTGCATTATCGTCCGATGTAGAAAACCACCCTATCAGGTCAGCATATCCCTTTAAAAAAGCAGCATTGTGCTTGGATAAAAGTAAAATCATTAAAGTCTATGGGATGTATAAAATTTATTTTAAAATAAATTTTCACCTAATTTTTGCTGATTATAGTCAACCCGACCAATTTTCATTTTTTTATAAATTATCATTTTTAAAAAATAAAAACCCTAAAAAATCAATATTTTAGCATTTAAATTTCAAAATAAACGGGATATTCATTACTTTCTATTGAAAAGATGCAAATTATTAGTAAAATAAGAAATGTTGTTATAAATATTTTATTTTAAGACAATAAAATTTCAAAATAAATGGAAGAAAAAATTAAAATATAAGGAATTAATTTTATAATAATTGGGGTGGGGTATGAAAAATTTTATTAAAAAAGGAAGCTTTTTCTTTTCGCTTTCATGGACTATTTTTCAATACCCATATGCGAGCTTTGCAGCTGAACAAACGGATGCTGCGTCTAATAACAATGGTGATGCTATCATCGTTACCGGCACCCGTGAAACCGGCAAAAAAGCCCGTGAGAGTATATCGCCTATCGATATTATTTCAGCCAAGCAGCTTACCCAGACAGGTATGCCCAGCTTACGCAATGCCTTGACGCAATTACTGCCTTCTTTGAGTGTTCCCAATGGAGGATATGATAGCGGCGCTTTAACGGATTCTATCAGCCTGAGAGGGTTAAACGCCAACGAAACCCTTGTTCTGGTTGATGGCAAACGCCGCCATACCACCGCCAATCTTTATGCTGATTCAGGCCCCCAACAAGGCACAACCCCCGTCGATATTGATATGATACCAATGGCGGCGATCGATCATATCGAAGTATTACGAGATGGTGCCTCTGCACAATATGGCTCAGATGCAGTGGCTGGCGTTGTGAACATTATCCTGAAAAAACAAGATCATGGTTTTCATGCCCAAACTGTGACAGGCGTAACCGCAGCCAAAGATGGCTTTCAACAGGGTGTTTATCTTGATGGCGGCACCAAGCTGGGATCACGCGGTTACCTTCATGTCAGTGGTGATTTTCTGCGTCAGAATCATAGTTATCGCAGTGCTGCTGATTTAAGAACGGGTAAAAAAGACAACAAATTATTAGGGCAGCCCGAACAGACACGGGAAAGTTTTGCGATTAAAGGTGGCTACGAAATTACCGATAATATCGAAGCCTATGGTTTAGCGACTTATGCTCATCGCTATTCCGAAGCCTTTGAAAATTATCGCCTAGCCAGTAGTTTGGCCGGATATCCCGGTTATTCGGCGATCTATCCTAACGGATATTCACCCATAGAAACCATGAATGAAAATGATTGAGAAATTATGGGCGGTCTGAAAGGCACGATCAAAGGTTGGAATTGGGATGTTTCTAGCGTCTATGGGCGTGACTATAATACGATCGGTTTAAAAAACTCTTCAAACCGGCAGATAGAAGCCGATACAGGAAGAACGCCCACGACATTTAAGGGGGTTCAGCGTTTTAATAACCAGCAATGGAGTAACTCGATTGATTTCAGCAAGGCCTTTCATATTGATGGCTGGCCTCATGAAATTAATGTCGCGGGTGGTGGAACCCATCGCTATGAAAGCTATACCATTGGGGTCGGGTCGGCGGATTCCCTTTATGGTGGTGGATCAGAGGCTTTACCAGGGATATCAGCGGCAAGTGCAGGCAAATTCAGCCGGAATGTCTTTGGCGGTTATTTCGATGTAGCGACCCATTTGGTCAAACAGTTACAAATTGATGTCGCAGGACGTTACGAGCATTATTCCGATGTTGGCAGCGCTAAAACCGGAAAAGTGGCTTTGCGTTATGATCCTTTCAAATGGTTAGGATTCAGAGGCACCATTTCAAACGCCTTTCATGCCCCGACTTTGGCACAAGAAAATTATAGTGCGGTTGCGGTGTCACCTACCTCTGCGGATGGGATTATCAGTCCGAATTCAGTCGGTGCACTCGCTAATGGTTCCAAAAAATTGAAGCCGGAACATTCAACCAATATTACAGCCGGTGTTACTTTTGAACCGATCAAAAGGCTACATATCACGGCTGACCTTTATCAAATTAAGCTGCGTGGCCAAATTTTGCCCGGAGGCAATGTCTATGGCAATCAGGCTTTAAGTGCGCTTGCCATGAATGGGTTTTCCTTGCCGATGGATGCAGGAAGCTGGACGGCGGCCTCTATTTCGACCCATTGGTTTGCCAATGTCGCCAATACCCGCACCAGAGGTATTGATATTACGGCCACCTACCCGACCTATCTTGGTGATATTGGTCATATTGACTGGAGTGTGTCAGCCAATATCAATCGCACTATTTTAACGCATCAGGGAAAAGATGCTGATGGCAATGATCTTCTGACCAAGCAAAGCATTGCCTATATCACTACCGCTTATCCACGTAGTAAAATTATCTGGGGTGGTCAGTTTACCAGTGGCGATAAAAAATGGATTGTCGGTTTACATGAAATCCGCTGGGGACATACAACCTCGCAGCTATCCTATTATGGTGGCACCGCTAATAGCGATATATTATCGAATTACGACTTCGTCGCTTTTCATAATCGGGTAAAATATACAACCAATTTGGATATAACTTATCGGGTTAATGCCAAGCTATCTTTGACGGCCGGTGCGAATAATCTGTTTAATACCTATCCTAGCCGTGTCCCTCTGGCACATCGTTATTTAGGGACAGAAAAATACGTAATGGATACTTCACAATTAGGAATCAACGGCGGATTCTATTATTTTAAAGTCGACGTAAATTTGTAAGATTGGCTATCATAAGGCTAGAGTAAGATTACTCTAGCCTTTTTAAAAATCTATTCGATATTCTCGGAAGGGCTTCTGGTCTTTGATTTTGCCTTTGAAGCTATTTGCAGTAGAAGCTCTGTGAATTAGGCATGATGACCTTAAAAAATAATCAAAATATCGAAACGGATACAGCATGTCTTCTATTGAATGGCGGGTCAGTGAGGGGCTGACAGATTACGAATATGCCCGTTCAGAAATGACGAAACGGGTGGCGGATATTGCCAATCAGGAAGCCTCTGAAATGCTGTGGTTTTTGCAGCATCCGCCGCTTTATACCGCCGGAAGTAGTGCGGATAGGCGGGAATTGTTAATGCCTGATCGTTTCCCGGTTTATCCCGCGGAACGTGGGGGGCGTTATACCTATCATGGTCCCGGTCAGCGGATTGGATATTTAATGATGGATATCCGAAAACACGGTAATGATATTCGACGTTTTGTTCATTCTATTGAAAAATGGGTGATTGAGAGCCTCGCTGAATTTGGGGTGACGGCCTATAGTCATCCTGAACGGATCGGGATTTGGGTCGATACGCCTGACGGCGAAGCTAAAATTGGAGCGATTGGTATCCGAGTTCGGCGTTGGATTAGTTTTCACGGCTTTTCTTTAAATATATGCCCTGATCTTGAGCATTTTTCTGGTATTATTCCTTGCGGTATCAGTGAATTCGGCGTGACCAGCCTTCATGCCTTAGGGAAAAAGGTGAGTATGAGCGATGTCGATCAGGCTTTAGCCGATCGTTTCCCGCATTTTTTAGAAGTCTTGCAATCAAAAGAGGCTTTCTAATCGCGGCTATTGAGAGAGATGATCGGATTTAGCGAAGGCTTGAGAATAAAAAACGCGCAGCTTTCTGAAAAACTGCGCGTTAAAAGGAATTTCAAAACTATCTCAAAATAGAGAGTTATAATCGGCTTATTGCGCGATAGTCTCTTTGGCTTTTTCGGCCATATAGCGGTTTTGTTTGAAAGACGCCTCTAAGGTCGCATCCATCAATTGATATAAGGCTTCATCCTTATCAAGGACATCCATACCTTTCCGCGTGCTGCCCCCCGGACTAGCAACTTTATCAGCCAGTTCAGCCGGTGTAATATCGGCTTGTTTTGCCATGCTGGCCGCGCCTTCGACTGTAGCGATAGCCATGGGTAAAGCCTGATCCGCAGTCAGCCCCAATTTTTGTCCAGCCTGTGCCAAGGCATCAATGAAGCGATAAACAAAAGCGGGCCCGCATCCGGCCAGTGCCGTGGCAGTATCAAACTGGTTTTCGTTGACCCATTCAAAGATACCAAGCGTTGAAGCCAATTTTTCAATGCATTTGCGCTGTTCATCCGTCAGCTTGTCAGTGCAAAGGGCAACAACGCCCTTCCCTAACGCCACCGGAAGATTGGGCATGGCACGAACAATGCTTTTGGCTTTCGGGAAGAAATGCCGCAAAGTTTCCAATTCTACGCCGGCTAGAATGGAAATCAGAGTTGTCTTTTCCGTGATATAGGGCGCCAATGCCGGAGCAATCTGGGGCAGCATTTGCGGCTTGACACCCAAAAGTAAAGTGGCCGGTGTAGAACCGTCTTCTGGCAGACTGGTAACAACCTTGACCCCTTCGGCAACGGGTTTGCCGGAGGGACGGATAACCAGCATATCTTTGGGATTAAGCCCATTATTGAGCCAGCAGCTTATCATACTGCCTGCCATGTTACCGGCACCGAATGCCCAGAAAGGGGCTTGGTCTTTGGGTAACAAAGGAGCGGAATCTGATGCGGTATCACTCATAAAGCTATCACTTTTTGTCAAAAATCAGTCAGAAAACGGTCTTTATGCCTTTAGGCTTCCCCGATGGTTTCGATCAGGGCAGCGGCAATAGCTTCGGACGGTTTTTTATTTGCCCAAAGCACGAATTGGAACACCGGATAGAAGCGTTCACATTCATCTATGGCGGCTTCGACCACGGTTCCAGCTTGAATCAAGGAAAGTGCCGTTTCGCTGTCATCATCTAGCAAGACGGCATGACGGAACAGAACAATGCCGGAAGTTGACCACATTTCAAAATGGCCAATCCAGAGCTGTTCATTGATAAGCCCCAAGGTTTCATACAAGACAGCGTGACGATCCGGTGAAACCCGAATATCAGGCAAAGCGAGAAATTGAAGGACATTATCTTCTTCCCGCCAGATTGCCCGTAATTCATATTGCGCCCAACTGCCTTGGAAATGGGCAATCACCTCATCATCGCTTTGACGCTCATGAGTCCAGCCATGTGCCGAAAAATATTGTTCCAGCATCTCGAGTGGCCCGAAATCATCATGGGCGAACTCATATTCGTCAGTAATCACGACAAGCCCCCTACAAGGCAGAATGAAATAGTAAAGGCTGATTAGCGGATATATATCAAAAATTCACGCGAAAGATCAGCGTTTATTCGCTTTTTGGAGCTAATAACACCGCTATCAGCCTTTTATTTTCAGGCGTTGTCTTTTTTAGAAGCGGCTTCCAAGGCTTCGACGCGCATTTTCAGCGTTTCAAATTCATCCCGGCTGACAAAATCAAGGCCGCCGATCCATTCCCGCAAACGATCTTTTAAAACATTTTCAGCTTCGCGTCCCATACCGACAAAGGTACCGGCCGCGCCATTGATAACTTTAACGAGGTCATCAATCAGATGGTTTTCTGTCTGCATTGTCTATTCCACTCTTTAACGGCGTTTAAAGAACAGATGTGACGGTTATCATAGCCGGTTACAAGTATCTTGTTGTTGCGGATAAAGGATAAAACCGGAAATATTTTATCCTGTCACATAAAAATGACTTCATTCAAGCGATGACAGTCGAGGATTTCTGATAGGATAAATTTTATCCGCGCTTTAAAGCGCTTGTCGAATAAATTTACCCGATTTTTTCAGCGGCAAGCAGAAATTCGACATTGCCGTCATGGCCGGTGATAGGGCTTTTTTCGAGGCCTATGACATGCCAACCGAGACCTTCCAGCCATGCTTTAACCTCTGAACAGACTCGTTGCCTGACTTCGGGATCGCGGACGATGCCGCCTTTTTCGACTTCCTCTTTTCGGGCTTCAAATTGCGGTTTAACCAAGGCCAATAAACGACCGCCTTTTTTGGCAAAAGAAAGTGGGATTTCCAAAAGTTTGGTAATCGAAATAAAGCTGACATCGCAGACGACGATATCAACTTCTTCGGGGATATGGTCTGTTGTCAGCAAGCGCGCACTTAGCTGTTCATATAGGATAACCCGATCATCTTGCCGTAATTTCCATGCCATTTGATTGGTGCCGGAATCTACCGCATAGACACGATCAGCCCCCGATTGTAACAATACATCGGTAAAGCCGCCGGTCGAAGAACCGACATCCAGCCCTATGGCGTTATCGACCGTCCAGCTGAAATATTTTAGGCCATGCGCTAATTTAATCCCCCCGCGAGAAACCCAAGGATGGCCTTTTCCTTTCAGATGCAACGGCGCATCAATCGGTAGAAGCTGCCCTGCTTTTTCAATACGACGGTCTTTGTTCCAGACTTCTCCGGCCATAATCAAGGCCTGTGCCAAGGCCAAGCTATCAACCATTTCCCGTTCAACAAGTTGTTGATCGACCCGTTTTTTCTTTATTTTTTGCGCCATGGAAACCTTAATAGGGGCTGTTCTGTCAGGAATGTCGGACAAGCTTTTGAGATTGCCGGTTTCTTTTTGAGTGTAAAATATTTATCTGCTGTCACCTTGTGAAGGCAAATGCGATATGCCCTGTTTTATGGATCTCTGCAATCGCCCGATCAAGTGAGCGGATCAGAAATCTATCGGCCTTGGTTCAGAAAGGGAATGGAGAAACGATCCGTTAGCGCCGCCGGAAGATGAATTGGCCTTTTTTAGCTTTCGGCTTTTTCTTGCCCTTTCTGTTCAGGAGGCGTTTTTTGTTATGACCGTTATTCGCCAAAATGACCTGATTGATAGTGTTGCCGATGCTTTACAGTTTATCGCTTGCTATCATCCTCGTGATTTTATCCAGTCGCTTTATGAAGCCTATCAGCGCGAGGAAAATCCGGCAGCAAAAGAGGCTCTGGCGCAAATCCTTATCAATTCCCGCCTGTCTGCTATCGGCAAGCGCCCCATGTGTCAGGATACCGGCATTGTCACCGTTTTTGCTGAAATCGGTATGGGAGTGCGTTTTGAAGGCGAAATGACGCTGGACGAGATGATTAATGAAGGCGTGCGACGAGCCTATACCTGCCCTTCCAATCGTCTTCGATATTCAGTGGTGGCCGATCCCGATGGCAGCCGGAAGAATACCGGTGACAATACCCCAGCCATTATTCATCATCATTTAGTCGCAGGCGATCAGGTAAAATTGCGGCTGGCAGCGAAAGGCGGAGGCAGCGAGGCAAAGACCCGTTTTGCGATGCTGAACCCGTCTGATAGCGTTGTGGATTGGGTGTTAGAACAAATTCCCCATTTAGGTGCCGGATGGTGTCCGCCCGGTATTATCGGTATCGGGATTGGGGGTAATCCCGAAAAGGCTATGGAAATGGCCAAATCCCAAGCGATGGAATCTATTGATATTCATCAATTGCAGGCAAGAGGCCCACAAAATCACGAAGAAGCCTTGAGATTAGAATTATATCGTAAGATCAATGAATTGGGGATTGGTGCGCAGGGATTGGGCGGATTGACCACGGTTTTGGATGTCAAAATTGAAAGCTATCCAACCCATGCCGCGAATAAGCCCATTGCCTTGGTACCGAATTGTGCCGCGACCCGTCATATTGAAATCACTTTGGATGGGCATGGCGCAGCGATTATGCCGGAAATTCATTTAGATGATTGGCCAGAAATCGCCAAGAAAAGCGATGGCGCGGTTAGACGGGTCAATATTGACGACATTACTAAAGAAGAAATGGCTGATTGGAAGGCTGGAGACAGCCTATTACTGTCCGGTAAAATCCTGACCGGACGAGATGCTGCCCATAAAAGGCTGGTTGATTTGTTAGACCAAGGGCAAGCCTTGCCTGTCGATCTTGAAAATCGTTTTATCTATTATGTGGGTCCCGTTGATCCGGTTAAAGGCGAAGTGATGGGCCCTGCGGGCCCGACGACGGCCACCCGTATGGATAAATTCACCCCCCGTTTATTAGCCGAAACTGGATTAATCGGCATGATTGGCAAAGCCGAAAGAGGTGAAGCCACGATCAAGGCCATTCGTGACAATAAGGCCGCTTATTTAATTGCGGTCGGGGGTGCGGCTTATCTCATTTCAAAAGCGATCAAATCCGCGAGAATTTTGGCTTTTGAAGATTTGGGTATGGAAGCTATTTATGAATTTGAGGTTGAGGATATGCCCGTTACGGTAGCGGTCGATAGTGACGGCCAAAATATCCATAAAATAGCCCCGAAAAAATGGCAGGCCTATATTCAAGAGAAAGCTTGTTCCGCCTGTTTAAGCTAGATTGATTTTTGAGGATGCCGCCTTTTTTGAGGCGGTATTCTTTTGAAAAGAGATTTTAGGATACGAGTGCGACGATTAGGTCTTTTTACTTGTTAGGCTATGGCCTTCCACTGCCCCGCCTGTTCATCCTGTTTCCAGTAATGGCATTCACCGTCGATATTTTTCAAAGAACGCCAAGCTTGCCGAGCTTGTTGCACCGCGATTTCATCGAAAAAATAAAATACTCTCTCGAAATTTAAGGCCTCTGCTCGCCATAATCCGTCTGTTAGCGCAATATAGCTTGCCTGATTGACCGCCTCCATTGCCGTCGAGATTAGAACGGGATGTTCGGCTTCATCGCCACCGCCTACCCTGCCATGAGGGAGAAAGCTGGTATCTTCATAACGCCAAAGATAGTCATCCCAGTAGCGGGCTTGCTGGTCATCGGGGACGACAACCAGCAATTTTTTATCGCTGGACAATGTTTTTTCCGCAATACGCGGCAGAATATTTTCCAGCTTTGCCGAAAGCAAATGATAAAAATCAACCCGTGCTACCAAAGGAGAATGCCTTAATCTTCAAAATTATCGGAAATAAACTGGTTTAACAAACGCACGCCAAAACCGGTTGCGCCTTTATCCCAGAAGGATGCGGCTTTGTCTGCCCAGACCATACCGGCAATGTCAAGATGCGCCCAGCGGACCTCTTTTTCGATAAAGCGTTTAAGGAATTGTGCCGCCGTGATCGAACCACCATAACGCGGCCCGACATTTTTCATATCGGCAATATGGGATTCCAGCAATTTGTCATAGGCATCGCCCATCGGCAAATGCCACAAACCATCGCCAGATTTCTGTCCTGCCTTTAACAAATTATCGGCCAATTTGTCGCAATTCGAGAAAAGACCGCCATATTCGTGACCCAAGGTGATAATCATCGCCCCCGTCAAAGTGGCAAGATCAACCACGACTTCCGGTTTATATTTCTGTTGCACCCAAGTCAGAACGTCACAAAGCACCAACCGGCCTTCGGCATCGGTGTTAATGACTTCAACCGTTTGGCCGGACATGGTTTTAACCACATCGCCCGGACGTTGCGCATTGGCATCCGGCATATTTTCAACCAGACCACAAACTCCGATCACGTCGGCTTTAGCTTTACGGAGTGCCAAAGCCTTCATCGCGCCGACAACGGCACCAGCACCGCCCATATCCCATTTCATGCCTTCCATTCCGGCGCCGGGTTTCAGGGAGATACCGCCACTGTCAAAGGTTACGCCTTTACCAACCAAAGCCACTGGGCGGGAATCCGCCTTACCCGTGCCATTCCAGCGCAAAGCGAGCAAACGCGGTGCACGGGCTGAACCCTGAGCGACACCGAGAAGCGCACCCATGCCCGCCTGTTCCAAGGCTTTTTCATCAAGAATTTCGATCTCAATACCGAGATCCGTCAGGCTTTTGCACTGTTCAACGAAAGTTTCAGGATAGAGTTTATTGCCCGGTTCCGTCACCAGCATACGGGTGAAAAGGATACCTTCGGCAATAGCGGAAAGTTTTTTCCATTTCTTTTCAGCGGTTTCAGAATTGATCTGGCTGAAATAAAGCGTTTTCAGGCTGGGTTTTTCATCCTCTTTCAAGGTAGTGCGATAGCCATTCAAGCTGTTGCCTCGCAGAACCGCGCCAAAGGCAAAAGATGCCGCCGCCTTGCCTGCTTTATCCGCGTCAAAACCGGTAAAATCGACTTCTAAGGCCTGAATACCGGAAGTCAGGAAACGAGCGGCCACCGCAGCACCCGCCTTGTCATAGTCAGCATCAGCACCGATGCCCGCTAAAACGCATTGTCTTGGCGCGCCCTTTTCCAATAGAACCAGTTCGACCAGACTGCCTGCCTTGCCCGTAAAGCGGGCATTTTCAAGGGCAACGGCGGCCAGTGCCTGAGATTCCTCTCCAAAACGGGAAAGATCTGCTGCTGTAAAACCCTTTTTGGCCGGTATAACCAGTGGGGTCTTTTTATCACTATTGCCAGTCGTAAAATCGATATTTAAAGGAAGCGCCATCGTTAAAACTCTCATTCAAAAACAGCCGTCATCTTTATCAGGCTACAGGATATAGCTATTTCATCAAAATAGAATATCAAGGAAATAATCTAACATACTGATTGATTTATCGGTCAGGGGTTATAATAACCGGAAAAGATGGCTTTCATTTTTTGATAGAAACAGGCAAAAACAGCCCGTTCTTTTATCTGGATACGAAAAATTACTGTATGATTTTCCAAAGCGCCTTATAGAAAATATCCTGTCATTACATTTTATCAAACGGTTATTCATATACTATCGCTTATCAACCCTGTTTTGGTTCGCAAGAGAGTAGCCGCCTTTTCGGAATGACACCGAAAGCTGTTTTTTGGGAAAATCAAAGATTACACGTTAAGGAGAAATGTGAAGTATCTCAGAACCGACATGCTCACGGCCATGCCGCTGATTCTGTCCAGCATTTTCCTATCGCAAGCTGCGGCTGAAACAGGCACGCCACCTTCGGTTGCGCCTTCTTCAGATCAAACAGCGACCAATAAGGCTTCAACCTCTGATGCAGGTAGCAAAAAAGAGGCACCCATTACATTTGAAGCCGATAATCTTGTCTATGACCATGACAATGACATTGTAACGGTAAATGGCAAAGTCCATGCGGTTCAAAATGAAACGCGTTTAAGTGCCGATGAGCTGCAATGGGATAGAAAAGCCGATAAAGTAACGGCAACCGGTCACGTCATCATCATTCAGGAAGATGGCACGATATCCTATAGTGACAAGGCCGATCTTGATCCCCATCTGAAAGATGGCGTTATCCAGAATATCTTGCTGGTTATGCAAAATGGGTCACGGATGGCGGCGAATAAAGCGACCCGTGTCAATGATGTGACGACCCTTGATATGGCGGCCTATACCCCTTGTCGCGTTATCAATGACGAGGGATGTCCAAAGACCCCTTTATGGCGCATTTCAGCGGTTAAAATTATTCGTGATCCGAATAAGGAAAAAGTCGTTTTCAAATCTCCGAGACTGGATGTTTTGGGGCATACGATCCTTAAATTGCCGAATTTTTCCTATCCTGACCAAAATTCAACCATGAGTTCAGGGCTTTTGATTCCGCATATCCAGCGGTCAAAAATGAACGGTTTTGAATTTTCTGTCCCTTATTATTTCCGATTGGCACCCGACCGTGATTTAACCCTGACCCCTTATATTTTTACTAAAGCTGATCCGGGGTTAGGCGCGAAATATCGCCAGCTTTTCAGCAAGGGATTTTTCCAGATTGAAGGCATGTTGACGCGAAGCACGCCTTTGCCAACGGAATCCCAAAACCCAACTCTTGCAGATAGCAATGCCCATTCCAAGATGCGTGGATATATCAATACCAATGGTAAATTCCAGATCGACCCCAAATGGAGTTTGACCGGCTCTATTCGATTAACGACTGATAAAACCTTCTTGCGGCGTTATGACTTTGCTTGGGATGACCGTTTGCGTTCGACGCTGAATCTTGAACGGATTACCGATAATAGTTATTTCTCGGTCGCCGGTTGGGTTATCCAAGGTTTGCGTCCAACCGATCATTCCGGCACCCAGCCTATGGCTTTGCCTATTATTGATTGGCGGATGCGGATGCCTGATCCTTGGTTGGGGGGTGAATTTTCCTTCCAAGCAAATAGCATGAATTTGACCCGTATCACCGGACAAGATACCCAGCGTGCCTTTGCCAGTGCGGAATGGAATTTAAGAAAATATACACCTTTGGGGCAAAGAGTAACCTTTACGGCTTTGTTGCGCCAAGATTTGTATCATAGCAGCGGCAATGCGTTGACCAGCGAATTATATCGCGGCTCCAGCGGATGGCAGCAACGTGGTATCGCCGCTGGTGCGGTCGATGTTAGCTGGCCGTTTGCAGGCGAAGCCTTTGGCGGCAATCAGGTTTTAACCCCAAGAGTCCAGATTGTGACATCGCCACATGTCAGAAATTTATCGATTCCTGATGAGGATTCACGGTCAATCGATCTTCAGGATACCAATCTTTTTTCAATCAACCGCTTTCCCGGCTATGACCGTTGGGAAGATGGCACGCGTGTGACCTATGGCGGTGAATATACCTTCCATCGTCCGATGTTTTCTTTTTATGGCAATGTCGGACAGAGTATGCGGATTATTACCGAAGATGAAATCTTCCCGCAGGGTACCGGATTTAATCGCCGCTTCTCTGACTATGTCGGTCGTGCGACTTTAAGCTATGGTTCTTTCTTTAAATTAACAGAGCGTATTCGCCTTGACCGCAAGACATTGGCTATCCGTCGTCAGGAAGTGAATGCCACAATCGGTAGTAAGCGCACCTATCTTATGGTGGGTTATCTCCAATTGAGCCGTGATATTGATACCCAGTTGGAACCTGATTTGGGTAACTATCGAGAATTGCGTCTGGGTGGGCGTATTCAGATTTCCCATTATTGGTCTATTTTTGGTTCGACCACGGTCGATATGACCACCAAGAAAGATCAGCGCGCTAACCAGCAGCAGGCGGATCTCTATAATAATACCAACAGCAGCCTTTTGTCTGATGGTTTCCAGCCTGTCCGGCATCGTTTGGGCATCGAATATGACGATAACTGTCTGACTTTGGGTGTGACATGGCGGCGCGATTATTCAACGGTCGGGGATTCCCGCCGTGGTAATAGTTTCATGCTGCGATTTGCCCTTAAGAATATGAATAGTTAGCCTTGGGCATTAGGCAGAAGAAAGCTGCCTATCTTGAGATTTTGCTTAAAATTTATAGTGAAAAAAGTATTTTTCATTTTCAAAACCAACGTGCTTCCCCATATAAAGGTGAAGTCTTGTGGAAGCCATTGAGGATACAAAGTTGCGGGTAACGCAGAAACTATACACCGTTTCAAAAAAACGCATCAAAAGAACTGTCGCGATGATATTCGCGGGAGGCGTGGCAGTGGCTGCCCCCGCCTTCCTATTAGCACAAAGCGATAATCTAGGGCTGAAATTACCGCAGCAAATGACGGTTTTTGGTAAAAGCAACCCGAATGTCCATAAAGCGACGGCTATCGTCAATGGCACCATCATTACCAATACGGATATTGAGCAGCGCTTTGCTTTGATTCTGGCTTCGGCTGGCGGTGATGTCAGCAGGATTTCTGAAGAAGATCGCAATATGGCGAGATTGCAGATTTTGCGCAATCTGATCGATGAAACTTTGGAAATCCAAGAAGCGAAGGCCAATGATATTATCATCACGCCGACTGAATTGGATCAAATCTTTGAGCATTATGCGCGCAATATGAAAAAAACGCCGGAGGCCTTTAGCGCAGATTTGCAGGCTATTGGCTCTTCAGCGAAATCGGTGAAGCGTCAGGTTGAAGCGGATATGGCTTGGCGGCGTCTGTTAGGCCGCCGCGTTGAACCCTTTGTTAATATCAGTAATGAAGAAGTTCAGAATATCATCAATCGGATGAAGGCGGCCAAGGGTAAAGATGAATATCATATCGCTGAAATTTTCTTTTCTGCGAATGATACCAACCGTGCCGAAGTCCGTGCCAAAGCGAACAAAATTCAAGACCAGATTCTGCAACGGGGTAACACCAACGAAAGAATGGGGCTTTTTAGCGCCTTTGCATCCCAATATTCCGAGGCTTCTTCGGCAGCGAGAGGCGGCGATATGGGCTTTATTCAAGCAGAGCAATTGCCTGATGCCTTGGCAGCCGTCGTTAAAAATATGCCAGTCGGAAGTTTGATGGGCCCGATTGAAACCCCCGGCGGCTTTTCTATTGTGGCATTATTGGAAAAACAGCAGATTTTGGGCATTGATCCCAAAGATGCAATCGTGGCGTTGAAACAGATATATGTCAATTTCCCGCCCGGCACATCACAAAATGTGGCTGATGAGAAAACAGCCAAATTAAGAGATGCCACAAAAGAATTAAAAGGCTGTGGCTCGGTGGATGAAATCGCCCACAAAATCGGGGCTGATGTCATGTCGAATGACCAAATCAGCATTCGTTCGATGCCGCCGCTTTTGCAAAATATGGTCGCCAAATTGCAAGTGGGTGAATCGACTTTGCCCTTTGGTTCTATTCAAGAAGGCGTCAGTGTTTTGGTTGTTTGCGGCCGAGATGATCCGAAAGTGGCAAAACAGCCCAATTTCCAGCAGATTCATAATCAGTTGCAGGAAGATCGAGTCAATAAAAGAGCTATTCGCTATCTACGCGATTTAAGACGTGACGCTATTATTGATTACCGTTAAATCCGGTACCAAAATCGGATAGCGTTAGATTGGAAAAGAAGATGAAACCGCTTGCTGTCACATTGGGAGACCCATCGGGTATAGGCCCTGAAATCGTTGCGAAAGCATGGTCACGCCGCAAAAGCGATCAGATTATGCCTTTCTTTGCGATAGGCAGCGCGGCTTCTATTCAGGCGGTTTCATCGATTCCTGTGGTCGCGATCACTGATCCGAACGAAGTGATTTCTATTTTCGATCAGGCTTTACCGGTGTGGGATATCCCCTCAAAAGAAACCATTATCCCTGGTAAACCCAATAAAGCCGGCGCTGAGGTCGCGTTTGCTGCCCTTGAAAAAGGCGTGG
Organism: Zymomonas mobilis subsp. mobilis ATCC 10988; assembly: GCF_000175255.2. Taxonomy (NCBI): domain Bacteria; kingdom Pseudomonadati; phylum Pseudomonadota; class Alphaproteobacteria; order Sphingomonadales; family Zymomonadaceae; genus Zymomonas; species Zymomonas mobilis. Next base: position 42,776 of record NC_017262.1, on the reverse strand, counting down.
CTTTGGTCAAACAGGGACAGGCTTCGGCTTTGGTAACCGCACCGGTTTCAAAAGCCGAACTCTATCAGGTGGGTTTTACCTTTCCGGGACAGACCGAATTTGTGGCTAATCGCTGCGGTATTGCTGCCGATGATGCGGTTATGATGTTGGCGGGGCCTGATTTAAGAACGGTGCCGCTGACTATCCATATTCCCTATCGTGATGTTTTGGAACAGCTAACGCCTGAACTGATTATCAGCCGAGCCCGGGTTACTGTAGAAGATCTGAAACGGAATTTTGCTATTCCGTCCCCTCGTCTTGTCGTTGCCGGATTAAATCCCCATGCCGGAGAAAATGGCACGATTGGACGCGAGGAAATCGATAGTATCGAACCTGCAATCAGGCAGCTTCAAGCCGAAAATATTGATATTAAAGGCCCCTTTGCTGCGGATACTCTGTTTAGCCCACGGGCGCGGGCCACTTACGATGTCGCATTATGTCCGACCCATGACCAAGCCTTGATCCCGATCAAAACGATCAATTTTGATAATGGTGTGAACACAACATTGGGCTTGCCGATTATCAGAACCTCGCCAGATCATGGCACGGCTTTTCCTTTGGCTGGGAAGAATAAGGCGGATGAAGGCGCCATGGTGGCGGCTTTGGTGATGGCGGCCAATTCTGCCCATAATCGCCAAGCCTATGCTCAAAATTCTATAGACGGATAAGCCTATCACTATGCTGGATCAAACGCTTGAACCGTTGCGGGCTGTCATTGCGCGTCATGGGTTGTCGGCAGACAAACGCTTGGGTCAAAATTTTCTTCTTGATAGCCAGCTATTAGATAGAATTGCCCGTGTTCCCGGAGATTTAACGCAAAAAACCGTCTATGAAGTGGGGCCGGGTCCCGGAGGACTAACACGTGCCTTGTTAAAGGCGGGAGCAAAGGTGACTGCTGTAGAACGGGATAGGCGGTGCTTACCGGCTTTGGCAGAATTATCGGCTCATTTTCCCGATCAGCTTCAGGTCATTTCCGGCGATGCGATGGAAATCGACGAAGCAGCGGTCTTGGGTGAGCATGTCCATATCGTTGCCAATTTACCGTATAATGTTGGAACCGCGCTTCTTATCCGTTGGTTGACAGCAAAAACATGGCAGCCTTGGTGGTCTTCCTTGACCTTGATGTTTCAAAAAGAGGTTGCCGAACGCATTACAGCCAAGGTGGGGACACCTCATTACGGGCGTTTATCTGTTCTGGCACAATGGCGGAGCGAGGCAAAATTAAGTTTTCCTGTGCATCGCTCGGCCTTTGTGCCACCGCCAAAAGTGATGTCTGCGGTGGTGCATTTAACCCCGAAAGATCAGCCGGAAGGTCTGTCTCTAGGGACGTTAGAAAAAATTACCGCAGCAGCCTTTAATCAGCGGCGGAAAATGTTGCGCCAAAGCCTGAAAAACATCGAGCATATGATGGAAGCCCTGGAATTGGCGGGCATTGACGCAACCCGTCGTCCTGAAACCGTTTCGGTTGCGGAATTTATTGCCATTGGACGACATTGGGAAAAACTGTCGGCGTAAATTTGTCGTGATTAAAAACCGGTTTCACCCAGTTTTAACAGAGTTTTTAAACGGCTAAGGATCGAATCCGGTATCGGAAAAGCGAATTGGGTATAGTCCTGTTCACCTCGAATCTGCTTTTCGACCAATTCGTCATGCATATCGCCCATAAGGCCATTGATCGTAGCCAGATAGAAAGACATCTGGTGATTCCAATTGGCCGGATGGATAACCCGCAGGGTATCGTTAAAAGAAATGCGACGGCTGATGATTTTGCGAATATTATGGAATTTATGACCTGTGACCTTGTCATCTTTCAAGGCGGTTTTGATTTTACGATTTTGATCCGCAAAATAAGTCATCAAGCTTGATACACTGGCAGGTCTGAAATCGGCGAGTTGCCAGCGCACAATATTGTAAAAAGGCGGCATCAGCGCAGCCCAAAGCAATGCGCCCCACAAAATTGTTTTGCCTTTTTGCCGATTTTTAAACGCATCCTGCATATGTCCCATCAGGCTGGTTACCAGATTGACAGACCATGGATAGCGATGCCGTTCATCCATATTGGCACAAGCAAAGCGAATATGTTTGAAACGAGCGCGGGCATATTTGAACGCCTGTTTTTCTTCGGCATCCTCTGTACCACCGCGTCGGATAATCGTTAAAACCAGTCGTCTAAAATCCGGTATATTGACGCCTCTTTCAAGAAGTTGCCAGCAAAGGCGATAACATTCTTCGCTATCATGCTCTTTTAAGGCAGGTCGATCACCGTCAGGGCAGATGGCTTCAAGATGGGGTTCATCATCTAGCAGGACATTTTCAAATAATTGATCAAGTTCGGCATCTGTAAAACGCGGATTAGCCAGCGAGATATTCTTTTTCGGTGCTTTTTTATAACCCATCGATTCTCTGCTCTCTTTAAACTTCGCTGTTGGTAACAGTTTCGGATTCCAGAAGATAGCGACGTGTATAGCCTATAAGAGCCGGAATCATGGCTAAAATATTTAATAGGAAGATACCGAAAATATAAGAGATCCCTGCCCCATGCAGGCCAAAGGCATGGGTTAAGCACACAAGAGCCGTAATATAGGTGATGACCGACACAATCTGGGCAACAAGCACAGCCTTGGCCTGCCCCGCCATATAGAGCAGCGATTCCAGAGGAAAGCAGGCCATAGAGATCACCAAGGCTGGTGACATGATTGTCATCAATGTCGAAGCTTCGGCATATTTATGGCCAAACAGACTGATAAGAGGCTTGCCACCGATTAAGATAACCAACATGACGCATAAGCCTATCGCCCCTGACAGAAGGCCAGTTCGTAAAGCCAGATGCCAAGGATGGCGGCTTTTGGGATCAAGACGCATAATTTCAGGATAGAAACCTTTTTCCAGAAAACGCGCGGGTTTGACCGCAGAATCCAATAATGTCGTGGCAATCTTGTATCGACCAGCCGCCGCCGCCCCCAACATACCGCCCACAATCAGATTGCCAACCGGAGACCAGCAAGCATCCAGTGTTGTGTTAAGATTGGTCAACCAGACGAAATTCCATACCCCTGGTAAAGACGCGGGTGCCTCGCGAAGGCTGGGACGCAAAGCGGATTGCATGTCCCGTTCACGGAGTTCTTTTACCGTCATTACCCATAAAACGAGGTCTCCGGCGATATCCGCTAGATACCATGTCGCAACAAAGCTGACAAAACCGAGGCCCAATATCCAAGAAAGCAGCGCGCCAACGCCCCGCAAAAGAGGGGTAATAATTTGTTGTTTGGCAAGAAGGTCAAAACGCCCAACCAAGCGCAAAACACCCGTTGGAGTCGCCGATGACATTGTAGGGATAAGGGTACAATATAAAAGCGCGATAGGTGTATATTGTTGACCAATTCCGACATAGGAAGCCGCAAAGCACAATATCGTCATACCAACGACCATACCAAAAACACCTGAAGCCATATCCAGTCCAACCGCAAAACGGATGGCTTTGGCTACAATAGAACGGTTGCCTTGTTCGTAAGGACGGGCACCAAATTTTAAAATCATCTGCCAGCTTTGAAACTTGGTTAAGGCACCGACCCCCAAAGCATATGTGTGAATCAGCATCAACGTACCGAATTCCACCGCCGTCAGCATCCGCCCTGCCCCAATCAGCGCGCCTAGCCCGATTAAAGCGCCGATCAGTTTTGTTGATCCCAGATATCCTGCGTTTTTCAGAACAGTTCGAAAAACGCGGTCTTTCAACCATCCTGACATAGGCGGTTCTTGCCTTTTCTTACCTTAGTAAAATTTAAGGCCAAAATTCGGGATGAAGTCTGGCCCTATTGAATGGATTTTTGTGCTATTTCTGGTTTGAAGCGAGGTCAACCGTTAGATAGGGTTGCACCAAACGCACAATATCTTTCCAGACAGCCTTATAGGGGCGCGTGGCATCGATGACTTCCATATGGGCGCCACCGAAAGTCAAATGCTGCATAATTTCCGATTTAATACGCAGCGCCTCAATATCATGATCGGGTTTACGAGCATGGGCTGTCTCGGGATCGACATCCAGACGTAAAACGAGATCAGGTTGGAAGGACGCCATTCGTTGGTAAAGTGCAGCTTCTGACCGCACCAGCCAACTGACAAAACGATTGCCAGCCTTAGCGGCTGACAAGCCGGGTCCGTCACATTGTCCAGCGATTTCAGCCTGTGGATAGCGGTCTGTGATAACCGTAATACCAGTCTTTAAGGCGCGTCTCATTTTGAGATAGGAACAAAAACGCCGTAAAGAGAAAAAATAAACGACTAATGCCGTCATAACACCCGGTATCTTTTTGCCTTTTGTCCGAGTGGTAGTCGCCCTTTGCTTGAGAAGATTTTCGATCCATGATCCGACTACAGGAATTTGTCCGATTTTTCTGCCCAAATCCCCTGATCCCAAGCCAAGATAATAGCGTTTGACAGGCGTATATTTTTGTATGGCCGCAATGAGATCTGTCGTCAGACTGGATTTCCCACTGCCATCACAGCCGACAAGCGCGATCAATTTACCCGTCGGATGAGTATGAGCCTTTGGGTAGGGAGCCTTTTCAATCGGTGGCGTCTTGTTATCCAATAATAATTCCATGGGTTTACTTGGCGGTCGCTTGGTCATAACGCGCAATAACGTCGAGAATGGCAGCTTTTGCTTTGCCAATTACCTGATCCAAGGGTTCGCGGCTATCCAGATCGAGAATAGGGGCCCCATTAAAAGACAAGCGAGGAACATCCCTTACTTTTCTTTCCAAAGAAGCGGGTCGATGATCGGGTTTGCGTTTGAGTGCCGTTTCGAGATCGACATTGAGCCTGATCACGATATCCGGCTTATAAGAAGCCATCCAATCATATAAGGCTTGCTCTCGCCCCGTCAAAAAGCGAGCAATCATGCCTTTCGGATTTCTGGCGACCAAGCCGGGCCCGTCCATGGGCCCAGGAACAACCGCTTGAGGGTAACGATCGGTTAAGATCATAAAGCCCTTGCGATGGAGTCTTCGCATCCGCAAAAAACGAAATACCCGACGCATGGAAAGCGCAAAAATAACGATTGAAACCGTTGCCCCTGCCCCTTTTTCATCCCGTGCTTTGGAAGAGCGGGCAATAACTTGTTTATCAAGTTTTTTGCCCACAAAAGGCATACGGGCAATAGCCCGACCCCAATTTCCGGTTTGTTTTCCAAGATGACAAAAAGCCGTCGGCCGCATTGTCTGCAACCATTCAAGCAATTCCTGACCAACAGTGGTCTTGCCACTTCCATCGGCACCGACAAGGGCGATGAGAGGGGCTGATCTATTTCGGGAAGGCTCGGGTTGGGGCATTGCTATAAACCTAGGGAGTAATGATCTTGCTTAAGTCCGTTACAAGATCGTTGATTATACTATCAAGTATTTTTGCTGCAAAAATACAATAATTTTATGCAAAGCAAAGAGGCTATTTCTTCCGTTATTTCAGGGAGAAATGAATAAGATGAGACATTGCTTGCCATGATACCATCTTGATGATGAATAAACGATGGAATTCATTTCCCATAATATCGTCAGTCATCACAAATAGAGTATTTTCAGATATCTTTTGAAAGCGCAGTGCACATCCTCCTCAAAATACCAAATGAATAAAAAGACATAGCCATTATAAAACAACAAAATCAGCAAGATATGAGTTTTATAGGCTCTGGCGAATTTTATAGGTAAAAGTTGAAGAGGAGATACACAAAAAAACACGGACAGAAAAGGCTTTACCCGCAGAGCTTTGCTATTCGATTCCAGAAAAGGAATAAAACCCCATTTTTGGTATAAAAAATTAAAATTATGACCTTAAAATATTATTTTATAATATTTTTGGAGGTGTTAGGCGTTTTAGAAGTGGCTTCGGAAGACGAAGTGTTTTTAGGCGTATTCGAGGCAACTGTTGCGGAATTGTCATTTGCTATGTGGCTATCAGCAGTTTTGACCTGTGAGGTGGCCGGTGGGCCTTTGGCAATAACGGCAGCAAGGGCATTATAGGCAGGGCATTCTGTTTTACAGATTTCTTTTATTTTCGTAAGATTTTGCTGCGCTCTATTCATGGCACCTTTGGCCACCATGGCTTCGCCTTGCGCTTCCAATGCCGTGGTGTCGGTCGGATCAATCGTTAATGCGCTGCGATAAAAACGAATGGCTTTTCCGGTTAAATCCTGTGCAGCGGCCACACGTCCCAAAGCGATAAAGGCATTTTTATTGCGAGGATCGACGGCCAGAGCGCTTTCAAGAAGTTGTTCGGCCTCGACCAGATGGCCTTCTTTTTGCGATTTTTCAGCCTGAAGCATCAAATGGGTAGAATAGGGATTGATATCGCTATCCGCTCTACCTTGAAGCACCGGTGTTCCTGAGGCCAATGTCAGAGAAAGGACAAGGGCTAGAGGCGAAAAATGCATTATTTTCTCCGGAAAAGGAACAGACTGAAGACTACCCATGACAACCGATAATGACCGATTAAGGAAAACTCTAACCTGACTATCTTGCCATCGCAACGAATAGTTATGATGGCGGAAAGAGACAATCAGGTCAGTAAAGATTTTATCCGTTATTGATGAGAGGCAAAAACGCCGATTTTGGCTTTAAATTTTGCGTTCTATCGCGGCTTTAACGGCCGATATAACGGAGCCGACTGACAAAAAAGCCATCACTTTTGTCTTGAAGCACAGTAAAGCGACGACCATCCCCGCGTAAACACCCCGCTTGGATATCTGGATTTTCGACTGTCCAATCAGGATGACGATTGAGGAAAGCCGTGATCTGGTTGGCACCTTCATCATCCAGTACAGAACAGACGACATAGACCAAATAGCCGTTAGGGCGAACCAGTTGAGAGGCAACATCCAAAAGATGGCTTTGCGTGTCGATAACCCGTTGCAAGCGCGTCGGATTGAGGCGCCAGCGGGCTTCGGGATTACGCCGCCATGTGCCACTTCCAGAACAAGGGGCATCAATTAACACGAGATCCGCTTGATGTGCGAGGTCGCCTAATGCCTTCTCTTCCTGTTTAGGATTAAGGAGCCGTTGTTCAATGGGGGGCAGTTTGGCGCGTTCCGCGCGAGGTTGCAATCGAGACAGACGATTGCGGTCGGTATCGCAAGCGATCAAATCCAATTTTGCCGCATTGTTATTGGCCAACATATCGCTAGCCAAAGCGAGGCTTTTACCCCCTGCCCCTGCGCAAAGATCAATGACCTTCATGCCTAATTGGGCTTGGCAGATAGAACTTGCCCATTGGGAACCGGCATCCTGTATTTCGATCGCACCCGATTTCCACAAAGGAGATTGATCGACTTTTGTGCCTTCGGGAAGACGAACCGCATAAGGTAAGCCGGATATTACTTGCCCTTCTGGGAAGGCTGCAAGAACCGTGTCTATATCCGTTAAATGGGGATTAAAGCGAATATCGAGCGGAGCGCGCCCCAAAAGAGCATTTTGCTCGGCGGTGTCGATATCGCTGGCCGCCATCTTTTCAGCTAGCCATGCAGGCAGCAAAGATGTGTTTTTTTGAGAAATTTTAGCCGCTTCAGCGAATTCTTTATCGGATATGGGCGCAGGAGCGCGCATTGATCCGTCAAATAAGAAAGCCAGTTCAGCATCATTTTGTGCCAACTGGATCATCGCAGCGCGCCCATTTATCGGACAATCGCCTATCTCGCGAATAGCCCGATAGACCAAGCTGCGAATGGCTGCCCGATCTTTTGAACCAGCATAGCGGCGCGTTTTGAAATATTGGCTAATCAGTCGATCAGCCGCAGAACCTTCGTCACGCACCGCCTGAATAATCTGGTCAAGCAGTTCTATGGCGGCTTCTACTCTGGCTTGAGGGATCACCGCCAAGACTCCTTTTGATCGTTACAACAAAGCTTCTAGCGAAGCGGATAGTTCGGGGCTTCACGGGTGATGGACACATCATGCACATGGCTTTCACTTAAGCCAGCATTGGTGATGCGAACAAATTTACCGCGTTTTTGCAATTCGGGAATGGTAGCCGAACCGGTATAGCCCATAGCGGCTTTGATACCGCCCATCAACTGATGGATAACGGCAGAAGCGGCACCCTTGTAAGGCACCTGACCTTCAATACCTTCTGGAACCAGTTTCATCTGATCTTTGACATCCTGCTGGAAGTAACGATCAGCTGAACCCAGAGCCATCGCGCCGACAGAACCCATACCACGGTAGGATTTGTAGGAACGACCCTGATAGATGAAGGTTTCACCCGGAGCTTCTTCGGTACCAGCAAGGAGCGAACCCACCATGACGGTAGAAGCACCAGCGGCCAAAGCCTTGGCCAAGTCACCGGAAGTCCGAAGACCACCATCAGCGATCACCGGAATATTCGATTTGGCGGCTTCTGCAGCGGATTCCATAACAGCGGTTAACTGCGGAACACCGACACCAGCGACAACGCGGGTCGTGCAGATAGAACCCGGACCAATACCGATTTTGACGGCATCCGCACCAGAATCAATCAGGAAGCGCGTGGCTTCTGGAGTAGCGACGTTACCGGCAACAACCTGAATTTTGCTGGAAAGTTTTTTCAAGCGTTCAACAGCAAGTCCGACATTGCGGTTATGACCATGTGCCGTATCAATAACGATCAGATCACATTCGGCATCGATCAGAGCTTCTGCCCGTTCAAAACCAGAATCACCCACCGTCGTCGCAGCGGCGATCCGAAGGCGGCCGGAAGGATCCTTGGTAGCTGCCGGATAAGCAACCGACTTTTCGATGTCTTTGACCGTAATCAAGCCAAGGCAGTGATAATTGTCATCAACGACCAACAGCTTTTCAATCCGGCGCTGATGCAGCAAGCGACGGGCTTCGTCCTGCGTCACACCCGGTTTCACGGTTGCCAGATTTTCATGGGTCATCAGCTCGGAAACGGGCTGATCGAGATGTTCGGCAAAACGGACATCGCGGTTCGTCAGAATACCGGCAAGACGGCCAGAGGCTTCGACCACTGGAATACCGGAAATCTGGTATTTATCCATCAAAGCGCGCGCTTCGCGGAGATTACTGTTAGGCGTAATCGTGATCGGATTAACGACCATGCCGCTTTCATAGCGTTTGACCTGACGCACGGCTTCGGCCTGTTCTTCCACCGTCATATTGCGGTGTAAAACGCCAATGCCGCCGAGCTGCGCCATGACGATACCCATTTTGGCTTCGGTTACCGTATCCATAGCCGAAGAAAGCATCGGAATGTTGAGTGAAATTTCCCGTGTCAGGTTGGTACGGAGGTCGGCCTGACTGGGAAGAACATCAGAGGCTGCGGGACGAAGCAATACATCGTCAAAAGTGAGGCCTAGACTGATTTCCATTGTGAATCCCCCGGATCAGGCCCGTTCAAAACCTTAATCATAGAAATTCATAAGGATCTGATTGGGCAATAAGATTCGTAGCCCTATATAATGGGATGGCTTTGCTTTCTAGCACCCTGATAGGGTTTTTCCTTATTTATTTTGCATTTTTTGTTTAAACCCGTTGTTAGAAGCGGAAATAAATCAAAGAACCGATCAAGAGTAGCAAAAGGATAAAAAAATTTGGCCGATAATGGTTGCCATTTCACAATGATTTATGCAGTAGAGCGAAAATAAATGACTGCTTCAATCGCCTTGGTCGATGATGACCGTAATATTTTAGCCTCGGTTTCGATGACGCTTCAGTCAGAGGGATTTTCTGTCAGAGTCTATTCTGATGGGAAAACGGCTCTGAATGCACTTTTGGAATCGCCGCCCGATTTGGTTGTTTTGGATATCAAAATGCCCATCATGGACGGAATGGAGGTTTTGCGGCGATTGCGTGAAAAAAGCATGGTGCCGGTCATTTTTCTGACCTCCAAAGATGATGAGCTGGATGAGGCCTTGGGTTTGGCTTCCGGTGCCGATGATTATATCGCCAAGCCTTTCTCTTTGCGACTGTTGATCGCGCGGATTCGGGCTTTGTTACGGCGCACCGAAGCCAGATTTCAGGAAAAATCTGAAGAAACGCCCCAAAATAGCCATATCATTGTTAGAGGTCGTCTGGTGATGGACCCTGATCGGCATCAGGTGTCATGGGACGGTGAGGATATTTCCTTGACGGTGACAGAGTTTCTGATCCTTGAGGCCTTGGCGCAGCGTCCCGGTTTTGTAAAATCGCGTGACCAATTGATGGATACCGCCTATCAGGATGATGTCTATGTCGATGATCGCACCATAGACAGCCATATCAAGCGCCTGCGGCGTAAATTCCGCCAGGTAGATAATCAATTCAAAAGTATAGAGACGCTCTATGGTATCGGCTACCGATTTGCCGAAGAATAAAGAAGAAGACGCGGCTTCCCGCTATCACTGGCGGAGAAACGAGCTTGCGCTTGGTTGGTCAGCGCGTTGGTCGCTGACTGCCCGTATTCTGGCCGTGAATATTTTCGTTCTTCTGATATTTGCTGGCACCTTTTTCTATGTCGCCCAATATCGCGATCGCCTGACGGGTCTTCAGACCGGTAAATATAAAGCGATGGTCGAGCTTATTACCGATAATCTCGAAAATACACCGGAAGCGGAATGGGATCGCCTGATCGGTAAGATGGGACAGCAAACCGGCTTTCGTATTCGGATTTTTAATTCCGACGGAAAAAGGCAATTTGATAGCTGGGACGGACAGCCGCCTACTTATACCATTCATGACCCGAAAAAAGATGACTGGCAGCACCGTCTTGCCCGCACATTGGATCGGATCAATGATATTGTCGTCCATGCCAGCCCGTTAAGTTATTATCAGGAACCGAAAGATGACCGGCTGCAAGCATGGCCGGAAGCGGTGACTGCCCGTAGCCAGAATGAAATGGCAGCGCAGATAAGATGGGCGGCGGATCGGACACCGTTGATTTCAATCGCGACCCCTATCGGGAAAGATGGCGCTACCTTATTTGCAACGGATAACCCGCGTTATATTACCCATAAGGTCAGACGGCAGCGTTTTTGGGCAATGATCGTTTTATTGGTCGTTACCTGTGTTTCTGTCGGATTGTCTTTATTTTTGGCGCGAACAATTGTTCACCCATTGAAAAGCCTTGCCAAAGCAGCGGTACGCGTCCGTTTAGGACAGGCAAGAGAGGTTAAAGTCCCTCGCCTGCCCGCGCGCCGTGATGAAATTGGTCTATTGGCGAGATCGCTGTCTGATATGAATACCGCCTTGCAACAGCGGATTGATGCGACAGAGGCTTTTGCTGCTGATGTAACGCATGAGCTGAAAAATCCGTTGGCTTCGTTACGGTCGGCGGTCGATAGTCTGGAAATGATAAAAGACGATCATTTGCGGCAGCAATTGATCGGCGTCATTCGTGACGATATTCAGCGGTTAGATCGCCTGATTACCGATATTTCAGAGGCTTCGCGTGTTGACGCAGAAATGGCGCGTTCCAGCTTTGAAGTCATTGATTTAGGCCCGTTAATTCAAGGTGTCACCAAGCATTGCGAGAGGCGGCCTGATGCAGCCGATGTCCGTATTGCTTTTGCCCGCCCGCAATCCGGTATTGCCGTGGTTTTGGGCGATGGCACGAGATTGACGCGGGTTGTTGAAAATCTGATCGATAACGCGATTTCATTTTCGCCGCCGGATGGTTTGGTAACGATTACCACAACCCGCGACAAAGATGATGTTGTCATCAGAGTAGAAGATGAAGGCCCCGGCGTGCCGGATGATGCCAAGGAAGAAATTTTCCGGCGATTCCATTCTGTCCGCCCCAGTCAGGAAGCCTTTGGTCGCCATAGTGGTTTGGGATTGGCGATTGCGAAAGCGACGGTTGAAGCCCATCACGGCACGATTGAGGTCGCCAAGCGGTCGCATGGAAAAGCCGGTGCTAGCTTTATTGTCCATCTTCCCGCCGCTCCGATCATTCATCCGACCCAAAATGGTAAAAAAGCCTAGAGAATGGATAAAATAGCTCTGACATTCCAAGCGAAATGGATGAAAATTTCCACCGAAAAAGGTGATTTTGGAATATCTATTTCTTATCGCTTTTGACTGTGATTATCTTTGTAATGTCATGGGCTAAAGCGTTCTAATTGAGATGTCTTCTGTAACTATTGAAAATACCCGCAAGGCCGATGGTTCAAACGAATCATCGGCCTTGATTCATGCAACGACGATATTCATCAAAAATCACGGCGTTCTTTTGATCGGTGCGTCTGGTAGCGGGAAGTCCGACCTTGCTTTGCGCCTGATAGATCGCGGAGCCATTCTGGTCAGTGATGATTACAGCTTGATAGAAGATGATCCCGAAAAACGGCTTTTGGTTGCCTCTCCGCCTTCTCATATTGCAGGTTTGTTAGAAATAAGAGGTGTGGGGATTGTCAAGATGCCCTTTTCGCCTAAGGCGAATCTGGCCTTGGCTGTCATTTTGGATGACAGCGTTGAGCGGATGCCTGATCCTGCCGATTCTGTAGAAATTTTAGGGCGGGCTTTGCCGCTTTTAACGCTTAAGGCTTTTGAGGCTTCGACACCGATAAAAATTGAAATGAAAATAGCGTGTTTACAGGGAGATATTCTGCTAAAAGATTGAGATTGAAGAGGATATCTTACCTATGAGCCGGAATGATTTGTCTTCTGCCCCCTCGTCTTCTGCGGCTCCGCCTGCGCGTATTTTATTGGTAACCGGATTATCGGGTGCCGGAAAATCAACAGCGCTTCGCACTTTTGAAGATATGGGATGGGAAACCGTCGATAATTTGCCGCTCTCCCTGTTGGAGCGGTTAATTCTTACGCCGCCGTCATCGGTCGCGGCCTATAAAGGGCGGCCTTTGGCTTTGGGTATTGATAGCCGCACCCGAGGTTTTACCGTTGACGCTTTTCTAAAAGGGGTTGAGCAGCTTCGCCAGCATCATAGCCAGCCAATTGATATTCTTTTCCTCGATTGTTCTGACAGCGAGTTAATGCGGCGCTTTGATACAACCAGGCGGCGGCATCCTTTAGCCCTTGATCGACCGATGGAAGATGGCATTTCCGAAGAACGGGCATTTTTAGCACCTGTCAGAGAAATTGCCGATTTTCTCATTGATACCACCACGACCAGCAGCCACAGCTTGCAAAGCGAATTAAGACAGCAATTCGCACCGGAAAACAGTGTTGCCCCGAATGTGTCGATTTTGTCTTTCGGTTTTTCGCGCGGTATTCCCAGAAATTGCGACCTTCTTTTCGATATGCGCTTTCTTCAAAATCCTTATTGGGAAGAGGCTTTGCGGCCTTTGACCGGACTTGATCCAGAGATTGCCGACTATATTGAGCAAGACCCCTCTTTTTTACCGGCGGTTACAAAAATTAAAGATCTGCTTCTTTTTTTGTTACCACGCTATATAGATACAGGAAAAAGCTATATTGTTATTGCTTTTGCTTGCACAGGTGGGCGGCACAGATCGGTTTATGTTGCGGAGTGGATAGCGGCTCGGTTGCGTCAGGCGCATTTTTCTCTCACTATTACCCATCGTGACCTAAAACTACCTCTGCTCGAATCGCAATCAAACCGGATACGGGCAGGAAAGGCATATCAAGGCGGATGATCACTTCATGATTGGATTGGTGTTAGTAACGCATGGGGGGCTGGCGGCAGAGTTTGTCACAGCCATGGAGCATGTCGTTGGAAAACAAGAAGCGGTTGCCGCGATTTGTATCGGCCCCGATGATGATATGGAAAACCGGCGTGCCGACATCGCCAAGGCTATTGCCGAGGTCGAAAATGGTGACGGTGTTATTCTGTTAACCGATTTATTCGGTGGAACGCCTTCAAATCTGGCGATTTCATTGATGCAACCGGGTAAAATCGAAGTGATTGCCGGTATCAATTTACCGATGCTTATCAGGCTGGAACGCGCCCGCAGACAACAAGACGTTCAAGCGGCAGTTGCAGCTGCCCGCGAGGCTGGACGAAAATATATATCAGTGGCTTCTGAAATATTAGGCGAATCATTATGACCCCTATTATCCGAAAAGTGCAGATTACGAATAAACGCGGTCTTCATGCCCGTGCAAGCGCCCGTTTCGTGGCTTTGGCCTCTGCCCAGTCAGCCGTGATTGAAGTTGAAAAAGACGGCAATAAAGTCGTTGGCACCTCGATTATGGGGCTGATGATGTTAGGGGCCGCTATTGGTGATTATGTGACCATTTATGCGTCAGGTGTCGGTGCCGAACGGGCTGTCAGTGCCTTGGCCGATCTGGTTGAACAAAAATTCGGCGAAGAATAAGGACTATCTGTTTTTTCATGCCTAGAGCTATTACCGCCTTTTCCAATCCGCTTATCAAACGTGTTCGTTCCTTGCGCGATAAAAAACATCGCCGCGAAGAGGGACTGTTCCTAGCTGAAGGCTTACGCATTCTGACCGAAGCCCGTGAAGCGGGTTTTATTCCGGTCTATATTTTCTTTGCGGCTGATAGTGCCGCGCATCCTTTGGTTCAGCAATTGATCGAAGCTGTCGAAGATAACGGGGGCGAAGCCATCGAAACCAGCCGTGATATTTTGCATAAATTATCCGGCAAAGATAATCCCCAGACCGTTATCGGGGTTTTTGAGAGTTTTACCCTTCCTTTGTCCTCTATTGACCGCAGACAGGCTCCGATCTGGTTAGTGGCTCAATCGTTGAGAGATCCGGGGAATCTTGGCACCTTGTTACGCACCGGTGATGCGGTCGGTGCGGGTGGCTTGATCTTGATTGACGACTGTGTTGATCCTTTTTCTGTTGAAGCTGTCCGCGCCACGATGGGAGCGTTGTTTACCCAGAAAATAGCCACCGCCCGTTGGGAAGATTTCCTTGTATGGTTACGACAGGGAGAAGGTGATCTGATCGGCACCAGTTTGCGGGCAACCCAAGATTATCAGGAACCCCGTTATCAAACGCCCAGCTTTGTTCTGGTCGGGAATGAAGCCCAAGGTTTACCGGATTCTTATGAAGATGCCTGCGACCATCTGGTTAAAATTCCGATGATGGGGCGTGCGGATAGCCTGAACGTTGCCGTAGCGGGCGCCATTATGGCCTATGAAGTCTTAAATCAGCAGCGAAAAAGCCGCTAAATGGATTTATCAGGACATTGCCATTTCCGTTAAGGGCAGGAAAAGATCAGCTATGAAATTCAACAGAATGACCCTTATTGCCTCCCCGACCCCGAAGGCACAAAAAGCCGCAGAAGAGCTGAAGAAATTATACCAATGGTATCCGTTGGAAGAAGCTGATGTCATTATCGCCTTGGGCGGTGATGGTTTCATGCTGCAAACGCTGCATCATCTTCTGGATAATAGCTTTAATCTGCCAGTTTTCGGGATGAATTTGGGAACGGTCGGTTTTCTGATGAATGAATGGCGGCCATCCAATCTTCTTAGGCGGCTGATAAGAGCCAAACAATTTACCGTTTATCCTTTGCGGATGGACGGCCAGACGGTTTCCGGCGAGCAAAAAATATATAGAGCAATCAACGAAGTATCTATGTTGCGGGAAACCCGTCAGACAGCGCATCTGGAAATCAGCGTCGATGGCCGGATTGTTTTGCCTGAATTGGTTTCAGATGGTGTTTTGGTTGCGACCCCTGCGGGATCGACGGCTTATAATCTGTCTGCTGATGGTCCGATTTTGCCTTTTGATTCCGGTATGCTGGCTTTAACCCCGATTAGTCCTTTCCGCCCAAGGCGGTGGCGTGGCGCGATTGTGCCGGATGGTTCTATCATTGATATGCGTGTGGTTGACCCCGACAAAAGGCCGATGAGTGCTGTCGCAGATCAGCGCGAATTACGCGAAATTGCCAATGTAACAATCACGCTTGACCGGACAACGCCGCTTCATCTTCTCTTTGATCCTAATCATGCTTTGGATGACCGGATTGCGCGCGAACAATTTCGCTTATGTTAATCCGGCTTTGCTAAGAAGAAATGCGGTTTTCTGTTGAGGAACAAAAAAGCCTGTGATGGTTTTATAAAGATTATCGGATTCAGCGATGCTGAATTGCAGATTCATATCTGAAAATATATCTTTGTTTTTTGGATGTCAGGCTAATTTTGAAGCCTTTTATTCAGAAAGAAATTGTTATTTTCGAGAATATCGGCATAGAGCTTGTATTCATAAGGAAGTTGTCTGATTTTTGACGACAACGTCACGTCAGAATAAGAATTTTATAACCACTGATTTGGTTTTTGTCTGATTTTGTCTTGATACGGCTATAGAGAAGGTAAAGCGTGTCTGTTTTTATGAAAATGCTGTCGCAACTCAATCATAGGCTTTTTCACAAAATACGTTTTATTTTGCCGCTGCTTTTCTCTTTTTTCTTTTTAAATCAGTCTCTCTATGCCCAAGATGCTGCTACAGATAATAGCAGTCAGACCAGTCAGGCACAGCCGCAAGGCAATCAGGCTTTATCAAAATCAGAAGCCAAAAAATTACTAAATATTCTGGATAATCCTAAAAAACGGGAAGAGTTCACCCAGACGCTTTCTTTGATTGCAAAGGGATTACCGAGCGATCAGGCTAGCGCTAATACTGCCGCTAGTGATAGCACGGATAGCGATTCCAGCGCCTCTAATGCCGCATCGAATAATCAGGATGCAACGGCTCCGAAGGCAGCGGCTGTAGCGGCAAAACCAGCCAGTAAAGCCGCTGCGCCTGCGACAACAGATAGCAGCAGCACTGAAAATAGCAGTGAGCCGGCGGCTTTGATTGATAAAGATGTAAGTGACGATCTTAATATCGTCTCGCGTTATATCGTCAAATATACCACCAGTTTCGCCGCTATATTCAAGGATATGGGCTTTGTCAGTCGCTGGTTCCATTATGAGATGACCCATCAGGCTGCTCGAACTATTCTGTTTAAGGCTGTTCTTTATGGGTTGTTGATTTTTGGTATTGGGCTGGCGCTTGAATATACGATAGTCTTTTTTACGCGTGGGTTACTTCGAACCATCAAAGAACGCGCCCAATCTTATGAGACCGCATGGAGCCTGAAACATGCGCCCCAGCCCGAAAATAATGACGACAGCAGCGACAATCTAGAAATTGCTTCAGATGTAGGCGATGCTGGTTCGGACAATTCCGAAGAAAAAGCGGCCGAGACCAAGGAAACGCGGGCAGAAGACCATCGTCGCCAAAATGAAGTGATGGCCTTTATTATCCGTATTCCTTTTGCCTTTTACCACTTGATCACCAAGTTATTGCCGGTCGCTATTTTCTTAGGCTTTAACTATATCGTTTCGGCGTTGATATCGCCCAGCCGTCAGGCTGAGGCTTTGACCTTGTCTCTTGCCAATGCTTATGCCTTGTCACGCACTGCCTATATCATTCTGGAATCAACTTTTGCGCCAAAATCGCCCCCGATCAGGCTTCTTCCTGCTTCGGATTCGACGGCAGCTTTGGTTATAAAATGGGCGAATATTCTCGTTATCACGCCTTCGATCGGTATGTTTTTGATCTCTATGGGAGATGAATTTCACATCGCAAGGCGCGGTATTGAGGCTTTGATCTTAGCCTCTATTCTGGTTGAACATCTGTTTTTAGCCGCCTTTATTTGGCGAATCCGGCATATTGTCGCACAAGCTTTGCGGCCGCCGGAAAAATTACAGAGCCGTCCCTTTTGGCGCTTCATCAGCACGATTATTGGCCTTTGGTGGATACCGGCTATCTTTGTCGATATCGCCTTGTGGGTGGTCTGGGCAACCCGTTTCCATGGTGGCTATCGATGGATGCTCCGCAGTTGTATTTTGACGGTCGCGATTTTAGTTTTCTCTCGTCTGGCGGCGGTTTTGGCCTATGGCGCGCAAGAAAATCTGTTCAATTTCAATGATGACATGAAAAGCCGCTATCCGCGGTTACAGAAGCGCGCTGATTTCTATTATCCTTATGTCCGCAGCATTATCACCTTTGTGATTACGGCGGTCTCGCTGATTGCTTTGACCCAGAGTTGGGGTATCCCTACCCTTCGCTTTCTTTTCAAATCATCAATCGGGGCGCGCCTGACCAGTCTGGCCTTTAGCCTTTTTATCGCGATCACTGTGGCTGTAACCCTGTGGGAAGTCATCAATGCGATGTTGAACCGCCAGATAGATCGCTATCATGAAAGCAATCAGTTCAGTCGGGCAACACGGTTGCGCACGGTTTTCCCGATTATTCGCACCGTGCTTTTGGTCTTTATCATAGCGATCGTTGCGGTGACGACCTTATCCCAAATCGGTATTAATGTGGCTCCTTTGCTGACCGGTGCGGGTATCATGGGTGCGGCAATCGCCTTTGGTTCGCAAAGCCTTGTGAAGGATTTTATCACCGGCTTCTTTATGCTGGTGGAAGATGCGATTCAGGTTGGTGACTGGGTTTCAACTGGTGGTGTTTCCGGCACGGTCGAGCATCTATCAATCAGAACCTTGCGCGTCAGAGCCGTGAATGGTGATTTGCACATCATTCCCTTTTCTTCGGTGTCGTCTATTGCCAATACAGGCCGCGATTTTAACCAGATTATTATTCGTCAGACACTTGATCTATCTGAAGACCCTGATCGTCTCGTTAAAATTATGCAGAAGACTATCGACGAAATGCGAAAAGAAGATGCCTATAAAGACATTATTTATTCCGGTTATAATGATCTGGGTGTCGATATTTCAGACAGCAATGGTTCGGTTCTAGTAGGCTCTATCCGCACTGCGGCAATGATGAAATGGAAAGTCCAAAGAGAATTCTATCGCCGTCTGGGTAACCGTATGGCGGAAGCGAATATCAAATTCTATACCGGCACTTCCTATTATACGACGCCGCCAGGATCGCCGTTACATTGGATCAACGATCAGCCTAGCCCTGCGCCGCAATCGGATACCGATATGATGCGGAAACTGGAAGCGGCTAATGCGCATTCTGATGACGCCGTAAAGACCGGTCAAAAGATAGATGGCTCCTCTTCTAGAAAATCAGCAGGGAAAGAGGCTGATACGGAGTCCCATGCGGCGAAGAATAGTCGAGGCAAAGCCTCTGGTGCGGAGTCTGATCAGAAAGACTCTGGAGAAGAGAATTAGAATTTAAATCCTGACAGGGTTTTATCCGGTTACCTGATATGCATCACGCATAGGTAGCCGGATTTTTTTGTGCTCTATCTATGACTGTTTAAAAGGTAGATTTTATTAGAAGAAAAATTTTTCGGCAGGCATAAGATATTTTAAAATGGGCTTTTTTGCTTGTGGTAAAGCGTCTTCATTCTGTTTGAGAGAAGAAGATTATATCTGGTATTCCGCTAGATTAAGCCATTTTACGAAAGAAATATTACCTGTGACATAAGCCGACAGACCCAAAAAGGCTTTGTTATTATCTTGTCATTTTTAATCGCATTATCTCGGATGAAACAGTGAGATGGCTGGCTGTTTTTTATTGGTGATAATGACCTTGTCCCTTGAGAGGTGAAAGCCTGTCAGGGGATTTTTTTTAATATATGGAGAAAATGATTTATGATTTATGATTTATGATTTCTTGGTTTTGAATTGGTCTGTTTTATAAGCCGCTATTTTATTGATTATTGGCCGGTTTTTAGTGGTTTTTGATGATCTTGGCTTAGTTTGATGTAAAATTTGGAAATGATAGATTTCATTTGTTTCTATTTATGGAATTAAAGGCTTTCGGTAAGCCTATGTTGAAAGAGCTAGCAGGAATAGCTTGAACAGGGAAAATGGCTTGATGTCTTTTTAGGCGACTATCCTTGTTAGGCAAAATCTTGGGCTTTTGATGTTGTTTTGACCGGAGTTTCGTCAAATGAAGCCGTTTATTTCTTTAGCCGCTACGGCATTTTTCTTGTCTTTTACGGCTGTTGACATGGCTTCGGCTGAAGCGGTGACCCATGCCGAACAAATTCAGGCCGGAAGCTATGATGTTGAGCCTTATCATACCCAAGTCGCCTTTTCGGTGCTGCATTTTGGCTTTACCTATTATCAGGGTATTTTTTCGCAGATATCGGGCAGACTTGATCTTGATACGCAGAATCCTGCCAAATCGAGTCTTGCTGTCACTATTCCGATCGCTTCGGTTTTGACGACCAGTTCAAAACTGGATGACGAGTTAAAAGGCGACCAATGGTTTGATAGCGCAAAATTTCCTGAAGCCCGCTTTGTGTCAACTCAGATCCGTCAGACGGGTAAAAATGAAGCGGTGGTGACAGGTAATCTGACTTTGCATGGCATTACCAAACCTGAAATTTTGAAAGTGCGTTTCGTCGGAGCTGGTATCAATCCTTTGGATAAAAAATATACTGCTGGTTTTGAAGGCGACACGACAATCAAACGCAGTGATTTTGGCATTAAAACCTATGTTCCTTATGTCAGCGATAATGTGACGCTGCATATCGCCGGTGCTTTTGAAAAGCGGAGCTAAAATCTTTTAAGCGGATGTCTGTAATCCAGACTGAAGGCCTTCCTTTTGGAAAATTATCATTGAGGTCTGGAATCAAGGAATCGGCATGGCTCTTTTCAGGATTAGAAGCGTTTATCAAAAAGGCTTCATATTGATACCGTAGAAATAGTCCCCTTCATGAAGTGCGGGGGAGAAGATTTCAGCTAACCATGGTCTGGAAAATAGTGGCCTTTTGTCACCGGATTAAAGGGCAAAATACGGTCATAAAGATTTTACCATCACAAAAGAAGGTTGTTGATTATGCCTAAAATTCTTGTTCTTTATTATTCCACTTATGGTCATGTCGAAAGCATGGCCTATGCTGTGGCAGAAGGCGCTCGCGCCGCCGGTGCCGAAGCCGATGTGAAACGGGTGCCGGAATTAGTGCCGGAAGAAGCCGCCAAGAAGAACCATTTCAAGATCGACCAGAAAGCACCGATTGCCGAGCCGAAAGACTTGCTTGAATATGATGGCATTATTGTTGGCGCACCAACCCGATTTGGGCGTTTGCCATCACAAATGGCGAATTTTTGGGATCGGACGGGGGGCATCTGGGCGCAGGGTGCCTTGATCGGAAAGGTCGGAGCGGTCTTTACCTCTACCGCGACCCAGCATGGCGGACAGGAAACCACGCTTTATTCCTTGATGTCTAGCCTGTTGCATCATGGCCTTGTTATCAGCGGCCTGCCCTATAGCTTTCAAGGCCAAGGACGGCTGGATGAAGTAACAGGTGGTGCGCCCTATGGCGCGACGACCATTGCCGCAAGCGATGGTTCACGGCAGCCTAGCGAGAATGAGTTGGATGGCGCGAAATTCTTAGGCCAGCATGTGGCCGAATTGGCCAAAAAACTGACAGCCCAATAGAACTGAAACATAATGCCTCCGAAATGGGCTTCGGAGGCATTGTGGTTTTCGTAGGGTTTAATTTCTGAATTCCTTTGCCGCAGAAAGCAGGGCAAGGCATTCGGAGACAATGCAGAAAACTTCTGAGCTCGTGGAGTAATTTATTTTGTCCAAGGTGGATTTTTAAACGCTTTGGTCAGATAATCAAGTAATACATTCACGCGCATTGGTCTTAGTGGATTGGCAGAAGTAACGAGATAAAGCGCAATTGAACCGGCGTCCCATTCTGGCAATATCTGTTCCAATTTGCCGGATTTCAGGCCTTCCCAGACCATAAAATCAGGAAATATTCCAAAGCCCAATCCGGCTTCTAAGGCAGGTAGAAAAGCTTCGGCATTATCAGCCCTGAAACGGGAAGATTGCGAGAGAACATATTCCTTGCCGCTCTGTTCATGCCGCAGACGAATCATGCCTGAAGCCCGACTGTTGGTATAGACAAAACTTTTTTGCTTCTCGAGTGCCTTGGGATGCTGTGGCCGACCAATACGATCGAGATAATCGCTGGTTGCCACCAATAAAAGGCGCACCGGACAAAGCCGCCGCGCCCGTAAGGCTGAATCCGCAAGAGAAGCTATTCTAAGAGCGATATCATAGCCCTCCCCCACAAGATCAACGAGCGCATCACTGAAATCAATTGAGATATCTATTTCCGGATATTGCGCCAAAAAATCTGGCAGAACCGGTGATAAATGCCATAGGCCAAAAGTCGTTGGTGCAGCTATTTTGATAAGCCCCGAAGGGCGCTGGATACCACCACGGGCTTCGGTTTCGGCCATTTCGGCTTCGGCAATAATTTTATTAGCATGTCCCAAAAGTGACCGCCCGAGATCGGTCAAAGAAATATGACGGGAATTGCGATTGAATAGCGCACTGCCCAAGGATTGCTCAAGGCGACTTACCGCCTTTGAAACCGTGGGTTTGGAAAGCTGGATCGCTTCGGCTGCCCGCGCAAAAGAACCTAATTCAGCTACCTTGGCAAAAATCGCCCATGCTTCAAAATCGGGTAATTTCATTTTGGCATCTCGATCAAAATCGCTTTAATTTAGTAAAAATACAGAAATGATATATTTATATTATTTCTATATATTATCTATAGCACGTCTTCTAGTCATTGATCTTGGGACAACAGGAAAGGATCAGTGATATGATTGTAAAGCGTCCTTATAAAAATCTGGGCTTTGCTGACCATGGATGGTTGCAAGCCAGACATCATTTTTCCTTTGCTCGATATTTTGATCCCGACCGGATAAATTGGGGCGCGGTTAGAGTGTGGAATGATGACCGGATTGCGCCTGATACCGGCTTTGGCATGCATCCTCATAAAGATATGGAAATCGTTACCTATATTCGCGAAGGCGCGTTAACCCATGAGGACAGCCTTGGGAATAAAGGGCGGATAGAGGCCGGTGCTGTCCAAGTTATGTCGGCCGGAACCGGTATTATTCATAGCGAATATAACCGAGAGGCTTCTGATACTCGCTTGTTCCAGATTTGGATTATGCCCAATCAGTCAGGCCATAAACCGTCATGGGGAAGCCGCTCCTTTCCGAAAAAAGATCACGCCGGTCGTTTTGTGGTTTTGGCCTCGGGATATCCTGAGGATAAAGAAGCGCTACCTATTCATGCGGATGCAGCCGTTTTAGGCGCGACTTTGAATAAGGGCGATGTCATCAACTATCCTCTGGAAGAACAACGATATGGCTATCTGGTTGTCTCCAAGGGGATAATCGCAATTGAGAATTGCACTCTTCAAGAAGGCGATGCGGCCGGATTGGCTGAAGTCGAAACGATATCCATTGAAGCCAAAGAGGATTCTGAAATCGTCATGGTTGTGACAGGGGCAAAAATTTGAACGCTATTTGGCCTTGGAAAGAGCGATTTTCAAACCGAAAGCAATAAAAACGCAGCCGGTTAAGCGATCAATCACAGACAAGAATCGCGGTCTTTTTAAAAATCGGAGAAGCGGTGCTGTTGCCAAGGCCAAAATGGCGAACCAAAGAATTGTAATCATGGCATGGATAAAGGTCAGTAAAAACGCATATTGAATTAAATGGCTAGATGACGGCATGAATTGCGGCAAGAAAGTAACGTAGAATATCCCGACTTTGGGGTTAAGGATGTTGGTGAAGAAGCCTTGTCTTAAGGCCTTTGTCGCTGATGGCATCGATGGATCGAGGCTATCCACCAGATTTTTTCGGGGGTGAATAAGCAGATTTATGCCCAGCCAACATAAATAAGCCGCGCCACTCCATTTAATGAGGTTATAGGCTAATTCAGAGGCTCGTAAAACAGCACCTAAACCCAGTGAAGCCGCAATGCCCCAGAGCAGACATCCAAGAGCCACACCTATACCCGCCATAAAGGCCGGACCTGTTCCGCTGCTTGTAGCGACACGCAAGACCATAGCCGTATCAAGACCCGGTGTTATAGTCAGAAGAGAGGCGGCCGCGATAAAAGCTATTAAGGACATGGTTTCAAATCTCAAATTCTTTTTAGATTTACCTGCGATGGAATGGGTGTTTTATTTTATCGCCAACAGCCTTCATTTTAAAAGCGATGTCGCCTTTTTTAAAATATAAATGCAATCGATGATATTTGACGAGATAGCATAAGCCGATCAAGGCGGCTGTGAAGCCAGAAATTGCCCCTATGCCTAAGGCGTAGCGTGCCCCCCAAATATCGGCTACTCGGCCAATCAATAAACTACCGACAGGGGTGCCACCGACCGAGACTGCCAGAAGAATGGCGACAACCCGTCCTCTGACCTTGGAATCGGTCGATAATTGCACCAGACTATTGGATGCGGTTGTAAAAATCTGCGCCGATAAGCCGATAAGAACCAAAACTAGACCAAAGGTCAGTGCATCCGGCATTAAAGCCCCTAAAAGGCAGCTTATCCCGAATAGAATTGTGCTGAGGAATAACAGACGAATATGCGGATTGGCCTGACCGGCAACGAACAAGGTGCCTGTCACCGAGCCGATAGCCATAGAAGACATCAACAGGCCATAAAGGCGGGCTTCGCCATGAAAAACCGTGACAGCCATTGTTGAAATAAAGATCGGGAAATTAAGTCCGAAAGTACAAATCAGGAAAAGCATGGCCAGAATGGTTTTGATATCCGGCCGATGGCGGACATAACGAAAACCATCCGATAGACCGTGTTTTTGGTCTGTGGGTTTGTCCCTTTGATACAATTCATCAAGGCGCAGAAAGGAAAGCGCCAAAATGACAGCTCCGAAAGAGGCTGCATTGAGCAGGAATACGCCACCGCTTCCAAATGCAGCAATCAGAAAACCAGAAATCGCGGGCCCAATTAGGCGTGCGCTATTGAAAGAGGTGGAGTTTAAGGCAACCGCGTTGGGAATATCCTCTTCCTTGACCAGTTCAGAAACAAAAGTTTGACGCGCAGGAGCATCTATCGCCGTGATTGCTCCCAAAATGAGACCGAATAAATAGACATGCCATAGACGCACCAAACCGCTTAACGTCAGGATCCCCAGCCCTAAAGCGGTTAATCCCATAGCCGCTTGTGTAAAAATCAGAAATTTTCTGCGGTCAAAATGGTCGGCCGCATAACCCGAAAAAGGCAAAAGTAAAAAAACAGGGGCGAATTGTAGCGCCGTAATAATGCCGACAGCGGTCGCATTATGATGGGTTAAATGCACCAGAACCAGCCAGTCCTGTGCAATGCGTTGCATCCATGTCCCGATATTGGACACGAACATTCCACTTATCCAAAGGCGATAATTGAAGCTGTTCAGTGACCGGAAGGTTCCATGGAAAAGTTTTTTCATCAGAGGCTCGCTCTATTTTTACATGCCGAGCAGAAGCGCCTTGATCCGCTAGCATCCCATATTGGGAGGATGTTTTTGTGCGCCAGAAAAGCGGAAAAAATATCTACAATCATAGACGGTCGTCAGATTTTCCGGTGATTGGCTTGTTCAAGCTATGCGTCGAGAGCGGGATATCAAGCGTCATGATAAGAAAAAGGATACAGGATAGACGCTTTTGAAAAAGGCCATCGCTGTATCCTAAGAGTATTTTAGTTGATAATTTTTACTAAATAAGGCGTATAACCTTATGTTTTTACGGTAAAATATTTATTATTTTTTATTGACCGAATATGTGTTTTTCGCTTTCGCAAAGACATGAACAACATTTCATCTCAACAGAATTTAACTATCAATATCATGATGGAAGGTATCGCAAACGGCTGGATCGCCGCTATCAATCCCGCGTTTGAGCCAGCGCATTCTTTCCGCAGATGTGCCATGAGTGAAACTTTCAGGAACGGGTCGCATCCCTGCTGCTTTCTCTAAGGTATCGTCGCCAATAGCCTGCGCTGCCCGCATACCTTCTTCGACATCGCCCTCTTCTATCCGGTCGCGGTTATGCGCTGCCCAGACTCCGGCATAGCAATCGGCCTGTAATTCCATTCTCACCTGTAGGGCATTAGCGGCAGCTTTGCCGACATTAGCTTGTTGTTCACGGATTTGGTCGGATAAGCCCATTAAATCTTGAACGTGATGCCCGACTTCATGGGCGATAACATAGGCTTGGGCAAAGTCACCGCTGGCATGGAAGCGGTTGACCAGTTCATTATAGAAATCTGTATCGAGATAAACGCGCTGATCTGCTGGGCAGTAAAAAGGCCCCATCGCCGATTCTGCTGCACCGCAGCCTGAACGACCTCTTTGACTATAAAAGACCAATGTTGTCGGTTTATATTTTTTACCGGCATCAGCAAAAATCTTGCCCCATGTGTCTTCGGTACTAGCCAAGACACGGCAGGAGAAAAGGCTTGCGGCGTTAAGTTGGCAGGCCTGTTGTGCCGAACGAACAGAATGCACCTGATGAGGTGCCATCGCGGGTTGTGTCGAACTGCCACCCCCTATAAAGCCCAGTGGATTTATTTTAAAAATAAAACAAATGATCACCAAAACGATCACGCCGCCGATACCGAAACGACCAAGGACAAAGCCGAGCAAGCCGCTAATCAGGTTAAACCCGCCGCCACCGCCGTTATTACCACCGCTAAAATCTTCACCACGTTCGTCTTCGACGTTATCGCTGCTTCGGTAGTCATCAAGCCGCATTATGAACCTTCCCAATTTACCCGCAGGCCTATTTATAGGCCGACGGCGGGTTTTATCTATAGCTTTCATTTTTTTGTGTTTTTTTTGAAAAAAACGCTTGCAGAACACATAGCTGATTGTTATACGCGCTTCACACCCAACGCGGTGATTGACATAGTGTTCCCTGATAGCTCAGCGGTAGAGCGTCCGACTGTTAATCGGCAGGTCGTAGGTTCGAATCCTACTCGGGGAGCCATTTCAACGATAGTCCTTATCGTTTTATTTTCTCTTTAAAAATTTATCTTATTTCCGATCAATCGGTTATATATCGCCTGATAGATTAAAGACTTTCTGCATTGGGATTGTCTGAATGTATTTCGGGTAGATCTGTTACTCTGTTTAAAGTGTTTTTTTCGTCTACTTTCCTAATTAGGTTATTTCCATAACGTGACCCAATAGCGTGGCCGTGAGCGCTTGGCTGCCATGGGATAGGGATATTTTCTTTTTTCGAGATACCACCAGCTATTAAGCCATTAAGCCATTAAGCCATTAAGCCATTAAGCCATTAAGCCATTAAGCCATTAAGCCATTAAGCCATTAAGATATCGCTACGCATTCTTTCGGCAAGGAAAAAGGTGATTAGTCGTTATTTGGGGTAAGAAATGTTTATCCTCGGATCGAGATTTCTTGAATAAAGAAGGACGAGTGGTTTTCTTCATTTGAGCCTTTTTTCTTTTTTGCTTTTTCTATTTCGCTGAAAACACCCCTTTTCACCTATTCCAGATAGATTGTCCCCTTTCGCTTTTTTAAAGCATTGATCGTAGAAATCGCTCCGATGGTCGTATGACAGCGTTTTCTTTGGAAAGCGGGGTTTTACAGCCTTTATCAATAGGGTCAGGATGAGGGAATCATCCTCTATATGGAGAAGTATGATGTCCCCTATTTCGATACCCTCGATCCGTCTGAATGACGGCAATGATTTGCCTGCGGTAGGTTTTGGCACCTATAAGCTCAATGGTTCGGCCGGTGTTTCCGATATCGTCAGCGCGATTAAAGTCGGATACCGCTTGCTCGATTCCGCTTTTAATTATGAGAATGAAGGTGCTGTAGGCGAAGCTGTTCGCGAGGCCGGTATTGCCCGTGATAAATTGCGGATCGTGTCCAAATTACCGGGGCGACATCATCATTTTGAAGAGGCCATTGCAACGGTCGAGGAGTCGCTTTATCGGGCACAGCTTGATTATTATGATCTCTATCTGATTCATTGGCCTAATCCGAGCAAAGATCTCTATGTCGAGGCGTGGCAGGCCTTAATTGAAGCCCGAAAAAAAGGGTTAATCCGTTCGATTGGTGTCTGTAACTTTTTACCAGAACATCTGGAAAGGCTGATTAAAGAGACAGGTGTAACGCCGGTTGTCAATCAGGTGGAATTGCATCCCTATTTTCCGCAGGAAGAGCAGCGGGCATGGGATAAAGCCCATGGCATTGTTACCGAGTCATGGAGTCCTTTGGGACGTGCCAGCAAGTTGCTACAGGACGACACGATTAAAAAAATTGCGGATCGCTTGGGTAAGTCTATCCCGCAGGTTATTTTGCGTTGGCATGTCCAGCTTGGAGCGATACCGATTCCGAAAGCCTCTAGCAAAGAGCGTCAGATTGAAAATCTATCCTTGTTTGATTTCGAGCTGTCGCCGCAGGATATAGAAATAATCGCGACTTTAGCACGGCCTGATGGCCGCTTGGCCGACCAAGACCCTGCCCGCTATGAAGAATTTTAAGTGATTATTGTGCGGTAAGTCGGTCATATCCGACATAACAGGATCTATTTCGAGATAAAAAAGGCTGCCATGAAAGGCAGCCTTTTTTGTTGAGGGATTATTTATTGATTAGGTCATTTCAGTTTTAGGCTTTGTTCGGAAGCAGGCTTTTTGAGGCTTGCTCGAACACGTCACGGGACAAATCAGGCGTGGATAAAATGCGTTTCAAGGCATTCTGCATCATTTCTGCCCGATCGGAACCGTAGCGTTGCCAGCGGCCAAAGGGTGCAATCATTCTGGCCGCCGTCTGCGAATTGATCTTGTCGAGCGCGATGACCATATCCGTGACAAAGCGATATCCCTCCCCTGATAAATCATGGAAAGCGCGGGCATTATGAGCGAAGCTGCCAATTAAAGCGCGCGCACGGTTCGGATTTTTCAGTGTAAAATCAGGATGTTTTGCCAGTTTCTTCACATTTTCTATGACATCTGGACGGGTTGAGAAAGCCTGAACCGCAAACCATTTGTCAATAACCAGCGCATTGCCTTTATAGCGTTCATAAAAAGCGGTGAGCGCCTTTTCTCTTTCTGGCGAGAAGCCGTTAACCAGCACATCCAAAGCGCCGCGCCGATCGGTCATATTGTCGGCTTTTTCAAATTGTAGCCATGCTATGCTGGGCGCATCAGCCAGTTCCCCAGCTGCCAGATAGCTGAGTGCGACATTTTTCAAACGACGCGCCCCAACGGCTTCGGGGGTATATTGGTAGCTTGGCCGTTCGCAGCTTTGATAGGCTTGCTGCCACAATTTTTCGAGCGTCTGCCCCAGCATTTTACGGAGATCATCGCGGATTTCTGCAATCCGTTTCGGATCAACGATATCGAGTTTTTCGCCGACCATATTTTCAGAAGGCAGAATAACGGCTTCGGCAATGAAGGCGTTATCCAAATCTTTGTTAGTCAGCGTTTTTTCAACCGCATTGATAACCGTTTTTGGATCGACCTGTTCACCCCGCACGCGAGCAACCATGAAATCAAGCATCAATTGCTGCATGGCTTCATAGCGAGCAAAAGGATCATCATCATTGGCCGAAAGGAAGGCGAGATCTTCGGGGCTGACTTGGTTTTCAACCGTAACAGGTGCCGAGAAATGGCGGTTGATTGAAAGAAGCGGTTCTTCAGCCAGATTCTCAAAACGGTAGCTTTCGCTGTCTTTGGTCAGCGTGAGCAACTGTTCCCCAATAAGATTTTTACCCGTTTGCTTGCCAATTAAGGCTATCGCGACAGGTAAAACAACTGGCTGTTTTTCAGGTTGGGATGGTGTGGCGGCTGTTTTTTGCGACAAAGTAAGCGTTGCTGTTTTTGTCGCGCCATCCCATTTCAAACTGGCTTTTAATTCAGGCGTACCTGCCTGATGATACCAGTGGCGGAAATCCGTCAGATCGACCCCGCTTGCCTCTTCCATGGCAGCGACAAAATTTTCGCAGGTAGCCGCTTCACCATCATGGCGTTCAAAATAAAGATCAGTTCCCTTCCTGAATTTTTCTGCACCTAGCAACTGATGCATCATTCGGATGATTTCTGCTCCTTTATTATAAACCGTTGCTGTATAGAAATTCGAGATTTCGATATAGCTATCGGGCTGGATCGGATGGGCTAAAGGCCCTGCATCTTCGGGAAATTGAGCCGCCCGCAAGCTACGGACATCTTCGATACGTTTGACCGCAGGAGAGCCGAGATCGGCCGAAAAACTTTGGTCGCGGAAAACGGTGAAGCCTTCTTTCAGAGAAAGCTGGAACCAGTCGCGACAAGTGACGCGATTGCCTGACCAGTTATGGAAATATTCATGGGCAACGACCCCTGCAATCGCATCGTAATCAGCATCGGTTGCGGTATCAGGATCGGCAAGAATATAGCGTGAATTGAAGATATTCAGGCTTTTATTTTCCATGGCACCGAAGTTGAAATCATCAACTGCCACAATATTGAACTGATCAAGATCATATTCGCGGCCATAGACCTTTTCATCCCATGCCATTGCCATTTTTAAGGCATTCATGGCGTGATGAGTCTTGTTGATGTCATCCGGTCTAACCCAGATAGCGAGCGCAACTTTACGGCCTGACTGGGTTATAAATTCGTCACGATACGCAGCCAAATTACCCGCGACCAAGGCAAAGAGATAACAGGGTTTCGGAAAAGGATCATTCCAAAGCGCAAAATGGCGGCCATTTTCGCTTTTGCCTTCCAAAGTCAGATTGCCGTTGGAGAGCAAGACTGGAAAAGCCTTTTCATCGGCTTCCATCCTGACGGTATAGCGGCTGAGAATATCAGGACGATCAGGGAAATAGGTGATCCGGCGGAAGCCTTCGGCTTCGCATTGAGTGCAAAGCAGTCCCGAAGAAGCATAGAGTCCCATAAGCTGGGAATTGCTTTCGGGCGAAATTTCTACCTCGGTTTCGATCGTATGGGCTTCACCGCCAAGCGCGATAACCAGACCCTCTTTTTCCTGTTTTACCTGTGATTGGGCATCCTGCCCGTCAACTGAAAAAGCAAGAAGCTTTTGGTTATTACCGTCCAATTTTAAAGGGCGGTTATGGTCGCCGTTGCGTTTTACCTGAAGGCGTGCCTTGACGCGTGTTTTTTGAGGATCAAGGGCAAAATCAAGCGCGATTGTCGGCACCAGCCAATCAGGAGGTCTGTAGGCATGACGGTGGATGACCACGGGCGTATCAGAGTGATTCTCTGACATATTTATCTCCTGACCTTGATTGAAGATTGTGCAAGAAAGGAAGCGGATCGAAGCTTGATAAGCGGATTTAATCGATCCTTGCCTTTACCATGACAGAACGTATTGATTTTTTTTGTGATTTCATAGCGAGCAGAAGGCCTGCCAACACCATGATGCTGCCTGCAATGGCAGAGCTGCTCCAGATATAATTTTCATAGAGCGTCGAAATGACCATCGCGAGCACGGGGCTTAACACATGGGCATAAGCTGCCATATCGGGCCCAATGATATGTAAAACATAAAAATATAAAACAAAGGCGAGCACCGAGGCAAAAAGTGTGAGGTATAGTAGCCCACCCAAATAGGCTATGCCGCCGATAACCGGTGCGCCATCCAGAAAGAAAGCCGCCGAACCGATTCCAAGACTACCCCAGAGCATTGACCATGCCAAAAAGACCGGCATCGGTTGTGATTTTCCTCGTGGGGTTGAGAGTAGAATTTCACCCAGCGAAGTGGCCAGAACCGCCAGAAGAGACATGCCCAGACCTAATTTCATTTCCGTTCGATCTGGCAAATAAGCTAGCTGACTACGGAAAAGCAGGCCTAGGCCGATACCGGCCAAAACAGCACCGAGAATAAAATAAGGTGAGCTTTTTTTGCCTAAGAAAACCCGTGCAAAAAAGCTGTTGGGGATAATGATAAGGGCAAAGACAACCGCAACCAGCCCCGAAGTGATATGTTTTTCAGCCGCATAAAGAAAACCGTAATCAACGGAAATCAAAAGCAGGCCAACGGTTATGCAGAAAAATTGGTTGCCACGATCCAAGGCCAATTTGTACCCTTTTATCCGGCAGAAGAGCATCATCAGCAATCCGGCGACAAAAAAGCGGTAACAAATTGACCAGTTCGCGGGGACAGAATGTAATTGATCCCGAATGACAATCCATGTCGTACTCCAGATCAAAATTACCAGCAAAAAAGGCAAAAATACCTTGGGGGATGTCAGCTTTGATTCTGACTGACTCTCCCTTTCTGCTTCGTTCATTCTATCCCCTCTTTCGGATGGTTATCCGACCTTCTTTTTATAAAGCCTTTAAGGCTTTTTCTAATGCAACGACTTCATGTTCCGGCTGATCCCATGAGGCAACCAGACGAATTTTGTCATGACCCCAGTCATAGAAAACAAAGCCCTGTTTCCGCAATTCTGCCCGTTCTTCCATCGAGATGAATAAGAAGACTTCATTGGCTTTGACCGGATAGGCATGTCTTTTGGGATCAACAGCTTCTGCAATCCGTTTGGCAACGGTATTGGAAGAACGCGCCAGATCAAGCCATAAATCATTTTTCAACATGGCTTCGATTTGGGCGGCAATGAAGCGACCTTTGGACAGCAAATGACCTGCCCGTTTCCGGCGACGTTTATTGTGGGCAGCAAGCTCACGATCGAAGAAAACGATCGCTTCTGCGGCCATGGCACCATTTTTGGTAAAGCCGAAGCTCATCAAATCAACACCGGCTTTCCATGTCAGATCAGCCGGATTGCAACCGAGAGCAGCAACCGCATTAGCAAAACGGGCGCCATCCAGATGGAAACGCAAGCCTTTTTCACGGGCAACGGCACCAATAGCCGCTGTTTCTTCTGGTGTGTAAACCTGACCTAATTCAGTTGAATTGGTAATGGTCACCGCATGAGGTTGCACCATATGGACGCTGTCAGCAATCGCTTCAGCTCTTGTCTTTAAGGCTTCGGGCGTAATTTTAGCGCCTTCACCTGGAACCAACAGCAATTTGGAACCGCCGGTATAAAATTCAGGAGCGCCCCCCTCATCCGTTTGGACATGGGCATCCTGACTGCATAAGACCCCCCCAAAAGGCGGGCAGATAGCGGATAAAGACAGGGCATTGGCCGCCGTTCCGGTGACTGCCCAATGAGCCGTTACGTCTGTCCCGAATAATTCCGAGAAAATAGCGTCAAGTTTCTGACTCCATTTATCGGAATCATAAGCCATGTCGCTTTGATTGGCGGCGATAATAGCATCCATGACGGGGGCTGCGACAGTGGCAGCGTTATCGGAAAAGAAACGAATACTTTGCATTATATTCACTATCCCCAAATTATGTATGATAGCTTATCATGAATTTTTGTTATAAAATAACAATGTTATACCTGGTAAGGTGGTGCATCTAATCCGGCTGCGCTTTTTGTAAAGATTTCGCAACCCTTTTCTGTGATGCCGATAGAATGCTCGAACTGGGCGGAAAGTGAACGATCGCGGGTAACGGATGTCCAACCATCATCCAGAATTTTGACATCCGGCTTGCCGATATTGATCATCGGTTCAATCGTGAACAGCATCCCCGGCTTTAACTCAACACCTTCACCCGGAATACCAACATGGACGACTTCTGGTCGGTCGTGGAAAACCTTGCCCAAACCATGGCCGCAGAAATCACGGACAACGCCGTAGCGATGTTTGGCAGCCAATGTCTGGATAGCATAGCCGATATCGCCGATATGATTTCCGGGTTTGGCCTGTTCGATGCCAAGCATTAAAGCCTGATAGGTCACATCAACCAGTTTTTTAGCCTTTAAAGGCACATCCCCGACGAAGAACATCCGGCTGGTATCGCCATGCCATCCATCGACAATAACGGTCACATCAATATTGATGATGTCGCCTGATTTGAGTGCTTTTGGCCCCGGAATACCGTGGCAAATCACATGATTCGCAGAGATACAAACCGATTTCGGATAACCGCGGTAATAACGGCAGGCAGAAACACCGCCGCCCTGACGGATCAGGTCATCGGCCAGAGTATCAAGGGCTTCGGTAGTGACGCCCGGTTTGACATAAGGCACCAACGCATCAAGAACATCAGCCGCCAATCGGCCTGCTTTCCGCATTCCGGCAAAAGCGTTTTCATCGTAAAGTTTGATGGCATGCGTACGAATAGCCGCATCACCTTCTTTGACATGGATATATTCGGTCATAACTTCTGCTATAACCAATAAGCTTTCCCTTTGCGAGCCGCATTAACATATTCCGTTTTCGGATTCGGAATATCTGCCGCATCAGAGGAAAGAGGAAAAGGACGGACTGAAAATGACAACAAATAATCGCGTATGGACGGCCGCTTTGTTGGTTATCGGTGATGAAATTTTGTCTGGACGCACCGAAGATCGAAATATTGCCCAGATTGCTTCATGGTTGAACATGCAGGGAATCAGGTTAGCGGAAGTTCGGGTTATTCCTGACGACAGTCAGGCCATTGGAGAGGCCGTTCTCGCCCTGAAAGACAATCATGACTATTTATTTACAACTGGTGGCATTGGCCCGACCCATGACGATATTACTGTAGAATCTATCAGTCAGGCTTTGAGGCTTCCCGTTATTATTCATCCCGAGGCCAAAGCCTGTCTTGACGCCTATTATGCCGATCGTGGCGGTGTGACCCCTGCCCGGCTCCGGATGGCAAGAACACCAGAAGGAGCAACACTGATTAAAAATCCGGTTTCTGGTGCGCCCGGTGTCCGTATCGGCAATATTTTTATCATGGCCGGTGTGCCTAAAATTGTAACAGCCATGCTTGAAAGTCTGAACGGCACTTTATCCGGTGGGAAACCTGTTCTATCCCGCACTGTCGGAAGCTGGAATGGTGAAAGCCAGATTGCCAAAATCTTGCAAGAAACCGAGAAAGATCATGCCCTCTGCAAATTGGGAAGCTATCCTTTTTTCCGAAATGGCAGCGGTGGAGTCAATCTGGTAATCCGCTCGGTCGATCGCGAGGCTTTAAATCGTTGTGCCGAAGATTTGATTAACCGACTTTTGAAAGAAGACTTGTCGGCTGTCGATGGTGCTATTTAGAAGAGGTTTTTTATGGCTTTAAAAGGCCTTTTTTTAGACAAAATAAGAGATCAGGCGATTAACCGCCGCCGTCTTGGAAAAGCAATTCTACAATTTGGGACGGCTGGTCTGTTATCAGAGACGGTTATAGGACGCGCTTTGGCAGCAGAAGAAAATCCCCCTGCAAAGAAGTCCTTCCCTTTTCCGATTGATAAAGGGGACGATAATCCTTTGCTGAATACCCATCGGGTTAATTGGCGGGTTACCAATGGGGAATTGATGCATGGCTATATTGCGGTACCGGCCGCTGCCAGAAATAAATTACCGACTGTTCTCATTATCCATGACGAGCAAGGGCTGGATTTTGCCACGCGGGAATATACCCGTAAAATGGCATTGAATGGCTATATTGCCTTGGCACCGGATTTTCTGTCTGCTTGGGGTGGTATGCCGGACGATCCGGCCAAAACACGCGCCTTGCTAAGGGGTGTCGATTGGTCATGGCTTGTCAAAGATGCCGCGATGACGGTCGATTGGCTTAAAAATCAGCGCTATTCTACAGGAAAAGTCGGAGCTATCGGTTTTGGTTGGGGTGGCAAACTGGCTCAATATACTGCTGCGCAAGCCCAAGATGCGTTAGCGGCAGCAGTCGCTTATTATAGCGAGACGCCCCCTATGAATGAAGCTGCCCATATCAAAGCGCCGTTACAGCTTCATTTCGGCACATCGGATTCTGCGGTTAATGCGGCGGCTTTAAATTGGGTGTCAGCCCTAAAAAGCGCCTCTGTGCCATTGGAATGTTATTTTTATCCCAATGCCGGACATGGTTTTATGAATGAAACCCAGCCTGCTTATAATGAAGTGGCTGCAAATGAGGCGTGGAAGCGTAGCGCTGAATTTTTGGCAGCTAACCTTAATCCCAAAGAAAGCCTGCTTCATAAAATCAATAAGGGAGAGCAAAAGTTAGAGAAAGAGCAAGCGGTGGCCTCTTCTACGAAACCCAACGTTACCCAAAAGGCCAATCAACAGCCGAAATAAAGCGCTTAAAGCCTGAAAATTTACTCTTTATACTAAAAAAGCCCGAAACAGAATTTCGGGCTTTTCTTTTTTAGCAATCAATTAAGGTGATTAGCGACGGTCACCCATGAAGTTCAGCAGGAAGCTGAACATATTGATGAAGTCCAGATAGAGGCTTAAAGCGCCCATCACTGCCATTTTACCGGCGTATTCACCACCAGAAGTCATGAAATACATGCTTTTGATTTGCTGCGTATCATAAGCGGTAAGGCCAGCAAAAATAAGCACGCCTAAAGCACTGATACCGAATTGCAGCGATGAAGAGTGAATGAACATGTTCAGTAAAGAGGCTACGATCAAGCCGAAAACAGCCATAATCAGGAAGCTACCAATACCAGACAAGTCCTTCTTCGTCAGATAGCCAAAAACACTGAGCCCTGCAAAGGCAGCAGCCGTTGCAAAAAAGGTCTGGGCAATAGACGTGCCGGTATAGACGAAGAAAATCACCGCCATCGAAAGTCCCATGACGGCCGCATAAGACCAGAAAAGCGTTTTTAACGTCGAAAGCTTGAAGCGGTTTACACCAGCGCTAAGGGCGAAAACAAAAGCCAGCGGCGCCAGAATAACCAGCCAACGCAAAGGTGAGAAAATAATGGCCGCGCCTAAGGCTGAATGTGCCACAAGATAGGCAACAATGCCGGTAAGCAATACACCGCCAGCCATATAATTATAAACCGAAAGCATATAGGAGCGAAGACCGGCGTCCCGCTCCGAAGCTCCGTTACGGCCACGCGCAGCAGATTCCGTCACGGTCATCCGGGAATCATTCCAATTTGCCATAATAGATAATCTCCAATTGAGATATTGTTGCTACCTATATCAGCATGAGAATAGGAGGTTTCAAGCCGATATAAGATAACTTTTTTCCAGAAAATAACGCCTCTGACAGGCAAAATAGGTCGTATTTTGACCTGAATGCAGAGAAATTATATTCAACGAATTGTTATACTATGATGAATAAGATTGTAACAAATTGTTGAGGATATCAAATTTTATAACAAGTGATATCGTCAGACAATGGTTTCATCAAGTCTTGCCTTGCCAAGGCTATCTTGGGTCAGATATTCGAGCGCTGTTTTTTCAGCCGGAAGGCCAAGATGAACAGCCAAGGCTTGAACGACAAGAGCGTGATCGTCTCTTTGATCTAAGCCTGAAACGGCAATATATCCAACAATACCAGCCTTTTCTACCGTGATTGGAAAAGCCCCACCATGCGTGGCGTAATCTTTATCATCGAGGCCATAGCCAGATAAGGTTGTAACGCCTTTTTTCTTCAACTTTAGGCCAACGGCATAGGAA
Organism: Zymomonas mobilis subsp. mobilis ATCC 10988; assembly: GCF_000175255.2. Lineage (NCBI taxonomy): Bacteria > Pseudomonadati > Pseudomonadota > Alphaproteobacteria > Sphingomonadales > Zymomonadaceae > Zymomonas > Zymomonas mobilis. The sequence goes on along the minus strand of NC_017262.1, from coordinate 5,649 downwards.
CTGGTGTAATAATGGGCGACTGTTGCGGCTTTCCGTCGGAGCCAATTTTTATTGTCGGGTGAGCTGTTGGGCATAGCACAATAAAAAAGCGGCTGATTAAAACGGGCGACGGTAATCGCAATCGGGTAGTTTTTCTGAACAGCAATCTGGCGAATATAAGAGCCGAGTTGCCATGCAATATCTTCATTAAATTCCGGTAAGCGCAGCAATTTTTCTTGCTGTTTCACTGCGGCGATATCTGCATCGAGAGCTAACTGTTGAAGATTACCCATGAGAGGCACCTCTTATCTTTTGTTATGAAAAGAGCTTAGCCTCATCATGCCCATAAAGACAGTTACATTCTGTATTTTGTCGAAAAGGCAAAGAGCGACAAGGAAGTAGACTGCAAAAGATAAAAAAAGGCCAGTCAAAATGACCGGCCTTTTTTTGTTGAAGCCTAAAAAGGCAGTGAAAATTACTGACCTGAACCCGGGCCGAAAGTGATTTCGACGCGACGGTTCTGAGGTTCACGAACACCATCAGCCGTCTGAACCAGAAGATGCGTTTTACCGTAAGCTTCGGTAGCCATTGCATCGTCAGGAACACCCTTGCCGACCAGATAAGCTTTAACAGAATCTGCACGACGCTGTGACAGACCCATGTTGTATTTAGCCGGACCTGCGGTATCGGTGTAACCAGCAACAACCACGCGAGCCTGCCCAGTCTGGGCGTAGGAAGACGCAACGTTGTCGAGGATAGAAGCCGCTTCTGGCGTAATGTTATACTTATCAAAGTCGAAGAACACCAGGAACGGCCCCGGAATAGCTGGGACCGGTGGCGCAGGCGGTTCTTCGGGGGGCGGAGGCGCCGGTGGCGTCGGAGGCGGAGGAGCCGGCATCGGAGGAGGCGCAGGCTGAGCAGCCTTCGGTTCACCGAAGTTGAAGACCAGACCGGCCAAGACGCTATGCGAACGATAGCGGCCAGACATGTTGCCCATGTCGGTCGTCCGGAAATTCAAACCGTTTACGTTGAAGAAACGATACTTCAGTTCGAAGTCGATCATTTTGGTGACCGGCTTACGGATACCAGCGATGACCTGCCATGCGAAATGGGCATCGTTATCGTTGGCGAAGCTGTTACCGCCACCTAATGAATAATGGTTAAGTGCGACGCGAGCGACACCGACACCGCCTCCGATAAAGCCGGAAACACCGTCATTTTTGCCGCCAAAGTCGAACATACCGTTCAACATGAAGCTCAAGACATCGGTTGAACCATGGCTTTTAGCCGTGGTACCACCTGCCGAAAAGTTCCCATTATTGGAGCTTTTGTAGGCAGCTTCACCTTCAACACGGAACGGCCCGAAGTCGTAACCAACATTGGCGTCGACATCATAGCCTGCTTTGTTACCCATTCTAGCAGACTGGGCGTTCGGAAGTTTATAATGTATGTCTTCGACGAACAGACCACCGCCGTCGACGCTGACATACCAAGCACCGTCGCGAGCGAGCGCCGGTGCAGCTATTGCGCTAGAGGCGAGCGCAGCCACAATGGCCAGCTTACGCATTGTCATCCCCTTTCAATCAAACCCTTACGGATTACTATCGTAACTAAACAAAGCAAGCGAGCGGTGCAAGCACACATATAGCTCAAAATGTTGCCAAAAAGCATCGCATATCAAACGAAAAGCGTGTTTTTGCCTAATTACGCATAATCGAACCAGCGATTTCTTCAAAGAAATCTTAAAAGAAATTTCAAGCTAGTTTGTTTTGTCATAGTAGTTTTAGTTAGAAACGCAAAAAAATAAAATAAAAAGCGACATCTTTTTGCGGATTAGTCCCTTTTACCGCGAATAGAGACTTTTATAACGCAGTTGACATCCAAGAGAGTGGGATATCTATAGCGCTTTCCTTGAGCATGGAAGCGGGCTTTTAGAAAAGAACCCGCCTACACGCTAGATAAAAAGTGATATTTCACCCAAGCTATTCAAGCATTTCGCTTTTTTCGAGCCAGATCGCTTCTTTTTTATTGATTTCGTCTTCAATATCAGCGCGCGACTTCATTAACTGGGTAACGGTCAGTTTTTTGTCCTTGGGAGAGGCCTGATCGGGATCAAATAAAGCCTGATCTATCTCGCTTCTGCGAGAAGTTAACTTGCTGATTTCACCTTCAAGTTTTTTGATTTCATCGCGCAAGGCTTTGTTTTGTTGCCTTTTTTCTGCCCTAGCGCGCTTGTCGGCTTTTTTATCTTGTGCTTTTACCGGAGCATCTGAGGTGGGTTTATCAGATTTGCCTAAAATGAAATTGGTATAATCATTCAAATCGCCATCGAAATCAGTGGCTTTACCATTATCGACCAAAATGAGGCGGTCTGCAGTTAATTCTAACATATGGCGATCATGGGAAACGATGATAACGGCGCCCTGATAATCAGCCAAAGCCTCGATCAAGGCTTGCCGAACATCTACATCAAGATGGTTCGTTGGTTCGTCCAAAATAAGCAGATGAGGTGCGTCGCGGGTAATCAATGCCAAGGCCAATCTTGCCCTTTCACCACCAGACATGCTGCCCACTTTTTGGGTCGCTTTATCACCCGAAAAACCAAAACGCCCTAATTGTGACCGCACGGCTGTTGTTGACGCGCCCGGCATAAGCCGCGTCATATGGTCCAGCGGACTATCGTCAACATCCAGTTCTTCCACTTGATATTGGGTGAAATAGCCTACCTTTATCTTGGAAGAAGTAACCATCTGGCCATCGACTGTAGGCAATTGGCCAACAATCAGCTTTGCCAAGGTTGTCTTACCGTTACCGTTCCGACCGATGAACGCGATTCGGTCATCAGGGTCGATGCGCAGATTAAGCTTGGTCAAAATCGGCTTGTCATCATAACCGACCGCAGCTTGATCTAGCGTGATTAAAGGCGGTTTCAGATTGTCATCGGGACTTGGAAAAGAAAAGCTGAGTGATGGATCTTCGACCGCAGCGGCAATCGGTTCCATTCTTTCCAGTGCTTTCATCCGGCTTTGTGCCTGACGGGCAGAATGAGCTTTTGTCCGCCAACGATTGACAAAACTTTGTAATTTTTCCCTTTCGGCTAATTGCCGATTACGTGCCGATTCGAGTTGGGAGAGTCTTTCTGCCCGCTGTCTTTCAAAAGCATCATATCCCCCCGGATAAAGGGTCAGCTTGCCTTGCTGTAAATGCAAAATATGGTCGGCAACCTTATTCAGAAAATCGCGTTCGTGACTGATTAAAAGTAACGTCCCACGATATCCCCGCAGAAAGTTTTCAAGCCAAAGCACGGCTTCCAAATCAAGATGGTTGGAAGGTTCATCCAACAGCAACAGATCAGGCGCTGAGAATAAAAGTGCGCCCAAGGCGACCCGCATCCGCCAACCACCTGAAAAAGCCGAAAGCGGTTGATGCTGCATAGTTTCGTCAAAACCAAGACCAGCCAGAATACGCGCTGCCCTTGCTGGCGCGGTATAAGCATCAATCGTGTTCAGTCTTTCATGAATTTCGGCCAGTTTTTCAAGATCGCTTTCCGTTTCGCTTGCTTCCATCAGGCGCGAACGTTCTTCATCAGCCGCCAATACAGTTTCATAAGGCGTGGCTGATCCTTCGGGCGCTTCCTGTGCTATATAGCCGATCCGTGTCCCGCGCGGCATGGATAATTCGCCGCTGTCGGCTTCCAATAAACCGGCAACCACCTTCATTAAGGTTGACTTCCCTGCCCCGTTACGACCGATTAAGCCGACATGGCTACCGGGTGGTAGGCTGGCCGTGGCCTGATCAAGGATAAGTTGGCCTCCAAGCCGGACAGTAATAGCCGAAAAACTAAGCATAATTCTCAATTCGGATGGTTGGTCGGGAATAGGAAAGAAAGTGATTCATAAAAATCACAAGCGAGGCATTCAACCCTTATTCTAAAAAAAGCGGTTAGCCTTCAAATTGGCGCATCAGCAAACGGACATCCGAATCGACATCTTCATCCGTTATCCGCAGCTTTTCTATCTGCCGAATGGCATGAATAACCGTGGTGTGATCGCGCCCACCAAAACGTTGCCCGATTTCTGGTAATGAACGGGAAGTAAGTTGCTTTGAAAGATACATCGCAACTTGGCGTGGGCGAGCAATAACCCTGTCCCGTCTTTTAGAACTCATATCCGCTAATTTAAGGTGATAATGGTCACAAACCCGTTTTTGAATATCTTCAACCGTTACGCGCTGTTGCGTTGTCCGAAGGAGATCGGCCAAGGTTTCGGTAACGAAATCCATATTGATGGGGCGATTGGAAAGCGTTGCATAGGCAACCACCCGATTAAGCGCGCCTTCCAATTCCCGCACATTGGTACAAATCCGTTTGGCCAGAAAGAAAACGATATCTTCTGGCATTGAGACCTGTGGCATGGCTTCGAGTTTTTTGAGGATAATATTTAATCTCAACTCGAAATCGGCCGGATTGACATCAGCCACCAAGCCCCATGACAAACGGGATAGAATACGGCTTTCAATCCGTTCAAGATCTTGTGGGCTGCGATCGGCAGAAATAACCAGACGACGGCCAGCGGTGATGACCTCGTTCATTGTGTGAAAGAATTCTTCCTGTGTGGAATCCTTTCCGGCAATGAATTGGACATCATCAATCATCAGAAGATCGGCAGAACGCAGGCGGGCTTTGAAGCTATGGGTATCCTTGGCGCGCATCGAAGCGACAAAATCATACATGAATTTTTCAGCCGACATATACAAAGCCGTGCTGTTCGGATGCCGTTTGAGATATTCAATGCCCACGGCATGCATGAGATGGGTTTTTCCAAGCCCCGTTCCGCCATAGAGAAAAAGCGGATTGAAATCGAGTTTGCCACCTTCGGCAAAAGTGCAAGCCGCCCGATAGGCTAGATCATTTGCTTTACCGACAACAAAATTGTCGAAATTATAGCGTTCTTCGAATTGATTTTGATCCTCACCCTCCGCCTTTTTTTCAGGGCTAGTGCTTTTGGGTGTGGCGGGAACAGATTGTTTTTTCTTTGCCGGTTTTTTCGGCAATGGGCGAGGTTGATCCCCTAGCGGTAATTCTATTTCGGTAACATCGAGGAGCAAAGGTTGCGATTCTGGGTTACGGACGCTGACCTTGACTTCGGCAATGCCCGGCCAGACTGTCCGCCATGCCAGCAAAAGCTCATCTGACAGATGAGAGGATATCCAGTTAGCCATAAATTCGCTGGGGCAAGCCAAGCGAATGATTTTTTTCTGGCTATCAAAATCGGCAAGCATCAGGGATTTAAGCCAGCTTTCAAAAGTCCGGCTGCCGCATTTTTTGCGCAATATCTGGCGCGCTTCGCTCCATGCAGCTGGCAGTAATGAAGCCCAGTCCTGTGACGGGGGCTGCATATCTCCACCTTCTTTTTGCACTGGATTCAGCACGCTATTCTACTACCCCGCTTTGCTTTGCCTTGTATCAATGGAGAGTGTATTTCCGGCAAACTGTATCTTTTGAAAAGACAGCTTTTGCGCTCTTGAGCCTCTTGTCGCGGAGACCCGACATATCTGATTCTTTGTCTATTGAAGCCTAAATAACAGACTCAAATATGATCCGGTATGTTCTTGCTTTTTGGAAGAGCAATCCCCGCCAATCAAGGGGGAAGCGACAAGAGTCTTAAAAAT